>NZ_LMJH01000007.1:0-172530 GCF_001428965.1 Acidovorax sp. Root275 | reverse complement strand
GGTGCGCGCCGACAGGTCGTTGTTGCCCGACGCAATCTGCGAGCTCGCCGATGCAACACCTTCAGCGTTGCTGCGCACGCCCGACACCACGCGCGCCAGGTTGGCACGCATGTCCCCCAGCGCCGTGAGCAGCTGGCCCATTTCGTCCTTGCCGCCTGGCGGCACCTCGGTCGTGAGGTCGCCCTCGGCAATGGCCCGGGCAGCCCGCACGGCATGGTGGGCCGGCCGGGAGACGGTGCGCGTGATGCCCACGCCCAGCAGCGCAGCCAGCACCACACACACCGCCAACGTGCCCAGCAACCACAGGCGCGCCCTGTCAAACACTTCCCGGGCGTCGGCATTGGCCTGCACCGCGTTCTCGGCGTTGATCTTCTGCAGCTCCCCCAACGTTTCCGCCGTGGCCACGAAGGCGGTTTCCGACTCTCCGGCGTACAGCATGCCCAGCGCGTCGCCCGTCAGCTCCAGGGTTTCGGTGGTGCTGAAATCCACGTTCTTGGCGATCTCGATCAGGTTCGCCTGCACCACGAGGTAGGCGGCCTTGCGCTGCTTGTACAGATCGAAGGCCTCGCGCTCGCGGGGCGTATCGACCAGGGGCGCCAGGGTCCCCTCGACCCGCTCCACATCCTTGTGCCGCGCCAGCACCTGTTCGGAAAACGCCTTCACCTCGGGGGCATTTCGCGCCGTGGCCAGGCCTCCCTCTGAGCGGCGCATGCGGTTGAGCAGCACCCGCAGCTCGCCCACCTGCGCGACGGTGGGCAACAGGTTCGTGGCCAGGTTGTCCGCGTTGCTGTGAATGCGCGACATCTGGACGAGCGCGGTCACGCCCAGCAGCGTGGTGAACAACACCATCAACAGAAAACCCGCCCCCAGCTTGACGCCGATGCGCATATCGGAAACTTTCATGAATCACCCTTCACATTGCGTTGCCCACACAAGGCACTTCGACGCATGCCAATCCGTATTGCTCAGCACCACATATTTGTAACCAAATGCAGTCTAACAGTGTCACAAGTCCTGCAAAGCGGGCTTTCCCCCTACAGCGAGGCACCACGCGGCCATAAAAAAAGCATGCGGGTTGTGACCCGCATGCTTTTTCGAGGGAACCCCTTGATGCTATATTATTTATAGCTACAAATTAACTCCCGTCAAGCCATAGAGGCTATTTTTTATGCCAAACCACCTTCAGGCGTGGGCCTTCTTGTAGCTTTCAATGCCGTCGACGATTTCCTTCTTGGCGCCGTCAATGCCTTCCCAGCCCAGCACCTTGACCCACTTGCCCTTTTCCAGGTCCTTGTAGTGCTCGAAGAAGTGGGCGATGGCGTTGCGGCGCATGGCGTTCACGTCGTCAATGGTCTTCCAGTGGTCGTACATGGGCAGGATCTTGGACGTGGGCACGGCAATCACCTTGCCATCCACACCGGCCTCGTCTTCCATCATCAGGATACCCAGGGGGCGGCAGGTCACGACCACACCGGGGTGCAGGGGGTAAGGCGTGATCACCAGCACATCCACTGGGTCGCCGTCGCCCGACAGCGTCTGCGGCACGTAGCCGTAGTTGGTCGGGTAATGCATGGCCGTGGTCATGAAACGGTCCACAAAAATGGCGCCCGATTCCTTGTCCACTTCGTACTTGATCGGGTCGGCGTTCATCGGGATTTCGATGACGACGTTGAAGGCATCGGGAACGTTCTTACCTGGGGGGACGTTGTTGAGGGACATGTCTTTGGAGAGTGGTTTGTTGACGGTAACCCGCGAGGCATCCGGCGCTGATGCAGCGCAATGAAGCGTCGGGATTAACCCTGATTTTAGGCGCACGCCCCTTTCTGCCCGCTTGCAAACCAGCGTTTGCCTGTAAATTGGGCCTGTTGGCCAATCGACTCCTGCCGCGAAATGCACAGGGAGCACGAGGAAGCAACGCAACGGAAGCACCACCGTCCTGCGTTGTGTTTCCTTCCGTGCAACTGAATATTTCAAGGAGTGACGAATGGCTGGAAATACAGCGCTGACTGCCCCCCTGATACTGGCTCTGGTTTGCGGATTGATTGCGGTGGCCTACGGCATCTGGGCGCGGGGATGGATCCTCGCCAAGGACCCCGGCAACGCCCGCATGCAGGAGATTGCCGCCGCCATCCAGGCCGGTGCCGCCGCCTACCTCGCCCGCCAATACAAGACCATCGCCATCGTTGGCGTGGTGCTGGCGGTTCTCATCGGCATCTTTCTCGACGGCACCACGGCCGTGGGCTTTGTGGTGGGCGCGGTGCTCTCGGGCGCCTGTGGCTTCATCGGCATGAACGTATCGGTGCGCGCCAATGTGCGCACGGCACAGGCAGCCACACAGGGCATTGGCCCCGCGCTCGATGTCGCGTTTCGCGGCGGGGCCATCACCGGCATGCTGGTGGTGGGGCTGGGGCTCCTGGGCGTCACGGGCTTTTACTGGTTCCTGGCGGGCAATGGCAACCTCACGCCCACGGCCAACCTGGCCAATCTGCTCAACCCGCTGATCGGCTTTGCGTTTGGCTCGTCGCTCATCTCGATCTTTGCGCGGCTGGGCGGCGGCATCTTCACCAAGGGCGCCGACGTGGGTGCCGACCTGGTGGGCAAGGTGGAGGCCGGCATCCCTGAAGACGATCCGCGCAACCCCGCCGTGATCGCCGACAACGTGGGCGACAACGTGGGCGACTGCGCCGGCATGGCGGCCGACCTGTTCGAGACCTATGCGGTGACGCTGATCGCCACCATGGTGCTGGGCGCGCTGCTGGTGGTGAGCGCGCCGGTCAACGCCGTGGTGTACCCGCTGGCGCTGGGCGCCGTGTCCATCGTGGCGTCCATCATCGGCTGCTTCTTTGTGAAGGCCTCGCCCGGCATGAAGAACGTGATGCCGGCGCTGTACAAGGGCTTGGCGATTGCGGGCGTGCTCTCGCTGATCGCGTTCTACTTCGTCACGATGTGGATCATGCCGGACAACTCCATCCTGGCCAGCGGCAGCCAGATGCGCCTGTTTGGCGCCTGCTTCACCGGGTTGGCGCTGACGGCTGCGCTGGTCTGGATCACCGAGTTCTACACCGGCACACAGTATTCGCCCGTGCAGCACATCGCGCAGGCATCCACCACCGGGCACGGCACCAACATCATCGCGGGCCTGGGCGTGTCCATGCGATCCACCGCCTGGCCGGTGATCTTCGTGTGCCTGGCCATCCTCTCGGCCTACCAGCTCGCGGGCCTGTACGGCATTGCGGTGGCGGCCATGTCGATGCTGTCCATGGCGGGCATCGTGGTGGCGCTGGATGCCTATGGCCCCATCACCGACAACGCCGGCGGCATTGCCGAGATGGCCGAGCTGCCCAGCAGCGTGCGCGACATCACCGACCCGCTGGACGCCGTGGGCAACACCACCAAGGCTGTGACCAAGGGCTACGCGATTGGCTCGGCCGGCCTCGCCGCCCTGGTGCTGTTTGCCGACTACACGCACAAGCTCGAGAGTTACGGCCGCGCCATCACGTTCGACCTGTCCGACCCGCTGGTCATCGTGGGCCTGTTCATCGGCGGCCTGATCCCCTACCTGTTCGGTGCCATGGCCATGGAGGCCGTGGGCCGCGCCGCCGGTGCCGTGGTGGTGGAGGTGCGCCGCCAGTTCCGCGACATCCCCGGCATCATGGAAGGCACGGCCAAGCCCGAGTACGGCAAGGCCGTGGACATGCTGACCACCGCCGCCATCAAGGAGATGGTGATCCCCAGCCTGCTGCCCGTGGTGGTGCCCATCGTGGTGGGCCTGGCCCTGGGGCCCAAGGCACTGGGCGGTTTGCTAATGGGCACCATCGTCACCGGCCTCTTCGTGGCCATCAGCATGTGCACTGGCGGCGGCGCCTGGGACAACGCCAAGAAGTACATCGAAGACGGCCACCACGGCGGCAAGGGCAGCGAGGCCCACAAGGCCGCAGTGACCGGTGACACCGTGGGCGACCCCTACAAGGACACGGCCGGCCCCGCCATCAACCCGCTGATCAAGATCATCAACATCGTGGCCCTGCTGATCGTGCCGCTGGTGGTCAAGTTCCACGGCGGATGAAGCGCACGGACCCGGCCTGACAAGCCGGAAATCCAGGTAAACAAGGGGCCTCAGGCCCCTTTTTGCCGCGTACCATGGCAGGCACCGGTTCCCGTCCTCCCAGAAGATGGCCTTGAAACACACCACACCGTCGGCCCCCGCGCCCTCCGCCAGCCATACCACGCCCTACCAGCACATCGTGCACGACGTGCTGGCACAGGCCCGGCCCTTGATGGAGCGCGTCGCCGAGGCCACGCGCATGGCCCTGCAGGCGCGCCAGGACCAGGCCCGCACACCGGGCGAACACCACGCCATGCAGGAAGCGCGGCAACAGCTGTCGCGGCTCACGTCCGTGATGGGCGAGCGTTACCCCGACGCACTGCGCAAGGCACTCGACCAGGAAGCAGCACAGAACGAGGAAAAACCCACGCGCTCCCTGTTCAGCATCCATTTCGACGACCTCGAACTGATGGACGAGGCACAGATCAACGACAGCGTGGAGCGCGCCCGCGCCCGGCAGGTACTGATCTCTGCAGTGGAGGGGCCACTGGCCGACCTCGACGCCCTGGTGTGCGCGGCCCTGGGCCTGCCCCGCGTGCAGCCCGAGCACAACCCCCTGCGCCCCGAAGTTTTCCTGCAGGCATTGCAGACCGTGGTGTCACAGATGCAGGTCACAGACCAGGTTCGGCACGACTGGATGGGACCCATGGCCCAGGCGCTGGGCGCTGAGCTGCGTGGGCTCTACCTGGCGCAGACGGATCGGCTCAAGCTCAGCGGCGTGCAGCCTGTGGGCTATGCGATGCGCCAGGCCGACGGCCAGGTGGTCTACGTTGCGCCGGCCGAAGGCGGCGTATCCCCCGGCTTTGCATCTGACAACGACCTGTCCACAGCGGAAGCCCACGCCGACCCCCTGCTCACACTCGACCGCCTGCGCCGCCTGCTGCTGGGCGAGTTCAGCGAGAACCCCGCGCTGGCGCAAGCATCTGCCACGACATCGACACCCGAGTCCGAAGAGAACTTCGCGGACCGGTTTGCCCGCGAGTTCGAGAACCCGGACCAACTTCCCCGCATCGACCCGCCCGCCACGGATTTCGCAGCCACCGTGCCCGCCGCCTTTGAGGCGCTGCAGGAGATGAACCAGGTTAGCCACATGATGGAGCGACTGGGAGGCCAGCGCTCCCAGGCAAGCGGCAATGCAGGCGCCAACCCCGCAGCCCCGCCACGCAAACATTCCGGCGGGCTGGGAGAAGCCTTGAGCATGGAGGTGGTGGCGCTGATGGTGGACAACATCGCGCGCGACAGCCGGCTGCTGTGGCCCGTGCAGCAATTCATCCGCGCGCTGGAGCCCGCCTTGATGCAGCTGGCACTGGCCGACCCCCGGTTCTTCAGCCACAAGGAGCACGCCGCGCGCCGCTTGCTGCAGGACATCACCGACCGCAGCCTGGCCTTCAGCAGCACCGAGGCCCCCGGTTTCCAGAGCTTCATGCGATCGCTCATGAACATTGCAGGCCCGCTGGCCACGGCCACCATCGAGGGGCCCGACGACTTCGAGCACGTCCTGCAGCAATTGCACGCCAAATGGGCAGAGAAGGACCAGCAGCGCAAGCAGGAGCGCCAGCGCGCCATCGAAACCCTGCAGCATGCCGAGCAGCGCCACCTGCTGGCCGCCCGGATATCGCGCGACCTTTGGCTGCTGCCTGATTTCGGCAAGGTGCCCGACGAAATCTCCCGCTTCCTGCTGGGCCCCTGGGCCCAGGTCATGGCCCAGGCGCGCCTGACCACCACCACCGGCCGCGCCGACCCGGGCCGCTACGAGGAACTGGTGGACGCCCTGATCTGGAGCGCGCAGCCCGAGCTGACCCGTGCAAACACCGGCCGGCTCGCGCGCCTGCTGCCCAAGCTGCTGGCCAAGCTGCGCGAGGGCCTGGCGTCCATCGACTACCCCGCCACCCGGACCGAGGCCGTCTTCGATCTGCTGATGGAGCTGCACCAGCAGGCCTTCAAGCCCGGTCCCAGGGTTGCCACCCAACCCCCCGCACCGCCACCCGAGGCGCAGGCGGTGGCACCGCCAGTCCCCCTGGACGATGACGACCCGTGGGTGGCCCCCTCCGAGGCCAAGGAATCCGGCTACGTGGATATCTCGCAGTCCCCCGAACTGGAGAGCGTGGTACCGGCGCCAGAGTCCGCCTCCAGCGATGCCACCGCGGTGCCCCACCTGGTGCCATTGGCGCCCTTGGCTATTGGCACCTGGGTGAACCTGCAGGTGGCAGGCCATTGGGAGCGCACCCAGTTGTCCTGGATCGGCTCACAAGGCAACCTTTTCCTCTTCACCAGTGCCTCTGGCCGAACCCAATCGATGACCCTGCGCCTTCTGGACAGGCTCTTCCAGCAAGGCGCAATGCAGGTGCTGACCGAACAGACCGTGGTGGACGAAGCCCTGGACGCCGTGGCGCAGGCGGCCATGCGCAACAGCGTGGAGAGCAGGTTGTAATTTGCTCCTGAAAGAAGAGCACCTAGCGCTTTATGGATAAGCGCCAGGGGTCATTTTTATCCCAAACATATCCTGAAAACCTGGCGCAGAACCCTGGGGGGCGGGCCCGTCACGGTCGCCGCGCTGCCTATCGTTCCTCTGGTAGTCAAACGCCATCCGGAGTGATACGCTGGGGGCGTCCAGTCCAAGGCTTTGCGACATTCGAGAGATCGAGGGGATTTGTCAGGGCCTTAGCCCGCTTCGGCGGGCTTTTTTACGCCTTCTCCGTTACGGCGGGCTATTTTTCGTCTTTTCAGCTCTGGCGGTTTTTCACACCGACTCTCCCGCAGCGGGCAACACAAGCACCACCCTGAGGCCGCCAAGGTCGGCGGGTTCCAGGTCCAGCCGCCCTCCGTACATGGCCGCCAGGTCCTGCACGATGGCAAGGCCCAGTCCCGTGCCCGGCACCGTTTCGTCCAGCCGCACGCCGCGCTCCAAGGCCTGCGCGCGCTGCGCGGCACCGATGCCGGGGCCGTCGTCTTCTACCTTGATCAAAAGCTGGCGCAACGGTCCCTCAGCGTCCTCACCCTGCGCGTGCGCTGTCAGCCGCACGGTGGACTGTGCCCATTTGCAGGCGTTGTCCAGCACGTTGCCGAGCATTTCCTGCAGATCCTGCGCCTCGCCCGCAAAGAACAGCGGAGCATCGGGCAGTGCAATGGTGATGTCTACGCCCTGCCCGGCATGCACCTTGTTCATGACACGCACCAGTCCACCCACCACCGGCTCCAGCGCCGTGCGCTGGCCGGGCAGGTGCGCCGAGGCGGCCACGCGTGAGCGTGCTAGGTGCCAGTCGATGTGGCGCCGCGCGACCTGCACCTGGTCGTGCACCAACGCAGCCAACGCTGCGCCATCACTGGGTGCCGGCGCGCGGGCCGCGTTCTCCAGCACGGTGAGCGGTGTTTTCAAGGCGTGCGCCAGATTGCCCGCCTGGGTGCGCGCACGCTCTACCACCTCGGCATTGCGGCCCAGCACGGCGTTGAAGTCATCCACCAGCGGCTGCACCTCGGCAGGGAATGCGCCCTGCAACTGGGTGGCGCGCGCCTGTTGCACATCCTGCAAGCCCCGCTGCAGCGCCTGCAAGGGCCTGAGCCCCACCGCCACCTGGGCCCAGGCGGCGGTTGCCAGCAGCACCAGCAGCGCCGCCAGCGACAGCACCAGCACACGCGTGAACCGCGCGGTGGCCGCCTGGGTGGCCTGCAGGTCGGCCGCCACGATCAGGCGCCAGCGCGCCGCATCCATGCCTTCGGCACGCACGGTGCGCTCCAGCACCAGCAAGGGCGCGCCCTGAGGGCCTGCCACCTCATGCACATGCACCGCGCCATCGGCCAGGGCATCCACCTGCAGGGCCAGGCTGGTGTCCCACAACGAGCGCGAGCGCAGCATGCCGGCACGGCCGTTACCATCGGGCGCCATGGCGTCCACCTGCCAATACAGGCCGGAATAGGGTTTGAGCCAGCGCGGGTCCGACAGCGCCTGCGCAGCGATCACCGGCTGGCCCTGGGCATCAAACCCCAGCCGCGCCGTGACCTGGTCCAGCTGCTGCACGAGGGCCGCCTCGAACTGGCGCTGCACATGCTCGCGGAACAGCCCGCTGAGCACAAAACCAGCCAATACCACGGCCACAGCCACCCCCGCCACCGTCACGGCCAGCAACCGAAACCGCAGGGAGCGCGACCAATGCAACCCACCCCGGTTCATGGTGGCACCAGGCGGTAGCCCATGCCACGCACTGTCTCGATGCGGGCAGAGTGGTTCGGGTCTTGGGAGAAAGCTTGCAGTTTTTTGCGCAGGCGCCCCACAAAGACTTCGATGGTGTTGGAGTCCCGGTCAAAGTCCTGCGCATAGATGTGTTCGGTCAGCTCGCTGCGCGACACCAGCACGCCCGGCCGGTGCATGAGGTAATCGAGCACCTTGTATTCATGCGCCGTGAGCGCCACGGGCTGGCCCGCGCAGGTCACGCGGCCACTGCGGGTGTCCAGCGACCAGTCGCCACACTGCAGCACCGCCGACGCCTGCCCGCTGGCGCGGCGTATCAGTGCGCGAAGGCGTGCCAGCAGTTCTTCGAGGTGAAAGGGCTTGGTCAGGTAATCATCGGCACCGGCGTCGATACCCGCCACCTTTTCGTGCCAGTTGTCGCGCGCGGTCAGGATCAGCACCGGCATGTTGCGCCCCTCGGCCCGCCAGCGCTTGAGCACCGTGAGCCCGTCGACCACCGGCAGGCCCAGGTCCAGGACCACGGCATCCACCGCCTCGGTGTCGCCCAGAAACTGGGCGTCGCGCCCGTTGTCGGCCTCGTCCACGGTGTAGCCCGCGCCGTGCAGCGCAGTGCGCAACTGGGTGCGCAGCAGCGTGTCGTCTTCTACCAGGAGGATGCGCATGGGTGGCTAATTGCGAGGCTGCTCTCGCCGGTGTTCTCGGCCGGTTCGTTGATCGTCGCGCGATTTGATGCGCAGCACCTCGGCCGTGCGTGCGTCCAGCTTGACCTTGGTCAACTGCCCGGCAGGTGTGAGCAGCTTGATCTCGTAAATCCAGCGATCCCGCTCCTGCTCCAGCTCCACTTCCAGCACCTGGCCGGGCACTTCGCGCTGCAGGCGCTCCAGCACTGCGGGCAAGGGCAGCACCTGGCCTGCCTGCACGGCCTGCCGGGCGCGGTCATGGTCGTCATGGCCGCTGGCCGCAGCGGACGGCGCGACCAACGCCGTGCCCCACAGCGCCCACGCAGCCACCGCCAGGCGTGCGGCGTGGCGGCGAGTGGGTGTGCGGCAGCTCGTCGAAAACATGGGCCATTGTCCTGCGCAGTTTCTGAACGGCCGATGAACGGCTCTTTCACGCGCCGTTCAGGCCGCCGTTTCAACAATGGCAACACACGAAGACACTCAAAAGGACCCCACGATGACAACCGTTCGCCACCTGGCACTTGCAGCACTGTTTGCTTGGACAGTAGCCAGCCCGAGCCATGCCGCAGACACCACCGCCGCCCAGCAGCTCGCCCACTGGAGCGCACAGGCCGGCAGTCCGGGCAACGCCGACAAGGGCCAAGTGCTCTTCACCACCCGCCACGGCGGCGAGTGGTCCTGCGCCTCGTGCCACGGCACGCCGCCCACCGCGCAAGGCAAACACGCCAGCACTGGTAAATCGATTGCGCCCTTGGCCCCGGCGTTCAACCCCAAGGCCTTCACCGACACCGCCAAGGTCGAAAAATGGTTTCGCCGCAATTGCAACGACGTGCTGAGCCGCGAATGCACGGCCGTCGAAAAAGCCGACGTGCTGGCCTACCTCAACGCCCTCAAGCCTTGAACTGCAGCACCATGAAAAAACTTTCCCAACTCCGCCCCGCTGCCATGGCCGCCGTCCTCTGCGTGCTCACCACGATGACGCTGTCCGACGCCCATGCAGACAGAGGGCGCGCCATGCCCCGCAACGTGCCCAGCGCCTACACGCAGGAATGCGCCGCCTGCCACACCGCCTACCCGCCCGGCCTGCTGCCCGCAGCGTCGTGGAACCGCGTGATGACGGGCCTGGACAAGCACTACGGCACCGACGCATCGCTGGATGCCGCCACCGTGCGGCAGCTCAACCAGTGGCTGCAGACCCACGCAGGCACCTACAAGCGCGTGAAGGAAGAGCCGCCGGAGGACCGCATCACCCGCTCGGCCTGGTTTGAACGCAAGCACCGAAAGATCGAACCCGCCACCTGGAAGCTCGCCAGCGTGAAAAGCGCCGCCAACTGCGCGGCCTGCCACACGGGCGCGGACCAGGGGCAGTTTGACGACCACGACCTGCGCACGCCGGCGGGGCTGGATGCCCGCTCACGCCGCGCCTGGAACGACTGACCGCCACGCACGGCCCTCCTCCGGAGCCCCTACAAAGAGAACACGATGAACAACACACCCACCCTCCATCCCGCCGACGCAACGGCGCAACCCACTCTGGCCAAAGTGCCCAGCCGCCGGGTCATCGACGCACCCACACGCATGTTCCACTGGCTTTTTGCGCTGTGCTTTGTGGGCGCCTACGCCACGGCCGACGGCGAGCACTGGCGGCTGCTGCACGTGACGCTGGGCTACACCATGGCGGGGCTTCTGGGCTTTCGCTTGCTGTACGGCATCTTCGGGCCGCGCACCTCGGGCCTGGGCCTGCTGTGGCGCAAGCTGGCGGGGGCGCCCGCATGGCTGCGCGCCCTGCCCCAGGCCCCATCGGTCACGCAGATCAACTGGCGCCAGGGCCAGAACCTGCTGATGGCGCTGGCCATCGTGTTGCTGCTGGCGCTGGTGGTGCCCCTCACGCTCAGTGGCTACGCCACGTACAACGACTGGGGCACTGCGCTGGGTGGCCACTGGATGGGAGAAGTGATGGAAGAGGTGCATGAGTTCTTCGGCAACGCCCTGCTGTTTGTGGTGCTGGCCCACATCGCGCTGATTGCAGGCTTGAGCGTGCTGCGCCGCAAGAACCAGGCACTGCCCATGCTCACCGGCCGGGTGGAGGGCAAAGGGCCGGACCTGGTCCCAAAGAACCGCACCTGGCTTGCAGCCCTGCTGCTGATCGCGACACTGGCCTTCTGTGCCTGGCAGTGGCAGCAGTCACCCAGCGGCTGGGTTGCCAGCGGCATATCAGCCGAACGCCAACGGCCCCACGATGACGACTGAGTCATAGCCACCGACCACGAAAGAAACACCCCATGACAATCTACATGTGTGCCGTTTTCGGCTGGATCTACGACGAGGCTGCGGGCCTGCTCGACCACGGGATCGCGCCCGGCACCCTCTGGGCCAACGTGCCCGCCAACTGGCGCTGCCCGGAGTGCAATGTCGGCAAGGCAGACTTTGTGATGTGCGAGGTGTAAGAACCTGTTCAACGTCTTTTTGGAGTTGCACAAGTACCTTGCCGGGATGGGATGCTAGGCGCGGTGCGCAGCCAATAGCTCGGCTATTGGCAAGCGCCGCAACACCGCAGACCGCCCGGCAAGGCACTTGCCCGAAGGGTTGGAGTGAAATCGGGCGATTGGGCGCCTCTGCTGCTTGCATGGGCACGAGCCCATGCGGCGCATCCGAAGCATCCACTCATCCCGATTGCACTCCAATGCAATCTCCAAAAAGACATTGAACAGGTTCTAAGGAAAGGACCCCGGGTGCGGCCCACTGCGCTGCATCAGGGCTGCAGACACCAGCGCGCGGTATAACGGTTGCACCGTTGCGACCCTCCTTGCAACGCAGCTTCACGGTCCACATGCCCACTACCGACTCCACTACCGGCCTCGACCCAGCCGTTGCCGCCCAGCGCCTGCGCGAGGAAGGCCCCAACGAACTGGGCATCAGCCAGCGCCGCACGCTGCGCGACATGGCCTGGGACGTGGTCACGGAGCCCATGTTCCTGCTGTTGCTGGGCGCAGGCGCCATCTACCTCGCGATGGGGGATGCGCACGAGGCGCTGATCCTGCTGGGCTTTGTGGTCATCATCATGGCGATCACGGTGCTGCAGGAGCGCCGCACCGACAACGCGCTGAATGCCCTGCGCGACCTCTCCAGCCCCCGCGCGCTGGCGTTGCGCGGCGGCACCCTGGTGCGCATTGCGGGCCGCGAGGTGGTGCGCGAAGACCTGCTGATGATTGCCGAGGGCGACCGCATACCGGCCGACGGCACGCTGCTGCAAGCCCACGAGCTGGCCGCCAACGAGTCGATGCTGACCGGCGAATCCGAGCCCGTGGCCAAACAACCTGCCGACAAGGTGTTTGCAGGCACGCTGGTGGTCGGTGGCCAGGGCCTGCTGCGGGTGACTGGCGTGGGACGCCACACCGAACTGGGCCGCATTGGCCAGTCGCTCGACACCATTGCGCTGCAGGCCTCGCCCTTGCGCGACGAGATGACCCGGCTGACCCGCAAGCTGGTGGTCATCGGCCTGTCGCTCTGCGCACTGCTGGTGTGCCTGTTCTGGGCGCTGCGGGGTGATGCACTGCAGGCCGTGCTGGCTGGCATCACGCTGGCCATGGGCATCCTGCCGCAAGAGCTGCCAGTCATCATGATCGTCCTCCTGGCCCTGGCCGCGCGGCGGCTGGCGGCACAGCAGGTGCTCACGCGGCGGCTCAACGCCATCGAAACGCTGGGGCAGACCACGGTGCTGTGCGTGGACAAGACCGGCACGCTCACCCAAAACCGCATGGCGGTGGCGGCGCTCTGCATTGCAGGCCAGGAGCTGGATGTGCAACACCTGCCTGCCGCAGCCGACGGCAGCGCGCTGCCCGATGCCTTCCACGAGCTGCTCGAATACGCCGTGCTGGCCAGCGAGATCGAACCGCACGACCCCATGGAGCAGGCCTTTCACCGCATGGCTGCGGACCACCTGGTGGACACCGAGCACCTGCACCCCGCATGGTCGCTGGCACGCGAATACGAGCTCTCGCCCCAATTGCTGGCCATGAGCCACCTGTGGCGCGACGGCATCTCGGCGCACGACACGGTAGCCACCAAGGGCGCGCCCGAAGCCGTGGCCGACCTCTGCCACCTGCCCGACGCCGAACGCGCCGCCGTCAGCGCCCAGGCCGCGCGCCTGGCCGACCGGGGCCTGCGGGTGCTGGGCATGGCCAAGGCACGGCACCACACACAAGACACCTGGCCCGACGCCCAGCACGACTTTGACTTTGAATGGCTGGGCCTGGTGGCCCTGGCCGACCCACTGCGCCCCGAGGTGCCCCAGGCCGTTGCGCAGTGCCGCCAGGCGGGCATCCGCGTGGTGATGATCACTGGCGACCACCCCCGCACCGCGCGCGCCATTGCAGCCCAGGCGGGCATCGCCAACGACCGCGTAATCACCGGCGACGAGCTGGCCCACATGCCACCGCAGGTGCTGGCCGAGCAAGTCCGGCAGGTCAGCGTGTTTGCGCGCATCAAGCCGCACCAGAAGCTGGCGCTGGTGGAAGCCCTCAAGGCCCAGGGCGAGGTGGTGGCCATGACGGGCGATGGTGTGAACGACGCCCCCGCCCTCAAGGCGGCACACATCGGCATCGCCATGGGCCAGCGCGGCACCGATGTGGCGCGCGAGGCCGCAGCCCTGGTGCTGCTGCACGACGACTTCGCGGCCATCGTGCTGGCGATTCACCGGGGGCGGCAGACCTTTGCCAACCTGCGCCAGGCCATGGTCTACACACTGGCAGTGCACGTGCCCATCATTGGGCTGGCGCTGCTGCCAGTGCTGTTCGGGCTGCCGCTGGTGCTGGCACCGCTGCACATTGCGTTTCTGGAGCTGGTCATCGACCCGGCCTGCTCGATCGTTTTCGAGGCCGAGGAAGGCGCTGCCGACCTCATGCAGCAGCCGCCGCGCGAGGCGAACGAGCCTCTGCTGTCATCCCGCCACATCCTGCTGAGCCTGCTGCAGGGCAGCGTGGTGACAGCAGCCGTGGTGGGTCTGTATGCCTGGCTGCTGGGCCAGGCGGCACATGCCGCCACCGCCAGCACGGCCGCGTTTGTGGTGCTGGTGGCGGCCAACGCCGCACTCATCCTGCCCAGCCGCAGCAGCCAAACCAGCTGGCGCAGCCTGTGGGCAGGCCTCACGCCCGTCAGCCTTTGGGTGCTGGGTGGCACGCTGGCGGGGCTGGCAGCTGTCACCACGGTGCCATGGCTGGCTGCACCGTTCAAATTTGCGCCGCTGTCAGTGCTGCAGTGGCTGGCCGCACTGGGTGCCGGGTGGGCCACGGTGGCCGTGTTACAGGGCTGCAAACGCTGGCTCCGTGTCGCAGCCACACCCCCTTAGAAATCTGCAGAAATCGCGGCCCGAAGCAGCGCCGCAGACGGCGCTACAAGCTCCTGCAGGGCCCCAGCCCGACCCTGCTCGATGGACTGCAGCACCATTTCATTGATGCCTCCCACCACCGCCACGGCCATCGCGGGATGCAAAGGAGCCCCCCGGCTCTCGCCAGTGCGCTGGTTGATCACTTCCAGCATCAGGTCCACCAACTGCTGATTGACCCGCCTCCGCGCGGCCAGGCCGGGCATGCCCAGGCCCAGGATTTCAATGAACAGGGTGCGCAGCAAGACCGGGTTGCAGGCCAGTGCACCGAAATACGCCGAAAGTGCCTGCTCCAGCTGTGCCTGCCAGTCGCTTTGGCGGTCGATGGCGCCGCGCAGCACCGCCAGTGCGTTACCGCTGGCGGATTCGTACAGCGCCGTGAGGCATTCGGCCTTGTCGGCAAAGTTCTCGTAGAAGGTGCGGCGCGACACGCTGGCCTCGCGCACGATGTCGGCAATGGTGGTGTCGGCATAGCCTTTGGCCGCCACGGCGCGGGCCATGCCCTCCAGCAGGCGGGCGCGGTGCTCGGCGCCCACTGCGGCGCCTGCTCGGGTGGTTTCTTGCACGGCAGTCATGGCTTGCGGATTCCCTCGTTGATGCCAGGTACTTGACAGTACCACATACACACCCCATGATTCCAGCCATCGGTACCACGAAGTACCAACAGCCCAAGACTTCCTCTTTTCACTGTGCTCCCGGAGACCCTTTCTCATGACCGAACTCGTCGTGCGACGCCTGCTCATTGATCTGGAAACGCCCTTTGACCGCCACTGGTGCGGTGGCGATGCGTTTCGCACGGCGTTCTTCAATGCGCTGTCGATGAGTTTTCCGGTGGGCGAACAATTCTTCATCGACGCGGTGAAGGGCGGGCACAAGGCCATGCCGCCCGAGCAACACGCGCAGTTCGCTGACGAGGTCCGGGGCTTCATCGGACAAGAGGCTACCCACCGCCGCATCCATGCGCTGTTCAATGGGCACCTCGAAAAGCAGGGCCTGGTCAACGAATGGGCATCCCGCGCGCAGGAACGCATGCAGCTTTTCGCCGGAGCCGACCCCCGCCACCCCCTGGCCGTGACGGCTGCCAACGAGCACTTCACCGCCCTGCTGGCTGAATGGCTGCTGGCCCACCCCGAGACCCTGCGGGGGGCGGAGCCGCGCCTGGCCACCATGTGGCAATGGCATTGCGCCGAAGAGTCCGAGCACAAGAACACGGCCTTAGACATTTACCAGGCCCTCGGCGGCAATCACGAGTGGCGCATCACCTGGTTTCGCCGCATCACCATGGTGTTTGTGGGCGATGTGCTGCGCCAGACGGTGGGCAACCTGCGCCGCGATGGCACGCTGTGGCACTGGCGCACCTGGTCCAGCGCCGCACGCACGCTGTTTGGCAAAGGGGGGCTGGTGCGGGAGACATGGCGCCCTTGGCGCGAGTACCTGCGGCGCGACTTCCATCCCAGCCAGCACGGAACCGATCTCTCGCAGCGCTGGCTGGCCGAGCACAGCGAGCAGTACGTGCCGGTTGGCGCGCAGTGAGCCGCCAAGATCGGTAGGGACTTGCCTTTAACGGCTCTGCGCCAACCCGGCCCACACATCCATCGGCAGCCATTCCAGCGGCAACCGCACGTCCACCCCCTCGCGGCTCCCGCGAGCGCGCAGGTAGGCCATGGACGCATCAAAGTCGTCGAGCGGCGGCGGCATGGGCTGCATGGGTTGGCCGGGCGGCTGCCAGAAGTCGTCCCAGTGGATGGGGATGACGCGCCGGGCACCCACGGCAGCGATCACCTCGGTCCACAGCGCATCGCGGTAGCTCTCGGGCCGCGGACCCAGGGCACCGATGCCCTGCATCACCACGTCGGCGTGCACGCCCCGCAGGGCCCCGGGCTCAAAGCCCGCGCTGCCCACGATGAGCAAGGTCTTGCCCCCATGTTCGATGTGCAGCGCATAGCTTTGGCCTTCCTTGTAGTCGCTGGCACGCACGGGCGGGTGCAAGGGCTCCGTGATCTCGCCGCCGGTGAAGCCGGTGGGCGCATGCCGGCTGGGGTACAGCGTGGCGGTAAAGCGTCCAAAACGCAGGGGCTCCCCCAGCTTCGCGGTGTGGATCTGCGCCTCGGGCAACCCCGCGCCCCGGCCCACGTTGGCCGTGGACGGCGAGCCCAGCAGCAACGCACCCGTGCGCCGTGCGACCTCTGGGGCATCCATGGCATGGTCATAGTGCGAATGCACGGGGATCACCGCTGCGAGCCTGCCGTTCTTGCCGGTAAGCCCGGCACGCTCCAGGCCCTGGGCGATGGCCTGCAGGTCGGGCTCCACCTTGCCAAGGAAGGTCTGCAGCTTGCCGGGGCGCGAGAAAAAGCCGTCGGTGAGCAAGGCCGTTTCTCCATCGTCCAGCAGCACGGTGGAGACCCCGAGGAAAGTCACCTTCAGCGGCGCCGGCGGCCCACTGCCAACGGGAGCCTTCCAATGCAGGTCCGCGTAAGGTGCGAGCGATGGATGCTGCTGCAGCGCCCACCAGATCGCAGCCAGCGCCAACAGCAGCAGGGCCAGCACCGCCAGCAGTGCCCTCTTGAACACCGTCCGCACTATGGCACCGCCCTCACAAGGGCCTTGGCCTGCCGCCGCAGCACCAGCGTGCCAAACAGCGTGGCCAGGACGTACATGCTGACCGAGTAGATCGCCGCAGGCAGTGCCAGCTGGAAATTGCCCAGCACCGACAGCGCGATAAAAATCGCCAACGTGGAGTTGTGGATGCCGATCTCAAAGCTGATGGCCGTGGCCATCGATTTATCCAGCCCCGCCGCGCGCGAAAGGTAGTAGCCCGACGCGAGGCTGATGGCGTTGAACAGCAACACGGCCGGACCGATGACCGCGAAGGATTCGACCAGCGCTGTCCATTCCTTGGCAATCGCAATCAGCGCAAACGCGGCCAGCACCACGGCGCTGAAGATCTTCATGGGCTTTTCCATGCGCGCGCTGAAAGCCGGCGCGCGCCGGTGCACCGCCATGCCCAGCACCACGGGCACCAGCACGATGATGATCACCTCGACCACCTTGCCAAACTGCAGCGGCACCACCTGGCCGGTATGGGCAAAGGTGTTGATGGCCCAGTTGGTGATGACCGGCAGGCTCACGATGGACAACACGGTGTTGATGGCGGTGAGCGAAATGTTCATCGCCACGTTGCCGCCAAACAGATGGCTGAACAGATTGGCCGACACACCGCCCGGTGATGCAGCCAGCAGCATCAGCCCCACCGCGTAGAGTGGCGCCACACCCAGCAGCACGATGAGGGCATAGCACGCCGCAGGCAACACCAGCACCTGCAGCAACAGGGCCAGCACCACGGCACGTGGGTGGTGCATGAGGCGCTTGAAATCCCCCACCGTGAGAGAAAGACCCAGGCCGAACATGACCAGCCCCAGGGCGATGAACAACAAGGTGGGAAGTACGGAAACAAAGCTCATGGGTCACACACGGTCAGACGGCTGCCGCGCTCCATTCATGCAGAAACCAAAACGACAAAACCCATGGCACCGCTGAGATGCCATGGGTCTGGCAGGGCAGATCCACCCTGACAACAAGGGAACACGGTGAAGGGAAACCGGCCTGGCTTACGCGGCTGCCTGGCTGGTGCGCAGCCGCACCGGGCCGCTGCGCTGCTCAATCGCCGCCTGCACTTCCTTGCGCAAACCCAGCGCAAAGGCCCACTCGGCCACCACAAACAGCGGGCCGACGATCAGGCCCACCAGGTCGTCCACAAACGCGGGCTTGCGCCCTTCGTAGTAGTGGCCCACGAACTGAATCACCCAGCCCACGGCAAACAGCCCGATGCCCGTGGCCAGCCACACCGCCAGGCTTTGCATTGCCACCCATTGGCCGCCTGCCAGCATGGCGGCCAGCAGCGCCGCCATCACCAGGCCAAAACGCGCATCCAGCCGGAAGTAAAAAACACAGCTGGCCACCGCGCCAAACAGCGCCGGGCTCAGCGGCAACTCGCCCACCATCCACGTGGGACGCGACAGCAGGATGACCACGGCCAACATGATCATGGGCACGCCCACAAAGTGGGTGTGGATGTTGCGCGGGTCGCGGTGGTAATCGGCGTACTGGGCCAGGTGGTCGATCAGGGTTTTCATGGGTGTCTCCTGGTATTGTTTTGAGCAGGATCAATGGTCGCCCTGCGACGGCGCCTGCGTCTGTCGGACACACGACAAAAGAAAGTCAAAGCCCGCAAGCCCAAGACCCTTCCCGTACACACGCTGGCGGACTTCCCTCGCCGCTCCCTTTGTTGTTTGCGCCCCTTCTTTCCCGCATGACCGACCCTGCCGCCTATCTGCCCGTGCTCCAGTCCGGACGCTGGTTTGCCCACCTGCCACCCGACTTTTCCCAGCCGCTGCTGGCCATGGCACAGCTGCGCCATCTGCAGACAGGCGAAGTGCTGTTCCTGCGCGGCGATGCGCCGTGCGGGCTGTACGCGGTGGTGCGCGGCGCGGTCAGCATCTCGGGCACCGGGGGCCGGGCCGACGAGGCACGGGCCGCGCTGCTGATCCGCCTGGAGCCGCCGCAATGGTTTGGCGAGATCTCGGTGTTCGACAACTCCGCACGCACCCACGACGCGCAGGCCACCGAGCCGACCACGCTGGTGCACATCCCGCACGAGCGGCTTCAGCACTGGCTGCAGGCCCACCCGCAGCACTGGCATGCGCTGGCCCTGCTGCTCACCGACAAGCTGCGTTCGGCGTTTGTGGCCATGGAAGAGCTGGCGCTACTGCCCGCGCCGCAGCGCCTGGCGCGGCGCCTGGTGACGATGGCCGAGGGCTATGGCCAGTGGACGGCCGAGGGCCAGTCGCGCCGCGTGATTGGCATCTCGCAAGAGCAGTTGTCGCTGATGCTGGCCATCTCGCGCCAAACCACCAACCAGATCCTCAAAGACCTGGAATCGCGCCACCTGGTGCGCGTGCAGCGCGGCGAGGTGGAGATCCTGGACCTGGCAGCGCTGCGCGCCACCTGCTATTGAATTGCTATCAACTATGTAGCTGCTAGCGCTTTACCAACAAGCGCCAGAGGCATTTTTTACTCAAATAATAAGCACACATTCCATTTCCGGGCAAAATGATGACCATGCAACTGAACTACATCGCCAACGCCTCGGTTCCGTCCGCCTCGGGCCGCACGATTGCCATGATCGACCCGTCCGACGGCCAGCCCTTCGACGAGATCCAGCGCAGCAACGCCGACGACATCGATGCGGCGGTGCATGCGGCGCGCCAGTGCTACCACGCGGTGTGGCAAAAGATGGCGCCCGTGGACCGGGGCCGCCTGCTGCAAAAGCTCTCGGCCAAGATCCTGGAGCATGCCGACGAGCTGACCGCGCTGGAACAGCGCGACTGCGGCAAGCCCACCAAGCAGGCACGCGCCGATGCGATTGCGCTGGCGCGCTACTTCGAGTTCTATGCCGGCGCGTGCGACAAGTTCCACGGCGAGACCATCCCCTACCCCGATGGCTACAGCGTGCTGACCTGGCGCGAACCCCATGGCGTCACGGGCCATGTGATCCCCTGGAACTATCCCATGCAGATCTTCGGCCGCAGCGTGGGCGGCGCGCTGGCGGCGGGCAACGTGTGCGTGGTCAAGCCGGCCGAAGACGCCTGCCTGTCGTTGATCCGCGTGGCGCAACTGGCGGCCGAGGTGGGCTTTCCGTCCGGCGCGCTGAACATCGTCACCGGCTACGGCCACGAGGTGGGCGACGCACTGGCGCGCCACCCCGGCATCGACCACATCAGCTTCACCGGCAGCCCCAAGATCGGCACGCTGATCCAGCAGGTGGCCGCCGAGCGCCACTGCCCCGTGACGCTGGAGCTGGGCGGCAAGAGCCCGCAGATCATCTTTGCCGATGCGGACCTCGATGCCGCCATCCCCATGGTCATCAACGCCATCGTGCAGAACGCCGGGCAGACCTGCTCGGCGGGCTCACGCGTGCTGATCGATTCGCTGATTTATGAACCACTGCTCGAACGCCTGGGCAAGGCGTTTGAAAAGCTGCGCGTGGGCCCCGCCGCCATGGACCTCGATGTCGGCCCGCTGATCCGCCAGACCCAGCAACAGCGCGTGTGGGACTTCCTGTCGGACGCCCAGGTGGCCGGCATCCCCATGGTGGCCCAGGGCGTGGTGGTGGACGAAGCCCCCGAGACCGGCTACTACCAGGCCCCCACCCTGCTGCGCGATGTGCCCGTGGGCCACCGCCTGGCGCAGGAAGAAGTGTTTGGGCCCGTGCTGTGCGCCATGGCCTTTCAGGACGAAGACCACGCCGTGGAGCAGGCCAACGCCACGCAGTTCGGCCTGGTGGCCGGCATCTGGACGCGCGACGGCGCCCGCCAGTTCCGCATGGCCAAGCGCGTGCACAGCGGCCAGGTGTTCATCAACAACTATGGCGCTGCCGGTGGTGTAGAGCTGCCGTTTGGCGGCGTCAAGTCCAGCGGCTACGGGCGCGAAAAGGGTTTTGAGGCGCTGTACGGCTTTACCACCCTCAAGACAGTCGCCATCAAGTACGGTTGATGGCGCAACGGCAGCGTCTGTCGCGCCCGCGCGCGACGGCTCGGCTGTGCACCGCTAACCTTTGCCTTTTTGCACGACGCTTTTCCCCATGCCCCTGAGCCCTCCCGCCCCCCGCACCTTGAAGCACGTCCGCCGGGTGAACTACCAGGGCTTTGAACGCAACGATGGCCTGTGGGACATCGAAGGCGAGCTGCACGACAGCAAGGCCTACGACGCGCCCTCCTTCCGCGACGCAACCCAACAGCGTCTGGCGGGCGAGGCGATCCACCACATGTGGCTGCGCGTCACGGTCAACCGCCAGTTGGTGGTGCAGGCCATCGATGTGGCCATGGATTCGCACCCGCTTAAAGGCTGTACCGAAGCCCAGGCCGCGCTGCAGCAGATGGTGGGCTGCAGCATGGCACGCGGCTGGCGCCAGGCGATTCAAAAACACCTGGGCGGCGTGGCCAGTTGCACCCATCTGCGCGAGTTGCTGTTCAACCTGGCCACGGCGGCCTTTCAGTCGGTGCCCGCCGTTTTTTCGTCCAGCAACCCCGACGAACCGCCACGCCACCTGGGCCAGTGCACGGGATGGGACTTCAACGGCAGCGGCGTGAAGGAATACTTTCCGCAGTTCTATGGCGGGGTGCCGCAGGCGCCTGCCGCCGTGGCCGCAGACACCTCCCCGCAGTCACCCACCCCCGAGATATCCGTCAAATCTGCCTCTAGCGCTTTATAGACAAGCGCTAGCAGCTATCAAATTTGATACCCCCAACAAACCCATCGGAGAGCCCATGCGCGTACAGAACAAATCCATCATCGTCACCGGCGCCGGCAACGGCATTGGCGAAGGCATTGCCAAGCGCCTGGCCGCCGAGGGCGGCAAGGTCATCGTCAACGACATCAACGAGGTCGGTGGCCAGCGCGTGGTGGCCGAGATCACGGCAGCGGGCGGCACGGCGGCCTTCTTCAAGGCCGACGTGACCAAGTCCGCCGAGGTCAAGGCCCTGGTCGATGAAGCCGTGCGCCTGTATGGCCAGCTCGATGTGGTGGTCAACAACGCCGGCTGGACGCACCGCAACCGCCCCATGCTCGAGGTGAGCGAAGACGAGTTCGACAAGGTCTATGCGATCAACATGAAGAGCATCTACCTGTCGGCCATCCACGCCGTGCCCGCGCTGCGCCAGGCGGGCGGCGGCAGCATCATCAACATCGCCTCCACCGCCGGCCTGCGGCCCCGCCCGGGGCTGACCTGGTACAACGGCTCCAAGGGCGCCGTCATCATCACCAGCAAGTCCATGGCGGCCGAGCTGGGCCCCGACAACATCCGCGTGAACTGCATCAACCCCGTGTTCAACCCCGACACGGGCCTGGCCGCCGAGTTCGCGGGTGGCCCCGTGGACGAGGCCCGCCGCGCCAAGTTTTTGGCCACCATTCCGCTGGGCCGCTTCTCTACCGCGCTGGACGTGGCCAACGCAGCGCTGTACCTCGCCAGTGACGAGGCATCCTTCATCAGTGGCGTGTGCATCGAGGTGGATGGCGGACGCTGCGTGTAAAGGCTCCAAGCGCGCTCGCAAGCCACTATCACTTGCGTTTGCGCGCGCCCAATCCGCACCAAGGCAGTGCGGATTGATTTGACGGTCTTGAAGCCGCTGCCTATAGTGCCGCCGATGTTTGCGAGCCACTCCCACGACACAGCCGCCAGCGCGACCGCGCCGCTGCGCCGTGCCGCGCGCTCGCAGGCCACGCTCCAGGCCGGTGACCGCCAAGTCTGCACGCTCGCTGCAGATTCCTGAGCCCGGCGACACCCCTCCCTCCGCATTCTTTTCGCGCACCTCCTGTCGCCGGGCCCCTCGCCCAGCGCCAGCTTGCGCCTTGGTAGCAGCCAGGGCGCGAACGTCAGGAGTGTCCATGCCCCCGTTTCCTTCGGGCGAGATTTCGCTCGCCCCGTGCGCCCCTGCGCTCAGCCTTCCCGCCGATGAGGCAATCGCCAACACGGCCGTCGCCACCGACATCACCCGCCAGTTCATCCGTGCCAAGCGGCCCTGCGCCGACGGCTACCGCTGGTACCTGCGCCGCCAGGAGGGCGCCAGCAACTACCAGGCCCTGCTGGACGACCTGGTGCGCGAAGGCCGCGTGGAAGACGCCTGCTGGATGCTCGACCAGTTCGGCCCCACCAACGATGTACTGGAGGTGGAGCATCTGGGGGCCGATGCGCTGGTGTTTGCCGGCAGCGTGCGGTGCGGGGGCAGCGCCGATGTGGATGGTGTGCTGCGCACGGGCCGCAGCCTGAGCGTGCGGGGCGGCCTGCGGGTCGGCGGCGCACTGCGGGTTGGGGAAGACCTGCGCGTCTCGGGCGCGCTGCGCTGCGATGGCAGCGTGCGGTTGCACGGCGATGCGCGCGTGGGCGGGTCCCTGGTGGTCGCGCAGCGCCTGCAATGCACGGGCAGCCTGCGGGTGGGCGGTGAGCTCGATTGCGGCACCTCGGCCCACATCGGCGGCCCATGTACGGTAGGTCAGGACCTGCGAGTCACCGCCGATCTGGACTGCGGCAGCGGCATCAAGGTGGGCGGCCACCTGCTAGGCGGTGCCTCCGTGCACGCCGTGCGTGGACTCCTGGTGGCGGGCGACGTGGACTGCCAGAGCCACCTGCAGGTGGGCTGGGGCGTGCATGCGGGTGGGCACATCCACGCCGGAGGGGCCATCCGCGCGGGTGAAAGCCTGTGGGCGGGCGAGACCATTGCAGCGGGTGAGGCCTATGGCGTGTATGCGGGCCTGGTGGTGCCCCTGCCGGACTGGCCGAACAGTGCCAGGGTATGCGCCCGCGAACGGCCAGCGCGGTTGTTGAGCGGCTGCTGGACCGAGGGCCATGGGGAAGCGCCATGATGCCCGGAGTCAGCGCCCTGCCCCTCGCGCCCCGCATAGCCTCCGGTACCCCGTCCGCAGGCGGCTGGCTGGGCCGGCTGGGGGCGGTGGGCCACCTGCTGACCGAACTGCGCATCGACGTGGACCTGTCGGGCCGCGATATCCAGCGCGAGTTTGACGCCCTGTACGACCGCATCCGCACCAACCCTCGCACCCGCGATGCAATGCGCCCGCTGGCCCTGCCCCTGCCCGGGCTGGAGTTCCGCCTGCGCGAGGCCGACGGCGAATATTTTGTGTATGCCATCGACCCGCTGCGCAACCGCATCGTGGCGTACACCGTGTTCAACCGGCTGGTCGAGGTGGACCGCCACACCGACCGCCACCTGCGCGCCCCCCACGCCAAGGTGGTGGACGGCTACCGCCGCATGGGCATTGCATCCGCCATCTACCGCTGGTGGCTGGACTCGGGGAGGAGCCTGATAACAGGCGCACGCCAGTCGGCCGGCGCCCATGGCCTGTGGATGGCCCTGGCCCGCGACTACGAACTGGCGGCGGCGCGCATCGACACCCACAAACGCGTCCAGCAGCTACCGCTTCCACCACCCCCGGGGTTTTTCAACGCGCTGGACACCCGGCTGGTGCTGGTCGGGCGCGATTGCCGCCTGGCGGACTTCATGCAGCACGGGGCCTGGGGCGGCTGATCGGGTGACCCTGCCGTTCCCAGCCTCTCAGCCCAGCACCTCGCGCAGGGCAGCGTCGTACAGGCCGGTGAGCTTGTCCATCACCCCCAGCAGCCGCTCGCTGGTGGTGGCCACGGCGTTCAGCCCCGTGTCATCGGCAGGGCGGCGCAGTGCGGATTCAAAAAACAGCCACTGCGAATCGGCCAGCTCCAGCTCGTTGCGGATGGAAGGGGTGGAGACGGGCGCCGCCTTCAGCGTCTGCAGGGCCTGGCGGAAATCCATTGCGTCTGACGCCAGTTGCGCCTGCACCACCTTGGAGTCCACCTTGGCAGCACTCAAAAAGTAGTTCTTGGCCAGGCGCTGCGACAGCATGCGCTGGCGGCCCGCCAGGTTCACCAGGCGGGCACTGGGTGCCTGTGCCATCTTCTCGACGGCCTCGGTCACGGCCTGCGCAATGAGCAGCGTGCGGTCGGCCTGCTCCGAGGCCGCCACCACCAAGGCCGTGGTGGTGGCAGGCGCAGAGGTCATCTGGTTCAGCAGGGCAAACTGCTTTTGCACTTCGGCCAGCTGCCGCCCGACGTCTGCGGGCCATTGGCCTGACTGCATGCCCTTGGCCAGTTCACCGCTGCCCGTCTGCACCATCTTGCGCGCCAACCCCATCACATCCACGGCCGCACCGGGCAGCACCTGCAGGTACTGCTGGCAATAGGCCTTGGCCATGCGCTGTGAAAGGGCGCGAAACCAGCCCGCATAGTTGATGGCCCCCGACAACCCCATCTGCGCCTGGGCCCCTGTTGCCCAAGTTGCCCAGGTGGGCAGCAGAATGCCGGCCGCCACCCACTGAAGGGCCACGCGGCGCTGGCATGGCGTGGCATCGGCTGAAAATTCACGCGTCAACATGGGAATCCCCTTGAAATCGGATGTGCAGATTGTTGCAATGCAACATCCAAAGCGCACTGCGCCATGTCAAAGGAGGGCCATACCACCGCCTTCGCAAAACTTGACCGCGATCAACTCCGCGCGCAGGGGCTTGCCCCCTCTGCAGGCGCCCATGCGGCAAAATCACGCCATGGCCGAACGTGTGATTCCTCTGGTGGACCAACGCATCGCCGCTCTGGCGGCGCGGGTGCCCACGCATCCCGTGGACCCCACGGGCCTGCTCACCGACACCCGGGGCCGTCCGCTGCGCGACCTGCGCATCAGCGTGACGGACCGCTGCAACTTCCGCTGCAACTACTGCATGCCCAAGGAAGTGTTCGACAAGGACTACCCCTACCTGCCCCACGGCGCCTTGCTGAGCTTTGAAGAGATCAAACGGCTGGCGCGCCTGTTCCTCGCGCATGGTGTGCGCAAGATCCGCCTGACGGGCGGCGAGCCCCTGCTGCGCAAGAACCTGGAAGCGCTGGTGGCCCAGCTGGCCGAACTGCGCACCGTGGACGGCCAAGCGCCCGACCTCACGCTGACCACCAATGGGTCGTTGTTGGCGCGCAAGGCCCGCGCACTGAAGGATGCAGGCCTGAACCGCGTGACGGTGAGCCTCGATGGCCTGGACGACACGATCTTTCGCCGCATGAACGACGTGGACTTTCCGGTGGCTGACGTGCTGGCGGGCATCGAGGCCGCGCATGCGGCGGGCCTGTCGCACATCAAGGTCAACATGGTGGTCAAGCGGGGAACCAACGACCACGAAATCTTGCCCATGGCACGCCACTTTCGCGGCACGGGCACCACGCTGCGGTTCATTGAATACATGGACGTTGGCGCCACCAACGGCTGGCGCATGGACGAGGTGCTGCCCTCGGCCGAGTTGATCGAACGGCTGCGCGCCGAGCTGCCGCTGGTACAGCTCGACCCGAGCAGCCCCGGCGAAACCGCCGAGCGCTGGGGCTATGCCAATGCCCAGGGCCAATACGACCCCGCCCTCGGCGAGGTGGGCGTGATCAGCAGCGTGACCCAGGCTTTTTGCCACGACTGCAACCGCGCGCGCCTGTCCACGGAAGGCAAGCTCTACCTGTGCCTGTTTGCCTCGGAGGGCTACGACCTGCGCACCCTGCTGCGCGGCGGCGCCAGCGACGAAGCGATTGCCTCGGCCATCGCCCCCATCTGGCAGCAGCGCAGCGACCGCTATTCGGAACTGCGCAGCAGCCTGCCTGCGGACACCACGCAAGGCGGCGCGCGGCGGGTGGAGATGAGCTATATCGGCGGCTAGCTGTGGGGCCAGCCCCCCGTGCATCTCGATCCTGTGGAGCCCCTGCACCGCGCCAGGGTACGGGCGCCGATTGTTTTAAGGCACCATGGGTGGCTGCGGCCTTCACCCTTTCCTCACCCCCACCCCATGCCCCTTCAACCCACGCACCGCGCCCTGTTTCTGGCCAATGCCACCGTCCTGGTCACGCACCAGATCGATGCCGCGTACTGGCACGAGTGGGAGCTGTTCCACATCCCCGGCGGCAACCAGGTCAACCTGCTGCTCAACCTGCCCATCATTGCGCTGGTGCTGTATGCCCAGGCACAGGTCGCCCGCGGCGAAGGCCCGGCGGCCCTGGCGTTCTACAAGCTCATGCCCTGCCTGGGGGCCTTGACCGTGGCGATCCACGGCCTGTTTTTTGCCCTGGGGCACGAGGCGTTCGCGCAACCCGTGTCCCTGGGCCTGCTGGCCTGCACAGCCGTCCTCTCGTGCCTGCAACTGACCGNNCCCATCGCCCCCCCCCCCCCCCCATGATTGAAACCCAAGACATCACCGGCCTCGTGCTTGCAGGCGGACGCGGCAGCCGCATGGGCGGCGTCGACAAAGGCCTTCAGAGTTTTCGCGGCCTGCCTCTGGCGCTGCACACGCTGATGCGGCTGCAGATGCAGACCGGCGCCACCATGGTCAATGCCAACCGCAACCTCGCAGCCTACGAGGCGTTTGGTGCCCCCGTGTGGCCTGATGTACTGGCCGACTACGCTGGTCCGCTGGCGGGCTTTCTGACCGGGCTCGAGCGTTGCGAGACTCCCTGGCTGCTGACGGTGCCCTGCGACACCCCCCTGTTCCCACTGGACCTGGCCCAGCGCCTGGCGGCTGCGGCCGACGCCCAGGACGCCGACATCGCCATGGCCGCAGCGCCCGAGGACGATGGCACGGGCCACGCCACCGTGCGAACCCAGCCGGTGTTTTGCCTGCTGCGCGTGGACCTGCTCGAAAGCCTGGTCGCCTTCACCCAGGCCGGCGGCCGCAAGATCGATGCCTGGACGGCCCAGCACCCCTGCGCCATCGTTGCGTTTGACCAGCCGGGCGATGACCCCAAGGCCTTCTTCAACGCCAATACGCTGGCCGAGCTGCACTCGCTGGAAAACACCAGCGCCTCGCAGGCCCGGCAGACCTGACTCGCCCCACAACCACCATGAACGCGCGCCCACCCACGGCTATCAGTTCCGTACAGATCCGCCCCTTGGTCGCCGCAGATGCCGTGGCCTACAAGGCCCTGCGCGACGAGGCGCTGCGCACCGCACCGGATGCGTTCACGTCGGACTATGAATCGTCGGTGGGCCGCGACGCCAGCGAGTATGTGGCGCGCTTTGGCACCGTGGAATCGGGCCAGTTCTTCCTGGGTGCCTTCGATGCCGCAGGCCAGTTGCTCGGCTGCCTGGGCTGCGAACGCGAGCAGCGCACCAAGCAGCGCCACTGTGCAGTGCTGGTGGGCATGATGGTGTCGCCTGGTGCGCAGCGCCAGGGCATTGGCCAGCAGCTGGTGGCCGCCTGTGTGGCAGCAGCCCGCCGCGTACCTGGCCTGACCCAGTTGGTGCTGACGGTGACGGCCTCCAACACGCACGTCGTGCACCTGTACGAGCAGGCCGGGTTCCGCGCCTGGGGCCTGTTGCCCAACGCCATCAAGGTGGACGGCGTGGGCTTCGACAAGCTGCACATGGTGCGCGTACTCATCCCTGATTCCAACGACACAGATCCATGAAAACCATTGCCCAGATTGCCGCCGAGCTGCAAGGCTACGACCCGCAGGCCCTGAGCGCTGCCGATGTGAACGCGTTTCTGCAGCGGCTGGTCGAGCCCGTGACCGCCACCGAAGAGCTCCCCCTCTTCGACGCCCTGGGCCGCGTGCTGGCGCGGGACGTGGTCTCGCCCCTCAGCGTTCCCCCGCACGACAACTCGGCGATGGATGGCTATGCCTTTGCGGGCGCGCAGCTCGTTGCCGGGCAGCCCCTCTCACTGCGGGTAGTGGGCACGGCACTGGCGGGCAAGGCCTGGGTGGGCGCCGTGGCAGCGGGCGAGTGCGTGAAGATCATGACCGGCGCCATCATGCCCACGGGCCTGGACACCGTGGTGCCGCAGGAGTTCACCAAGGCCGCAGCCGATGGCCACATCACCATCGCAGCCGATGTACTGAAGGCCGGTGACAACCGCCGCTTCAAGGGCGAAGACCTGATGGAAGGCGGTCTGGCGCTGGCCCAGGGCACGCTGCTCAGCCCTGCCGCCCTGGGCCTGGTGGCCAGCCTGGGCCTGCCCTCCGTGACGGTGTTCCGCCGTCTGCGCGTGGCGTATTTTTCGACCGGCGACGAGATCCTGAGCCTAGGCGAGCCACCGCGCGAAGGCGCCGTGTACGACAGCAACCGCTACACCGTCTTCGGCCTGCTCACCCGCCTGGGCGTGGAGGTGATCGACCTGGGCGTGGTGCGCGATGAGCCGGCACTGCTGGAGGCGGCCTTTCGGAACGCCGCACAGCGCGCCGATGCCATCATCACCAGCGGCGGCGTGAGCGTGGGCGAGGCCGACCACACCCGCACGATGATGAAGAAGCTGGGCGACGTGGCCTTCTGGCGCATCGCGATGCGGCCCGGTCGCCCCATGGCGATAGGGAGCATTGCCGCTATTGAAAGTCAAGAAAAAATGGCCCCTAGCGCTTATCCATCAAGCGTTAATAGCTACCAAAATAATAGCAAACAAACCCATGGCGGCGCTGTGCTGTTTGGCTTGCCCGGCAACCCCGTGGCCGTGATGGTGACCTTCCTCGCCTTCGTGCGCCCCGCTCTGCTGCGCATGATGGGCAGCACCCACACCGCCCCGCCCCTGGTGCGCGCCACAAGCACCGAAGCCCTGCGCAAAAAACCCGGCCGCACCGAGTACCAGCGCGGCACCATCACCACCGCCGCTGATGGCACGCTGCAGGTGTGCACCACCGGCAACCAGGGCTCGGGCGTGCTCAGTTCCATGGTGCAGGCCAATGGGCTCATCGTGCTGCACCACGGCCAGGGCAATGTGGCGGTGGGCGATACGGTGGATGTGATGGTCTTTGACGGCGTCATTTGACCCCCCCCTGAGTCGCGTCGCGCCTTCCCCCCAGGGGGACGACGCCCTCACTGCGGGGGCGACCCTTGCTCGGCGTCCCTCCCAGGTGCCGCGCCCGTGGCACCCCGCGCAGGCGAAGCACCGCACAATGGGTTTTTCCTTTGCACTTGTTTGGAAATCTTGCGCCTATGCCCTACGCCGCCCGACACCTTGCCCAACCCCCATCCCGCGATGAGGTGGACCGCCTGCCCGGTGCCACCGTGGTGGAATTCGGTACCCCCTGGTGTGGCCACTGCCAACGTGCACAGCCCCTCATTGAGCAGGCACTGAAAGACTGCGCAGACGTGGCACACATCAAGGTGGAAGACGGCCCCGGCCAGCGCCTGGGCCGCACGTTTGGCATCAAGCTGTGGCCGACGCTGGTGTTTTTGAAGGACGGAAAAGAAGTGGCGCGCCTGGTGCGGCCACAAACCCTGCAGGATGTGCTGGATGCGCTACCGGCAAACCGGGCGCCAATCTGAGCCCCCAACGCCCTGAATGAAAAGAAGCCCCGGCGGGGCTTCTTTTCATTCTTCTTGCGCCAAGCTCTCTGGCTCGGGCCAAGGGCTACTTGGCTACGTAATCGTGTGGATGCAGCGGATGCCCTGGCTCCTCGGCTGCCACGGCCGTGTTGGCACCCGGCACCGCCTTGCGCGCGAACAGGGTGTACATGGTAGGCACGACAAAAATGGTGAGCAGCGTGCCCAGCGACATGCCGCCCACAATCACCCAGCCAATCTGCGTGCGCGTTTCGGCACCAGCGCCCGAAGCCAGCGCCAGCGGGATGGCGCCCAGCACCATGGCGCCCGTGGTCATCAGAATGGGCCGCAGGCGCTGGGCCGAGGCTTTGACCAGCGCATCCACCATCTCCATGCCCTGCTCGCGCAGCTGGTTGGTGAATTCCACAATCAAGATGCCGTGTTTGGTGATCAGCCCCACCAGCGTGATCAGGCCAATCTGCGAATACACGTTGATCGACCCGCCGCTCCACTTGAGTGCCAGCAACGCGCCAATCATCGACAGCGGCACCGAGACCATGATGACCAGGGGGTCGATGAAGCTCTCGAACTGCGCCGCCAGCACCAGAAAAATAAAGACCAGGGCCAGCACGAAGACGATGCCCAAGGCCCCCTGCGAGCTCTTGAACTCCCGCGAGGTGCCATTCAGGTCCGTGGTGTAGCCGGGCTTGAGCACCTTGGCGGCGGTGGTGTCCATGAAGTTCAGCGCCTCGCCCAGCGAGTATTCGGGCGACAGGTTGGCCGTGATGGTGGCCGAGCGGCGCTGGCCGAAGTGGTTCAGCTCGCGCGGGCTCACGCTCTCGCGCACCTTGACCAGGCTGGACAAGGGAATCATGGATTCATTGCGGCCCCGCACGTAGATGGTGTCAATGTTCTCGGGTGTGGTGCGGCCCCGGGCCGCCGTCTGCACGATCACATCGTATTGCTCGGCATCGCGCTTGTAGCGGGTCACGGTGCGGCCCCCCAGCATGGTTTCGATGGCCTTGGCCACCACGTCCACATTCACCCCCAGGTCCGCAGCACGCTCCCGGTTCACCTCGATGCGCAACTCGGGCTTGTTCAGGCGCAGGTCGACGTCGGGCCCCACGATGCCGGGGTTCCGCGCGATTTCGGCCATGAAAGCGTTGGTGACGGCATTGAGGTTTTCGTAGCTGTCCGAGGTCTGGATCACATAGGTGAGCGGCCGCGCCCGGAAGCCCTGCCCGAGCGATGGCGGCGTGATGAGAAAGGCGCTGACGCCCGGCAGGCCCGAAACCTTGGGCTGCAGCTCCCGCGCCAGCTCCAGGGTGGTGCGGTTGCGTTTTTCCCAATCGACGGTGCGGTAAATCACACTGCCCTGGGCAACGGTGGGGTTGCCGATGTTGGCAAAGATCCGGTCGAACTCGGGGTAGTCGCGGCCGATTTTCTCCAGCTCCAGCGCGTAGCGGTTGGTGTAGTCCAGCGTGGCGCCGTCGGGGGCGGTCACGCTGGCCAGGATGGTGCCCCGGTCTTCCAGGGGCGAAAGCTCTTGCCGCATGCTGGGGTACACCACCACCAGCGCAGCGCCACTGATGGCCATGACGGCCAGCACGATCCAGCGGGCCTGAAAGATGGCGCCGCGCACACCACCACGTTCGCTGCCCTGGCTGCGCCAGCGTGCGGTGACCAGCCACCGCAGCAGGCGGCCATAGGCATCCGACAGCGCGTTGAGCCAGCGCTCCATCGAGCGGTCGAACCAGTTGGGCTTGGGGTTGTGCTTGAGCAGCAGCGAACACATCATGGGCGACAGGGTCAGCGCCACAAAGCCCGACACCACCACAGCACCAGCCAATGCCAGGGCAAACTCCACAAACAGCCGGCCGGTGCGCCCCGGAGTAAAGGCCAGCGGGGCATACACCGCCACCAGCGTCAGCGTCATGGCCACGATGGCAAAGCCGATTTCGCGCGCGCCTTTGATGGCGGCCGAGAATGGGTCCAGCCCCTCTTCGATGTGGCGGTAGATGTTCTCCAGCATCACGATGGCATCGTCCACCACCAGGCCAATGGCCAGCACCAGCGCCAGCAGCGTGAGCGTATTGATGGAAAACCCGGCCAGCGACATCAGCGCAAAACTGCCCACCAGGCTCACCGGGATGGTGATGATGGGGATGATGGACGCGCGGAAGGTGCGCAAAAACACAAAGATCACCAAGGCCACCAGCACCACGGCCTCGGCAATGGTGCTGTACACGCTTTTGATCGAGCGGTCGATGAACAGGGAGTTGTCGTTGGCAATGTCGATGCCGATGTCCGGTGGCAGGTCGGCCTTGAGCGTGGGCAGCATGGCGCGCACACCCTGCGCCAGTTCCAGCGGGTTGGCCGTGGCCTGGCGGATCACGCCCACCGAAATGGCCTCGCGCCCGTTCAGGCGCACCCGGCTGCGGTCGCTGGCGGCCCCTTCCTCCACCTTGGCCACATCGCGGATGCGCACCGGAAAGCCGTTCACGGTGCGGATCACCACCTCGGAAAACTGTGACGGCGTCGCCAGATCGGTCTGTGAGGTGACGCTGAACTCGCGTTGCTGCGACTCGATGCGGCCTGCAGGCAGCTCCAGGTTGTTGCGGCGGATGGCGTCTTCCACATCCTGCGTAGTCAGGCGGTAGCCCGCCATGCGTTCCGGGTCGAGCCACACGCGCATGGCGTATTTGCGCTCACCATAGATGGGCACATCGGCCACACCGGTCACCGTCTGCAGCCGGGGCTTGACGATGCGGTTGATGAGGTCGTTGATCTCGAGCGGTGTGCGGGTATCGCTGCTGAAGGCCAGCCACATCACGGGCGAGGCATCGGCCTCCACCTTGGCGATCACGGGCTCGTCCACTGCGTCTGGCAGGCGGTTGCGCACCCGTGCAGTGCGGTCGCGCACCTCGGCGGCGGCGTTGTCCGCGTCTTTTTCGAGTCGAAAACGCACGCTGATCTGGCTCTGCTCGGCGCGGCTGATGGAGGTGATCACATCCACCGCATCGATACCGGCGATGGAATCCTCCAGCGGCTTGGTGACCTGCGATTCGATCACCTCGGCCGATGCGCCTGCATAACGCACGCTCACCGTGACCACGGGCTCATCGATCTTGGGGTATTCGCGCACCGAAAGGCGCGTGAAGCTCACGGCACCAATCAGCAGCACCAGCAGCGACAACACGGTCGCAAAGACCGGTCGGCGTATCGATATTTCAGCGAGTTGCATGGCAGTCCTGGAACTTCATCGATCACGCGGGATGGCGTGGGCTGCCTTGTGGTGCCCGGCTGGGCGTGCCTGCAGGCTGGCAAGGGTTGGGGCCAGGCAACGGAGCCACGACGGCATTGGGCGATGCTGCAGTAGTGGTGGTGGCGGCGGCCACGGGTGCTGCAGCCATCGGCTGCGCCGCCGCGCGGGGGCCGCTGGCGGTGTCGGCCGCCGTGGGCACCGGTGCATCGGCTGCCGCTACCGCACTGCCAGCACTGGCTGCGCCCATTGTCCCTGCCGCTCCAGATGCAGCGCGCGCAGGTGATGGCGACGGCGACGCACCATTGCCTGGCTTGCCCAGCTCCACCACACGCACCACGGTTCCGTCCTTCTGGATGCGCTGCTGCCCTGCGGTGACCACCATGTCTCCCAGGGCCAGGCCATCCACCACCTCCACAAAACCCGGGGTGCGGGCCCCCAGCTTGACGGGGGTGCGTTGGGTCGCGCGGCTGCCGGGCTCCTTGCCATCGACGATCTTGAGCACATAGGGGCTGCTGCCGTCGGGCACCACGGCCTCCTCGGGGATCACGCGGGCATTGCTGCGCTCCGAGAACACCGCCGTCACGCGCGCAAACATGCCGGGGCGCAGTTGCAGGCGCCGGTTGTCGATGCAGCCGCGAACCGCCACAGCGCGGCCGTCGGTGTCAATCTGGGGGTTGATGGCCTGCACCACGGCGCTGTAGCGCACGCCCGGCAGGGCGTCGAACACCACCTGGGCGGTCTGGCCCGTGCGGACCTTGTTCTGCAGGCGCTCGGGCAGGCGGAAATCCACGTAGACCGCGTCCAGGTCTTCGACATTGACAATGTCGGCGCCGTCTTTCAGGTAGTCGCCTACGTTCACGCCGCGAATACCAGCAATGCCGTCAAATGGCGCCACGATCTTCAGGCGCGAGGCCGTGGCCTGCGCCAGGGACAGCTTGGCCCGCGCCACTTCGAGGTTGGCAGCGCTTTCATCGACCGAACGCTGGCTGATGAAGCCCTGGGCCACCAGCTCCTGGTTGCGTTTGTGGTTGGCCTGGGCAATTGACAGTTCGGCCTGGCTCTGCTGGACCTGGGCGCGGGGCAACTGGTCGTCAAACTGCACCAGCACCTGCCCGCGCCGCACGCGCTCACCATCGCGGAAATTGAGCGCCGTGATGCGCCCGCTCACCTCGGGGCGCAGCACCACGCTTTGGCGCGATTTGAGACTTCCCACCGCTTCGGCATCGTCGCGCAGCGCCATCTGCCGCACAGCCACGGCCTCCACCGCCACGGGGCGGCCAGCGCCCCCTCCCTTGGCTGCAGCGCCAGCGGGTGCATTGCCCCCTGCACCGGCCGCTGACGACTCGCTGCGCGGGGACTGCGCCGGTTTTTGAAGCCACCAGGCAGCGCCCGATGCGGCAGCGATGCCGATGACAGCGAAAACGATGTATTTGTTCTTGGACGCCATGGGTCAATGAAAGCGGGTGGTGTGGGGAGCGCAATCAAACAATGTATCAGTGCGTGTCTTGCGCTGCATCCAACCACGGTATGACCCCAAGGGCAATTGCGGCAGATTTACGCAGGCTTTACATGCTGCAGAAACAAAAAAAGCCCCCGAAGGGGCTTGCGGCGCAGAAACGCCGCCGCGCTGCGCTTTGGCATACGCCAGCGATCACCCGCGCCCCAGGGCCTTGTCCACGCCCCGGTTGGCCAGCGCATCGGCACGCTCGTTGCCGGGATCGCCAGAATGCCCTTTCACCCACCGCCATTCGATGCGGTGTCCACCCGTGCTCACGAGGGCATCCAGCCGCTGCCACAGCTCCACGTTCTTGACCGGCTGCTTGGAAGCCGTGCGCCAGCCCTTGGCTTTCCAGCCATGGATCCACTCGGTGATGCCCTTGCGCACATATTCGCTGTCCAGGTACAACGTCACGGCACAGGGCCGCTTGAGGGCGGAGAGCGCCTCGATCACGGCCATCAGCTCCATGCGGTTGTTGGTGGTGCCCAGCTCTCCACCAAAAAGCTCTTTCTCCGTCGATCCCGAACGCAACCATGCACCCCACCCTCCGGGGCCCGGATTGCCCTTGCAGGCGCCATCTGTGTATATCTCTACCTGGTTCAAACTGTGTTCCTGTCTCTGTCATCGCTGCCTGTGAATAGGCGGGAGGTGCGGCCCGTTGCCCCCACCGGGCCGGCGCGGTTGGCAATGGGCACTGTGGCTGCGGACCGCTGCCGGGTGGACCGCCAGGCGGGTTCCAGCAAACGCATGCCATGGACCCGCTTGACCGCAACCAGAAAATAGGCCGCGCCAAAAATGGGCCACCACCGCTCGCCCAGGGGGTCCATGAAGCCAAAACGCTCCAGCCACTGGGTGCTGCGCACCGCTGGACGATAACAGCCAAACTGGGCCGACTCGACCTCGAAACTCAAAAGCCTGAGCCAGTCGCGCAGGCGCCGGTAGCCAATGAACTCGCCCACGTCGGGCAGGTACAGCGTGCCCTTGCCCATGCGCTGGTACATGCGCGCACGCCACTGGCGCAATCCCCACAGGCTCGTGGGGTTCAGCCCGCTGATGACCACCCGCCCCTCGGGCACCAACACCCGCTCCACTTCGCGCAGGGCCGCATGGGGGTCCATGCTCAGCTCCAGGGTATGGGGCAGCACCAGCAGATCAAGACTGGCCTCTGCAAACGGCAAGGCCACGGGCTCCGTCAGCAGATCCACCGCGCGGCGCTGCAGGGGGGCATCGCCGCTACCGGTCTCCAGAAAGGCGATCGAACCCTGCACCGCCTCCTGCCCCAGCGCCAGCCACTGGTGCGGCATGCGGTTGGCACGCAGGCCATCCAGCAGGGGCATTCCGAGCTGCAGGCTGTGGTACCCAAAGATATCTGCCACCGCCTCATCGAAGCGCGCCTGCTCCCACGCCAGCAGGTACCGGCCCGGCGGGGAATCGAACCAGTGGTGCAAACCTATAATTTGATCGCTCATGAACTTGCTGCCGCTACCCGCCTTTACCGACAACTACATCTGGATGCTGCATGACGGCCGCCAGGCGATCGTCGTGGACCCGGGAGATTCTGCGCCCGTGCTGCAGGCCCTGCAGCACCTTGGTGTGCAGTTGCAGGCCATTCTAGTCACGCACCACCACGCCGATCATGTCGGCGGCGTGGATGCCCTGCGCAACGCCACCGGCGCCATGGTCTATGGCCCCGCCCGCGAAAAAATCCCCGAACCGCTGCAACGCCTTTCGCACGGCGATGCGGTGGAAACGCTGGGGCTGCGCTTTGAAGTCATCGACGTGCCGGGCCACACCGCCGGCCACATTGCCTACTACTGCCCCGACATCGACGGTGCGCCCCTGCTGTTCTGCGGCGACACACTTTTTTCGGGCGGCTGTGGCCGGCTGTTTGAAGGCACGCCCGCCCAGATGCTGGACTCCCTGGACCAGCTCGCAGCGTTGCCGGGGAACACCCGCGTATGCTGCACGCACGAGTACACGCTCTCCAACCTGAAATTTGCCCGGGCCGTGGAACCCGGCAATGCGGCATTGCTCCACTACAACCACCAATGCGAGGCACTGCGGGCCAGCCAACAGCCCACACTGCCGTCGCGCATGGCCCTGGAGCGAGACATCAACCCCTTCCTGCGCGTGCGTCAACCTGCGGTGGCCCAAGCCGCCCAAGGCTACGACACGCAGGTGAATCAAGACGATGCAGTGGCGGTACTGGCCGCACTGCGCCAATGGAAAAACGAGTTTCGATGAAAATTTTGCACATCGCCTGCCTGGCTTGCGCGCTCTGGCTCACGGGCTGCGCCACCACCGGGCCTTCGCAGGACAGCGCAGCTGGCACCGCCCCTTCTTCCTCCACCGGCGCCCCACCCCGGACCTCCCACACCCCCGTCATTCCCAACGGCCCGCTCAGGCCGATTACGGCAGCGCAGGCTGCCAGTGGCGAGGTCGCATCGCTTTCGACCCCCGCCGACCTGTGGGACCGCATCCGCCGGGGCTTTGCGATGCCCGATCTGCAGCATGAACTGGTGCAGGACCGCGAGCAATGGTATGCCACGCGCCCCGACTACATGCAGCGTATGACCGAGCGCTCCAGCAAGTACCTGTTCCACATCGTTGAAGAGCTGGAGCGGCGCGGCATGCCCACCGAGCTGGCGCTGCTGCCCTACATCGAAAGCGCGTTCAACCCCCAGGCCGTCTCCAGCGCCAAGGCGGCTGGCATGTGGCAGTTCATGCCCGCCACGGGCAACTATTTCGACCTCAAGCAGAACGCGTTCCGCGATGACCGCCGCGATGTGCTCGCATCCACACGCGCCGCGCTCGACTACCTGCAAAAGCTCCACGGCATGTTCGGCGACTGGCACCTGGCGCTGGCCGCCTACAACTGGGGCGAAGGCAGCGTGGGACGGGCCATTGCCCGCAACCAGAAGCAGGGACTGGGCACCAGCTACACCGACCTGAACATGCCGGCTGAAACCCGCATGTATGTGCCCAAGCTGCAGGCCGTCAAGAACATCGTCGCAAATCCAGAGGCCTTCCGCACCGAGTTGCCCCTCATCGAAAACCACCCCTATTTCCAGACGGTGGACATCACCCACGACATCGACGTGGCCCTGGTCGCCACGCTGGCCGGCGTGCGCGAAGAGGACTTCCGGGCATTGAACCCGTCCTTCAACAAACCGGTGATCCTGGCAGCAGGCACGCCACAAGTCCTGCTGCCCTGGGACAACGCCAAGGTGTTCCAGCGCAACCTTGAAGCGCGCCGCGAGGGGCAATATGCCAGCTGGACCGTGTGGTCCGTGCCGTCCACGATGACGGTGGCTGAGGCCGCCCAGCGGGCGGGCATGAGCGAGAACGACCTGCGCAGCATCAACAACATTCCCCCGCGCATGCTGATCAAGGCGGGTTCGGCACTCATGATCCCGCGTTCGTCCGCCATTCGCCAGGATGTGTCCTCCCACCTGGCAGACAATGGTCAGGTCGCTTTCTCGCCAGAGATCGTCACCCGCCGCACGACGGTGAAGGCCGGCAAGGGCGAGACCGTGGCCAGCATTGCCCGGCGCTACAAGCTCACGGCGGCCAACGTGGCGGACTGGAACGATGTGCGCGCGACGGCGGCCTTCAAGGTAGGCCAGCAGGTGGTGGTGTATCTGCCCGTTCGGCAGGCCGCCCCGCAGGCACGGAACGCACGCACGCCGGTGGCGCGCTCCGGCGCTGCAGGCAAGCGCGCAGCCGATGCGCCGGTGCGCCGTGGAGGCACGCCCTCCAAGGTCAAGCGCCGCTGAAACGCCACAGACGAAGCGCGAGAGGCGTGCCGAGAACCAGCCTCAGAACTTCAGGGAGTGCATGCCCAGCAGCCCCAGGATGCCCATGATGATGAGATACAGCGCCACGATGGTGCTGAGCAGACGGGGCATGACGAGGATGAGGATGCCCGCGATCAAGGAGACGAGTGGGCCGACGCTGAGGGTAAAAGACATGGTGCAATCCTTGTGGGGTAGGTGACTGGTAGGCCGAGGCTACGGCAAACCGAACGCCGACGAATGTAAGCCATCTTCCCGACCCGAATGCCCGCACCGCCACCGGAAGTGCGCGGCCTCACTTCAACATCCAAGGCTCTGGCGAACCCACCGGCACGCCAGCGGCCAGCTCCAAGCGCCCCCAAGGGGCACCTCGCATTCAGACGTTGAATTTCTGCCGCGCCTTGCGCACAAAGTCGTTGGTGTAGGTGCGAGTCAGCTCCACCTTGAAATCCGCCAGCTCGGGGTGCACCCGCGACAACACGCGCAAGGCCGTGGCCGCGCCATCGTCGGGCATCATCCCATGGGTCGAATAGGTCTCGCGCACGCGGCTGAAGGCGGCCAGGTACAACCCCCGGTCTCCCATCAGATAGCCCGCGGGCACCGCCTTGACGATGTCTGCAGGTCCCGCCGTCTGCAACCACTTGAGGGCATGCACGATGCCGTTGGCCAGCGCCTGTGCCTGTGCGGCATGTTTTTGCAGGAAGGCTTGCGGTGCATAGAGGCAGCTGGCAGGCATGGCGCCGCCAAACATCTCCTGTGCGGCCTTGAGCGAACGCATGTCGCCGGCAATGCGTGTGTCTGCCTTTTGCTCCAGCAGCGTCATGATGGGGTCGGCATGGCACAGCGCGTGCACCTGGCCGGAACGCAGAGCGTTCATCGCGGCCATGCCCGAACCCACGCCGACAAATGCCACGTCGCGCGGGCCCAGGCCTGCCCGCGCCAGCACCAGGCTGGCCGCGAGGTGCGTGGACGAACCCACGGACGACACACCAAGTCGTCGCCCCCCCAAATCCGCCAGATCCTTGTAGGCAGGCAGTGAGCGCAGCGAAACCCCCAACGCCAGCTGGGGCGCACGCCCCTGCACCACCAGCGACCGATAGGCCTGGCCGCGCACCTGCTGCCGGATGGTGTGCTCGAAAGCCCCGGCACAGACATCCGCCACGCCGTCCTGCACCGCCTGCAGCGCCAGTGCACCTGCCGAAAAATCGCGCACCGTCACGTCCAGCCCTTCCGCCCGGAAGTAGCCCAGTTGGTCGGCCAGCGCCAGCGGCAGGTGGTAGAGCACACCCTGCCCACCCACGGCGATGGTGACGCTGCCCAGTGCCGCACCGTCCACCTGCGCCCGCACCATGGCAGGCGCAAACACCCCCGCCGCCGACAAGGCAGACACGGCACCAAAGGCGCGGCGAGTGAGTAAAGGACGGGTCATGAAAATCAGTGAAAATTGCAATGCTGCATTGCAACAATCGTGCCGCAGAGCCAGCAAGCCCGCATCAGGGGGAATCCCAGCGGGTTTCTACTTACCAGGGTTTAAAAATCTATAGAAACGGGACGCAACAGCCCGCAAAAAGAGCCACAGCCCATTCAAGGGCCAGCCGACGAGAGTCAGCGGTAGCCGAGAAACAGGATGCCAATGTTGACCAGCAGCGCCCCGGCCCAGACCGCACTGCGCACGGTGGGCATGTCGGACACGTACATCATGATGTAGAAGATGCGCAGCATCACATACAAAAGCGCCAGGATGTCCAGCAACGTCTGCCCCGCCCCCAGCAGGTGCGCAATGATCACGGCACCGATGAAGANGCGGGCCCGCCAGTCCGTCTGCCGGGCCATCCAGGCGCGGGGATCGTGGTTGTCAAAACCGCCGTCCTTGCGCGACTTGCCCAGGCTGCCGCTCTTGGCCAGCCAGGCGCAGCCAATGGGAAGCAGGGCCGCGATCAGCACGCACCAGTAAGCCACTGTGAACCGTGCAACATGCATGGTGGTATTCATTTTTAAGCCTTTTTGGGCTCCAGCGCTTGATACATAAGCGCTAGCAGCTATTAAATTGTGAGTATTCTAGCCGCCGTGGACCCCTGGTTCCGTGAACTGCCTACCGGCGGTCCACCAGTGCATGCGCAATCGTGCCCAGGTCCACATACTCCAGCTCGCTGCCCACGGGCACACCACGCGCCAGCCGTGTCACATGCAGCCCCCGGCTCTTGAGCGCCTCGCTGATCACATGGGCCGTGGCCTCGCCCTCGGCATTGAAATTGGTCGCCAGGATGACCTCCTGCACGGTGCCGTCGGTGGCCCGGTCCATGAGCTTTTGCAGGCCAATCTCCTTGGGGCCGATGCCATCCAGCGGACTGAGCCTCCCCATGAGCACGAAATAAAGCCCCTTGAACGCGCCCGTACGCTCCAGGGCCGACTGGTCTGCCGGCGTCTCCACCACACACAGGCGCGTGGCATCACGCGCTGGGTCCAGACAGGTGCTGCAGACCTCGGCCTCAGTGAACGTGTGGCAGCGGGCACAGTGGTGCACCGACCCCGCGGCCTCGTGCAGCGCCTGCGACAACACCTGCGCCCCCTCGCGGTCGTGCTGCAGCAGATGGAACGCCATGCGCTGCGCAGACTTGATCCCCACCCCCGGCAACCGGCGCAGCGCCTGGATCAAAACGTCGAGGGAATCGGTGGTGGACATTGGTTGGGATGGAAATCTGGAAAAACTTGGGGCACTTGTAGCGGCAGGACGGCTTCGACAAGCTCAGCCCGAACGGTTGTGTGGAGAAGAGGCTTCACCCCTCGCAAGCTCTCCACCACGAACAAACAACAAAAAGGTCTCGCTGAACCCGGTATTCACACCCCGCCTTCACGGGCGTAGCGAGCGGGATGAGCTGCTAGGCGGACGGAGCACAGGAACCAGAACGTACTTGAAGTACGTGAGGATTCCGAGCACCGCCCAACGACGCAGATCGCCCGCTCGGTAGCCAGCCTCAGAAGGGGAATTTCATGCCGCCGGGGAGGCCTGGCATCCCTTGCGTCAGCTTGCCCATCTTCTCCGCCGAAGTTTCCTCCGCCTTGCGCACCGCCGCATTGAACGCCGCCGCCACGAGGTCTTCCAGCATGTCCTTGTCTTCGGCCAGCAGGCTCGGATCGATGGTGATGCGCTTGACGTCGTGTTTGCAGGTCATCAGCACCTTCACCAAGCCGGCACCCGATTCACCTTCCACCTCGATGAAGGCCAGTTCATCCTGCGCCTTCTTGAGGTTGTCCTGCATCGCCTGGGCTTGCTTCATGAGGCCGGCGAGTTGTCCTTTGTTGAACATGGTGTGGTTTCCTTTTCAGTTTCTATCGTTGGATACAAGTACGCAATGAGAGGGCGTGCAGCGGGTCATCATGCAGGCTTGATGCTGCCCGGCACGATTCTCGCGCCGTAGTCACGCATCAGCGATTGCACAAAGGGATCGTTGTTAACGATTTCTTCTGCGCGGCGCTGGCGCTCGGCAGCGGCAGCGGCGTTGCGGCGGGCGGGGCTGTCGATGACAACACCCACTTCCACCGTGATCTGGGTGGCGTGGCCGGCAGCCTCCAGCGCGGCGCGCAGGCGCTCGCGTGCGGTGGGCTGGTTCAGGGACTCACGCTCCACACGCAGCAGCCAGTGGCCCCCGTCGCGCGCCACCAGTTGCGACTGCAGGGCCAGCTCACGCACCAGGGCGGTAATCGACTCTGCCACCACCATCTGCCGCACGGTGGCGTGCCAGACATCGCCTTCTTCCGTGGGCGTATAGCGCGCAGAAACGGGCGTGGGGGCAGAGAGCGGCAGCGGTTGCAGCCGTTCACCCGGCTCAGGCGATTCACGCACCGGAATCGCTACAAATTCAGGAGCGCCTTGCGCTTGTTGATATTGCGCTGGAGGCTGATTTCTTTCAAACCTCTCGGGTGTCCGCACCGGGAGCACCGTGGCGGCTGAACCCATAGGCGGCACGGGGCCCGGCTCGTCCGAGCCCGGCCAGGGAGGCGGTTCAGAGGAATCGGCAGGTTCGGAAGACAGGTCTTGCACCACCGGCGGTGCCAAGCCTGCAGCCGCAGCTACGGCTGCCACCGCAGCTGCGGGTGAAGCCGCTTGCGCCAGGGCCACAGGCGCAGCGCCCACCGGAAGAGCCTGCGGTGCAGGAGCCACCGCCGTTCGAACCACGGACGCTGGCACAGCGACAGCCACTGCTGCAGGTGCCGCAGAAACCGCCGTTGCAGAACCGGAAGGCGCGGTTTCAGCCCGCGTCAGAGTTTTTTTTTCAGCCGACTCGCCCGAAGGCTTGAACGCCAACAAGCGCAGCAGCACCATGGTCAGTGCCGCGTACTCATCCGGCGCCAGGCCCAGCTCACCACGCCCGTGCAGGCACAGGCTGTAGAGCAGCTGGGTTTCGTCGGCAGGCATCAACGCAGCCAGGCGGGCTGTTTCTGCCGCTTCGGGGTCATCGGCATCCACGGCCCCAGCCATCTGGGGCACGGCCTGGAACACGGCCATGCGCTGCAGCACGGCGCTCATTTCTTCCAGCGTGGAAGCGGCAGACAGGCCGTTGAGGCGCAGCGTGTCCGAGGTTTCCACCACCGTCTTGCCATCGCCCTGGGCGAGCGCATCAATGAGCCGGAACACGTAGGAACGGTCCACCGCACCCAGCATCTGCCGCACGGCGGCTTCCTGCAACTGGCCACTGCCGAAGGCGATGGCCTGGTCGGTGAGCGACAGCGCATCGCGCATGGAGCCCCGCGCAGCGCGCGAGAGCAGGCGCAGGGCCTGGGGCTCGGACGACACGTTCTCCGACGCCAGCACCTGCGTGAGGTGCGACAACACGGTCTCTGGCGCCATGGGGCGCAGGTTGAACTGCAGGCAGCGACTCAACACCGTGACCGGCACCTTCTGCGGGTCGGTTGTGGCCAGCACAAACTTGAGGTACTCGGGCGGCTCTTCCAGCGTCTTGAGCATGGCGTTGAACGCCGTGTTCGTGAGCATGTGCACTTCGTCGATCATGAAGACCTTGAAGCGCCCTTGCACGGGCTTATAGACGGCCTGTTCCAGCAGGCTCTGCACCTCGTCCACACCCCGGTTGGAGGCCGCGTCAAGTTCGGTGTAGTCGGGGAAGCGGCCGCTGTCGATGTCTGTGCAGGCCGAGCAGACGCCACACGGCGTGGCGGTGATGCCGCCCTGCCCGTCTGGCCCCTGGCAGTTGAGGGACTTGGCCAGAATGCGCGACACCGTGGTCTTGCCCACGCCCCGCGTGCCCGTGAACAGGTAGGCGTGGTGCAGGCGCTGCTGGGTGAGCGCGTTGGTCAAGGCCTGCACCACGTGCTCCTGCCCCACCATTTCGGTGAAATTGCGGGGACGGTACTTGCGGGCGAGCACGAGGTAGGACATCCGGCAGATTCTACGGGCTGGGCCGGGTGTCCTTTCGGCATCCCGGGCAACGGGGCTGTTCAGAAAAGTGCACCCGCATCCGTCGTACAATCGCAGGTGACGGGCCTCCCCGCATGGTGAAGCGGCCAACCGGGTCAGGTGGGGAACCAAGCAGCCCTAACTGTGGAGTCAGTGCCGGGGGTAAGGCTCGTCAACTTCTTTTTTCGGTGCCGTTGCGCGCCTGCGCAATGGTCCCGGCGCCATGTTCGCGCCCACCCCCTCCCCACTTTCATTCGGCCCGATATCTGTCCTGCGGGCCAGGGCAGCCTTTAGCCTTCTGTCAGCGCTGTCCGACACCGTTTTGCGGTGTGCCGGATTGCACAACCCCGGTGGAAAGCGCACACTTTGTTGCATCGCTTCATCCTTTATTTTCATCGGGTGCTGCCATGTCAACCCGCCGAATTTCGCCAGTGATTCCTTACCGCCACGGCGCGCTGGTGGTCGGTTTGAGTCTTGCAACAGCCAGTGCAGCATGGGGAGCCGATCCGCGCGGCCTGCGGTTTGCCGACGAAGCCTGGGCCAGCCTGCAACAAGAATCCAGCAGCCGGTCTTCATCCACCTATGAATTGAACAGTGTCGTGCTGCCCAGTCTGGGCGAGACGCCTTTCTGGCAGACGACGGGAGCGGTCCACAGCACACAGCAGATCGGCATGACACGCTGGTTCACGCCAGGTTCGCCCGAATCGCTCTCATCGCCCGATGCGCGGAGCAGTTTCGGGCTGCTGCTGGGCATGACCGCACCCGCCCCATCTGCTGGCGCAGCCCCCCTCACAGCGGGCGCTATGGTGCCCGCGAGTTTGGACCTGGGGGTGCGCTGGCGGTCCCGCCTCGACAGCGGGCACCATCTGGACATTACAGCCTGGGCGCGCGCGCCCCAATGGAACCAGCCCCAGGATGCCATGGGCATGATCTGGCAGTCGCAGCCGCCGATGTACGGAACCCGGATGGAGGTGCAGTGGGCATCCTCCCGCACCGGGGGTCTGGTGCCCGAGTTTGGCGCTGTGGGCGTGCAATTGCAGGGCGGATCGCGACTGGTGCTGCGGGCGCGCAAAGGCGGGCCCATGCTGTACTACCGCGCCAAGTTCTGACCCCCTGAGACGCTTCGCGCCTCCCCCCCGAAAGGGGACGCCTCCAGTGGACCGGTAAAGCCGGATCCACGGTGGCACTGGCGTTGACAGTGCGCCAGGTGCTGACGGCAGGTCTTCTTTAAGCGCCTTGCGCCAGCCAGCGCAGCGCGCCCTCGCCCGCCACGCGGCCGCTGGCCATGCTGGCCGTGATCAAGTAGCCCCCTGTGGGAGCCTCCCAGTCCAGCATTTCGCCCGCGCAGAACACGCCGGGTGCAGCGGTGGCCATGAGGTGGGCATCAAGCGCTTCAAAAGCCACGCCGCCTGCGGTGCTGATGGCCTCGTCCAGAGGGCGAGCGGCAATCACCGTGATCGGCAGTGCCTTGATCGCATGGGCCAGCGCCACGGGGTCGTTCACACCGTCCTTGCCCAGGTGTTCGTAAAGGATGCCCGCCTTGATGCCATCGAGCCCCAGGCGGCTCTTGAGGTGGCTGGACAACGAGCGTGATCCGCGCGGATGGCGCACCTCCACCAGCACACGTTCGGGCGTGTGGTCGGGCAGCAAGTCCAGATGGAACGTGGCATGGCCATGCGCCTCGATCTCGTCGCGCAGCAGGTGCGACGCGGCATAGACCAGGCTGCCCTCGACGCCCGTCGCGGTGGCCACAAATTCACCCCTGCGGCTGAAAGCACGGCCCTGGCTGTCGGTAAAGGCCAGCGCCACTGTCTTGAAGGGCTGGCCCGCAAAACGCTCGGCAAAGTGGGGTGTCCAGCCTGTAGCGGGCTCAGGCGTGCGGCCGATGAGCTCCTGCAGGAACGCGCGGCGCGTCTCGCCCGCAGGCACGTCACCACGCAGCACGTCGAAACCGCAATTGGCGGGGCGCAGCGGTGCCACGGCAATCCCGCGCTCGGCCAGAAAGGGCACCCAGGCGCCGTCCGAACCCAGGCGTGCCCAGCTTCCCCCGCCCAGCGCCAGCACCGCGGCGCGCGCATGCACCACCCTGTCGTCGCCGGATGGCGCGGCAAAGCGCAGCGCACCATCGCCCGCCCAACCCAGCCAGCGGTGCCGCATGTGGAACAACACACCCTGCCCCCGCAAGCGCTGCAGCCAGGCGCGCAGCAACGGTGCCGCTTTCATGTCAGAGGGAAAAACCCGGCCCGACGTGCCCACAAAGGTCTCCACCCCCAGCCCCTGCGCCCAGGCGCGGATCTCGGGCCCGCCAAACGCGGTGAGCCAGGGTTCAACCTGCGGCTGGCGCTCTGCAAAACGGGTGGCAAACGGCGCATGGGGCTCGGAGTGCGTGAGGTTCAGCCCCCCTTTGCCGGCCAGCAGGAACTTGCGCCCCACCGAGGGCATGGCGTCGAACAGATGGACCACCACGCCCGCTTGCGCCAGCACTTCGGCGGCCATGAGCCCGGCAGGGCCTCCGCCCACGATGGCGACATCGCAGCGCAGGTCGGCCACGGTATCGGGGGCGGGAGGAACAGCAACATTCATGGGAAAACCTTTGGAGGGGGCTAGCAATCGGAATGACCGTCAGAACAAGGAACCCTGAGACGGATCGTCAGCGCCAGACCTCTGCGGCGGGGGCGGCGATGCGGTCTTCGGTTCCTGCGCGGCGGGGGCGAGAGTATGCCGCAGAGCCGCCTCGGTGACTGGCTGCACGCCAGGCCCGGCAAGGGATATCTCCGGCACCAGCACCAGGCGCCCGTCGCCCGTGAGGAAAGCCGCGCGCACGGGTTCGCCAGGCGCCTGCCCCCGTACGGCGCTGCGGTAGCGCTGCAACTGCGCCAGCAGTGCGGGCTGGCGCTCGGGCTCGGCGGCACTTTTGTAGTCCAGCACCCACCAGCCCACACGCTCGGGTGGCTGGTGGCAGTGCACCAGGCGGTCGATGCGCAGGCTCTGGCCCTGGTAGCGCAGGGGTGCTTCATTGATGGCGGTGTCCACCACGGTGGCATCCCAGGCCCAGGCGCCTTCGCCCGCCAGGATGCGCTGTGCCGTCTGGGCCGCAACCCGCGCGGCGCCCACGGTGATGTCAAAGTCCTGCGCCAGCCGGGCCACGCGTGCCGCCGGCCAGCCCTGGGCGCGCAGTTCCACCAGCGAAACACCTGCCACGCCGGCCTGCTCCAGCAACTGGTGCATGGCCTCGCCCAGGCGCGATGCAGGGCTGGACAACGATGCCTCCAGGTCGGCCGGATCAGTGCCTTCTTCCACCACCCGGAGAGTAGTGCGCAGTTCGGCAGGAAGCACAGGCAACTCGGCCAGCGTGAATTGGTCGTGCATGCTGCCCGTCCTCGCTGCAACCCCATCGGCTTCAACGACCTCGTCCAACCCCTGCGCATCCGCAACCAAGGGCGCCAGCCGGTTCCACCAGCTGCCGGGCGCTGACACGCTGGGCAGCACGGACGACAGTGCCAGGCAATGTTTGGCGCGTGTCATGGCCACGTACAGCATGTTGAGCTCTTCGCGCTGACGGGCCTGTTGCTCGGCGGCCAGGGCGGCTTCGGCGCTGGGGGGCGGGCTGGATTCGCTGGCCAGAAAGACAAAACCCGCGGGTTCGGTCTTTTCGCCGGGCCAGTCCACCAGCACGCCCATGGTCTCGGCCTTTTGTGGGCGGGTGTCGGTGTCGAGCAGCAGCACGCAGCGCGCCTCCAGCCCCTTGGCGCCGTGCACGGTGAGCAGGCGCACCGCCTGCGCATCCACCCGGCCGGGCGCACGCACGCCGCCCTTCTTCATGGCACGCACAAAGGCATAGGGCGTGAGGTAGCGGCCACCGTCGTGCTGCAGCGCGGCCGACAGCAGCGCGCGCAGGTTGGCCAGCACCGCCATGCGCTGCGCGGCGGGCGTGGCAGCGGCAAAGCGGGCCAGCACGTCGCCATGCTGGTAGATGGCATGCAGCGCGTCGTGCGGTGGTAAGGCGTCCACCCAGGCTTTGTATTGGGCCAAATTGGCCGCTAGCGCTTGTTTATCAAGCGCAATTAGCTCACTTTTTTGTAGCAAATCGAACCAGCTAGTGCCCGCGTGCTCTGGCTGGCGGCGCAGCTTCGCCAAGGCCACCAAGGCCTCGTCGCCCAGGCCAAACAGTGGCGACTTGAGCGCACGCGCCAGCGAGAGGTCGTGCCCGGTGGAAACCAGGGCATCCAGCAGCGCCACGATGTCCTGCACCTCGGGCGCGTCGAACAGATCGGCCTTTTCGGGCTGCACACAAGGCAAATGCAAGGCGCGCAGGGCGTCTTGCATCGCCGCAAGCCGGTCGCGCTTGCGGGCCAGCACCAGCACTTCGTTCGGCGGCGTACCCGCAGCAATCTGCGCCGCCACCCAGGCGGCAGCCTGCGTGCATTCGCGCATGCGCTGGGTTTCTTCGGCCTCGTGGCGTGGCTCGGTCAGGCTGTCGCGCCAGGCCATGGGGTCGTTGCCGGGGCCATCGTCGGCATCAGCGGGCAGGATGGCCGGCAGGCGCAGCAAGGTGCCCGGGTCGGTCGACTCGGTGGTGTGGTCGCGAAAACCCGTGGTCTCGTGCTGCGCCTGCGCCGTGCCCATCACGTGGTTCACGGCGGCGATCACGCCCGTGGCGTTGCGGCGGGTGTGGTCGCAGCTGAGCAGGTCACCCCCCAGCCCATCGCGCACAAAAGCCTGCGCGGCGATGAACACCTGCGGCTCGGCGCGGCGAAAGCGGTAGATGCTCTGCTTCGGGTCGCCCACGATGAAGACGCTGGGCGGCTGCTGGCCACTGGCGCCGCCGCCCGAGCCCGCATAGCCTGACAACCAGGCATGCAGCGCCTGCCACTGCAGCGGGTTGGTGTCCTGGAACTCATCCACCAGCAGGTGGCGGATGCGTGCATCCAGCCGCTCCTGCACCCAGCCCGACAGGATCGGGTCGGCCAGCATGACCAGGGCCGTGCGCTCCACATCGTTCATGTCCACCCAGCCATGCTGCTGCTTGACGGCGGCAAATTCCGCGATCAGGCAGCGGGCCAGCCGGGCCATGCGCTGCTGGTGTTGCCAGGCGTCGTGTTGGCGGCGCGCGGTGAGCAGGCGCTGCAGCTCGGGCTCGGCCTCCTGCGCGGCGGCGAACTTTTCGAGATTCTTCGACAACCGGTCTTCCTTGGCCACGAACATGGCCTTGCGCAACACGTCCAGGCGCAGGTTCAGGTCGCCGCAGGCCAGCGCATCGATGATGGCGTCGGCCGCCTTTTGTGGCGTCTTGTTGGCCTCGGCCCCCAGGGCCTTGGCGCGGGCCAGCCAGCGCTGGTGACAAGCGTCGTCCTGCAGCGCGTCGGCGGGCTTGTTGAAAGCGGCCAGATCCGGGTACTGCACCTGGAATGGCGGCACCGAGGCATCGACCACCCCCGCCACATCGGCCAGGTCAAACTCCACCCGCTTGGCGAGCGCCGCCGCCAGCGCCTTGTGGGTTTGCGAGCGGCCATGGCGAGCGACTACCGCCTCGTAGTCGGCCCGCAGGCTGGCGCTGGTGGCGACCGTGTGCAGGAAAGGCCCCCACACCTCACGCACGGCCTCGGCATCGTCTTCGAGCAGTTCAAAGTTGGCAGGCAAGCCCTGTGCCTGCAGCAGCGCCAACGGGGCCGTGCCGAGCAGCGCTGCAAACCAGCTGTGGAAAGTGCGGATCTGTACCGGGCGGCCACTGGCCAGCATCTGGCGGTATAGATTTTGTAGCGCCTCGCGCTTGTCCAGTGCGCGCTGGGGGCTGATTCCTCTTGCAACCAGCTCCCGGGTCAGGTCATCCAGCGGTGCCTCGGCAAACGCCTCCAGCCATTCCTGCAGGCGCTGGCGCATTTCACCGGCCGCCTTCTTGGTGAAGGTGATGGCCAGTATCTCGTGCGGCGCGGCGCCGTCGAGCAAGGCCCTCAGCATGCGCGAGACCAGCATCCAGGTCTTGCCCGCGCCCGCGCAGGCCTCCACCGCCACGCTGCGCGCGGGGTCGCAGGCAATGGCGTAAAACGCCTCGCGGGAAACGGGGTGGCCGTTGTGTTCGTAGGCAGCGTTCATTCCCAGAAATCCTTGCGACACAGGCCGCGCGCAACGCAGTAGTCGCAGACCATGCCCTCACCCAGCGCGGGCATGGGGTCGCCCGCAGCGATGCGTTCGAAGTCGTGCTGAATGCCTTCCACGAGCAGGTCGCGCAGGTGCACAACCTCTTCCTGTTCGTGCATCTGCGTCTCGCCCCGCTCGCCCACGTTCACATAGGCAGCGCGCAGCGTGTCGTGGCTCAGCAAGGCGGCATAGAACGCGAGCTGGGTGTCTTCGGCGCCCGCGCCAATGCGCTTGCGTGTGACGGTGTCGTTTTCGGTCTTGTAGTCGATGACCAGTGGCGTGGGCTCGCCCGTGGACGAGACGGCGTCGATGCGGTCGATGGTGCCCACCAGCTGCAGGGCGCCCAGCGGTTGGGTGGTCTGCACCTCGGCCTGCCGGAAGTGCCCCCCAGCCTGCTCATGCTGCACAAGCCAGCGCAGATAGCCATCGCGCACCTGCGGCCAGCCTGCGGCAAACGGTAGAAAGTCGCCCTCCCCCAGGCCTTGCTGCAGCGTGACGGCCTGCGCGGCACTGTCCATGCGGGCCACCCTCGTGGCAGCGTCGTCGGTCGGGTCGGCCAGCAGCTCTTCATGAAAATGCTGGAGCACCGCGTGAAGCCAGTTGCCGAAGTCGCGTTTGTCCACTTCAGCCGCCAGTTCGTCGGCCTCTTGCAGGCCCAGCTGGCGCAGCGCAAAAAAGCGGTAGGGGCAGTGCCGCAGGTCGGAATACGCGGTGGACGACAGGCGTACCACCGGCAGCGCGCTCCCATCGGGCAAGGGACGCGCCGTGGGGTTGGCCGCCACGGTGCGCTGGCTGCGGTCGTCCGCGCCCTGGGTGGCCGCGCCATCCAGGTGCAACGCCAACACCAGCGCGCTGGCCAGCAAGGGCTCGCCGCCTTCGTCGCCCGTGCGCCACAGCACATCTACCACCGGTGTCTGCAGCGCGTGTTGCCAGGCGGCGCGCTGTGCCACCTCCAGCGATTCGCGCGTGGGCAGGCCCCAGGCCAGGCGCTGCGCCTGGGTCCAGTCACCCACGGGTTCGGGCGAGGGCTGCAGGCGTTTTTCATCGCAGCCGGGCAGCACCAAGGCGGCAAACGGCCGGGCCAGCAGCTGGGGCATGGGCAGAACGATCACGGGAGCATCACCAGGCTGGGGAGGCACGTAGCGCGCGGCCTCCAGCACTTCGTTGGTCCAGCGGGTGAATTCGGGCAGAGACATGCGGCGGCCTGCGCCATCCCAGTCCTCCAGCTCGGCCTCCTGGCCTGCCTGCAGACGCAGCGCCATCAGCACGCGGGCGCCTGCGGGGTCGTCTTCCAGCGCGGCCCACTGGCCGCTGCCCACCAACAATTCACGCAAGGCCTGCAGCCACTGCGCCAGCGGGCGCGGCGCGCGCAGGGCTTCGCGCCAGCCCTGTACCTGGGCCACACAGGCCGCCAGGGCGAGCTTGTCCGACCAGTCGCGCCCGGCAGCGCCGGACCAGGTGGCGACCGAAGCCTTGCGCAATGCGCGCTCCAGACCATTGAGTATCGAGGGGTCAAAAACCGGCGCATGTTTGAGCCAGTCGAGCACCTCATCGGCCGAGGCATTCCAGGCCGAGGCCTTGAGCGCGGCCATGAGTTGCGCCGCAGCCCGGGTGGTGGACAACGTCCAGCCGTTTTCATCGCGCACCGCTACACCGCAACTGGCCAGATGCGCGCCAATGCGGCGCGTGAGGGCGCGGTCATTGGCCGCCAGCGCCACCGGGGTGCGGCCGGCCACCACATGCGCCAGCACACAGGCGGCGGCACGCTGGGCTTCATCCTCGGCATCCTGCGCGGCGTGCAGCGCAATGTGGCCTGCGGCATGGGCGTCTGTCGCCCCAGGCGGTAAGACCAGGGCCGCGGCCTTGTCGCCCCAATGGACCTGCAGGGCCTGCGCCAGGGGCTCGACTTGAAAGCCTTGCAGCACCGCCAAAGCGTCCACCGACTGGCGCACGCCGGGCTCGAACAACACGTCGGTGGCATGGCGCGAGGCCAGCACCCATTCCAGCGCGATGCGGGCCACCACGGCCTCAAACCGCAGGGTGGAGCCTTCGTCGGGCTCAGGCATCAGGCTGCGCGCCTGAATGCCCCAGGCTTCACGCTGCACCGGGGCGATGGCCGCCACAGCCACCGCCAATTGGGCAGCAGCCTCTTGCAGAGGCACCGCCAGCACATCGCGTTGCGCGGCCAAGCCGGCGCGATCAAGCAAGGCGCGCGCAGTGAGGGTGTCGCGTGCCACGTCTCCAGCGAGGTCATCGCCCTGCGGCACAAAGGCCGCCAGCTGTCGGGCCCAGTTGCGTGTGGTTTCGAAACGGGGGGCAAATCCGTCTGCATGGTGCAAGGCCCAATAGCGCTGCACCCAGGGCATGAGCTGCGCATAGGGAACCAGCACCACGGTGCGCGCCGGGTGGGCCCGCAGCCCCCGCATATGCGCCTCTACCTGGGCCAGCACACGTTGCCACACTGCGGCGCATTGATCACTTTTCGCTATGACAGTCATAGCGTCGCAAGGCCCGGCCACACCGGTGAACGTGGGATTGGTTTCTGTCACAATGCCCTGACTTTAAACGTACACCGGTCACAACCCGCTCAAAATCAAGGAATCCGCCATGGCCAGCGAACTCATCAAACATGTCTCTGACGCCAGCTTTGAAGCCGACGTGCTCCAGCCCGGCTCCGCCGTGCTGGTGGACTACTGGGCCGAATGGTGCGGCCCCTGCAAAATGATCGCCCCCATCCTGGACGAAGTGGCAGGCACCTACCAGGGTAAGCTGCAGATTGCCAAGATGAACGTGGACGAAAACCGCGAGATCCCCGCCAAGTTCGGCATTCGCGGCATCCCCACGCTGATGCTGTTCAAGGATGGCCAGTTGGCCGCCACCAAGGTCGGCGCCATGAGCAAGGCGCAACTGACCGCCTTCATCGATCAGCAACTGGCCTGATCCACACCCACAACCCCGCGCCCGCCCATGCACGCGGGGTTGTTTGTTTTCACGACACAGATTGCAGCGCCAGACACAGACCGAATTCGGACCCCGTGAATCGCCCGCTTTATTTCCTGTCATAATTCCTTCAGATCACCGGCCTGCACGCATTGGCAGCCGGACCGAGATCCCCGGCGAGCCAGACCTGCAAACAGCAGCCCATCTGGCACCAGCCCTCCTCCCCCAAGATTCATACCAGCTCCGCCAAGGAGTCATTCCATGCACTTAAACGAACTCAAGGCACTGCACGTGTCTGAAGTCCTGAAGCAAGCCGAAGAACTCGAAATCGAAAATACCGGCCGCATGCGCAAGCAGGAGCTGATGTTTGCGATCATCAAGAAGCGCGCCAAGACCGGGGAACAGATCATTGCCGACGGCGTGCTGGAGATCCTGCCCGACGGCTTCGGCTTCCTGCGCAGCCCGGACACGAGCTTTACCGCCAGCACGGACGATATCTACATCAGTCCCAGCCAGGTGCGCCGTTTCAATCTGCACACCGGCGACATGATCGAAGGTGAAGTCCGCACACCCAAAGACGGTGAACGTTACTTCGCACTGAACAAACTCGACTCCGTCAACGGCGGCCCGCCGGAGCAGAACAAGCACAAGGTGATGTTCGAAAACCTGACGCCCCTGTTCCCCAAGGAGCAGATGCGCCTGGAGCGCGACGTCAAGAGCGAAGAGAACATCACCGGCCGCATCATCGACATCATTGCGCCCATCGGCCGCGGCCAGCGCGCGCTGATCGTCGCCCCGCCCAAGAGCGGCAAGACGGTGATGATGCAGCACATCGCCCACGCCATCACGGCCAACAACCCCGACGTGCACCTGATGGTGCTGCTGGTGGACGAGCGCCCTGAAGAAGTGACCGAAATGCAGCGCACGGTGAAGGGCGAGATCATCGCCTCCACCTTCGACGAGCCCGCCGCCCGCCACGTGCACGTGGCCGAGATGGTGATCGAGCGCGCCAAGCGCCTGGTCGAGCTCAAGAAGGACGTGGTGATCCTGCTCGACTCCATCACCCGCCTGGCCCGCGCGTACAACAACGTCGTGCCCTCGTCCGGCAAGGTGCTGTCCGGTGGTGTGGACGCCGCCGCGCTGCAGCGCCCCAAGCGCTTCTTCGGCGCCGCGCGCAAGGTCGAGGAAGGTGGCTCGCTCACCATCATCGCCACCGCATTGGTCGACACCGGCAGCCGCATGGACGAAGTGATCTTTGAGGAATTCAAGGGCACCGGCAACTGCGAAATCCACCTGAACCGCCGCCTGTACGAGAAGCGCGTGTTCCCCGCCATTGAGCTCAACAAGAGCGGCACGCGCCGCGAAGAGCTGCTGCTGGCGCCCGAGATCCTGCAAAAGACACGCATCCTGCGCCAGTTCATGTACAACATGGACGAGATCGAGTCGATGGAGCTCATGATCAAGAACATGAAGGCCACCAAGACCAATGTGGACTTCTTCGACATGATGCGAAGGGGTGGGTAAGCCCCCCCTTGAGTCGCCTTCGGCGCCTTCCACCCAGGGGGACGGCACCTGTGGCCTGGCGGAGCCAGTTCCACTGGTGGCACTGGGCTTGGGCCGCGCCGGTTTTTGCCGCTGTGACGGGTGCGCAGCGACGTTGAACAGAACACATATTTGCCCTGTGCCATAATAGAGGGCTTTTTCTGCGGAAAGTACGCTGGATGTTCCACGGCGCAAAGGTTGCACCGGGTTCAGCACGGCTCCCGCACTTGACAAGGATTGATCATGAAAGAAGGCATTCACCCCAACTACCGCGAAGTCCTGTTCTCGGACCTGTCCAACGGTTTCAAGTTCGTGACCCGTTCGTGCGTGAACACCAAGGAAATGGAAACCTTCGAAGGCAAGGAATATCCGCTGTTCAAGCTGGACACCTCCTCGGAGTCGCACCCCTTCTACACCGGTACGCAAAAGTCGGTGGACAACATGGGTGGCCGCGTGGAGCGCTTCCGCAACCGTTTCGGCAAGACCGCAGCGAAGTAATTCGTCCTTGCGTTCCCGCCAAAAAGGCAGCCCGGGCAACCGGGCTGCCTTTTTCTTTGGTTTTGCCCTTATTCTCGGTGGCTCCGCTTTTGCCGCCCTCTGACGCGTGAATCCACCAACCCCCGCCATCGTTACCCAGAACGCTGTCAGCCCCCTGCCACGCTGGGCACTGGTCCTGCTTTGTATTGCCTACGTCGTGCCAGGCTTCATCGGGCGCGATCCGTGGAAAAGTGCGGATGTCACGGCGTTTGGCTACATGCTGGAACTGGCCCACGGGCGTACGCCCTGGCTGAGCCCCCTGCTGGGCGGCATGCCCCCGGAGACCGAAGGACTGCTGCCGTACTGGCTGGGTGCATGGGCCATCCAGCTGGCGCCACAGTGGGTTTCTGCCGAAATGGCGGTTCGACTCCCCTTCGCCTTCCTGCTGGTCATCACCCTCATTGCCACGTGGTACGCCGTCTACTACCTCGCCCGCAGTCCGGGAGCGCAGCCTGTGGCTTTCGCCTTTGGCGGCGAAGCCAACCCACCCGACTACGCCCGCGCGATTGCCGATGGCGGGCTGCTGGCACTGATTGCCTGCCTGGGTCTCGCGCAGCTCTCGCATGAAGTCACCAGTTATCTGGTGCAGCTCAGTTGTACGGCGCTGATCTTCTTTGCGGTTGCAGCCATGCCACACCGCACCATGGCCCCTGCCGTGGCGCTGGTCGCGGGCCTGGTCGGGCTCACGCTGGCGGGCGCTCCCGCGCTTGCGGCATTGCTGGGGTTGGGCAGCATGGCGGTGGTGGTGTATGCGCCCGGCAGCCCGACAGACCGCCGTCTGCGCTGGGCGCTCACCCTGGCGGCGATCACGCTGGTGGCGGCATGGATCGCCTGGGGGCTGGATCTCTGGCGCTGGCGGATCGTGGGTTCCGGCTCTGGCGGCAAGGAATGGCAGAGCCTGGCGCGGCTGCTGCTATGGTTTGGATGGCCCGCCTGGCCCCTCGCACTGTGGACCCTGTGGCGATGGCGCAAGCAGATCATCAGCCGCCAGGGGCACCGGCACCTGCTGCTTCCGCTGTGGTTCTCGGCGGTTTCCATCGCTGCCACCTTCACCACCCAGCCCGCAGACAGGGCCTTGCTGCTCGGCCTGCCGGCCCTGGCCGCACTGGCCGCGTTCGCCTTGCCGACGTTGCGACGTAGCGTGGGGGCTCTGATCGATTGGTTCACACTGCTGTTCTTCACCATTTCTGCACTGGCGATCTGGGTGATCTGGATTGCCATGCAGACGGGCGTTCCCGCCAAGCCTGCGGCCAATGTGGCCAAGCTGGCCCCCGGTTTTGTGCCGCAGTTTTCGGCGCTGGCCCTCATCGTGGCCCTGGCGGCCACCGTGGGCTGGTGCAGCCTGGTGTGGTGGCGCGCCTCGCGCAACCGGGCCCCCATCTGGAAGAGCCTGGTGCTGCCCGCCAGCGGCGCGGCGCTGGGCTGGCTGCTGCTCATGACCCTGTGGCTCCCGCTGCTGGACTACGCCCGCAGCTACCGCCCCCAGGTTCGCAGCGTGATGGCCACATTGGGCCCGTCCCCGGGCTGCGTGCAGACCGTGGGACTAAACCGCGCCCAGGTGGCGGCACTGCAGTACCACGGCGGCCTTTCGCTGCAACGGGCAGGCCTGCAGGACGAGTGCGACTGGCTGGTGGCGGACATCGCTTCCTGGCCTCCGTCCGAGCGCATGGTGAATGTGGCGCGCTGGGAAGCCCGGGCCACCATTCCACGCCCCACTGACAAGAACGACCACCTCCTGGTGTTTCACCGTGCGAGGCCTGCACGCTGATGCCCGAATGATGCCGGGGTAATGTCCGAGCTTTCGACCATCTCCCGCCACGCCATCACGGTGCTGGCCGGGCAACTGGCTGTGATGGCGTTTGGCGTGACGGACACCATCGTCGCCGGGCGCCATGGAGAAGCCTCGCTCGCCGCATTGTCGGTGGGCAGCGCCATCTTCATCAGCGTGTATGTGGCGCTGATTGGCGTGCTCCAGGCGTTGCTTCCGGTATGGGCCGAGCAGCGTGGCGCCCGACAGACCGATGCCCTGGGCCGGTCTCTGCGGCAGTCGCTTTACCTGTGCGGCGTGGCCTCACTGGTGGGGATGGGCATCCTGCTGTCCCCCGGACCCCTGCTGCGCTGGGCCGAGGTGCCGCCGGCCCTGCGCACCGAGGTGGAAAGCTACCTGGCCGTGCTGGCCCTGGCATTGCCGCCTGCCCTCCTCTTTCGCATCTACAGCACCTTGAACCAGGCCCTGGGGCGCCCCCAACTGGTGACCTGGCTGCAGGTGGGCTCGCTGCTGATCAAGCTGCCCCTGTCGATCTGGTTCACCTTTGGCGGCGCAGGGCTGCCCGCGCAGGGCGTGGTGGGATGCGCCTGGGCCACCCTGGTGGTCAACTGCAGCATGCTCGCGCTGGCGATCTGGCTGCTGCGCACGCGGGAGATATATAGGTCCCTGCACATCTGGCGCCGCATGGAGCCCCCGCACTGGCCCACCATCGGGGGGTTTGCACGGTTGGGCATCCCGGCGGGGCTTGCCGTCATGGTCGAGGTGACGTCGTTCACACTGATGGCGTTGTTCATTGCACGCCAGGGCACCACCGCATCGGCGGCGCACCAGATCGCGGCCAATGTGGCGGCTGTGCTCTACATGGTGCCGCTGTCGCTGGCCATCGCCACCAGCGCCCGCGTCAGCTATTGGCTGGGTGCTGGCGATCCCGCACGGGCGCGCAATGTGGTTTTTATAGGTTTTAGGCTCTCTGCGCTTATTGGCATTGCGCTAGCAGCTATTTTATTGATAGCAAAAAATCACATTGGCGGTGTGTACTCCGCCCACACCGGCGTGGTGGCCCTGACGGGCGGGGTCATGGTGTGGGTCGCGGCGTACCACGCAGCCGATGCACTGCAGACACTGTGCGTGTTCGTGTTGCGCTGCTACCGCATCACCGTGGCGCCGCTGGTGGTGTATTGCGTGCTGCTGTGGGGGGCTGGCTTGGGGGGTGGCTACCTGCTGGCCTACCAGGGCCAGGGGCCCTGGGCAACGGAACCATCGCCCACCCCCTTCTGGGCCGCGAGTGCCGTGGCCTTGTGGGTGACCGCGGCGCTTTTCATGGCCATGCTCTGGACAGCCATCAGTCCGGCAGCAAGAACCCGCGCAGCCGGTTCGCCGGAAAGGTGACCGTGAACACCGAGCCCTTGCCCAGGGTGCTGGCAATGTCCAGCGTGGCACCATGCCGCTGCAGGACATGCTTGACGATGGCCAGCCCCAAGCCTGTGCCGCCGGTCTCGCGGGAGCGGCTGCGGTCCACGCGATAGAAGCGCTCTGTCAGGCGCGGCAGGTGCTCGGGGGCGATACCCGGCCCCGTGTCTTGCACCGAGAAAACTGCGCGGCCATCTTCCATGCGGTGCCACGCCACCGTGATCACCCCGCCCGCAGGTGTGTAGCGCACTGCATTGCTGATGAGATTCGACAACGCGCTTTGCAGCTCGGTGGGCACACCCGCAATGTCGCCTTCGGCCTGCAAGGCTTTCATCGGCGGAAAAACCATGACATGCTGGCGCGGCTGGTTCTGCGTGAGCAGGGACGACAACGCACGCCCCTCCTCTTCGCAGCGCTGCATCAGTGCCTGCACAGGTGTCCACTCTGCCATGCCGGGTGGCGGGCTGCCCTCCAGGCGCGACAGCGTCAAGAGGTCTTGCACCACGCTTTGCATGCGCAGCGCCTGTTGGGCCATCATGCCCAGGTAGCGAGACCGCTCTTCCGCGCTCAAGGGCAGCGTCTGCAGGGTTTCGACAAAACCGGTCAACACGGTCAGGGGCGTGCGGATCTCATGGGACACATTGGCCACGAAGTCACGCCGCATGGCCTCGGCCTGCTCCAGCGCCGTGACATCGCGCGACAGCAGCAGGGTGCGCCCATCGCCATAGGGGTGCAGATGCACCGAGATGCGCACCGGCCGCGAAGGCGTGCTGAAACGCCCCTCCAGCACCACATCGTGGGTGAAGTCCTGGGCGGCAAAGTAGGCGGTGAACTCGGGGTCACGCACCAGGTTGCCGATCGACTGCATCACATCGCGCTGCGCATCAAAGCCGAACTGGCTGGCCGCCATCTGGTTGCACCACTCGATGCGGCCTTGCGCATCCAGCAAGACCACTCCATTGGGCGTGGCCTGCAGCGCGGCCAGGATCTCCTGCAGCCGGTCCTGGCTGTCGCGGATCTGGGCCTCCTGCCTGCGCAAGAGGCGCCGCGCACGGTCTGCCGCCTCGCCCCAGATACCGCGCATGGCCGGGACTTCGGACAGATCCCCCGTGCGCAGCCAGCGCAGCACGCGCGCACCGCGCAGCAGGTCCCAGACAAACCAGGCCCACGCCGCCAGAGCGGCACCCAGGGCTGCGCCCCAAGGGCCGCCACCGTGCCACCACCCCAGCCCACCACCCGCTATCTGCCAGAGCAGGAAATACGAAATACGCCACAGCATGCGGTCAGCAAAGCCTTCTCAGAAAAGCAGGGGCGCATCCTGTGCGCCCCATCGACAACATCAGGCTTGCGCCCTCAGCACCTCTTCTCCCTATTGCAGGGGAAGTGAACAGGCGCTCACGCCTGCAACTGCACCTGGGGCTGTGCCGTGAGCCGGTAGCCCGCGCCACGCACGGTTTCCACCATCACGGAGGCGGCGCCCAGCGCTTCGCGCAGGCGCTTCACATGCACGTCCACCGTGCGCTCCTCGATGAAGACATGGTCGCCCCACACCTTGTCGAGCAGCTGCGAGCGGCTGTGCACACGCTCGGCATGCTTCATCAGGAAGTGCAGCAGCTTGAACTCCGTAGGACCCACCTTGAGCGGCTGGCCCTGGAAGGTCACGCGGTACGTTCCGGCATCGAGCACCAGCTCGCCAATGGTCACGCTGTCGCTGACCTGCTCGGGCGCACGACGGCGCAGCACCGCGCGGATGCGGGCCAGCAGTTCCTGCGTGGAGAACGGCTTGGTGATGTAGTCGTCCGCGCCAGCATCGAGCCCAGCAATCTTGTCGGGCTCATCGCCGCGGGCCGTGAGCATCAGAATCGGGATCGGTTTGGTGCGGCTGTCGGCCCGCCATTTGCGGGCCAGCGACAGGCCGCTTTGCCCGGGCAGCATCCAGTCGAGCAGGATGACGTCGGGCAGCACAGCGTCCAGCTCGCGCTGGGCCGAGTCGCCGTCTTCCGCCCAGAAAGGCTGGAATCCGTTGTGGCGCAGATTGACAGCAATCAGCTCGGCAATCGCGGGTTCGTCCTCCACGATGAGGACGCGTGGGAGCTTTCTCATAAATGTGCCAAAGCCCTTTCGCTACAAGACAGCCGACTCGATCTCGTCGAGGGCAGTGTGGCGCACATCCTTGCCCTTGACCAGATAGATGATGAGCTCGGCCACATTCTTGGAATGGTCACCGATGCGTTCGATCGCCTTGGCCAGGAACAACAGGTCCAGGCTGGGCGAGATGGTGCGGGGGTCTTCCATCATGTACGTGATGAGTTTGCGCACGAAGCCATCGAACTCCTTGTCGATCAGGTCATCCTCCTTGAGGATGGCCACAGCCGCCTTGACGTCCAGCCGCGCAAACGCATCCAGCGTCTTGCGCAACTGGCCGGAGGCCAACTCGGCGGCCACGCGCAAATCGCTGGAGGGAAGTGAACGCGGCGCACCGCCCTCAATGATCGAACGCACCATGCGGGCCATCTTGTTGGCCTCGTCGCCCATGCGCTCGAGGTTGGCCGTAGCCTTGGAGAAAGCCAGCAACAGGCGCAGGTCGCGCGCGGTGGGCTGGCGGCGGGCGATGATGGACGACAGCTCCTGGTCGATTTCGACCTCCATCGCGTTGATGCGGGTTTCCATAGAAGCCACAGTCTCCACGGCCTCCAGGCTGAACTGGGACAGCGCGTACACAGCCTGCCGAATCTGCGATTCCACCAGGCCGCCCATCTCCATGACTCGGGCGGACACGCTGTTGAGTTCGCTGTCGAACTGGGACGAAAGATGTTTATCGGGCATCTGCTGTCTCCTTAGCCGAAACGGCCGGTAATGTAGTCTTCGGTTTCCTTGCGCTCGGGCTTGAAGAAGATCTGTTCGGTGGCGCCGAACTCGATCATCTCGCCCAGGTACATGTAGGCCGTGTAGTCGCTGCAACGGGCTGCCTGCTGCATGTTGTGCGTCACGATGGCAATCGTGTAGTCGTGTTTGAGCTCGTCGATCAGCTCTTCAATCTTGGCGGTGGACAGCGGGTCCAGCGCCGAGGTAGGTTCGTCGAGCAGAAGCACCGAGGGCTTCACCGCCACACTGCGTGCAATGCACAGGCGCTGCTGCTGGCCGCCGGACAGCGACAGACCGCTCTGGTGGAGCTTGTCCTTGACTTCGGTCCACAGGGCGGCCTTGGACAGGGCCCATTCCACGCGGTCATCCATCTCGCTTTTGCTCAGCGTTTCGTAGAGCTTCACGCCGAAGGCAATGTTGTCGTAGATGGACATGGGAAACGGCGTGGGCTTCTGGAACACCATGCCGATGCGCGCACGCAGCAGGTTGATGTCTTGCTTGGCGTCCAGGATGTCCTGGCCGTAGAAGTTGATCGTGCCCTCGGCACGCTGACCCGGGTACAGGCTGTACATGCGGTTGAGGGTGCGCAGCAGGGTGGACTTGCCACAGCCCGAGGGACCGATGAAAGCGGTCACCTTGTGCTCGGCAATGTTGAGGCTGACGTTGCGCAGTCCCTGGAACTTGCCGTAGAAGAAGCTCAGGTTGCGCAGTTCCAGCGCATTTTTGCTGGGGGTGACGGTAGCAGTGGCGTTCATTGTCAAATCCTGAAAATGGAGGCGGTCTTGTCTGTGTGTGCGATGCGAGGGCGGGCAGGATCAGACGCGGTTTTTCTCGCGCAGGAACACCCGTGCCACGACGTTGAGAATGAGCACGGACAGCGTGATGAGCAAGGCACCGCCCCAGGCCAGGCGCACCCAGTTTTCATAGGGACTCAGGGCAAACTGGAAGATGACCACCGGCAGGTTGGCCATGGGCGCATTCATGTTGGTACTGAAGAACTGGTTGTTGAGTGCGGTGAACAACAAAGGCGCCGTCTCGCCGCTGATGCGGGCGACGGCCAGCAGCAGCCCCGTCATCACACCGCTGCGCGCAGCGCGCAGGGTGACCATGGTGGACACCTTCCAACGCGGCGCCCCCAAAGCGAAGGCCGCTTCACGCAGGCTGCCGGGCACTAGGCGCAGCATGTTCTCCGTGGTGCGAACCACCACTGGCACGGCAATGAGCGACAGCGCCAGGCTACCGGCCCAACCCGAGAAGTTGCCGACCGTCGCCACGGCAATGGCATAGACGAACAGGCCCAGCACGATGGAGGGCGCAGACAACATGATGTCGGTCACAAAGCGGGTGAGCTCGGCCGTTTTGCTCTGGTCGCCATATTCCGCCAGGTACACGCCGGCCAGAACACCAATCGGTGTGGATACCAGTACGGTAAAACCCACCATCATGAGACTGCCGACGATGGCGTTGGCCAGGCCCCCGCCTTCCGATCCCGGGGCTGGCGTCGACTGGGTGAACATGTTCCAGTCCAGCGCGGCAAAACCGTTGGAGAGCAGAACGCTCAGGATCCAGAGCAGCACGAACAGGCCCAGCACCATCGCACCCAGGGACAGGGTCAGGCCGATGGCATTGGAGCGCTGGCGCTTTTTGTAGAGTTGTTGGTTGAATTCCATGGAGCTTGTCTCAAAAGAGGTTCATGGTCAGGGCGGGCGGAGTCAAAGGCCCTTGGCCTTTTCGGCGCGCAGCATCATGATCTTGGCCGCCGAAAGCACAACGAAGGTAATCACGAACAGCAGAAAACCCAGCGCGAACAACGTGGAAAGGTGAAAGTCGGCAGCTTCGCCGAACTCATTGGCGAGCGTGGAGGCAATCGAGGTCCCCGGGGAGAACAGCGACGTGGGCATGCGGTTGGCATTGCCGATCACAAAGGTCACCGCCATGGTCTCGCCCAGGGCACGGCCCAGGCCCAGCATCACCCCGCCGATCACCCCCTTTTGCGTGTAGGGCAACACGACGCGGCGCACCACCTCCCAGGTCGTGCAGCCCAGGCCGTAGGCGGACTCGCGCAGGATGGGCGGAACAATCTCGAACACGTCGCGCATCACGGCAGCCACAAAAGGCAGCACCATGAACGCCAGCACAATGCCAGCCGCCAGGATGCCGAACCCGTTTGTGCTGCCGCCAAACAGAAACCCGACCAGTGGCATGGAGCCCAACAGCTTTTGCACCGGCATCTGGAAGTAGTCCGCGAACAGCGGGGCAAACACAAAGAGGCCAAACATGCCGTAGATGATCGAAGGCACCGCCGCAAGCAGCTCCACTGCCGTGCCCAACGGGCGCCGCAGCCACACGGGGCAGGTTTCCGTCAGGAAAAGGGCGATGCCGAAAGCGAGTGGCACTGCGATCAGCAGCGCAATGCCTGCACTGGCCAAGGTGCCGACGATGGCAATCGCGGCGCCGAACTCTTCGTTGATGATGTCCCATTCCACGCGCCAGATGAACTGGGCACCGAATTTGTGAAACGTCGGCCACGCGTAGACAAACAGCGAGACGATGATGCCCAGAAGCGCTACCAGCACCAGCAGCGAAAGACTTTGGGTGAGACGATGGAAAAAGATGTCCTGAAGACGCTGCCGCTTGGCAATCGATACCATCGACTCTGTGGGGGCGTCTGTCTTCTTGACGGACCCGGATTGCGAACTCATGGTGGTTCCCACGCTCATATTGACTCCCATCTGGCTTCTGGAGATCCCCACAAACCAGCACCCATCGGCCAGACCAGCCGGCCAATGGGGGGTATTCTGGGGCAGACTGGCTTATTTCTTGATCTGCGACCAGACTTTGGAGCGGATCTCGGCGGTCAGGGTGTCAGGCAGCGGGACATAGTCCAGATCCGCAGCCATACCCTTGCCGTTCTTGAACGCCCAGTCAAAGAACTTCAGCACTTCAGCCGATTGGGCTTTGTCCGCAGGGTCCTTGTACATCAGGATGAAAGAGGCCGTGCTGACGGGCCAGCTTTCGGCACCCTTGGCATTGACCATCGAGATGCCCATGCCCGGCACGCTGAACCAGTCTGCGCTGGCTGCTGCGGCGGCGAAGGTCTTGTCGTCAGGGCTCACATACTTGCCGTCCGCATTCTGCAGCTGCAGGAAGTTCATGTTGTTCTTCTTGACGTAGGCGTATTCCACGTAGCCCACTGCACCCTTCACCCGGGTCACATTGGCGGCCACGCCTTCATTGCCCTTGCCACCCACGGACGAAGCGGCTGGCCATTTCACGGCAGCGCCCTTGCCCACGGAATCTGCCCATTCCTTGCTGACGGCAGACAGGTAGTCGGTCCAGTTGAACGTGGTGCCCGAACCATCTGCGCGGTGGACCACGGTGATGTTCTGGTCTGGCAAGGTCTTGCCAGCGTTCAGTGCAGCAAGCTTGGCATCATTCCACTTGGCGATCTTGCCCAGAAAGATTTCTGCCAGCACAGGGCCGGTGACGCGCAGTTCGCCAGGCTTGAAGCCTTCCAGGTTGACCACGGGCACCGTGCCACCAATGATGGCGGGGAACTGCACCATGCCGTCCTTCTCCAGATCGGCACCAGAGACCGGCGCATCAGAGGCACCAAAGGCCACGGTCTTGGCGCGAATCTGGCGGATACCGCCGGACGAACCGATGGACTGGTAGTTCAGCCCTGTGCCGGTTTCCTTCTTGTAGGCTTCGGCCCATTTGGCGTACATGGGAAACGGAAAGGTTGCGCCCGCGCCGGTGATGTCAGCAGCAAAGGCACTGCCTACCGCCATGGTGGCGAGTGCTACAGCAACGGTTTTGAGAAATGTGCGTTTCATTATTCAGTACCTTTTGGCTAGGGTTATCAGGAACAGGATGAACTCTAGGGCCCCAAGATGACAATTCAGTGACACACAAACCCTCGTCGTAGCCAACTGCCACACGACCACCCGCCTTTACCCCATGCGGCTTGCATCGTCATGAATTTGTCATGCAAGCGGCAGACACTGGCAAAGATCACAGCCCGCCCTCCCACCGCCCTTGTGGCAACGTGCGTCGCGGGGGGCACACCAGATGGTCGCGGTACCATGCCGAACGAAGCTCCAACCAGAAAAACATGCAGAACGGCACACGCCTCGCCGCAGTCGACCTCGGCTCCAACAGTTTTCGCCTCGAAATCGGGCGCTATGAGTTCGGTCATATCCAGCGGGTGGAATACCTCAAGGAGACCGTGCGCCAGGGCAATGGCCTTGACGAAGATCGCAATTTGACACGCGACGCCATGGAGCGTGGCTGGGCCTGCCTGGCGCGGTTTGGCGAGCGGCTGGCCGGGTTTCCACGCGCCCAGGTTCGCGCCGTGGCCACACAGACGCTGCGCGAAGCACGCAACCGGGAAGAGTTTCTGTTGCGCGGCAGCGAAGTGCTGGGCTATCCCATCGACGTCGTCTCTGGCCCCGAGGAAGCACGGCTGATTTACCAGGGCGTAGCCCGCCTGCTTCCGCAATCCGACGAGCGCCGCTTGGTGGTGGACATCGGTGGGCGTTCCACCGAATTGATTTTGGGCCAGCAGTTCACACCCCACGCCGTGGCTTCGTACCGGGTGGGCAGTGTTGCCTGGTCGCAGCGCTACTTTGCCAACGGCGAGTTCACCGCGCAGGCCTTCCTGGCAGCCGAGATCGCAGCCAAGGCCGTGTTGGACGAAGCGCTGGAGACCTTCCAGCCCGACGCCTGGGAGATAGCCTATGGATCCTCCGGCACCGCCGGAGCCGTTGGCGACGTGCTGACGGCTGCGGGTGGGCCACAAGGCCTCATCACCCGCGAAGGCCTCCATTGGCTGCACGAGCGACTGCTGCGCGCCCAGTCAGCGGACCGCATACGCCTGGAAGGCCTCAAGGAAGAACGGCGCGCCGTCATCGGCGGAGGCATCAGTGTGTTGCGCGCCGTGTTTGACCTGCTGGACATCGAGCAGATGCATGTCGCCCAGGGTGCCTTGCGCCAAGGTGCACTCTACGATCTGCTCGACCGCGAACAACCTGGCACCGACCTGCGGACCACCACCGTAAATGGCCTGATGCAGCGGTTTGGTGTGGATATAGAACACGCGGAGCGTGTCGCACGCACTGCGTGTGCCCTGTTTGATCAGGCCATGCCTTTCGGGAGCGAGCGCGCATCGCGAAAACTCGATTGGGCCGCCCGGCTGCACGAGATTGGCTGCCTGATCTCCCACAGCGACTACCACCGCCACGGCGCTTACATCCTCGACAACACCGACGCCGCTGGATTTGCCGTCCCCGAACTTCACCGCCTCGGGATACTGGTTCAAGGGCAACGCGGCAAGGTGCGCAAACTGGAAGCGGACTTGCAAGACCCCGTCTTCGCGCTTCAGCTGCTCAGCATGCGCCTGGCCGTGGCACTGTGCCACGCCCGCCGCGACCCGGACACGGCCGGTCTTTCGTTGCAAGCAGAAGGCCAGCGTTTCATTCTGAGAGCCCGCGCCGGCTGGGCGGCGATCTTTCCACAATCTGCACACCTGCTGCGCGAGGAAATTCAGGCATGGCTAAAGACACCTTGGGAACTGGTGGTTGACCTACCGTGAGCATCAGGAATAAACTATATAAACTGTTTATACCGTTTATCGAAAAATTCCTTTGTCATGACCACATCCAGCACCACCACTACGCCAGCAGCCCTCGCACCGAACCCCACGCCAGCAACTCCGGCAAAGTCGGTCAAGACCACTGCTGCGGCTACCAAGACCTCGGCCAAAACAGCGGCTGCCGCCAAGCCACCGAAAAAATTGGCGGCAAAGCCCGCCACGGTTCCCAAGAAAAAAGCACCCAGCGCCAAACAGGTGACGCCCAAACAGCCCAAGGCACCCACGCCGGTAGCCACCCGGGACGTTAAGGCCAAGAAGCCCAAGCTGGTGCGCGACAGCTTCACCATTCCCAAAGACGAATACGCAGTCATCGAAACCCTGAAGCAGCGCTCAGCCGCTCTCGCCCAGCCTGTGAAGAAAAGCGAACTGCTGCGCGCGGGCCTCAAGGTCCTGGCAGCGATGTCCGACGCAGCGCTGCGCAGCGCGGTGCAGGCAGTACCTTCCATCAAGACGGGACGCCCGAAGGCAGACGCAGCACCGGCAACACCCGTGCCAGCCACAAAAACGACCGCCAAAGCCACGCGCAAGTAAGCCCACTGTTCTGCGCCGGGTGAGGCTCCTCGGCGCAACCGGCATCAAAGAAACTCGGGAGACTGGACCGTGATCAGCAACGTCTGGCTCTGGTCCAGCCGTTGCCGCTGTCTCAACCACCAGACAGCCCCCTTGCGCACGGCGCACTCCGAAGCCTGGAGCCCCATCAACTGCGCAATGGTCTGGCCCAGCACGGGTTGATGGCCCACCACCAGCACCGTGCCCTTGGCGCGTGGCCATTGCACAAGATCCAGCAGATCCTGCGGAATCGCACCAGGTAACAGCTCAGCGCGCATCTTGAATTTTCGCCCCAGAGCGCTTGCAGTCTGCTCCGTGCGCCGCGACGGACTGGCGAGCACACGCAAACCCTCGGGCAATTGCCGGTCCAGCCAGGCGGCCATGCGTGCAGCCTGCTTCTCCCCACGCGACGTCAAAGCTCTCGCCAGATCGTCCCCCCCCTCTGCAGGCTCTTCCGCCTCCGCATGGCGCCACAAAATGAGGTCCATCATGCCGTCCCCTGATCCACGTGCGCCACCGATGGGGCCGGACCATACCGGACCATCAGAGCGTTCTGTGCGCCCAAACCATCCTGGGGACGAGGAGCCCTGCCGTAGGAGCCATCTGCGTTCAGGGTCCAGGCATCCCGTTCATCATGCAGATAGGCGACCAGGCATTCATCGACAATCTGCTGGCGCAGGCGAGGGTCGGTCACGGGCCAGGCCAGCTCCACCCGCCGCATCATGTTGCGGTTCATCCAGTCGGCACTGGAGAGATACAGGTCTTCCTCATTCCCGCTGCGGAAATAGAAAACGCGCGTGTGTTCCAGAAACCGGCCAATGACCGAGCGCACACGGATGTTGTCGGTCACCCCAGGGACTTGGGCAGCCAACATGCAGGCTCCGCGCACGATGAGGTCAATGCGTGCCCCGCGCTGGCCGGCCGCAATCAGGGCGCGCATCAGGGCCTCGTCCGTCAGGGCATTCATCTTGGCGACGATGCGCGCATCCTCTCCCCTACTGGCGGCCAGCCCCACTTGTTCGATTTTTTCCAGCATGCGCCGGTGCAGATGGAACGGCGCCAGCATCAGCTTGCGCAGCTTGGGCGGACGGTTCTGGCTCGCCAGATGGTTGAACACCCCATCCATGTCAGCAGTGGTTTCCTCATCGGCCGTGAGGTAGCTCAGATCGGTATAGAGCCGCGCAGTACGCACGTTGTAATTGCCGGTGGAAAGGTGCCCATACCGCCGCAGTTTTCGCCCTTCCCTGCGCGTGACGAGCAGCATTTTTGCGTGCGTCTTGAGCCCCACCACACCGTAGACCACCTGCGCACCAATGGACTCCAGGGCCTCGGCCCAGTTGATATTGGCCTCTTCATCAAACCGGGCCTTGAGTTCCACCACGGCCATGACCTCCTTGCCGCGACGCACCGCCTCGGTGAGCAGATCCATGAGTTCGGAGTCCGCCCCGGTTCGGTAGATCGTCTGTTTGATGACGAGCACGTCCGGGTCATTGACGGCTTCGCGCAGAAAAGCGAGTAACCCATCAAAACTTTCGAACGGCTGATGGATCAGCACATCGTGCTTGCGCAGTTGCTCCAGAATGGACACGCCGGACTGCAATTGCCGAGGCCAGGCAGAGTTCCAGGGCGCAAACAGGAGGTCCGGGGCATCCACCAGATCCACGAGTTGTGTCAGTCGCACCAGATTCACGGGACCCTGCACCCGGAACAGGGCAGCTGCCGGCAAGGCAAATTGCGCCAACAGAAAATCCGACAGAAACTGCGAACATCCAGAAGACACCTCCAGCCGCACCGCTTGCCCGTAGTGCCGGTGCTGCAAGCCCTGGCGAAGTGCGGTCCGCAGATTGCGCACGTCCTCCTCGTCCAGTGCCAGGTCTGAATGGCGCGTGACGCGGAACTGCGAGAACTCCGTGACCTCGCGCCCCGGGAACAAATCCTCCAGATGCGCCCGGACAATGCTGGAAAGGCTCACGAAAAGCGCTTCCCCGGGAGCAACGCGGTCAGGCATGCGGATGAGTCTTGGCAGGGCCCGGGGCACCTTGACGATGGCGATCTCGTTCTCGCGGCCAAACGCGTCGTGACCTTTCAACCGGACGATGAAATTCAGCGATTTATTGGCTACCTGTGGAAACGGGTGTGCCGGATCCAAGCCCACCGGAATCAGCAGAGGCCGAACTTCGTCCAAAAAATAATCGTGGACCCACCGCTTTTGCGCGGGAGAACGCTCGCTGTAGCCCACGATGCGAATCCCGTGTGCGGCAAACGCCGGCACCAAGGAATCGTTGTACAGCGTGTACTGCCGCTCCACAAGGCTGTGCACCTTGGCGGCCATGGCTTCGAAGGACGCCGTTGAATAAAGCCCCTTGGTCTCGCCCTTCTGCGCCGCGGTGATGTGTGGCGCAGCGCGCACCTCAAAAAACTCATCGAGATTGGAAGACACGATGCACAGATAGCGCAGCCGCTCCAGCAAGGGGACATCCGTCCGCACGGCCCAGTCAAAAACCCGCTCATTGAAAGCCAGGATGCTGTGATCTCTGTCCAGAAACATCTGAGGAGGGTGGCTGGTGGATTGCACTAACGTACAGCTCGTGCCACTGTCATGCAACAGGGAGGTGGTGGCATGTGTGCCAGCATGATCGAAAGGCAAAGGCAACATGGGTACGCAAACGCGGCAAGTGCAGGATGCCTGCAGTATTTAACGCCCAGATGACAACGATGTGACAGGTTTTGTGACAGTCACACAAGATGCATCCTGCACACGGGCGGGGACCAGGTACTGTTCAAACAGCCGGGCGGCATGAGCCCAGGTGAAATCGAGTGCCCGCGCGCGTGCTTCGGACCGGGGAATCGCCAAGGCCTGCTGGCTTGCCAGGAGCAGATCATCCTGCAACACACCCCCTCTGGGGGCCTGGCCAGCATGCGCTCCCAGCACTTCCATGGGGCCATCCTCGGGATACGCTGCCACAGGCGTCCCGCAGGCCATGGCCTCCAGCATGACCAAACCAAACGTTTCTGACCGGCTTGGAAATACAAACACATCAGCGGCCGCATAGACCTCTGCCAAAGCCGCGCGATCCAGGATGCCCAGCCAACGAACCTGCGGGTACTTCGCCTTGAGACGCGCCTCCAGCGGCCCAACACCACAAACCACCTTGGAGCCCGGCATGTCGAGCCGGAGGAAAGCTTCGATGTTCTTTTCGTACGAAATCCGCCCCACATACAGCGACACCGGGTGCGCCAGAGTGCCCATGAGCGGGCTCTGGGTGGTTGCGCCATGGAACGGAAAAACCCGCGTGTCGACTCCATGGGTCCACGGGCGCAGATTGCGGAAACCCCGACGCTCCAGCATCTGCAGAACGCCTTGCGTGGGCACCATCACTCCCGAGGATGGACGGTGGAAATGCCGGAACAGCGCATACCCCCAACCAAGCGGCACACGCAGCGCCGCATGCAGTATTTCCGGAAAACGTGTGTGGAAAGCCGACGTGAACGCTAGGCCCTTGCGCAGGCAGTAGCGGCGCCCCGCCCAGCCCAGCGGCCCTTCTGTGGCAAGGTGGATGGCATCGGGCTGCATGGCGTCCAGTACCTCTGCCACGCGCTTTATCGGCCGCACGGCCAGGTCGATGCCGGGATAGCCAGGGCAGGGACGGGTTGCAAATTGACCGGGGTGCAGCACTTGCACCTCGTGCCCGGCAGTTTCAAGCGCCTGCACCAGTTCCAGCAGGGTGGTAACCACCCCATTCACCTGGGGAAGCCAGGCATCGGTCAACAAGGCAATTTTCATAACACAACAGCGGCCTCGGCCTGGGGGATATTTGCGAGCGGAGAAGCCGACCACTGCAGCAGTTCCAGTCGGCCGTCCATGTGCTCGACCAGGGCGGTGTGGCTTTCCACCCAGTCGCCGTCATTGCAATACAGGGTCCCGCCGATCTCCCGCATCTCAGCACGGTGGATATGGCCACACACCACGCCATCATGTCCCCTGCGGCGCGCTTCGGCTGCAACGGCCACTTCAAAATCAGTGACGTAGTTCAGTGCTTTCTTGACCTTGCCCTTCAGGTACGCCGACAGGGACCAGTAGGGCAACCCCACGCGGGCACGCAGGGTGTTGAGGTGCCGGTTGAGTTTGAGGGTGAACTCATACAGGTTGTCGCCCAGATACGCCAGCCACTTGGCACACTGAATGACCCCATCAAAATGATCTCCGTGCGTGACCCAGAGGCTGCGACCATCGGCCGTCGTGTGAACCGCATCGGCCCGCACCTCGATGCCACCAAAAGAGTGGCCTACGAACGCACGGGCGAATTCGTCATGGTTGCCGGGTACAAACACCACCCGACACCCTTTGCGCGCGCGGCGCAGGAGCTTTTGCACCACATCGTTGTGGGCTTGTGGCCAGAACCACTTGCGGCGCAGTTGCCAACCATCCACGATGTCGCCGACCAAGTAAAGGTGATCGCTGGGATGGTGCTTGAGAAAGTCCAGCAATGCGACCGCCTGGCAACCTGGAGTACCCAGATGCAGATCAGAAATAAAGACCGCGCGGTACCGGCGATGACCAGCGGCGGATGCCTGTGCGTCGTCGGCCGTGTCCTCGTGGCCCAAGGACGGTTCCATCCAGGGACCCAAGGCATCGAACGCGGTGCGCATCAGGCCCCCAGAAAATGCTTGCGATAGCGGGGATGAAGATCTGCCAGACGCATCAGCATCGGCAGGTCTGCGGTGTTGAAATCCGGGTCCCAGGCCGGAGCGCCCAACACGCGTGCCCCGAGCCGCAGGTAGCCTTTGATGAGTGCCGGGGGCTCTACCGTGATCGAGCCATCAAGCTGCTCCACGGGCAAGGGCAACCGGGGGAGCACGTGGTATTCGATGGGGGCCAGGTGCGTCTGGCGCACCTGCTGCCAGATGCTGGCGGCAGCATCGCCGCTCACAACGCCGTTGTAGAGCATGGGAATGCTCGCGCAGCCGATCATGGTGTCCAACTGGTTGCGCACCATGAAATCCGCCAACGCGCTCCACAAGGCCATGATCACGCCACCGTGGCGATGATCGGGGTGCACGCAACTGCGCCCCAGTTCCACCATGCGGGGACGCAGCGAACGCAGCCGCGTGAGGTCGAACTCGGTATCGCTGTAGGTACCACCAACGCGTCGGGCTTGTGCCGGAGTGAGCACCCTGTAAGTCCCAATGACTTGCTGGCTCTGGGCATCGCGCACCAACAGGTGTTCGCAGTAATCGTCGAACAGGTCCACATCATGGCCCGGGATGGGGGTCGTCAATCGAGCGCCCATTTCCGCTGCAAACACGTCGAACCGCAGCCGCTGCGCCTGGCGCACTTCGTCTTCATGGCGCGCCCAGGCCACCTGAATGGCGCCACGTTCCGGCACCAGACGCGCTGCGCCAGACAGAGTACCCGCACCACGAAGTCCCCTCGGAGAAGCAACTTCGGCTGGCAGGGGCGGTGTCAAGGTGGGCAATTCATTCATGGTGCAACATCTCCTTGCGTCAGGACGGTTTCGGCTGGGGGCCCCAACCATGGGCTGGGAACCGTTTTCCCCTGGGAGCGAGTGTGAAATTGGCACATGACGCAGCCATGTCGATGGCATGTCAATGCCGTGACATGCGTACCCTGGGAAGGCACCTACGCAGGCAATCGTTGGGCCTGCATAATTGGTCCAGGAACTCGTACCGTGCACGCCTCCTTCCCCGCCCGCCCCCGAAGCCCTGCCATGGGCGCGCTGGTCGTGTTTGTTCTGGCGGCACTGTGTGCAGGCGCTTTGGTGTGGGCGTTGGAGCGCCAGGAACAGGCACAGCAGCGCACGCAGGTGACAGACATGGCGGGCGACCATGTGCAGGCCTTGCAGCGCGCCATCGAACTGGCCCTGTCCGCCAACAACACCCTGGTCGCCTTGGTACGCCAGGGCAAAGGGCAGGTGACGCAGTTTGAAGAGATCGGCACCCAGATGCTGCCGTTCTACCCTGGCATTGCGGCCATGGGCCTGTCCCCCAACGGCGTGGTAAGGCACGTGGTGCCGCGCCAGGGCAACGAAAGCTCCATCGGTTTCGATCAACTCAATGACCCGCGTCAAGGTCGCGAATCCGCCAGGGCACGGGAGTCAGGCCTGCTGACCCTGGCTGGCCCCATGGAGCTGGTGCAAGGCGGGCTGGGGGTGGTGGGGCGCCAGCCGGTCTATCTGGAGGATGCCCAGGGTCACCGCACCTTCTGGGGCTTTACCTACGTCACCATCCGCCTGCCCGAGGTGCTCGCCGCTGCGCGCCTGCCGCAACTGACCCAGCGGGGATACCACTACCGGCTGTGGCGCATCCGGCCCGATACGGAAGAAGAGCAGACGATTGCAGCCTCTGCACCGCCCCCGGGCCCCGATGCCGTGGGCAGGTCGCTGACCTTGCCCAATGGACAGTGGACGCTGAGCCTGACCCCCATCAAGGGTTGGGGAGACCCGGGCGTGCTGGCCATGCGATGCGCGATCGCCTTGCTGTTTGCCTTGATGATGGCCTACGTGGCCCGGCTGCTGTTCGAGCTGAAAGAGCATGAGCGAGGCCTGGCCTACCAGGTGGCGCAGCGCACCTCGGAAATCCAGGCAACCCAGCAGCAATTGCACGCCACCATCGACGCCATACCGGATCCGCTTTTCGAGCTCGACCAGGATGGTTTTTACTGCAGCGTGCACAGCCCGCGCGCGGAGCTGCTCATGGCCCCCGCCGAAACGCTGGTGGGACGCAACGTGGCCGATGTGATGCCTGCGCTGGCGGCCTTGTCAGTGATGGACGTGCTGAATGAAGCCCAGGCGCAGGGCTGGTCCACCGGGCGGCAGATCATGCTCGACCTGCCCCGCCTGGGCGCCACCTGGTTTGAGTTGTCTGCGGCGCGCAAGGCGACTTCCCCCAACGCAAAACCGCGGTTCATTGTGCTGTCGCGCGACATCACCGAGCGCAAGCGGTCCCAGGAGCAGTTGCAACTCACCGCGCAGGTGTTTGACCAGAGCAGTGAAGCCATCGTGATCGCCGATGCTGCCCATACCATCGTGCGCATCAACAGGGCGTTCACGCGGATCACGGGGTATGCAGAAGCCGAAGCGGTAGGACAGTCAGTGCGTCTACTCACCGTCGCGGGGTCCGGCCACGACTTCGATGCGGATACCGTCTATGCACAGCTGCCGCAGGGCGGAAGCTGGGAAGGCGAAGCCCTGGGACACCGCAAAGACGCCTCCACTTACCCCCAGTGGCTGTCGGTCAGCAGTGTGCGAGACGGCAATGGTGTGGTCACCCATTCCATCACGCTGTTCCGTGACATCACCCAGCAGCGCGAGGCCCAGGACCGCATTCAACGCCTGGCGCACTTCGACCCGCTCACGAACTTGCCCAACCGCGCGCTGCTGGCAGAACGCGCCCATCGCCACATTGCCGATGAGCAGGCACGGGGTGGCACACTGGCGATGCTGTTTCTGGACCTGGACCACTTCAAGAATGTCAATGACTCACTGGGCCACAGAATTGGCGACATCCTGCTTGTGGCGGTGGCACAAAGGCTTCAGTCCCTCTTGAGGCCCCATGACACGGTCTCGCGCCTGGGCGGTGACGAGTTTCTTCTGTTGCTCCCATCCACCACAGCAAGCGCTGCCGCCGAAATGGCCATGCAGCTGCTCGCGGCCGTGGCCCAGCCGTTTCAGATCGACCCCTACGAGCTCACCACCACCTTGTCGGTCGGCATTGCGATGTATCCGGCCGATGGCGAATCGTTCGACACGCTGTACCAACGGGCGGATGCCGCCATGTACCGCGCCAAACAAAACGGGCGCAACCGGTACGGATTTTTTACCGCCGATATTGAAGCGCGCACGGCCCGCGCCTTGCTGATAGAAAACGCACTGCGCCGTGCACTGGAGCGCAACCAGTTTGAGCTGCACTACCAGCCACAGGTTTCGCTCTCCACGCGCCAGGTGGTAGGCGCGGAGGCCCTGCTGCGCTGGCGCCACCCCGAGCTGGGCCTGGTGTCACCGGCAGAGTTCATCCCCGTCGCCGAAAGCAGCGGCATGATCGTGGCGATTGGCGAATGGGTCATCCACACGGCGGTGACCGACATCAAGCGCTGGCTGGATCTGCACCTGCCCCTGCGGGCCGTCTCCGTGAACGTTTCTGCCGTGCAATTCAGGCACCCTCAACTGCCCGAGATGGTGACCCGCTGCCTGGAACAGGCCGGCCTGCCTGCCCGCAGGCTGGAGCTGGAGCTGACCGAAGGTGCCGCCGTGGACGACCCTGCCGCTGCACTGGCGATGATGGACCAGTTGCACGACCGGGGCGTGCGCCTGTCGATGGATGACTTTGGCACCGGGTACTCGTCGCTGAGCTATCTCAAGCGCTTTCAGATCTACAAGCTCAAGATCGATCAATCGTTCGTACGCGATCTTGAAGAGGATGCCAACGACCGCGCCATCGTCAGCGCCATCATCCGCATGGCGCAGGCTCTGGGCATGCAGACCACGGCCGAAGGGGTGGAAACCGACGGACAGCTCGAGTTTCTGCACGCGCAGGGCTGTGATGAAGCCCAGGGCTTTTACTTTAGCCGCCCACTGCCGGCCGACGCCTTCGAGGCCTACCTGCGCGGACAGCAGGCACGCTAAGGCTGGCTAAGATCGTGAACACGTTCTTACTTGGTGCTGCGACGGTGCGGAAGGTGCGGGAGGGGCGCCGGCGGCTGTAAGGGAGCACTGCTACACTTTGGTACAAATTACCAAGGCCGCCAGGCCCTACGCCCGTACCGGTCTCATGTTTGCGCCGTTCAGCACTCCAGAATTGCAGCGTCCTGGAGTTGCCACCGACACTCCCCTGCAACGCGCGCTGCGCGAACAACAAACCCTGCTCGACAGCGCAGGCGTGGGCATTGTGTTCCTGCGCCAGCGCAGTGTGGTGCGCTGCAACCAGCGGTACGCCGAGATTTTTGGCTATGCCAGCCCCGAGCGGTTGGTGGGACTCAACACCGAGGCGTTCTACCCCTCGCGCGAGGCGTTTCGCGATCTGGGCCGCACCGCCTATCCCGTGCTGGCCCAGGGCCAGGCATTCCGCGTCGAGCGCCAACTGCGCCGATGCGATGGCAGCTTGTTCTGGGGCAGCCTGACGGGGCGGCTCATCAACCCACAGGACACGACAGAAGGCTCTATCTGGATCCTGGACGACATCGATGAGCAAAAGCGCGCCCAGGCGGCGCTGGGTGCGGCAGTGCGTGAAAAGCAGTTGCTCTTCGACAGCGCGATGGTGGGGATCGCGTTCCTGCGTGACAGGCATCTGACCCGCTGCAACCACCACTTTGAACAGATGCTGGGCTACCAGCCGGGAGAACTGGCAGGCAGCCCCTCGCGCCAGTGGTACGCCAGCGATGCCGCCTGGGAAGAAGTCGGCCGCCGGTGCTATCCGCAGCTGGCCGCAGGCCACTCCTACGAAGGCGAGCTGGAGCTGTGCCGCAAGGACGGGACCCCCGTGATCTGCGAGGTGCGCAGCAAGTCCATCGACCCTGCCGATCCGTCCCAGGGCTCCATCTGGATCACCATGGACATCACGGAGCGCAAGCAGGCGCAGGCCCTGCTTGCCAGCACCCACGAAGACCTGGAAAGGCAAGTGCAGGACCGCACCCGCGAACTGCGCGAAACCGTGGACAACCTGCACCGTGAGATTAACGACCGCAAGGCCGATCAGGAGCGCATCTACTGGCTGGCCCACTACGACGCCCTGACAGGCCTGCCCAACCGCACGCTGCTGGCCGAACGGGCACAGCAGGCCATCCGCGTCGCCCAGGAAGGCAACACGCCGCTGGCCCTGATCTTCCTGGACCTGGACCATTTCAAGCATGTGAACGACTCCCTGGGCCACCGCGTGGGCGATGCGCTGCTGGTGGAGATCGCCAAGAGGCTTCGTGCAGTGGTGCGCGACAAGGACACGGTGTCGCGTCTGGGCGGTGACGAGTTCATTTTGCTGCTGCCCGGTGCCAACGCGCACGGTGCCGCCCGCGTGGCCGGCAAACTGCAGGAGGCATCGCGCCAGCACTACCAGATCGACCACCACGAGCTGACCATGGCGCCATCCATGGGCATCGCGCTGTTCCCGCAAGATGGCGCGGACTTCGATACGCTGACCCAATCGGCCGATGTGGCCATGTACCGCGCCAAGCTGGATGGCCGCAACACCTTCAAGTTCTTCACCCCCGAAATGCAGGCGCAGTCGGTGCGCGCGCTGCAGCTCGAAAACGCCCTGCGCCGTGCGCTGGAGCGCAACCAGTTCCACCTGCACTACCAGCCGCAGATGAGCCTGACCAACGGCTCCGTGCGCAGCGTGGAAGCGCTGCTGCGCTGGCAGCACCCGCAGCTCGGCGGGGTGTCGCCGGCAGAGTTCATTCCCATTGCCGAAGACAGCGGGCAAATCCTGCAGATTGGGGAATGGGTGCTGCGCACCGCGCTGGCTCAGCTCAAAACCTGGCGCACCAGCGGTTTTCCCAAACTGACGATGGCCGTGAACCTGTCTGCCATCCAGTTTCGCCAGCCCCAGCTGCCAGAGCTGGTGAGCCGCATGCTGGCCGAATTCGATCTGCCGCCCGACTCCCTGGAACTCGAACTGACCGAAGGCGTGGCGGTGGACGACCCGCATGCCGCGGTGGCCACCATGGACCAATTGCACGCGCGCGGCGTGCGCATGTCGATGGACGACTTTGGGACCGGCTACTCATCGCTGAGCCAGCTCAAGCGCTTTCAGATTTTCAAGCTCAAGATCGACCAGTCGTTCGTGCGCGACCTGGGCGATGACGGCAACGACCGCGCCATCGTGAGCGCCATCATCCGCATGGCCCAGGCGCTGGGCATGCGCACCACGGCCGAAGGCGTAGAGACCGAAGGCCAATTGGCCTACCTGCGTGAGCAAGGCTGCGACGAGGCGCAGGGTTACCACTTCAGCATGCCGCTGTCTGCACCAGAACTGGAAGTTTTCATGCGGCGGCAACTGCATTGAACAACGTTTGCCGACAGGACCATGCCCAGACCAATGGCTCCTGAAAGAGCCACGGGAGCCACAGGCAACCGCATCGGGTGGAACAATTAGATAAAATGGCCTCTGGCGCTTGATACACAAGCGTTAACAGCTATTTATTTAATAGCAAACAAAATTCAAGCCGCCGGAAGACCGAACATCCAGCGCCTCACCGCCCAAGTTGACCCCAACCCACCGAGATCAGCGGATCAGCGGATCAGCGGATCGGGAAGGCGTACATCAGGCCCTGCTTGTTCCACAGATTGTTGAGACCACGTGGCAGCGCCAGAGGCGACTTCTGACCGACATTGCGCTCAAAGATCTCGCCATAGTTGCCCGTGGTCTTGACAGCGCGCAGCAGCCAATCACGGTCCAGCCCAAGCAGCTTTCCGGTGTCTTCCGAGGAGGTCCCCACGATGCGCTGCACCACCGGCTGGGTACTGCTGGCCTTCAGCTGGTCCGCATTGGCCTGCGTCACGCCGTGCTCTTCGGCTTCGATGAGGCCGTAGATCACCCACTTGACCACGGCAAACCACTCGTCGTCACCCCGCCGCACCAAGGGCCCCAGGGGCTCCTTGGAGATCAGTTCCGGCAAGATGGTGTGTGTTGCCGCGCCTTGCGGAACACCACTGCGCAGGGATGCCAGACCCGATGCATCGGTGGTGAACGCGGTGCAGCGGCCTGCCAGATAGGCGGACGTTGCAGCATCCACCTTCTCGAACATCACGGGCTTGATGTCGAGGTCGTTGGCACGGGAATAGTCAGCCAGGTTCTTTTCGGTCGTGGTCCCCGACTGCACACACACGGTCTGCCCCTTGAGCTGGCGGATGTTCTTGATCTTGCTCTTGGCAGGCACGATGAAGCCCTGGCCGTCGTAGTAGGTCACGGCCGTCTGGTGCAGGCCCAGCGATGCGTCACGTGCCAGCGAGAACGTGGTGTTGCGCGACAGCACATCCACCTCACCGGATTGCAAGGCGGTGAAGCGTTGTGGCACGTCCAGCGGCACATACTTGACCTTCTGGCCATCGCCCAGCACTGCGGCGGCAAGCGCCCTGCAGACATCGACATCGAGGCCTGACCACTTGCCGCTGGAGTCCGCCATCGCAAACCCGGCCAGCCCGGTGTTGACGCCACACACCACCTGCCCGCGCGCCTTGATGCCATCGAGTGTCTTGCCCGCATGGGCGGCGGGCGCCGCGAGCAACCCCGCCAATGCAGTGGCGCCCACCGCGGCGATCTGGCTCAGAAATGTCTTCATACGGTCTTGTCTCCCGGAAAATGATTCAGAGTGCCGCAGGTGGCGCAGCCTCTGCCCCATCCAGCATCTTCTGCAGGAACTGGGCTTGCCCCATGCTGGGGTCGAGCGTGTAGGCGGCAAAGCCTTCCCGTTCATATGCGCGCAGGGCACTGTGGTTGCCTGAAAGCACTTCCAGCGTGAGCTTGCAGGCACCACGCTCGCGCGCCAGTGCCTCCACCGACTGCAGCATGCGCTGGGCAATGCGGTGACCCCGCCAGCCGGGCGCCACCACCACGTCATGCACGTTGACCAGGGGCCGGCACGCAAAGGTCGAAAAACCCTCCAGGCAATTGATCAGGCCCACGGGCACCTCGCCATGCAGCGCCGAGGCGTCAGCCGCCCATGCGATCACGCTGAAAGCCTGCGGCCGCTGGCGCAGCGCCTCGGGCAAGCCGCGCTGGACCTCGGCACTGAGCGGAGCGCCGCCACCCGCCACGTCCCTTGCATAGCCGTCGAGCAACTCAACCAACGCCTGGGCTTCCCGGGCGTTGCCATAGTCCACGGGGCGGACGGTGATGGCGGAGGGTGTGTCAGTGTTTGAAGGCATCAATGGTTCGGGGCTGGCGGTAAAGACATCAGCGTAGCGGATCGCACGGCGTGCCCACCGGTTGAGAGGGCCTGCGGAGCCATCAGCCGGCACGGGCCGCGTCGGCCAGCTTCTGCGCACAGGTGCTGGCCTGCTGCGCGTCGCGCGCTTCCACCATCACCCGCAGCAGCGGTTCGGTGCCGCTCGCGCGGATCAACACACGGCCCGATGCGCCCAGCTCCTGCTCAACCGCCTGGGTGGTGTCTGCCAGCAAGCGGTTGGCTTTCCAGTCCTGGCCAGGGGCCAGGCGCACATTCAGCAGCACCTGCGGATAAAGCGTGATGTCGGCCAGCAACTGCGCCAATGTGCGGCCGCTGCGCACACAGGCCTGCAGCACCTGCAGTGCGCTCACCAAGCCGTCACCGGTGGTGTGGCGGTCCAGCGCCAGCAGGTGGCCCGAACCCTCGCCGCCCAGCACCCATTTGTGCCGTGCCAGTTCTTCGAGCACATAGCGGTCGCCCACCTTCGCACGCACAAACTTCACACCCCGGGCCTGAAGCGCCACCTCCACGGCCATGTTGGTCATCAGGGTGCCCACGACACCCGGCACATGTTCATCGCGGCCCATGCGGTCCGAAGCCATGAGGTACAGAAGCTCGTCGCCGTTGTACAGGCGCCCCGTGGCATCGACGATCTGAAGGCGGTCCGCATCGCCATCGAGCGCAATGCCATAGTCGGCGCGGTTGGCGCGCACGGCCCGCACCAGTGCATCAGGGTGTGTGGCCCCTACCTCGTGGTTGATGTTGAGGCCATCGGGCGAGCAGCCTATCGACAACACCTCGGCACCCAGTTCGTGGAAGACCTTGGGCGCCACCTGATAGGCCGCACCGTGTGCCGCATCGACAACGATCTTGAGGCCCTTGAGGGTCAGGTCCTGCGGGAAGGTGCTCTTGCAGAACTCGATATAGCGGCCAGCGGCATCATCGAGCCGCCGCGCCTTGCCCAGGCTGGCCGAATCGGCCCACACCGGTGGCTCGCCCACAGCGGCCTCTACGGCCTGTTCCCAGGTGTCAGGCAGCTTGGTGCCCTGTGCGCTGAAAAACTTGATGCCATTGTCGGGATAGGCGTTGTGGCTGGCGCTGATGACCACCCCCAGGCTTGCACGTTGCGCACGGGTCAGGTAGGCCACGCCTGGGGTGGGCAAGGGGCCCAGCAGCACCACGTCCACACCGGCGGAGTTGAAGCCTGACTCCAGCGCACTTTCCAGCATGTAGCCCGAAATGCGGGTGTCCTTGCCGATCAGCACGGTGGGTCGGTCCTCGGTCCTGCGCAGCACACGCCCGACGGCATGGGCAAGGCGCAGAACAAAATCCGGGGTGATCGGTGGCTGCCCGACGGTGCCACGAATCCCATCGGTTCCAAAGTATTGGCGCGTCATGTTCTAGCGTCTCCTCGTATGAATCTCATTGTTTGTTATCCACGGCCAGAGGGCCTGGCATGCGCTCATTCATACAACGCCCCAGACCACCCAAGACCGAATCCATCAGGCCGCTTGCATCGCGCGCCACACGGCGAGCGCCTCCACCGTTTCGCGGACATCGTGCACGCGCACCACCGAAGCGCCCCGCTCCACGGCCAGCACGGCGGCCGCCACACTGGGCACCATGCGCTGCTCTACCGCCAAGCCCGTCACCGCGCCCAGCGATGACTTGCGGGACCAGCCTGCCAAAAGAGGATAGCCCGCAGCCCGCAACGCCGACTGGTGCGCCAGCAGCGCAAAATTCTGCTCCACCGTCTTGCCAAAACCAATGCCCGGGTCCAGCACAATTCGAGGCTTATTGACCCCTCGCGCTTGTATATCAAGCGCAGAGCGCTCCAAAAAGTATAGCACCTGCGACACCACATCGCCCTCCATCGGGGCCGCCTGCATGGTCTGGGGATCGCGGTGCATGTGCATGAGACAGACCCCGCATTGCGGGTGCGATGCCACCACCTCCGCCGCCCCCGGCTGGCGCAGCGCCCAGATGTCATTGACGACGTCGGCGCCCAGGTCCAGCACCGCGCGCATGACCTCGGGCTTGTAGGTGTCGATGGAAATGGGCACCCCCAGGGACACCGCGCCCTCCACCAGCGGCACCACACGCGCCAGCTCTTCGTCCAGAGGCACCGCCGGGCTGCCCGGGCGCGTGGATTCCCCGCCAATGTCCAGAATGTGCGCGCCGTCGCGCAACAACTGCTCGCAATGCCGCAGGGCCGCCGCAGTAGAGCCATGGCGCCCGCCGTCGGAGAACGAGTCCGGTGTGACATTGACGATGCCCATCACACGGGGCTCTGTCAGGTCAATGGAGAAACGGGAGGTCTGCCAGATCATGAGAGCATCGAGAAAAGGTCACGGGCACCTTCCTTTTGAAGATCAGGAAGCAGCACGACACCGGCCATGAAAAACGGGGCACAAGGCCCCGTTTCAACGAATGGACCGGCCAGCACTCAGGCGGCCGATGGCGCGGTGTCCGTCGTCACCGCAGGCGTGCCACCGCTGGAATTGTCACCGCCCGATGAGGGAGGCGTGCGTGGCGTCCAATCCTTCGGAGGACGGGGCTCCTTGCCAGCCATGATGTCGTCCAACTGCTCGGTATCGATGGTTTCCCATTCGAGCAAGGCCTTGGCCATGGCGTGCATCTTGTCGCTGTTCTCCTCGATCAGGCGGCGGGCCAGGTTGTACTGCTCGTCGATGATGCGACGCACTTCCATGTCCACCTTTTCCATGGTCTGCTCGCTCATGGTGGTGGTCTTGGTCACCGAACGGCCCAGGAACACTTCGCCTTCGTTTTCTGCATAGACCATGGGGCCCAGCGCATCCGTCATGCCGTAGCGGGTGACCATGTCGCGCGCAATGTGCGTGGCACGCTCGAAGTCGTTGCTGGCGCCGGTGGTCATCTGGTTCATGAACACTTCTTCGGCAATACGGCCACCGAACAGCATGCTGATCTGGTTGAGCATGTACTCGCGGTCGTAGCTGTAGCGGTCTTGTGCAGGCAGGCTCATCGTCACGCCCAGGGCACGGCCGCGGGGAATGATGGTGACCTTGTGCACCGGGTCGCACTTGGGCAACAGCTTGCCGATCAGGGCGTGGCCAGACTCGTGGTAGGCCGTATTGCGGCGCTCTTCCTCGGGCATGACCATGCTCTTGCGCTCGGGGCCCATCAGGATCTTGTCCTTGGCCTTCTCGAAGTCCTGCATTTCCACGGTGCGGGCGTTGCGGCGCGCAGCCATCAGGGCCGCTTCGTTGCACAGGTTGGCCAAGTCGGCACCGCTCATGCCGGGCGTACCGCGGGCGATGATGCTCGGGGCCACGTCCTGCCCGATCGGGATCTTGCGCATGTGCACGTTCAGGATCTGCTCGCGGCCACGGATATCAGGCAGCGTCACGTAGACCTGGCGGTCGAAACGGCCGGGGCGCAGCAGCGCAGCGTCCAGGATGTCGGGGCGGTTGGTCGCAGCCACCACGATCACGCCCAGGTTGGTCTCGAAGCCGTCCATCTCGACCAGCATCTGGTTCAGGGTTTGCTCGCGCTCGTCGTTGCCACCACCCAGGCCCGCGCCACGCTGGCGGCCCACGGCATCGATTTCATCGATGAAGATGATGCAAGGGGCGTTCTTCTTGGCGTTGTCGAACATGTCGCGCACACGGGCCGCGCCCACGCCGACGAACATTTCCACGAAGTCCGAGCCCGAGATGCTGAAGAACGGCACCTTGGCTTCGCCCGCGATGGACTTGGCCAGCAGGGTCTTGCCGGTACCTGGAGGGCCCACCAGCAGCAGGCCGCGGGGAATGCGGCCGCCCAGCTTCTGGAACTTCTGCGGGTCCTTCAGGAAGTCCACAACTTCCTTGACTTCTTCCTTGGCCTCGTCGCAACCCGCAACGTCCGCGAACGTGACCTGGTTGTTGTTCTCGTCGAGCATGCGTGCCTTGCTCTTGCCGAAGCTGAAGGCACCGCCCTTGCCGCCGCCCTGCATCTGGCGCATGAAGTACACCCACACGCCGATCAGCAGCAGCATGGGGCCCCAGCTGACCAGCAGGGTCATGAGCAGGGAGCCTTCTTCGCGGGGCTTCACATCGAACTTGACGTTGTTGTTAATGAGGTCGCCCACGAGGCCACGGTCGAGGTAGGTGGCCGTCGTGCGGATCTTGCGGTCGTCATTGGTGACGGCCACGATCTCGGTGCCGCCCTGGCCTTCCTGGATGGTCGCGCTCTTGATGCGGTTGCTGCGGACTTCCTCCAGGAATTCCGAGTAGCCGACGTGGCCTGCGCTGGCGCCAGAACGGGTGTCAAACTGTTTGAACACCGTGAACAGCACCATGGCAATAACGAGCCACACGGCAATTTTTGAAAACCACTGATTGTTCAAGCGGGGCTCCAGTTGCGGAAAACAGAAAACGGACACACTGCCGTCATGGCACGCATGTGCGGCCCATTTTAGGTGTTTCAAGCCATCCGGCCATCCCTATTCCCCCTAGCGGCCATGGAAACAGCACGGGCTTTGGGGTCGGATTTCACAGATTCTTGACTTGAGGCAAGCCTCTTCAGGGGGCCTTCTTGAGGCCCATGCCCACCAAAAAGGTTTCGGACGATTTATCGCGCGAGGCCTTGGGCTTCAACGGTTTGACCACTTTGAAGGTCTGCTTGAACAGCGTGACGAGATCACTGTAACCACTGCCGTGAAAAAGCTTGACAACGAGGGCCCCATCCGGTTTCAAATGGTTGCAAGCAAACTCCACGGCCAGCTCGACCAGGTGGGCAATGCGCGCCGCATCGACCGATTCGATACCGGACAGATTGGGGGCCATGTCCGAAACCACCACATCCACCACCTTGCCATCGAGCGCTGCCTCCAGCCGCCCCAGCACGTCGGCCTCTCGAAAATCTCCGTTGATATAGGTGACGCCCTCGATGGGTTCCATGGGCAGGAGGTCCAGCGCAATGATGGTGCCATTGAGCTGGCCCGCTGCAGCCCCAGCCGGCGACATGCGCCTGCGCAGGTACTGGCTCCAGGCGCCAGGCGTGGAGCCCAGGTCCACCACGGTATACCCAGGCTTGATGAGACCCAGTTGTTCGTCGATTTCCTTGAGCTTGTAGGCTGCGCGGGCCCGAAAACCCTCTTTGTGGGCCAACTTGACATAGGTGTCGTTGACATGGTCATTCAACCACGCCTTGTTGACCTTCTTGCTTTGGGTTTTGACTTTCATACAGCTCCATTGTCTCTCGACAATCCGCACCGTCGATAATACGGCCCATGCCCCAAATTCAACTGACTCCCGCCGAGCGCCGGGAACAACGCGCCAACGCCCACCACCTGGACCCCGTCGTCCTGATCGGCGGCGATGGCCTGACGCCTGCCGTTCAGAAGGAAATCGACGCTGCCCTGAATGCCCACGGGCTGATCAAGGTGCGTGTTTTCAACGACGACCGCGTGGCCCGGGAACTGATGTACCAGCAGCTCACCGCAGAACTCAACGCTGCACCGATTCAGCACATCGGCAAGCTGCTGGTGCTCTGGCGCCCTCAGCCGGTCAAGGAGCGCACGGTCGATGAAGACCGCATGCCCGGCCCGCGCGACGTCAAGGTCCTGAAGTACAGCAAGCGCGGCGGCCAACGCCCCGAGATCAAGCAACTGCGCGTGCTGGGCAACCAGCGCCTCACTTCGGGTGGGCAGATCAAGCGCGCCAAGCCCAAACAAAAATCCATCAAGAAGCGCCAGGCGGACTGATGAGCCCTGAAGCAGTCCCTGCAACCTTTGCAGCACCTGCCGGCACGGCGCCCGCCCGCCACGTCCTCTGCATGAAATGGGGCACGAAATACGGCCCCGAATACGTCAACCGGCTTTACGCCATGGTGCGCCGGCACCTGAGCGGGGACTTTCACTTTGTCTGCCTGACCGATGACAGCGCCGGTATCCGCAGCGAGGTGCAATGCCTGCCCATCCCGGCGCTCGATCTGCCGCCGGGCATTCCCGAACGGGGCTGGACCAAGCTGGTCACTTTCAGCAAGGACCTGCACGGACTCCGGGGCACGGCCTTGTTCCTGGATGTAGACGTGGTCATCACCGGCCGCCTGGACGATTTCTTTACTAGGCCGGGCGAGTTTCTGATCATCCACGACTACAAGCGCCCCTGGCGCGTCACGGGCAATTCATCGGTCTACCGGTTTGAACTCGGGGCGCACCCAGACGTGCTGGAGCACTTTCGCGCGCATTTCGCAGAAATCCGCGAACAGTTCCGCAACGAACAGGCTTATCTCTCGGATTTTCTGCATCGGCAAGGCAAGTTGCAGTACTGGCCCGAAGCGTGGTGCCCGAGTTTTAAATACCACGGCATACCGACTTGGCCGACCAACTACTGGCGCGCCCCGTTCGTGCCAGCCGGTGCGCGCATCGTGATTTTTCATGGGGAGTGCAATCCGCCCGATGCACTGACCGGGCGGCGCAACCGGCGGTTTCGCTACATCCGACCCGCGACCTGGGTAGCAGAGCATTGGCGCGAATAGGTGGCCCTACCTCGGACTGAGAGCCCAGGCCACGACTCAAGCGCTGTCTGGCCCATCGGCGGCAGATGAAGGCTTCAGATCGTGGCGCAGCGTGTGCCACAGCACGGCCAATGCGCAGCACCACTGAAGCACATACATCACCGTCCCCACGCTGTGCCACAGGCGCAGATCCTGCCGCGCCACAATGCGCGGTGCTACGCCAAACTGCGTGAGCAGCGCCAGCAGCAGACCGCCAAGTATGAAAACCATAGCAGCTTGTGCCCATGGATACTGCGCTACGGCCTGTTTTGGCCTTGAAACCAGCAGCAAAACCAGGCAACAAGCCACCGCTACCCACGTCTGCGCCGCGAACAGCTTGGCCGCCATGTTGCCCGCCACCATGGGCGACGGAAGGTGGGCAAACAGCATCGGAACCACCAGAAACCCAATGGTGGTCAGGCTGCCCCACCAGAGGGCAGCCACCAAAGCGGGGAGGCGATGGAGCATGCCGCGCCTGTTCACTGGTAGCTGACCGCCACCACTTCGTAGCGACGAACGCCGCCGGGCGCCTGCACTTCGGCAGTGTCGCCCTCCTCTTTGCCGATCAGTGCCCGGGCAATGGGGCTGGAGATATTGATCAGGCCGAGCTTCAAATCTGCCTCGTCTTCGCCCACGATCTGGTATTTCACCATATCGCCAGACTCTTCGTCCTCCAGTTCGACCGTCGCGCCGAAAACGACCTTGCCACCGCCGTCCACACCGCTCGGATCAATCACCTGGGCCACCGAGAGTTTGCCCTCGATCTCCTGAATACGGCCCTCGATAAAGCCCTGGCGGTCCTTGGCGGCGTCGTAGTCGGCGTTTTCGCTGAGGTCGCCTTGAGCGCGCGCTTCGGCAATAGCCGTGATCACGCCCGGGCGCTCGACGGTCTTGAGGCGGTGCAGCTCTTCCTTGAGCTTTTCAGCGCCGCGCTTGGTAATCGGAATGGTGGCCATCGTGTTGCGTCTCCAAAAGTCAAAACGGTGAAAGCGCCAAGAGCACTTCCACCGGTCAGTCACCACATCACGCCCGGGCTGCGCAGGGCGATACAAATGGCAAGTCTACAAAAGGAAACCGCCGCACGTTGCCGCGCGGCGGTGTCTGTTCAGGCGAAGATTATGCCGCTTTTGCCGGGGCTCAGGCGGCCAGTTGGGCGTGCAGCTCCTGCACCGAATAGACGTCGAGCTTGTCCAGGTACTTCATGCCTTCCACCGCCGCCTCGGCGCCAAAGATGGTCGTGAACGTGGTCACCCGGGCCAGCAGCGACGAGGTACGGATGGCACGCGAATCGGCAATCGCATTGCGGCGCTCTTCCACGGTGTTGATGACCATAACAATTTCGTTGTTCTTGATCATGTCCACGATGTGCGGGCGGCCTTCGGTGACCTTGTTGACCACCTTGACCGGCACGCCGGCCGCTTCAATCGCAGCGGCCGTGCCCTTGGTGGCCACGAGCTCGAAGCCCAGGGCGACGAGCTGGCGTGCGATGTCGACAGCGCGCGGCTTGTCCGCGTTCTTCACGGTCAGGAACACCTTGCCCGACGTGGGCAGCTTGGTGCCCGCGCCGAGCTGGCTCTTCACGAAGGCTTCGCCGAAGGTCTTGCCCACGCCCATGACTTCGCCGGTGGACTTCATCTCGGGGCCGAGGATGGTGTCCACGCCCGGGAACTTCACGAAGGGGAACACGGCCTCCTTCACGCTGAAGTACGGGGGCGTCACTTCCTTGGTGATGCCTTGCGATGCCAGCGTCTGGCCGGCCATGCAGCGCGCGGCCACCTTGGCCAGCTGGATGCCGGTGGCCTTGCTCACGAAGGGCACCGTGCGCGAGGCGCGCGGGTTCACTTCCAGCACGTAGATCACGTCCTTGCCGTCCACTTCCTGGATGGCGAACTGCACGTTCATCAGGCCGACCACGCTCAGGCCTTGGGCCATGGCGGCGGTCTGGCGCTTGATCTCGTCGATGGTCGGCTGCGACAGGTAGTACGGCGGCAGCGAGCAGGCGGAGTCGCCGCTGTGCACGCCCGCCTGTTCGATGTGTTCCATCACGCCACCGATGAAGGTGACGCCGGCCGAGTCGCGCACGCAGTCCACATCGCACTCGATGGCGTTGGAGAGGAAGCGGTCCAGCAGCACGGGCGAGTCGTTGCTCACCTTGACGGCTTCGCGCATGTAGCGCTCCAGGTCACGCTGCTCGTGAACGATTTCCATCGCGCGGCCACCCAGCACGTAGCTGGGGCGCACCACCAGGGGGTAGCCCAGGGCGGCGGCCTTTTCCAGGGCCTCGGGTTCGGTGCGCGCAGTCGCATTGGGCGGCTGGCGCAGGCCGAGCTCGCCCAGCAGCTTCTGGAAGCGCTCGCGGTCTTCGGCGGCATCGATCATGTCGGGGCTGGTGCCGATGATCGGCACGCCAGCAGCTTCCAGGCCGAGAGCGAGTTTCAGAGGCGTCTGGCCGCCGTATTGCACGATCACGCCGACCGGCTTTTCCTTGTCCACGATCTCCAGCACGTCCTCGAGCGTCACAGGCTCGAAGTACAGGCGGTCGGAGGTGTCGTAGTCGGTGGAGACAGTCTCGGGGTTGCAGTTGACCATGATGGTCTCGTAGCCGTCCTCCCGCATTGCCAGCGCCGCATGCACGCAGCAGTAGTCGAACTCGATGCCCTGGCCGATGCGGTTCGGACCACCGCCCAGCACCATGATCTTCTTGTTGTTGGTGGGCTCCGACTCGCATTCCGCGACGCCGCCGTGCGTGGCAGCTTCGTAGGTGGAGTACAGGTACGCCGTGTTGGTGGCGAACTCGGCCGCGCAGGTGTCCACGCGCTTGTACACCGGGCGCACCTTCAGAGCGTGGCGTGCTTCGCGCACGGCCTTTTCGGTGGTCTTGAGCAGCTTGGCCAGACGGCGGTCGGAGAAGCCCTTTTGCTTGAGCGTGAACAGCGTGCCCGCGTCGAGCGCCGCCAGGGCGCCCTCGCCTTTTTCGGCCACCAGCTTGTCGATGTCGAGCTCGATCTTCACGATCTGCTCGATCTGCACCAGGAACCACTTGTCGATCTTGGTGAGGTCAAAGACTTCGTCCACCGACAAACCCATGGCGAAGGCATCGCCCACGTACCAGATGCGCTCGGGGCCGGGCTCGCCCAGTTCCTTTTCGAGCACTTCGCGGTCCTGGGTTTTCTCGTTCATTCCGTCCACGCCCACTTCCAGGCCGCGCAGGGCCTTCTGGAAAGATTCCTGGAAGGTACGGCCCATGGCCATGACCTCGCCCACGGACTTCATCTGCGTGGTCAGGCGGCTGTCGGCCGTGGGGAATTTTTCGAACGCGAAACGCGGGATCTTGGTGACCACGTAGTCGATGGAAGGCTCGAACGATGCGGGCGTGATGCCGCCCGTGATCTCGTTGCGCAGCTCATCGAGCGTGTAGCCCACGGCCAGCTTGGCTGCGACCTTGGCGATCGGGAAGCCCGTGGCCTTGGAGGCCAGCGCCGACGAGCGCGAGACGCGCGGGTTCATCTCGATCACGACCATGCGGCCGTCTTGCGGATTGATCGAGAACTGCACGTTGGAGCCGCCCGTGTCCACACCGATCTCGCGCAGCACTGCCAGGGACGCATTGCGCAGGATCTGGTATTCCTTGTCGGTCAGCGTCTGCGCGGGGGCCACGGTGATCGAGTCGCCGGTGTGCACGCCCATCGGGTCGAGGTTCTCGATGGAGCAGATGATGATGCAGTTGTCCGCCTTGTCGCGCACCACTTCCATCTCGTACTCCTTCCAGCCGAGCAGCGACTCTTCGATCAGGAGTTCGTTGGTGGGCGAGGCTTCCAGGCCGCGCTTGCAGATGGTCTCGAATTCTTCGGGGTTGTAGGCAATGCCGCCGCCCGTGCCGCCCAGCGTGAAGCTGGGGCGGATCACGGTGGGAAAGCCCACGCTCTTTTGCACAGCCCAGGCTTCATCCATGCTGTGGGCGATGCCCGAGCGCGCGGATCCCAGACCGATCTTGGTCATGGCGTCCTTGAACTTCAGGCGGTCTTCGGCCTTGTCGATGGCCTCGGGCGTGGCGCCGATGAGCTCGACCTTGTACTTGTCGAGCACGCCGTTGTGCCACAGGTCCAGCGCGCAATTGAGCGCGGTCTGGCCGCCCATGGTGGGCAGGATGGCATCGGGGCGTTCCTTGGCGATGATCTTCTCGACCGTCTGCCAGGTGATGGGCTCGATGTAGGTCACGTCGGCCGTGGCCGGGTCGGTCATGATCGTCGCGGGGTTGCTGTTGATCAGGATGACCTTGTAGCCCTCCTCGCGCAGCGCCTTGCAGGCCTGTACGCCGGAGTAGTCGAATTCGCAGGCCTGGCCGATGATGATCGGGCCAGCGCCGATGATGAGAATGCTTTTGATGTCTGTGCGTTTTGGCATGGTGCGTCGATCAGTCGATCGTGGGTTCGGCTGCCTGGGGGCTGGAGGTAGGGGCAGAGGCTGCTGCGTCTGCGGGCAAACGCCGCTGGGTCAACTTGGCAAGCAGCGCCTGCACCCGTTCGGGAGGAAGGTTCTTCTGCATCAGTTGCAGCAGGCCGTCGCCCTGAATCAGCGGGCGCAGGACCTCTTCTTCCGCGTCATAAAACGTCACTTCCCACTCCTGCAGCAGTTCTGCAAAGGCGGCATCGTCCTGGGTCTTGCCCTTGGCCACGAGCGTGACGAGAGGCATCGCCTTGTTCTCGATAAACGCTTTTTTGTAGGGCTTTTGCGCCCAGCGCTCGGTGAACCACTCACGGTGGGGCGATGGCAGGGTCAGGACACGCTTGTGGACCGCCTTTTCCAGCGATGCGAGAGGGAAGCTGAAGAGTTTCATGGCGCTGTTTCCTCCCGTGCTCAACCGGCTTTCGCCGCGCGCATGGCGTCGGTGAAGCGGTCGAAGAGATATGCAATGTCGTGCGGCCCGGGGGAAGCTTCAGGATGCCCCTGGAAGCAAAATGCCGGCTTGTCCTTGTGGACCAGCCCTTGCAACGTGCCGTCAAACAGGCTGACGTGCGTGGCGCGCAGATTGGCAGGAAGCGATTCCATGTCCACCGCAAAACCGTGGTTCTGGCTCGTGATGCTCACGCGGCCGGTGTCCAGGTCCTTCACCGGGTGGTTGGCACCATGGTGGCTGTGCGTCATCTTGAAGGTCTTGGCGCCTGCGGCCAGGGCCATGATCTGGTGACCCAGGCAGATGCCGAACGTGGGCATGCCACTGTCCACGATGGTGCGGGTCGCTGCGATCGCGTAGTCGCAAGGCTCCGGATCGCCAGGGCCATTGGACAGGAAAACGCCATCGGGCTTGAGTGCCAGCACGTCGGCGGCAGGCGTCTTCGCGGGTACCACGGTGACCTTGCAGCCGCGCTCTGCCAACATGCGCAGAATGTTTTTCTTCACACCAAAGTCATAAGCCACCACGTGGAACTGCGGCGCTGCCAGCTCGCCGTAGCCAGAGCCCAGCTTCCATTCGGTCTGCGTCCACTCATAACGCGATACCGTGGTCACCACCTGGGCCAGGTCCAGCCCGGCCATGTTGGGGGCCGCCTTGGCCTTGGCAATGGCTTCGTCGATGAGCGCCTGCGTGACGGCCTGGCCGGCGGCGAGGCCGATGATGGCGCCGTTTTGAGCACCCTTGCTGCGCAGCAGGCGCGTCAGCTTGCGGGTATCGATGTTGGCGATGGCAACGGTCTTCTCGCGCACCAGGTACTGCGAGAGCGTTTCTGTGGAGCGGAAGTTGCTGGCCAGCAGGGGCAGGTCTTTGATGATCAGGCCTGCAGCATGGACCTTGTCGGCTTCGATATCCTCCACATTGACGCCGTAGTTGCCGATGTGCGGATACGTGAGGGTCACGATCTGCTGGCAGTAGCTCGGGTCGGTGAGGATTTCCTGGTAGCCGGTGATGGCAGTGTTGAACACCACTTCGCCGACGGTGGTGCTGGTGGCACCAATCGAATTGCCGATAAAGACCGTGCCGTCTGCGAGCGCCAGGATGGCGGGCGGGAAATTTCCCTGTAGAGACAAAAGCACTGGGTTCTCCGGATGGTTACGGTCGCCCGGCGCCTGCAGGCCGCTTGCAAAGGATATTTGCAATCGAGTGCCAGCGGCTGCTCTCAGATGGGTTGTTGCTTTGGGTGCGGTCGGGCGACGCTGTTGCGAGAAAAGCTCCCGATTATACCCTTCGGGGGGCAATCAACGGCAAATGCATGTCTTGCATAACCTTGTTACGTAAGCAAGTGTTCCAGGCATTTCAGGGAACAACAGCCGCCCTAGACTTCGGCCGGTTTCCATCCCTCACACCCACACCAAAGGCTGCCTCCGATGCGCGTTTTTCTCCGCCCCCTCGCCCTGTCCCTGGCCAGCCTCTGTGCCGCCATGGCAGCCCATGCCCAGGAATTGGCCAAATACCCCCAGGTCTTCGTGGCCCCCCAGGGGGTTGAAGTCGTGCTGGCACCCACCGTGGACGGGAAACAGGCCCTGGTGCGCGTGAGCGGCATCAACGACCCCATCGACCAGGTTGTGTTTCTGAGCCAACTGAAGCAGCAGGGCTCGGCGCGCGAGGTGTACGCCACCACGCTCGACGGCCGCAGCTACGGCCTGCTGCAAAAGCAGAGCCAAGCCTATCGCAATGGTGAACACTATGTGGTGTACCTGCCCGGCAAACGCGATGGCGTGCCACTGGCCTTCAGCGAAGAAAAGAGCAAGGCCTTCAAGCTGGCCGACCTGCAGGCCAGCTACAAGAGCCAGCAAAAACAGGGACTGCAGGAAAAGCTGGCCCGCTTTGACCGCAACAAGCGCCTGGCGGGCGTGCAGGCCGAACTGGCCAAGGCCGACCAGGATGCCACGGCAGCATGCGGTACCTCAGTGAAAACCAACGTTGACTGGGCCACGATTGATGACGAGAAACTCCAGACACTGAGCATCGGCAGCTTCTGCGGCGTGGTGGCATCAGAGCTGGAATCCATGTGCCGCAACACCCCCGCCTTCAAAAGCACGGCGTCCGGCGTGGGCTTGGTGCAATGCAAATTCGCACCGCAGCTGAAGATCCGCGTGGAGAACCAGCAAGTGCTGTTCAGCACCGAGAAAGATGCCGCCAACCAGGGTGAATTCGTGCGCCAGTTCCTGCGCAATCTCTAAAAAGGCAAAGGACAGCAGGCAAATCCAGCCTGCTGGAGGCAGCCCCAAAAGACGGGGTTTCAGCGCCCAGCGCCGCTCGCATGCAGGCAAATCGCTGCAGCGGCCGCCACATTCAGCGACTCCTCGCCGCCAGGCTGCGCGATGCGGATGTGCATCGCGGCCCGCGCCTCCAGGGCTGGGGAAACGCCCTGCCCTTCGTGGCCCAAAACCCAAGCGCAAGGCCAGGGCAAGGCGGCACGGTGCAGCCAGTCTCCGGCGTGCGAGCTGGTCACCAGCATCGGTACCTCCAGCGATTGGAGTTCGCCGTGCTCCACGCCTTCGATCAGGTCCAATGCGAAATGCGCGCCCATGCCTGCGCGCAACACCTTGGCGGACCACAACGCGGCGCTGCCCTTGATGGCGACCACTTGGCGGAATCCAAATGCCGATGCACTGCGCAGGATGGAGCCCACATTGCCGGCGTCCTGCACGCGGTCCAGCACGACGGTCGCCGCACCCGGGCGCAAGGCGGCAGGCGACGGCAGGTCAATGATGAAACCCATGCGCGCCGGTGATTCCAGGCCACTGATGTCGGCAAACAGCGAGTCGGCAATTACTACTATTTTCATAGCAGCCTGCGCCCACTCCACTTGCGCCAGGGGCCAAAAAGACTCAGAAAACACCGCAATCGATGCACGCTGTCCCCGTTCCACGGCCGCGCGACAGAGGTGATCCCCCTCCAGCCAGACCCGGCCCTGCTTGCGGTAGGCCGTGGTGTCCTGCGCAAGACGGCGCAGGTCTTTCACGAACGTGTTATCCCGTGAATGGATGGTGGTGACGGAGGAAGATGTCATGGGTGGGCAGGTTCAGCCGCGCAGGTTCTGCGCCACGGGTGCAAAGGAACGCCGGTGGTGAACGCAGGCCCCATGCTCTCGCAGGGCCGCCATGTGCACGGCCGTGCCATAGCCTTTGTGGCCGGCAAATCCGTATTGGGGAAATTCTTCATGCACTTGCACGCACCAGCGGTCGCGGTGCACCTTGGCCAGGATGGATGCGGCCGAGATGGCTGGCACCAGCGCATCGCCCTTGACGATGGCCTCGGCCTGGATGCCCAGCGTAGGCAGCCGATTGCCATCGACAAGCACCATGACGGGCTTCAGGCGCAGCCCCATCACGGCCCTCCGCATGGCCAGCATGGTGGCCTGCAGGATGTTGAGCTGGTCGATCTCCTCCACGCTGGCCTCGGCAATGCTGCAGCACAGCGCCTTGGCACGGATTTCGTCATAGAGCCTCTCGCGCCGGGCCGGCGTGAGTTTCTTGGAGTCTGCAAGACCGGCAATCGGGTTCAGGTCATCCAGGATGACAGCTGCAGCCACCACGGGCCCCGCCAGCGGGCCACGGCCCGCTTCATCCACGCCGGCCACAAGACCTTCCGGGTGCCATGGCAGGCAGGCCTGTTCAGGCAGCGGGATGGAGGATTTTCTGGATCGCATCGGCTGCCAGTTGGGGAGTGTTGCGTAACAGGCTTTCATGCAGCACGGTAAACCGCTGCTCCAGGGCCGTGATTTTCTCGGGATGGTGCTGGCGCGCATCCAGCCATTGCAGCGTTGCCGCACAAAGCGCCTGGGGTGTCGCGGCATCCTGAATCAGCTCGGGCACCACGAATTCACCACACAGGATGTTGGGCAACCCCACCCAGGGCTGCAACTGTTTGCGCCGCATGAGCCACCAGCTCAGCGGGTGCATGTGGTATCCGATGACCATGGGACGCTTGAACAGGGCAGCCTCCAGCGTGGCGGTACCGCTGGCGATCAGCGTGGTGTCGCAAGCTGCGAGCACGGCGTGGGACTGCCCGGATACGACTTGCACCGCACCACCCAATCCAGCGGCCTGCGCTGCCTGCACGATGCGGTCGCGCAGCGCTGGAACGGCTGGCACTATCAATTTAATAGCTGGGCGCGCTTGAAGAATAAGCGCTGCAGCCTCAAAAAATGGCCGAGTGATGTAGGCGATCTCCGAGGAGCGGCTGCCCGGCAAAATGGCCAGCACTTCATCTGAATCCTGCAGTCCGAGCTGAGCACGGGCGGCAGCGCGGTCCGGCACCATGGGAATCACACCGGCAAGAGGATGCCCTACATAGGTCGCAGCAATGCCATGGCGCGCCAGCAGTTCAGGCTCGAACGGAAAGATGCACAGCACATGGTCGGCGCTGCGGCGTATCTTCTCGACACGGTCCGCGCGCCAGGCCCAGATCGACGGGCACACGAAATGCACGGTCTTGATGCCCGCCGCGCGCAAGTCGGCCTCCAGTCCCAGGTTGAAATCAGGGGCATCCACGCCGATGAACACATCCGGACGATCCTTGAGGAGCCGCTGGCGCAACTGCTTGCGAATGCCAAGAAGCTCGCGCAACCGGCGCAACACTTCCATGCTGTAGCCATGCACAGCCAGCTTCTCGCTGGGCCACCAGGCAGCGAATCCGCGGCGCTGCATCTGGGGGCCACCAATGCCGCAGGACTGCAGGCCCGGCCAATGGGCCTGCATGCCGTCGATCAGCAGGCCTGCGAGCAGGTCACCCGATGTTTCGCCCGCCACCATGGCGATGCGGGGAGGCGTCTTCACGGTGATCGCCTCAACGCACGATGCCGCGCGTAGCGTCGGCCAGGAACCGCTCCATCATCGCCACATCGCCACCGGCATCGGGGGCGGTTTGAGCCAGCTCGCCAATGGCCGCACGTGCGGCTTCCAGTGTGAGGCTCTGGCGATAGATCAGCTTGTGCATCTGCTTGACAGCACCAATGCGCTCGGGCGAGAAGCCACGGCGGCGCAGCCCCACCACGTTGTAGCCCCGCACGGCCAGCGGGTTGCCATCCACCAGCATGAAAGGGGGCACGTCCTGTGTCACTGCGCTGGCAAAGCCCACCATGGCATGGGCTCCGACCTTGACGAACTGGTGGATGCCCGTGAGCCCTCCCACCGTCACCCAATCGCCCAGGTGCACATGGCCCGCCAGCGTGGTGTTGTTGGCCAGCGTGGTGTTGTTGCCCACATGGCAATCATGGGCGATGTGGGTGTAAGCCATGATCCAGTTGTCGTCTCCCACCGTGGTGACGCCGCCAGCCTGGGGCACACCCAAATTCAGGGTGCAGAACTCGCGGATGGTGTTGCGGTTGCCGATGACCAGTTTGGTGGGTTCACCTGCGTATTTCTTGTCCTGCGGGATGGCGCCGATCGAGTTGAACTGAAAGATGCGGTTGTCGGCACCAATCGTGGTGCGCCCTTCGATCACACAATGTGCACCGACCGTCGTGCCCGCACCGATGGACACATGCGCGCCGATGACCGCATACGGCCCGACCGTGACCGTGGGGTCCAGGTTGGCGCCGTCCGCAACGATGGCTGTGGGATGGATATTGCTCACGATCCAACGGGTCTGGGCCGATCAACCCACGCTGCGCATGGTGCACATGAGTTCGGCCTCGCAAGCCACTTCCTCGCCCACGCTGGCCACACCTTTGAATTTCCAGATGCCACCACGTACACGGTCAATCGTGATGGACAAGATCAGTTGATCCCCCGGCTCCACAGGGCGCTTGAAGCGTGCACCATCAATGCCCACGAAGTAGTAGATATTGTTCTCGTCGGGCACTTTGCCCATCGCATCAAACGCCAGCAAGCCTGCTGCCTGGGCCAGCGCTTCCAGGATCAACACGCCAGGCATCACAGGGCGGCCAGGGAAATGGCCCATGAAATAGGGCTCATTGAACGTCACGTTCTTGATGGCCTTGATGCGAGTGTTGCTCTCAAGCTCGATCACTTTGTCCACCAGCAGGAACGGGTAGCGGTGGGGCAGTTGCTTGAGAATTGCGTGAATATCCATCATCGAGTTGTTCTTCCGTTCATGCTGCTTTGAGGGCCTGCTCCAGCGCCTTGATGCGCTCTCGCAAGCTGTGCAGTTGTTTGAGTGTTGCAGCGTTTTTTTCCCAGCGCGCATTGTCGTCGATGGGAAACATGCCCGTGTATTGCCCAGGCCGGGTCAGCGAGCGTGTGACCACCGTGGCTGCCGAGATATGCACGTTGTCTGCCAGCTCCAGGTGGCCCAGCACAATGGCCCCGCCCCCCACCGTGCAGTGCGCGCCAATGGTCGCACTGCCAGCCACACCCACACATCCAGCCATGGCCGAGTGTTTTCCGATGCGTACGTTGTGGCCGATCTGGATCAGGTTGTCGAGCTTGACGCCATCTTCGATGACAGTGTCCTGCAGCGCACCCCGGTCGATGCAAGTGTTGGCACCGATCTCGACATGGTCACCAATGCGGACGGCTCCGAGCTGTTCGATCTTGACCCATTGCCCATGATCGGGCGCAAAGCCAAAACCATCCGCCCCGATCACGACACCGGCATGCACGATGCAGTGCGCGCCGATATGGCAATCCTCGCCCACGGTCACACGCGATTTGAGCACTGTCCCTGCGCCCACGTGCGCGCCACGTTCCACCACACACAGCGGTCCAATGGTCGCAGTGGGATGCACCTGTGCCGTGGGATCGACCACCGCGCTGGCGTGCACACCGGCTTGGCGCGCGGGCGCATTGCGCTGCCGCCACAGTTGGGTAGCTCGCGCAAAGTACACGTAGGGGTTGTCCACCACGATGCAGGCACCACGCGCCACCGCCACATCACGCATGGCAGGCGCCACAATGACACAGGCCGCCCGGGAGGCGGCCAGTTGCTGTTGGTAGCGGGGGTTGCTCAGGAAACTGAGATCTCCCGGCCCGGCAACCTCCAGGGGCGCAATGCGGGAGATGACGACATCCTTTGCCACACCTCCTTCCAGCGAGCCACCGAGCGCATCAACTATGTGCCCAAGAAGCAAGCTCACGCGCCACCTGTCCAGCGCTGTGGCTTACTTGCCTGCAGCGGCATTCAGCGCCTTGATCACCTTGTCGGTGATGTCATGCTTGGGGTTGATGTAGACCGCCTCTTGCAGGATCACGTCGTACTTCTCGGCTTCAGCCACTTGTTTGACCACCTTGTTCGCACGTTCGAGGACCTGGGACAGTTCCTCGTTCTTGCGGGCGCTCAGGTCTTCCTGGAACTCGCGGCGCTTGCGCTGGAATTCGCGGTCCTGATCCACCAGCTGGCGCTGGCGGGTGGTGCGCTGGCTTTCAGCCATCGTCGGCGCTTCACGCTCGAACTTCTCAGTAGCGGTCTTCAGGGTATTGCCCATGTCCACCAGTTCTTTCTCGCGGCGGGAGAACTCCTGCTCCAGCTTGGCCTGTGCAGCCTTGGCCGTGCTGGCCTCACGGAAGATGCGGTCTGTATTGACAAAACCGGCTCTGAACGACTCTTGCGCTTGCGCAGGGGCTGCCACGGCCAGGGAGCCAAGCAGCAGGGCCAAAGAGATATGGCGAGAAATGGATTTCATTAGAAAGACGTTCCAATCTGGAATTGCAGTTTCTGGATTCTATCGCCAGCGAACTTGCGCACCGGTTGCGCAAAGGCGAGACGCAAAGGACCGAGCGGAGAAATCCAGCTCAAGCCCAGCCCCACGGAGGAACGCATGTCACTGAAGGTAACCTTTTCGTTTTCTCCGTACACATTACCCACGTCAAAGAATGTGAATACGCGCAGTGTCCGATCGTTCCCTGCGCCTGGGAACGGAGCGATCAGCTCCGCGTTCAGTGTCACTTTCTTCGGCCCCCCCAAGGAGGCACCCGTTACGTCGCGCGGGCCCAAGGTCCCTTGATCGAAGCCACGCACCGAACCCAGCCCCCCCGAATAGAAGTTCTTGAACACCGGGAATGGCCTGCCATTCATGCCTTTGCCGATCCCCACCTCGCCATTGAAGGCGACGGTAAAGCGCTTGTTCAGAGGTACGTACTGCTGGTATTGGTAGTTGGCCCGCACATAACGCGCGTCTCCGGCCACCGACCATTCGGAGTTGAGGCGCTGATAGCGGCCGGAATTGGGTGCCAGGGCACTGTCGCGATCATCCCGCGACCAGCCGATCGTCAAGGGAATGGATGTGCTGCTGTAGCCAAACTGATCCGCGTAGGCCAGGTAGGTCGCGGGAATGTTCGTGCCGGCCTTGATCTTGGTCTGCTCCAGGCCTCCACCAAAAAACACGGTATCGGTCTCACTGAACGGCACCCCGAATCGCACCGATGTTCCGGTGGTCACCAGCTCATAGTTGCCACCCTGGTCTTCATAAGGCTTGTCCGTGCGGTAGTACACATCCAGCGTCCGCGAAATGCCGTCCGGCGTGAAATACGGATTGGTGGTGCTAAACACCAGCGTACGGCGGTATTTGCTGGTATTGACATCAATGCCCAGGTAATTGCCGGAACCAAAAATATTCTCTTGCTTGATACCGAATGACAGCGAGACCTTGTCGGCACTGGAAAAGCCCACGCCCATCTGCAGCGAGCCCGTGGGTTTTTCGGCCACATTGATCACCAGGTCCACCTGGTCGGGAGAGCCCGGAACCTCCTGGGTCTCCACATTGACCTCGGTGAAGTAGCCCAGGCGGTCCACGCGGTCGCGCGACAGGCGGATCTTCTCTCCGTCATACCACGAGGCCTCGTACTGGCGGAACTCCCGGCGGATCACTTCGTCGCGCGTGCGGTTGTTGCCGCTGACGTTGATGCGGCGCACATAGGCTCGGCGCGACGGCTCCACCTGCAGGACAAAGGCAACGCGGTTGTTTTCGCGATCAATCTCAGGCACGGCTTCTACCCGCGCGAATGCAAAACCAAACCGCGAGAAATACTCCGAAAAGGCCTTGGTTGTTTCAGTGACCTGGTCGGCGTTGTAAGGCTCGCCCGCGCGAATCGTGACCAGGGATTTGAACTCGTCTTCCCGGTCCAGGTAGTTGCCTTCCAGCTTCACGCCGGAGACTACATAACGCTCGCCTTCCGTGACATTGACGGTGATGGAAATGTCCTGCTTGTCCGGCGAGATGGCGACCTGGGTGGAATCGACACGAAACTCCAGATAACCGCGCTGCAGGTAGTAGGAGCGCAGGGTCTCCAGGTCGGCGTTGAGTTTTGCGCGTGAATAGCGATCGGACTTCGTGTACCAGCTGAGCCAGCCGCCAGTGTCCTGATCGAACAAGCCTTTGAGGGTGGACTCGCTGAAGGCCTTGTTGCCAACAATGCGCACATCCTTGATGCGGGCGGGATCACCCTCGACCACGGTGAAGGTCAGATTGACACGATTGCGTTCAATCGGGGTCACCGTCGTGACGACCTCGGCACCATACAGGCTCTTGTTGATGTATTGGCGCTTGAGCTCTTGTTCGGCCCGGTCGGTCAGCGCCTTGTCGTAAGGACGGCCTTCGGTCAATCCAACATCGCGCATGGCCTTCTTGAGCGCATCCTTGTCAAACTCACGGGTCCCGGCGAAATCCACATCAGCCACCGTGGGTCGTTCTTCCACCACGACCACCAGCACATTTCCAGCCGCCTCCAGGCGCACGTCCTTGAACAGCCCCAGACCGAAAAGTGAGCGGATGGCCGCAGCGCCTTTTTCGTCGTTGTAGTCGTCACCCACCCGCAGTGGCATCGAGGCAAACACGGTGCCGGGCTCCACACGCTGCAGGCCCTCGACGCGAATATCTTGCACCTTGAAAGGCTCCAGAGCCCATGCCGCGTTGGCGACAAAAATCATGGCTGCAACGGCCGATGCGGTACGCACGCCCAGGCGATTGATGTGTTTTTTCATGAATGAAGCTGGCGCCGCAGTTGCATGGCAAGCGCGGCAAAAGTGTTAGCCAAAGAGCCGGGTGATATCGTTGAACAGGGCAATGGACATCATGAGAAGCAAGACTGCAACACCTCCGCGCTGCAGGCGCTCCATCCATGCATCTGACACCCCCCTGCCCGTGACACCCTCCCAAAGATAATACATCAGGTGCCCTCCGTCCAAGACGGGGAGCGGCAGCAGGTTGAGCACGCCCAGGCTCACGCTGATCAGGGCGAGGAATACGAGGTACTGCGTCAGCCCCAGGCTGGCCGAACGTCCGGCATAGTCTGCGATGGTCAAGGGGCCACTGAGGTTCTTGAGGGATGCCTCGCCGATCAGCATGCGCCCCATCATCCGAAGCGTGAGGATGGACACGTCCCACGTCTTGACCACGCCAGCCCAAGCCCCCTCGAACAGACCGTATTCGACCATCACGAATTCGGGGGGTGCTCCGACATAGGCGCCGATGCGCCCGACTGTCGCACCCAGCTCAGCTTTGGCCTCAGGCAAGACCTCCATGGTCAGCACCTGTCCCGATCGATCAACGCGCCAGGACTGGACCAGCGGCTCATTGCCCCGCACGGAATGGCGGATCAACTCGCGCAACTGCTGCCCATCCACCACATCGCTGGCACCGATCTTGAGGACCACATCCCCCTGGCGCAATCCGGCTCGGGCAGCAGCGCCATCAGGCATGACCTCCCCGAGCACGGGGCGCGTCCACGGACCCAGGATTCCTATTTTTCGAAAAAGCTGGGCATCCGCCTCGCGGCTGTCGATCTTCGACATGTCCAGCAGGATTTCCCGGTGCACGGCGCCCGACTGCGGCTGCACGTCCAAGCGAACGGCCAGACCCTCGAGGGCCCCGCGCGTGAGCAGCCAGCGCAGGTCTTCGAAAGACCGCACGGGTTCCATGTCGTCCGAACCCAGCGCGGCCTGCGCCACCAGTTCACCGCCGCGCAAGCCCGCACTCTGCGCGACGGAGCCAGCGACCGGACTGGCGAGAACCGCCTTCGGCTCCTCCACGCCATTCCAGTTGACGATCGAATACAGCAGTACAGCCAGCAGCAGGTTCGCCACAGGACCTGCTGCAACAATGGCCGCGCGGGACCGCAGAGGCTGTGTGTTGAAGGCCAGATGCCGCTCTTCGGTCGCCACAGGCGCCTCCCGCTCGTCCAGCATGCGCACATAACCACCCAGCGGAAACGCGCCCAGCACAAACTCCGTGGGCGAACCTTCGGGCTGCCAGTGCAGCAGCGGTTTGCCAAAGCCCACCGAAAAACGCAACACCTTCACCCCACATGCCACTGCCACCCGGTAGTGGCCGTATTCGTGCACGGCAATCAGGAGGCCCAGGGCCACGATGAAGGCAACGATGGTAAGGAGCATGTACGGGTCCGTGGTGCTGTGAGAACTCAGGCAGCCAGGCGGCCTGCGGCGTGCTCGGCAGCATTGCGGGCCTGGGCATCCAGGTCCAGCAGGGCTTCGAGCGAATCGGGCTTGGAGGGCAAAACCGCATCCAAAGTTGCAAGATTCACGGCATGAATATGGTCAAAACGCAGACGACCGGACAAAAATGCCCCGACGGCCACCTCGTTCGCGGCATTCAATACGGCGGTTGTCCCTTCGGCCGCCTTCAGCGCCTGCCAGGACAGGTGCAAACCCGGAAATCGATGAGCATCGGCGTCTTCGAACGCCAGCGCAGTCATGGCCGAAAAATCCAGTTTGCTCGCGCCGCTAGCGATGCGTTCTGGCCAGGCCAGGCCGCAAGCAATGGGAACCCGCATGTCGGGCGTTCCCAGCTGCGCCAGGATGGACGCATCCTTGAACTGCACCATGGAATGGATGATCTGCTGCGGGTGGATCACCACCTTGATCTGGTCTGGAAGCAGATCAAACAGCCAGCGCGCCTCGATCACTTCGAGCGCCTTGTTCATCATCGTGGCCGAATCCACCGAGATCTTGCGACCCATCGAAAAATTGGGATGCGCACAGGCCTGGGCCGGCGTGATCTGTGACAGCGTCGCCGGATCACGCTGGCGAAATGGCCCCCCCGAAGCGGTCAAAAGGATGCAGTCGATCCGGTCGGCCCAGGTCACTGGATCTTCTGGCAGGCATTGAAAAATTGCGGAGTGCTCGCTGTCGATGGGCAGCAGCGTCGCCCCACCGTCACGCACCGTCTGCATGAACAGCCCACCACCGACGACCAGGGCTTCCTTGTTTGCCAGCAGCAGCCGCTTGCCCGCGCGCGCCGCAGCCAGACAGGGCGCCAGGCCGGCCGCACCCACGATGGCCGCCATCACGGCATCCACATCAGCGTGCGACGCTATCATTTCAAGAGCATCTTGCGCTTGAAGGACTTGCGTTGGAAGGCTATTTGCCGCTAACTTTTCAGAAAGAAGCGCCGCATGGGGAGCACTCGCCATCACTGCATAACGGGGGTGGAATTGCGCGCACTGCGCAAGCATCAGATCCACCTGCGTTGCAGCACTGAGCGCAAACACCTCAAAGCGCTCAGGATGGCGGGCCACCACGTCCAGCGTGCTGGTACCAATGGAACCGGTGGAACCCAGGACAGTCAGTCGTTGTTTCATCATTGTGTGGTCAGACTCGTGAGCATCATCGCCAGGGGCAGCGTCGGCAACAAGGCATCCACCCGATCCAGCACCCCGCCGTGCCCGGGCAGCAGGCCGCTGCTGTCCTTGACACCGGCGCTGCGCTTGATGAGCGACTCGACCAGGTCACCCGACACACTCATGGCCACCATGAACAGCGCCGCGATCACCAGCAGCCACCAGCCCTGTTGTGCCATGCGGCTGTAGAAGCTGGGCACGGTCGCCTGCCAGTGGGCATCGGCCGCCACCCAGAGGAAGGCCATGACCATCACGCCCGCCAAACCGCCCCACACGCCCTCCCAGCTCTTGCCAGGGCTGATGGAGGGGGCCAGTTTGCCTTTGGTGAAGCGCAGGCCAAAAGCCCGGCCTGCAAAGTAGGCAAAGATGTCGGCGACCCACACCAGGAGCAGCACCGACAGCAAGAAGTTGATGCCAACATTGCGCGCTTGCACGACTGCCAGCCACGCAAGCCACAGGGCCAGGACCCCAGCCACCAACCGCACCGCCGCAGGAATCTGGGGCCAACCGGGCACGCCAGCCTTGAGCAACCAGGCAGTCGCCAGCACCCAGAGCCCCCCACCGACGACCCAGAGAGCGGTCAACGGACGGTTCACCCAGCCCAGGGCCCACGATCCAGCGCACAAAGCGACACAGGCGCCCCCCACAGCCAGGGAGCCTGCCTGTCCAAACCCGCTCAAGCGGCCCCATTCCCATGCACCGGCCGCCATGAGTACCAGCACAACCACGGTGAAGGGCACGGTGGATGGGTAGAAAAGCGCCGGCAACAAAATGGCCAGCAGGACAAGGGCTGTAATGACGCGCTGCTTGAGCATGGGGCCTTTCAGAACCTGTGCAGGTTCTCAGCCCGGCATCGGATGGGGATGCGCGGACAGGATTTGTTCGGAGGTTTTGCCAAAACGGCGCTCGCGACCTCTGAAGGCTGCAATCGCCTCGTCCAGTGCCGACTCGTCGAAATCCGGCCACAACCGGTCGCTGAAGAAAAACTCGGAGTATGCGGCCTGCCACAGCAAAAAGTTGCTGATCCGCATTTCCCCGCCGGTACGAATCACCAGATCCGGGTCGGGCACGTGGGCCATGCCCATCGCACCATGCAGGCTGGCCTCGGTGATGGCTTCACCACGCGCTGCCAGAGATGCCGCAGCCTGGGCAATGTCCCAGCGGCCGCCATAGTTGAAACACACGTTGAGCACGAGGCGGGTGTTTTCGGAAGTGGCCGCTTCTGCCTGCACCAAGCCATCACGCACCTTCTGCGAAAGACCGGCACGCTCACCCACGAAGTACAGGCGTACCCCATCCTTCTTGAGCTGCGGCACTTCGCGCGCCAGCGCCATCGCCAGCAGCTCCATGAGGCCAGAGACCTCATCGGCCGGCCGGTTCCAGTTCTCGGAAGAAAAGGCAAAGACGGTCAGCACACCCACGCCGCGCTCCACACAAGCGCGTGCGCAACGTCGCAGTGAGTCAACCCCTTGCTTGTGGCCTGCCAGGCGCGGCAGAAAGCGGCGCGTGGCCCAGCGGCCGTTGCCATCCATGACGATGGCAATGTGGTGTGGCACCACCGGAGATACAGACATGTGAACGTTCAAGCCCTTCGGGCTTAAACCGCCATGATTTCCTGCTCTTTGGCAGCCACCAGCGCATCGATCTCGGCGATGTGCTTGTCGGTGACCTTCTGCACGTCGGTTTCGGCGCGCTTCTGGTCGTCTTCGGACGCCAGCTTGTCCTTGACCAGCTTCTTGACGGATTCGTTCGCGTCACGGCGCAAGTTGCGCACGGCAATCTTGGCGCTCTCGCCTTCGTTGCGGGCCAGCTTGGTCATTTCCTTGCGGCGCTCTTCGCTCATCGCGGGCATCGGAACGCGGATCAGATCACCCATCGATGCGGGGTTCAAACCCAGGTCGCTTTCGCGGATCGCCTTTTCAATCTTGGCACCCATGCCCTTTTCCCAGGGCTGCACACTGATGGTGCGCGAATCGATCAAGGCCACGTTGGCAACCTGGCTCAATGGAACCAGAGAGCCGTAATACTCGACCTGCACCGTATCGAGCAGCGCGGGGTTGGCGCGGCCAGTGCGGATCTTTTGCAGATTGTTCTTGAAGGCCGAGATGGACTGGTCCATCTTGGTTTCAGCATTCTTCTTGATGTCGGCAATCGTCATGTTTTCTCCTCAGGGCCGACCTGCATCCAATGCAGGCCGCAGCCATCGTCGTCAAGCGTAAACCAGCGTACCTTCGTCTTCACCCATCACCACGCGCTTCAGGGCGCCGTGCTTGATGATAGAGAACACCCGCACAGGCAACTTCTGGTCGCGGCACAGGGCAAACGCGGTCGCATCCATGATGCCCAGATTGCGGGACATGGCCTCGTCAAAGCTCAGCTTTGTGTAGCGCGTGGCGGTGGGGTCCTTCTGGGGGTCGGCAGTATAAACGCCGTCCACCTTGGTGGCCTTGAGCACCAGTTCGGCGCCAATTTCGGCACCACGCAGCGCAGCTGCAGTGTCGGTGGTGAAGAACGGATTGCCCGTGCCAGCAGCAAACACGACGACCTTGCCCTCTTCGAGATACTGCAGCGCCTTGGGGCGTACGTAGGGCTCGACCACCTGCTCGATGGCAATGGCAGACATCACGCGGGCCACCAAGCCCTGCTTGTCCATCGCATCGGCCAGGGCCAGTGCGTTCATCACGGTAGCCAGCATGCCCATGTAGTCAGCGGTGGCACGGTCCATACCGACCGAGCCACCCGCGACACCACGGAAAATATTGCCCCCACCAATCACCACGGCCACCTGGACACCCAGGCGGGTCACTTCGGCGATCTCCTCCACCATGCGCACGATGGTGGCGCGGTTGATACCGAAGGCGTCGTCCCCCATCAGCGCCTCACCAGACAGCTTGAGCAGGATGCGCTTGTGGGCTGGTGCAGCGTTGGACATGGGAAATTTCTCCGGTAGGTGGTGCTGGGCTTTGGTGGTTTTTTTGCCGGAAACGGCGATCAGGCAGCGGCCTTGGCGGCTGCAACCTGGGCGGCCACTTCGGCAGCGAAGTCGTCCACCTTCTTCTCGATGCCTTCGCCCACGACGTAGAGCGTGAAGCCCTTCACCGTGGTGTTGGCGGCCTTCAGCATTTGCTCGACGGTCTGCTTGCCGTCCGCAGCCTTCACGAAGACCTGGTTGAACAGCGAGACTTCCTTGAGGAACTTCTGCACACCACCTTCGATGCGCTTGGCAACGATTTCGTCGGATTGCACAGGCTTGCCTGCGGCCACGGCCACAGCGGCATCTTCGGCGGCCTTGGCGGCTGCCACCGAACGCTCTTTGGCGATCAGGTCGGCAGGCACATCAGCACTGGTCAGTGCCACGGGCTTCATGGCTGCGATGTGCATGGCCACGTCCTTGGCAGCGACTTCGTCGCCTTCAAATTCCACGACCACACCAATGCGCGAGCCGTGCAGGTAGGAAGCCAGCTTGCTGCCGCTGCCACCGAAGTGCTTGAAGCGGCGGAACGACATGTTTTCGCCGATCTTGCCGATCAGGCCCTTGCGCACGTCTTCCAGCGTGGGGCCAAAGCTGTCTTGCTCGTAGGGCAGTGCACCCAGCGCCACCACGTCGGCGGGGTTGTGCTTGGCCACGAGTTCGGCAGCAGCCTTGGCCAGGGCCATGAAGCTGTCGTTCTTGCTCACGAAGTCGGTTTCGCTGTTCACTTCGATCAGGCCACCGGTGGTGCCGTCGATGTAGCTGGCCACCACGCCTTCGGCGGTGATGCGCGAGGCGGCCTTGCCAGCCTTGGTGCCGAGCTTGACGCGCAGCAGTTCTTCAGCCTTGGCCATGTCGCCGTCAGCTTCCGTCAGCGCCTTCTTGCATTCCATCATCGGTGCATCGGTCTTGCCACGCAGTTCGGCAACCATGCTTGCGGTAATTGCAGCCATCTTTATTCCTTCAGTATTCAGTTCAATCGATTCAGATTCCGCCTAAAAAAAAGGGGGCTCACCAGGGCCCCGCTTTTTTTCGCGACGGATCGCGCAGCCGGGTATCAGGCGGCAGCTTCTTGCACTTCCACGAATTCGTCGGTGCTCTCGGCGGTAGCAGCCTTCACAACTTCGTTCACGGCGTTGGCGCGGCCTTCGATGATCGCGTCAGCGATGCCACGGGCATACAGCGTCACGGCCTTGGCCGAGTCGTCGTTACCAGGGATCACGTAGTCGATGCCTTCAGGCGAATGGTTGGTGTCAACCACACCGATCAGCGGAATACCGAGCTTCTTGGCTTCGGCCACGGCAATCTTGTGGAAGCCCACGTCGATGACGAAGATGGCGTCGGGCAGTGCAGTCATGTCCTGGATGCCGCCGATGTCCTTTTCGAGCTTTTCGATTTCGCGGGAGAACGTCAGTTGCTCCTTCTTGCTCAGGCTGTCCAGACCAGCTTCTTGCTGGGCCTTCATGTCCTTGAGGCGCTTGATCGAGGTCTTGACCGTCTTGAAGTTGGTCAGCATGCCGCCCAACCAGCGTTGGTCCACGAAAGGCACGCCAGCGCGCAGGGCTTCGGTGGACAGGATTTCACGGGCTTGGCGCTTCGTGCCGACCATCAGGATCGTGCCGCGGTTGGCAGCCAGTTGCTTGGCGAACTTTTGGGCTTCCTGGAACAGTGGCAGCGACTTTTCCAGGTTGATGATGTGAATCTTGTTGCGATGGCCGAAGATGTAAGGGGCCATCTTGGGGTTCCAGAAGCGGGTTTGGTGACCGAAGTGGACACCGGCTTCCAGCATTTCGCGCATGGTAACGGACATAAAAATACTCCAAAGGTTAGGTCTAAAATCAGCCCCAATATTTGCAGCGCCGTGATCTTCACGAACGCCACAACACCTTGACAGGGCTGGTTTGCGATTGGTCTTGCCGCAGCTGCCACACTCACGATGCATGCACTGTGCACACACTGCTTGCGCCACAGCACCCAGCAAAACCCAAAGATTCTAGCACACCCATGCACCCTGACCTGACCGCCGTCCGCGACCAACTGCGGGACGGCACCACCACCGCAGTGGCCGAGCTGGAACGCTGCATCGAAGCAGCCCAGGCTCCCGCCAATACCCACAGCTTCGTGCGCACGCTGTTTGACGCGGCGCGCACCACAGCGGTGCAACCGGGTCTGGCCCACCTGCCACTGGCTGGGCTGGCGGTATCGGTCAAAGACCTGTTTGACATTGCCGGACAACCCACCCCAGCGGGCTCCACCGCCCTGTCAGGGGCTCCCGCAGCAGTTGCCGACTGCCCCGCTGTGGCCCGGCTGCGCGCGGCAGGCGCCAGCCTCATCGGCCGCACGAACATGGTGGAATTCGCCTTCTCCGGGGTGGGCGTCAACCCTCACTTCGACACACCTGCCGCCTGGGACGCCCGCTTTGGTGCCCTGCCCGGCGCACCCCGCGTGCCCGGGGGGTCTTCCTCCGGCGCCGGGGTTTCGGTGGCCACCGGAGCCGCGTTCATAGGACTGGGGTCCGACACGGGGGGGTCCATCCGCATCCCAGCGGCGCTCAACGGTATCGTGGGCTTCAAGAACACTGCCCGCCTGGTGCCCACGGCCGGCGCCGTGCCGCTGTCTACCACCCTCGACACCGCTTGTGCCATGACACGCACGGTGCGCGACGCCATCGTGGTGCACGAGGTGCTGGCCGCCCGGCGCGTCACGCGCAGTCCGGCACCGCTGTCGCAGTACCGGTTCGCGGTTCCCTCCACGCTGTTTCTGGAGGCGCTGGACGCCACCGTGGCCCGCGCGTTCGAACGCAGCGTGGATGCCTTGCGCCAGGCCGGCGCCCAGATCGACACCATTGCCCTGCCCGCTGTGCTGGAGCAGCCGGCCTACGGCTTTGCAGCCCCCGAAGCCTACGCCTGGCACCGCGAGCTGCTGCAGCGCGCAAGCGACCGCTACGACCCCCGGGTGCGCATGCGCATTGAAAAAGGCGCCACCCTGATGGCCTGGGAATACATCGATCTGCTCCAGGCGCGCCAGCAATGGATCGCACGCATGCTCGCCGACATGGAGGACTATGACGCCCTGCTGTCCCCCACCGTGCCCATCGTGGCCCCGCCCATTGCCGACGTGGCACCGGCCGACGGGGTGGACACAGCGCAAGACGCCGCACGCGACGCCGAATTCTTCCGCGTCAACAACCTGCTGCTGCGCAACACCAGCGTGGTCAACCTGCTGGACGGCTGCGCGCTGTCCCTGCCCTGCCACGTGCAAGGGGAACTCCCGGTCGGCCTGATGGTCTGGCACGGGGCCCTGCGGGATGACACGGTGCTCAATGCAGGCCTGCAGATCGAGCAATTACTACAAAAACAATAGCTACCAGCGCTTTTTCATCAAGCGCTAGACGCCAAAAACCATCAAATTCATGAAGATTGCCATCGTGGGCGCCGGCATCATCGGCGTCACCACCGCATACGAGCTGGCCAGCGACGGCCACGAAGTCTCCGTTTTTGAACAACGCAGCGCAGCCGCCGAAGAAGCGAGCTTCGCCACCGCAGGCCTCCTGGCCCCCCACCTGCTCAGCCCCTGGTCTGTGCCCGGGTTTGGCCATGCCTTGAGGCTGCTAGGCCCCCACGCCACCGTGCGGCTGGCTGGAGGGCTGAACCGCGCCAACTGGACGTGGCTGCGGCGCTGGCGCAATGCCACACGCGCCCACAGCGCCCCGGCGGCCACGCTGGAACGCCTGGCCCAATACAGCCAGGCCCGCCTCCAGGCCATTGCCAGCCAGCACGAACTTGACTTTGAAGCCTGCGCAGGACGGCTCGTGCTGCTGCGCACCGAGCAAGAGCGCACACAGATCCAGCCTGCGCTGCAGGTGCTGCGCGACTGCGGCGTGGCCCTGCGCGAAATCGACGCCCAGGTGGCGCGCCAGATCGAACCCGGCCTTTCGCCCGAGGCACCGCTGGCAGGCGCCATCCACCTGCCCGACGCCAGCGCGGGCAACTGCCGCCTGTTTGCACAACTGCTGCGCCAGGGCACCCAGGGCTCGGGCGTGCACTTTGTGTTCAACACCCGCGTGGATCGCATCAGCAGCAGCCCCACCGGCGTGGCAGTGCAGGGCGAATCGGACGTGCACCGCTTTGATGCCGTGGTGCTGTGCGCCGGCATGGCATCGGCTGCACTGATGCCTCCCCTGGGCCTGCGCTTGCCCATGGCGGCGGTCTATGGCTACTCGGTCAGCGCCCCGCTGCGCGAATCCACGCATGCCCCTCTTGCCAGCGTGGTGGACGCGTCCCAGCAGATCTCCATCACCCGCCTGGGGCAGCGTGTGCGCATTGCCGGGGGCGCCGAACTGGCGGGCGCCGATGCCGAGCACCACACAGCCACCTTGCAGCGCCTGTACCGCACGCTCAACGACTGGTTTCCAGGCGGCGCGCAGCTTTCGTCGGGCGTGCAGATCTGGCGCGGCGCACGCCCCCTGCTGCCCGATGGAGCCCCCGTGGTGGGCGCCAGCGGCGTGCCAGGCCTGTGGCTCAACACCGGCCACGGCGCGGGCGGCTGGGCCCTGGCCTGCGGCAGCGCCCGGGCCGTGGCGGACCTGATCGCCCAGCGCGAGCCCGAGGTATCGCTGGACGGATTGGGCATGCGGCGGTTCTGAGCCAGTCTGCGCTTTCACCGCACCGGGCTGCGGCGCACAATGGCGGGCGCCCTGCCCTATGCAGCGCATCTCCCCATGCACCGCATCACTGCCCACGAGCCCCACGCCCTGTTCAACACCGCCGCCACGCGCCGCATGGAGCGGGCCGCAACGGCCACCCTGCCACCGCACACCCTGATGCAACGCGCGGGCCTGGCCGTGGCGCAGCTGGCCCAGGCGTTGGCGCCCCACGCACGCACGGTGTGGATTGCCTGTGGCCCTGGCAACAACGGCGGTGATGGACTGGAGGCTGCGATGCACCTGCAGCGCAGCGGCCGCCAGGTGATGGTGACCTGGCTGGGCCAGCCCGACACGGCCCCGGTGGATGCCAAGGCTTCGTGGCAGCGCGCGCGGGATGCCGGCATCGTGTGGGCCGAGACCGCTCCGCACGACCTCAGCGCCAATGACCTGTGCATCGATGCGCTGCTGGGCATCGGCATCTCTTCTGCACCCAGCACAACCGCCCGCACGCCCGATGCCCGGTTGCGAGCCTGCCTGCATGCGCTGCGGCACAGCCCTGCCCCCGTGCTGGCCGTGGACCTGCCCAGCGGGCTGGATGCCGACACCGGCCAATTCGCACCGGGCTTTGCCCCCGACACCGCAGCCCCCCACAACCACCACCCGCGCCCGGCGCACCACACGCTGAGCCTGCTCAGCCTCAAGCCCGGCCTGTTCACCGCCGCCGGGCGCGATGCCGCGGGCCAGGTGTGGCTGGACGACCTGGGCGTGGCGCCAGGGCATGAGCCGCCCAACGCCTGGCTCTCCGGCCCGGCGCTGGCCGCCCCCCGCTCCCACGCCAGCCACAAGGGCAGCTACGGTGACGTGGCCGTGGTGGGCGGTGAGGGGCTGGCCGAGCGCGGCCTGGGCATGGCCGGTGCGGCCCTGCTGGCCGCATCGGCCGCCCTGCACGGCGGCGCAGGACGGGTGCTGGTGGCCTTGCTCGACAACGGGCATCTGCAACTGGACCCGCAGCAGCCCGAGCTGATGCTGCGCCACTTCGACGCCCTGGCGCTGGAGCAACTCACGGTGGTCTGCGGCTGTGGCGGCGGCCAGGCCGTCGCACGCGTGCTGCCCGAGGTCATCACCCGCGCGGCCCGCCTGGTGCTGGATGCCGATGCGCTCAACACCATTGCCACCCAGGCCGCGCTGCACGCGCTGGTGGTGGCGCGCGGCCAGCACGGGCAACCCACGGTGCTGACGCCCCACCCGCTGGAGGCCGCCCGCCTGCTGGGCCTGACCACCGCCGAAGTCCAGGCCAACCGGCTGGGCGCTGCACAGCAACTGGCGGACCAGTTCAATTGCGTGGCCGTGCTCAAGGGCTCGGGCACCGTGATTGCCGCGCCCGACCGCGTTCCTGCCATCAACCCCACGGGCAACGCACGGCTGGCCACGGCCGGCACGGGCGATGTGTTGGCGGGCATGGTGGGCGCCCACTTGGCAGCAGGCGCCAGCGCCTTGCGCGCAGCCAGCGAAGCGGTGTACCAACATGGCCAGGCCGCCGATGCATGGCCAACGGGCCAGGCGCTCACCGCCAGTGCGCTGGCGCGGGGCGTGGGCGGCTGACCCGCGCAGGCGCAGGTGTCAATGCGCGTCACTGGCTCTGCGGCAGAGGGCGCAGCACCGCCCCCAGCACTACGCGTGAACCTCACGCCAGCAACGTCACTTCCTTGAGCGGCTTGAGCACGCTCGATGGCGTCATGCCAAAAGTCTGCCGAAACATGCGGCTGAAATGGGCCGAGTCAGAAAACTCGCCATGCAGCGCCGCGTCGGTCAGGCGCGGGCTCACGGCCAGCCCCGCCATGGCCAGCCGCACCTGCGACCACACACGATAACTGCGCAGGCTCACCCCCATCTCCGCGCGAAACAGGTGGTTGAAACGCGAGGCCGACAATTGCACGCCGGCCGCCAGCCCGGCGCGCGCCAGCCGCCCCTCCTGAGGATGGCGCAGGGCGTGCAAGCTGCGCGCCACACGTGCGTCCAGCAAGGGGCCTTCGTCGTCGCATGGGCAGTGCAACAAGGCCGACAGATCAAAGTTGCGCAGATAACCCTCCATGGCGCTGCGCGCGGCGACAGGAATCGCCACATCCAGAACCACCCCACCCCGTTGCCGGAATGGACCAAGCAAGCTGCGCGCCTCGCGCGAATCGGGCTCCAGGTACACCAGGGCCACCGTTTCGCTGCGGGGGTCAAACAGATGCTCCACACCCGCAGCCACCAGCGCGCTGTGGCACGTCTCCATCTGCCCCAGTCCCCAGTGCAGGGCAAACCGGCCTGACAGGCCCATCAGCAACACCGGCGCCGCATGGCAGTGCCAGCCCGTGGCCGGGATCTCCCCCACATAAAGCGCCTTGTCAGTGCCAAGGGTCAGTGTGTTGCGTGCTGGCATAGCCCAAACCTACAAGTTTTGTCATCGCGTTCTCGATAGCCTTGCCCGGCACGTACCGCCGCAGCGGCAATGAACACCCATTTTTTGGAGACTGGCTCTTGAAACGCATCGCTCTTTTGTCTGCCGCAGCCACCTTGGCCTTGGGCGCCACCGCGCTCTACTATGGCGCGCCCTCGCTGTTCAAGGAGCCCTTGCTCAGCCTCAACCGCAGCCTGTCGGGCATGGAAGAAAAAACCATCTCTGCGGCGATGCACACCGTCCACTACCTCGACAGCGGCACAGCCCAACGCCCTACACCGGGCGGCAGCAACGTCACGCCCATCGTTCTGCTGCACGGCATTTTTGCGGAGAAGGACCATTGGGTGGATTTTGCGCGCCCCCTCACCAGCCAGTACCGGGTGATTGCCCCAGATATCCCGGGCTTTGGCGAGAGCACGCGGCGCGACGACCAGGCCTACGACTACGCCGCCCACGTCACGCGCCTGGCCGCGTTTCTGGACGCCCTCGGCCTCCCGCGCGTGCATCTGGCAGGCAACTCGATGGGCGGCACCATCGCTGCCCTCTTTGCCCTGCAGCACCCCGAACGCGTGGCCAGCGTGGCTTTCATCGGCGCACCCCACGGCATCCGGTCACCCCAGCCGAGCGCCATGGACCGACTCATCGACGCCGGGCAACGCCCGCTGGTGGCCCACGATGCCGCCGCCTTCGACGCCATGATGGCCCTGGTGTTTGAAAAGCGCCCCTTCCTGCCCCACCCCATCCTGTACGCGTCCGAACAGGATGCGCTGCGCAACGCCACCTCCAACGCGCGCCTGTGGGACGCGCAGCTGAAAGACCGCTACCTGCTGGAGCAGCACCTGAGCAAGCTGCAGCACCATCCCACACTGGTCCTGTGGGGCGAGAGCGACCGCGTGTTCGACCGCTCTGGGCTTTTGCCGCTGCAAAAGCTGTTGCCCCAAGCCCAGGCCGAAGCACTGCCCGGCATCGGTCACCTGCCCATGATGGAGGCGCCTGCTGAGACGGCACAGCAGTACGCCCGCTTTTTAAGCCCCCTTGCCCACCCCGCGGAGTCGGACCACAAGGGTTCCAGCGCAAGTATTCAATAAAAATAGCTGCTAGCGCTTGTGTATAAAGCGCTAGCAGCTATCAATTAGTGAGCAATTAATCTTACAAGCCTGCGCGTCGGCGAGCCCCTCTTCGTGGGCTTTGCCGTGGTTTCGTCCTGGTCAGCCCCGGCGAGGCTTGCGCGCCTTGCCCTTGCTGGACTTGCCTGCGACCGCCTTCTTAACCGAGGCTTTCAGGGACTGAATCGGCGAACGCGCCGCCCGCTCACGCGAGAGACCCGCTTGCTCTGTGGCGGACGGGGCTGCGCCCTTGTCGGCCTTGCGTCCGCCGGACCGGCCACCCGCCTTGCGGGCGCCACCGCCTGCTCCGTCGGAGCCCACGCCCTTGTCCTTGAGCGCGCGGCCGAGCAGTTCCTCGCCTTCACGCACCAGGCGGAAGTCGATCTTGCGGCCATCCAGGTCTACGCGGCTGACCTGCACCCGCACGCGCGCGCCGATGGCGTAGCGGATGCCGGTGCGCTCGCCGCGCAGTTCCTGGCGTGCCTCGTCGAATTTGAAGTACTCGCCGCCCAGCTCGGTGATGTGCACCAGCCCTTCCACATACATCGCGTCGAGCGTGACGAAGATACCAAAGCTCGTCGCTGCGCTGACCACGCCGCTGTATTCCTCGCCCAGGTGCTCGCGCATGTACTTGCACTTGAGCCAGGCTTCCACGTCGCGGCTCGCCTCGTCGGCGCGGCGCTCGTTGGCACTGCAGTGCAGGCCTGCGGCCTCCCAGGCTTGGGTGTCGCGGCTGGGCGGTGCCACATCCTTGCGGGGCTTGGTGCCGGGCGCTGCCACGCGGGCCGCCAGCCGTTTGGCCAGCTTGGCATGGGCTTCGCCGGGTGTGGGCAAGGACGGCAGCGCGTACTTCGTCTTGCTCAGGATGGCCTTGATGACCCGATGCACCAGCAGGTCGGGGTAACGCCGGATCGGGCTGGTGAAGTGCGTGTAGGCATCGAACGCCAGGCCAAAGTGGCCACTGTTGACGGGCGTGTAGATAGCCTGCTGCATGGAGCGCAACAGCATGGTGTGGATCTGCTGCGCGTCAGGCCGCTCTTTGGTGGCCTGGGCAATCGCCTGGAACTCGGCGGGCTTGGGATCATCGCCAATCGTCATGCCGACGGCCATGGCCTTGAGGTAGTTGCGCAGGATCTCCTGCTTCTCGGGCGTGGGGCCTTCGTGAACGCGGAACAGGCCAGGCTGTCCGCCCTGGGCGATGAAGTCGGCACTGCACACGTTGGCGGCCAGCATGGCCTCTTCGATGAGCTTGTGCGCATCGTTGCGGGTGCGTGGCACGATTTTTTCGATGCGGCCGTTTTCGTCGCAAACGATCTGTGTTTCGGTGGTTTCAAAGTCCACCGCACCCCGCTGCTGGCGCGCAATCAGGAGGGCTCGGTACACATCGTGCAGGTTGAGCAGGTCCTTGACGCGGTCCTTGCGCTTGCTGGCCTCGGGGCCGCGCGTATTGGCCAGGATGGCGGCCACTTCCGTGTACGTGAAACGCGCATGGCTGAACATCACGGCCGGGTAGAACTGGTAGGCGTGCACTTCGCCCTTGGCGGTGACCAGCATGTCACAAACCATGCACAGGCGCTCCACCTCGGGGTTGAGGGAACACAGGCCGTTGCTCAGCTTCTCGGGCAGCATGGGAATCACGCGGCGCGGAAAGTACACGCTGGTGGCGCGGTCGTACGCGTCGATGTCGATGGCGCTGCCGGTCTCCACATAGTGGCTCACGTCGGCAATCGCCACCAGCAGGCGCCAGCCCTTGCTGCGGCCCACCTTGGCGGGCTCGCAGTACACGGCATCGTCGAAGTCGCGGGCGTCTTCGCCATCGATGGTGACCAGGGGCACGTCGGTCAGGTCCACGCGGCGCTTCTTGTCCTGCGCGCGCACCTTGTCGGGCAACTCTTTGGCCTGCGCCAGGCACTCGGCCGAGAACTCGTGCGGCACGCCGTACTTGCGCACGGCGATCTCGATCTCCATGCCGGGGTCGTCCACCTCGCCGAGCACTTCGGTGATGCGGCCCACGGGCTGGCCAAACAGTGCGGGGGGCTCGGTCAGTTCAACAACGACAACCTGCCCAGGTTTTGCGGCGCCGGTGGCGCCTTTGGGGATCAGTACATCCTGGCCGTAGCGCTTGTCTTCTGGCGCCACCAGCCACACACCGCTTTCCTGCAGCAGGCGGCCGATGATGGGTTGCGGCGGGCGTTCGATGATCTCGGCCACGCGGCCTTCGGGACGACCACGGCGGTCCTGGCGCACGATGCGCACACGCACGCGGTCCTTGTGCAGCACCGCGCGCATTTCATTGGGGGGGATATAGATGTCGCCTTCGCCATCGTCGCGGATAACGAAACCGTGTCCATCACGGTGCCCCTGCACGCTGCCTTCAATCTCGTCCGACAAATGCGCGGACTGCGCGCCGGGGGTGGTTTTTTTGATATACAATCTTAGACTTTCCTGAAATNCGCACTAGTTTCAGGTACTAGCGAGTAACATCGTGGAGGTTCGAGTCCTCTCCTGGGCACCAAGTTTAACGACAACCTGCGAAGGTTTTCAAAATATCGAAGCCGCTGCAAACACAGCGGCTTTTTTATTTTCTGCATGCAGTTGTCCAATCCGACCCCAGGAAGCCGAACAGACACATTTTTGAAAATTCTTTGGCAACTTGCCAGAAGCCTCAATTACTTGTTCTATAATTCGAGGCTGATCTGAAANCGCACTAGTTTCAGGTACTAGCGAGTAACATCGTGGAGGTTCGAGTCCTCTCCTGGGCACCAAACATATAAAAAGCCGTTGCAATCGCAACGGCTTTTTTGTTTTTGGAATTCCTTTGGCGGACAACTCCTCCAGCAAGCACGGCAACCGCCGAGCCTCAAGGGCATGCGCGCAAAAGCGCGCACGCCCCCATTCACATCACTTGCGCAGCAACGTCTTCAGCACATTCTGCAAACGGCGTGCACTCACCGCATCACTGGCACTGGCCAGCACGCGCGCCGCATCCTGACCCCAAGTCTGGGCAGGCGCAGGATCATTGCGGCGCGTGAGCAATTGCAATTGCAGCATGCGCCGGGCAGCAATGTGCTCAGCTGGCGTGGGAGCCTCGGCTGCCATCTCCAGACGCAGCAGCGCCTCGGACGCATCTCCCTTGGGAGCAGACGACAGCGCTTGCGCCCAGGCGCTGCGCACCGATGCAGTCACACCCGAGCCCAGATCCTGCGTACCAGGCACAAGCGCCGCATCGCGCTTCTCCCATGCCGTCAGCAGCTGAGTCAGCGCCTCTCCATGGGCCTGCGCCGCCAGCTTCTTCAAAGCCAGCTGGGCGTGCTCCATGGCTTCGCGCTGGGCTCGGAACGCCGTGTCACCCAGGCGAGGGCCTCGGTCCTCGAACGCCGGGCGATCGCCAAAACGGCCACCCCGGTCCGCGCGATCGCCCATGCGGCCATCGCTGCGAGGACCCCTGGCACCGTCGCGGTCGCCGGGACGGGCATCACGACGCTCACCCGGGCGACCTCCACGGCCAGGAGCTGCAGGCGCGTCCTTCTTCATGCCAGGACGGTCATCACCACGCACCGCCACCACGGGTCGCGCTGCGGGCTTGGGCGCTGCAGGTGCCGTTGCGGGGGCCTCGACTGCCGCACCGTCACCACCATCGGGTGTTTCCGCAGATTCAGTCGATCCGTTTTCGACAGCAACAGGGGCAGAATCCGCCTGCGCGTCTGCATGCGACTGTGCATCCTTGTGCGCCGTGGCAACGGCTTCCGCCGCCTGCGCCTGACCGCGCAGCGCGGCCTCCAGCGCCTGCATGGCCGAACGGATCTGTTGCGCATCGCCGCTGGCGTTGGCGGCCTCCAGCGCCTTGGACGCCTCCAGCACCACGCGATCACGTGCGCTCAATTCGGTGACAGCACGCTCGCGGTCCGCCGACTTGCGGTTGAAGGCTTCATCAATGGGTTTACGGAAGGCATCCCACAGCTTCTGCTCGTGCTTGCGGTCCAAAGGCACCCCCTGCGCCTCTGCCTGCCAGCGCTGCTGCAGCGCCTTGACCGCATCGATGCGCAAGGTGGGCGCCGCACCGAGGGCCATGGCCTCGTCGATCATCGCGTGGCGGCGGGCCAGGCTTTCCTTCTGCGCAGTTTCGAGTGGAGCTGCTGCCAGGGAAATCGCCTGCTTCCAAAGAGGTTGCAACTCCGCAAAAAGCTTCTCCCCCACATGGCCGCCTTCGCGCCAGCGATCACCAAACTGGTGGAGGGCACGGTTGATGGCCTTCCAGTCGCCGGAGGCAGCATGCTCGTGCGCCCATGCCTTGACTTCTTCGATCAGCGCCAGGCGCTGGGCCTTGTGCTCTGCCGCCTCGGTGCGGATCTTGTCCAGCCAGGCCTCGACGACCTTGTGCGCGGCATTGCAGGCTTCGTCGAATTTCTTCCACAAGGCGTGGTTGGGGGCGCCGCCCTGGTCCGCCTGTTTCCATTGTTCACGCAGGTTGCGCAGGGTTTCCTGCATCTTGCGGCCGCCCAGGGCCTGCCCTTCAGGGCGGTTGAGCAAGGCCTCAGCCTTGGCCACCAGGTCTTCACGCACCTGGTCCGCACTCCAGCGTTGCCAGCCTTCCAGTTCACCCGCCGCCACCAGGGCTGCGTGGACCTGCTGCTCCAGGGCATTGTCGATGTGTTTGCCGTGCACCTTCAGCGCAGCGCGCAGTGCGGCTGCAGCACCGGCACTGGCCTTGCCATGGCCCTCGGCAGTTTCCTTCTCGAGGACTGCCAGGGCTTCGCGCACGCCCTGCACAGCCTTCTCAACAACTTCGGGCGCCACCTTGGGCTTGGCCGCACGCGCAGGCTTGGCTGCCGCCGCTGCAGCAGCGGCCTCGGTAGGCAGGCCACGCGCTGCACGCAGCTCATCAGCCCAGACAGGCACAGGAGGCAACGGCGCGCCAGCATCCTCAGAAGCCGCCACAGCCTGGGCCACCGCGGGTTGAAATGCCTCCCATACCACCAACAACTGGGTGCGTGACGCATCGAGCAGCGGTGGAAACCGTGCTTCTACGCTTACCCAGCTGGCATCGCCGGTCAATTCCTGCGCCTGTTCCTGCCAACGCGCCACATCGGCACGCAGCAGTTCGAGCGCAGCCTGGGCGTCGCGCCAGGGCTTGGTGGAGAGCACTTCGATGCGCTGGGCCAGCAACACGGCCGCCTCTCGCTGCACTTGGACTCGGTGCTGCAGATCCTCAATGACCTTCACGCGGTCCGCGACCTGCACCTTGAGCAGCGACAACGGCTCGCGCGACAGCGGCGCGCCCGCCTTGGCGGCGTCGCGTTGCCATGCCAAGGCATCGGCAATGTTGAGTTTGGGGGCTGACAGCAGCGCCTGCGCCTTTTCCGCCCACTCGGCGGCAATGGCCTCCTGGCCCTTGGCGCGGCGGATTTCATCAAGGCGCTCACGCACCGCGCGCGCAGCGCCCTTGTCACGCCCGCTCAGTTCTTTGAAAACCTCCTGCAACTGCTCATGGGTCGGCTGGGTTGCCAGCCAGTCACGAATGCGGGAGGCGCGCTCGCCGGAGGTGGCGGCAGAAAAAGCGCCACCGGTCAACGCATCAAGCGGATGCGGCTCATGGGTTTTGGCCGGGGCCGGATTCACTTCAGGTGCGTCGGACATTTTGCTGCGGGAAAAAAATGGAAACATGGATCCAATGGATAACAAAGGCGGCCCCGGGCGCATTGCCTGAAGGCCTGCCCCGGCAACTGCGCTGCACGCGCGCCAGGGCAACAAAGAAGCTATTTTCACCGGGTTTGGCAAACAGGCCGCAGCATGGCGGTGTGCCAAGCCCCGGGGGTGATCTGGCACAAGGCTTTGCCAGACGGGCTGACATGCTGCGGCCCCGCCAGGGTGCCGCCCGCTACTGCGGGCGAACTGCCGCTGCTCTAGGGAACAGCCCCCATTATCTATATATAAGGGCCAGGGGCCCAAAAAGCACGCCACACCGCCAATAAGAAAGCCCGGCAGACAGTGCCTCATGGACTGCCTGCCGGGCTTGACGGCTGACACAACGGTCTTTGCCATCGGTCGCAATGCGGAGATGAAGGTCCACATGGCGAGGAGGCAAGGTATTGCCTCCAGGGGTTTGCCGTGGAAGCCGCATCTGCTGCACCAGGGCACTGCGTGCCCTCGGAGGGAGACTTGTCTTCGTCTGGCGATGCCTGAAATCTACAGGCAACGCAACCTTACCAAAGCTGCCGCTGCAACTCAAACTGGATTCTCAATGGCGAAAAGACCGGCGATTGAATTTGACACGTCCATGTAACAGGCATCCCCACAGACCTGGGCGCCAGACACGCACACACCTCCCAAAAGCTGTGATTTTTCACATGTTTTTCATAACTTAATGATCTTAAAAATTAATTTGTTAGTATTGACTAAGCATTTAGTGAACTTCTAGAATCCGCCAGCCACGAAAACAGGCTAGTAAAAACCCCAACCTCGCTGCCGAACCCGGCTAAGTCAAAGCAGGCCCCAAGCACACCCAAGACGTGCGGCCTCACTTGATGGCGTACCAATCCAGGCGATCCGCCGAGACGAGACAGTCCCCGATGACTGCCCGGCTCACTGCGGCGCCTCAGAAAGGAAGAGCTATGACAGCGTCAGGAAAAATGATCTCCGGCGTACGGACCTTTGTGGCCGACGTGACCGAAGGTTTTCTTGAAATCACCCACAACAGCTTCGCCCTCATCGGCCTGGCTGTCGCCTTTGTCGTGATCACCCTCACGGCCCGCCCGGACTTGCGCCAGGCTGGCGAAGCGCAATTGATGAACTGGCTGCAGGCCCGCCAGGTGGAAGTGCTTGGCATGCCCATCGAACCGGAAGCCAGCGAGCGCGCCACGGCAGGCAACCCCAAGGACCTGCCCAAAGAGCAGGCCGCAGTCGCCTTCTGGCTCAGCAAGAAGTACCGCGTGGCCCCCGAGCCGCTGAGCGTGCTGGTGGCAGAGGCCTATGAAATTGGCGCGAAGTCCAAGATTGATCCCACGCTGATCCTTGCCATCATGGCCATCGAGTCCAGCTTCAACCCGTTTGCACAAAGCGCCGTTGGCGCTCAAGGGCTCATGCAGGTGATGACCAATGTGCACACCGACAAGTACCAGAATTTTGGCGGGCACTTTGCAGCCTTTGACCCGGTGAGCAATCTGCGCGTGGGCGTGAAGGTCCTGCAGGAGTGCATTGCACGCGCCGGCTCGGTGGAAGGTGGACTGCGCTTTTACGTGGGCGCGGGCAACCTGGCCGACGACGGCGGTTATGCGGCCAAGGTGATGGCTGAGCATTTCCGCCTGCGGCAGGTCGCAGGCGGCCGCACCATGCCCACCACGCCACCTCCAAGCCTCTCCACACAAGCTCCCGTACAGGCCATTCCTGTCTCTGCACCGCCCACAACGCCAGCAGCCAGCGGCGACAAGGTGGCCCTGCTCTCCGCGCTCTGACCTGGGCTTCTCGCACCGGGGGAAGCACACCTCCCCGGGGCACGCTCCTCAGCTCCCCGACACATTTGCGCACGCCACGTCAGCTACACTAGCGGTGTACGCGACTGGCGATAGGCGCGGCATCTGGACACAGGGTGCCGCCGCTGACGTGGAAACCGACAAGGGCTTGCCTCTTGTGAACCACTGGGAAGCGTGCCGCACGGGGTTCATCCCTTCTGCGTTCAGCCGTTCGCCTGGGCAGCCCTTGTTTCAAGGGACACAAGTTCATAGGACTGCCAATCATGTACGACCGCAATATTCTTGTCGAACAAACCGACCCCGAGCTGTTTGCCGCCATCCAGGCTGAAAACGCCCGGCAAGAGCACCACATTGAGCTGATCGCCAGCGAGAACTACGCCTCCCCCGCCGTGATGTGGGCGCAGGGCACGCAACTGACCAACAAATACGCCGAAGGCTACCCTGGCAAGCGCTACTACGGTGGCTGCGAGCATGTGGACGTGGCCGAGCAGCTGGCCATCGACCGCGTCAAGCAAATCTTCGGCGCCGAGGCCGCCAACGTGCAGCCGCACTGCGGCGCCTCCGCCAACGAGGCCGTGTTCCTGGCCTTCTTGAAGCCCGGCGACACCATCATGGGCATGAGTCTGGCCGAAGGCGGCCACCTGACGCACGGCATGCCGCTGAACATGTCCGGCAAGTGGTTCAACGTGGTCTCCTACGGCCTGGATGCCAACGAAGCCATCGACTACGAAGCGATGGAGAAGAAGGCGCACGAAACCAAGCCCAAGCTCATCATCGCCGGTGCCTCGGCCTACAGCCTGCACATCGACTTCGCACGCTTTGCCAAGGTGGCCAAGGACGTGGGCGCGATCTTCATGGTGGACATGGCCCACTACGCCGGCCTGATCGCCGCGGGCGTGTACCCCAACCCCGTGCCGCACGCCGACGTGGTCACTTCCACCACCCACAAGAGCCTGCGCGGCCCCCGTGGCGGCATCATCCTGATGAAGGCCCAGCACGAGAAGGCCATCAACAGCGCCATCTTCCCTGGCCTGCAAGGTGGCCCACTGATGCACGTGATCGCGGCCAAGGCTGTGGCGTTCAAGGAAGCGCTGCAGCCCGAGTTCAAGACCTACCAGGAACAGGTTGCCAAGAATGCCAAGGTGGTGGCCGAGACGTTGACCGCACGCGGCCTGCGCATCGTGAGCGGTGGCACGCAAAGCCACGTGATGCTGGTGGACCTGCGCGCCAAGGGCATCACCGGCAAGGAAGCCGAGGCCGTGCTGGGCGCCGCCCACATGACCATCAACAAGAACGCGATCCCCAACGACCCTGAAAAGCCGATGGTCACGAGTGGTGTGCGCATCGGCACCCCTGCCATGACCACGCGCGGCTTCAAGGAAGAAGAAGCCCGCATCACCGCCCACCTGATCGCCGACGTGCTGGACAACCCGCGCGACGAAGCCAATATCGCTGCGGTGCGTGCCAAGGTCAATGCGCTGACCGCACGCTTCCCCGTCTACCGTTAAGCCAGGGACTCGGCAGCCACCATGAAGTGCCCCTTCTGCAGCCACCTCGAAACGCAAGTCGTTGAAACGCGGGTGTCTGAGGATGGGGTCTTCATCCGCCGCCGCCGCCAGTGCGGCGCGTGCGACAAGCGCTTTACCACCTACGAACGGCCGGAAGTGAACTTCCCGGCCATCGTCAAAAAGGACGGCCGGCGCATCGAATACGAGCGCGGCAAGCTGCTTGCCTCATTCAACCTGGCGCTGCGCAAGCGCCCGGTCAGCACCGACCAGATCGACAGCGCCATCGAGCGCATCGAGGAAAAGCTGCTCAACCTGGGCCAACGCGAAGTGATCTCCAGCCGCATTGGCGAGCTGGTGATGCGCGAACTCAAGAAGCTCGACAAGGTGGCCTACATCCGCTTTGCCAGCGTGTACCGCAGCTTTGAAGACATCGACGACTTCCGCGCCATGGTCGATGAAGTGCGCAAGTAACCGGCACCTGCATTCGTATCTGCACCGGTGTTCGCCCCAGGGCCGGGCGATTTCAAGGATTTTCGCAATCCAGCGCTTCACCAGCAAGCGCCAGCAGCTACAAATAAAATAGCAAACAAGCATCCACAGAAGATGGGTGTACGCCGGAGTGGGCCACCGCTGTCGCGTATGCCACACCGCAAAATACTCCTGTATTGATAGCTGCCAGCACTTTCTCAATAAGCGCTAGAGGCCAATTTGACTTAAAAATTGGCTTGGCGTCCGCCGGTGCGCACCCCGCCAGTGCCCGACAATGCGCCCGGTGAAAACCCGCCACTTCCTGCAGCTGGTGCTGCTGTCCGCCCTGTGGGGCGCCTCGTTTCTTTTCATCCGCATTGCCAGCCCTGTACTGGGGCCCAACGTCATGGCCGCGCTGCGCATTGGCCTGGCCACGCTGACGCTCATCGGCATCATGCGGGTCGCCAACGAATCGTGGCCGTGGCGCCATTGGCGGGAGCTGCTCGGGCTGGGTACGCTCACGGTCGCGGTGCCCTTCCTGCTCTACTCGTGGGCCGCCCTGCACCTGCCGGCGGGGTACAGCTCACTGCTCAACACCATGGCCGTTCCGTTCAGCGTACTGGCCGCTGCGTGGATGAAGGAGGACACGCTGAGCCTGCGCAAATGGCTGGGCTGCCTGTGCGGCTTTGCGGGCGTGGCCCTGATCGTGCAACTGGGCCCCATGGAGCCCACGCCAGCGCTGCTGATCGCGGCCCTGGGCTGCATCGTCGCTTCGGCCTGCTACGGCGTCTCGACCACCTGGATGAAGCGCGCCACCACCCGCATGTCGCCCCTGTCGATCGCCGCCGGCATCCACGCCGCAGCGCTGGTGTTGCTGCTGCCGGGTGCGGCCTGGAGCCTGCCCGAAGCGCACTTCACACCGGGCGCGCTGGCCGCTGTGGCGGTGATGGGCGTCGTGACCTCGGGCCTGGCCTACTGGCTCAACCTGCGGGTGCTCCAACATGTCTCGCCCGTGGCGGCCATGAGTTCGGCTTTCATGATTCCGCTGTTCGGCGTGGCCTGGGGCCACATCTTTCTGGACGAGGCATTGGGCACCGGGATGGTGTGGGGCGGAGCGCTGGTGCTGGTGGCCACCGGTCTGGTGACCGGCTTCAACCCATTGCGCTGGTTGGCGGCACTGCGCCCAGGGCGCAGCTAAGTGCCGGACAACACCGCCCAACCACCCGAACGGGCAGTTCAGCGGGCCACGCGGGAAATACGGTCGATGGCGGGCACGGGCACCGGACTGTGGGCGCGGAAGTAGGCCTCCAGCGCGTCCAGGTCCAGCCCACCCACCAGGCGGTCACGGCCTTGGGCCAGCACCGTGAAGTTGTCGCCACCGCTATCGAGGTAGCTGCTCAGCACCACGCGCACCAGCGCATTGTCCTGCAGCGGTGTGCCGTTCAGCGCCATGTGGCTGATGCGCGCACCCGCTGGCTGGGTGAGGTCGTAGCGGTACGAAAACCCTGCCGACGCCGACAACACCCGGGGCCGCTGCACGGTGTTGCTGCCGCTGGCGAACTGCTGTTCCAGCGCCGCCTTGACCTGCGCTCCCGTGAAGGTCTTGACGACCAGCTGGTTGCCGAATGGTTGCACCGCAAACAACTGGCCGTAGCGCACCAGCCCCTGTCCGTCGGGCACCAGGTCAGCGCGCAGTCCACCCGGGTTCATGAACGACAGCTGCGCCCCACCCTGCTCCGGTGCACGCGTGGCATGGAGCTGCGCATCGGCCACCAGGTTCCCCAGCGCACTTTCTAGCGATGGAGCCGGCGTGCGCCGCAGGGCCGCAACGGCCTGCCCCACGGGACGCTGGGCCAGCGGCACGGCGGCGGCGCGGTAGGTGTCGATGACCTTCTGCACCTGCGGATCGGCCGGAAAGATCGGCACGGCCGAGGTGAGCGGCACCTGCCCCTGGCTGCCGGTGAAAGCCTCGCCCTGCACCACCACGTTGCGCGCCGCCTTGTGCACCACGCGGCGCGTCCGGGGGTCTACCCGCAATTGAATGTCCGTGAGCAGCGTGCCGTACTGCCCGGCGCTGGTCAGCAGAAAGGGTTTGGCAGGGTTCACGCGGCTGTAGTCGCAGACATAGGCCTGGTGCGTGTGGCCCGAAACCACCACGTCCACGGCCGGGTCCAGCCGCTCCAGAATGGGGACGATGTCGCCGGAGAGGCCCGCGCAGCTCGTCTCCTGCACACCCGCCGTGGTGCTACCGCCCTCGTGGATGACGACGGCGATCACATCGGCGCCCTGGGCCCGCAGCTGCGGAATCAGGGCATTGGCCGTGGCCGCTTCGTCCTCAAAGCGCAGGCCCGCAACGCCCGAGGGGCTGACCATGGTGGGCGTGGCCTGCAGCGTAAGCCCGATCACGCCCAGGGTGACCGTCACCCCACCCTCCGTGAAGCGCTTGAGCCCGGTGGCGGGCAGCAGCGTGCGCCCATCCTCGGTGCGCACGGTGTTGGCGGCCAGAAAACCGAACCGTGCGCCCGCAAAGGGCTGGCTGATCTGGCAGGGCTGGCGCGCGGTGAACTTCTCGCAACCCCCGTGCTGCAGGCGCAGCAGTTCGCGCCAGCCCCGGTCGAACTCATGGTTGCCCACGGCATTGAAGTCAATCTGCATGAGATTGACGGCCTCGATGGTGGGCTCGTCCAGGAAGAGCGAGGACACCAGTGGCGACGCACCCACCATGTCCCCTGCCGACACCACCGCATGGTGCGGCCCCCGGGCCTTGAGCGCCGCCATGGCACTGGCCAGGTAGGCCATGCCTCCTGCAGGCGCGGCCACGGGCCCTGACGGCCCCTGTACCCTGTGCGCCATGTGGGGCGGCTCCAGGTTGCCATGCAGGTCATTGAAGCCAATCAGCGTGATGTCGATGTACTCGGGCCCCTGCCCGCCCGCGAACGGCACGGCCGTGCCGCAACCCGCCAGCAGAGCCCCGAGCGCGCCCACCGCGGCAAGCGCCGACCCGCTGCGAGCCCAGCCCGATCCATTGAATGCCTGTGCCAACAACCTGTGCATGGGACTGCCTTGTTCAATCAAATAGGACTTACGCAAATCTGGATGCAACAGCCGCCTGGCCATGGAGCGAGCCGCATGCCTGAACCCAGTTTTTGCATAAGTCATGTCAAAGAAAAAAGGGCGCACATCGCTGCACGCCCCGCCATCACCTGCTTCAGCGCGCCCGGGCCCGCCCCGCAGCGCGCTGCACCCGCTACAGAAACGAGGCCTGGATGGGCGGCACCGGCGGCACCACATCGCCGCATTGGGCACGGTGGCGCAGGGCATGGTCCATGATGACCAGCGCGAGCAGCGCTTCGGCAATCGGCGCGGCACGGATGCCCACGCAGGGGTCGTGGCGGCCCTTGGTGATGACTTCGGTGCTCTTGCCATGCACATCGATCGATTCGCGCGGACTGATGATGGAGCTGGTGGGCTTGATGGCGATGCTCACCTCCAGGTCCTGCCCGGTGCTGATGCCACCCAGCACACCGCCCGCGTTGTTGGTGCGAAAGCCCTGGGGCGTCATCGAATCACCGTGCATCGTGCCCCGGTGGGCCACGCTGGCAAAACCGGCGCCAATCTCCACCCCCTTCACGGCGTTCAGCCCCATCATGGCGTGTGCGATATCGGCGTCGAGCTTGTCATAGAGCGGCTCGCCCAGCCCCACAGGCACGCCGGTGGCCTGCACGCGGATGCGGGCACCACACGAATCACCGGCCTTGCGCAGGGCGTCCATGTAGTCCTCGTACTGCTGCACGTCGGCCACGGGGGCGAAGAAAGGGTTGCTGCGCACATGGTCCCAGCTCTCGAACGGGATGGCCAGCTCACCCAGCTGGGTCATGCAGGCGCGGAACTGGGCGCCGTACTGCTGGGCCAGCCACTTCTTGGCCACCGCACCGGCGGCCACCGTGGGCGCAGTGAGCCGGGCCGAAGAGCGGCCACCGCCGCGCGGGTCGCGGATGCCGTACTTGTGCCAGTAGGTGTAGTCGGCATGGCCGGGGCGGAAGCTCTCGGCGATGTTGCTGTAGTCCTTGCTGCGCTGGTCGGTGTTGCGGATCAACAGCGCGATCGGTGTGCCGGTGGTCTTGCCCTCGTACACGCCGGAGAGGATTTCCACCGCATCGGGCTCGTTGCGCTGGGTGACGTGGCGGCTGGTGCCGGGGCGGCGCCGGTCCAGGTCCGCCTGGATGTCGGCCTCGGTGAGCGGCATGCCGGGCGGGCAACCGTCGATCACGCAGCCAATGGCCGGGCCGTGGGATTCACCAAAGTTGGTGACTGCGAATAGGGAACCGAAGGTATTGCCGCTCATGGCGATGGATTATCCCAGAGCGGCGACCACCACCGGCTCGGCACACGCGATGGAGCACCCTGCATCAAGGCCGGGGTGCGAAATGTGGTGCAGACAAACACACGCCACAAACGCGCTTGGCATTGCAACGCGCGCTTGCTAGCATCAGTACCCGATCTTTGGGACGTTCATGCCCGTTTCAGCCCCGCACTCTTCCGATTCCCCATCCCACCCCGGCACCCCGCCGCCAGCCCCCCTGGCCGATGCCCCGTTGCGCCGGGCATTGGACGCCAGCGACAACGCCATTGTGATGAGCGACAGTGCCAAGCACGTGGTGTATGTCAACGAAGGGTTCACACGCCTGTTCGGGTTCAGCCCCACCGAGGTCCTGGGCAAATACCTCAGTGATGTGTTGCTGGGCCCGCACTCCGACCCGGGGCTGCTGGGGGAAATCCGTGACGGCATCCACAAGCAGGGCGTCTTCCATGTCGAGACGCTGCTGTACAGCAAGGCCGGCCAGCCGCGCTGGGTGGCGATGATGATCAATGCCTCGGACGAGGCCTCGGGCGGGCCGGGCGGCACCATCACGGTGCTGACCGACATCACGCTCACCAAAATGCACGAAGTGCTGCAAAAGCGGGTGCTCGAGGGAATGGTCAACGAACTGCCGCTGGCAGACCTGATGACCCTGGTATGCCGCGAAGTCGAACGCATCGCCCCCGAAGTCACGGCGTCCATCCTGGCCGTGGACGAGCGGGGCCTGCTCCGCCCGCTGGCGGCGCCGGGGCTGCCGCTTGCCATCAGCCAGGCGCTCGACGGAGCTCCCATCGGGCCCCGTGCAGGCTCCTGCGGTGCCGCGGCCTTCCGGGGCGAACCCGTGGCGGTCACAGACATCGCCACCGACCCCCTGTGGGCCGACTACCGCGCCCTGTTTGAGTCCAGTGGCATGCGGGCCTGCTGGTCCAGCCCGATCTGTGACCATACGGGAAAGGTGATTGGCACCTTTGCGTTCTACTTTCGGGAGCCGCGCGGCCCGGACGCGCTGCACCACCGGCTGGTGGACGTGTGCCTGCACCTGTGCGCGCTGGCCATTGAGCGCAACGCCACACGCGAGCGTATTCACCAGCTTGCCTTCTTTGACGAACTCACCGGGCTGCCCAATCGCGCCATGTTCCGCAGCAGTGCCGCACGGGCGCTTGTCAGCCTGCGGCAGGACAACCACCCCGGCGCGCTGCTGTTCATCGATCTGGACCGCTTCAAGCAGATCAATGACATACAAGGCCATGCCGCAGGCGACGCACTGCTGTGCGAGGTGGCCAAGCGGCTGACGCAATGCCTGCGTGCGCGCGATCTGATTGGCCGCTTGGCGGGTGATGAATTTGTGCTGCTGCTGTCCGAATGCACCACCGAGCAGGCCGTGCAGACAGCCCACCGCATGCTGCAGGAAATGGCACGCCCCATGGACATCCACGGGCAGGCCCATGTCTGCCACGCCAGCATTGGCATTGCGATGTTTCCGGAAGATGGCGATGCGATCGACACACTCCTGCGCCATGCCGACCAGGCCATGGTCCAGGCCAAAAGCGATCACCGACACAGCCTGCAATTGTTCAGTGCCGAAATGAACCGGCGCGCGCAGGAGCGCGCCGCCCTGGAGCGCGCCTTGCGCCAGGCCCTGACCGACCGCAGCCTCAGCCTGCACTACCAGCCCCAGGTGCTCAGCAGTGCACCTGGCACCCTGCACGGCGTGGAAGCCCTGGCGCGCTGGCAACACCCCGAATGGGGCATGGTGCCCCCCACCCGGTTCATCCCCGTGGCCGAAGAAGCCGGGCTCATTCACCAGCTGACCCTGTGGCTGCTGGACGAAGCCTGTGCACAGCTGTCCGCATGGCGTGCGGCCGGCCACAGCGTGCCCTGCGTGGCCGTGAACCTGTCGGGGCGCAGCTTTCACCAGGCAGAGTTTGCACAGCAGGTCTGTGATGCCCTGGAGCGCCACGGCCTGAGCACGGACGATGTGCTGCTGGAGATCACCGAAAGCGTGATGATGGACGCGCGACCGGTGACGCTGGCCAACATCGAGGCGCTGCACAACAAGGGGTTCAAGCTCTCGCTGGACGATTTCGGCACGGGTTACTCCAGCCTGAGCTACCTGCACCGCCTGCCCATCAGCGAACTCAAGCTGGACATGGCGTTTGTGCAAGACCTCACCACCAGCCCCACCGCACGCGCCCTCACGGTATCGGTACTCAGCATTGCCCACAGCCTGGGCATGGTGGTAGTGGCCGAAGGGGTGGAAACCACCGGCCAGCAGCAATGGCTGCAGGCCCATGGGTGCCCTGTCATGCAGGGCTATCTGTTTGGCAGGCCCATGCCGCCCGATGAGCTGGAGGCCTGGCTTTGCGCGCAGGCGCAGGACCTGCGCTGATGCCCCTTGCGGGCAATGCGGCGGTCAGCCGCTGCGGGATTCGTCTTCCGGCCAGTCGCGGATGTAGGCCTTGAGCATCTTGTTCTCGAAGTTCTGGCTGTCCACCACGGCCTTGGCCACGTCGTAGAAGCTGATCACGCCCATGAGCATCTTGCGGTCCATCACGGGCATGTAGCGCGCATGGCGGTCCAGCATCATGCGGCGCACTTCGTCCATGTCGGTTTCGAGCGTGCAGGTCAGGGGTGCATCGTCCATCGCCGTGCGCACCAGCATCGTTCCCACGCTGCCGCCGTTCTTGACCACGGCCTGGATCACCTCGCGGAAGGTGAGCATGCCCACCAGGTCTCCATGCTCCATCACCACCAGGGAGCCGATGTCGCGTTCGGCCATCAGGCCCACGGCACCTGCCAGCGGCTCGTCGGGCGAAGCGGTGTACAGGGTGTTGCCTTTGACGCGAAGGATGTCGCTGACTTTCATGGTGCTGGGTCTCCGAGAGGGCAAGAGCAGCGCGGCAGGCGCTGTAGACAATTTGCTACCAAATATAGCCCACAATGCCCGGCTGAATTGACAACATGGGAGACACACAGATGCCCGGTTACTCCGACCCCGGCTTTGACACGCTGGCCCTGCACGCTGGCGCCAGCCCCGACCCCGCCACCGGCGCACGCGCCACCCCCATCCACCTGACCACGTCGTTCGTCTTTGAATCGAGCGACCATGCGGCCTCGCTGTTCAACCTGGAGCGTGGCGGCCATGTCTACAGCCGCATCAGCAACCCCACCAACGCGGTGCTGGAGCAACGCGTGTCGGCCCTGGAAGGCGGCGTGGGCGCCATCACCACCGCCAGCGGCCAGGCAGCGCTGCACCTGGCCGTGGCCACATTGATGGGCGCCGGCAGCCACATCGTGGCCAGCACAGCCCTGTATGGCGGCTCGCAGAACCTGCTGCACTACACGCTCTCGCGTTTTGGCATCGAGACCACCTTCGTGAAGCCCGGCGACATCGACGCCTGGCGCGCCGCCGTGCGGCCCAACACCAAGCTGTTCTTTGGCGAGACCGTGGGCAACCCGGGCCTGGATGTGCTGGACATCCCCACCGTGAGCGCTATTGCCCACGAGGCGGGCGTACCGCTGCTGGTGGACTCCACCCTGACTTCGCCCTGGCTCATGCGGCCGTTGGAACATGGCGCCGATCTGGTCTACCACTCGGCCACCAAGTTCCTCTCGGGCCACGGCACTGTGGTGGGGGGCATCGTGGTGGATGGCGGAAGTTTTGACTGGGACGGCCCCAAATCCGCCGGCAAATTTGCCGAGCTGACCCAGCCCTACGACGGCTTTCACAACATGGTGTTCACCGAAGAAAGCACTGTGGGCGCCTTCCTGCTGCGCGCACGCCGCGAGGGCCTGCGCGACTTTGGCGCCTGCATGAGCCCGCACACGGCCTGGCTCATTCTGCAGGGCGTCGAGACCCTGCCGCTGCGCATGGCGCAGCACATGCGCAACACCGAGAAGGTGGTGGAATTCCTGGCCGCGCAGCCCTTTGTGTCGCGCGTGGGCCACCCCATGCTGGCATCGCACGGGAGCCATGCGCTCGCGCAAAAGTTGCTGCCGCGCGGCGCAGGGTCGGTGTTCAGCTTTGACCTCAAGGGCAACCGCGAACAGGGCAAGAAATTCATCGAAACCCTCAAGGTCTTCAGCCACCTGGCCAATGTGGGCGACTGCCGCAGCCTCGTGATCCACCCAGCCAGCACCACCCACTTCCGCATGACCGACGAGGCCCTGGCCAGCGCGGGCATCACCCAGGGCACCATCCGGCTGTCCATTGGCCTCGAAGACGCCGATGATCTGATTGATGACCTCAAGCGCGCGTTGAAAGCCGCCGAGAAAGCAGTAAACCCATGAACCCCCACGCTCATCACTTCGTGTATTCGTTGCCCCCCAAGGGGGCGCAGGCCTCCCTTGGGGCGGCCCGGCGGGAGTCCTGACCATGCACCTCCAAGTCAACGGCGCTGCCATCTATTGCTACACCGGCGGCAAGGCATTTGATGCCGCCAAGCCCACGGTGGTGTTCATCCACGGCGTACTCAACGACCACAGCGTGTGGGCCCTGCAAAGCCGCTACATGGCCAACCATGGCTGGAACGTGCTGGCCGTCGACCTGCCGGGCCACTGCCGCAGCGGCGGTGAAGCCCCCGCATCGGTGGAACAGGCGGCCGACTTCATTGGCGCACTGCTCGATGCCGCAGGCGTGCAGCGCGCGGCGCTGGTGGGGCACAGCTGGGGTTCTCTCATCGCCATGGAAGCCGCCGCGCGGCTCAAGGACCGCGTCAGCCACCTGGTGCTGGTGGGCACGGCCTTCCCGATGAAGGTGTCGCCCGCCCTCATCGAGGCCTCGCAGAGCGACCCCGAAAAGGCCCTGCGCATGGTCAACGTGTTTTCGCGCAACACGCTGGCGGCGCCCCCGTCGGCGCTGGGGCCGGGCACCTGGGTGTTTGGCGCCAGCATGGCGCTGGGCCGCAAGGTGCTGCGCAGCAACCCGGCCGTCAACGTGTTCCACCGGGGGTTTGTGGCCTGCGACAGCTATGCGGGGGGCGAGGCCGCCATGGCGCAACTCACCTGCCCAGTGCTGTTTGCGCTGGGCGCGCAGGACCAGATGACCGCGCCCAAGGCCGCGCAGGGTTTGATCAGTGCTGCACGTGCAGCGGGCAAATCGGTGCAGGTGGCAAACCTGCCGGTGGGCCACCACCAGATGACCGAGGCACCGGAAGAAACGCTGTTCGCGCTGCGCGATTTCCTGGCCCGCTGATCCCGCAGAGGCAATACACGCCGCTGGCCTGCCGCACCGCAGGTCAGCGTGCGCCACGCCGCCAGACAGGCCACTGCCAGAGCGTGAAGGCCCGCAGCAGCCACTCCACCGGGCCATAGGCATGCATGGCCATCCAGCGGCGGCTCCACGCCAGCTGGGTGGCGTACAGCACCAGCACGCCCAGCACCACCCACCCTGGCGACACCTGGCCCACCAGCGCCAGGCCATAGGCCGTGAAGACCAGCGCCCCCACCAGCGACTGCAGCAGGTAGTTCGACAGCGCCATGCGTCCCGCAGGCTCCAGCACCGCGCCCAGCCGCTGCCCGGCAGGGCCGCGCTGCAGAAGCCACAGCAGCAGCGCAACATAGCCGAAAGTAAGCAGCGGCGCGGTGGCCAAATCCACCGCCAGCGCGGCCAGGCCCACCTGCTCGGGCTGCTGGGCCCCGCTGGCCCCAGACTGCACCGAGGCATAGAACAACGCGCCCGCCACACCCACAGGCAGGCAGCACGCCATCCAGCGGCGCAGCCGCGCAGGCTGCCGCGCCACGGTGGCCAGATAGCCGGTGCGGTGCGCAGCCAGCCCCAGCAGAAACATGGCCAGCGCACACGGGCCCTGCACGAATACCAGCACAAACCACACGCCCTCGGCCATGTCCCGCCCACGCTGCGCAATGGCCTCCAGGGCACTGGCGCGATACGCCTGCGCGGCCTGCTGCGCCTTCGCGTGCAGCTCGGCCAGGGGCAGGTCCATCGGCGGCACCTGTGCCACCAGCCAGGCCAGCAGGCCCCAGCCCCCGGCAGTGGCGCCCAGCAGCGCCAGTGCCAGCACCACCGCCGTGGCCGGACGCACGCCCCGCCACACGAGCAGCAGTAGGCCCAGCAGCGCGTAGGTGACCAGGATGTCGCCCGCAAACAGCAGCCACGCATGCCCCAGCCCCAGCAGCAAGAGCCCCAGCAGGCGCCGCAGAAAGCGCGGAACAAAAGCGCTGCCGGCGCGCTGGGCGGCGTCCATCTGCAGCGCAAAGCTGTAGCCGAACAGCAGCGAGAACAGCAGGTAGAACTTGGTCTCGAAGAGGAAGCTCACCAGCCACCGCACAGCGTGGTCCACGGGCCGCGAGAAGGCCGGGTCGGACACCCCCACGCCAAAGTAGGTAGAGGCAAAACTGCCCGCATTGACCATGAGGATGCCCAGCAGCGCAAAGCCGCGCAGTGCATCGATGGCGTGCTCGCGGCCCACTGACGGGGCACTGCCAGGTGGGGTGGTGGTGGATTCAATGGAAGTCATCATGGCCATAGTGGCAGAACCTGTTCAAGGACAGCCCGCAACAACCCCTGTCCATCACGGCACAGCATTTTTTGGGGCCTGGGCGTATAAAGCGATTGGCACCGGGGCAGTCCCGCCCACAAGGAGACAACGATGGACATCAGTGCACCCCACACCCCCACCGACCCGCGCACCTTCAAGCGCTTTGCCGACTTCTACCCTTTCTACCTGAGCGAGCACAGCAACCGCATCTGCCGCCGGCTGCATTTCGTGGGCTCCACGCTCACCCTGGTCTGCATGGCCATGCTGCTGGCCACGGGCAAGCCGCAGTACCTGCTGTACGGGCTGCTGTGCGGCTACGGCTTTGCCTGGGTGGGTCACTTCGGCTTTGAGAAGAACAAGCCCGCCAGCTTCAAGCGGCCGCTCTACAGCTTCATGGGCGACTGGGTGATGTACAAGGACATCTGGACGGGGAAGGTGCCGTTCTGAAGCGGTGATTCGCCACAGCTGCCACGGCGATAAATTCAAGTAAAAACAGGCCCTAGCGCTTATCCAACAAGCGCAAGCAGCTATATTTTCGATAGCTTACACCGACCCTGCCCGCAGCGCGCCCTGGGCGGGGTCAGCGCCAGCACCCGGCTGCAGCACATCCTCCAGCAGCAATCCGTCCAGCCGGGCCTGTGACCACAGCGGCTGTAGGCTCTCGGCGCGCTCCAGCAGCAGGCGCTGCACCAGCGGTGCGAGGGGTGTCGCGCCCGGGTTGGCCAGCAGCACATAGCGGGGCTCGGGCACATCCGATGCGTCCACGGCCGCATCGTTGACCTGGCCCACCCAGTCCAGCGCGGTCAGCGCCTCCAGCACCGGGGCCAACTGCAGCACGTCCACCCGCAGCAACTGGGCGAGCTGGCCGGGGCGCAGGCCTTTGAGGGGCTGGTGGCGCACGCGGTGCAGCTGCTGCAGCACCTCCACCGCCAGCTGAAACGTCCAGCCCGCCACCGTGCTGCGCCGCGCCACACCGGCCAGCAAACTGGGCAAGTAGGCCGTGACCACCGCCCCCAGCAGCACGATGACCCAGGCCACATAGATCCACACCAGCAGGATAGGCAGCGTGGCAAACGCGCCATACACCACCGAATAGGTGGGCACCTTGCCCAGGTACAGCGCCAGCACCTTCTTGGCCAGCTCGATGCACACCGACACGAACAGCCCGCCCGTCCAGGCATGCCGCCACTTGACCGGCGTGTTGGGCACATAGTGGTACAGCGACGCCATGCCGCCCGCGAGCACCACGAACTGGATCGAATCGAACAGCAGCTGCACACCATCGGGCAGGCGCTTGACCAGCCCGCCCGAGGCCGACATCACATACGACGTGAGCGCCAGGCTGGCCCCCATGAGCAGCGGGCCGAGCGTGATGGCGGCCCAGTAGATCAACACCCGCTGCCCCAGCGGCCGCAGCCGCTGCACGCGCCAGATGTCGTTGAGGGTGCGGTCGATGGTCAGGATCAGCGCCAGCGCCGTCGCCAGCAAGATGCTGAAACCGGCCACACCCAGGCTGCTGGCCTTGGCCGCAAACTGCGTGAGGTAACCGAGCACCTGGCGCGAGATGCTGTCGGGCACCAGGCTGTTCACCAGCCAGCCCTGCAGCGCATCCTGCAGCTTGCCGAAGATGGGGAACGCCGTGAACACCGCCAGTGCCACGGTGAAGAAGGGCACCAGCGCCAAAATGGTGGTGAAGGTGAGGCTGCTGGCGGTCAGGCCCAGGTGGTCTTCACGGAACCGCTCGCGCAAGGTCTGCGCAGTGGTCCGCCAGGGAAAGTGCGACAGCTCGGTCATCAGCGCTTCGGTGCGCGACGCTACTGTCTGTAAGGAAAAGGGCATGGCCGATATGATGCCACCCCAATGACTGCCTCCCCCGCCGCCCCAGCCGCCGCTTCCGTGCCCGCGCTCCCCTCCGACAACTCCGTGGCCGCCACGCGCTGGGTGGCCACCGGCTGCCTGCTGGCGCTGATCGCGCTGTGCCTGGCGTGGGAGCTGGTGCTGGCACCGCTGCGCCCCGGCGGCTCCTGGCTGGCGCTCAAGGCGCTGCCGCTGTGCATTCCGCTCGCCGGCGTCCTCAAGAACCGCATGTACACCTACCGCTGGGTCAGCCTGGTGATCTGGCTGTACTTCACCGAAGGCGTGGTGCGCGGCTGGAGCGACAAACCGCCCTCGCAATGGCTCGCCTGGGCCGAGGTGGCGCTGTGCCTGGTGCTGTTCACCGCGTGCACGCTGCACGTGCGGCTGCGCCAGCGCAATGCGAAGGCCGCGGCAGCAGCAGCGGCAGTCCCTGCGGCCACATCGGCGCCCTGATGGCTGTCAATGCATGTTGATGCCATCGATGCCGTGAACACCCTGGATGCTGCTGCCACCGCTGCCACACCCTTTTCCTGACTTTGAAAAAGCTCTGCCATGACCACTTTGCTTGACACCCTGCGCACCCTTGTCGGCCCCGCCCATGTGATCACCGAAGGCGATCTCTCTGCCTGGGAGCAGGACTGGCGCCGCCGCGTGCGCGGCAAGGCCCTGGCCGTGGTGCGCCCCGCCAGCACGCAGGAAGTGGCCGCCGTAGTCAAGGCCTGTGCCGCAGCGGGCACCTCCATCGTGCCGCAAGGCGGCAACACCGGCCTGGCCGTGGGCTCCACACCCGACGACTCCGGCACACAGATCGTGCTGAGCCTCACGCGCATGAACGCGGTGCGCAGCGTGGACACCGACAACCTGACCATGACCGTGGAAGCCGGCTGCATCCTGCAGAACCTGCAGGACGTGGCGCAGAACGCGGGTGTGCTGTTTCCCCTGTCGCTGGCGGCCGAGGGCAGCTGCACCATCGGCGGCAACCTGGGCACCAACGCGGGCGGAACGCAGGTGGTGCGCTATGGCAATGCACGCGACCTGTGCCTGGGCCTCGAAGTGGTCACCGCCCAGGGCGAGGTGTGGGACGGCCTCAAGGGCCTGCGCAAGGACAACACCGGCTACGACCTGCGCGACCTGTTCATCGGCAGCGAAGGCACGCTGGGCATCATCACCGCCGCCACGCTCAAGCTCTACCCCGAGCCCGCAGCACGCCTCACGGCCTGGGCCGCCGTGCCGTCGATGGAACACGCCGTGGCGCTGCTGGGCCTGGCGCACAAGCAGCTGGGCGCGGGCCTCACGGGCTTTGAGGTGATGGGGCAGTTTGCGCTGAGCCTGGTGGGCAAGCACATGCCACAACTGCGCGTGCCGTTTCTGGGCGACGAGAACGCGCCCTGGTGTGTGCTGCTCGAAAACTCCGACAGCGAATCCGAAGAACATGCCCGCGCCCGTTTCGAAGCGGTGCTGGAAACCGCGTTCGAGCTGGGCTGCGTGACCGACGCCGTGGTGGCCGAGAACCTCACCCAGGCCAGCCAGCTCTGGCACATCCGCGAAAACATTCCGCTCGCGCAGGCCGAGGAAGGCCTGAACATCAAGCACGACATCTCCATCCAGATCTCGCGCATCCCCGCCTTTGTGGCGCACACCGATGCGGTGCTGCAGCGCGAAATCCCCGGCGTGCGCCTGGTCAACTTCGGCCACCTGGGCGACGGCAACCTGCACTACAACGTGCAGGCGCCCGCCGAGGGCGACCCCAAGGCCTTTCTGCGCGAGCACGAGGCGCATGTGAATCACCTGGTCTACGAAGCCGTGGCCGAGTTCGGCGGCTCGTTCTCGGCCGAGCATGGCATCGGCGAACTCAAGGCCGACAAGCTGGAGAAGTACCAGTCGCCCGTGGCGCTATCGATGATGCGCGCCATCAAGCAGGCGCTGGACCCGCAGGGGATCATGAATCCCGGGCGGGTGCTGCAGCCACGCGCCTGACAGACGGTGGCCCCACAAGGCCACAGCCCCCGCACATCCCTTGCGCCCCCTGTTCACCGCCCATCCGCAACCCTTTCCAGGAAGGCCCATCCCATGACCGCTACCGTTTCCGTGCGCCCCGTTCAGTCCGAAGACTACGCCGCATGGCGGCCGCTCTGGGATGGCTACAACGCGTTTTACGGCCGCTTTGGCGCCACTGCGCTGCCCGAACACATCAACGCAACCACCTGGCAGCGCTTGCTGGACCCGGCAGAGCCCGTCTTCTGCCTCGTGGCGCAGGACACTGCGGACGGCAAGATCCTCGGGCTTGCGCATTACCTTTTTCATCGCAGCACGACACGCATCGATCCGATCTGCTACCTGAGCGACCTGTATACCCACGAAGCCGCACGGGGCCGGGGTGTGGGGCGTGCGCTCATCGATGCCGTCTACGACGCGGCACGCGCGGCCAGATCGTCCCGGGTGTACTGGCAGACCTACGAAACCAATACCACCGCGCGAGTGCTGTACGACAAGATGGCCAAGCACCACGGGTCCATCGTCTACGCGCAGGAACTCTGATCAACGCCTGCCAGCCACGCCGAGATTTACTATTAAAACAATAGCTACTTGCGCTTACGCATCAAGCGCCAGAGCCATTTTTTATCAAAATTCTCACTTCCAACGGCGACCACAACCCTGATGAACAGGGCACTCGGCGGGGTCGTGGCTCTGGGCATCGCGGTCCACGCGGCCCAGAGCGCTCTTCAGAACACCTTGCGCATCGGCTGCGCCTGCAGCCCTGCCCAAGACTGCACTGCACCTGCGGGTTCATAGCCATTGCGGCGGTAAAAAGCCTCCGCCGTGCGCGTACTCTCCAGCTCCAGGGCCGCCAACCCCAACTCTCGCGCACGGGCCTCGGCCTCACGCAACAAGGCGCGGCCTACGCCCTGGTGCAAGGCCTCTGGCACCACATAGCAAAGCGCCAGCGTGGTCCGCGTCAAAAGGGCAAAACCCACCATCGCCTCCCCGCAGTACGCAGCCCACGCCGTTGCATCGGGTGCGGTGATCCACGCGGCCACGTTCTCTGGGGTCTTGTTGGCCAGCCATGCGGCGAGGATGGTGGGGTCGCTACCGTGGTCGGGCGCGCAGCAGTGGGTGATGGATTGACGGACGACGGTGCAGGCGGCCTGTGCTGCATCGCAGCCGACCGGTACGACGCATAGTGCGTGGGGCGCCTCACCAGAGGCCGTCATGCTGCTGAGCCCCATCGCACCACACTCACCAGCCCCACCGCCAGCACTGCATAGAACAGGAAGCCCGCGATGTACACCCCGTTCGCGGTCACCACACGCTGGCCGTCACGCCGAAACGACAACGCCCCTGCGGGTGCAAAGATGCGGGCTTCCTTGTTGCGCGCGTTTTCCGTGCGCCAGCGGCCCAAGCTGAGAACGCGCACCAACAGCGCACCGGTATACACCAGCAGCACCTCCACCACCGACCACAGCATCGCAACCACAAACTCTGTCATCTGCATCCTCCGCAAATTTGCGAGGGGAAATGATAGATGGCCCGAAGATAGGAACGTCTGCGGTCCCCTTACTCAAGCTGGGTCTTGGGCTGCCGGATGCAGCCGACTCCACTCGTTCGCAGCCTCCCACCCCGGTGGAACACAACCCTGCTCCATCACGCACAGGCTCGCGCTGGCCAGCGCGTGGCGCAGCGCGTGCTGGCACGTTTCAGCCGTCAAGCTTGCGACGAAATGCGCAAAACTCTCCGCGCCACCGGCAGTCTGCGCCTGCCGCAGCAGGTGAGCCAATAGCCCCGCCAGAAAACTGTCGCCCGCGCCCACGGTGTCCACCACCTGCAGCGGCTGGGCCTCCTTCGCAAAACACTGTGTACCGTTGCGATGCAGCAGCCACGCACCATCCCCGCCCAGCGTCAGCGCCAGCAGATGGGCCTGGGGGTTGGCGGCCAGCAGGTGGCGGGCGCGGGCCAGGGCGTCAGTGCCGGGCACGGCAAGGTGGTCCAGGTCTTCGTCGCTGGCCTTGATGATGTGGGCGTATGCCAGCGCGGCGTGCACCGTCGTGCGGTAGGCAACCAGGTCGGGCATGACGGAGGGGCGCAGGTTGGCATCGGCCACTACGCAGCGGCCTGCTGCGCGCTGGGCTTCGAGCCAGGGCAGGTAGATGGCGGTGTCGCATGCGTCCAGCGCCAGCGCGCCGGTGCAGACCAGTTGCAGTGCGGGCAAGGCGGTGCAGGCATCGTCCAGGCCTTGTGCCGACACGGCGCGGTCCGCCACGCCTTCGCGGTAGAAGGCGTAGTCGGGGTGGCCGTGTTCATTGAGGTTGACCACGGCCAGTGATGTGACTTGTTGCACCGGCTCGGGCTGGGCGAGCAACACGCCGTCGGCGACCAGCTGCGCGGCCAGCTCGCGGCCAAAGCGGTCGCGCGACAAGGGGTTGAGGTACTGCGTGCCCACGCCCTGCCGGGCCAGCGCGCGGCACAGGTTGTACAGCGCACCACCCAGGCACGGCAGGTAGCTGCCGTCGGGGCGGCGGATGAGATCGATAAGGGCCTCGCCTGCTATGGCGGCCTGTATGGGAGCCGTGGCCTGGGAAGTGTTGTGTACCGAAGTCATGGTGGATGTGAAGAGGATGCGGACAGCAGCGTCAGAACTGCGATTGCAGTGCCGGGTATAGCGCGACAAAGCGGGCGTAGCGCTCGGCCAGCAGGGCTTGTTGTGCGGGCTGGGGGCTGAAAGTGGCGTCGGCGGGCAGGGGCTGACACCAGTGGGCTTCGTCGCCACCGCAGGCCATGGCAGCCAGGCGGGCGGCGCCCAGGGCAGCGGCGGCGTGTGCGCCCTGGGGGCGCTGCAGCGGGCAATCCAGCGCGCTGGCCAAGAGCTGCGCCCAGGGGTTGCTGCGGGCTCCGCCGCCGACCAGCGCCAGGGCGGCATCGCCATGCCCCGCAACAGCGACGACACTGCCCTGCCCCACCCCAGCGGCGCGCATGGCGTTGAGGCCATCCAGCAGGCCAAATCCCACGCCTTCCATCACGGCGTAGGCAAGGTCGGTGGCGTCGTGCTCGGCGCGCAGGCCCATGAAGACACCGGTCGCAGCCGCATTGTTGTGCGGCGTGCGCTCGCCGCTCAGGTAGGGCAAGAACAGCGGTGCCTGTGCCTGCCGGCTGGCGGGCATGGCGCCCACGGCGTCCGACAGTTGTGCCTCATCACCCCGTCCTATGAGCCGCGTGACCCAGCCAAACGCACTGGCTGCGCTGAGCATGACGGACATGTGGTGCCAGCGCTGCGGCAGCGCATGCGCAAAGGCGTGCACGGCGCGTTCGGTGGCAGGTGCAAAGGCATCCGTCACACGAAAGACCACACCCGAGGTCCCCAGCGACACAAAGCCCTGGCCCGTGGTGCGGGCGCCCACACCCACGGCGCTGGCGGCGTTGTCGCCCGCGCCTGCCGCCACCACCACCCCATCACCCAAGCCCCAGCGGCGCGCCACATCGCCGCGCAAGGTGCCGGTGGCCGCGCTGCCCTCGGCCAGCAGCGGCATGTGCGATGCATCGAGCCCCGAGGCCTGCAGCATCGCCGGGCTCCAGGCGCGGGCCTGCACATCCAGCCACAGCGTGCCGGATGCGTCGGACATGTCGCTCACCGCATCGCCGGTGAGCTGCAACCGCAGCCAGTCCTTGGGCAGCAGCACGGTGCGGATTTGTGCAAACACCTCTGGCTCGTGCGTGCGCAGCCACAGCAGCTTGGGCGCGGTGAAGCCGGGCATGGCGAGGTTGCCGGTGATCTGGCGCGAGGTGGGCACAGCCTGCTCCAGTGCGGCGCATTCCGCACTGGCGCGGCCGTCATTCCACAGGATGGCGGGGCGCAGCACGTTGGCCTGCGCACCCAGCACCACGGCGCCGTGCATGTGGCCCGACAGCCCCACACCACGCACCTGCGCCCACGCGGCAGGCGCCTGCGCGCGCAGCTGCGCCACGGCGGTTTCTACCGCGGCCAGCCAGTCTGCCGGGTGCTGCTCGCTCCAGGTGGGCTGGGGGCGGTATTGGGCCACGGCAGCGTCGGCAGTGGCGATCACGGTCTGCGTTTCGTCGAGCAGCAGGAGCTTGACACCCGAGGTGCCTAAATCGATTCCGAGGTACATGGATGATGGGCAAATGTCAGTGAATCAAAGTTAAAGCAATGCCTCAGCCGCTTGCAACGGGAGCGCTCCAGGCCAGGGACGCCCAGCGAGGGCTACTTCGCAGCAAGGGCGTCGGCCCCTTTTCAGGGGGAAGGCGCTGCAAGCGACTCAGGGGGACTTTCCATACCGCCCCACACCCTGCTTGCGGTACTCGCTCGGCGTCATGCCCTTGATGTCCAGAAACCGGCGGTTGAAGTTGGCCATGTTGTTGAAGCCCACGTCGTACGCAATGTCGGTGATGTAGCGGTCCGTTTCCATCAGCAGCTGGCACGCACGGTTCACGCGCACCAGGTTCACAAAGTCGGTGAAGGTGTTGCCCGTGGCGCGGCGGAAGAAGCGCGAGAAGCGGCTTTCGGTCATGCCCAGCTCCTGCGCCAGGTCGGCCGCCGAGAGCGGGTCGGCGAGATGGTCGGTGATGCGGCTCACGATGGCGTTGATCTGGTCGAGCTGGGTGTCGTTGTCCTCGCTTTGCAGCTGCGTGCTCGACAGCAGGCGAAAGTCGGTGCAACGGGCCAAGTCGCTCATGAATTCGCAGAACGCACCGAACCGGGCCAGCCCCTGGCGCGCCTTGATGCGGTGCCAGTGGTCTTGGGCCTGCGCTTCCATGCCAAAGAACTCCACGCCGTGGCGCGCGCGCTCCAGCAGAGGCAGCACCTCGCGCAGCTCGGGGATGGTTTCGCTGCTGGCCACCAGCGGCGCGTGCGAGAACTGGATCACCAGGTCGCGCAGCGGCACGCCCCCTTCGGGCAGGTCCATGCTGATCCAGTTGTGCGGCAGGCGCGGCCCGGTCAGCACCAGGTGGCCGGGCTGGAACTGCCCGATCCAGTCGCCCACGAACACCTTGCCCGACGTCGCGGTGATGAGGTGCAGCTCGTACTCATCGTGGTAGTGCCAGCGCGCCAGCGGCGTGGGAAACCCGTGTGACAGGCAGCGGATGAAGCCCGCCGTCTCGGGCGACTCGTAGCCCAGCGCGGGCGAGCGCACATAGTCGTGCTCCAGCTCGGGTTTGGTCTGGCGCGGGGCAATGGGCGTTTTCACGGTCATGGCAGTGGGTAGGCGGACAGTCCGTTGAAGTTACACCAGCATCAGGCCTGCGCACGGTCCGCCACAAAAACCAACACGCGGGCGTAGGCTTTGCGCAGGGTTTCCACCAGCTTCGGATGGCTGGCCATCTCGCCCCACAGCGTCGTGTCGGCCGCAAACGCGGCGACCGGGTCGGCGACGTCGCAAATGGCGTGCGCCACGGCCGGGTCCATGGCCTGGTCCTGGTAGGTGTAGGGGATCTGCCCCGCGTGCCAGCGCTGCAGGTAGGCCAGGAACAGCGCGGGCAGCATGGCCACGCTGTCGAACGGCGCATTGCGCGCCAGCTTGTCGCGGATGGTGGGCGCGATCATGCCGGGGATCTTGGAGAACGCGTCCATCGCCACGCGCTGGTTGGTGTCGGCGATGGCAGGGTTGCCGAAGCGGTCCAGCACCACGTCGCGGTAGGCCTGCAGGTCGATGGGGCATGGCAGCAACACGGGGATCGCATCGTCGGTGACGTAGTCGTAGGCCATCTGGCGGATGGCGGCATCGTGCGTGCCTTCGTGGATGTACTGGTAGCCCGCCAGCGTGCCGGCCCAGGCAATGCAGCTGTGGGTGGCGTTCAGCAGGCGGATCTTGGCCTCTTCGTGCGCCTGCACCGACTGCACCATTTCCACGCCCACCATCTCCCAGTCGGGCCGGCCGGCGATGAAGTCGTCTTCGATGACCCACTGGATGAAGCTCTCGCCCATCAGCGCCGCCTTGTCGTCCCAGCCGGTGGCTGCGCGCACGCGCTCGGCCACGTCGGGCGTGGGGCGCGGGGTGATGCGGTCGACCATGGCGTTGGGGCTGATGGTGTGCTGCACCACCCAGGCCTTGAGCTCTGCGTCGCCCAGCGCGTCGATGAACTGCAGCAGGCCACTGCGCGAGCGGTCGCCGTTGTGGCGCAGGTTGTCGCAGTTCATCAGCGTGACGGGGCCGGCGCCCGAAGCCATGCGCGCACGCAGGATGCTGACGAGGCCGCCGTAGATGGTGTGGCCTGCCTGGCCGGCTTTCACGGCCGCGAGGTCGGCGCGCAGGTCGGCAAACGTGGGCCAGTCGAGCTGGTTCTGGGCATCGAGGTAGTAGCCCGCCTCGGTCACCGTGAAGCTGATGATGCGCGTGGCCGGGTCGGCGCCTGCAGCGATCAGCGGGGCCAGGTCGTCCTGGTAGGGGATCACGCGCTGTATGGATTCGATGACGGTGTAGCTGCGCTCGCCCTGGGGCGTGACGGTTTCGAGCGTGTAGCGGCCGCCCTGCGCCTGCAGGGCCGCGATGGTGTCGGCCATGTCGGGGCGCAGGTTGCCGCCTGCGATGGCCCAGCCCGTGTCACCTTGCTGGCGCAGCTGGTGAACGTAGACGGCCTGGTGGGCACGGTGGAAGGAGCCCAGGCCCAGATGCAGGATGAAATTCATGGTGCGTGAAGACGGGTATTCAGAGATCAAAATTTGTGGGCATCATCACGACGTCGCGGATGGTCATGCCGCGCGGGCGGGTGAGCATGAAGAGCACCACGTCGGCCACTTCGGAGGCCTCGATGAGGCTGCCGCTGGCCTTGGCCTCGGCGAGCTTTTCCGCGGGCCAGTCGGCCAGCAGCGAGGTGATGACGGGCCCGGGCGAGATGGAGCCCACGCGGATGCCGTGCTTGAAGACCTGGCGGCGCACGGTCTGCACGAAGCAGTTGACCGCCCACTTGGACGACGCGTAGACGGGCTCCCACGGCGTGGGGAAATGCGCGGCCAGCGAGCTGGTGACGATGATGTCGCCCCGGCCGCGCTCGATCATGTGGGGCAGCACGTTGTGCACGTTCTTCATCACCACGTTGACGTTCAAATTCAGCATGCGGTCGATGGCATCAGGGTCGGCATCCACCAGGTCGCCGCCCACATACAGCCCGGCGTTGGCGTGGAAGATGTCGAGCTGCCCCGCGAGCGCCAGCGTGCGCTGCAGCAGGCTGGCGCACTGCCGGGCATCGAGCAGGTCCAGCACCAGCGGCAAGGCGCTGGGGCCGATGGCGGCGCATGCCTTGGCCAGCGCGGCCTCGTCGCGGTCGATCAGCACCACGCGCGCGCCGGCATCGGCCATGGCTTTCGCACTGGCGAACCCGATGCCCGAGGCAGCGCCGGTGACCGCCGCCACCTGCCCTTGCAAGGTCTGCGTGGCACTCATGCTGCGTGGCCCGCCACGACACGGCCGGCGGTGTCGAACCAGTGCGCGTGCGATGCGTCGATGTCCAGGCTGACCGCATCGCCTGCGCGCAGGCCCGTGCGGTCGTTCTGGCGCGAGACGAACTGCGCGCCGCCGGGCGTGCTGACGTAGATCAGCGTCTCGGCGCCCAGTGCTTCGATCAGGTCCACCTGGCCGCCCACGGGCGTGGCGCCGGTGTTGCGCACGGTGATGTTCTCGGGGCGCAGGCCGATGGCGCCCACAGCGGCGCCATCGGGGGACGTTGGGGCCTGCTGCTGCACGGGCTGCGGCAGCTTGTCGACGGGCACCACGTTCATCTGCGGCGTGCCGATGAACTGGGCCACGAACTGGTTGGCGGGCTTGTCGTACAGCTCCAGCGGCGTGCCCACCTGCTCGATCACGCCGTCGCGCAGCACCACCACGCGGTCGGCCAGCGTCATGGCCTCGACCTGGTCGTGCGTCACGTAGATGGTGGTGGCGCCCAGGTCGCGGTGCAGCTTGGCGATCTCCACCCGCGTCTGGCCGCGCAGCGCTGCGTCGAGGTTGGACAGCGGCTCGTCGAACAAAAACACCTTGGGCGCGCGCACGATGGCGCGGCCGATGGCCACGCGCTGGCGCTGGCCGCCCGACAGCTCCTTGGGCGTGCGCTGCAGGTAGCTGGTGAGGTTGAGGATGCGCGCGGCGTTCTGCACCTTTTCGTCGATCACCTGCTTGTCGACCTTGGCGAGCTTGAGCGCGAAGCTCATGTTCTCGTACACGCTCATGTGCGGGTACAGCGCGTAGCTCTGGAACACCATGGCCAGGTCGCGCTTGCTCGACGGCTGGTCGGTGATGTCGCGGCCGTCGAGCATGAGCGAGCCGCCGTCGATGGCTTCGAGCCCCGCGATCAGCCGCAGCAGCGTGGATTTGCCGCAGCCCGACGGGCCGACGAAGACGATGAACTCGCCCTGCTGGATGGTGAGGTCGATGCCTTTGATGGCGCGGTGCTCGCCGAAGAATTTTTCGATGCCGCGCAGTTGAAGGTAGGCCATGGAATCGGGTTCCTGAAATCTTGAAAAACTGTGGGAAAGACAGGCTGCGGATTTACTTGACCGCGCCGAAGGTCAGGCCCTGAACGAGCTGCTTCTGGCTGAACCAGCCGAACACCACGATGGGCGCAATGGCCATCAGCGACGCGGCGGACAGCTTGGCCCAGAACAGGCCTTCGGGGCTGGAGTAGGACGCGATCAGCGTGGCGAGCGTGCCGGCCTTGGCGGCGCTGAGGTTCAGGCTCCAGAAGGCTTCGTTCCACGACAGCACCAGGCACAGGAGGCCGGTGGATGCCAGGCCACCCATGCCCAGCGGCAGCAGCACCAGGCGCACCTCTTGCCACAGCGTGGCGCCGTCCATGCGCGCGGCCTCCAGGATCTCGTGCGGGATGTCCTTGAAGTGCGAGTACAGCATCCAGACCATGATGGGCAGGTTGGACAGCGCGAACACGATGATCAGCGCGAGCTGCGTGTCGAGCAGGTGGCTCTTTTGCGCCAGCACATAGATGGGCACCAGCGCGCCCACGGCGGGCATCATCTTGGTCGAGAGCATCCACATGAGGATGTCCTTGGTGTACTTGCCCTTGAAGAAGGCCATGGCGTAGGCCGCAGGCGCAGCCAGCATGAGCCCCACCAGGGTAGAGACCACGCTGGTGATGACCGAATTCTTGGCGTACAGCAGGTAGTCGCTGCGCTCCTGCACCTCGTGGAAGTTTTCGAGCGTGGGGACAAAGAACAGCTGCGGCGGCACGGCGATGGCCTGCAGCTCGGTTTTGAACGCCGTCAGGAACAGCCAACCCAGCGGAAAAAACAGCAGCAGGGCCACGCCCCAGGCGGCAGCGGTGCGCAGGGCCAGCAGGCCCAGCGGAAAGTTGGAACGGCGTCGTGTGGTGGTTGCAGTCATGTGCGTTGCCTGGGGTCTTATTTGTCGAGGTTCTTGCCGACCATGCGGATCAAAAATACGGCTGCGATGTTGGCCAGCACGACTGCGAACAGCGCCCCGGCCGAGGCCACGCCCGCGTCGAAGTTGAGCAGTGCCTGCTTGAAGATCAGGAAGGTGACGTTGGTGCTGGCATCGCCCGGCCCGCCGGCCGTGGTCGTGTAGATCTCGGCAAAGATGCTGAGCAAAAAGATGAGTTCGATCATGACCACCACGGCCACCGAGCGGCCCAGGTGCGGCACGTACAGGTAGCGCAGCTGCTGCAGGTAGTTGGCGCCGTCCATGCGCGAGGCTTCCAGCTGCTCGTGGTTCATGCTTTGCAGCGCGGTCATGAAGATCAGCGTGGCGAACGGCAGCCATTGCCACGACACCATGACGATGACCGAGAACAGCGGGTGGTCGGTGAGCCAGTCCACCGGCGCTGCGCCGAAGAAGATCCACACCTGCGCGAGCACGCCGTAGATGGGATTCATCATCATGTTCTTCCACATCAGCGCATTGACCGTGGGCATGACGAAGAACGGCGAGATCAGCAGCACCCGCACGATGCCCCGGCCCGGAAACGGATCATTGATGAGCAGCGCGATCGCCACGCCGAAGAACACCGTGATGAGGATCACGCTGCCCAGCAGCAAGACGGTGTTGACCACTGCGGCCCCGAACGATGGGTCGGTGACGAAGTACTCGAAGTTCTCCAGCCCCGCAAAGCCCGTCTGGTCGGGCTGCATGAGGTTGTAGCGGATGAGCGAGAAGTAGATCGTCATCACCAGCGGCACGATCATCCACAGGAAGAGCGTGGCCATGGCTGGCGTGAGCAGCAGACGGGGTAGCAGGCGGCGGTTCATGGGAGCCTCAGAAAAAAGTCCAGCGGAAATAGGCGTTCAGTCGGCGTAGCGAGCCGCCCGAGGTGGGGGTGCTGTACCGTAGTCGTACTCCCGTACGGCGAGGAACACCGCCCCCAGATCGGGCCGCGCAGTAGCCCAATGGGTGCTTGCCTATTTGTAGTAGCCGGCCTTCTTCATTTCGCGGTCAGCCGCCACCTGGCCGGCCTTGAGTGCCGCGTCCACCGTCGTCTTGCCTGCCAGCGCAGAACTCATCTGCTGGCCCACGGCGATACCGATGGCCTGGAACTCCGGAATGGCCGCGAACTGCACGCCCACATACGGGCTCTTGGGCAAGGTCGAATCCGTGGGGTTGGCCGAGTCGATGGCGGTCTTCTCTGCGGCGGCAAAACGCGCGGCCTTCTGGAATTCCGGCGAGGCGTAGGTGCTCTTGCGCGTGCCGGTGGGCACGTTGGCCCAGCCGTTGGTCTTGGCCACCAGCTGGATGTAGTCCTTGCTGGTGGACCAGGTGATGAACTTCTGCGCGGCGTCGACCTTTTTGGAACCAGCCGGGATGGCCAGATTCCACGACCACAGCCAGTTGGCGCCCTTGGGCGTGTTCATGGTGGGCGCCTGGGCAAAGGCCATCTGGTCGGCCACCTTGGACTGCTTGGGGTCCGCCACGAACGATGCCGCAATGGTCGCGTCCACCCACATGCCGCACTTGCCCGAGTTGGTCAGCGCCAGGATCTCGTTGAAGCTGTTGGCGGCAGAGCCGGGCGGGCCGTAGTTCTTGAGCAGGTCGACGTAGAAGTTGATCGCGTCCTTCCAGGGCTTGGACTCGAGCTGCGGCTTCCACTGCATGTCGAACCACTGGCCGCCGAAGGTGTTGACCAGCGTGGTCAGGAAGGCCATGTTGTCACCCCAGCCCGGCTTGCCGCGCAGGCAGATGCCGTACACCCCGTTCTTGGGGTCGTGCATCTTGGCGGCCAGGTCCTTGATCTGCGGCCAGGTGGGACGCTCGGGCACCTGCACGCCCGCCTTGTCGGCCAGGTCCTTGCGGTACATGAGCATGGAGCTTTCGCCGTAGAACGGGGCGGCGAACAGCTTGCCGTCGATGGACAGGCCGTTGCGCACGGCGGGCAGCAGGTCGTCCACGTCGTAGGCGGCGTCGGTCTTGAGCTCCTGCAGCCAGCCCTTCTTGCCCCAGATGGGCGCCTCGTACATGCCGATCGTCATCACGTCGAACTGGCCGCCCTTGGTGGCGATGTCGGTGGTCACGCGCTGGCGCAGCACGCCTTCTTCCAGCGTGACCCACTTGAGCTTGATGTCGGGGTTGGCCTGCTCGAAGTTTTTGCTGAGCTTTTGCATCTCGATCATGTGGCCGTTGTTCACGGTGGCAATGACCAGCTCGGTCTGCGCGCTGGCGGCGCCGCACAGCGACAGGGCCAGTGCAGCGGCCAGGGCGAGGCGCTGAGGAGCAAAAACACGGGGGGAATGTGGCATCGGAATGTCTCCTTCGTAATTGGTATGGGATCGACCGTTCAACGCCAGTGCAGGCATACGGCATTGACGAACTGAACGATACCGATGCTGCAATGCTCGATTGGTACTCCAGATGCCTCCACAAATACTAATTTGCACCAGATACTCAGGATTTATACCTATAGGTGTCAACAGGGTATCTAACCGACCAAGAGGAGAGGGGCCGGACCCCCAGCACGGTTAGTCGCGGATGCCCCAAATCACTATCAAATCAATAGCTTTTGGCGCTTATCTATCAAGCGGTAGAGGCCAATTTAATTCATATTTCGTGCCCCAAGGCCCACTGGGGAAGACACCACTACCCCCTCCTCCATCCATTTGCCCGTCCGCCCACAGCAGCACTGCTCCCGTCAGAAATCCACCGTGGCAGAGAGAGTCACCGTGCGAGGACTTCCCACATACAGCCAGTTGCCGGAACCGCTGGACCAATAGTTGCGGTTGAACAGGTTGTCCACGCCCGCGCGCAGCACCAGCGGCCGGCTCCAGGCCTGGGTCTTGTAGCGGGCCCCGATGTCCCAGCGCGTCCAGCCCGGGATGCGCCGAAGGTTGGCGGCGTCCACATGCTGAGCGCTGCTGGCGATCATGCGGGCCGACAGCGTCAGCCCCGGAACGGCAGCCACGTCGTGGTCGCTGCCCAGGTTGAGCTGCCAGCGCGACACATTGGGCGCGGCGTTGCCGTTGTAGGTGCCGCCTTCGGTTCGGGTCAGCCGGGCATCGTTGAAGGTCACGCCGCCCAGCAGGCGCGTTCCCCGGGCCACCTCGCCAAAGACATTGAGCTCGACCCCGCGGTTGCGCTGCTCTGCACCGACCTGGTAGGTGAATGTGCCATCGCCGTTGGACGCCACCAGCCCGCTCGGCTTCTGGATGTGGAACAGGCTCGCTGTGGTGCTGAAGCGGCCCCAATCGGCCTTCACGCCCACCTCGCGCTGCTTCGTCCGGACCGGCGGAAACACCTGCCCGGCGTTGGTGGTGCCCAGCGGTGCTGAATCGCCCTGGACCAGGCCTTCGATGTAATTGCCGTAGAGCGACACGTGCGGCTGTAGCTTGAACACCGCCGCCAGCGCCGGCGTCACCGCGTGCTCGTCGTATGCGGTGCTGCCGGCCCCGGTGGCGGTGTCGTACTTGACGACCTTCACGCGCTGGTAACGGGCACCCAGGGTGACGGCCAGCCGGTCTTGCCACAGCGAGACGGTGTCGGACAGCGCCACGGACGGCAACTGCAAGGAATCGGTCTGTGGCGGCCGCGATGAGAAACCGTCGATGGACGGACGCGCGGTGGCCGCGGGCGCATACATGTTCGTGGCGAAGCTGTCGAAGCCGTAGTACTGCGCCGTGAAGCCGCTGTCCTTCTTCAGGTACGACGCATGCAGGTGGATGCGGTGCGTGAGCTCGCCGGCATGCACCGTGCCCTGCAGGCCGCCTTGCACGGTGCGGTAGTTCGTCCAGTTGGGCCAGAAGTACGTAGTGGCCTGCGCATCGCCCTGCACGCTGGTCACGAACACGTCGGTGGCGAGGTAGCGGGACCGCGTGTGGCTGCCACCCGCGGCTGCAGAGAGCGTCCAGTCCGGAGTAACGTCGTACTCGGCTTTGGCCAGGAGGTAATTGCTGCGCGACCTGGCGAACTCCCAGTCCTGCGCGATGCGATGGCTGGCCCGGGGCGGCCTGGGGATGGCAATGGCGTCGTCGATGCCAAAGCCCGCGGCGCCTTGCGGCGCTTCGTTGTTCATCGTCTGGTGGCCGGCATCTACCGAGGCCCGCAGCTGGCTGCCCCGGTAGTCCACGGCCAGCGCCGCAGCCCCCAGCTCGACGGACTGGCCCTGGGTGGCGGTCTTTCCGTCGCGGTAGACGCCGTTGAAGCGCACACCCCACTGGTGGTCGTCGCCGAACCGGCGGCCCACGTCCAGGTGGCCGCCCAGGTTGCCTTTGGACAGGTAAGTGGTGGTCAGGCGGGTCAGCGGCACGTCACCCGCGCGCTTGGGCACCAAATTGATGGCGCCGCCCACCGCGCCGCCCGCCCCGGGGGCCATGCCGTTGAGCAGAGCGTTGGGGCCCTTGAGCACCTCGACGCGCTCAGCCGCTTCGACCGCCACGGCACGGTTGGTGGCGATGCCGCCGATGCCGTCGAAAAGCACGGAGTCCTGCACCGAGAAGCCGCGGATCAGAAAGATGTCGCCCCCCGCAGCAGCGTTGGTCAGGCTGTAGGACACCGTGCGCACGGACGGGTCGTTGGCCAGCACATCGGCTACGGTGATCGCCTGCTGGTCCTGCATGAGTTCGGCCGTGTAGCTGGTGATGTGAAACGGCGTGTCCATCAGGCTCTGGTGACCCAGCAGGCCGACCCGGCTGCCCGTGGCAACCTGGCCGCCGGCATAGGCGGGCGGCAAATCGCCGGGCGCTGCCTCGGCGCTGGCCGTCACGGTGACGGCGCCCAGGGTGGCGGCATCGCTGAGCCGGGGTGCCTGCGCTGCAGGGCGCGATGCCTCGCGCAGCGTGAAGACGCCGCCCGTGGTCTGCCGCAGCTCCAGCCCCGAACCCGCCAGCGCGCGGCGCAGTGCCTCGGGTGCATCGAAGCGGCCCCGCACGGGCGCCGCGTTGCGGCCTTCCACCAACTGCGCATCGGCGGTGAGCGCCAAGCCTGCATCGCGCGCGATGCGGTTGAGGGCGGCTCCCAGCGGCCCGGCGGGCAGGTCGTAGTCGCGCACGGCCGCAGCGCTGGCCGTGGCCGCAGGGGCCTGCACCGTGGCTGGCTGTGCGGCCACGGCAGAGGCCGCCAACGCGAGCAGCAGCGCAGTAGCGCAGGGGTTCAGCGGAAAGGGGAGAACAGCAGAGGGCATGGGTCAGGCTCCTAAACGGTCACGTCAGAAAAGAGGGGTAGCCGCGCCGATGCACGGTCTCTGTCTGATTGCCGAACGGGTACCGAAAAGTGAGAGGGGGCCGGGGCAATTTCTTTTTCGGGCCGGCATCGTTGGTGTGTGGGATGCCAGCTGGCAGGGGCGATCTGGGTTGATCTGCTTCGGCTGGTGGATCTGGGTTGAACTGAATGGAACCGTCGATCAGCCGAACCAAGTCACTCATCTTTTGATAGCTGCCAGCGCTTGCCCATCAAGCGGTAGCGGCCGATTTTCTTCAAACTTTCATCCTCAAGGCGCAGCACGCGGCTTGAGCGTGACCCACCAGCGCGTGGTCCAGACCACCTCCACCGGCACGGCCGCGGTCAGCGCCAACAGGGCCTGGTCGGTGTCCGCCAGGGGCAGCGTGCCCGTCACACGCAACCGGGCCACACGGGGGTCGACACCCAGGTGGCCGACCCGGTGCCGCGCGAGCATGGCCACCACCTCGCCCAAGGGTTGGTTGTCCACGACCAGCATGCCGTCCTTCCAGGCATCGGCATCGGGCGGGGCCACCCACGGGTCCACCCGCCCGCCCTCCAGCCGCGCGCCCTGCCCGGCCGACACGATGCGCTCGGCACTGCACGGCTCGGACGCTGCTGCCGCACAGGTCGCCGGGCGGGCCGCGACGGCCGACTGGGTGACGGCGACCTCGGTGGCGGGCGCGCCACGGCCCTGAGCCCCATCGGTGCCAGTGGCGTGCGCCTGCGGCCAGCGGCGCACGGTGAAGCGGGTGCCCAGGGCGCGCAGGCTGCCGTCCTCGGTCAGCACGACGAACGGGCGCCGCTCGGCCGGGTCGGCATGGCTGGTTTCCACGGCCACCTCGCCCGCGCGCAGGTGGATGGCGCGCTGGTCTTGGCTGAACACGATGTCCACAGCGCTGCGGGTGTTCAGGTGCAGCACGGTCTGGTCGGGCAGCACGATGGTGCGGCGCTCACCGGTGGCGGTGCGGTGGTCGGCCAGCAGTTGGCCCACGGGCTGGTAGCGGTCCAGCACCAGCGCGCCGCAGGCCACCACCAATGCCAGGCCCAGCACGGTGCTCGCCACACGGGCAGGACGGCGCTGGCGCGGTGGCAGCAGCAACGCTGCGCGGGCTCCGGGACCTGCGGCGGCGCGGGCCAAGTGCTGGTCGATGTCGCCCAGCTGGCGCCAGGCGCGGGCATGGTCGGGGTGTGCGGCCAGCCAGTCGGCCAGGGCTTGGGCGTCCGCCGGCGAGATGGCGCCCTCTCCCTGGCGCAGTTGCCAGCCGATGGCGACCTCCAGCACGGCAGGCGGCACGGGGTGGTCGTCGCCTGCACCACCAGGTGGACCGCCCGTGGTCCAACCCGCACTGCTCACGCCGCGCCGCCAAAACGCAGGTGGTAGGCGTGGCGCATGGCGTTGGCCAGGTACTGGCGTACGCGGGGCACCGACACTTGCAGCTGCTCGGCAATCTCTGCATGCGTGAGACCATCGAGCCGGTTCATCAGCCACGCTGCGCGCGTCTTGGGCGTCAGGCCCTGCAGCAATGCATCGACCGCGTGGAGCATCTGCACGGCGGCCAGGCGCTCTTCAGGGGATGGCTGCAGCACCTGGGGCTGCAGGGCCAGATCTGCCAGGTAGGCGCGTTCCAGTTCACCCCGGCGCCAGAAGTCCACCAGCAGCCCGCGTGCCACCGTGGTCAGGTAGGCGCGCGGCTCGCGCATCGCGTCGGGGGCGATGGCGGTGGGCCGTGCGAGCAGGCGCACGAAGGTGTCCTGCGCCAGGTCGGCCGCATCGTCGGCACAACCGAGCCGCCGGCGCAGCCAGGACTGCAGCCACCCGTGGTGGTGGCTGTAGAGCGCGTGCAGGGGATGAGCGGCAGGCATGGCGTGGCGGCCTTTTTGAGAATGATTCTTGATTATAGAAACACATTCCCGCCCAGGCTGTAGGCGCTCTGCCACCCGGCAGACGGGTGGTGCGCTCAGCGGCGCGCGTTTTCCATCATCGTGGCGACGTCAGCGGGCAGGGTTTTGGGGGTGCCGCGGTCCTGCACATCCCACTCTTCGCCACCGGTCAGCAGCCACACGCGCACAGCGTCCGCTGCGGGGTGGATCACCACGGCTGCCGCCTCGGTACCGCCCTCGTGCAGACGGTTGCCTGTGATGTAGAGCAGCGCGCCCTCTTGCCGCAAGGGGCTGCTGACGCCCATGTTGTCGAGCAGCACGGGGTAGTTGGTGGGCCCGAGCAGGCCGCGCAGCCGGTCTGCCAAGGGACCGGTGCGCAGGTAGTCGCCACCGTCCGCCGGCTGACGGCCAACCTGTGCCTGCAGGCCAGCCCAGGGGTTGACAGCCTTGGCAGCTGTGGCCGGCGCTGCGGGGCTGGCCCAGGAGCCCGCTGGGGTGCGCGCGGCGGGCACGGTAGGTGCAGTGCCCCCGCAACCCGGCAGCAGGACCGCCAACGGCACAGCAGCCAGCACAGCGCGGCACAGGAAAGCTGAAGGAACCAGGCGCATGATCGTGGGTTTCATTCTGAAACGGCAGCAGGGCAAAAGGTTTGCGAGCTTATCCTGTCCGCCGCCGACGGGCGGCACGCCCTAAAATCGCGTCTTTCGCCTTCCAACCGCCATGACCGAACACGCCCGCCCCGTCCGCTCGCAATACGAAGACTTCATGCGCCACGTGTTCACCCATGGGGTGCACAAGTCGGACCGCACGGGCACGGGCACGACCAGCGTGTTCGGCCACCAGATGCGGTTCGATTTGAAGGAAGGCTTTCCGCTCGTCACCACGAAGAAGGTGCACCTGCGGTCCATCATTCAGGAGCTGCTGTGGTTCCTCACGGGGTCGAGCAACAACAACTGGCTGAAAGAACGCGGCGTCACCATCTGGGACGAATGGGCGCGCGAGGATGGCGATCTGGGCCCGGTGTACGGCGTGCAGTGGCGCAGCTGGCCCACGCCGGACGGCGGGCACATCGACCAGATCAGTGACGTGATCCAGACGCTCAAGACCAACCCTGATTCGCGCCGCATCATCGTGAGCGCCTGGAACGTGGCCGAGCTGAACAAGATGGCGCTGATGCCTTGCCACGCGTTCTTCCAGTTCTACGTGGCGCCAGCGCAGGAGCCCGGCGGGCGCGGCACGCTGTCCTGCCAGCTGTACCAGCGCAGTGCGGACATCTTTTTGGGCGTGCCGTTCAACATTGCCAGCTACGCCCTGCTCACCCACATGGTGGCGCAGCAGTGCGACCTGGATGTGGGCGACTTCATCTGGACCGGTGGCGACTGCCATATCTACAGCAACCACCACGAGCAGGTGCAGACGCAGCTGGCGCGCACGCCCTACCCGTACCCGGTCTTGAACATCCAACGCAAGCCCGACAGCATCTTCGACTACCAGTACGAAGACTTTGAAGTGGTGGACTACCAATGCCACCCGGCGATCAAGGCCCCTGTCGCCGTTTGACCAGCCAACAGCCCTCTTTGGCACCCCACACCTCTTGAGCCCCAGGGGCAGGCGCAACAGCGCCTTGCCCGCATCCACCCACCACCACCACGAGCTTTTATCCATGTCTTCCGGCGGATTTCACGTACACGGCCCCCACGACCACGCAGTGGAGCATGCCACCCACGGCCACGGCGACCACACATCGGACCATGGCGCTGAAGGCGGCAACGGCTCGTCCATGAACAAGATCGCCATGTTCACCGCCATCGTGGCGACAGTGGGCGCGATCTTTTCGTACATGGGCGGCGCCACGCAGGCCAACGCCGGGCTGCTCAAGAACGACGCGGCCATCAAGAAGACCGAGGCCTCCAACCAGTGGAATTACTTCCAGTCCAAGAGCACCAAACAGTCCCTGGCCGAACTGGCCCGCGACCTGGCGCCCGATGACCGCAAGGCCGGTTACCAGACCAAGGTGGAGCGCTACGAAACCGAGAAAAACGAGATCAAGGTCGTGGCCGAAAAACTCGAAGCCGACGCCCACGAATTCGACCGCAAGAGCGAGGCGCAAATGCACCAGCACCACCGCTGGGCACAGGCCACCACGGCGCTGCAGGTGGCCATTGCTCTGGCCGCCATCGCGCTGCTGACCCGGAAAAAATGGCTGGAATACGGCATGTACGGCGTGGCCGCCGTGGGCCTGGGCGTGGGCGCCCTCGCCGCCTTGCACATCTGAAGCCAGGAGGCCCCACCATGCCCGTGCACCTCATCTACGCCCGCGCTGCCAATGGCGTCATCGGCAAGGACAACCGCCTGCCCTGGCACATCCCCGAAGACATGGCGCATTTCAAGCAGCTCACCCAGGGCTGCCCGGTGGTGATGGGCCGCAAGACCTGGGACTCGCTGCCCCCGCGCTTTCGCCCCCTGCCCGGCCGCACCAACATCGTGGTCACGCGCCAGGCCGACTGGCAGGCCGACGGCGCCGTGCGCGCTGCCAGCCTGCAAGACGCGCTGCAGCAGGCCACGGCCGGCCAGACTGTGTGGGTGATCGGCGGCGCTCAGATCTACGCAGAGGCCCTGCCCCTGGCCGACTGCCTGGAAGTGACCGAGATCGACCAGGACTTCGACGGAGATGCCCACGCGCCCACGCTGGGCGCGGAATGGGCAGAATCTGCACGCAGTCGCCACGTCAGCACCAACGGGCTGCCGTTCAGCTTTGTGACCTATGTGCGTGCGGGTTGATGCTGCATTTGGCTCAAGTAGCTCATTAATTAATAGCAATTAGCGCTTGCCTATCAAGCGCTGGAGGCCAAAAACATGCAAATCTCGACCTGGAACGTCAACTCCCTCACCGTCCGGCTGCCCCAGGTGCTGGCCTGGCTCGCGGCCAACCCGGTCGATGCACTGTGCCTGCAGGAGCTCAAGCTCACCGACGACAAGTTTCCGCACGACGCGTTCAAGGAAGCGGGCTACGACACCGTGACCTTTGGCCAGAAAACCTACAACGGCGTCGCCATCCTGAGCCGCCACCCGATGCGCGACGTGGTGCGCAACATCCCCGGGCACACAGATGAGCAGGCCCGCGTCATCGCAGCCACGCTGGACACCCCGGACGGCGCGCTGCGCCTGGTGAACTGCTACTTCGTGAACGGCCAGGCCCCGGGCACGGAGAAGTTTGCCTACAAGATGCTATGGCTTGCAGCCCTGCACCGCTGGCTGCGCGAAGAGCTGCTGGCCCACCCGCGTCTGGCGCTGCTGGGCGACTTCAACGTGGCGCCCGAAGACCGCGATTCGTTCGACCCCGTGGGCCTCAAGGACACGATCCACCACACGGTGGAAGAGCGCCAGCACTTCCAGGACCTGATTGGCCTGGGCCTGACAGACACCTTCCGCATGTTCGAGCAGCCTGAGAAAAGCTACTCGTGGTGGGACTACCGCATGCTCGGGTTTCAGAAGAACCGGGGGCTGCGCATCGACCACATCCTGGTGAGCGATGCGCTGCGCGCCAGCGTGACCGCCTGCACGGTGGACCGCGCCCCACGCAAGAACCCGCAACCCAGCGACCACGCGCCCGTGGTGCTCACCATGGCGTAACGGCCCCTGGCGACGCAACCCGCGCGGCAACCAGCTGGAAGCCCGGCCTACACAAAAGGCTGCAAGGAAAATCCTTGCAGCCTTTTGTTTTTGGGGAATCGCCGCGCAAGCAAGCTGCGCCCAGAAATCCCTATGACCTGTGACCTACGACTTGCGACACGCCGCGAGCTCCTGAACGGAACCCCAGCGCGCAAGCCGTGCCCGATCAGCTGTTGGCGAAAGTGTCGCGCAGGCCACGTACTTCATCGTGGTTGCGCTGCGCGCCCTGGGATTGGCGCTCCACCAGGGCCCGCACATCCAGCGGCAGGGTGGCCTTCAGGGCCTTGCGGTAGCGGGCCACGGCAGCGTCCTCGCCGCGTTCGCATTCCTGCAGCACGGCCTTGTCGTCGTGCACAGACAGGGCGGACTTCACCGACACCCAGCCGCGGTGCAGCGCGCCCGCCACGGTGCCACCCGACGCGGGTTCTCCACCCAGGCGGCGGACCTCGTGCTCCAGTTCCACGGCAGCAGCCGCACATTCACGCGCATGGCGCTGGAATACGCCCTTGAGTTGCGCAGAATCTGCGTGCTCGGCGCAGGCGGTGAAGCCGTATTCGCCATCGCGGGACGACTCCAGCAGGTCGTTGAGCACATCGACCACGTCTTCGTTGTCCACGATATCCATGGGGCGGTCGTCGTTCAGGCTGGAGCGTGCTACCCGTTCCCACGCAGCGCGGGCTGCGGGGCGGGCATCCGTCCAGGCCAGGCCATCCGAATGGCGCGCACGCCAGTCATCGGCAAGGCGGGGTTCCACCGCCTCGAAGTCGCCTTCGTAGCGGCTCACCGAAGACCAGCCCAGCTCGTAGGCGGGGCGGTATTGTTCATAGGTGCGGCCACCCACGTAGTAGGGCTCGCGGTGGAAACTTTCGCGCCAGTAGGCATCTTCCTCGGTGGGGTTGACCGCCTCGGCGGCAGCCTTGCCCGCCAAGCCCCCGGCGACAGCACCAGCCACGCCGCCAATGGCTGCGCCGACCGGGCCGCCGAAGGCTCCCGCAGCGGCACCCGCAGCCGCGCCACCCAGGGCAGCACCCACCCCGGTGCCGACGGGATGGGAACCCGGTTCGTTGGTCAAAGGGTCACGGTTGGCATCGTTGAAATCCGACATAGAAGCTCTCCGGTTGGTTGACAGTGCCTTCATTGTTGAAGTCACTTCCGGAGGGCTGGGTCGGCCCATGGAGGGCCTGCTTGTAGGACATCGGGAGATCGGCCTGCCCCGCATCCACCAGAGCAGTCGCACCCGAAAACTACAAATTTAATAGCTGCTAGCGCTTTACCACCAAGCGCCAGGTGCCATTTCAGGCTTCATCGGGGGCATCCAGCCCCAGTTCCTGGATCTTGCGTGTGATGGTGTTGCGGCCAATGCCCAGGCGCTGCGCGGCTTCCATACGGCGCCCGTGCGTGGCGGTGAGCGCCGTGCGGATCAGGCGCGACTCGAACCGCCGCGTGAGGGCATCCCACACCTCGGGCTGCCCACCCGCCAGCAGCTTCTGCGCCTCGGTCTCCAGCGCCTGCTCCCAGGTAGCAGCGGGGCCAACGGCAGCACCCATTCCCGCAGCCACAGGAACCTCGGCGGAGGGCCAGTGTGGCGCAGCTCCAGGGGCAGGCACGCCGCCCACCGGTGGCTGCGCGGTGGCAAAGGCTGGTTGCAGCCCCCCGACCATTTCCACGGGCGGTGCAGGCACCGGGGCAGGAGCGGCCTGCACGGCGACCGCCGCAGCAGCCGGCTCGCTGCCGGGTCGCGGTGCAGGCTGGTAAAGGGGCGCTTCCAGCACCTCGGGCGGCAGGTCCTGCAGCGAGATGACCTGGGCGGGCGCCATCACCGTGAGCCAGTGGCAGATATTCTCCAGCTGGCGCACATTGCCCGGAAACGCGAACTGCTCCAGCCGTGCGATGGCCGAATCGGCAATGCGCTTGGGCTCCACGCCGAGCTGCCGCGCGCTTTGCTGCAGGAAGTGGCGCGTGAGCACGGGCACGTCTTCATGCCGCTCGCGCAGCGCGGGCAGCCGCAGGCGGATGACGTTGAGGCGGTGGAACAAGTCCTCGCGGAACCCACCCTCCTTCACGCGTTTTTCCAGGTCCTGGTGGGTGGCGGCGATCACGCGCACATGGGCCTTCACGGCCGCATGGCCACCCACACGGTAGAACTGGCCGTCAGACAGCACGCGCAGCAGGCGCGTCTGCAGGTCGAACGGCATGTCGCCGATTTCATCGAGGAACAGCGTGCCGCCCTCGGCCTGCTCGAAGCGGCCGCGCCGCTGCGTCTGCGCACCGGTGAAGGCGCCGCGCTCGTGGCCGAAGAGTTCGGATTCCAGCAGATCCTTGGGGATGGCTGCGGTGTTGATGGCGACAAAGGGCCCATCGGCGACCGGCGAATGCTTGTGCAGCGCACGCGCCACCAGTTCCTTGCCCGAGCCCGATTCGCCGGTGATGAGCACCGTGACCTGGCTTTGGCTCAGCCGGCCGATGGCGCGGAAAACATCCTGCATGGCAGGCGCCTGGCCCAGCATTTCCGGGGCTTCCGCCTGGCGCTCTTCGGTCACTTCCTCGCGCTGGCTTTCTTCCACCGCGCGGCGGATCAACTCCACCGCCTTGGGCAGGTCGAAGGGCTTGGGCAGGTATTCAAAGGCGCCCCGCTGGAAGGCCGACACGGCGCTGTCCAGGTCGGAGTACGCCGTCATGATGATGACGGGCAGGCCGGGCTGCAGTTCGCGGACTTTCTCCAGCAGTTGCAGGCCCGAACCGCCAGGCATGCGAATGTCGCTCACCAGGACCTGGGGGCCCTGCCGCGCAGGGTCGCCGGGGGTGATGTCGGCCAGCGCATCGAGCACTTCGCGGGGGTGCGTGAAGCTGCGCGTGGGCAGGTTCTCGCGGGCCAGGGCCTTTTCGAGGACGAAGCGGATCGAGGGGTCGTCATCTACTATCCAGATCGGCTTCATATGTTTTTCTTACCTTCCCTGTGGTTGCGTGTCAGGGACCATCGTGCGCTGCCAAGAACCTGTTCAATATCTTTTTGGAGTCGCACAAGTGCTTTGCCGGGATGGAATGCTAGGCGCGGTGCGCCGCCGATAGCCCGTGCTATCGGCAAACTCCGCAACGCCGCAGACCGCCCGGCAAGGCACTTGCCCGAAGGGTTGGAGTGCAATCGGGCGATTGGAAGCCTCGACTGCTTGCATGGGCTTGAGCCCATGCGGCGCATTCGAAGCATCCACTCATCCCGATTGCACTCCAATGCGACCTCCAAAAAGATATTGAACAGGTTCTAGGGCAAGGGAATCAGGATGCGGAAGTCGGTGCGACCCGGTACGCTGTCGCATTCGATCAACCCATGATGGCGCTGCACGAAGGTTTGTGCCAACGTGAGCCCCAGCCCTGACCCGCCATCCCGACCCGACACCAGAGGGTAAAAAATACGCTCCTTGATCGCGTCGGGCACGCCCGGTCCGTTGTCGATGACATGCAATTCCAGTGCCAGCCGATAGCGCTGGCGACCAAACGTTACTTGTCGGGCCACGCGGGTGCGCAGTGTGATCGTCGCCGCCCCCTCAGCAATGCGCTCGGTCAGCGCCTGGGCCGCGTTCTGCACGATGTTCAACAGCGCCTGGATGAGCTGGGCACGGTCACCCCGGAACTCGGGGATCGAGGTGTCGTAGTCGCGCAGCACCTTGAGGCCCTGCGGGTATTCGACCAGCACCAGGGACCGCACCCGCTCGCACACCTCATGGATATTGACGTCGCCCACGAGGTGCGGGTGGCGGTGCGGCGCCAGCAACCGGTCCACGAGGCTTTGCAGGCGGTCGGCCTCGTGGATGATGACCTGGGTGTATTCCGTCAGTTCGCGGCTTTCGAGTTCCATCTCGAGCAGCTGTGCAGCGCCGCGAATCCCGCCCAGCGGGTTCTTGATCTCATGGGCCAGGTTGCGGATCAGCTCCTTGTTGGCCTGTGCCTGGTCCAGCAAGCGCTCTTCACGGTCCTGGCGGGCCTGCTGCTCCAGTGGCCACAGCTCCACCAGGATTTCGCCAACCTGCTCGGCGTCGGCCACGCTCACATGCACGGGCACCGGGTCCTGGTGCTGGCGCTTGAGGCTTGCTTCATACCGCAAGGCCGCAAAGTCCTTGCCCCGGGCACCGGCGAGTGCCGTCTGCAGCAAGGCGGGGTCGGTGAAGAAGGTGGAGAAGTCCACGCCCTCCAGGGTCCGGCGCGACAGGCCCAGCGCATTCTCCAGCGCCGCATTGGCGAATTGCACTGCGCCATCGGCGCGCAACACCGCCACCAGAGTGGACATGAGGTCCAGCGAATGAAAGCGCCCCGTGTCGGAGGTCGGGGCTTCAGTAAAGGGCGAGGAACTCACAAGCGTGCCAGGCTAGTAAAAAAGGGGGGTCAGTTGGCCGGAAGACGGGCGATTTCGCGCTTGATGCCTGCGATATCACTCTCGCTGCGTGCCACGCTGGCCTTGAGTTCTGCCGTACGTTCCATGTAGCGCTGGGGGTTGCGCAGATCCAGCGCATTGCGCTCAGGCGCGCCGCCGTTGTATTCCTTCACCAACTCGGCATGGCGTGCCTCGGCCTTGCGCAACTCGGATTCGAGAATGGCCCGGGCATCGGCATCGCGGGCCTTTTGGTCGTTGTTGTTGACGCGGGGCGCAGACGGTGGCGACGCCGGGGACGCTGTACCCGCCCCCGCTGCAGGGGCTGCCGCAGGGGCGCCTGCGGGCCGGGTGCCCTGGACCACGGTGACATTGCCCCCCTCTACCAGCTTGCAGCCGCGCTCCTTGGCCTGCTGGGCATTGTTGGTGTATTCATTGCCACAGCGGTAGATGCGGTCTTGCGCCCACGCGGCGGGAGCCGTCGCGGCGATCAGTAACAGGGTGATGAGCGTTTTCTTCATTCGGTTTCCTCGCACTGCCATGCAGGGGTTCGGGGGAGTATCCCCCAATCGCCACGCATCGCCAATCCAACACCAGCGGCCCCGGCTGGGCCTTTGTACAAGGATGCAACGGCCCAGCCACTGGTTCCGTTTCAAAAGCCCCAGGTCCTTGTGCGCAATAAAAAAGGCGGCCTGGGCCGCCTTTTGGAGAGTAATTGCCTTCTGGCAGGCAATTACAGGGAGTAGTACATGTCGTACTCGACAGGGTGAGGAGCCATGCGGAAACGCGTGACTTCGCCCATCTTGAGCTCGATGTAGGCATCCAGCATGGAGTCGGTAAAGACGCCACCCTTGGTAAGGAAACCACGGTCCTTGTCCAGATAGTCCAGCGCTTGGTCCAGGCTGTGGCACACGGTAGGCACCAGCTTGTCTTCTTCGGGTGGCAGATGGTACAGGTCCTTCGTGGCGGCTTCGCCCGGATGGATCTTGTTTTCCACACCATCCAGGCCGGCCATCATCAGGGCTGAGAAGCACAGGTAGGGGTTGGCCGATGGATCGGGGAAACGCGCTTCGATGCGGCGGCCCTTGGGGTTGGCCACATACGGAATACGGATCGAGGCCGAGCGGTTGCGGGCCGAGTAGGCCAGCTTCACAGGGGCTTCGAAACCGGGCACCAGGCGCTTGTACGAGTTCGTACCTGGGTTGGTGATGGCGTTCAGGGCACGTGCATGCTTGATGATGCCGCCGATGTAGTACAGCGCGAAGTCCGACAGGCCGGCATAGCCGTCGCCTGCGAACAGGTTCTTGCCGTCCTTCCAGATGGACTGGTGCACGTGCATGCCGGAGCCGTTGTCGCCAGCGTAAGGCTTGGGCATGAAAGTGGCAGTCTTGCCGTAGGCGTTGGCCACGTTCCAGACCACGTACTTCAGGACCTGCGTCCAGTCGGCGCGCTCGACCAGCGTGCTGAAACGCGTGCCGATTTCGTTCTGACCAGCGCCGGCCACCTCATGGTGGAACACTTCGACCGGAATGCCCAGGGATTCGAGGATCAGGGACATTTCAGCGCGCATGTCTTGCGTGCTGTCGACGGGAGGCACGGGGAAGTAGCCGCCCTTGACGGTGGGACGGTGGCCGCGGTTGCCGCCTTCGAGCTTGGCACCCGAGTTCCAGGGGGCTTCGTACTCTTCGATCTCGAACATGACCTTGCCAGGTTCGTTGGACCAACGCACGCCGTCGAAGATGAAGAATTCTGGCTCTGGGCCGAAGAACGCGGTGTCGCCCAGGCCGGAGGCCTTCAGGTAGGCTTCAGCGCGCTTGGCGATGGAGCGTGGATCGCGGTCGTAGGCCTTGCCGTCACCGGGTTCGATCACGTCGCACTGCAGGAACAGCGTGGTTTCTTCAAAGAAGGGGTCGATGTTGGCGGTGCTGGGGTCGGGCATGAGTTGCATGTCCGAGGCTTCGATGCCCTTCCAGCCGGCTACCGAGGAACCATCAAATGCATGGCCGGACGTGAACTTGTCTTCGTCGAAGTGGGAAACTGGCACGGTCACGTGCTGTTCCTTGCCACGGGTATCGGTGAAACGGAAGTCAACGAACTTGACTTCGTTCTCCTTCACCATCTTCATCACGTCTGCAACGGTCTTGGCCATCAGGTTCTCCTGGATAAAGCGCTTGTTGAAAAAAGGAATTTGCCGAAATAAAAGCAGTTTGCGTGCCAGCCGGGTGCAGCCGCCGCACTATGAAGGAGCACTACGGACTGCGAGCCGATGGGGCATCCATCGGATTGCACCAATACAGTGCAATCCGCCCATTGAGACCAGGCATCACAAGTTGCGCACCAATTCAGGGCCACAGTTCGCACCAAATTCGTGCAGTCCGTTTTTCAGATCCAGCCATGCGGCCGGAACCAGGGAAGCAGGACCTTTGACGCCCAGTTCGATGTGCCGCCCGTATTGTGGATGATCCACGCTGGGCAAACTGAACACCCGGACCTCGGGGTGCGTTTTTTCGATGTGCTCCATGAGGGGTGTCAAAGCCGCCTCCATCGCCCCATAGACCACCACCGACTGCTCGGTCTGCGGTGTGCGATTGAAAAACGCCGCGTAGTGGTGGTCCAGCACCCCTTCGATCATGGGCCAGGCCATGACGGGGAAGCCGGGCACGAAATGCACCGTTCCACCGCCCTCCCCATTGCAGCTGAAGCCGGGGATCTTGTTGTAGGGGTTGGGAATGATGCGGGCGCCTGCTGGAAACACCCCCATGTTGAGCCGGTGCACGTTGTCAGCGCGGTCCGGTTCGTACAGCACACCCTGCTCCCGCGCGACGTCCTGCATGCGTTCACGGATCAGCGCCTCAGCTTCAGTGTGCAGTACGAGCTCCCGGCCCAGCGCGCGCGCCGCGCACTGGCGTGTGTGGTCATCCGGCGTGGCCCCAATGCCGCCGCAGGAAAACACCACATCGCCCGAAGCGAAGGCGCGCTGCAAGGTGGCCGCAATGCGATCCGGGTTGTCGCCCACATAGTCGGCATAGGCCAGCGAAAGCCCGCGCGCTGACAGCAGTTCGATGACCTTGGGCATGTGTTTGTCAGCGCGCTTGCCGGACAGGATTTCATCACCCACGATGATCAAGCCGAAGGTAGGGGTCATGGTGTAGGGGTTCCGTTGACAGGAGACTCTGGGGCGGGAAGATGAGCTGGTGCCGGAGCCACAAGCGCCTGCGTGGCATGCACCGGCTGCTTTGTTTCGACAGCCGCTACGGTAGGGACGTCAGCGGGAGCCCTGCTGTCGCCCTCTGCCCGCAAACGTTCGAGTGCCGCCAGACAATAGTGCGTGAACCACAGCGACGAAAAGGCAAAAACCAGGGTGTAAATCCAGATCGCCAGTGGCACGAGAACAAAGAACGCTGCGGCAAAAACCACGCCCGAGGCCCACACGATGCTGGGAGCAGCCCCCAGATAGCCCGTCAGGATGCCAATGCCCAGCAGGCTGCTGCGATGGCGGCGGAAAAGCTCCTGCCGCTCCTCCTTGCTCGCATGCTCGGCCAGCGCATCAAACGCCATCACGCGGTAGGTCAGCCAGCCCCAGATCAACGGGGGCAGAATGAGCACCAGCGGCGGTACCAGCCACAGGGGCACCGATACCACCAGGGCAATCAATGCCAGCACCGTGGAGCTGACCGACCAGGCGACGCTGGCGATGAACGACCCACCCTTCTTGCGCTCCAACATCGGGAAACGCCGATCGGCCACCAGGGCCACCAGTGCAGGTGTCATGAGCACCGCCACCACCAGCAGCGAGACCACCACCAACGCGGGCGCCACGGCCAGAACCACCATGAGGGGAGCCACGACCGAGGTGATATCCCCCAGCCCCCAACCCTGCAACCAGTTCCAGAAGCTGGCCAGGAGCGAAGAAGCATCCAGCAGCGTACGCATGCCCTGCACGGCCCCATCCCAGTACAAATAGCCCAGCCCCAACGCCAGCGCCACCATCAGCAGCAACGGCAAGACGGACAAGGCCACCACGCGGGGCCGCAGGCAATAGGCGGCGGCGCGCCAGAAAGAATCGAGCAAGAGTCCCATGCCGGCAAGCATACCTTCTTGACTGCGGGGAGGGGCTTTCAAGCCTTGCCCAGCAGCCTCAGCACCCCCCGCCATTGCTGGGACCAAAAGCCCCCGCCATAGTCCCGCAACCGCCCGTCCGGCCCCGGCTCCACCTGATCGCGCACCCCCGTGGGATCAAAGCGCAATTCAAAATTGGCAGTGCGCATCAGCATGTCCCACCAGGGTAGCAATACGCCAAAGTTGTGTCCCCCCAGGACCACGCGGTACTTGGCACCTTGCGCCGCGGCAGCCTCCCCCGACAGTGGCTTGACGGTTTCGTGGCCTATTCCAACGCTGTGGTGCAGCCGGTGAAAACGCGGGCTGATCCACAGCCGCTCGCCCCAGTGGCCAAACCAGAGCCGCACATTGGCGTGTTGAAAGCTCTCGCTGAGCTGCGTAATGGCCACAATTGCGATGAACTGCCCAGGCGCCACCCCGATGAGCTGCGCCACCACCACCAGGATGGTGTCGCGCAACAGGTCATCCAGCAGATGGTTGCGGTTGTCGCTCCACATGGTCATCTGGCGCTGCGCATGGTGCAAGGAATGCAGGCGCCACCACCATTCAAAGTGGTGCTGCCCACGGTGAATCCAGTAGTCCACAAAGTCAAACACCACCAGGTACAGCAGCAGACTGACCCAAGGCACGTCGGTGAAGCCGGGCCAGAGGCCATCCAGCTGGAAGGTGCTGACGCCCGCCACCCGCAATGTACCGAAGAGAGAGTCCGTCAATGGGTCCACAGCGAGGAAGAGGCCCAGGCGGAACAGCCCCAGCCGGTGAATCAGCGTGTAGAGAATATCGGTGCGAATCGTTGCGCGGTCGGTCACGGCCTCCACCGGCCGCCAGCGCTGCAAAGGACCGATCACCGCAGCGATCACCACCAATTGCAGCAGGCCCACAAGAATCCAGCCCGCGGCCTCATAGCCGCTTTCCAGCTGGTTGCCCAGCCCCATGGTGAACATCACTGGCTGCAACAGGCTTTCAAAAAGCCACTGCTGAGCCGCATCAAAACCGTTGCCTAGCCAACCCATTGCATCATGCTCCGTCTATCTCACCACACATGCCCGCGCCCCGGGCGGCATTCGCGACCATGTACTGCGCCAACCCTGTCAACGGCCTGCCAAAGGCGCGTAATCGGGATGCTCTCGCAGTGTCCGAAAGCAAAATCCTCGCTCCTTGAGTCCGGCGATCAGCGGCTCCAGCACTGCTGGCGCCCAGGGGTCCTTGCGCGACCAGATCCCCAAATGTGCAAGCAGGATGTCGCCACTGCGCACATCCCGCAAAGCCTTGCTCAGCAGCGCCGTATTGCTGGCCTTCTCACTGGGCAATTCATCCCCCAGAAATCCTGCCGGTGACCACCCCACATGCGTGTACCCACATGCATGGGCGCTGGCAAGCAACTGCGGCGAAGTCTTGCCACCCGGGGCGCGAAACAAGGGCAAGGGTGTCTTGCCGGTCACGAGCTTCAACCGATCCGCTGCCCGGGCAATCTCCTTGCAATACCCGGCCGCTGTCAGCACAAAATCCTGCCCCTCGCGCGGTCCGGCCGAAGGTCGAACCCGGAAAGAGGGGGCCTGCGCTGTCCCCAGATCGGCTCGCCAGTAGGTGTGATCCCAGGTGTGCGATGCAAACTCGTGGCCCTCTGCAGCCCGAGCCCGCCACCAGGAAGCCCAGTGTTCTCCAAGGCTGCCATCCCCTTCCTGGGTACGCTCGTTGGCAGCGAAGAATGTCACACGGACTTGCTGGCGCGCCAGAACGTCTGCCACCAAAGGTGCCACGGCCATGTGGCCGGTGTCGAACGTCAGGTAAATGGGCTTGTTACAGTCTTTTTGGGCACTAGCGCTTGATACAAAAGCGCTAACAGCTACAAAACATATAGCAAAACGAGCTCGCCAAGCCTTTTCCTGGCAATGTGCGGGTGCCCCGACACCGTGGCCCATCAACGGGGCGCGTGCTGCAGCGTCCATACGCCATGGGGGGACTTGCCCACCGTGACTTGCCGCACGACCTTCTTGGCCTCCGTGTCCACTACAGAAAGCTTGCGCGCCCAGCGGGAGCTTACGTAGATGAAACGGCCGTCGGCCGACACTTCCATACAGTCTGGCCCACCGGGCACGGGGTAAGTTTCGACCACCTGCTGGGTGGTCATGTCGATCTTGCTGATGGAGTTGGCGACCCGGTTACTGACATACAGATGCCGCCCATCACCCGCTGCACGAAAGGCGTGGGCGCCGTTACCCGTCTTGATCTTCTTGATGCTCAAGGGCTCACGCCCCGAGACATCAAACACCTCGACGCTGTCACTGCCGGTCAGGCCCACAAAAAGGCGCTTGTCGTCTGCGCTGCCATATACGTCTGCAGGCATGGCACCCGTTTTGGTGCGCCACTTGATCGTCTGTGTTGCGATATCGATGGCCACCAGCTCATCGCTGTCCTGCATCGTGGAATACACCGTGGTGCTGCGGCTGTCGATCCACAAATGGCTGGGTGTCCGGGAGGTAGCCACCCGCTGGACGAGGTTCAACTCCTTCCCATCCCAGCGGTAGAAATCCACGTGATTCAAGCGATTGGCCGCTGTAATGAGCCACTTCATGTCCGGAGTAAACCGCAGATGGTAAGGGTCCACAATGCCCCGGACCGTGCGTTGAACCTCTGCGGTGCGCGGGTCCAGGAACGTCAGAGTGTCCCCCAGCGCGTTGGCCACAATGATCGACTTCTCATCAGGCGTGAGGTAGAGATGGTGGGGCTCCTTGCCAGTCGGGATGCGGGCCGTCTCGGTCCAGGTCACCGGGTCAATGACACTGACACTGGCTTCGAGGGAGTTCAGCACAAACAGTGGAGGGGCGGCAGCCAGCGCCCCCCCTATCGAGATCCACAACCCACCCAAGACAGCGCACGTACGTGCAATCGAGAAAATCTTCACAGAACCACTTTCAACAGAGCCCAAGAGTGTAGCTCTGCCCCTGCCAATGCCCAGCGGAAGAACACGTAACATCCTTGACGTAGCGCGGATTCCGATCTGTCAACAGGGTTCGAATCGCCTGATGGAGTGCCCAGTCCATCCCATCGAGCAGTCAGCATCTAGGTTTCTGCCATCTTCGGCGCATGCGGTGGTCTCGTATCGCCCCCCGACACTCGGTGCGGTGACGGCTTAGCCCAATCCCTCAACTCGACTGGGTCAGCAAGCTCAAATCCTCGTGGCTGAGCCACTTCCATTCCCCGGGCTGCAGATTGGCGGGCAACTCCATGGCCCCGATCCGCGACCGATGCAGGCCTTCCACACGATTGCCCACAGCAGCCAGCATGCGCTTGACCTGGTGGTACTTCCCTTCTGTCAGCGTGAGATTCAGCTGATGGCTCGCTGTCTGTTCACAAGCGGCCGCTTTCACCGGTTTGGGGTCGTCGTCCAAAACCACCCCCGCCAGCAAGCTCGATATCTGCTTTTCGTCCACCGGATGTTTCGTTGTGACCTGGTACACCTTGGGTACGTGTTTCTTGGGGGAACTCATGCGGTGGATGAATTGCCCATCGTCGCTCAACAGCAGCAGTCCCGTGGTGTCCTGGTCCAACCGCCCCACCGCCTGCACCCCTTGCACCGCACTTTTTGTAGGCCGCTGCCGCAAAGGTGCTGGCAGCAAGGTGTAGATGCTGGGATAGGTCGAGGGTTTTTGAGAGCACTCTGTGCCTGCCGGCTTATGCAACAGCACATAGGCTTTGGAGTAATACGGCCAATCAATACCCTGAACGCGCAGTTGAAGACCTTCGGGCTCCAACTCAGCCGTCGCATCAGCACATGGCACGTATTCCTGCGTATCGGATTGCGACTCACACACAAACACCCAGCCCTGCTGAACCAGCCCTGCGCAGACACGGCGAGTGCCAAAACCTTGGGAATACAAAATATCTTGGAGCTGCATAGCAATGGGCAGAAAAAGAAAATTCTTGAATCACAAAGCAAAACGCCCTTCTACTCGAACGAGTAGAAGGGCGGTTTGGGCTGTAAGAGCCTGACGATGACCTACTTTCACACGGGAACCCGCACTATCATCGGCGCAA
>NZ_LMJH01000006.1:13961-44478 GCF_001428965.1 Acidovorax sp. Root275 | reverse complement strand
TCGCTATCCGCGAAGGTGGCCGTACCGTGGGCGCTGGCGTCGTGGCCAAGATCCTCGCGTAATCTGTTCTGAATTGCACAAGGAATCGCCATGTCCAAGCAAAAAATCCGCATCCGCCTGAAGGCGTTTGACTACAAGCTGATCGACCAGTCCGCTGCCGAGATCGTTGACACCGCCAAGCGCACCGGTGCGATCGTCAAGGGCCCCGTGCCCCTGCCGACCCGCATGAAGCGCTTCGACATCCTGCGTTCGCCACACGTCAACAAGACGTCGCGCGACCAGCTCGAAATCCGCACGCACCAGCGTCTGATGGACATCGTGGACCCAACGGACAAAACCGTTGACGCCCTGATGAAGCTCGACCTGCCCGCAGGTGTGGACGTCGAAATCAAGCTGCAGTAATGGCTGTTGAGAAGCCGGTCTGACCGGCCTCTCTGCGTCAGAAATAACGCGAACTTGCTTGAAAAAGCAGTTCGCGTTATACTTTAGGGCTTCGCTCAATTTGCGCCTGTGAAAAGGCATGAATTGAGCGAAGTTTTATTAACCTTCTTTCATGCACGCGAGTGCAAACGCTGCAGCCAATTGAAGTTGTAGCGGTGGAAGTTTTGGAGAAACAAATGAGTCTGAGCAACTCCCTCGGGTTGCTGGGTCGCAAAGTGGGCATGATGCGTCTGTTCACCGATGATGGGGACGCAGTGCCTGTCACGGTGGTGGATGTGTCCAACAACCGCGTTACCCAGATCAAAACCCAAGAGAACGATGGCTACGTGGCCCTGCAGGTCACGTTCGGTTCGCGCAAAGCATCGCGCGTGACCAAGCCAGAAGCCGGCCACCTTGCCAAGGCAGGTGTGGAAGCCGGTGAAATCATCCAGGAATTCCGCGTGACTGCCGATACCGCTGCCCAGTACCAAGCTGGCGCATCGGTGGCTGTGACGTCCGTGTTCTCCGTGGGTCAAAAGGTCGACGTGCAAGGCACCTCGATCGGTAAAGGCTACGCCGGCACCATCAAGCGTCACAACATGAAGTCGCAGCGCGCGTCGCACGGTAACAGCCGTTCGCACAACGTGCCCGGCTCCATCGGTATGGCGCAAGATCCAGGTCGCGTGTTCCCCGGCAAGCGCATGACGGGCCATCTTGGTGACGTCACCAAGACCACGCAGAACCTCGATGTGATCCGCATCGACGAAGCACGTCAACTGATCTTGATCAAGGGTGCAATCCCGGGCTCCAAGGGTGGGTTCGTGACCGTGCGTCCCGCAGTCAAGGCCAAACCTTCCAAAGGAGCGAACTAATGCAGCTCGAACTCCTGAATGACCAAGGCCAAGGCGCATCCAAGCTGGATGTTCCAGAAACCGTGTTCGGTCGTGAATACAACGAAGATCTGGTTCACCAGATCGTGGTGGCCTATCAGGCCAACGCACGCCAAGGCACTCGCGCCCAGAAGGATCGCGAGCAAGTCCGTCACTCGACCAAGAAGCCTTTCAAGCAAAAGGGTACGGGTAACGCACGTGCAGGTATGACCTCGTCGCCACTGTGGCGCGGGGGCGGTCGGATTTTCCCGAACATGCCTGACGAAAACTTCACGCAAAAGATCAACAAGAAGATGTACCGCGCCGGCATGTCTGCGATCCTGTCGCAGCTCGCCCGTGAAGGTCGTCTGGCTGTGGTCGATTCGCTGAAGCTTGACTCGCCCAAGACCAAGGTCCTGGCCGACAAGTTCAAGGCGATGAATCTGCAATCGGTGATGGTGATCGCCGAGGAAGTGGACGAAAACCTGTACCTGGCTTCGCGCAATCTGGTGAACGTGCTCGTCGTCGAGCCACGCTACGCCGATCCCGTGTCGCTGGTCCGTTTCAAGAAAGTGCTCGTCACCAAGGGTGCAATCGACAAACTCAAGGAGATGTTCGCATGAGCACACTCAAGTTTGACGAAGGTCGTCTGATGCAAGTGCTGGTCGCTCCCATCGTGTCCGAAAAGGCCACCATGGTTGCTGAAAAGTCCAATGCTGTGACGTTCAAGGTGCTGCAGAACGCAACCAAGCCAGAAATCAAGGCCGCTGTGGAATTGATGTTCAAGGTCGAGGTCAAGGGCGTCTCTGTGGTGAACACCAAAGGCAAGACCAAGCGTTTTGGCAAGACCATCGGCCGCCGCGACAACGTTCGCAAGGCTTATGTCACGCTGCAGCCTGGTCAAGAGCTGAACCTCTCTGGGGAGGCCGCGTAATCATGGCTGTCATCAAGATGAAACCCACTTCGCCCGGCCAACGTGCCGTGGTGAAGGTCACGCGTGACCACCTGTACAAGGGTGAAGCGTACGCCCCCCTGCTGGAGCCACAATTCCAGAAAGCTGGCCGTAACAACAACGGTCACATCACCACCCGCCACAAGGGCGGTGGCCACAAGCACCACTACCGCGTAGTGGACTTCAAGCGCAACAAGGACGGCATTCCGGCCAAGGTTGAGCGCATTGAGTACGATCCAAACCGTACGGCCCACATCGCTCTGGTGTGCTATGCCGACGGCGAGCGTCGTTACATCATCGCTCCCCGCAACCTGGAAGTGGGCGCAACCCTGCTGTCCGGTTCGGAAGCCCCGATCCGCGCTGGCAACACGCTGCCTATCCGCAACATCCCCGTGGGTTCGACCATCCACTGCATCGAGCTCAAGCCCGGTGCCGGTGCACAGATCGCTCGCTCGGCCGGTGCTTCGGCAACGCTGCTGGCCCGTGAAGGCGTCTATGCCCAGGTGCGTATGCGCTCGGGTGAAGTGCGCAAGATTCACATCGAATGCCGCGCCACCATTGGTGAAGTGGCCAACGAAGAACATAGCCTGCGCCAATTGGGCAAGGCCGGTGTGAAGCGCTGGATGGGTATTCGCCCAACGGTTCGCGGCGTTGCCATGAACCCAGTGGATCACCCTCACGGTGGTGGCGAAGGCCGCACCGGCGAAGGCCGCCATGCAGTCGATCCTTGGGGCAATCTGACCAAGGGTTATCGCACCCGTAACAACAAACGCACACAGATCATGATCGTGTCGCGTCGCAAGAAGTAAGGGGTAACAGATGACTCGCTCTCTTAAAAAGGGTCCATTTGTTGACCATCACTTGCTGGCCAAGGTCGAAAAGGCCGTTGCCACCAAGGACAAGAAACCAGTCAAGACCTGGTCGCGTCGCTCCATGGTTCTGCCCGAGTTCATCGGTCTGACCATTGCCGTGCACAACGGCAAGCAGCACGTACCTGTCTATGTCACCGACCAGATGGTGGGCCACAAGCTGGGCGAATTCGCCCTGACGCGCACCTTCAAGGGTCACCCCGCTGACAAAAAAGCGAAGAAGTAAGGAACGACCATGTCTGAAACACGTGCAGTCCTCCGGGGCGTCCGTCTGTCGGTCGACAAGGGCCGTCTGGTCGCTGACCTGATCCGCGGCAAGAAGGTGGACCAGGCTCTGAACATCCTGAACTTCACGCAGAAAAAAGCTGCGGGAATCGTCAAGAAGGTTCTGGAGTCGGCCATCGCCAACGCCGAACACAACGATGGCGCTGACATCGACGAACTGAAGGTCAAGACCATCTACGTCGAACAAGGCACCACGCTCAAGCGCTTCACCGCGCGCGCCAAAGGCCGCGGCAACCGCATCAGCAAGCCCACGTGCCATGTGTACGTGACGGTTGGCAACTAAAGGCTCGGGAAGACTATGGGACAAAAAATCCATCCTACCGGCTTCCGCCTTGCGGTCAGCCGCAACTGGTCCAGCCGTTGGTACGCCAGCAACCGCGATTTCGCGGGCATGCTGGCCGAAGACATCAAGGTGCGTGAGTACCTGAAGGCCAAGTTGAAGAACGCGGCTGTGTCGCGCATCCTGATCGAGCGTCCTGCCAAGAACGCCCGCATCACCATTTACTCGGCACGTCCTGGTGTGGTGATCGGCAAGAAGGGTGAAGACATCGAGAACCTCAAGAAGGAACTCGCTGCTCGCCTGGGCGTGCCTGTTGCAGTGAACATCGAAGAAGTGCGCAAGCCTGAAATCGATGCCAAGCTGATTGCCGACAGCATCACGCAGCAGCTCGAAAAGCGGATCATGTTCCGCCGCGCGATGAAGCGTGCCATGCAGAACGCCATGCGTCTGGGTGCCCAAGGCATCAAGATCATGTCGTCCGGTCGTCTGAACGGTATCGAAATCGCTCGCTGCGAGTGGTACCGTGAAGGCCGCGTGCCACTTCACACGCTGCGCGCCGACATCGACTACGGCACCTCTGAAGCCAAGACCACCTATGGTGTGATCGGCGTCAAGGTCTGGGTCTACAAGGGCGATACGCTGGGTCGTAACGACCTGCCTGCCGTGGAAACCCCACGTCCAGACGAAGAACGCCGCCCACGCGGTCCTCGCCGTGATGGCCGCCCAGGTGGCGACCGTCCAGGCGCAGGCCGTGGTCCACGTCGTCCTGTCGGTGGCAACACCGCACCGGCCGACGGCAGCGACAAGCCAGTGGAAGCTGGTGGCGCTGATAACACCGCCGTTAAGCGCGTACGCAAAGTCGCCGCGCCCGCTACAGCAGCGGACGGAAAAGGAGAATAAGTATGCTGCAACCTGCTCGCCGCAAGTATCGCAAGGAGCAAAAGGGCCGTAATACCGGTGTCGCAACGCGGGGTGCCTCCGTTGCGTTCGGTGATTTCGGTCTGAAGTGCACCGATCGTGGCCGTCTGACGGCCCGCCAGATCGAAGCTGCACGCCGTGCGATTTCCCGTCACGTCAAGCGTGGCGGCCGTATCTGGATCCGCGTGTTCCCGGACAAGCCAATCTCTACCAAGCCCGCAGAAGTGCGTATGGGTAACGGTAAGGGCAACCCCGAGTACTACGTGGCCGAAATCCAGCCCGGCAAGATCGTTTTCGAGATCGTCGGTGTGCCCGAAGAACTGGCCCGTGAAGCGTTCCGCCTGGCTGCTGCCAAGCTGCCGCTGCGCACCACGTTCGTCAGCCGCCTGATCGGCGCGTAATTCAGGAGAACAAGCAATGAAGACTACTGAACTGCGCCAAAAAGACGTCGCCGGCATCGAAACCGAAATCAAGGCGCTGCAAAAGGCCCATTTCGGCCTGCGCATGCAAAAGGCTACGCAGCAATTGGGTAACACCAACACGCTGCGCACCACCCGCCGCGATATCGCCCGTGCCAAGACCATTCTTGCTGAAAAGCAAGCCGCCAAGTAAGGAGCCCACATGACGGAACCTAAAAAATCCCTCAAGCGCACCTTGGTTGGCAAGGTGGTCAGCGACAAGCGTCAAAAGACTGTGACCGTGCTGGTCGAGCGCCGTGTGAAGCACGAGCTCTACGGCAAGATCGTCGGTAAGTCGAGCAAGTACCACGCCCATGATGAAAAGGGTGAGTACAAGCTGGGCGACACGATCGAAATCACCGAGAGCCGTCCGCTCTCCAAGACCAAGAACTGGGTTGCTACCCGCTTGGTGCAAAAGGCCGGCCTGCTGTAAATCAGCACCATGCTGCCCCGGGGCCAAAACCCCGGGCGGCAAAGCCCTTCAAAACGACCCACAATGTGGGTCGTTTTGCTTTGTGGGCCACACTTTTATGGCCCTGGGCAGTTCGCTCTTCCATCCCCATTCATCCCCATTTAAGGAGATAAGCAATGATCAAAGTCGGTGACACCCTGCCAGCCAGCACACTCATGGAATATTCGGAAGTCGAGGGCGAAGGCTGCAGCATTGGCCCGAACCCCGTGCCTGTGGACAAGGCCACGGCCGGCAAGACGATTGCCCTGTTCGCGTTGCCCGGCGCCTTCACCCCAACCTGCTCGGCCAAGCATGTGCCTGGCTATGTGGAAAAGGCCGCTGAGTTCAAGGCCGCTGGTGTGGATGAGATCTGGTGCGTGAGTGTGAACGACGCCTTCGTGATGGGCGCCTGGGCACGGGACCAGAAGACCGATGGCAAGGTCCGCATGCTGGGTGACGGCGATGCCACCTTCGCCAAGGCCACCGGTCTGACGCTGGACCTCAATGGCAAAGGCCTGGGCCTGCGCAGCAACCGTTATTCGATGCTGGTGCGCGATGGCAAGGTGGTCACGCTCAACGTGGAAGCACCGGGCAAGTTTGAAGTGAGCGACGCCGACACGCTGCTCCAGCAAGCCCAAAAGGCTTGAGTTCAGTGCTACAGGCTGCGGCGAGTGGGTCCCCGCGATTTCGGGGCGCTCTGGCTTCGGCCGGCCGCCGGGGTCGCCATTGCCGTGGCGGGCGTTTGCGAAGCCGCCCGGCAACGCGATCCCCGGGAAGGTTTTGAACGGGTTCTAAGCCTCGTTTGAAAATCGGATGGCGTGGAGCAGCCGCTGCAGCTTTGCGCTGCGCGTCGGCGCCAGCCATTGGCTGGCCCATTGGATCTCACCTGCCAGCCGGGCCCGCTCGCTGATGTTCACCGGGGGCTGTTGGGCCAGCCGGTGCAGGCGGGCCTTGAGGGTGTCGAACTGGGTGCGGCTGTAGTTGGTGCGCTGGTTGACCACCAGGCCCGTCACATACTGCCGCTGGTGCGCGGGCATCACGTGGGTCTTGTCCGCGCGCAGGGTGAATCCTTCGTCTTGCGCAATGGCGGTCACCCAAGCACGAAAGTCCACCCACTGGCGGTGCAGCAGCGCCTTGGGACCCGAGAACACCAGGTCATCGGCATAGCGCGTGTAGCGCGCGCCAAAGTGCTCTGCCAGTGCGTGCAGCCGCAGGTCCAGTCCGAATGCGCACAGATTCGCCAAGGCTGGTGATGTGGGTGCGCCCTGCGGCAAATGGGATTGCTTCAGGCGGGCACCGATGGTGTGGCGCTGCGCGATGGCCTCAGGAGGGATGGAGGTAGCTTCCAGCAACCGGTCACGGACGGCCTGGGGAGTGCGCGTGGTGGTCAACCGCGTCAGCAACTCGGCGGCAGGGCGGCCGTGGCCCAGTGCCCGCCATAGCGCGCGCACGCGCGTGGCAGTGATGCTCGTGAAGAAATCGGCCAGATCAAACCGGATCACCACTGCCTGGTGGGTGTGAACTTGTGCATGGCTACCCACGCTGCGGCCGCGCACAAAGCCATGGGCAGCCTCGTGCACAGGAACACCGGCCAGCAGGCTGTCCAGAATGCGGCGCTGCGTGCTGGCCAGGCGCGGGCGGGGCGCCTCCAGCAGGCGCAGCCCGCCGCTGGGCTTGGGCAGCAAGCGATAGCGATAGTGTGAAAGGGGCAGGGCATGGGCCCCGTTCTGGCGTTCGCGCCAATGCGCATGCTCGGGCGCGAGCCACAGCAGGTCGTCCAGCGAAATGGCCAGGGCCTCGGTCACGTCGGTGGCGGTCGCGAGCACCGGGGCGGTGCTGTCGCGGCCCTTCCATGCGGGCTGCGGGCCTGCCGCGGCAGGGCGCAGCAGCCAGTGCAACGTTTCACCGGCACGCACGTTGGCGGCCCAGGTGCGGAAAGCCCGGGCGAGTTGGGAGTCAGGCCATTGGTGCACAGGCAGGGCGGGCTCGGCGTCTTCATCACCTTCGTCCGCCAGGTCGTCCCAGGCATCCTGCTCTTCTGCGTCCTGGCCGCGGTTCGCCGTAAGCGCCTGCAGGGCGGAGCCGTTGCGCACACCCGCTTTGCGCCACCAGATACCCCAGCACAGCCAGGTGGCCACGTCCTCGGGCTCCAGTCGGGCCCATTCGGGGTCGGACCTGTTAGATAGGCGGCGCAGCTGCTCGAACAAAGGCGCGGGCAGTGGATCGGGGCTGTCCGCCGGGGTGGTGCTGCCACCCAGGCAGGCACCCGCGCGCGCGGACAGCGCCTGGAGGGTGTGGCGTTCCGGCTCCCGGGCATCGGCCAGCACGGCCATCGCCAGCGCCTTGGCCAGCGCGCGTGTGCGGGCTGAAATCTTCTTCACGAAGCAGCGAAGTGTAGGAGGTTGGCCCGGTGCCAACCGGCGGGTTGGGCGCGAACATCGCGCCACGGGTGGCGTGACGTTCGTGCGCCGCGATGGACGCTTTGGAAGACAACACCGTGGGGCTGCCCCACGGCTCGAACCTGATGAACAGGCTCGAAATGCTTGGCACCGGGCCACCGCAATTCTATGGTTGCTACAAAAATAATAGCTATTGACGCAATACCGTTAAGCGCCAGGCCCAAAAAACTCAAGAAATATCGACCTTGAGGTAGTGCGCGCCCGCAATGGGGTTGTGGTAGTAGGGCGGGATCTCTTCAAAGCCCAGGTCGGTGTACAGCGCGCGCGCCGACTCCATGTCGTCAAGCGTGTCGAGCAGCACACAGGCGTAACCCGCCTGGCGGGCACGGTCGAGCATGGCCTCCGCCAGCTCGCGGCCCAGGCCGAAGCCGCGAAACGCCTTGCGTACGTACAGGCGCTTCATCTCGCTCGCATTGGGGTAGTCGGCGGCATCCAGCGGGCGTAGGGCGCAGCAGCCTGCGATGGCCCCTTCGACCTGTGCCAGCAGCAGCGCGCCGCGCGGCGGGCCGTAGTCGCCGGGCAGGCCCGCGAGTTCATTTTCAAAGTCCTGAAAGCACAGGTCCACGCCGAGGGTGTCGGCGTATTCCCGGAAGATATCGCGGACCGCATCCATCTCGGCAGGCGAGGTGGGGGTCAGCAGGGTGACGGAAGGCTTGTCCAAAGCGCAGCAGTGAAAAACGGCGGAAAGCGCAGTGTAGCCAGTCCGGCTAGAACCCCGCAGCGGCCGTCCCCAGCGACGATACCCACCAGGCCAGCGCGGCACTCAGGGCCAGCACCACCAGGGCCACGGCACGGCTGGCCAGATCGTCGCGGGATGGCGCGGCCGGCGCGGGCAGCACCTTGTCGCCCTGCAGCATGGGCCTGACGAGCCGCTGGCGGCGCACCAGCACATAGAAAACGATGGCGAGCAGGTGCAAGGCGACCAGCCCCAGCACCAGGTACTGGCCAATTTCCTTGTGATAGCCCGTGGCCTGGCCGACCACCGCGTTCGAGACGAAACGCGTGAGCGGGCCCGCGAACGCGATCTCGTCATCACTGAGCAGCCCGGTGCCCACCTGGGCCATCAGCACGGCCAGCAGAGCGAAGACCGACAGGGCGCCCAGCGGGCTGTGGCCAATGCTGTCCTCGGCGTGGGCCGAGCCCCGCAGATACCGCAATACCCGAACGGGCGAATACAGAAAGCTCGCGAAGCGCGACCAACGCCCGCCAATCAGGCCCCAGACAATGCGGAACACCAGCAGCGCCAACACACCGTACCCCAGCCGGAAATGCCATTCCATGGCGTTGCCACCCACCTTGGCGGTAACGACCAGGGCCACGATGCTGGCGGCCAGGGCCCAATGGAAGATACGGGTGGGAAGGTCCCAGATGCGGGTGGTGTGCTGCTGCGTCATGGTGGTGGGGGCCGGGGGTATGGGAAGGGCAGATGGCCGCATTGTGAAGGAGGCTGGGTAAACCCGAAAGGGTGCCGCCGCTGCGAAATTGGCGGTAAACCGGCATACTCCCTGCGGGTCAAAAGGTTTTTGTCCACCCCACGAAAAAAGGAAACTCCCCATGAAAGCACTTGCCGCGTTTGTCCTTGCCGCCGCCACGCTGACCTTGTCCGCACCGGCCTCCGCCCAGTTCGCCAAGGCGGAAGACGCCATCAAATACCGCCAGAGCGCGTTGTTCGTGATGGGCCAGCATTTCGGGCGACTCGGGGCCATGGCCAATGGGCGCATCCCCTTTGACGCCAAGGCGGCACAAGAAAACGCAGACGTGGTGGCCCAGATGGCCAAGTTGCCTTGGGCGGGCTTCGGCGCCGGCACCGACAAGGGCGCGCCCACCAAGGCACTGCCTGAAATCTGGACCGAACAGGCCAAGTTCAAGGAACATTCCGACAAGCTCGAAGCCGAATCGGTCAAGCTGGCCGCCGCCGCCAAGACGGGCAGCCTGGACAACCTCAAGACGGCCTTTGGCGCCGCCGCAGGCACCTGCAAAGCCTGCCACGACAACTACCGCGCGAAATAGGGTACATCCCCCTGAGCGGCTGCGCCGCTTCTCCCTTCTCTCTGCGCTACGCGCTGCGGGAAGGGGGACGACGCCAGCGCACGCACGCGCAAGCGCCGCCCACGCGGCTTGGCGGCCCATGCACGGCGTCCGCTGGTCTGGGCAGCGCCAGTTGCAGATGCCATTTTCAATATTGATAGCTGCTGGCGCTTGTCGCATAAGCGGAAAAGGCCGATTTCATGAGAAATCGGCCTTTTGTCTTTGGAAGGACTGAGGGGGACGCGGCTCAGGTCTCGGCCAGCAGCTTCTCGATGAGCTGGTGCAGCTCGGGGAAGTTGGGTGCGCCCACATAGGTCTTCACGATCTCGCCGCGCTTGTTCACGATGAAGGTCGAGGGTGTGAGCCGCACATCGCCCCAGGCCTGGGCCACCTTGCCGGTGTTGTCGATGGCCACCTGGAAGGGCAGCTTGCGGGTTTCGGCAAAGTTCACCACGTAGCTGGGTGGGTCGTAGCTCATGGCGACGGCCAGGGTGTCGAAGCCTTTGCCGTGGTACTTGTTGTAAGTGGCCACGATCTCGGGCATTTCGGCCACGCAGGTGGTGCAGCTGGTGGCCCAGAAATTCACCAGCGTGACCTTGCCGTGCAGATCGGCCGTGGATTTGCTGGAGCCGTCCAGCAGCACAAAGGTGGATTCCGGTGCCGCAGAGCGGCCCGTATCCAGGTACACATAGGCGCCCACGGCCGCAAACGCTGCCACTGCCACACCTGCCGCCCAATGTTTGATCGCCATGACTTCCTATCCATCCAGAACTGTGGGCCGGGCCCCCGCCGGCAAGGGCCGGACACCGCACCGAAACCCGGCTGTAGCCGAGGCCTCGATTGTCGCAGCATGGTGGATTCCCGTGGCGCGCAAAAGTTCGGGCCAAAACGACTGGACCGCCACCGCACGCGGCTGTGCCGATAATCGACCAATGAACCGAACTCCGACCCGGGCTGCGGCCCTGCCGCCCGTGCTGTTGGTGATGTGGCTGGCAGGCTGCAGCCCCGCGCTGAACTGGCGCAGCGTGCCACTGCCCGAGGCCTCCATCACCGTCACGCTGCCCTGCAAGCCCGACCAGGCCGTGCGCGTGGTGGAACTGGCGGGGTCACCTGTCGAGCTGGCCATGGCGGGCTGCGATGCCGATGGCGCCACTTTTGCGGTATCGCACGCGGCGCTCCCCGATCCGGCCCTGGCGGGCGCTGCGCTCACCCACTGGCGTGCGGCTGCCATCGCCAACCTCGGCAACGGTGCGGCGGCCAGCGCGGTCGATGTGCCATATGCGCCGCCCGGCGTGTTGCCCTTGCCGCAGTCCGTGCGTACGGTGGTGCAGGGCCAGCGCGCGGATGGCGGCGCGGTGGTCGCCCAGGGCGTGTGGTTTGCACGCACCGTGGGGCCACAAATGCGGCTGTACCACGCGGTGGTCTACACCAGCAAGCCTCGGCCCGAGGTGGCTGACCAGTTCTTTGCCGGGATCACGCTCCAATGACTGGCCACAGCGTGTTGCCGCGGCGCGCCGCAGTCATCGTCTTCCTGGCCTTCGCCTTCGCCTACTTCCTGTCGGCCCTGGTGCGGGCCGTCACGGCCACCCTGGCGCCCACGCTGTCGCAGGAGTTTTCGCTGCACGCCAGCGACCTGGGGCTGTTGGCTGGGGGGTACTTCCTGGGCTTTGCCGCCACGCAGTTGCCGCTGGGCACCTGGCTGGACCGGCATGGCCCCCGGAAGGTAGCGCTGGGATTTTTGGGCGTGGCCGTGGTGGGCAGCCTGGTGTTCTCGGTGGCCACGGGATTTTCGGGCCTGCTGGCCGGGCGCGTGCTGTGTGGCGCCGGGGTCAGCGCCTGCCTGATGGCGCCGCTCACCGGTTATCGGCGCTGGTTCGAGCCCACCACGCAAATGCGCGCCAACTCCTGGATGCTCATGACGGGCTCGCTGGGCATGGTGGCGTCCACGCTGCCGGTGCAGTGGGCCTTGCCGCTGGTGGGTTGGCGGCCCCTGTTCTGGGGGTTGGCGGCGCTGATCGCGCTGTCGATGGTCGTGATTGCGGTCTGGGTGCCGGGCTGGGCTGCGGCCACCCCGGGTGCGCATGTTGCCAAGCCTGAATCGGGCAACAGTGCCGCAGTGCCCCAGGGCTACGCGGTGGTGTGGCGCCACCCATATTTCCAGCGCCTGGCTCCCTTGGGGTTTTTTGTGTACGGCGGCATGGTCGCCATGCAGACGCTGTGGGCTGGCCCATGGATGCAGCGGGTGGCGGGCTACACGCCGCTGGAAGCCGCGACGGGGTTGTTCTGGATCAACGTGTCCATGCTCTGCACGTTTTGGACCTGGGGCATGGTCAACCCCTGGCTGCTGCGCAAGGGGCTGGGGGCGGACCGGTTGATGGCTGCGGGCCTGCCGCTGTGCCTGGTGGTGCTGGTGGGCATCCTGTTCGCGGGGCCGCAGGCGGGGGGCGGGGCCTGGGCGCTGTTCTGTGTGTCGTGCACGTTTGTGTCGCTGTCGCAGCCTGCGGTGGCCATGGCGTTCCCGCAGGCGCTCGCTGGGCGTGCGCTGTCGGCCTACAACCTGGTGATTTTTGCGGGTGTGTTTGTGGTGCAGTGGGGCATTGGCCTGGGGGTGGACGCCTTTGCCGCCGCGGGCCTGTCTACCGTGCGGTCCTTTCAGGCGGCCATGGCGGTGTACCTGGCGTGCAACGCAGGCGCCTACGCGTGGTTCCTGCTGCGGGGGCGGCGCCATAATGTGCTGCAAACCACCGCGCCATGAGCACCACCAGCATCCTCATCATTGCCCACGCCCCGTTGGCCCATGCACTGCGCGAATGTGCGCTGCATGTGTTTCCCGACTGCGGCGACAGCGTGGCCGCCCTCGACGTGCAGCCCAACCAGCCGCCCGAAGAATCGTTGGCGCAGGCCCGCATCATGCTGCACCAGCTGGGCGCAGATTCCACCCTGGTGCTCACCGACGTGTTCGGTGCCACCCCGTGCAACGTGGCGCAGCGCGTGATCGAGAACGTGCGCTCCCGCCTGGTGACGGGTGCCAACCTGCCCATGCTGTTGCGCGCCGTGAGCTACCGCCACGAACCCCTTGATTCAGTGGTCACCCGCGCCGTGGTGGGGGGCACCCAGGGCGTCATGCAGGTGGCCATCTCCGCACCGCAGAACCAGAACACCCGCAACCGACATGATCAAGACCCGTACGACCATCAGCAATAAATTGGGCCTGCACGCCCGTGCCTCGGCCAAGCTGACCAAGCTGGCCGGCAGTTTCCCGTGTGACGTTTTCATGAGCCGTGGCGACCGCCGCATCAACGCCAAAAGCATCATGGGCGTGATGATGCTGGCTGCTGGCATGGGCACTGAGGTGGAGATCGAAACCAACGGGGATCGCGAGCAAGAGGCCATGGATGGGCTCCTGGCCCTGATTGCCGACAAATTTGGTGAGGGTGAATGACTTTCTCCGTCCACGGTCTCGCAGTCGCTCGCGGCATTGCCATCGGCCGTGCCGTGCTGGTGGCGTCCAGCCGGGTGGACGTGGCGCATTATTTTGTGAAGCCCGAGCAGGTCGAGGGCGAGATCGAGCGGGTGCGCAATGGCCGCAATGCCGTGGTCGAAGAGCTGCAGCGCCTGCAGACCGACATGCCGGCCGATGCGCCGCATGAACTCACCGCGCTCCTCGATGTGCACCTGATGCTGCTGCAGGACGAGGCCCTCACGGGTGGCGTCAAGCACTGGATCACCGAGCGCCTGTACAACGCCGAATGGGCGCTGACCACGCAGCTCGAAGTCATTGCGCGCCAGTTCGACGAGATGGAGGACGAGTACCTGCGCGAGCGCAAGGCGGACCTGGAACAGGTGGTCGAACGCATCCTGCGTTACATGAAGGGCGTGGCCGGCCCTGTGGCGCCGCCGGTCAGCAGCCCGCGCCGCCACAAGCAACTGGGCCTGCAGCAAGACCTGCTGCTCGACGACACCGTGGACGTGCCCCTGGTGCTGGTGGCGCACGACCTTTCGCCCGCCGACATGCTGCAGTTCAAGCAAAGCGTGTTCGCCGGTTTTGTGACCGATGTGGGTGGCAAGACCAGCCACACCGCCATCGTTGCGCGCAGCATGGACATCCCCGCCGTGGTGGGGGCACGTGCCGCGAGCCAGCTGGTGCGGCAGGACGACTGGGTCATCATCGACGGCGATGCGGGCGTGGTCATCGTCGATCCGTCACCCATCATCCTGGCCGAATACGGCTTTCGCCAGCGCCAGGTGGAGCTGGAGCGCGAACGGCTGGCGCGGTTGCGCCACACCCCCGCCATCACCATCGACGGCCACAAGATCGAGCTGCTGGCCAACATCGAGCAGCCAGGTGACGCAGCCACCGCCGTGCGCGCCGGGGCCGTGGGCGTGGGGCTGTTCCGCAGCGAATTCCTGTTCATGGGCAAGACCGGCAACCTGCCGGGGGAAGACGAACAGTACCGCGCCTACTGCGAGGCCATCGACGGCATGCAAGGCCTGCCTGTCACCATCCGCACCATCGATGTGGGTGCTGACAAGCCGCTGGACCACAAGAGCCACAAGGACAATTACCTGAACCCCGCGCTGGGCCTGCGCGCCATCCGCTGGAGCCTGGCCGACCCGGCCATGTTCCGCACCCAGCTGCGCGCCGTGCTGCGTGCGGCGGCCCATGGCAAGGTGAATCTGCTGTTTCCCATGCTGGCGCACACCCACGAGATCCAGCAGACGCTGGCGCAGGTCGATCTGGCCCGGGGCGAGCTGGATGCGCGTGGCAAGCCCTACGGCCCGGTGCAACTGGGCGCCATGATCGAGGTGCCCGCCGCCGCGCTCATGGTGCGCACCTTCCTCAAGTATTTCGATTTCCTCTCGATCGGCACCAACGACCTGATCCAGTACACGCTGGCCATCGACCGTGCCGACGAGGCCGTGGCCCACCTGTACGACCCGCTGCACCCCGCGGTGCTGCGCCTGGTGGGCGATGTGATCGCCGAGGGCGAGCGCCAGGGCAAGAGCGTGTGTGTGTGTGGTGAGACGGCGGGCGACGTGACCATGACGCGCCTGCTGCTGGGCCTGGGCCTGCGCAGCTTCTCCATGCACCCCGCGCAGATCCTGGCCGTCAAGCAGGAGGTGCTGCGCGCCGACACCCGCAAGCTCGCGCCCTGGGCGCAGCAGGTGCTGGAAGGCGACGAGCCTGCGGCGCTGCTGGCGTCTTGATCACGGTTTTGCTACTGAATTGATAGCTTTCTACGCATGTGGATAGAGCGCTAGGCCTCAATTTTTCGTGACATCGGCGCCCGGTGCAGTCGCCACCACGGGGCGTTCGAGCGCCAACACACTCCAGTGCACATCGGCGCGGCCCTGCGTGTCCTCGCGGCGGCCGCTGTAGACCTCGGCGAGCCCGTGGCGCGCCCCTTGTTCTGCCGTGGCCTGCGCGGACACATCAAACATGCGGCGCCCCTCGGGCACCGGCCCGTGGCGCAGCGACATCACCACGCGCCCACCGGGAGCGACCAGTGCCGCGACGCAGCGCATCGCGGTCTCGCGCTCCTGGGCATCCAGGTGCATCCACACAGCGGTCAGCAGCACCAGGTCAAACGGGCGATGGCTGCCGCGCAGCACGGCAAGCGCCGGCAGGTGGTCGTCGATCCATTCAACCGGCAGCGCGGCGTGAATCCGCTGACCGTGCTGCCGCAGCGCGGCGGTAGGCTCCACAGCCACCACCTGATGGCCGGCGCGGGCCAGCGCTGCCGCATCCCGTCCTGAGCCTGCACCGATGTCCAGCACCCGGCTGGGCCGCTGCGGAAACAGGTGGAGCACGTCGCGGTGCACATCGGCGAACCCAATGTTTTCGTACTGCGCGACCAGTGCGGCGGCGTTGGGTCCATACCCCGCAGTGCCGGGAACGAAGGGTGTCGTGGTGGTGGTCATGGCGCGAGGCAGTCTGGTGATGCAGCGCAGGTTTTACCGCAGGGCAGCCAGGGCGGACAGCTTTTCCTGTGCTGCGTCAGCGGCGGGCAACGGGCCCTCTGAGGGCAGCGTGCCGAAACGCTCGGCCAGAAAATCCAGCAGCCTGCGCACCCGCAGCGGCCCGTTTTTCTGCGCCAGTACCACCGCGTGCAGGGGCGCATCCTCCGTCGTCCACTCGGGCAACAGGGCCACCAGGCGCCCGGCCTGCAGGTCGGGCAACACGTCGAGCCGGCTTTTGTAGGCAATGCCTTCGCCTTGCACGGCCCATTGCCGCACCATCGATCCACTGGAGGCGCACAGAGGCCCGTCGATCTTCACCTGCACCCCGCGCCCGTTGCGGCTGAACTGCCACTGCACGTGGCGGCGCCCGCTCAGAAAAAAGGTCAGGCAGCGGTGGTGTGCCAGATCGCCGGGGTGTTCGGGGGCGCCGTGCTGGCGCACGTAGTCGGGGCTGGCCACCAGCACGCGGCGGTTGGTGCACAGCCGACGGGCGACCAGGCTGGAGTCGGGCAGGTCGCCATAGCGCAGTGCCATGTCCAGCCCGTCGCGCGGCAATGCCTGCACGGTGTCGCTGGCGTGCAGCACCACCTGCAACTGGGGGTGCTGCCGCAGGAACTCGGGCAGCCAGGCCGCCAGCCAGACGCTGGCCAGGTCCGTGGGCGCCGACAGGTGCACCACGCCCTGCAGGCCGCAGTAGCGGTCGCAGAGCTGCGCTTCGCCCTCGGCCCACACGGCCAGCAGGCGCTCACAGGTGTCCAGAAACTGTTCACCCTCGGGCGTCAGCCGCAGTGACCGGGTGCTGCGCTCCAGCAGCCGCACGTTCAGCTGGGTTTCAAGCTTCTTGAGCGTGGCACTCACCGCAGCGGGGGTCAGGTCCAGCTGGCGGGCGGCTTCGCTGAAGGAACCGGCGGCGGCCACGCGGGCAAACAGGCGGGCGTCTTGCAGGTGCAGCATTGTCTTCAAAAATAATTTGTGATGGATTCAATTTTGAATGCCTTTTTCAAAATTTGCTATCTCTCTACAGTCACTCCATCGTTTGTTTTTGTTGCCTGGAGAATTGACCATGACCCCTGCCACCATGAAGGCCGTTGGCCTGCACCAGTACCTGCCCATTGACCACCCCGAAGCCCTGGTGGACCTGACCCTGCCCGTGCCCACCCCGGGCGCGCACGACCTGCTGGTGCAGGTCGAGGCGATTTCCGTGAACCCGGTGGACGCCAAGGTGCGCGGCCAGAAGTCGCCGCCCCCCGCCAGCCCCCGCGTGCTGGGCTGGGACGCTGCCGGTACCGTGGTAGCCGTGGGCAGCGCCGTGGGCCGGTTTACGGTGGGTGACGCCGTGTACTTTGCGGGCGACATCACCCGCGCGGGCAGCAACGCGCAGTTTGTGCTGGTGGACGAGCGCATCACTGGCCCCAAACCCGCCTCGTTGGGTTTTGCCGAGGCCGCCGCACTGCCTCTCACCGCCATCACGGCCTGGGAGGCCCTGTTCGACCGCCTGGGCTTGTTGCCCACACCTGCCGCGGACAGCCCCCAACGCGGCCAATCGATCCTGATCATTGGCGCGGGCGGCGGCGTCGGCTCCATCGCCGTGCAACTGGCGGTGGCGGCGGGCCTGACGGTGGTGGGCACCGCATCGCGCGCCGAGTCTGTGAACTGGGTGCGTGAACTGGGCGCGGCCCATGTAGTGGACCACCACCAACCGCTGCGCCCGCAGCTCGACGCCCTGGGTGTGGGGGAAGTCAACCATGTGCTCCTGCTGGCCGACACCGACACGCACTTTGCCGCGCTGCCCAGCGTGCTCCAACCCCAGGGGCGCGCCTGCGGCATTGTGGAGAATGCCCAACCGCTCGACCTGAACCTGCTCAAAGCCAAGAGCCTGGGGTTTGTGTGGGAGATGATGTTCACCCGCAGCATGTTCCAGACGCCCGACATGGCCGCGCAGCACGCCCTGTTGGCCGAGGTGGCGCGCCGCATCGATGCTGGCAGCCTGCGCAGCACGCTGCGCGAGGTGGTGGGCACCATCAACGCCACCCACCTGCGCGACGTGCACCGCCGCATCGAATCGGCGCACACCACGGGCAAACTGGTGCTGGCGGGGTGGTGAATATCCATTGCTACTGAATCGATAGCTTCTGGCGCTTGGTGGGTAAGCGCTAGAGGCCGATTTGGTTGATATCTCTGCCTGTCAGCGTGCCCGCATCCCCATCACCGCCGCGCTGATGATCATCACCGTGGCCAGTGCAATGCTCCAGCTGAACGTGCGGCCGCTCACCACAATCAGCAGCGCGGTGGACGCCAGCGGTGTGATGTAGCTCAGGATGCCGATGTGCCGCGCGTCCCCGAGCTTGAGGGCCTTGTCCCACATGAAAAACGACGCCCCCAGCGGCCCCAGGCCCAGCACCGCCAGCAGTGCCCAGTCGCGCGGCTGCAGCGCCACGACAGGCTCCAGCGCCACATGGCACAGCAGCGACAGCACCCCCGACACCAGCCCGAACAGGCCGATGGCCGTGGTCGGGAAGGCAGCCACGCGCTTGGTCAAAAGGGAGTACGTGGCCCAGATGAACGCCGCAGCCAGCGCGGGCAGGTAGCCCCAGGCCAGCGTGCCGCTCAGCTCGCGCCCGCCCACGATCGCAATGGCGGCACCCCCAAAACCCAGCAGTGCCGCCAGCACATGCGGCAGGCGCAGCGACACGCCGGGCAGCACCACGGGCGAGAGCACCACGATGAACAGTGGCCACAGGTAGTTGACGAGGTTGGCCTCTACCGGTGGCGCGTGGCGCAGCGCAATGAAGAGCAGGAAGTGATACGCGAACAGGCCATACACGCCGAGTGCCAGCGTGCGCAGCGGAATGCGCCACTGCGACGGATCGCGCAGCACGAACGGCCAGGCCGGCACGCTGCCAATGATGAGCGCGATGCCCGTGAGGAGGAACGGCGGAATGTGGGTGAGCGACACCCCCAGCGAGGCGAGGGAAGCCCACAGCGCAATGGCGCCCAGGGCGTAGAGGTTGGCTTGCATGGCGCCGAGCTTACGCGCGCGCGCCGCCCTGGATCGTCGCGCAACGGCGGTCCGTCGTCGCGTGCCAATCGTCGTCAATGGCCGCCAACGGTCGTCAGTGGTGTGCGGTGCGGCGCAGTGCAGCTGTGAGTGCCGAGGGCGAACGGTAGCCGGTGCGCCGCGCCACCTCGGCCACGGCCATGCCGGTGCCCCGCAGCAGCTGGGCTTGCGCCAGGCGCTGGCTGCGCAGCCAGGCCATGGCGCCCATGCCTTGGTCTTCGCGGCAACGGGCGGCAAACTGGCTGGGGCTGAGGTGCACCTGCGCCGCCAGGTCGGCGACAGTGAGTTCGCGGTGCCACTGCTGCGCGGCCCATTGCCGCAGCGCTGGCCAATCGATGGTGCGCCGGTGTGCAGTGCTGGCTGGTGGGATGTGTGAATGGACGCCGCCCAGCCACGCCTCCAGCAGCAGCGCCGGGCCGTGGGTTTGTGCGAGAGGGCGGCCTTGTTGCAGCGCAATCGCCAAGTAATGCGCAAGGGGCCCGGCATCGGTGGGCAGTGCGGTGGTGTTGTGGGGGCTGGCGCATTGCGCCCAGCCGGAGTGGGCACTGTCGAGCACGAGGCAGACGCTGCCACGGGAGGATTCAAAGTCGTGGCGATCCCCCGGTGCAATCACACAGCCACCACCGGGTGCCACACGCATGCCGTGCCCGGCAACCTCCAGCTCCAGAGCGCCGGAAAGGCCCAGCAGGATCTGAAAGTGGTTGTGGCTGTGGCTGCCCGGCGATGCGCCATAGTGCCGCAGCGAGAGCGATTCCGCCGGGCCCATGTGCGTGCGCTCTGCAGTTTTGCTCAGCGCGGGACTTACACGCCTGCGGCGTGTGCCTGCTGATCGGCGTGGTAGCTGCTGCGCACCATGGCGCCCACCGCCGCGTGGCTAAAGCCCATCTTGTAGGCCTCTTCCTCGAACATCTTGAAGGTGTCGGGGTGCACGTAGCGGCGCACGGGCAGGTGGCTGTTGCTGGGCGACAGGTACTGGCCGATGGTCAGCATGTCGATGTGGTGTTCGCGCATGTCGCGCATCACCTGCAGGATCTCTTCGTCCGTCTCGCCCAGTCCGACCATGATGCCGCTCTTGGTGGGCACCTTGGGGTGCAGGGCCTTGAACTTCTTGAGCAGGTTCAGGCTGAACTGGTAGTCGGAGCCCGGACGCGCTTCCTTGTACAGGCGGGGCGCGGTTTCCAGGTTGTGGTTCATCACGTCGGGCGGCGCGGCCTTCAGGATCTCGAGCGCGCGGTCGTCGCGGCCCCGAAAGTCGGGCACCAGGATCTCGATCTGCGTGGTGGGCGACAGTTCGCGGATGTTCTGGATGCATTCCACGAAGTGGCCGCTGCCGCCATCGCGCAGGTCGTCGCGGTCCACGCTGGTGATCACCACGTACTTGAGCTTGAGTGCGGCAATGGTCTTGGCCAGGTTCAGCGGCTCGTCCTTGTCGAGCGGGTCGGGGCGGCCATGGCCCACGTCGCAGAACGGGCAGCGGCGCGTGCACTTGTCGCCCATGATCATGAAGGTGGCCGTGCCTTTGCCAAAGCATTCGCCGATGTTGGGACACGACGCTTCTTCGCACACCGTGTGCAGCTTGTGTTCGCGCAGGATTTCCTTGATCTCGTAGAAGCGCGTGGTGGGGCTGCCCGCCTTCACGCGAATCCATTCGGGCTTCTTGAGCACCTCACCCTGCTCCACCTTGATCGGAATGCGCGACAGCTTGGCGGCAGCCTTTTGCTTGGCCAGCGGGTTGTAGGCTTCGGTGGATTGCGCTTCGCGGACGACTTCAGGGGTGCTCATGGCTGTAGGCAGAGTTCAGGGCGCCAACCGGATGCTGAGCTGCTGGCCCAGCACCTGCGCGGCTTCTTCCCAGGTGGTTTGGACCCCGATTGTAGAAAGGTCCACCGTTTTCAATCCTGCGTAACCGCAAGGGTTGATGCGCGCGAAGGGTTCCAGGTCCATCGCCACATTGAGTGCCACGCCGTGGTAGGTGCTGTGTCGGCTGACCTTGATGCCCAGGGCTGCGATCTTGCCCAGGCCTTCGAAATCGGGAACCGGTGCGGCCGTGCCGATTTGTTTTTGTGGGCGCTGGGGCAGCATGGCGTGACTGTGAGGGGCGTCCAGGCGCACGTAGATGCCAGGTGCGCCGCCCACTCGATGGCCGGTGATGCCAAAGTGCGCCAGCGTGCGGATCACGGCTTCTTCCACGCGGTAGACGTACTCCTTGACGAAGTAGCCGGCGCGCTGCAGGTCGATCAGCGGGTAGGCCACTACCTGGCCGGGACCGTGGAAAGTGACCTGCCCGCCACGGTTGGTGGCAACGACGGGGATGTCGCCCGGGTTCAGCACGTGATCACTTTTGCCTGCGAGTCCCTGTGTATACAGCGGGGCGTGCTCACACACCCACAATGCGTCTGGCGTGTCGGGAGTGCGGGTGGCCGTGTAATCCTGCATCGCCTGCACGGTGGCGCCATAGTCCACGCGGCCCAGTATGCGAATGTCGATGCCCATGCGACAAATTTGCTGCAGCCCCGAGCTACAGAACCACCTTCACCATGGGATGCGACGACAGCGCACGGTACAGGCCGTCGAGCTGCTCGCGGCTGGTCGCAGTGATGGTGATGGTTACTCCGAGGTAATTGCCAGCGCGGCTGTCGCGAAGTTCAATGGTGCCAGCGTCAAAGCTTGGATCAAACTGGCGGGCCAATTCAGTGACAGCATGGACAAAGCCGTCCACCTTGGCACCCATGACCTTGATGGGGAACCTGGAGGGGTATTCGATCAACGAGTCTTTGCGCGGATCGTTAGTCTGTGCGTCGAGGCCGTTGGCAGGTGGTGGGCTGGAGGATGTCATGGTGAATGCTGCTTCGGTTTCAATAGCTGGCAGGGCTTTGCCATTGTGCGCCAGCGGGGTTGCCGTACTAGCGCCTGGCGCACGACGGCATGCCCCAGACCAGTGCATGGCGGTGCGGAAGAAAGGAAAAAAGCCGTTGGACTGTCACCACAACAGAGCACGCACACGCACCGGTTTCAGGCCGGGCTTGCAGGTCTTTGTCGAGCGTCACGGGTTTTTACTTATAATTAGAGGCTTTGTGAAAGTTGCAGTCTGTAACGCGGGCGTCATTCAACGATGAAAACAATCCCGCCTGAGACTGAAATTGAGGCTGAAGAATCTGACTTCAAGCCCCTGACGGCCCAAGAGGCAGAGCAGTGGCGCAGTCGCAATCCTTCCATCTCGGTATGGAAGGTGGTGGCAAGTCAGGCGCTGGTCGGAATGCTGGTGGCCCTGGTGGCCTGGGTTCTGACGGGCAGGGCATCGGTGGGCTGGTCTGCAGCTTATGGTGCGCTGGCTGTGGTGGCTCCGGCAGCTTTGTTTGCTCGCGGTGTGTTGCGTCATTCGGCGTCTTCCAATCCGCGTGCTGCCATGGTGGGGTTCTTTGGCTGGGAGATCGCCAAGATCGTGCTGACAGTGGCGCTGCTTGCAGTGGCACCTCGGCTGGTGCCGGGCTTGAGCTGGATTGCCTTGCTGGTTGGCATGGTGGTCGCAATGAAAACGTACTGGGTGGCACTTTTGGTGCGGCCTGGTGTCCGAAAAACCGATTGATATAGAGAAGAGTTGTCCGATGGCCGCAGAAGCGCACGCTCCGACTGCAAGTGAATACATCGTTCACCACCTGCAGCATCTTCAAAACGTCAACCAGACCAAGATTGTTGATTTCACCGTCATCAACTATGACTCGATCATCGTGGGTTTGGTTCTGGGTGCCCTCACCCTTTTGATTCTGTGGTCAGCTGCCCGTAAGGCAACCTCTGGCGTCCCAGGTCGCTTCCAGGCTGCGGTGGAGATGCTGGTCGAGATGGTGGACAACCAGGCCAAGGCCAACATCCACAACGCCGAAAGCCGCAAGTTCATCGCCCCTCTGGGTCTCACGGTGTTCGTCTGGATCTTCCTGATGAACTTCATGGACATGCTGCCTGTGGACCTGCTGCCCGCCATCTGGGCCCAGATTTACGGTGCCGCCGGCCATGATCCTCACCACGCCTACCTGCGTGTCGTGCCGACGGCCGACCTGTCGACCACCCTGGGTCTGGCGTTTGCCATCCTGATCCTGCGCTTCTGGTACAGCGTCAAAATCAAGGGCGCTGGCGGCTGGGCGCACGAACTCGTGTCGGCGCCATTCGGCACCAGCAAGAATCCCATCTTCGCCCTGATCCTGGGCGTGGTGAACCTGCTGATGCAGATCATTGAATATGTCGCCAACACCGTGTCGCATGGCATGCGGTTGTTCGGCAACATGTACGCTGGCGAACTGGTGTTCATGCTGATTGCCCTGATGGGCGGCGCAGCTGCACTGTCGCTGTCGGGTGTGCTGCTGCCTGTGGGCCACGTTATCGCTGGCACCATCTGGACGCTGTTCCACATTTTGGTGATCTCGCTGCAAGCGTTCATCTTCATGATGCTTGCGCTGATCTACCTCGGTCAGGCGCACAACGCGCACTAAGTTTCCCTTTCGCTTTTTCTTTCCTTAACTTTTCTTTTTTACTCAGGAGTCATCATGGAAAACATTCTCGGTCTCGTCGCTCTGGCTTGTGGTCTGATCGTTGGTCTGGGCGCTATCGGCGCTTCCATCGGTATCGCACTGATGGGCGGCAAGTTCCTCGAATCGTCGGCACGTCAGCCTGAACTGATCAACGAACTGCAAACCAAGATGTTCATCTTGGCCGGTCTGATCGACGCTGCCTTCCTGATCGGCGTGGCCATCGCCCTGCTGTTCGCATTCGCCAACCCCTTCGCTTCGACGTTCTTGGCCAACCTGCCCAAGTAAGTCCCGTTCAACGCCACTCTAGAAAGGTGTTGCCGTGAGTATCAACGCGACCCTGTTCATTCAGGCCATCGTCTTCTTGATCCTGGTGTGGTTCACGATGAAATTCGTGTGGCCCCCGATCGCGAAGGCGTTGGATGAACGAGCCCAGAAAATCGCCGAAGGCCTCGCTGCTGCTGACCGTGCCAAGTCCGAACTGACCGCTGCGAACCAGCGCGTCGAGAAGGAATTGTCACAGGCGCGCAACGAAACGGCCTCGCGTCTTGCGGACGCCGACCGACGTGCCCAGGCCATCATCGAAGAAGCCAAGGCACGCGCCACGGAAGAGGGCAACAAGATTGTCGCTTCCGCACGTGCCGAAGCCGAACAGCAAACCGTGCAAGCCCGCGAGGCCCTGCGTGAGCAGGTCGCTGCGCTGGCCGTCAAGGGGGCTGAGCAGATTCTCCGCAAGGAAGTCAATGCCGGCGTTCACGCCGACCTGCTCAACCGCTTGAAGACCGAGCTGTAAGGGGACACACATGGCTGAACTCGCCACCATTGCCCGCCCTTACGCGGATGCTCTGTTCAAGGCCGCGACTGCGGGTGCGGGCATGGACCTGGCCAGCACTGCTGACTGGGTCGATGAACTGGCGGCCATTGCCGCCAACCCCCAGTTGCGCCAGCTGGCGGACAACCCCAAGGTGACCGCAGACCAGGTGTTTGCAGTTGTCACGGGTGTGGCGCGCTCGGCGCTGTCCGACACGGCCAAGAACTTTCTGCGCACGGTCATTGACAACGGGCGCCTCAACGCGCTTCCGGAAGTGGCTGCGCAGTTTCGTGCCCTCGTGAATCGCCGTAGCGGCTCTTCGGATGCCGTGGTGTACAGCGCCTTTCCGATGGACAGTGCCGCACTGTCCGAGGTCAGCGCAGCGCTGGAAAAGCGCTTCGGCCGCAAGCTCAATCTCGCCGTTCAGCAGGACGAGTCTTTGATTGGCGGCATTCGCGTAGTGGTGGGTGACGAGGTGCTGGACACTTCGGTCAAGGCCCGTCTTGAACAAATGAAAGCGGCCCTCACCGCGTAACACGCGGCGAGGACAGCGAACCAAAGAAAGAAGGAAAGAGTCATGCAACTCAATCCCGCAGAAATTTCTGAACTCATCAAGAGCCGCATCGAAGGTCTGGCTGCCAGCAGCGATATCCGCAATCAGGGTACCGTGGTGTCCGTGTCGGACGGTATCGTGCGCGTTCACGGCCTGTCGGACGTGATGCAAGGTGAAATGCTTGAGTTCCCCGCCACCAAGGACGGTCAACCTTCCTACGGTCTGGCTCTGAACCTCGAGCGCGACTCCGTCGGCGCCGTGATTCTGGGTGAGTACGAACACATCTCGGAAGGCGACACCGTCAAGTGCACGGGCCGCATTCTGGAAGTGCCCGTCGGCCCCGAGCTGATTGGCCGCGTGGTGAATGCTCTGGGCCAGCCGATCGACGGCAAGGGTCCCATCAACGCCAAGCTCACCGACGTGATCGAAAAGGTCGCTCCGGGCGTGATCGCCCGTAAATCGGTGGACCAACCCCTGCAGACCGGCCTGAAGTCCATCGACTCCATGGTGCCTGTGGGCCGCGGCCAGCGCGAGCTGATTATTGGTGACCGCCAGACCGGCAAGACGGCCGTGGCCATCGACGCCATCATCGCCCAGAAGGGCCAGGGCGTGACCTGTATCTACGTCGCTATCGGTCAGAAGGCTTCGTCGATCAAGAACGTCGTGCGCGCACTGGAACAAGCCGGTGCCATGGACTACACGATCGTGGTGGCCGCATCGGCCTCCGAATCGGCCGCCATGCAGTACGTGTCGGCCTACTCGGGCTGCACGATGGGCGAATACTTCCGCGACCGTGGCGAAGATGCCCTGATCGTGTATGACGACCTGTCCAAGCAAGCCGTGGCTTACCGCCAAGTGTCGCTGCTGCTGCGCCGCCCACCAGGCCGTGAAGCCTATCCTGGCGATGTGTTCTATCTCCACAGCCGTCTGCTCGAACGCGCAGCCCGCGTGAACGCCGATTACGTCGAAGCCTTTACCAAGGGTGAAGTCAAGGGCAAGACGGGTTCGCTGACGGCTCTGCCGATCATCGAAACGCAAGCTGGCGACGTGTCCGCTTTTGTGCCTACCAACGTGATCTCGATCACGGACGGCCAGATCTTCCTGGAGACCAGCCTGTTCAACGCCGGTATCCGCCCCGCCATCAACGCCGGTATCTCGGTGTCGCGCGTCGGTGGTGCTGCCCAGACGAAGCTGGTGAAGAACCTGTCCGGTGGTATCCGTACCGACCTGGCCCAGTACCGTGAACTGGCTGCGTTCGCGCAGTTCGCTTCCGATCTGGACGAAGCCACCCGCAAGCAGCTGGACCGCGGTGCCCGCGTGACCGAACTGCTCAAGCAGGCGCAGTACAGCCCGCTGTCCATCTCGTTGATGGCCTCTACGCTGTTTGCAGTGAACAAGGGCTTCATGGACGACATCGATGTCAAGAAGGTTCTCGACTTCGAACACGGCCTGCACCAGTTCCTGAAAACCAGCCACGCCGCTCTGCTGGCCAAGCTGGAACAGGCCAAGGCCATGGACAAGGACGCAGAAGCCGAATTGACCGCTGCCATCGGCGCGTTCAAGAAGTCGTTCGCTTAAACCGGACGAGGAGCCATCATGGCAGCAGGCAAGGAAATACGCGGCAAGATCAAATCGGTGGAAAACACCAAGAAGATCACCAAAGCCATGGAAATGGTGGCTGCATCCAAAATGCGCAAGGCGCAGGAACGGATGCGGGCTGCCCGCCCTTACAGCGAGAAGATCCGCAACATTGCAGCCAATCTCGGTCACGCCAATCCGGAATACGTGCACCCGTTCATGAAAGTGAACGATGCCAAGACGGCGGGCGTGATCGTGGTGACGACCGACAAGGGCCTCTGTGGTGGCATGAACACCAACGTGTTGCGCGTCGTGACGTCCAAGCTGCGTGAGCTGCAGGGTGCTGGCGTGTCCACCGAGGCGGTTGCCATCGGCAACAAGGGCCTGGGTTTTCTGAACCGTGTCGGCGCCAAGGTGGTTTCGCACGTGACGGGTCTGGGCGACACCCCCCATCTGGACAAGCTGATCGGCCCCGTGAAGGTGCTGCTCGATGCGTATGCAGAAGGCAAGATTAACGCGGTGTACCTGAGCTACACCAAGTTCATCAACACCATGAAGCAGGAGTCAGTGGTGGAGCAGCTGCTCCCTCTGTCGTCTGCGCAGATGCAGGCCGAGAAGACCGAACATGGCTGGGACTACATTTACGAGCCCGATGCACAGACCGTGATCGACGATCTGCTGGTCCGCTATGTCGAGTCCCTGATCTACCAGGCCGTTGCGGAAAACATGGCGTCCGAGCAGTCGGCACGCATGGTGGCCATGAAGGCTGCCACCGACAACGCCGGCAGCGTCATTGGCGAGTTGAAGCTGGTCTACAACAAGACGCGCCAAGCAGCGATCACGAAAGAACTTTCGGAAATCGTATCCGGCGCCGCAGCTGTGTAAGCGGCTCAACCAACATCTAAATTGGAGCGAAAAATGGCTCAAGTGCAAGGCAAGATTGTTCAATGTATCGGCGCTGTGGTGGACGTTGAGTTCCCGCGCGACCAGATGCCCAAGATTTACGACGCTCTGAAGCTCGACGGCTCGACCCTGACGCTGGAAGTGCAGCAGCAGCTGGGCGACGGCGTGGTGCGTACCATTGCGCTGGGGTCTTCTGACGGCCTGCGCCGCGGCATCATGGTGACCAACACCCACGCACCGATCACGGTGCCCGTGGGCAAGGCCACGCTGGGCCGCATCATGGACGTGCTGGGCGCGCCCATCGACGAACGTGGTCCTGTCAGCCAGGAACTGACGGCATCCATCCACCGCAAGGCCCCTGCGTACGACGAACTGTCGCCTTCGCAAGAGTTGCTGGAAACCGGCATCAAGGTGATCGACTTGGTCTGCCCGTTCGCTAAGGGCGGCAAGGTGGGTCTGTTCGGTGGCGCCGGTGTGGGCAAGACCGTGAACATGATGGAACTCATCAACAACATCGCCAAGGCCCACAGCGGTCTGTCGGTGTTCGCTGGTGTGGGCGAGCGTACCCGCGAAGGGAACGACTTCTATCACGAAATGGCCGATTCCGGCGTGGTGAACCTGGAGAAGCTCGAAGAGTCCAAGGTTGCCATGGTGTATGGCCAGATGAACGAGCCCCCAGGCAACCGTCTGCGCGTGGCGCTGACCGGCCTGACCATCGCTGAGTCGTTCCGCGACGAAGGCCGTGACGTGCTGTTCTTCGTGGACAACATCTACCGCTACACCCTGGCCGGTACCGAAGTGTCCGCCCTGCTGGGCCGTATGCCTTCCGCTGTGGGCTATCAGCCTACGCTGGCTGAAGAAATGGGCCGTCTGCAAGAACGTATCACCTCGACCAAGGTGGGTTCGATCACTTCCATCCAGGCCGTTTACGTGCCTGCCGATGACTTGACCGATCCATCGCCTGCCACGACGTTTGCCCACTTGGATTCCACCGTGGTGCTGTCGCGTGACATCGCTTCGCTGGGTATCTACCCTGCCGTGGACCCTCTGGACTCCACCAGCCGCCAGCTGGACCCGAACGTCGTGGGCGAAGACCACTACGCCACGGCCCGTGCGGTGCAAGGCACGCTGCAGCGCTACAAGGAACTGCGCGACATCATCGCCATTCTGGGCATGGACGAACTGGCTCCTGAAGACAAGCTGGCTGTGGCCCGCGCGCGCAAGATCCAGCGTTTCCTGTCGCAGCCTTTCCACGTGGCCGAAGTGTTCACGGGCTCGCCAGGCAAGTACGTTCCACTGTCGGAAACCATCCGTGGTTTCAAGATGATTGTGGCCGGCGAATGCGATCACCTGCCAGAACAAGCTTTCTACATGGTGGGTACCATTGACGAAGCCTTCGAAAAGGCCAAGAAGGTGGCCTGATTGCCCGGCGGCTGAGCAGCCCTGTGCTGCCCGGCCATCCTGAGCAATTCAGCAACCCCTCTTTTCCTAGGAGCAATGATGAACACCATCCACGTTGATGTGGTCAGTGCCGAAGAGTCCATCTTCTCCGGTGAAGCGCGTTTCGTGGCGCTGCCTGGTGAAGCTGGCGAGTTGGGCATCTATCCCCGCCACACCCCGCTGATCACCCGTATCAAGCCGGGCTCGGTGCGCATCGAAATGGCTGACGGTTCCGAAGAGTTTGTCTTCGTGGCCGGTGGCATTCTGGAAGTGCAGCCCAACTGCGTGACCGTGTTGTCCGATACCGCCATCCGTGGCAAGGACCTGGACGACGAGAAGGCCAATGCCGCCAAGGCCTCTGCTGAGGAAGCCCTGAAGAATGCCAAGAGCGAGATCGACCTGGCCAAGGCCCAGTCTGAACTGGCCGTGATGGCTGCGCAGATTGCAGCGCTTCGCAAGTTTCGCCAGAAGAAGTGATTCTGGACCTTGCGGATCTGCCCAAAAAAACCCGGCCATGCCGGGTTTTTTTATGCCCGCTTCGTGCAAAAGACGTGGGCTGCGAGAGGCGACCGTGGAGTGACTCAAGGCAAAGGCAACGCTGGGGATGCTTCCACCAGACGGATCTGTAAACCTCCACAGGCCACGGAGAGCTCATTCCCCGTATCCGCCTGAAGCAGCAGGCGGCTGGCCAGAAAGGCGCGCGCTACGGCCAGCGAGCGTACGCCAAACGACAGTGATTCAATCCGCAGATGGCGTCCGGGAACCAGCTCCAGGGAGATGTCGGGCGTGAGCGCAATCGAATGCCCGGAGTGCGCGCCGGCGAGCGCTCGCCATTGGCGCCCGAGTGTCTCGATATCCGGTGTGCCCATGCGTATGGCGTGCAGTCCAATGATCCCTAGAGGGCCACCCTCACGGTGCAGCAGGGCCTGCCGATGTTGCGCACGGCGGTGTACCGGCGTGGCAGCTTCTGACCAGGGGTAGATGGCTGCGTGCGGGTCCCATTCGCAAAAGAACACGCAGCAGCTGGGGGCGGACAGGTCGAGCAGCACCGCATTGGTGAAATTTGTGACCAGCTCGCCCTGGGTGTTCTCGGACTGGAAGGTGCGGGGAGGCTTGTTGGTGATGCCTGCCTCATTCACCCACCCGAGACTTTCTGACAAGGGCCGGGCCGGCTCCAATGCAAAACCGTGGATCAGGGGCGGTTGCGCGTGGGCGGGAAGATCGCTATTGGAGGTGGCTGCCCAAAACTCCAGGTCCGTGTTGCCCGCATGGACCCAACCGTACGTGGCGAAATCGGTGCGCTGCAAGGGCCAGGCGACGGGCAGGCCGAAGGTCTCGCTGAAGCGCCTGAACAAAGGCTCGACCGCGTCGAGCCGCAGCATGACATGGTCAACGGAGCGGTAGCTGGAAGGCATCTTGGTGTTCGGGGCTGGTGGCGAGACTATTGTCCGGGCATCCCCGTTGGATGGGGCTTTTTGAATTGCAACCCACGGCCCCATGCAAAAAAAGGCCGGGGCCCCTCACGGGACCCCGGCCTTTTTGGCGGCTGCAACCACCCGCCCCATGCGCAATGCATGGGGCCTGGGGAATTACATGGCGCTGAATTCGCCCGAAGGGATCTGGCCAGTGCGCAGGGCTTCAGCAGCCTGGGCACGCACCGCAGCACGGTCAGCGGTGGACTTGTAAGTCACCACACGCGAGCCC
>NZ_LMJH01000006.1:13468-13948 GCF_001428965.1 Acidovorax sp. Root275 | reverse complement strand
CTTGGTGGCGAACTGCGAAGCATCGGCTTCGTCAGCCTGGGCACCGAAAGAAGCGAAAGCGGCCACGGCGGCGATGGAGAGGAAACGTGCGGTCTTGTTCATGGTGAAACTCCAGTGAAATTCAAAAAATGGGGACGAGGTACTTGGCAATACGAAAACGTGTGAACCGTGGATTCAACAAGAATCAACCACGCTCACCCGAAGGGATCTGGCCGGTGCGCACGGCATCCGCAGCCTGAGCACGCACANCGAACCAGCAGGCTCAATGGAGCGGGTCTGTGCCACGGTAGCGGCTTCAGCAGCCACTTCAGCACGGGTGCGGTTCGTGTCGAACTTGGTGGCGAACTGCGAAGCATCGGCTTCGTCGGCCTGGGCACCGAAAGAAGCGAAAGCGGCCACAGCGGCGATGGAGAGGAAACGTGCGGTGTTGTTCATGATGAAAATCCTTGAAGTTAAAAAAGCGGCTCAAAAAAACCGGAA
>NZ_LMJH01000006.1:0-13454 GCF_001428965.1 Acidovorax sp. Root275 | reverse complement strand
GCGGGTGGAAGCGGAAGAAAAACCACCGGGTCGCAAACTAACTGTTCCAGTATTGGAAACAATGCATCGGGAACTTCGCGTGGAGTCCCTTGCTTTGGTGGATGGCGGCGTCCGAAAGAAGGGTTTTTAGAGGAAAACCCTGCTGCCGATTTGGGACAATGAAAATCGAACGAAGGAGCGCACTATGCCACACGGCGAGTTCAGCGAGGACACTCCGAAACCAGGTCCCTGCGGTGTTCCGGCGCTTTTTTTTTGGAGGGCCTTCTGGCCTGTCCATGGCACTCGAGACCACCCTTGTTTTCGGGGAGTCTGATCACGGGGATACGTCGCGTGGGGCGCTAGCGAATCACCGGTGCGTCGGGCAATTCGTTGTGCCCGGGGGTTTCCGGGGGGCGTGGAAAGTGCCGGACAAGGCGGGACGAAACTGCCTCGATGGCCTGCACGAGGCCCTCTTCGTACTCCAACTGGCGAAAGCGAGGGGCCATGAGCGCAATGACATCGCGCCATTCGTCCGGTGCCACATGGCGGGCGAGGCCCCGGTCGGCCACGATCTCTATCGCGTGCTCGGGCAGCAGCAGGTAGATCAGCACGCCGTTGTTGTGCTCGGTGTCCCACACGCGGTATTTGCTGAACAGCATGATGGCGCGTTCGCGCGCACTCGCATGCCGGCGCAGGTAACCCCAGGGCAGGCTGGCTTCGGCGACGATGCGGATCTGGCCCATGTGCTGCCGTTCGCTGGCGGCCACCTGCGCGGCGAGGCGCTCCAGGGTCTCACCAGGCAGCGCACGGCGCGCCTGGGGCTCGCACCACCGGTGGCGCACCAGGCGCCAAAGTGCAGCCGGTAAAACGGTGATGGAGGTGGCTGTTGCTGATTCTGGGCCCATGTTCACCAGTCCCCCGAGGCGCCGCCGCCTCCAAAATCTCCACCACCGCCCGAGCTGAATCCGCCACTGTCGCTGTTGCTGCCACCGCCGCTCCAGCCGCCGCCGGCACCAGCCCCCCAACCTCCGGCCGCCGCACCGCCTCGGCCACGCTGGGGGCTGCTGCTGCCGCCGGAGCCACCGAAGATCCAGGTGTAGAGCAGTGCGAGCAGGCCCGCGCCGCCCGCCACGATCAGGCTGGAGGTGACCACGAAGGCCAGGAAACCCACACCCCCACCCATGAGAAGGCCACCCAGGCGGCTGCCAAAAATGCTGCGCGCCAGGGGCCCAGCCACGATCACGCCGAAAAAGAGGAAGACGGCGAGGTCCGTCCAATCGAATCCGTCGCGGCTGCTGTTTGGGCTGTGGGTCGTGTTGTTGCCGCTGCTGGCGGGTGCTGGCAACGCTTCGCCGGCAATGCGTGCGGAGAGCTGGGTGATGGCCGTGCCCAGCCCGCCTGCATAGTCGTTTTGCTGGAACCGGGGTTTCATGGCGCCGTCGATGATGCGCGCCGCTGCAATGTCGGGGATGGCCCCTTCCAGGGCCTTGGCGACCTCGATGCGCATCTTGCGGTCGTTCTTGGCCACGATCACGAGCACGCCGTCACCCACGTCGCGGCGCCCGATCTTCCAGGCGTTGCCCACGCGGTTGGCGAACGATGCGATGTCCTCGGGGACGGTAGTGGGCACCATCAGCACCACCACCTGCGCGCCCCGGGTCTGCTCCAGCGTGTGCAGCTGTGTTTCGAGCGTGGCCTTGTCGGCGGCGCTCAGGGTGCCGGTCTGGTCGATGACGGGGCTGGTGAGCGCGGGCACGGGCTGCAAGCTGCCGTCGGCATGTGCCCAAGGCAGTGCAATTGCTATAAATAATATAGCTGTTAGCGCTTTATGGATAAGCGCTAGAGGCATATTTTTCTTAAATTTTCAGCGACGAGACGGGCTGCGTTCAAGGCTTGGGCTTGGACGCGGAGAAATCCACGGTGGGTGGTGCGGAGATCTGGGCCTCGTTGGCCACGGTGAAGCTGGGCTTGGGGGGATAGCTGAACGCCATGGCGGTCAGGTTGGTGGGGAAGCTGCGCGCGAGCACGTTGTATTCCTGCACGGTCTGGATGTAGCGGTTGCGTGCCACGGTGATGCGGTTCTCGGTGCCTTCCAGCGTCACACGCAGGTCCCTGAAGCCCTGGTTGGCCTGCAGCGTGGGATACCGCTCAGAGACCACCATCAGCCGCGACAGCGCACCCGACAATTCGCCCTGCGCCTGCTGGAACTTGTTGAATGCCTCGGGGTTGTTCAGGGTTTCGGGCGTGACCTGGATGGAGGTGGCTTTGGCGCGCGCCTCGACCACGCGGGTCAGGGTTTCCTGCTCGAAGTTCGCCTCGCCCTTGACGGTGGCGACGATGTTGGGCACCAGGTCCGCACGGCGCTGGTATTGATTGAGGACCTCGCTCCACGCGGCCTTGGACTGCTCGTCCAGCCGCTGGAAGTCGTTGTAGCCGCAGCCGGTCAATGCGCTCAACGCCAGCACGGCGGCCAAAAGGGCAAGAATGCGTTGGATCATGGTGAGGTTTGCCAAGTGGGGTTCAGGGACAGGTTGGGGCACGGAGCCAAGACGCCAAGGTGCCAGAAACCGGATGCTCGGCAGATTCTGCAACAAGTGCAGCACCCGGCGCCACTTTCCGGGCGCGTCGCAAGGCTTTGGGAGATGGCCGCACAATAGCACCCTGCACATGGCGGGCCGCGCAGCCGCCATGCCATCCTCCTTTGTCCCAGACGTCCCACCCCGACCACCATGCCCCGTTCCCGCGCCAGTGCCGCCACCCTCGGAGGTTCCTCGGACGACACCGAAGCCGCGTTCTACGAGGCTTTGCAGCGGGGCGACATCGAGCTTTTGATGGCCTGCTGGGCCGAAGACGACGACATCATTTGTGTGCATCCGGGCGGGCCCCGGCTGCTGGGTGCGGGGGCGATTCGCACCGCATTCGAGGCGATGTTCTCGCATGGCACGGTGCGGGCGCGGCCCTTGCAGGTGCACCGCGTGGTGGCGCTGACGAGCGCTGTGCACAGCGTGGTCGAGCAGGTCGAGGTGATGCTGCCCGACGGTCTGCACCAGGCCGTGGTGCTGGCCACCAACGTCTATCACAAGACCCCGGAAGGCTGGCGCCTGGTGGCGCACCATGCGAGCCCTGGCGTGGCGCCGGACGCGCAGGTGGTGGATGCCCAGCGACCCGTGCTCCACTGAGCGGCGGTAGGCTTGCATTCAAGCTTTTTTGCTGCTTGGCGCATGATCTGTAAGAGTTTATTGCTATGAAATATGTAGCACCGCGATGGTTGCCTGGTGGCCAGCTACAGACCATCTGGCCGGCCCTGTATTCGCGCCGTGTGTTTGGCCCCCGCCCCGAATACCGCCGTGAGCGCTGGGACACGCCGGACGGGGATTTTGTGGACATTGATTTCCTGCAGGAAGAGGGCGCCACGGCGTCTGTGGCACCCCGGCCGCTGTTGGTGGTCTTCCACGGTTTGGAAGGCTCGTCGCGCAGCCACTACTGCGAGGCTTTTGCCGATCTGGCGCGCGAGCGCGGCTGGGCCTGCGCGTTGCCCCATTTCCGGGGTTGCAGCGGCGAGATCAACCGGGCGCCCCGCGCCTACCACTCGGGCGACCACGCGGAGATCGGCTGGATGCTGCAGCGCCTGCGGGCGTCGCACCAGGGGCCTTTGATGGCCGTGGGCGTCTCCTTGGGCGGCAATGCACTCTTGCGCTGGGCGGCCGAGGTGGGCGAGGACGCCGCGCGCAGCGCCGATGCCGTGGCTGCCGTGTGCTCGCCCGTCGATCTGGCCGCAGGGGGGCACGCCATTGGGCGCGGCTTCAACCGGCAGGTCTACACACGCATGTTCATGCGCACCCTGGTGCCCAAGGCGTTGCAGAAGCTGGCGCAGCACCCAGGGTTGTTCGATCGGCAGGCGCTGATGGCCGCGCGCGACTTGTATGCGTTTGACAACGTGTTCACCGCGCCGCTGCACGGCTTTCGCAACACCGAGGACTACTGGCAGCGGGCGTCGGCCAAGCCGTTGCTGCACCACATCCGCATTCCGGCCCTGGTGGTCAATGCGCGCAACGACCCGTTTGTCCCGGCCGCCAGCCTTCCGCTGCCGCACGAGGTGCGCAACGGGTTCGTCACACTGTGGCAGCCTCCGCATGGCGGCCATGTGGGTTTTGCCCATGGTCGCCTGCCAGGGCATGTGCGCGCGATGCCTGACGCTGTGGGCGGATGGCTGGCCGAACACACAGAGGCCGGGGCGCGGGCGGGCGCACAATCGCTGCATGGATGACATCGTCAAACAGGCGCTGGCCAAGTGGCCCAACGTGCCCAACTGCTACGGCTGGCTGGGCCTGGACGCGCGTGGCCATTGGTACCTGCGCGATGACCAAGCCCAGGCCGCTGGGCCGTTTCCTCAGAGCAAGGGGTCCTTGCTGCAGCATGAAAAGCTCATCGAATTCATCGCACGCAATTTCGAGCCCGATGGGCAGGGTCAATGGTTCTTCCAGAACGGGCCCCAGCGGGTGTATGTCGAGCTGGAAGCCACGCCCTGGGTCTGGCGCATACAGGCTGATTTTTCGGTGGTGTCCCACACGGGCAGTGGCGCGGCGGTGCAGGATTGTCTGGTGGACGCACAGGGCCGCGTTTACCTGACCACTGCGCAGGGTGTGGGCCTGGTGCACACACTGGACGTTCCGTTGGTGGCCGAAGCGGTGGAAGCCGGGCGCTGGCTTCCGCAGGCGGTGCGGGCGGAGGACCTGCCTGGCCGCTACGGCTTTGTCATGAGCCCGAGCAGCCGCTGGGCGGCGCAGGCCCAGGCTCCAACCAAGGCGCCCTCGGTGTCGGGCCCCCACCCATAAAAAAAGCCGGTCAGCAAGACCGGCTTTTTTGTCCCCGTGTTCCGCCCGAAAGGCGCTGCGAGTGCGGTGGGAGCGGAAGGGTGTTGATTTACTTGGCGGCGGCTGCCATGAATTCGACCGCTGCGCGCAGGTCGGCGTCTGAAGCCTGTGCTGCACCGCCACGGGGAGGCATGGCGCCCTTGCCCTTGGCGACGCTGCTGTACAGCGCATCGATGCCAGCAGGCAGGCGGGCCGACCAGGCGGCCTTGTCACCAAACTTGGGGGCGCCGGCCACGCCAGCGGCATGGCACACCTGGCACGCCTGCTTGTACAGGGCTTCGCCAGCGCCTGCGGTTGCGGCAACCGGTGCGGCAGCGGCTGGAGCAGCCTCAGCGGCGGTGGCTGCCGCCGCCACCGGAGTGGCTGGGGCTGCAGGGGCTGCCTCTGCGGCTGCCGGAGCGGCGCCTGCGGCGGCGGGGGCTGCAGGTTCTGCAAATTTGGCGCCGGCTGCATTGGCCATGTAGGCCACGGCACGTGCAATTTCGGTGTCGTTGAAATCCCCGCCACCTTGCGGAGCCATCGCGCCCTTGCCCTTCAGGGCGGATTGCACCAGCGTTTCAAAGCCGGTTGCGATGCGGGCCGACCAGGCGCCGGCATCCGAAAATTTGGGAGCACCGGCAGCGCCTGTGGCATGGCACGCGGCGCACTGGCCCTTGTACACCTCTTCACCGGCCTTCAGAGGGCGGTTGGCATCACGGATCTCGACCATGCCCACCTTCTGGATGCGCTCGGCAATGGCTTTCTCGGGATTGGCGGCGCCAGCGGCTGGCTTGTCGGCCGACGTGACGTACAGAACCAAGCCAATGATGGCAAAGATTGGAATCACAAACGAGAAAAGTACCGCGACCAGCAACTGCTTGGGGTTCTTGATCGGGCCGGTATGGGCTTCTTCGTGGTGGTTGTCGCTCATGACGTCCTCTGGTGTATCGGGGGCTTTGATGAAATCAACCTTAAATTATATCTGCGGGGCTGTTGTTCTCCGGGTAAGGCCCGCGCACGCCATGACCCTGATACACGGCACGACCCTGCGCGCGCCACAAACTGTGGGGCGCCAGGGGGCCGTCGTTTGTATCAGGATGGATTGCCTGCTGCTGCCGCTTCAGGTGCTCCGCCACCCAGGGCCTTGTACAGCGCCACCTGGTTTTGCAGTTGAGCGAGTTTGACCTGCACCACGGCCTGCTGCGCCGTGAACAGCGAGCGCTGCGCATCCAGCAGATCCAGGTAGCTCGACACGCCGTTGCGGTAACGCAGATCGGACAGCTGCAGCCGTGAGGCCTCGGCCTGGGCCTGCAGCTGCTGTGCCTGCGCCTGCTCGCCCAGCGTGGCCTGGCCTGCCAGTGCGTCCGACACTTCGCGGAAGGCTGTCTGGATGGCTTTTTCGTACTGCGCAATGGCGATGCCGCGGCCGGCCCGTGCGCTCTCCAGGTTGGCCTGGTTGCGGCCCGCATCAAAGATGGGCAGCAGCAGGGACGGCGCAATGGTGAATCCCCACGAACCGCTCTTGAACAGGCCCGACAGCTCGCCGCTGGCGGTGCCAGCTTGGGTGGTGAGCGAAATGCGCGGGAAGAACGCGGCCCTGGCAGCGCCGATGTTGGCGTTGGCTGCAATCAGCTGCTGCTCCGCCTGGCGGATGTCGGGCCGACGGGTCAGCAGTTCGGATGGCAGCCCCGCTGGCAACTGCGCCATGGCGGGGGCCGCTGCCAGCCTGCTGCCTGCGAGGCTGGCACGGATGTCGTCGGGCAGGGATTGCCCGAGCAGCAATGCCAGGGCGTTTTCGTCCAGCGCGCGCTGGCGCTGCTGCTGGGCCAGCGTGGCCCGTGCGGCCTGGGTCAGTGACTCGGCCTGGCGGAAATCGAGCTCGGAAGCAACGCCTGCATCCAGGCGCATCTTGGTCAGGCGCACAGACTCGTCCCGCGAGGCTAGGGTCTGGCGTGACAGGTCCAGCAGCTCTTCATCGGCCAGCAGGTTCAGCCAGCCGTTGGCCACGGCGGCCACCAGGCTCACTTGCGCAGCGTTGCGCCCTTCTTCGGTGGCGAGGTACTGCGCCAGGGCCTGTTCCTTGAGGCTTGCAATGCGGCCAAAGAAGTCGATCTCCCAGGCCGTGACCGCCAGGCCGACACTGAACGAGTTGGTCAGGTCGCCGGTGCCCGTGGCGGGCGCGCGGCTCGCGTTGGCGGCCAAACCCACGCCCGGGTACAGGTCTGCCCTGCGCACCTGGAACGTTGCGCGTGCCTGCTCGATGTTGAGCACGGACACCCGCAGATCGCGGTTGTTGGCCAGGGCCACTTCGATAAGCTGGCGCAGCCGGGGCTCGGCGAAATAGTCCTGCCAAGGCGCTGCCGCTGCGGCGTTTGGCGTGGCGGCGGCGCTCGTGGCGTAAGTGGCTGGCACGGGCGCCGCGGGGCGCTCATACGTCGGTATGAACGAGCAACCGCCCAGCAGCAGGGCTGTTGCCAGCGCGATGGCGGTGGTACGTGGGTGACTAGTCATGGGTTCCAACTCCTGCTTCCTCTGCATGGCGGCGGTTCATTTCCTGCTGGCGCGCGCTGCCTTTGAACAGGCTGCGGACCACTACGAAGAACACGGGCACGAAGAACACGGCCAGCACCGTGCCAGTGACCATTCCACCCAGCACGCCGGTGCCAATGGCGCGCTGGCTGGCCGAACCGGCCCCCGATGCGATCACCAGCGGCAGGACCCCCAGGCCAAAGGCCATCGAGGTCATCACGATGGGACGGAACCGCAGGTGGGCTGCCGCCAGTGCCGACTCGATCACGCTCGTGCCCTGGGCCTGCAGGTCTTTCGCAAATTCGATGATCAAAATTGCATTCTTGGCAGACAGGCCGATGATCGTGATCAGCCCCACCTGGAAGTAGACGTCGTTGGCATAGCCGCGCAGCAGGGTGGCCAGCAGTACACCCAGCACGCCCAGGGGCACCACCAGGATCACGGCCAGCGGGATCGACCAACTTTCGTACAGCGCTGCCAGGCACAGGAACACGGCCAGGATGGCGAAGCTGTAGAGGATCAGCGACTGTGCACCCGCCAGTTTTTCCTCGCGGGATTGGCCTGTCCACTCAAAGCCGAAGCCTGCGGGCAACTGGGTCGCGAGTTTTTCCATCTCGGCCATCGCGGCACCCGTGCTGAAACCCGGGGCGGGCGCACCCGAGATGCGCATTGCCGGATAGCCGTTGTAGCGCACCGTTTGCTGCGCGCCGTTCGCCCAACGCGTTGTGGCAAATGCCGAAAGGGGCACGGGTTTGCCCTGGCTGTTGGCGGCGTTGATCTTCAACAGGTCATCGGGTTGCATGCGCGCCGGGGCGTCGGCTTGCACCACCACGCGCTGCAGGCGGCCCTGGTTCGGGAAGTCGTTCACGTAGCTCGAGCCAAGGGCGGTGGACAGTGCCGAATTGATCGCATCAAACGGCACGCCCAGCGCGTTGGCCTTGTCGCGGTCGATATCGATCTGCAACTGCGGGGCGTCTTCCAGGCCATCCGGGCGCACCTGGGTCAGCACCTTGCTTTGCGAGGCCATACCCAGCAGCTGGTTGCGCGCCTTCACCAGCGCTTCGTGCCCGGCACCCCCGCGGTCCTGCAGGCGGAACGTGAAGCCGCTGGCGTTGCCAAGCTCGGGAATAGGTGGCGGGCTCAACGGGAAGATGAACGCATCGCGGATGCCCATCAACCCCCCGAAAGCCCGGCTGGCGACGTCCTGTGCCGACTGGCCTGGGCCGTGGCGCTCGCTCCAGTCCTTCAATGTCACAAAGGCAAGGGCGGCATTCTGGCCCTGGCCGGAGAAGCTGAACCCCAGCACGCCCACCATGCTTTGCACTTCGGGCTGCTTGAGGATGAACTCCTCGACCTGCTGCATCACGGCCAGCGTGCGCTCTTGTGTGGCGCCGGGTGGCAGTTGTACGTTGACAATGATGTTGCCCTGGTCCTCGCTGGGCAGGAACGATGTGGGCAGCCGCATGTACACCACGGCCACGGCGCCAATGATGGCTGCGTAGATGACGAGGTAGCGCGCTGCCCGCTTGAGCATGCGCGAGACAAAACCTTCATATCCCTTGGCCGTGCGCGAGAAGCCACGGTTGAACCAGCCGAAGAAACCGCGCTTTTCATGGTGGTGGCCGGCTTCCACAGGCTTGAGCAAAGTGGCGCACAGTGCAGGCGTGAGCGACAGCGCCATGAAGGCCGAGAAAGCAATGGATGCCACCATCACTGCCGAGAATTGACGGTAGATGTTGCCGGTGGACCCCGCAAAGAAGGCCAGTGGCACGAATACTGAGATCAGCACCACGGTCACGCCAATGATGGCGCCTGAGATCTGGCGCATGGCCTTGCGCGTGGCCTCCAGGGGCGAGAGCCCTTCTTCGCTCATGATGCGCTCGACGTTTTCCACCACCACGATCGCATCGTCCACCACGATGCCGATCACCAGCACCATGCCAAACATCGTCAACACGTTGATCGAGAACCCCAGCGCCAGCAGCGTGGCGAATGTACCCAGGAGAGCAATGGGCACCACGATCGTGGGGATGATGGTGTAGCGCCAGTTCTGCAGGAACAGGAACATCACGAGGAACACCAGCGCCACCGCTTCCACCAGGGTTTCTGCCACCTGCCTGATGGAGATGTCCACAAAGCGTGAGCTGTCGTACGGGATGCTCCAGCTCATGCCTTCAGGAAAGTAGCGCGAGAGTTCATCCATCTTGGCGCGAACGGCCTTGGCAGCTTCCAGGGCGTTGCCACTGGGGGAGAGCTGGACGCCGATGCCCACGGCGGGCTTGCCGTTCAGGCGTGCAGCGGTGGCATAGGCCTGGCCACCGAGTTCCACGCGTGCCACGTCCTTGATGCGCACCGTGGACCCATCGGTGTTGGCCCGCAGAACGATGTTGCCAAACTGCTCCACGCTGGAGAGCTGGCCGTTGACCACGACGGTGGCTGCGATCGCCTGGCCTGCGATGTTGGGCAGATCGCCGATGGTGCCGCTGGCCACCTGGGCGTTTTGTGCGCGGATTGCGGCCGTGATCTCGGCGGCCGAGAGGTTGAAGCTCACCATCTTGGCGGGATCGATCCAGATGCGCATGGCGCGCTCTGTACCAAAAAGCTGCGCCTGGCCGATGCCTTTCAGGCGTTGCAGTTCGGGCACGACGTTGCGCGATGCATAGTCACCCAGGGCCACCGTGTCCGTTGCCGGGTTGGTGGACGAGAGCATGGTGAACAGCAGAAAGTTGGAGCGCGATTTGTCCACGCGCACACCTTGCTGCGTTACGGCGGAGGGTAGGCGGGGCGTTGCACGTGACAAGCGGTTTTGCACGTCCACCTGTGCCAGGTCGGCATTGGTGCCGGGTTGAAAACTCAGGGTGATGCTGCCGGAGCCGTCGGCCTGTGCGACGGATTCCATGTAGATCAGCCCGGGTGAACCGTTCATCTCGCGTTCGATCACCGACAGCACGCTGTCTTCGAGGGTTTGCGCGGATGCACCGGGGTACGCTGCGTTGATGACGATGGCCGGGGGGGCCACTGGCGGGTACTGTGCAATAGGTAGCTGCGTGATCGCCACGCCGCCCATCACCATGATGAACAGCGCGATCACCCATGCAAAGATGGGGCGGTCGATAAAGAACTTGGCCATGCTGGAATGCCCCTTATGGCTTCGATGCCGAAGCGGCAGATGCAGCAGGTGTGGCGGCCTGTGCCGAAAGTGCACCAGGTGCGGAAGCGCTCCCTGGGGCTTGCCATGGGACGGGTTTCACAGGTGTGCCCGGGGGCAGCATCTGCAGTTTCTGAAAACCGTCCACCATGACTTTCTCCCCCGCCTTCAGCCCGTCAAGAACCACCCACCGGTTGTTCTGGGCGGCGCTGACCTTGATGGTGCGTGGAGACACCTTGCCATCGTCACCCACCACGCTCACCGAGTCACCCTGCTGGGTGCGTGTGACTGCCTGCTGGGGCAGGGTGATGGCGTTGCTGGCCTGTGCTTGTTCGATGCGTACGCGCAAATACAGACCCGGTAGTAACTCGCCCTTGGGGTTGGGGACTTCCGCGCGCAATGTGACCTGACCGGTGGTGGAGTCCACCGACAGATCGGTGAACAGCAGCTTGCCTGCCTGGGCGTATTCGGTTCCATCGCCCAGAACGAGCTTGACGCTCGCGGCCTCTGCGCTTCCGGCGCGCTTGAACTGGCCGCTTTCCATGGCCCGGCGCAACTGGAAGACATCGCTGGCCGACTGGGTGAAGTTCACGTACACGGGGTCGATTTGCTGCACCACGGCCAGGGGGGTGGCTTCTCCTTGCCCCACCAATGCCCCTTCAGTAACCAAGGCGCGGCCTATACGGCCCGATATTGGCGATGTCACGCTGGCGTAGCCCAGAGTGATGTCGGCGGTGCGTACTGCGGCCTTGGCGGTGGCCACATCCGCCTGTGCCTGCTTCTCGGCGGCTTCGGCGTTCACGAAGTCCTGTTTGCTGATGGCGTTGGCACTTACCAGTGGGCGATAGCGTTCCACCTGTGCGCTGGCCTGCGCGAGGTTGGCCTGCGCTTTTGCCAGACTGGCTCGGGCACTCTCGGATGCTGCAGCATAGGGTGCAGGGTCAATGCGAAACAGTGGTTGTCCTGCCTTCACATCACTGCCTTCCTTAAAAAGGCGTTGCTGCAGGATGCCAGCAGCGCGAGCCCGTACCTGCGCAACCCGCGAGGCCTCCACACGGCCTGGCAATTCAGTGATCAACCCGACGTCGCCAGGGGTCGCAGTCACAACGCCGACCTCCACGGGGGGCATCTGCGGTCCTCCGGCTGCGGCTTGGCCGTCCGCCTTGCCACATGAGGCCAGTAGGAGCGCTGCCGCAGTAGCGGCGACCAGAGAGGCGGCCCTGTGAGTTGGGGAGGCGCGAAAGGAGGCGGTGGTAGATGCGTCACGGGATGTGGGCATGGGAGTCCTTTTGATTGGCGTCAAGGAATGGGGTTGTAGGGGATGGCCCCTCGGTCGGAGGCAGTCCAAGATCAGAGCCCGACGAAATAAGTGCGCGATTATACATACAGACATGAATGTATAATTGCGATGCCCCGATGTCTTTGCATAAAGTGTGGGTACTTAGTATTGAACATAAGGAGGCAATTACCAATGGCGCGTCGAACCAAGGAAGATGCAATTGCCACGCGCAATAGCCTGATTGATGCGGCGGAGCATGTCTTCTGGGAGAGGGGGGTTTCGCGTGCTTCGCTGAGTGACATTGCTCAGGCCGCCGGTGCTACGCGGGGGGCGATCTACTGGCACTTCAAGGACAAGGTGGATCTCTTCAATGCCATGATGGACCGGATGACTCTTCCGTTGGAGCGGGGCTACGGTGAGTTTGAAAGCAGTACTTGTCCGAATCCCGTGCAGCGACTGCGGGCTGTGATGGCGTTTGTGCTGCGCAGTGTGGCTTCTGACGAGCGAACGCGCAGGGTTTTTGAGATTGCGCTCTACAAGGTGGAGTATGTGGGTGAACTTGTGGGGGTTCGTGATCGCCACATGGCTGCGTCGGATGGTTTTACGCGGCAACTGGCGCGTGACTTTGAGCTGGGCGCGCAGGCGCAGGGGGTTGTCTTGCCTGTCGCGTCCATCGAGGCGGCGATTGGCTTGCACGCCTTGTTCGACGGGCTTATCAGAAACTGGATACTGAGTGAGGGGGGCTTTGATCTGGTGGTGGTTGGTGGGGCGAGTACCGATGCTTTTTTGCTGGGGCTGGGGTTGTCGCTCCCAGTGTCTGGGGATGCCGAGGCTCGCGGTCTCTCCTTGTGAGGTGGGTGTTTTGCTCTTCTCGTGTTGGGGTTGGGTGGCGTCGATCCTGGTGGGTTGGTTGCGTGCGATAATGTGGGGCTGTGTAAGTTTTGCCGTGCGGCTGTAGCTCAGTGGATAGAGTATTGGCCTCCGAAGCCAAGGGTCGTGGGTTCGATCCCCGCCAGCCGCACCAGTGACGCAGGTAGTCCTGTATCTTTCTCGTGGGGCTGAGGGCGAGGATTTGGGAATTTCTTCGGGCTGCAAAAAACTAGTGCTATAATTCGAAATTCTCCGGAGGGGTGCCCGAGTGGCTAAAGGGGGCAGACTGTAAATCTGTTGGCTTACGCCTACACTGGTTCGAATCCAGTCCCCTCCACCAGTGAGTGAGTAGTGTTGAGGTCGATGTTTGGCTTTGCTTTTGGCTTTGTCAGGCGCGCAGAGGTTGTTGGCCGATGCGGGAGTAGTTCAATGGTAGAACCCTAGCCTTCCAAGCTAATGACGCGGGTTCGATTCCCGTCTCCCGCTCCATTGCTTGTTTGTGCTGGTTTGTTGAGTTAGCAATTTTGATGTCGTGCGAGCGGTGTCAAGCTGCCCATGTGGCTCAGTGGTAGAGCACTCCCTTGGTAAGGGAGAGGTCGCGGGTCCGATTCCCGCCATGGGCACCACTTTCAGGTGCGTCCGATTCTGGTTGCGCCGAAATCCAGTTGTATTGGTATAGATTTTTTTCGGAGTCGGAAAAATGGCAAAAGGAAAGTTCGAGCGCACCAAGCCTCACGTCAACGTGGGCACGATCGGCCACGTGGACCATGGCAAGACGACGCTGACGGCAGCGATT
>NZ_LMJH01000005.1:177161-212814 GCF_001428965.1 Acidovorax sp. Root275 | reverse complement strand
CAAGGCGTCAAAGAAGGCCAGGCGTTCGATCTCTTGTTCTGCTCGCTTTCGGTCCGTGATGTCCATGGTGAAACCGTGGGACACCACCGAGCCATCGGGCTCGCGGTGGGGTATCGCATTGGTCATGTGCCAGCGCACGCTGCCGTCGGGCATGCGCACGCGGTACTCGCACTGCCAGGGCACCAGCTTGCGCACCGAGGTGATCGCAGAGCGCTGCACCTGCGGCAGGTCTTCAGGCAGCACGCGGTGCATGAGCACGCCATGGTCGGCGGTCACCTGGCTCGGTTCCACACCCATGAAGTCGCGCACCGCATCGCTGATGTACTGCACGCTGGTGCCACCGTCCGCATGCAGGCGGTACTCGTAGATGAAGCCCGGAATGCGGCTGGCAATGCGCTGGATGAACAACAGCTGCTCGCGCAGCTGTTCTGCGGCGCGGTGCTCGTCCGTCACGTCCTGCACCACCCCCATCACCACCTGCACGCCGTCGCGCGGCAGCGTACGCTGCACGCGGGACCGCATCCAGCGCACTTCGCCATCGGGGCGGCGCCAGCGGTACTCCACATCCAGTCCGGCACCTGGCACGCGGGGCGTGTCAAATACATGGCGGTCCTCGGGCAGGATGCCACTCACAGCGCGCTCAGGGTCCACCCATTCCTGCTGCTCAAAGCCCGCGATATCGCACAGGCCCGGGGACCACAGCAGCACCGTCTCGCCGGGGTCTTCAATGCGGCGCCAGTGGCCAGTGCGTGCCAGGCTCTCCATGGTATTGAAAACCTCGGTCTGCTCGCGCAGTTCGCGGCGCACCTCTTCCAGGGCACGTTCGGACGCTGCCAGCGCGGCACGCAAGGTCTCGGCCTCGGTGGCATCGCGCACGGTGACCACAATACAGTCCGTGGTCACGCGGCGGGCAGACAGGTCCCAGGCCAGCAGCAGCCGGCCCGGCTCGCGCACCACTTGGCGGCATTCGAGCGGCGCGCCCACGCGGGCCACGCCCTGCAACTGGTCCATGAGGGGGGTGCCCGCCAGCAGGTCGAACACCTCGCAGGCGTCAGCGCCTGGGTTGCGCACCGCGCCCAGGCCGGGCATGCGCCGTGCGGCAGCGTTGGCGGCCAGCAGCAGCAGACGGCCGTGCTGCAACCGAAATTCCATCAAGGCCACCGGAACGGCGTCGACCAGCGCTTGCAGACGCGCCTGCGCCATCGGCTCTATGTGGCCCTCGCCGATGGGGGCCAGGAGATCGGTCAACAGTTCGGACGAGATCACGGTCGCTCTGAAACCTTTGAAGCCTGCGGTGGGTATGAATCCCGCCTGGGCAAGGCGGGGCCGACGGTCACAGTCAATGCGCCAGCATACAGGCAAGAGTATGTCAAAACGTAACAGTCATTGAAAACCTGTGGCATTTACCCGAGGGAAAACCCGAGACCCCCGGTACGGCACGTCGATGACCATGCGCACCTCTTGCACCGGGCTCCGACACCTGCCGCGCGCAGTGAAACCGACCGGGGGCGAACTGCTACAGTCCACGCCTCATTTCCCGGCCCCCCAGCATGTCCGACACGCTTGAGCACCACACCCCCATGATGCAGCAGTACCTGGCCCTCAAGGCCGGGTACCCCGAGACGCTTCTGTTCTACCGCATGGGTGACTTCTATGAGGTCTTCTGGCAGGACGCAGAAAAGGCGTCGCGTCTGCTCGACATCACGCTCACCCAGCGCGGCCAGTCGGGCGGCCAGCCCGTGCTGATGGCGGGGGTGCCGTTCCATGCGCTGGAGAACTACCTGGCGCGCCTGATCAAGATGGGCGAGTCGGTGGCCATTGCCGAGCAGGTGGGCGAGGTCGGCGCGGCCAAGGGGCCGGTGGAGCGCAAGGTGGTGCGCGTGGTCACGCCCGGCACGCTGACCGATACCGAGCTGTTGTCCGACAAGTCCGAATCGCTGCTGATGGCGGTGCACCAGGCCCCGCGCGCGCGCTGCGGCCTGGCCTGGCTGAGCGTGACACAGGGCCGCGTCTTCCTGGCCGAATGCGCGCACGATGAACTCGGCGCCTGGTTGGCCCGCGTGGCGCCCAGCGAGCTGATCTACAGCGCGGGCGTGACCGAACGCTTCGAGCAACACCTGCAGGTGCTGCGCCAGGGTGGCGCCTTCACCTGCCCCGTGAGCCCCCGCCCCGACTGGCAATTTGACAGCGCCTTGGGCGAACGCAAGCTGCTTGAAAACCTGGGCGCCGCAAGCCTGCAGGCCTGGGGTGCGCAAGACCTGGGCGAGGCCCACGCCGCCGCCGCCGGGCTGCTGACCTATGCCGAGCACACGCAGGGCCGCACCCTCACCCACGTGCACAGCGTGCAGGTGCAGCGCAACGACGACCTCATCGACCTGCCTGCCACCACGCGCCGCAACCTGGAGCTGGTCAAGACCCTGCGCGGCGACGATGCGCCCACGCTGTTTTCGCTGCTCGACACCTGCATGACTGGCATGGGCAGCCGCCTGCTCAAGACCTGGCTGTTGGAGCCGCGCCGCGACCGCGCCGAGGCGCGCCAGCGCCTGTCGGCCACCACCGCGCTGCGCGGTGCGGGCGGCGCCGGTGGCGGCAGCGGCCCCTGGGCCTTGCTGCGCGGCGAACTCAAAGGGGTGAGCGATGTGGAGCGCATCACCGCCCGCATCGCCCTGCGCCAGGTGCGCCCGCGCGAGTTGGTGGGACTGGGCAAAACGCTACAAAAAGCAGAGCTTCTAGCGCTTAATGGACAAGCGCTGGAGCCCTATTTGATTCAAATTTTTAGCCATCTGCAGCCGCCCGAGGGCTGCACCGGCCTGCTGCAGGCCGCCATCGCCGAAGAGCCCGCCGCCCTGGTGCGCGACGGCGGCGTGATCGCCAACGGCTTCGACACCGAGCTGGACGAGTTGCGTGCCATCCAGACCAACTGCGATGCCTTTCTGCTGGATCTGGAAACCCGCGAGAAGGCGCGCACCGGCATCCCCAACCTGCGCGTGCAGTTCAACAAGGTGCACGGCTTCTATATTGAAGTGACCGGCAGCCACCTCGACCGCGTACCCGACGACTACCGCCGCCGCCAGACGCTGAAAAACGCTGAGCGCTTCATCACACCCGAGCTGAAAACCTTCGAGGACAAGGCCCTGTCGGCCAACGAGCGTGCGCTGGCCCGCGAGAAGTGGCTGTACGAACAGATCCTCGACCAGCTCCAGCCCCACGTGCCCGCCCTCACCCGCCTGGCCCAGGCGCTGGCCACGCTGGACGTGCTGTGTGCGCTGGCCGAGCGCTCGCTCACGCTGAATTGGTGCGCGCCGCAGTTCGTGCCCGAACCCTGCATCGAGATCGAAGGCGGCCGTCACCCAGTGGTCGAAGCCCGCCTGGCCGAGACATCGAGCGGCAGCTTCATCGCCAACCACACGCGGCTGAACGCCAACACGCGCATGCAGGTCATCACCGGCCCCAACATGGGCGGTAAATCGACCTACATGCGCCAGGTCGCGCTCATCGTGCTGCTGGCCAGCATGGGCAGCCATGTGCCCGCCGCCAGTTGCCGCCTGGGTCCCATCGACGCCATCCACACCCGCATCGGCGCGGCCGACGACCTGGCCAACGCGCAGTCCACCTTCATGCTGGAGATGACCGAGGCCGCCCAGATCCTGCACGCGGCCACGCCCCACAGCCTGGTGCTGATGGACGAGATCGGCCGGGGCACCAGCACGTTTGACGGCCTGGCCCTGGCCAGCGGCATTGCCACGCACCTGCACGACAAGACCCGCGCCTTCACGCTGTTTGCCACGCACTATTTCGAGCTGACCGAGTTGCCTGCCAAGGCGCGCCACGCGATCAACATGCATGTGAGCGCCACCGAGAGCGGGGCGGACATCGTGTTCCTGCACGAAATCCAGCCGGGACCGGCCAGCCGCAGCTACGGCATCCAGGTAGCCAAGCTGGCCGGCATGCCGTCGCCGGTGCTGCACCACGCCCGCCATGCGCTGGCAGCGCTGGAAGAGCGCGCGGGTGAGGATGAGTTGCAAGTGGACCTGTTCGCCGCCCCCGAGGTGCCCGAGGGCGCGGGCGCCAGCCCGCTGGAAGCTGCGCTGGCAGGCATCAACCCCGATGCGCTGAGCCCGCGCGAGGCGCTGGATGCGCTCTACCAGCTCAAGAAGATGGCGGGCTGACGCAGCAACACAAACCCCACCGCTGGCGGGCGAAGGACGACCACCGTCCCGCGCCGCAGCCGACCTGTCCGGCTCAAAGGTCCTGCGCCACCGGCGCCAGCTGCCCCAGCATGAAGGTGATGAACGGCGGCACACATTGCAGGTGCCCGGCCACCGGTTGTGCGCGGCACTCGGTCAGGCTGACCAGGTCGCCCGCACCGCGGTCCTGCATGGCGCGCACGGTGCTGACCGAGCTGGCGTAGGGTACGGTGCGGTCATCGCGACCGTGGTACAGGCGTACAGGCACGTTGGGTTTCCAGTCGTAGACGTTGCTGGCGCTGGCGAGGGCCAACACGTCGTCGGCCAGAAAGTAGTCGATGAAGCGCGTGTCATAGGCCACGTCGGCATCGCCCGGGATCAGTGCGCGCAGCAGCAGGCGGCGCACCTCACGTTGCACGCTGCTGCCCAGATGGCGCAAGAAACCAGGGTTGATGAGTGCGCCGATCACCGGCTGTTCTTGCCGCACCAGGTCCACCAGGCCATCCATGGTGGTCTGCACGTTGTAGGGCCCCGCGCCCGCCACCACCATGCGCAGCTGCTGCAGATGGGGCGATCCGCCCGCCTGCAGCGCGCGGTGCGTGGCCATGGTGACGTAGCCGCCTTCGGAGTAGCCGGTCAGAAAGAGCTGCCCGTTGTCCTCCACGTTGGCCTGGCCGCGCCAGGTGCGGGCGGCGGTCAGAAAATCCGCTGTGGCGGCGGCCGAGGGCGCCGCCAGCAGATAGGGGTGGGGTGTGCCCTTGGAGGCCCCAAAACCCACGTAGTCGGGCGCCAGCACGATATAGCCCAGAGACGCGAGCACCACCGACACCTCGGACGCCACCGCGTTGTTGCTGGGCGCCTCGGCGTCTCGGAAGATGGTGCCGTGCTGGTAACTGAGCACCGGGCTCTTGGCGCCGGCTGGCTTTTGTGGAACGCTGACGAGACCCGAAGCGCGCACCTCCTTGCCGTCGGCATCGGCAGTGAGGTATTCGATCCGGTAGGAGGTGACGTTGTAGCGCGGCACCACATCCTGGGCCAGCGACTCCTTCGCGGCCAGCGCTGCGGCGATGCCAGCGGCCGGCACCGTGCCAAGCAGGGCGGCGGATTCGAGCTGGCCGGAACGCACCGGTGCGGGGGGTGGGGCCGGAGGGTTGCCGCCATCGCCGGGGTCTTCTGCGCCGCCCCCGCCGCAGGCCGCCAGCAATACAACCAGGGCCAGCGCGCAGGCGCGGCGGGTTGCAGACAAGATCAGTGGGTTCAACACGGCAAGGCCCCTCCAGGTGAAGCGACGGATGATAGAAGCGGCGGACATCCGCCGCCTGGCCCGGGAGGAATAGCCCTTTGGCCCCGGCGATGGACGTCGCCTTGCCCGCCGCTGCGGCCCAGGACAGCCGCGAACGGCCGGGATCAAATATTTTTGATAAAAATGGCTTCTAGCGCTTATCTGCAAATCATTTATTGCTATCAATTTTGAATATCCGCGATTGGACACTGGATAGCCGTCCCGCACTACCTCCCACGGGGGTGTTCCCACGCCGGACTAAACTCGCGGGTTCCCCTCTTCCAACGACCCCACTCCGCTCATGACGTATTGCGTCGCCATCAAACTCAACGCCGGGCTGGTTTTCCTGTCCGATTCGCGCACCAATGCCGGCCTGGACCAGATCAGCTCTTTCCGCAAGATGATGGTCTATGAGAAGGCGGGCGACCGCTTCATGGTGCTGCTGTCGGCCGGCAACCTGTCCATTTCACAGTCGGTGCGCGAGATCCTGCAGACCGAGCAGCTCAAGGACGGTGATTCGGGCGAGACGATCTCGATCTGGAACGCCAAGAGCATGTTCGACGCGGCCCGCGTGCTCGGTGCTGCGGTGCGCCATGTACATGAACGCGACGGCGCGGCACTCAAACGCTCGGGCGTGGACTTCAATGTGTCCATGGTGTTCGGCGGCCAGATCAAGGGCGAGGGCATGCGCCTGTTCCAGGTGTATTCGGCCGGCAACTTCATCGAAGCGACCTCCGAGACGCCTTACTTCCAGGTCGGCGAATCCAAATACGGCAAGCCCGTGCTCGACCGGGTGCTCACACCCGAAACCCCGCTGGACGAAGCGGCCAAGTGCGCGCTGGTGTCCATGGACAGCACGCTCAAGTCCAACCTGTCGGTGGGCCTGCCGCTGGACCTGGTGGTGTACGAGGCCGACAGTTTCTCGACCTCGAAAGTGGTCTGCATCGACGAGAACAACCCCTACTTCCGCATGTTGCACGACAGCTGGGGCCAGAAGCTGCGCCAGGTGTTCGACAGCATCGAAGACCCGGCCTGGGGCGGGGGCGCAACCACCGTCCCCATCATGGTGAACCCGGCCCGCAGCAAGCCGCTCAAGAAGATCACCAACCACACCGACAAGCTGATCTGATTCCTCTGACGGCGGGGTTCGCTCTGCCGCCTTACCTGCAACCTGGTTCCCCGCCGGCCCCCCCATGCTCCCCATTGTTTTCTCGCACGCCAACAGCTTCCCGGCCAGCACATACCGCGTGCTTTTCAAGCACCTCAAGGCCCGGGGGTTCGAGGTCAGCGCGGTGGAACGCTACGGACACGACCCCAAATACCCGGTGTCCAACAACTGGCCGCACCTGGTGCAGCAGCTGGCGGACTTCGCCACACCCCAGGTGGAGCGCCTGGGCCAGCCCGTATTCCTGGTGGGGCATTCGCTGGGCGGCTTTCTGAGCGTGATGGCCGCAGCCCGCCACCCCCACCTTGTGCGCGGTGTGCTGTTGATTGACTCGCCCCTGCTGGGCGGCTGGAAGGCCAACGCGGTCGATGTGGCCAAGCGCACCCAGGTCGTGGGCTCCATCTCGCCGGGCAAGGTGAGCCGACAACGGCGCTTCAGCTGGGCCAGCAACGAAGAGGCGCTGGAACACTTCCGCAAGAAGAAGGCTTTTGCGCACTGGGACCCCGAAGTGCTGGGCGACTACATCACCCACGGCCTGGTAGACCACGACGGCAAGCGCGTGCTGGGCTTTGACCGCGCGGTGGAAACCGCCATCTACAACACGCTGCCCCACAACCTCGGGCGGCTGCTCAGCGCCCACCCGCTGCAGTGCCCCGCCGCCTTCATCGGTGGGCGCGATTCGGACGAGATGCGGCAGGTGGGCATGGCCATGACGCTGCGCATCACCGAGGGACGCACCATGATGCTGGACGGCAGCCACCTGTTTCCCATGGAGCAACCCGTGGCCACGGCGGCGGCCATTGAGGCAGCGCTGCTCAATCTGGCGGCGCTGAACCCTTGAACAGGTTCTTAAGCCTGCGGCATAACACCAAAACAACCGCGAAAAGCGCTGAAAAATGCGCTGATGCTCCGGACACACACGCAGCGCCAATTCCGGGTCCATCCCCTACACTGGGGGTTTGTTACAGCGTGATACACCCAACATGCCTGCACAGACTCCATTGGCTGCGCCCCTTCCGGCGCTGAGCTTTGCCCTGCTGGCCGCCTTTCTGGTGGCAACCGCCGTACGCACCCACAACGACACCACCATCGCCATCGTCACGGCGTCCATCCTCATGTTTGCGTGTTGTTGGGCCAGCGCCACGCACCTGCTGGGTGCGCGGCCCGCACTGCATCTCGTCCTGATCGCCGTCAGCTTTGGCTGGTTTGCCGAACAGATGGGCAGCACACACGGCTGGTTTTTTGGCCACTACACCTACACCGATGTGCTGGGCCCGCGGCTGGTGGGTGTGCCCATCGTCATTCCCATGATGTGGTTCGCACTGACCTATGCGGGCTATGTGATCAGCAATCTCATCGTCTGGCAGTCGCCGGTGGACGGGGCACCAGGACTTGGCAATGCCGCCATGCTGTCGTTTCTGGCAGCGATGATCGTCACCGCGTTCGACCTGGGCGCTGACCCCTACTTCGTCTACACCCTCAAAGCCTGGATCATGGCCAAGACCGATGGCGCCTGGTTTGGTGAAACGGTGCAAGGCTTCTTTGGCTGGGTGTTCGTGGCCTTTGTGATCATCTTCAGTTTCCGCATGTCTGTCCGCAAACTGGCGCTTCGCCCCACCAGCCCATTTCTACGCCGCCATGCGTTGGTGCCACTGGCCATCTATGCATCGGGCATGGTGTTTCAGATGCTCCTGGGCAATCCGGTGGAAATCCGCTCGATTGCCCCGTTTGCCATGGGCATCCCGTTGCTGTGCGCCCTGGCCGGCTTTCAGCGCTGGCGCGCGATGGCGGAGGCCGCAGCATGAACCACGGCAACACACTCCCACACCCGCCACTGCCTGATTCTGAATTGGCAGCCATGCAGCACCACGCCGACCCGCTGGCCGACCAGACCATCGCCGACATCCTGGGCGACTGGCCCGAAGGGGACGTAGCGATGGACGCACCGCAATGGGCACGCATCGACACCGTGAACCGCCTGTTCAGCCAGTGGGCAGACAACGCGAGCCTGGTGGGCTGGGCCGCTGAGGGCGAAGGGGTGGATGCGGCCATGTCGAAGGCGTTGAACCACTATGTGCAGACCGCCCAGGTGCTGCCGCCCTGGGCCGATGCCCGCAAGATCGAGCGCGCCGAGAAGCTGTTCATGGAGCACGGAGCACTGTCATGCATCCTGCTGTTCTGCGCCAGCCTGCCCGAGTGTTATGTGATTCCCGACCTGTCGAGCGTGCTGCACACCTCGGGCCAGCTAGAGCAGAACGCCGAGTACCGCATCCGCTCCACTGCCGCGATGATTTTCCCGGTAATGATGCACGGTGGCCTCAGCCAGCGTGGCGCGGGCGTGGCGCAGGTGCTCAAGGTGCGGCTGATCCACGCCACCATTCGCAACCTGATCCTGCACGGTAGCCCCCAAAGCGCGGTTGCGCAGTTGCTTGCAGGCGGTCCGGGGCATATAGCGCCGCAGGCTCTGCGGACAAAAGGCGGGCGCCAGGCCATGTTTCAGACACTGTATGCGCGCGGCTGGAACCTGAAAGGCGACGGCCTGCCTTGCAACCAGGAGGAGCTGGCCTACACCTTGCTCACGTTTGGCTATGTGTTTCTGCGCAGCCTACGCCGCCTGGGCATTGGTTTGCGTACGGCCGACGAAGAGGCGTATCTGCATGCCTGGAACGTGGTGGGCCACATCCTCGGCATTGAGCGCTCGCTGATGGTGGATACCATGGACGAAGGCAAGGCCCTGATGGCGCGCATGCAGGCCCGGGGCCGTGCGGAGCCCGTCACGCCCGATCCCCGTCCTGCCTTGGGCCGGGCCTTGATGCAGACCATGGAGAACTCGCTGCCCTGGAGCATTGTGAAACCTTTCCCAGAACTCATGACCCGCTACCTGTGTGGGCGCGACACGGCCAGCGACCTGGGCCTGACCCAGCCCGTGCCTTGGCCGTCGGCGCTGCTGTTCTGGGGGGTGCTGCTGGTGGCGCGGGCCCTCGACGTGGTGGCGCGAATGGTGTTGCCGCGCTTTTCCATCGTGCGTGCGCTCACCCGCATCCTCGGGTACCACTTCATGAGCCGCGTGCTGATGAGCCAGACCCGGCCCCTTCAGCTACCCACCGAGCTGCTCAACCAAGTGGACGAGGTGGTACACGGCTGGAGCGATGACCCCCACGCCCCCCGCTGGATCAACCGGATTGAAGACCGGTTGACGACACACGGCAGTTGGAGCCCGGGGCTGGCCCGCCAAGCACAGGCCGCGCAGGCTGACCAGGCACAGCAACCCACATAGCCGTTGTTTGCAAGCCGATGCACCCGCAGCTCTGCACCCTCCTGATGCTGACCCGGCTTTGGCGCACGCATTGCGCCGTGGCAACCACGCTGCTGTGGCTGCTCGTTTCCATGGCCCTGCCCCTGGGCGCGCGGGCGGGCGAGCCCCTGGTGCTGACGCAGGAAAGGCCACAAGTGAATGCCTGGGAGGCCATCACGCTCAAGGCAGACCCCACGTACCAGCTCTCGGTGCAAGACATGCTGGGCCGTCTGGACGAATTCGAGGCGCCCACCCAACGTGGCGGCTCGCTGGGCCTGCACAAGGCGGCAATGTGGCTGCACATCCCCATCATTGCGCCCGAGGCGCCGCGCACCCCGTGGGTGGTCAATATCGGCTACAGCTCGCTGCGAACCGAGATGTACCTGACCAGCGGTGGCCAGGTTCTACAGCAGGTCCGCACAGGCCCCTCTGAGCAGGCGCAGCCGTCCAGCCGCACGCCCGCGATGGCGTTCGACCTGCGGGCCGGACAGCGTTACGACCTGTTGATACGGGCGCAGGCTGCCGGGCCGCTGATCCTGCCCATCACAGTCAGCGAAATGCCCCATCACATGCGCCACGCGCTGGGCGAGCAGATGCTGCAGGGCCTGCTCAACGGGCTGGCGTTCTGCCTGTTGGCCTACAGCCTGATCCAGTGGGTCACGCAGCGCGACCGCATGTTCGGCTTTTATGCGCTGGTGGTGCTGGGCAGCGCGGGCTTTTCGTTGCAGTTCTTCGGCATCGGTCCGCAGTATCTGTGGCCGGGCAATCCGTGGATGGACCGCTATTCAGGCCCGGCAGCGGGGCTGACCGCCCTGGCGGGCTCGTTTCTCTTCCTGGGCCACACCCTGGCCGACAACACGCAAAGCAGCCGGTACGCGCGAACCATGCGCGCGGGCGCGGTGATCACGGCCGCAGTCTGCGCAGCCCTCATGCTCGGCGGGTTGAGCGTGCCCATTGCCATCGCGTTCATGAGCCTGGCGGGGCCCCTGCCTTCCCTCATCAGCCTGCCTGCGGCCATTGCGCGGGTGCGCCAAAAAGACCCCATTGGCACCACCCTGCTGGCAGCCTGGATCGCCTTTGGAGTGGCCGCCGGCGTGATGGTGTGCCTGGTCCAGGGCTGGGTGCCCGCGAACTTCTGGACGCTGCACTCGTTCCAGTTCGGCGCCACGATTGACATGCTGCTGTTCTTTCGCGTGCTGGGCCTGCGCGCCCAGGCCGCCAAGACACAGGCCCAGGAGGCCATGCGCGAACGCGACCTGATGCACTCGCTGGCCCACACCGATCCCCTCACGGGTCTGAGCAACCGGCGCGGCCTGCAGCATGCCCTGCATGCCGCGCTGGCCCAGTGTTCGCCGCAGCGGCTGGTGGCGGTGTACCTCATGGATCTGGATGGGTTCAAGCCCGTGAACGACGCGCATGGCCACGATGTGGGGGACGATTTGCTTGTGGCCGTGGGCATGCGCCTCCAGGCCAACGTGCGGCACCAGACCGACCTGGTGGCCCGGCTGGGGGGCGATGAATTCATCATCATGGCCCGCGATCTGACCACGCCCGAGCAGGCCGAAGAGCTGGGCCGCTCGCTGTTGCGGGCCTTCGAGCAACCTTTCACGCTGAACCACCTTTGCATCCAGGTGGGGCTGACCATCGGGTACGCACTGGCTCCCCTCGACAGTGACGACCCCCAGGGCCTGCTGCGGCACGCAGACGCGGCGATGTACGCGGGCAAACAAGGCGGCAAGCACTCGGTGCGGCGCATCACCCCGACACCGGCGCTGGCGTGATGATGGTGCACCGCAGTCCCTTGCCCTCCTGGCCCCCGCTGCACATGGTCTGCGCAGCGCGCCCGCGTTGGCAAGTGGCTGCGCCGCGCAGACACGTCCCCCCGTCCCGCTTGTGGTGGCGCCTCGTGATCTGGCTTCTGACACTGATGGTGGTGATGCTGATGCTGGCAACGCCCGCAGCACAGGCGGCTGACCAACGCCCCCTCGTGCTGCCGGACGACGCCCGCCCGCTTAACGCCTGGTCGGTGGCCACGTTGCTGGCAGACCCATCGTTGCGATGGGGCGTGCAGGACGTGCTGGGGCGTTTGCCGGACTTTGCGGAGCCTCCCAGCCGCGGCGGCAGCCTGGGCGTGCGCAAGGAAGCCATCTGGCTGCGGGTGCCGCTGGTGTCGCCAGTGGACTCGGGCAATGAATGGATCGTCAACATCGACTTCGCCGTGCTCAACGAGGTCGATATCTACCTGACCACCCAAGGCCGGGTCGTGCAACACGCGGCCCTGGGCAACTTGCGACCTTATAGCCAGCGCCCGCTGCGCGGCCGCACACCGGCGATGACGCTCGACTTGGCAGCGGATGCGCCGTATGAGCTGCTGATCCGGGTGCAGACCTCGGGCGCCATGCTGCTGCCCATCACACTGAGCAAGGCGCCCTATCTAGTGCACCGCTCGCTGCGGGAACAGATGTTTCAGGGCATCCTCGCCGGACTGGCGGTGTGCCTGGTGGTGTACAGCCTTGCACAATGGCTCAGCCAGCGCGAAAAGCTGTTCTTCTACTACGGCGTGCTGGTGGTCGGCAGCGCTGGTTTTTCACTGCAGTTCTTTGGCATAGGCACGCAGTTCCTGTGGAGTGACAACCTCTGGATCGAAGTCCACGCGGCGGGCGCATCAGGACTGCTGGCGATCGCGGGATCGTTCTTCTTCATGGGCCATGCGCTGATGGGCCACCAGCCACGCAGCCGCTTCCTTCAGGTCATGAAGATCGGCGGCGTGGTCAGCCTGGTCCTGCTCGCAGCTTTCCTGTTGGACTTGATCGGTACCCGCACCACTACCGCCATCATCAGCGTTCTAGGGCCCTTGCCTTCATTCATCAGCCTGCCCATTGCAGTGGCGCGCCTGCGCAAGGGCGACTCCGTCAGTTCCACGCTGCTGGCTGCATGGGTCGCTTACTTTGTTGCGGCCGTGGTCATGGTGTGCCTGGTCCAGGGCCTGCTGCCGGTCAATTTCTGGACGCTGCACTCCTTTCAGCTCGGAGCAGCCGCCGACATGCTGCTGTTCCTGCGGGTACTGGGGCAGCGCTCGGCCGCCTTGCGTGCCGCCGCATCCGATGCACTGCGGGAACGCGACGCCATGCGCTCCCTGGCCTACACCGACTCACTCACGGGCTTGCCCAACCGCAGAGGCATGCAACTGGCCTTGCAGTCGGCACTCGCCACATGCGGTCCCGATCAACTGGTCGCCGTGTATTTGATGGATCTGGATGGGTTCAAACCGGTCAACGATGCCTATGGGCACGATGTGGGCGACGACTTGCTGGTCGCCGTGGGTCACCGCCTGCAGGCCAGCGTACGCCACCAAACCGATCTGGTCGCCCGGCTCGGGGGGGACGAGTTCATCGTCATGGCCCGCGATCTGGCAAGGCCCGAACAGGCGGAGGAGCTGGGCCGGTCCTTGCTGCAAGCCTTTGAGCAGCCGTTCGTGCTGAGTCACCTTGCGCTGAAGGTGGGACTGACCATCGGATACGCCATCGCGCCGGTGGACAGTGATGATCCGCAGCAGCTGATCCGCCTCGCAGACGCGGCCATGTACGCTGGCAAACAGAGCGGCAAGCATTCCATTCTTCGCAACCAGGGCGACCTCGCACTGTCGTCATGATGCAGGCGCACACCCTACGCCCCTGGCGGGTTCTGCCCCTGTTGCAGCGCCGGGCTCCGGCCTTGTTCCGTGGCCTGGGCTGGTGCCTGCCATGGCTGCTGTTGGCCATGGCGTTGACGCTTGCAGGCCCAACACGTGCAACAGCGGCAACCCCACTGGAACTGCGCGACGACAGGCCTTCCATGGAGGCATGGCCCGCAGTATCGGTACTGGCTGATCCCTCGGGCACCCTGCTGGTGGAGGACATCCTGGCGTCGCTCTCGCGCTTCGAACCACCGCCGGGGACCAGCGGCACGCTGGGCGTGCGCACCGAGCCCGTGTGGTTGCACATCCCCGTGATGGTGTCGCCCAGCTCCAGCGGAGCCTGGGTGCTGGACATCGACTACCCGGTACTCCAGCGCATTGAGATATACCTCACCATCGACGGCCATGTGACCCAGCAGGCCACACTGGGCAGCCTGCAGCCCTACACCCAGCGCCCCCTGCGCAGCCGCTCTCACGCACTGGCGCTGAACATGCTGCCGGGGCACGCCTACGACGTGCTGCTGCGCGTTGAAACCCGGGGCGCCATGGTGCTTCCCATCACCCTGAGCAAACCCACCGAATGGCACAGCAAGGCCCTTAACGAGCAAATGCTGCAAGGCATCCTGACCGGCCTGGCGCTGTGCCTGATCATCTACAGCCTAGCGCAATGGCTCAATCTGCGGGACGTGCTGTTTATCCAGTATGCGCTGCTCATCACCGGCAGCCTTCTGTTTTCACTGCACCTGTTCGGCCTGGGCGCGCAGTATCTGTGGCGCGACATGCCCTGGATGGAGGTGCATGCCGCCAGCCTTGCAGCACTGGCCGCCACCTGCGGCTCCTTCCTCTTCATCAGCCAGGCCTTGGCGGGCGAGCGCCCAGAGAGCTGGCTGCGGCGCTGCATGCGCGGCGGCGCCGTGGTGTGCGTGGCACTCGCCGTTCTGTATGCGCTGGACGTGCTAAACACCCGTGCGGTCACCGGGATCGTCAGCATTCTGGGGCTGGTGCCGGCGCTCATGGGGATTCCAGGCTCTGTGCGCCGCGCCCGCAGGGGAGACCCCGTCGGCACGACCCTGCTGCTGGCCTGGCTGCTGTATTTCCTGGCCACCGCCACCGTCATCGGCGTGATCAGGGGGTGGGTGCCAGTCAACTTCTGGACCTTGCATTCCTTCCAGTTTGGGGCAACCCTCGACATGCTGCTCTTCATGCGTGTGCTGGGTCTGCGCACCAAGGCCCTGCGCATGGCAGCCGTGGACGCCAACCGCGAACGCGACGCCATGCGATCCCTGGCACACACCGACCCCTTGACCGGCCTGCCCAACCGGCGCGGCCTGAACATCGCACTGGCCTCGGCCCTGCCTCGGTGCGGGCCCGACAAACTTCTGGCCGTGTATGTGATGGACCTCGATGGTTTCAAACCCGTGAACGACCAGCATGGCCATGACGTGGGCGATGAGCTGCTGGTCGCGGTGACCCGGCGCCTGCAGGGCCATGTCCGCCAGAACGACGTGGTGGCGCGCCTGGGAGGCGATGAATTCGTGGTAATGACGGGCCACCTGGGCAGTGCACAGCAAGCCCAGGAACTGGGCCATAAACTGCTGGACGCCTTTCGCACGCCCTTCACGCTGGGGGATGTACAGGTGGAAGTGGGCTTGACCATCGGCTACGCGATCGCCCCGGACGACAGCAACGACGCCCAGGGCCTGCTGAAGCTGGCGGATGCAGCGATGTACAGCGGCAAGCAAGGCGGCAAATTCTGCCTTCGGCGCAATACGGGCGACCTGGCGCTGTCTTCGGCTTGAACACACAACGGATGCTCAGTGTCTGAGCAACAAGGGCCATTCCGAACTGGTCAAACGGCCGGGCTTCAGTTAAACACGGGACTTCGCGTTCTCACCAAGGATTGTTCACCATGGCCCATCGCAAAAGCCCCGCCCGCATTGCCAAAGACACCCGCATTGCGCATTTCCAGTCGCTGGCAGCCAGCCAGGCCACAAAGAATGCGCCCGGTGCAACCCTGACCTGGGATGCCGTGGCGGCACTGGAGGCCAAGCTGGTGGGCCGCATCGTGTTGCCGTCCAGCCCCGACTACAACGCTGCGCGGCAAGAATCCAACCCCGCGTTTCAGGCCTATCCCGAAATCATCGTGTACTGCGCGTGCGAGCACGACGTGCTCGAATGCCTTGCCGTGGCCCGCACCTACCAGGTATGGGTGGCCGTGCGCTGCGGTGGGCACAGCACGGCGGGCTACTCTGTCAACAGTGGCATGGTGGTGGACCTGAGCGATATGAGTGGCGTGGTACTGGACCCACCCCGCGCCCGCGTGCACGTGCTGCCAGGCACCGACTTCGACCATTTCAACGGTGCCATGAACCATACCGGTTGGCATGTGCCCACGGGAGCGTGTGGCAGCGTGTGCGTGGGAGGCTTCGTGCAGGGTGGCGGCTACGGCTACACGTCGCGGGCCTTCGGCATCCAGAGCGATGTGGTGGAGTCGTTCCGGGTGGCGCTTGCCAATGGCACCATCGTCACCGCCAGTGCCCAAGAGAACCCGGGCCTCTACTGGGCCATGCGGGGTGGCACGGGGGGCAATTTCGGCGTCCTGCTGCAGGTTACCTACCGCATGCACCGGCTTGACCAGGTGTGGGCCTGGGCCATCAGCTGGGATGCCGCGCATGCGGCTGAGGTTCTCACGACGATGCAAGCCCATTACATGAAAACCGGCGCACCCGATGCCCTGGGCTACATGATGAATCTGGGCTACCAGAACAGCACACCGGTTTATATGGTGCAAGGCATGTTCTGCGGCACACGCGATGAGGGCATGAAGGCCATTGCGCGGCTGATGGCGATACCAAGCGCACAGCTGCTGGTGGACAAGACGGGCACCTACCCCGACATGAACATCTGGCTGGAAGACCACCCCTACACCTTGCCAGACAACCTGCCGGACGGCGTGGCGGAAACCAAGGCCTGCGGCTACATCAGCACACCGCTGTCAACGTCGGACTGGCAACGCATCATCGAATACTTCAAGACCTCGCCAAACCCATGGTCACTGGCTTATCTGGAACCCTATGGTGGCGCAATCAACCGCTATCCCGTGGCAGACAGCGCGTTCATCCACCGCCATGTGGATGCGGATCTGGTGGTGGACGTGTTCTGGACCAATGCCACCGAACGAGCCCAGATGGAGGCTTGGCTCGATGGATTCATGAACCTGGTCAAGCCCTTCCTGAACGGGCACGTGTACCAGAACTACCCCGACGCAGGACTGCAGGACTTTGCCCAGGCCTACTGGGGCCCCGCGTACCCGCAGCTGCAACAGATCAAGGCCCAGTACGATCCCGAGAATTTTTTCCACTTTCAGCAGAGCATCCGCCTGCCCACGAAGTAGAAACAGGGCGGCAGGAACCGGGCGACAGGGGCCAAGAGCCCTTGAGCTCAAGAACCAGTAATTTCAGCGTAATGGAGCCGGCCCTTGCCCGCGCGCTTGGCGGAATACATCGCCTGGTCGGCCCGGTTCATCAGGGCATCAATGTCACCCTCCAGCGGGGGATGTACCGCGACACCGATGCTCGCACCGACAAACAAATCACGCCCCTCCACGGCCATGGGCTGGTGCAGGGCTTCGATGATGCGGTGGCCGATGGTGTCCGTCACATCGCGGGTGACATCCCGGTCCAGCATGACCAGGAATTCGTCGCCCCCCAGCCGCGCCATGGTGTCACCCGTACGCACGGTGCTGGCAATGCGTCGGGCAACAATGCGCAGCACCTCGTCCCCTGCGCGGTGGCCTTCGGCGTCATTCACGCCCTTGAACCCATCCAGGTCGATGAACAGCAATGCAACAGACCCGGCATTGCGCCGAGCCTGGGTCAAAGACTGTTCCAGGCGGTTCTGAAAAGCCGCGCGATTGAACAGTCCCGTCAGCGAATCGTGGTTGGCCAGGTAATGCTGATGGCGCGCAATCTGGATCTTTGCCGAGACATCCTGGACCAGCGCCATGATCGATGTGACCTGCCCCTGCGCATCGGTCAGCGCGGAGTTGAACCACTCGCAATGCACCTCGCTCCCGTCGTCCCGCACAAAGCAGGTATCCGCACGGTTCTGGGACTCCTGCCCGGACTGCAAGCGCTGCAAAGCACTTTGAAGCCCTTCGTCCTGGGATGATAGGTTCACAAGTTCTGTCAGCAACCGCCCCTCCAGCCCCGCGACATGCAGCCAGCCCATGAGCTGCACGGCGCGCTGCGAACAGTGCAGGAGCCTGAGGTTGTGGTCCATCTCCAGCACCGCAAGCGGGCTGTTTTCCATGTGGGAGGACAGCCGCTGGTTGGCGGCGCGCAGCGCATTCATGGTGACCTGCAACTCGTGGACGTCGAGCGCCGTGGTCAGGAAACCATCCACAAGCCCATGCCGGTTGTGCCAAGGGGTCAGGCAGATGGTGCGCCATTCATCAATACCATAGGGGGTGCGCAAAAGGCGCTGGTACTGCACCCGCTCGCCCTGCAGAACACGCTCGACAAAGGGCATGAAACGGGCGCAATCGCTCTCGCCATACACATCGACAAGAGATTTCCCAATCAGCTGCTGGGGCACTGTGCCGAACCATCGGGCGTATTCATCGTTGACATAGATCATGGTCAGACTGCGATCGACCACGGCCATGGTTGCACCGGCGCTGCGTGTGATCAGATCCAGCAAATCCGCCTTGGACCAGGAATCCTTGGCGGCGGCGTTGGGGGGCTGCGACAACTCAGGCTCGTCTTGCATCATGCGGCGAAAGCCCCGGCGGGGAAATGATCATCAACAGAGGAGGCAATCCAACGCCGCCATCCTTGGCGGTGGCCGCTTCGCATTGCCTTGCTACAGGTAACAGGGTGTCAACGCCAGCTTATCACTTTCGGCCAAAACCGTTGCCCACGCAAGCCGCAGGCGCCCACCGCAGAACGGCTCTAGCGGCAGCAGCGGTACGCCAGACCCACGGACACGGAATACCCGGTGGGTTCCACCGTGAGCGGGCTGCGGCGTGCATCACCCTTCAGTTGCGATACACGCGCCGCCCCGAGCACCACCCAGTGGCGATTGATGGCGGACATAACCTCCACGCCGGCGTCCACGCTGTAGAGGCCCGCGCCCGGATCAAAGGCCGGCAAAGCACCTGCACCGCCGGCAGGCACACCAAAATGGCCCCGGAGGTAGGTGTGATCCGCGAAGCTGGCACCGATCCCGAAGACCACCTTGGTTTGCTCCGTCACGGGCCATGTATAGCCTACGCTGGTGGACAGCTGCGCGCCGCCGTCGCGCCCCAGAATGTCTTGCGAGAGGCCCGCTCCCACCGACCAGCGTGGTGTCAATGCATAGCCTGCACTCACCCTCGCGCGCAGTGTGGACCGGACAGATGGCAGTCCCACCAGGATCGGGGCATCCGAGCCGTCCCGGCCTTTGTCGATGCGCAGCGATGCGCCCAGGTGGAATTGATCTCCCTGCGCCAATGTCGCACTGGCACCCGATTCGCGCGGGCCCAGCCCATGCCCCATGAAGGCACTGCCACGCGATGTACTCAGCCTGAAGCGTCCGTATTCAACAGCCCATGCAGGCCGCAGGCTGTTCTTGCGCCCGTCACCGCCCGCATAGTCCGGGCTGGAGCCAACAATGGCGCCCAGCGCATAGTTGAACAGGGGCTTGGGCGGCGCTTCGGGAGCAGGCACATCCTGAGCATGCGCCAAGGGCCCAGCACAAAGGCCCGCAAATATAGTGGCGCATGAAACGAGAGAAACCAGCGGGACAGGACGGCTCATCCGTGAATTATCAATCCGCCCAATGCACCCATCCAGTCCATGCGGTCACCAAAACAACGATGCCAAACACGATGCGGTAGTACGCAAACGGTACAAAGCTGTGGGTACTGATGTAGCGCAACAACCAGCGCACGCACAGCCAGGCACTCAGGAAGGAAAAGACCAGCCCGGTGACGAACATTGGAAGATCGGCCACCGAAAGCAGCGCGCGTTCCTTGTACAGGCTGTACACCCCGGCGCCAATGAGCGTGGGAATGGCCAGAAAGAACGAAAAGTCGGTGGCAGCCTTGCGCGACAAACCCAGCAGCATGCCGCCGATGATGGTGGAGCCGCTGCGGCTCGTGCCCGGCACCATGGCAAGACACTGCACCAGGCCCACCTTGAGGGCGTCCAGCGGCGTCATGTCATCCACCGACTGGATGCGGGTGGCGGCAGGCGATCGGCGCTCTGCCCACAAAATGATGAAGCCACCAATGATGAAAGTGCTGGCCACCACCACAGGGGTGAACAGATGGGCCTTGATGGCCTTGCCAAACAGCAGGCCCAGCACCACGGCAGGCAAAAAACCGATGACCACATTGAGCACAAGCCGCTGCGCCTGCCGCTGCGTGGGCAAGGCCACCAGCGTGGCGTGGATCTTCTGCCAGTACACCAGGATCACCGCAAAGATCGCACCGGTCTGGATGGCGATGTCAAACACCTTGGCCTTGGCATCATCAAACCCCAGCAGGGAGCCCGCCAGGATCAGGTGCCCCGTGGAGGAAATGGGCAGGAACTCGGTCAGGCCTTCGACCACGCCCATGATGGCGGCCTTGACCAGCAATACAACGTCCACGCACACTCCTCGAGAGAAATTTGAATAAAACAAGGCTCTACCGCTTATCCATCAAGCGCTAGCAGCTATCAAAACAGGAGTATATGCCCAACAACCTGGCGCGGCCTTCAGGCAGGGGGTTGCCACGGTGACTGCCACCCGCCCCCCAGCGCCTGCACCAGCGTCACCACCGCCAGCTGGCGGTTGACCTGCAGCTGCAGCAGCGCGCGCTGGGCAGACAGTGCAGACACTTGCGCTGTCACGACCTCGGTGTAGCTCACCTGCCCTTCACGGTAGCGGTTGAGCAATTGCTGCGCCGTGCGTTCGGCGGCCGACACGGCCTCGCGCCGCAAAGGCTCCTGTTCTCGCAGCGTGCGCAACACGGTGAGCTGGTCTTCCACGCTCTGGAAGGCCGTCAGTACCGTCTGCCGGTAGACGGCCACACGGGCGTCGCGTGCAGCCTGCGCCTCCTCCACGCGGGCAGCCGTGGCACCGGCATCAAACAAGGTCTGTGCAATGGAAAGCCCCAGCGACCACACGGTGCCCGACGCTTTGAAAAGATCCGCCACGCTGCTGCCACCGCTGCCGAGTGTGGCGCCCAGGCTCAGGCCGGGAAAATACGCCGCGCGCTGGATGCCGATCTGCGCATTGGCGGCGGCCACAGCCCGCTCCGCCGACGCGATGTCGGGGCGGCGCTGCAGCAAGGTCGACGGGACACCTGACGGTACCTCGGGCACTTCGGCCACCCACGGTGCGCGGGGCAGTGCAAAGTCAGCGGGAGCCCGCCCCGTCAGCACCGCCAGGGCATGCTCGAACCTCGACCGGTTCTGGCGCACGGTAGCCAGGTCGGCCCGGGCGTTGGCCAGCTGGGTCTGCGCCTGCAGCACATCGGTCTGCGCCACCACCCCGGCTGCGTAGCGGTTTTTTGCGATCTGCAGGCTGCGCTCGTAACCCTCCACCGTGGCCTCCAGCAGCCCGATTTCAGCATCGGCCTCGCGCAGCTGGAAATAGGCCGATGCCAGGCTGCCCACGGCGGACAGGCGGGCCGACGCAAGGTCGGCCTCGCTGGCCTGTGCACTCGCCTGGGCATTGTTGACGCCGCTTTCGAGCCGCCCCCACAGGTCCGGGGCCCAGTCCACCCCCAACGAGGCTTGCGTGGTGGTGCCGGATCGGGTGGCCCCCTCGCCGCCCGAGCGCGTGGCTCCGCCCGACAGGCTGACGGAAGGCAGCAGCCCGGCGCGCTGCTGCCGCACCACGGCCTGCGCCTGGGCATAGGCGGCCACTGCCGCAGCGATGTTCTGGTTGGAAAGCTGCACCTGCTCTGCCAGTCGGTTCAGCTCGGCGTCGCCGAACAGCGCCCACCAGGGTCCACGGTCCAGCGCATCGGCTGGCACGGCAGGCGCCCAGGTGGCGCCCGCCTCCTTGAACGCCGCAGGCACCGGCATTTCGGGGCGCTGATAGGGCGGTGTGACAGAGCAGGCCGAAAGCAGCGTCAGCGCAAGCCCCAGGCTGGCCAGCCGGGCGGCATGTGCGCCCGAGGTAAGTGGGATGAAGGGAAAATTCATGGTGCGCAATCAGACAGCGGCACCGGGGGCTCCGGCACGGCTCAGTTGTTGTTCATTGGGTGCGGGCTTGCGCAGCTTGTCGAGCAGCACATAAACCACCGGTGTTGTCAGCAAGGTGAGCAACTGGCTGGCAATCAAGCCACCGATGATCGCCACCCCCAGGGGCTGGCGCAGTTCAGAGCCCTGGCCAAAACCGATGGCCAGCGGCAAGGCGCCCAGCGCCGCCGCCATGGTGGTCATGAGGATGGGCCGAAACCGCAACAGGCAGGCCTCGCGCACAGCTTCCAGGGCCGTGAGCCCGCGCGCGCGCTCGGCGTCCAGGGCGAAGTCGATGATCATGATGGCGTTCTTCTTCACGATGCCGATCAGAAGAAACACCCCGATGAGCGCAATGATGGTGAACTGCATGTTGAACAGCAGCAGCGCCAGCACCGCCCCCACCCCCGCGGACGGAAGCGTGGTGAGCACCGTGATCGGGTGGATGAGGCTTTCATACAGAACGCCCAGCACGATGTAGATCACCACGATGGCCGTGATGATCAGAAACGCTTGCTGCCCCTGCGACTGCTGGGCACTGAGCGCCGTGCCCTGAAAACTGCCGCGCACGTTGGTGGGCATGGCAATGTCAGCCTCGGCCTGCCCAATGACCTGGCGCGCCTGCGCAAGCGAGGTCCCCGGGTCGATGTTGAACGAGATGGTGGTGGCCAGTTCGCCATCCTGATGGCTGATGGAGGTGGGAGACGCCCGCTCCACCACGCGCGCCACTGCGCTGAGCGGCACCATGGTGGACGGCGTGGTGCTGATGACGTTGCCCGTGGACGCGCCGCGCTGGCCGGGGTTGGCCGCCGTACCCGTGGCGCCGCTGGGGTTCGCCGCCACGTAAATGTCCTTGAGGGCGGGCGGCCCCCGCGTATATTCAGGCCCCCATTCCATGATGACGGCGTACTGGTTGAGTTCACCATAGATCGTGGCCACCGAGCGCTGGCCAAACGCGTTGTACAGCGCGTTGTCGATGGCCGATGCGCTCACGCCCAGGCGCGACGCACTCGCGCGGTCCACCTCCACATAGGTCTCCACGCCGTTCTCGGCCTGGTCGGTGTCCACGTCCTTGAGCAAGGGCTCGTCCTTGATCCGATCGGCCAGCTTGCCCGCCCACTGCTTGAGGTCCGCCATGTTGTCGCTCTTGAGCGTGTACTGGTAGGTGGAGTTGCTGGACCGGCCGCCCATGCGAAGGTCCTGCACGGGGTTCAGGAACACCCTGAGGCCGGTGATCTGGTTGAGCTGTGGCCGCAGACGGGCGATGACGGCAGGCGTGCTGTCGGTACGCTGCTTGAGCGGCTTCAAGTTGACGAACATGAAGCCGCCACCCGCCCGGCTGCCGCCCGAGAAGCCCACCACCGTATCCACAGCCGGGTCCTTGCGGATGATCTCCACCGCCTCGCGCAACTTGCGCGCCAGGGCATCGGACGAGATGCTCTGGTCGGCCCGCAGGCCGGCATTGAGCTGCCCATTGTCCTGCTCGGGAAAGTACCCCTTGGGGATCTTGGCGAACAGGTACACGTTGAGCCCGATCACCGCCAGCAGGATGAGCACCACAAGACCCTTGCTGGCCAGGGCCCAGTCCAGGCTGTGTTCGTACCCACGCAGCACGCCCTGGTAGCCCCGCTCGGCCCAGCGTGCCAGGCGCGATGGGGGCTTGTCGCTGGCCGGGTCGTGCGCCCGCAGCAGCCACGCGCACATCATGGGCGTGGTCGTGAGCGAGATCACCAGCGAGATCATCACCGCCGCCGACAGCGTGACCGCGAACTCGCGGAACAGCCGCCCTACCTGGCCATCCATGAACAGCAGCGGAATGAACACCGCCACCAGCGACAGGCTGATGGACAGCACGGTGAAGCCCACCTCACGCGCACCTTGCAGCGCCGCCTCCATGCGGTCCATCCCGGCCTCGATGTGCCGCATGGTGTTCTCCAGCACCACGATGGCGTCATCCACCACAAAACCTGTGGCCACGGTCAGTGCCATCAGGCTCAGGTTGTTCAGGCTGAACCCCAGGAAGTACATCACCCCGAAGGTGCCCAGCAACGACACCACCGTGGCCACAGCCGGGATCACCGTGGCGCGCGCCTTGCGCAAGAAGAGGCCCACCACCAGCACCACGAGGGCAATGGACACCATGAGTGTCAGCTCGATCTCATGCAGGGACGAACGAATAGAGTTGGTGCTGTCGGACGCCACGGCCACCTGGATGTCCTGCGGCAGCTGGGCCTGCAAATCGGGCAACAGGGCACGCACGGCATCCACGGTCTCGATGATGTTGGCCCCCGGCTGGCGCGTGACCAGCACGATGATGGCGGGGTCGCCATTGAACAGACCCACCGTGCGGCGGTTTTCCACACCGTCCACCACGCGCGCCACATCCCCCAGCCGCACGGCGGCGTTGTTGCGCCAGGCAATCACGAGCGACTCGTACTCTGCCGCTTTGCGCGCTGGGGATGGCGTGTAGATCTGCAACCGGCGGCCATCCCCTTCGATGGCGCCCTTGGGCCGGTTGGCGTTGGAGGCCTGGATGGCCGCACGCACATCTTCGGTGCTGATGCCATAGCGATTGAGCGCGAAGGGCAGCAACTCAACGCGCACGGCGGGCAGCGACCCGCCCCCGATCTCCACCTCGCCCACACCGTCCACCTGCGAAAGGCGCTGGCTCACCACATTGGAGACGGCGTCGTAGATCTCGCCCGGCGTGCGCGTCTTGGAGGTGAGTGCCAGGATGATGACCGGGGACGCCGCCGAGTTGCGTTTGCGGTAGGTGGGGTTGCTGCGCAGTGTGGCGGGCAGATCGGCCCGTGCCGCGTTGATGGCGGCCTGCACCTCGCGCGCTGCCGCGTCGATGTTGCGGTTCAGATCAAACTGCAGGCTCACACGGGCCGATCCGTTGGAGCTGGTCGAGGTCATTTCGTTGACCCCGGCAATCACCCCCAACCGCCGCTCCAGCGGCGTGGCCACGCTGGTGGCCATGGTTTCGGGACTCGCCCCCGCGAGGCTTGCCGAGACCGAAATGGCCGGATAGTCCACCTGCGGCAAAGGCGATACAGGCAGCACAAAAAAAGCGGCGATTCCAGCCAAGGCCAGGCCAATGGTCAGCAGCACGGTGGCTACGGGCCGCTCCACAAAGGGGCGCGACAGGTTCATGGAGCCTCTCCGGCCTGAACCGGCGCCGCCGCCGTGCCCCGGCCTGACCATCGACGACCCAACCGGTCAAACGCCAGATAGATCACCGGGGTGGTGAACAGCGTGAGCATCTGGCTCAGGATCAGCCCCCCAAAAATGGCCAGCCCCAGGGGCCGGCGCAGCTCGGCCCCTTCACCCCAGCCCAGCATCAGCGGCAGCGCCGCAAACAGCGCCGCCAGCGTGGTCATGAGGATGGGGCGAAAGCGCAGCAATGCAGCCTGGTGGATGGCTTGCTGCGGCCCCATGCCCTGGTGGCGCTCCGCGTCGATGGCGAAGTCGATCATCATGATCGCGTTTTTCTTGACGATGCCGATCAGCAGGATGATCCCGATGATGCCGATCACCCCGAGATCATTGCCCGACACCATGAGCGCCAGCAGGGCCCCCACCCCGGCGGAAGGCAGGGTTGAGAGGATCGTCACCGGATGGATGTAGCTCTCGTACAGCACCCCGAGCACGATGTACACGCAGACCATGGCCGCCAGGATGAGCCACAACTGGCTGGACAGCGATTTTTCGTAAGCCCCGGCAGCCCCCAGAAACTCCATCGAGAGGCCCTGTGGCATGCCGATCTCCTTGGCGGCAGCGCGGATGGCGTCCACCGCGCTGCCCAAAGATACGCCCTCGGCCTTGTCAAACCCCAGCGTCGCCGCCGGGTACTGGGCCACACGCGTGACCTGCAGCGGTGCCAGTTGCTCACGGATGGTGGCCACGGCCGCCAGGGGCGTGGGCGTGCCGGAGCCCGTGCGCAACTGCAAGGTGCCCAGCGCCTCTGGCGTGTTCATGCCTTCCTGCTGCGCCTCCAGAATCACCCGGTACTGGTTGGTCTCGGTAAAGATGGTGGACACGATGCGCTGGCCAAAAGCGCTGTAGAGCGTGTCGTCCACCGAGCTGGCCGTGATCGACAGGCGCGATGCCGTGTTGCGGTCAATGTCCACGAAGGCCGAAAGCCCTTGCGCACCCGCGTCGGTCGTGGCGTTGCGCACCTTGGGCTCGCTCTGCAGCCGCAGGGCGAGTTTGCGGGTCCAGCCATTGACCTGCTCAGCGTCCACTCCGCCAATCGACACGCGGTACTCGGTGGGCCCGGTTTCCGCATCGATGGTCAGATCCTGCGTGGGCTGCAGGTACAGCGTGACACCCGCCACAGACCGCACATGCTCACGCAGCCGCTGCATGATGGCTTCCTGCGCATCCCGCTGCGGCTTCAAGTTGATCAGCATGCGCCCGGCGTTGAGCATGGTGTTGTTGGCCGCATCGACACCCACAAACGAGCTGAGCGACAACACATCCGGGTCCTGCAGGATGGCGCGCACGGCCGCTTGCTGCAGTTCGGTCATGCGGGCATATGAGACATCTTGCGATGCCTCGATGCGCGCCTGAAGTTGCCCGGTGTCCTGCGTGGGGAACAAGCCCTTGGGAATCACCACATACAGCAGTGCCGTGAGTGCCAGCGTCATCACAGCCACGACCATGGTTGCGCCCTGGTGGCGCAGCACCCATTGCAGCCAGCGGTCGTAGCCCCCGATTACCCGCTCGAACCCCCGGTTGATGCGCCCTGCGACGCCCTGCGGGCCTCCCACGGGCTCCGGGCGCAGCCAGCGCGCCGCCATCATGGGCACGAGCGTGAGCGACACCACGCCGGAGATCAGGATGGTGATGGCCAGCGTGACCGCAAACTCGCGAAAGAGCCGGCCCACCACATCACTCATGAAGAGCAGCGGGATGAGCACCGCGATCAGCGACACGGTCAGCGAGATGATGGTGAAACCGATCTGCGTGGCCCCCTTGAGCGCCGCCTGGAACGGCGACTCCCCCTCCTCCAGGTAGCGTGCAATGTTCTCGATCATCACGATGGCATCGTCCACCACGAAGCCTGTGGCAATCGTCAGCGCCATCAGGCTCAGGTTGTTGAGGCTGTAGCCCAGCAGGTACATCACGCCACAGGTGCCGATGAGCGAAATGGGCACGGCCAGGCTGGCAATCACCGTGGCGCGCAGGCTGTGCAGAAAGAAGAAGATCACCAACACCACCATGAGCACGGCCAGAACCAGTTCCAGCTCCACATGGTGCACCGAGGCCCGGATGCCCGTGGTGCGGTCAGACAACACCTGCACCTTGAGCGACGCGGGCAGGCCCGCCTGCAGCTCGGGCAGCAGCTTCTTGATGTTGTCCACCGTGGCGATCACGTTGGCGCCCGGCTGGCGCTGCACGTTGAGGATGATCGCCGGAGTCTCGCCCGCCCAGGCGCCCAGGCGGTTGTTCTCGGCGCTGTCCACCACCCGCGCCACCTCCAGCATGCGCACCGGCGCACCGTTGCGCCACGACACGATGAGGTTCTTGTAGTCGTCCACCGTCAACAACTGGTCGTTGGCGTTGATGGTGTAGGAGCGCTGCGGGCCATCAAAGCTGCCCTTGGCACTGTTGGCATTGGCCGACGTGATGGCCGTGCGCAGGGTGTCGAGGCCAATACCGTACGACGCAAGCGCCTTGGTGTCGGCCTGGATGCGCACCGCAGGCCGCTGCCCGCCCGCCAGCGACACCAGCCCCACGCCTGATACTTGGCTGATCTTCTGCGCCAGGCGCGTGTTCACCAGGTTCTGCACCTCGGTCAGCGGCAACGTGTCAGAGCTGATGGCCAACGTCAGCACCGGTGCATCCGCCGGATTGACCTTGGCGTACACCGGCGGCGCGGGCAGGTCCGCTGGCAGCAGCGAGTTGCCGGCATTGATGGCGGCCTGCACCTCTTGCTCGGCCACATCCAGCGCCAGCCCCAAGCCAAACTGCAGCGTGATGATGGACACCCCCGAGGCGCTGGTGGAAGCCATGCGCTCCAGCCCCGGCATCTGGCCAAACTGCCGCTCCAGCGGAGCACTCACGGTGCGGCTCATCACCTCGGGGCTGGCCCCAGGGTACAAGGTCTGAACCTGGATGGTGGGGTAGTCCACCTCGGGCAGTGCCGACAGCGGAAGGAAACGGAAACCCAGCAACCCTGCCAGCACGATGGCAATCATCAGCAGCGCAGTGGCCACGGGCCTTTCAATGAACGGACGCGATGGGCTCATGCTGGCATCCGCGCTCAGGGGTTTTGCGCAGGGCGCTGACGGCGCTGGCGACCTTCACCCGAAGCGCCGCTGCGCGGGCTGCTGGCCCCCGCGCGGGGTGGGCGTGCGGCCTGCGCACCCGGCAGCTGCACGGCCATGCCATCTTGCAAACGGTCCCCGCCCTCTGTCACCACACGCTCGCCCTCCTTCAGGCCCTCGGTGATCGCCATCAGCCCCACCGTGGCCTGGCCGCGCTTGACCTTGCGCAGCGACACCGTGCGGTCTTCGTTGATGACATAGACATAGTCGCCATTGGCACCCGTGCGCACGGCAGTCACGGGCACCACCAGCGCAGGCACATTGCGCAGCAGCAGCTGCACGTTCACAAACTGATTGGGAAACAGCGCGCCCGCCGCATTCTCGAACCGCGCCTTGGCCTTGACGGTGCCTGTAGTGGTATCGACCTGGTTGTCCAGCGTAGAAAACCGGCCTTTGTCGAGCTCGGCCTTGCGGGTGCGGTCTAGTGCCGTCACGGCCAATACATCCGCGCCGCCATGAGTGGCCTGGGCGGCCTGGATGTCTGCCACACGATCCTGCGGCACCGAAAACTGCACATCGATCGGGGCCACCTGGGTGATGGTGGCCAGGCCTGCCGTGTCGCCCGAGGTCACGTAGTTGCCTGCATCCACGGCGCGCAAGCCGATCCGCCCTGTGGCTGGCGATGTGATGCGCGTGTAGTCCAGGTTCAGCCGTGCCGTGCCCTCCTGGGCCTTGTCGGTCACCACCGTGCCCTCCAGCTGCTTGACCAGCGCGGCCTGGGTGTCCACATCCTGGCGCGCGATGGAGTCTTGCGACAACAGGGTGCGGTAACGCTCCAGGGTCAGGCGGGCGTTCTCCAGCTGCGCCTCATCGCGCTGGCGGGTGCCCTGGGCCTGCATCAGTGCCTGCTCGAAGGGCCGGGGGTCGATCTGCGCCAGCAACTGTCCCTTCTTGACCATCTGGCCCTCGGTGAACAGCACCTGGGTCAGCATGCCCGACACCTGGGGCCGCAGCGTGACCGTGGTGGCCGGAATCACCGTACCCAGTGCGTCGACGATCACCGGCAAATCCGCCTTGCGCACCAGGGCGTCCCCCACCGTCACCATGGGGCGTCCACCCCCTGGAAAGCCCGGGCCGCCGCTGGATTCGCCATTGGCCCGCTCGATGAGATACCACGCGGCCCCCCCCACCAGCGCCACCAGTACCAGGGCCAGAAGACTCCCTACCCAGCGGGAACGTCGTGGCGGTTTGCCAGAGGGGGCGGGGGGAATCGCCGATGGCGGGGGCGCGTTGACTTCTTGGGGATTCATGGCGGTCCTGATTCGTGTTCTCGGGTGCAGGCTGGGCCGGGGTCCAACCGTACCGGATCGTAGAGGCTCATTTCGCGCTCTGCCTTGAACGCTGTGCGAAGAAAAGTAAACCTTGGGGTCAAAGCCATGGGAGCGGGGAGACCCATGCCCCAGCGACCGCCCCCGGAAGCACCCACAGATCACGCCGCGCTTCTGCATTTCGCGGCAGTCGATCCGCATTTCGTCGCAAGCCGCTGGAATCACTCCGGCGGTGGCGGCAAAGTCCGCTCCATTGAAGAACGAGCCCGGAGCACCACCATGCAACTCACCCCCGTCATCGCCATCCACCTCGCCGCTGCGCTGGCAGCCACCGCCATCGGCCCCATCGCCCTGTGGGCCCGCAAGGGCGCTACCCAACGCCCCCGCCTGCACCGCGCCGCCGGGTACGCCTGGGTGACACTGATGGTGGCCGCGGCTGTCTCTGCCATTTTCATCAATGGAGGTCATGGTCCCCGCTGGGGGAGCTTCGGGCCCATTCACCTGCTGATTCCGGTCACGCTGGGCCTGCTGGTGCTGTCCTTTGTATTCCTGGCCCGCCGCAACATCGAAGGCCACCGCCAGACCATGCAAAAGGTCTACATCGGCGCCTGCGTGGTGGCCGGTGGCTTCACCCTTCTTCCCGGACGCTTTCTGGGGCACTCGCTCTGGTCTGCACTGGGCGTGATCTGACTCTTTCCTCCACCCCCTATCCATCCCTACCCAGGAGCCACACCATGCTGCTCAATATGATTGTTCACCAGCCTCAGGCGCTGATCCAGGTCGTCACCCACACCCCCTACTGGGTCTGGGGCCTGCTGGCTGCCTTGGTGGGGCTGGGAGCCAGCCAGCTGTACGACCGCACCGCCAGCCTGCGCCGGACCCAGCTCATGCCCCTGGGCATGGCCGTCTTTTCGGTCGCCGGCGTCCTGTCGGCATTCGGCAGTTCGGCGCCCATGGCCGTACAGGCCGTAGGCGCCTGGCTGGCCGCCGCGGCCGCAATCACCGCGCTGGCACTGTGGTTCCAGCCCACGGCCCCCACCGGCACGCTCTACGCATCCTCGTCGCGCAGCTTCTACGTGCCAGGCAGCGCCATGCCGCTCGCACTGATCGTCGGCATCTTTCTCACCAAGTATTTCGTGGGGGTCGAGCTGGCCATGCAGCCCTCCCTGGCGCGGGATGGCGCCTTTGCCCTGCAGATCTCTGCCCTGTATGGCGTGTTCAACGGCCTGTTCGCCGCCCGTGCACTGCGGATGTGGCGCCTGGCACAGCAAAGCGTGGTCTACGGCGCAGCCCCCGTGGGCACCTGAGCCCCGCCAGAACCCGCCACTTCCATCGAACTGCCTCACCTTGTCTGGAGACATCACCATGCGCTACGCACACCTCACCCAAGACCCCATCGAACGCCTGGCCCGCAAGCGCGCCGGGGCCAAGCTGGGCTGGTACATGCACGCCGGGGTCTATCTGCTGGTCAACCTGCTGCTGATCACCCTGTCGGCCGCCAGCGGCCGGCATTGGGCGGTGTACCCCGCGCTGGGATGGGGCATCGGTCTGGTGGCGCATGGGACGGTGGTGTTCCTGGTCGCGGGCGGCGGACTGCATGAGCGCATGGTGCAGGCCGAGCGAGACCGCCTGGCACAGCAGGGCCCACGTCCTTGAACCCGCCAACACCCTCCATCCGCACGAAAGAAATCCCATGAAGATGCTTCGACGCCTGACCCTCGCCCTGCTGGCCCTGGGCGCTGCCGCCGCATGCCAGGCGGGCACCGGCCTGGCGGAACTGCCGGGCTTGCCGGGGGATGGCCCCGTCACGGTGTTCTACCCCAGCAGCAGCGCCGACGAACCCGTGCAACGCGGCCCCTTCCAGCTGCAGCTGGCCTGGCAAGGCCCCCCCGTGCAGGGCAACGGCCGCCTGATCGTCATCACGCACGGGTCGGGCGGCAACCCGTGGGTACACACCGATCTCGCGCGCGCAATGGTGGCCGCAGGTTTTGTCGTGGCATTGCCCGAACATGCGGGAGACAGCTCCAAGGACCCGTCCACCCCCGGCCCCGAGAGCTGGAAGCGCCGCCCCGCAGAGGTCTCCCGCGCCATCGACACCGTGGCCCAAGACACCCGCCTGGCCCCGCTGCTGGCCCTGGACAAAGTGGGGGTCTTCGGCGGTTCCGCCGGTGGCCACACTGCCCTGAGCTTGGCAGGCGGCGCGTGGTCGCCCGCACGCTTCCGCCAGCACTGCGAGGCCCACATCGCCGAGGATTTTTCCTCTTGTGTCGGGTTCATCACCCGGCTGCACGGCAACCTGCTGGATGGCCTGAAGAAATGGTTTGCACTGGCCGTGATACGCCACCGTTTTGGCGATGAAACCGCCTACACGCACCAGGACCCGCGCGTGCAAGCGGCCGTGGCCAGCGTGCCCTTTGCGGCAGACTTTGACATGGCTACCCTCGCCACCCCGCGCATCGCACTGGGGCTGGTGACCGCTGGCATGGATGTCAACCAGGTTCCGCGCTTTCACAGCAGCGCCGTGCTCTCTGCCTGCCAGGACCGCTGCACCCATGTGGCCCACCTGCCGGGCGCCAGCCACGGCGCCATGCTCTCGCCCATGCCGCCGCTGCACCTGCTCAACGATGTGCAAACCGCGCTGCTGGGCGATCCCCCCGGTTTTGACCGCAAGGTGCTGCCCGACGTGGATGCACGGATCGTGGACTTCTTTGCGGGGCACCTGCTGCCACTGCAAGCGCCGCCACCGCTGCAGGCGGCGCACTGACCGGGCCTCAACAATCCACTCGCCCCTCCCATCATGCTGCTCCTCTCTGCCGCCACACTCGGCCTGCTAGCCACCATGACGCCGTCCGCCACACTGCGGCCCCGCTGCCGGTACCCCATGCTCATCACAGCCATCCTCCTGACCGCAGGCCTTGCAGGCCTTGCCGCCGCCATTGCCTGGGGCGGCCCCAAAAACATCCCGCCACTGACCAGCGTCAACGACCCGTTCAAGGGCGTGGACTACAGCCGCGTTCCTCCGGCCCAGCGTTACACAGCGCGCGATGGCACATCGCTGGCATGGCACAGCTACAGTCCCCCCCAGGCAACGGCAGACGCCCCAAAACACCGAGTGGTGCTGGTGCATGGGTCTTCCGCGCGCGGACAGTCCATGCATGTGCTGGCGCAGGCACTGGCGGCCGAGGGGCATGCCGTGGCGACCCTGGACATACGGGGGCACGGCGCATCCGGCCCTCGGGGCCAGGCCGCCTACGTGGGCCAGCTGGAAGACGACATCGAAGACTTTCTGCGCGCCGTGCCGCACGCTGGCCCGCAAACGCTGATGGGGTTTTCGGCAGGCGGCGGGTTTGCGCTGCGTTTCGCAGGCAGCGCGCGGCAGGACCTGTTTGACCGCTATGTGCTGCTGTCGCCTTTTTTGCACCACAACGCACCCACATCGCGGCCTGACAGCGGCGGCTGGGCGTCGGTAGGCCTGCCCCGCATGGTTGCCATCACGATGCTCAACCAGATCGGTATCACCCGATGGAACCACCTGCCCGTGCTGAGCTATGCCCTCAACGATGCAACACGCGAGCTGCTCACTCCCCGCTATTCATATACGGTAGCCACCAACTTCCGCCCCCACAACGACTACCAGGCTGACATCCGCAATGCCCGGGGCACCGTCTGCATCGTGGCCGGACAGGACGACGAGCTTTTCTACGCAGACCGCTTTGCCGATCTGTTTGCCCAGGCCGGCAAGCCCGTGCCCGTCACCCTGGTGCCCGGCGTGAACCACATGGGGCTGACGCTGGACGCCCAGGCTGTGGCCACGGTGGCGCGCCACGCCTGCCCTGCGTAGCCCGCCCCTAGAATCCCTGCAGCGCCACCCAGCTTCCAACCCTACCCCCCGCCACTGCCATGTCCTCACCCCTGAGCCCCGAAGAGATCGAAGCGCTGGCCCGCCGGCGCGCCAGTGCCAAGCTGGGCTGGTACGTGCACGCCGTGGCGTTCGTGCTGGTCAACGCGGCGCTCTTTGCCATGTCACGCTATGCGTTCGGTACGCGGCCCTGGTCGGTCTACCCGCTGCTGGGCTGGGGGCTGGGGCTGGGGCTGCATGGGGTATCGGTGTTCCTGCTGGGCAGCGGCAGCGGCCTGCGCGAGCGCATGGTGCAGCGCGAGCGCGAAGCCCTGCAGCGCGCGCAGGCGCAGAAGCAAGACCCGCAGCGCCAGAACCGGCCATGACACTGCGACACCAGTTCAACGGCATCAGCAAGCTACGGCACTACCTGCAGGTGGTGGCCTTCACGCTGGTCGTGGCCACCCTCCAGTACGCCTTCATGCCCGACAAGCCCTACGGGCCGCCGGTGGTGTATTCGGTGCTGATCGGCACCTTCACCTGGGCCATCATCGACCTGGGCCGCGAGCTGATCCCATCGGCCGCCGAGACGGGCTGGCCGCAGGGCTGGCAGGGCATTGCGCTGGTGATTGCGGGCATCGTCATCGGCTACCTGGCGGGCACGCTGCTGGCGGATGCGCTGTGCGTGTACTACTTCCGCTTCTACCCGGCGGGCACCTCCTTGTCCGGGGCGGACCAGCGCACCTCCATCCTCATCACGGCCATTGCCGGGCTGGTGGGCAGCTACTACTTCTACGCCATGCACAAATCGGCGTATCTGGAAGACAAGATGGCCGAGGCGCGCATGCACGCCAGCGAGGCCCGCCTGAAACTCCTGGAAACCCAGCTCGAACCCCACATGCTGTTCAACACGCTGGCCAATCTGCGCGTGCTGATCGGCACCGACCCCGTGCGCGCACAGGAGATGCTGGACCGCATGATCGCCTACCTGCGCGCCACGCTCACCGCGTCGCGCAGCACCCAGCATCCGCTGGCCAACGAGTTTGACCGCCTGCGCGACTACCTGGAACTGATGGCGGTGCGCATGGGCCCGCGCATGGCCTATACGCTGGACTTGCCGGATGCGCTGCGGGATGTGCCCGTGCCCCCGCTGCTGCTGCAGCCGCTGGTGGAAAACGCCATCCGCCATGGCCTGGAGCCCCAGGTGGAAGGCGGCCACATCACCGTGCGCGCCAGCACGCGCGCGGGGCCCAGCGGCCCACTGCTGGTCGTCGAAGTCAACGACACCGGCGCGGGCCTTCCCGACACCCTGCCCACCCCGGGCCCCGGCCAGAGCTTTGGCCTGACCCAGGTGCGCGAACGCCTGGCCACCTTGCATGGTGCTGCAGGAACTCTTGATTTGATAGCTGCCAGCGCAGGTGGAACAAGCGCCAGCGTCGTTTTTCCTTTGAAATCTGTCACCCCCCCATGAACCAGCCCGCCCCCCGCGCCCTGATTGCCGAGGACGAACACCTGCTGGCCGCCGCGCTGCAGCAGGAGTTGACCCGTGCCTGGCCCGAGCTGCAGATTGCCGCCACCGTGGGGGACGGCCTGTCGGCCGTCAAGCAGGCCCTGGCCTTGCTGCCCGACGTACTGTTCTTCGACATCCGCATGCCCGGCCAGAGCGGCCTGGACGCCGCCGTGGAGCTGGCCGACGCCTGGCCCACCGAAGGCCCCTCGGGCCGGCCCTTTCCCGCGCTGGTGTTCGTGACGGCCTACGACCAGTACGCGGTGCAAGCGTTTGAAGCGCAGGCCGTGGACTACCTGCTCAAGCCCGTGCAGGCGGCCCGGCTGCAAAAAACCGTGCAAAAACTGCAGCTGGCGCTGATGAATAAAGCGCAACCAGCTATCAATTTAGAAGCAACCATGGAGCAGTTGCGCCACCTGCTGACAGCTCCCGTCATCGCGTCGCCGCCCGCTGCGGCGGCACCGAGCAGCACCGCGCCCCTCACCCTCATCCAGGCCAGCAGCGGCAGCCAGATCCACATGGTGCCCGTGGCCGACGTGCTGTACTTTGAAGCGGCCGACAAATACGTGCGGGTGCTGACTGCGGCGCGCGAATACCTGATTCGCACGCCGCTCAAGGACCTGATCGGCCAGCTGGACACCCAGGTGTTCTGGCAGATCCACCGCAGCACCCTGGTGCGCGCCAGTGCCATCACCACCGTGACCCGCGACGAGGCGGGCAAGCTGCATCTGGAGCTGGCGGGCCGCGCTGAAAAGCTGCCGGTGAGCCGCCTCTACGCGCACCTGTTCAAGGCGATGTAGTCCCTAAGAACGTGTTCACGATCTCCCAGGAGTCGCGCAGCGGCCTTGGCGGGATGGGATGCAAGGCGCGGTGCGCAGCCAATAGCC
>NZ_LMJH01000005.1:51678-177124 GCF_001428965.1 Acidovorax sp. Root275 | reverse complement strand
AGCGCCGCAACGCCGCAGACCGCCCGCCAAGACCGCTGCCCGAAGGGTTGGAGCGAAATCGGGTGATTGGAAGCCCCGGCTGCTTGCATGGGCATGAGCCCATGCGGCGCATCCGAAGCATCCACTCCTCCCGATTGCGCTCCAACGCGACCCCTGCGAGATCGTGAACACGTTCTAAGAGTTTTTACCGATTGGTGGCCAGCAGCAGGCCACCCGCCCCCATGAAGAATCCGCCGGTGGCCTTGTTGAGGCGCACCACGCCCCGCGAGGTGCGGATAAACCGGCGGATCTGCCGGCCCCCGGCCGCGTAGACCGCCGTGGACACAAACTCGGCCCCCAGGTACACAGCCCCCAGCACCACAAACTGGCGCAGGGCCGGCTGGCTGGGGTCGATGAACTGCGGAAAGACCGCCGCAAACAGGATGATGGCCTTGGGATTGGTGATGCCCAGCAAGAACTCCTGCGCGATAAGCGACTGCAGGCGCACCGGGGCGCCGCCCGCCTTCACCACACCCCCATCTGCGCCGTCCACCACGTCCAGCCCACTGAACTCGCGGCTGCGCCACGCGCGCCAGCCCAGCCAGAACAGGTAGCAGGCCCCGACCCACTTCACGGCCGTGAAGGCGGCCTCGGACGCCAGCAACATCGCCCCCAGGCCCACCGCAGACACCGTCAGGAAAATCGCGAACGCAGCCACCCTCCCCAGCGTCGCCACCATGGCCGCACCAATCCCCGCGCGAATGCCGTTGTTGAGGCCACAGAAATTGTTGGGTCCGGGCGTGAGCGCAATGGCAACCGCCACCGGGGCAAAAAGAAGCGCGTCCATGGAACAGTCCTTCGGGGAACGGAGAAACACAAAACAGCAGTGCAGTCTAAAACAAGCGGAGGTTGACGGCCACGGCGCCCGGCGGCGAGGACCCGGTTCAACCGTGGAGTTCCACCACCGTGCCCCAGGGCACACCCGGCAAGGCCTCGTAATGCGCTACCACCACCACGCGCCCGGGCTGGCTGGCCACCTGCGCCAGGGCGCGGCCCAGGTAGGCCGCCGACGGCTTGTCGAGCCCGCCCACCGGTTCATCGATCAGGGTCAGCGGCGCGCCCGATGCCCGCGCCCCGGCCATGAGCACCTTGCGTTTGCTGCCGGTGGACAGCGCGTAGAACGGCTTGTCCAGATGTTCATGCAGGCTGAACCCTTCGGTGTGGACCGCCAGCGCAGCGGCATCCCATGATGGGTAACGCGCCGGAAGGCTGCCTAGCCAGCCACGGGCCGTGAGTTGGTCCAGGTCGCCCGAGCGGGGGTCGGCCCAGAAGACTTGTTGGGCATAGGCCTTGGGGGTTTCGCGCGCGTTCACACCCTGCAGCGTGATGCGCCCGGCCTGCGCTGTGAGTTCCCCCGCCAGCAGGCGCAGCAGCGTGGTCTTGCCACTGCTCTCGTCACCACGCACGAGCGCCAGACCCGCGGGCAGCGCCGCCGACCACTGATCCAGCACCCCACATTCGGGGTAGGCAAAACACAGGCCCTCCACCTGCAACACCATGTTCTCAGACATCCTGCTCCCTTGGGTTGATGGATGGCGCAGGGCATTCTTCTTCTACAGCCTGCGCCGCCCTGCGATTCTAGAGAGCGGTTGGGTTTGTCTCGGCTGCGCCCGCAGCCAACCCCTGGCCTGGTTGACGCACAACCCCCACAACGCGGCGTCTGCGCCTGCCCATTGCAGCGGACCTACCGAGTGGGTGAGCCGGTCAGCACTCCACAATCGCCTTGATCACGCCGGCCTTGGGGTCCAGCAGGTCCTGGAACTTGGTGGGCACTTCGGCCAGGGTCAGGCGGTGGGTGTTCAGTGCCTGTGGAATCAATCCTGCACGCATGGCGTTCAGCACGGTCTCAAAATCTTCGGCGGTGGCATTGCGGCTGCCCATCAGGGTCATTTCGCGTTTGTGGAATTCGGGGTCGGAAAAGGTGATGTTCGCGCCCACCACCGAGATCAGCACATAGGTGCCGCCATGCGCGACAAATTGGAAGCCGCGCTCCATGGCCTTGGGGTTGCCGGTGGCGTCAAACACCACGTCATAAAACTCACTGTCTGTCAGTGCTGCGAGTTGCGCTTCGTCGGTGTCCCCCAGCGAAACCCCAGCATTCACTCCCAGGGATTGGGTGCAAAAGTCCAACCGGTCCTGGCGCCCGTCCAGCGCAGTGACGGTGGCGCCGCGCAGCTGCGCAAAAATCATGGCCGCCATGCCGATGGGCCCGGCGCCCACCACCAGCACCCGCTGGCCCGGCACCACGCCCGAGCGGCGCACGGCATGGGCGCCGATGGACAAAAACTCCACCATCGCGGCCTGGTCCAGTGACACGCCCTCGGCCTTGTGCACAAACTGCTGGGGCACGCACAGGTATTCGGTAAACGCGCCATCGGTGTGCACGCCCAACACCTGGATGCGGGTGCAGCAGTTGGTCTTGCCGGCGCGGCAGGCAATGCAGGTGCCACACGAGAGGTAGGGCATCACGTACACCGTGTCGCCGGATTGCAGGGCGCTGCCCGCAGGCGCGGTTTCCACAATGCCCGACAGCTCGTGCCCCATCACGCGGGGGTAGCTCAGGTAAGGCTGGTTGCCGGTAAAGATGTGCAGGTCGGTGCCACACACCCCCACACGTTTGACACGCAGCAGCACTTCGTCGGCCGCACGGTCTGGCAGGGGGCGGTCGTGGGCACGCAAAGTGCCGGGGGTTTCACAAACAACGGTCAGCATGACGGGATCCTTCGTTCAATCCAAATTCTGTGCATTCAGTTCCGCGCGCGTGGGCAGGCCTTCCACGTCGCCCACCACCTGCAGTGCGCGCGAGGCAATCCAGTTGGCGCGGCGCACGGCCTGCGGCCAGCCCAGCCCTTCAAGCTGCGCGCTGATGGTGCCCACGGCAAACGCGTCACCGGCGCCCACGGTGTCCACCACCACAGACACGGTCACACCGGGCACCTGCCCTTGTTCGCCGCTGGCGGTGCGAAAGTAAGCGCCTTCAGCGCCTTGCTTGATGACCACGGCCTTGGCGCCCCGGTCCAGGTACCACGCGGCAATGTCCGCCGGGGTGTTTTGGCCAGTCAGCAGCTTGCCTTCATCAATGCCTGGCAACACCCAGTCCGCATGGCGGGCCAGGTCGTTGAGGGTGTCGCGCATGGTGGCCACGTCGGGCCACAGGCTGGGGCGCAGGTTGGGGTCAAACGACACGCTGCGGCCGGCGGCCCGCAGGGTCAACATGGCGTGGGCTACCAGTTCGCGAGCGGCGGGCGACAGGGCGGGCGTGATGCCCGTGGTGTGCACATGCCTTGCGCGCAGCGCGTAATCGGTTTTCAAGTGTGCCACGCTGAGCTGGCTGGCGGCCGAGCCGCGGCGGTAGTACTCGATCGCCGGGTCGCTGCCGTCCACGCTGCGCGACTTGAGCATGAAGCCGGTAGAGCGTTGCGGGTCCAGCTCCACCTGCGAGGTGTCCACGCCCTCGGCCTCAATCGTCTTGCGCACATAGCTGCCAAACGAATCCGTCCCTAGGCGGCTCACCCAGCCAACTTTGAAGCCCAGGCGCGCCAGGCCGATGGCCACATTGGTGTCGGCACCGGCAATGCGTTTGATGAAACTTTGTACCTCGGCCAGTGGGCCGGGCTCTTGCGCGACCAGCATCGCCATGGTTTCGCCCAGGGACAGGACGTCGAGTGTGTCGGGCATCGTGCTCATGCGGTCAACTCCCCGTGGTTCACCGCTTCCAGGGTGGCCGCAACCCCGTGTGCTTGCAGCGACTGCAGCAAGGGCACCAGCGCCGCCGTGAGTGCTGCATGGCCCGCTAGGTCGCCAAACACCGGCGCATAGGCCAGCATGGCTTGCACGGTGTGCGGACTCACGCCTTGACCCAGCGACTGCTGGTACAGCGCGGTGAGCTGGGTGGCATGCGGGTCGTCAATGCCGTAGGCCTGGCCCAGTTCGTCCACGCCACGCAGGTAGTGCATCCACGCGGCCAAGCCCAAGGCCATGCGCGGCACGGGCAGTTGCCGGGCCAGGCGGTCGCGCAGCGTGCCCAGCAGGCGCTGCGGCAGTTTTTGCGAGCCGTCCATGGCGATCTGCTGCGTGCGGTGGGCCAGGGCCGGGTTGCCGTAGCGGGCCAGCAGGTTGTGGCGGTAGGCCGCCAGGTCCAGGCCCGGCAAGGCAGGCAGGGTGGGTTCAATCTCGTCGCGCATCAGCGCTTCGATGTGCGTGCGCAATGCGGGCTGCGCAATGGCTTTGTCCACGGTGTGCCAGCCGGCCATGGCGCCCAGGTAGGCGAGGCTGGAGTGCGTGCCGTTCACCATGCGCAGCTTGAGCCGCTCAAAAGGTTCGGCATCGGGCACAAAACGTGCACCGCCCAGCATCCAGTCCGGGCGGTCTGCCGCAAATTCGTCTTCAATGGCCCAGTCAAAAAAATGCTCGCCCAGCACCGGCCAAGCGTCAACGCAACCCAGCGCAGCACTCACCATTGCACGGTCGCCATCGGTGGTTTTGGGCACGATGCGGTCCACCATGGAGCATGGAAAACGGCACTGGCGCTCTATCCACGTGCGCAAGGTGCTATCAATTTCTTCAGCAAAGCGCCGTACGGCGGCACGCAGCACACGCCCATTGGCCGGCAGGTTGTCCAGCGACAGCAGGGTAATCGGCCCGTGGCCTTGCGCATGGCGCAGCTGCAAGCCGTAGACCAGCATGCCGATGGCGGAGCGGGGGGCGTGCGGGTGGGTCAGGTCGTGCACGATGTCCGGGTGGTCCAGGCGCAGCGTGCCGGTAGCGGGGTCATGGCAATAGCCTTTTTCGGTCACCGTCAGGCTCACGATGCGGGTGTCTGCGGCGGCTATCGCCTCCAGCACGGCTTGCGGGTTCTCGGGTGCTACCAGCAGGTTGCGCACGGCACCAATGACTTGCAGGCGCTGGCGGGGTTGGCCTTGCGCATCCGCATCACGAATCGCCAGTGTGTACAGCCCGTCCTGCGGCGCCAGGGCATCGCGGGTATCGGCTTGGCGCAGCGACACGCCGGTGATGCCCCAGCGCAGGTCGCCGGCGGCAATCGCGGCCTCGGTGGCAGCGGCCATGTGGGCACGCATGAAGGCCCCTATGCCGAGATGCACGATGCCGTTTTTCAACGCACGGCGGTCGTAGGGCGGGCGCACCACGGCGGCAGGCAATGTACCCACCGTGGTGTCGTTCAATCGGTTCATGGCCGCCATCACCAGTTGGTCAGCGTACCGTCGTGCTGCAGGCGGTTGACCGGCAGGTAGGCACGTTGGTAGGGGTACTTGGCGGCCAAGGCCTCGTCGATGGTCACGCCGTGGCCCGGTGCTTCGCCGGGATGCATATAGCCGTCCTTGAAGCTGTAGGCGTGTGGGAACACGGCGTCGGTCTCGTCGGTGTGGCGCATGTATTCCTGGATGCCGAAGTTGGGCACCCACAGGTCAAAGTTGAGCGCGGCGCCCATGCACACGGGCGACAAATCGGTGGCGCCATGCGAGCCGGTGCGCACCTGGTAGAGCGCGGCTAGATCCGCAATGCGGCGCAGGTGGGTGATGCCGCCGGCGTGGACCACGGTGGTGCGGATGTAGTCGATCAGCTGGTTCTCGATCAGGTCCTTGCAGTCCCAGATGGTGTTGAAAATCTCGCCCACCGCCAGCGGCGTGGTGGTGTGCTGTCGGATCAGGCGGAAGGCCTCCTGGTTTTCGGCAGGCGTGGCGTCCTCCATCCAGAACAAACGGTAGGGCTCCAGGTCTTTGCCCAGGCGGCCGGCCTCGATGGGCGTGAGGCGGTGGTGCACATCGTGCAGCAGGTGGATGTCTGGCCCCACGGCCGCGCGCACCTTGTCAAACAGCTCGGGCGTGTGGCGCAGGTATTTCTCGGTGGACCAGTCGTGCTCGCTGGGCAGGTCGGCATCGGCCGGTTCGTAGAACATGGTGCCGCGGCCCACGCCGTACACCTTCTCCAGACCGGGCACACCACTCTGCGCGCGGATGGCCTTGTAGCCCATCTCCTTGTAGCGCAACACCTCTTCCACGGTCTGGGTGATGTCCTTGCCATTGGCGTGGCCGTAGACCATCACGCCGGTGCGGCTCTTGCCACCCAGCAGTTGGTAGAGCGGCATGTTGGCAGCCTTGGCCTTGATGTCCCACAGCGCCGTGTCCACCCCGGCAATCGCACTCATGGTGACCGGGCCGCGGCGCCAGTAGGCGCCCTTGTAGAGGTACTGCCAGATGTCTTCGATCTGCTGCGGGTCGCGGCCGATCAGGCAGGGAATGACGTGCTCGGTGAGGTAGCTGGCCACGGCCAGCTCGCGGCCGTTCAAGGTGGCGTCGCCGATGCCGGTCAGGCCCTCGTCGGTTTCGATTTTCAGGGTGACAAAGTTGCGGCTGGGTGCGCAGATGATGACTTTGGCGGAAGTGATTTTCATGGTCTTGTCAGATGAAGAGGGGTTACATCACGGCGCCCAGCGCCCAGGGGACAAATTCGTTTTGGCCGTAGCCATGCAGCTCGCTTTTGGTCTTGCGGCCCGAGGCTGCGGCCAGCATTTCCAGAAAGATGCGCTCGCCCAGCTGCTCCACGCTCTCACTGCCGTCGATCACGGTGCCGCAGTTGATGTCCATGTCCTCTTCCTGCTTGGCCCACAGTGCGCTGTTGGTGGCCAGCTTGAGTGAGGGCGAGGGGGCGCAGCCATAGGCCGAGCCACGGCCGGTGGTAAAGCAGATCAGGTTGGCGCCACCCGCCACCTGGCCCGTGGCCGACACCGGGTCGTAGCCCGGCGTGTCCATGTAGACAAAACCTTTTGCGGTGATGGGCTGGGCGTATTCGTACACGTCCACCATGGGCGTGGTGCCGCCCTTGGCAATGGCGCCCAGGGATTTTTCGAGGATGGTGGTCAGGCCGCCGGCCTTGTTGCCGGCGGACGGGTTGTTGTCCATCTCGGCGTGGTGGCGGGCACAGTAGTCGGTCCACCACTGCAGGCGGGCCTCCAGCTTGTCGGCCACGGCTTGCGACACGGCGCGCTGCAGCAGCAAATGTTCGCCGCCATAAATCTCGGGGGTTTCGGACAGCACGGCCGTGCCACCGTGGCGCACCACCAGGTCCACCGCCGCCCCCAGGGCCGGGTTGGCGCTGATGCCGGAATAACCGTCGGAGCCGCCGCATTGCAGGCCCACCACGAGGTGACTGGCTGGCACCGGTTCACGCTGCACGGCATTGGCCTCGGGCAGCAATTGCTTCACCACCTCAATGCCACGCGCCACGCTTTTGGCCGTGCCGCCCGTGTCCTGGATGCTGAAAGTCACCAGCTTGGCACCTTCGCGCAGGCCTTCCTGCGCCATCAGTCCCTGGATCTGGTTGGTCTCGCAGCCCAGGCCCACCACGATGACTGCGGCAAAGTTGGCATGGCGGGCGTAGCCTGCGAGTGTGCGGCGCAGTACCTGCAGGCCTTCGCCCTCGCTGTCGGTGGCGCAGCCGGCGCCGTGGGTCAGGGCCACGATCCCATCCACCTGGGGAAAGGCAGCCAGGGCCTCGGGGTGGATGTCGCGGCGGAAGTGGTCGGCAATGGCGCGCGCCACCGTGGCTGAGCAGTTCACGCTGGTCAGCACACCAATGTAGTTGCGCGTGGCCACACGCCCGTCGGGGCGTTTGATGCCTTCAAACGTGGCCGGGGTATCGACATAGGCCACGGGCCGCACATCACCGCCCACGGTGTGGCCACGGTCAAAGTGGCTGAACGCCAGGTTGTGCGTGTGCACATGCTGGCCGGCCGCAATGGCCTGTGTGGCGGTACCAATGATCTGGTTGTAGCGCCGCACCGGCGCACCGGCCGCAATGGCGCGCACCGCGATCTTGTGGCCTGGCGGTACCAGGCCAGAGACGGTGATGCCCTCGGATTCGATGCGGGTGCCGCCCAGCAGTTGCTGCCGGGCGATGACCACATCGTCTTGCGGGTGAATGCGGATCACCGGATTCACTTGACCAACCCCATTTGCTGCGGCAACCACAGGGTGAGCGCCGGAATGTAGGTGATGGCGATCAGCGCCAGCATCAGCGGTACCAGCCAGGGCAGGATGGCGACGGTGGTGCGCTCGACCGAAAGCTTGGAGATGCGTGCCAGCACAAACAGCACCATGCCCAAGGGAGGATGCAGCAGGCCAATCATCAGGTTCAGCGTCATGATCAGGCCGAACTGGATGGGGTCGATGCCGAGCTTGAGCACGATGGGCAGGAGGATGGGCACCAGGATGGTGATGGCTGCAATCGTGTCGATGAAGCAGCCCACAAACAGGATCAGCAGGTTGGCCAGCAGCAGGAACACCCACTTGTTGCTGGTGATGGACAAAATCCAGTCCGCCAGGGCTTGCGCCGCTTGTGTGGTGGTGAGCAGCCAGGCAAAGATGGACGCCGCGGTCACGATGAACAGCACCGAAGCGGTGGTCTCTATCGTTTCGAACGTGGCCTGCGCCAGCGTGCGGAGGGTCATGGAGCGGTAGCGCACCAGGCCCAGAAACAGCGCCCAGATGACCGCTGCCATGGCAGCCTCGGTGGGGGTGAACCAGCCCATGGTCATGCCGCCAATCAGGATGACGGGCGCCATGAGGGCCAGCACGGCCGAAAAGTTGAAGCGCCAGTCCAGCACCAGCAGGGCCACAAAGGCCAGGCCCGCAGCCACGTTGACCGACATGCCGGCTTTGACCGCCAGCCACACCGTCATGGGGAAGGCCAGCACCACCAGAATCTCCAGCGTGGCACTGCCCAGTCGGGCCCATTGGAAGGCGACGTCCCCACCCCAGCCATTGCGGTGGGCAAAGTAGGCCACCGTGGCCATCATCAGCACGGTCATGAACAGGCCGGGGATGATGCCCGCCACGAACAGCGCGCCGATGGACACGTTGGCCATCATCCCGTAGATCACAAAGGGCAGCGAGGGCGGAATGATGGGGCCCAGCGTGGCCGAGGCAGCAGTGACGCCCACGGCAAATTCGGTGCTGTAGCCGTGCTCTTTCATGGCCTTGATCTCTATCGCACCCAAGCCGGCAGCATCCGCAATGGCCGTGCCGGACATGCCCGAGAAGATGACCGAGCCGATGATGTTGACCTGCCCCAGGCCGCCCTTCATCCAGCCCACCAGCGCCACGGCAAAGTTGTAGATGCGGCTGGTGATGCCGGCAATGTTCATCAGGTTGCCAGCCAGGATGAAGAACGGTACGGCCAGCAGCGGGAAGGACTCGATGCCCGCAATCATGCGCTGGGCCAGCACGATGTCGGGCACGCTGCCCGACACCAGGATGTAGACCAGCGAGCCGCCGGCCATGGCCACCGCCACCGGCAGGCCACACAGCATCAGCCCCAAAAAGGAAACAATCAGGATCAGCATGGTGCAGGTTCCGTTCAGTCGGTAGAGCCGTCAAAGAAGCCAGGGTTTTGCAGTGCCGAGAAGCCGCGCCGCCAGTTTTCGATGGCCACCTGCACGGCCCGCAGGGCCATGAGGGCAAAACCGGCAAACGCGAGCCAGTACACATGGCTCTTGTTCCAGTCGATGGTGGTCATGGGTTCGTTGTTCACGGCCAGTGCGTAGCGTGCAACGAGCCAGGCCCCATAGCTGTAGAAGGCAATGGCGGCGATGTCTACCGCCGTCGACAGGGCCCGGCCTGCAGGAACGGGCAGGTAGCGGTAGACCAGGTTGACCTGGATGTGCCGCACCCGCCGCACACACATGGACGCCCCGATGAACACCACCGGCATCAGGCAGTACACGGCCAACTCTTCAGTCCAGGCGAACGAGTCGTTCAGCACATAGCGGCTGAAGAATTGCAGAAACACCAGGCCGGCCATGGTCCAGAAAAAGCCCAGGCAAATCCAGTCTTCGACGCCGTAGACGGAAAGGTCGACCGTGTGCTGGTCGGCCTCCGCGAAGCTGGCCACCAGCGCTTCCGCGCTGGTTTCGACGGGATGCGACTCCGCCGCACCGCCCGACAGGGGCAGGGAGCTGTGAAGCGTCATGGTGTCGCCTTACTTGATGGCCTGGATGCGGTCCCAGTCGGCTTTCTGGTAGCCGTACTGCTCAAACGGCACGTTCTTGAGCACGGTGTCGCGGAACTCACCGGTGTTCACCTCGGTCACGCTGATGCCCTTGCTGCGGAACACGGCGGCCAGTTCGCTCTCGCGGGCTGCCACTTCCTTGGAGGCCTTGGCAGCGGCTTCGAGCGCCACTTCCGAGAACATCTTCTTGTCGGCGTCCGACAGCTTTTTCCACAGCCCGCCCGCCACCACGGTGTTCAGGTGGTCCACGATGTGGCCGGTCAACACGATGTGTTTTTGCACCTCGTAGAACTTCTTGGCTTCGATGGTGGGCAGCGGGTTCTCTTGAGCTTCCACGGTGCCGTTTTGCAGCGCCAGGTAGACCTCGGCAAACGCGATGGGCGAGGTGTTGGCACCGCAGGCGCGTGGCATGGCCAGGTAGGCCGGCACGTCGGGCACGCGCATTTTCAGGCCCTTGAGGTCGGCGCACTTGGCAATGGGTTTGTTGCTGGTGGTATGGCGGGTGCCGTAGTAGGTGGTCGCAATGATCTGGTTGCCGCTTTTCTGTTCGTAGCCGGCGGTCAGCTCTTTGTAGATGTCGCTCTTGGTGTAAGCCAGCAGGTGGTCCACGTTGCGGAAGGTGTAGGGGTAGTAGGTCACGCCGATGCGCGGAAAGGCCTTGGCAGCAAAGCTCGAGCCCGAGATGATGATGTCCACCGTGCCCAGGCTCAGGCCCTGGTTGATGTCGTTCTCCTTGCCCAATTGCGACGCGGGGTACACATCGATCTGGTAGCGGCCGGCACTGCGCTTCTTGATCTCTTCGGCGGCCCACACCGATGCGGTGTGGAAGGGCTCGCCCGGCTCGTACACATGGGCCCACTTGAGCTTGGTCTGCGCAAAGGCGGGGGCCGCAACCAAAAGGCTTGCAGCCAGGGCCAGGGTAATCCGTTGGAATGTCATGCTCTTTGTCTCCTGTTGTTGTGAATGTTGCGCAGCCGGGTCGTCACCGGGGTTTAGCCGGGAACAAGCTGCACCTTGGTACTGCGGCCTCTGTCCAAAGCCAGATCGAAGGCCGCTTTCGATTGGCTGATCGGCAACTGGGCGCTGATGAGCGGGCGCACATCGGCCCGCCGGCTGCGAATAGCCTGCACGGCCCAGTCAAATTCGATGTCGGCGCGGAAGGCGCCCACGTAGTCCAGCTCGCGCGACATGATGTCGTTGGCCGGGAAAGGAATTTCGGGCGGCAGCGTGCCCACCTGCACCACGCGCCCGCCGCGGCGCACTGCCGCCAGGCAGCTGGCCAGCGCGGCAGGGTGGCCTGCGGCTTCCAGCGCCACATCCACGCGGCCCTTCCAGGCCGTGGCATCGGGCAGGGCTTCGTCAGCGCCCACGGTCAGGGCCATTTCGCGGGCGCGCTCGCTGGGGTCGCAGGCAATCACGCGGCCGGCACCGGCCAAGCGCGCGGCAATGACCGACATGCAGCCGATGGTGCCCGCGCCGGTGACCAGCACGGTGGCGCCCAGAATTTCGCCCGCGCGGCGCACTGCATGCAGGCCCACCGACAGGGGCTCGGCACAGGCAATTTCGCCCAGGCTCACATCCTCGTCAATGGCAGTGAGCTGGGCCTCGTGCATCACAAAGTGCTCGCGGAAGAAACCGGGGATGTGCGGGAAAATGGCCGCGCTGCCCAGGAACACCATCTTCTCGCACAGGTTGCTGCGACCGGCGCGGCAGGCGGGGCACATGCCGCAGGGGTGGGCCGGGTTGACCGCCACTTTTTGTCCAGGGTGCACGGTGGTCACCCCTTCGCCCACGGCGTCCACCACGCCCGAGGCTTCATGCCCCGGCACAAAAGGCGCACGGATGGCGAAGATGCCGGCGCGGCCATGCTGGTAGTAGTGCAGGTCCGACCCGCAGATGCCACCTGCACCCAGGCGCAGGCGCACCTGGCCGGGGCCGGGCTCCTGAAGGGCAAGTTGTTCCACGCTGAGGTTCAGCGGACCATTCAGTGTGCAGGCAAGGCTCATGGTCAGGCGTCCGGTGGGTTCACGCGTCAGCGGGGCTGTTCCAGCCGGCCGAAAAACGTTGGTGCGAGCGGTCCAGGTGGCCGCTCATGGCGGCGCGGGCCATGTCGGGGTCTCGGGCGGCAATGGCGGCGACTACGGCGCGGTGCTCGTCCACCGCCTCTTTCCAGGTGGCTTCGCGCTCGAAGTGGCCGCCCAGCGTGGTGAACAGTGGCCCATTGCGCTCGTCAAACAGTTGGGTCACCACCGCTTGCAGGGCACTGTTGTCGCTGGCCTGGGCAATGCGGATGTGGAAAGCGCGGTCGCCGCGGATGGGCAGGGTGCGCGCGGCAATGTCGGCCTCCATGTCACGCAGGGTTTCCAGCAGGTCGGGCACCAGCGTGGGGTCGGTGCTTTTAGCGGCCAGCGCGGCGAGTTCACATTCGATGAGCTGGCGTGCGCGGATGATTTCCAGCGGGCCGTGCGCGTTGTCCAGCAGGCGCACGCTCTCGCGGCCAATCACCACAATGCCCGAACCCATGCGCACTTCAATCAGGCCCTCCACCTCCAGCGCAATCAGCGCTTCCCGCACCGACGGGCGGGACACGCCCATTTTTGCGGCCAGGTCGCGCTCGGCGGGCAGTTTGGATCCCACGGCAAATTCGCCGCTTTGAATGAGCTGGCGCAGCTGGTCGGCAATCTGGCGGTACAAGCGGCGGGGCTCTATGGGTTGAAAAGGCATGCAGAAATTGGCTCAAAGGTAAATTGGTAAGACCAGTTGGCCGCATTGTGAACGGATGGAAGCGAGCAAGGTTCAGGGTTTTCCCGACAGGTGGTGGTGCAACACCAAAGCTGCCACAAAGGCATTTAGCTATTAATTTAGGAGCTATTTGGATAGACACAGCTTGCGCTAGGTGCCTATAAAGGTGCAAATTCGGCACCGGCAATCGGCGATAAGTGCAATTTGGTCGGCGTCCGGCCCAGCACCCACACAAGCCTTGAGGGGCGAACTCCTCCCGGCCAAAGACTCCATCCAAGACAATCGGAGCGGGGGAGCCAAGACCTCGGCAACGAGCCGCTTCGTTCCCATAGAGCGAGACACTGCTGACCTGTTGCCGCCGTTTGAGCAAACCGTTCTGACCAAACTGACCCGGCAATACTTCGGGCGTGACCCGCCGCACATCACCCCGACGGCGTTGCTGGGGTGCTGGTCCTCGGCTGCGCCGGCCTCACCCGGGCATGACGCCCTCTTGAATGACAAACATGAACCTGAACTACCTGGACTTTGACTACAGCGAGGATGCGGACGGTGTGGGTACTTTTGATGCCATGGCCAGCGTGTCGTCCGCACAGATTCCCGCGTTGCACGCCGAGATCAGTGCCATGCTGGCCTGGGCACACCAGCATTTCCCCGATGTCCGGGGCCCCTCGGAAGATGGGGGCGAATGGCAATACGACCTGCAGGGTGCGCAGGAAGTCAGGACACCGCTGGTGCTGACATTTGATGAGTCCGCCGGGCAGCTGCACGCGGCGGCAGGCAGCCCCTCCCCACCCCGGACCACGATCACCCTGACGGTCAGCGGCAATGCTGCCTTTTGCGATGCGCTGCGCGATGCCTTCGCGGTCGAATAAGACTCCGCCAAGGGGTTAACCCCAATTACCCGCAAAAGCCCCACGTTGCACACAGGTTAGCGCATCGGCAAACGGCAAACTCTTGGCACCGTTACAGTTGCGACTCATCAGTTCAACTCATTACCGGAGAGTTTCATGCTGTCTCGTCGCCACTTCCTGGGTGCAAGCCTGGCCACCACCGTTTACGCCGTGGGATCCTTTTTGCCCGTCTGGGCTCAGAACGCGCCCAACCTCGGCACGCCCACCCTGCCCAGCCCCGCCTTCCGCCGCATGAAGGTGGGCGATGCCGAAGTGATCGCGTTGAATGACGGCATCACGCGCCGCCCGCTGGGCGAGGAGTTTGTGAAAAACGCACCGCTGGCCGAAGTGCGCGCGCTGCTGGCCTCCCAGGGCTTGCCTACGGACTACATCGACGTGCCCTACACGCCGTTCTTGGTGTTGACGGGCGGACGCAAGATCCTCATCGACACCGGCCTGGGCGAGTTTGGCGGCGCCACCACGGGCAAGCTGCTCGACAGCCTGCGCGCCGCCGGCTTGCAGGCGGCCGACATCGACACCGTGCTCATCAGCCACTACCACGGGGACCACATCAATGGCATCCGCAACAAGGCCGGTGAGCTGGTGTTCCCCAAGGCCAAGGTGATGGTGCCCGCGGCCGAACACGCGTTCTGGATGGACGATGCCCGCATGGCCGCAGCGCCCGCAGGCATGAAGGGCGCGTTCGAGAACGTGCGGCGCACCTTTGCCACCATGCCCGCCGACACCCTGATGCAGTTTGCGGCCGATGCGGAAGTGGCGCCGGGCATCAAGTCTGTGGCGGCCTATGGCCACACGCCAGGCCACACACTGTTTGAGCTGACCTCGTCGGGCCAGAGGTTTTTCTACGTGGCGGACCTGACCAATGTGCCCGCACTGTTCGCACGCAACCCCGACTGGGCCGTGACGTTTGACATGGACGCCGAGGCTGCGCGCAAGGTGCGGCGCGAGGTGTTCCAGCGCATTACCGCCAGCAACGCCATGCTGGGCGGCTTCCACTTCCCGTTCCCGGCCTTTGGCCGCGTGGCGGCGTCGGGCAACGGCTATGCCTTCCAGCCTGCCGCCTGAGCCCCGCGTTGACCGCCGTGCGGTGTTGGGCGCCGGGCTGGCCTTTGCCAGCCTGCGCAGCTGGGCGGCCCAAGACTCGGACGCCGAGGCCCTGTTGCGCAAGGGTGGTGTGGTGGCAGCCTTCCGCCACTCGCTGGCCCCTGGCACGTTTGACCCACCCGGGTTTCGCGTGGGTGACTGCAGTACCCAACGCAATCTGAGCGAAGAAGGCCGGGCGCAGGCGCGGAGCGTGGGCATGTGGTTTCAGCAAAGGCAGCTGCAACCGGGCAAGGTTCTTTCGAGCCCCTGGTGCCGCTGTGTGGACAGTGCCACCCTTGCCTTTGGTACGCCCCAGGTCTGGCCTGCGTTGGGCTCGCCCCACGGCAGCCCAGAGACCACGGGAGCGAGCCATCTGCGGGAACTGCGCGCGGGACTCTCTGCTGCATCGCTGCGGGCGGGCCGTTTTGAAGTGTGGGTCACCCATATGTTTGTGCTGTCCGATCTGGCAAAGACCAATACCCGTTCGGGTGAAGGGCTGATCCTGCGAGCAGATCGCAGCGGCAAGACCGAGATGCTGGCACGCCTTGCGGTACCTGCCTGACGAGGTGACCTGCCGGCGCCCCTGAATGGGTAACGGGCGGGCATTGCAGCGGGCCGTTCGCCTACATCGGGCGCGAAAGAAGAGACTATCCTCAAGTCACGCTGCTGTGCCGGATGCCCCGGCATGCAGCGCACGAAGGACATGCCCATGGCAAACACCCAAAGCCCTCCCCTGCAGTCAAACAACCGCAACGCTGCCACCTGGCCCGCCCCCTACCCCGCGCCAGCGGCCCCTGCAGCCCAACCCAGCCATGACCGCGTGCGCATGGAACTGCAGATTGATCTGAGCTACGAGGTGGACCAGCACGGCGCTGATTTTGTCTTCAACATCCACGCTGCGCAGACACCCAACCAGTCTGTGAGCGCGGAGCGCCTGGTCATCAACCAGCCCATTGCCCACCACGTTCATACCGATCCAGCCACGGGCAACCGCTACCTGCGGTTGCATGGCGAGCCTGGCACGCTGGAGCTAACGTATTCCGCCACGGTGGATATCAACCACTACCGCGTCGACCCCGCCCAACTGCCAGAAGTGCCGGTGAGGCGTCTGCCACAGGAGGTGATGGGCTACATCTACCCCAGCCGGTATTGCCAGTCCGACCGGCTGCTGCGCCTGGCTACGAATGAGTTTGGAGCCCTGTGGCAAGGGCACAGCCGGGTGCAGGCGATATGCGACTGGGTGCAGCGGCATGTGGCGTTCACGTCCAACACGTCCAACTCGAACACCTCTGCGGTGGACACGCTGGTGGAGCAGGTGGGCGTCTGCCGCGACTTCGCCCATCTCATGATTGCGTTGTGCCGCGCCATCAACATCCCGGCCCGCTTCACCACCGGAACCGACTATGGCGCTGACCCGGCCCTCGGACCGCCCGATTTTCATGCATATGTGGAGGTGTACCTGGGCGACCGCTGGTACATCTTTGACCCGTCTGGCACGGCGATCCCCATGGGCCTGCTGCGTTTTGGCGTGGGGCGGGATGCGGCGGACGTCGCCTTTGCCACCATCTTTGGTGGCGTGTGGGCCAAGCCGCCCGTCATCCGCACGACTGCCATCCAAGACGCAGCGCGGGGTTTTGAACTGCCTCGCCACTGCACGCAGGCCCTGTCCACCGACCATGGCGCGGGTGTGGCTGCAGGCGTGGCTGCAGGTTTTGTCACCCCCTAAAGGTCCTGCCAAACACCGGTCAAAATCCCGGCGACCCGGCTGTGGCCTAAAATCTCCCTTTTTTCCACCAACTCTGAGACCTACCATGGGCAACAAGATCGTCACCGAAGCAGACCGCAAGCGCACTCCCCGCCCTACGCCCGTGCCCGGCTACACCCTGCCAACCGGCGGCCGTGGCCAACGCGTGAGCCTAGAGCGCGGTGTGGCAACCCGCAGCAAGAAGAACCCTGGCAAGCGCTCCAAGAAGGGCGGCTGATCGCCAGATCGCCAAGGGCCGACTGCGGTGGGTCCTCTGCAAAAAGCCCTCGCCAGAGGGCTTTTTGCTTTTCAGGGCCGTCCTTGCCACCCGCAGGTTTGTACCGCGCCCCGGCAAACTGTTCAAATGTTCACCCATGATCACCGTCCACCACCTTGAAACCTCGCGCTCGCAGCGCGTTCTCTGGCTGCTCGAAGAACTGGGCGTTCCCTACGAGCTCAAGATCTACCAACGCGACAAGGCCACCAAGCTGGCCCCGCCCGAGCTCAAGAAGATCCACCCGCTGGGAAAATCGCCGGTGATCACTGACGGCAAGGAGGTCATCGCCGAGTCTGGCGCGATCGTCGAATACCTGGTGGAGACCTACGGCGCCCAGGCGGGCGGTGACCTGGCCCATCTGCAACCAGCGCCGCGCACGCCAGAGTACCGCCAGTGCCGCTTCTGGATGCACTACGCCGAGGGTTCGCTCATGAACTGGCTGGTGATGAAGCTGGTGTTCATGACGATTCCGACCCAGCCCATGCCCTTTTTCGTCAAGCCCATCGCCAAAGCCCTGTGTGGCAAGGTACAGGAAAAGGTGATTGACCCCAACGTGAACACCGCGCTCGACTTCATGGAGCAACACCTGGGCACCCACCGCTGGTTTGCGTGCGAGCACCTCACCATGGCGGATTTTCAGATGAGCTTTGCGGTGGAGGCCGCCCTCTCGCGCGCCAGCAAGGCCAGCGCCTGCCCCAACCTGCAGGCCTACAAACAGCGCATGGAGGCGCGCCCCGCCTACCAGCGTGGCATCGCCAAGGGCGGCCCGGTGGTGATGTCGGCCTGAGAACCTGCGGACAAGACATGCAAGACGAGCACGCGCCTGCGGCCACCTACTCCGTGCTTTTTGTGTGCATGGGCAACATCTGCCGCAGCCCCACGGCCCACGGCGTGTTCCGGCACAAGGTGGTTCACAGTGGTTTGGCCGATCAGGTGCGTGTGGACTCAGCGGGCACCCACAATTACCACCCCGGCGAGGCGCCGGATGACCGCAGCCAGCGGCACGCGGCGCAACGGGGCTACGACCTTTCCAGCCTGCGCGCACGGCAGATGCTGCCCAGGGACTTCGGGCAACACGACCTGATCCTGGCCATGGACTGGGACAACCTGACACTGGCGCAAGAGCGTTGCCAGCCAGAGCACGCCCATAAGCTGCGCCGCATGACCGAGTTCTGCCAACAGTTCGACAGCCCCGTGGTGCCCGACCCTTACTACGGCGGGGCCGCTGGCTTTGAAGAGGTGCTGGACCTGGTGGAAGACGCCTGTGAAGGGCTGCTGCACCACGTGCGGCAGCAGTTGCAGTTGCGGGCCCGGCCCCGTTAGTGCACATCTAAGCCGCGCGCACCCCACATACCAGCACACCCGGGTCGTTGTGCGCCAGTTCCCGGTCGTTCTTGGCCTGGGCTACTTCCATGTCGCGCGGCAGGGTCACGCCGTTTTTGACGGCCAGGATTTCGGCCATCACGCTCACCGCAATCTCGGGCGGCGTCTTGCTGCCGATGTAGATGCCAATCGGCCCACGCAGGCGCGCCAGGCTTTCTTCGGTCTGGTCGAAGTGTTCGATCATGCGGGCATGGCGCGCCTCGTTGTTGCGGCGCGAGCCAATGCCGCCTACATAAAACGCGTCGGTGTTCAGCGCCTCCAGCAGCGCCAGGTCATCGAGCTTGGGATCGTGTGTGAGGGCCACCACACAACTGCGCCGGTCTGGCTTGAAGGCCAGCACCACGTCGTCGGGCATGTCGCTCACCACCGTGGCAGCGGGCACGTTCCAGCTGCCACGGTATTCCTCGCGAGGGTCGCACACTGTCACCGCAAAACCATTGAACAACGCCATGGTGGCCAGGTACTCCGCCAGCTGGCCTGCGCCGATCAGCAGCATCCGGTACTCGGGGCCAAAGGTGTTGGTCAGCTTCTCGGCATCCACCACCAGCTCGGTCGGCGCTGCCGCAGGCGTCAGCGTGGCCACCCCATCGGCCAGGCGCACGCTGCGCTGCATCAGGCGCCCGGCCTCCAGCGCGGTGATCAGTGTTGCCAGGCTATTAGGGTCAGGGTCGTACTCCAGCAGCAACTCCAGCGTGCCGCCACAAGGCAGCCCGAAGCGGTGCGCCTCGTCCGCGGTGACGCCGTATTTCACAAATGTCGGCGGGCCACTCGGAATGCAGTGGTCTTTGCCTGCATCCGCCGTGGGCACGCCCTGCGCATAGGCCCGTGTATGGCGGTCAATCAGGTCGTCCTCAATACATCCGCCCGAGACCGAACCCACCACAGACCCGTCTTCACACAGCGCCATGATGGAGCCCACCGGCCGGGGTGAAGAGCCCCAGGTGCGCACCACCGTCGCCAGCAGCGCCCGCCGCCCGGCGGCCCGCCAGCCCTGCAGCGTGCGCAACACCATCACATCCAGGTTTTCCATCGTTTCATCACCCATTCATTGCCACGGCTCACTCAGAAATCCGCCATCCACGCCCACTGCGTATGAAGCCGCACGGTGCCCATACCAGCGCCACCGTGGATCCGGCTTCGCCGGTCCACCGGAGGCGTCCCCTCGGGGGAAGACGCGAAGCGGCTCAGGGGGAGCCCAGTCCCCGGCACAGAGGGAGTTAATTGATCGCCCAGGCTACCAGCACCAGCGCCGCCGCGCCCACCACCCACACCCAAACCGGTATGCCGCTGGGGGGAATATCCTCCCCCGCCGACGCCGCCAGCGCCCCAGGCTCGGTGGGCGCTTCGGAAGAGGCCGCACCATCGTCCGCCGCTGCGCGCGGATGGCGGCGCTGCATCTCGTTGTCAAAGCGCTTGAAAAAATCCTCGGCCATGCTCTTGGCGGCGCCGTCGATGAGCCGCTGGCCCAGCTGCGCGATCTTGCCGCCCACCGTGGCATGCACGGTGTAGTGCAGCTCGCAGCTGGCCTGCCCTGCGGCATCGGCGGGCAAAGGCACCAGTTTGACTTGTGCATTGCCTTTGCCAAATCCCGCCACGCCACCCGACCCGTCAAAGGCAATGGTGTAGCTCTCGGGCGGCACGATCTCCGACAGCGTGATCTTGCCTGCGAACTTGGCAGACACGGGCCCAATCTTGAGCGCCATGGCGACGGCGTACTGGTTGTCACCGGTCGCCTCGACCTTGTCGCAGCCGGGGATGCACAGCTTGAGCACTTCAGGATCGTTGAGCGCCTCCCAGGCCTGCTGCTGGCTCACGGCAAGGGTGCGGCTGGCTTGCATTTCCATGGTGAATTCCTCTCGGTGTATGGACGATGGTTGTCTCTGAAATCAGTCACTGCCGGAGCACGGCAGCCAGGCTGGCCGCCAGGTCTTGCAGGCGGCTCAGGTTGTGCACGGCCACCATGCCGTGGGCCTGGCGGTGCAGCTCGGCCGCGCCGCGTGCCGTGGGCGCATAGCCCTCAAATCGCAACAGCGGGTTGAGCCACAGCAACCGGCCACAGTGGCGCCGCAGCCAGCCCAGTTCCTGCGCCAGCACCTCGGGCGTGCCCGTGTCCAGCCCGTCGCTGATCAGCAGCACCAGGGTGCGCCGCCCCACCAACCGCCGGGCATGCTGCAAACGCAGCTGCGCCAGGCTGTCACCCATGCGGGTGCCCCCGGCAAAGTCACTGATCGAATGGCTGGCCAGCTGCAGCATCGCGTCGGTGTCGGCCAGGCGAAAGGCCGGCGTGAGGTCGGTCAGCCCGGTGCCGAAGGCGAACACATCCCGGCGCACGGCGTCACCGGTGTGGCGCGGCGCGGTGGCTGCATGCAAAAAGGCGAGCAGCAGCCGCGCGTAACGCTCCATGGAGCCCGACACATCCACCAACACCATCAGCGGCAGCGGTTGCTGGCGGCGCTGCAGCAGCGGAATGCGCAGCACCTCGCCCCCATTGCGGGCCGCGTGGTGCATGGCGCCCGGCCAGTGCGGGCGGCTGCCACGCACACCAGGGCGGGTACGTCGGGCTGCATAGCGCGGCAGAGGCAAGGGCACCTCGCGCGCCAGGCGCTCCACCAGCAAGTATTCGCTGGCCGAAAGCTGGTTGAAGTCCGCGTGGCGCAGGCGCTGCAGGTCGCTGGCCGTCATGGCGGCGTCGAAATCGATCTTCTCGTCCTCGCGCGGCGGGGGCGCGTTGCGGGCCGCACGCACGGGGGCCAGCGCCTCACTCACGCGCGGGCGGCGCTTGGCGGGCTCGGCCTTGGACTCAGCGCTGGGCAGCATCTGCGCGAGCAGCTTCTGCGCCACGTTGGGGTTGCGAAAGTACGCGTCGAACAACTCGCGGAAGACCAAACGGTCCTGCTCGCGACTGACCAGCACGGCCTCCAGTGCGGCACTGAAATCCTCACGCCGCAGGCCCACCAGCATCACCGCCTGCTGGGCCAGCGCCATGCGGGCGGCGTCCACGCGCACACCGGCGCGGCGCAAGGTACGGCCAAAGCCGCTCAGGTTGTCGGCCAGCTTGCCAGTCCGGGCATCGCCCAGTTGGGAAATGGTCTTGCCCTCTGCCACGGCTGCGCCCTCAGGCGTCGACATCAGCGGGCTGCAGCAATTGCACCGCCATGTGGCGCGTGAGCGCCGCCACATCCTCGCGCTGTTTGAACAAAATGCCTGCGGTGTCGGACACCACTTCCGGGTCCACCACGATGGTGTCGAGCGCCACCAGCGCCTTGGCCCACTCCACGCTCTCTGCGATGCCCGGCGCGCGCTGGAAGGCATTGGCAAATGGCTGGCTGCGCAAACGGCCCACAAAATCCGCCACCTGGATGGCCAAGGCGGCGCTGGCATCCGGCACCTGCGCACGCACGATGGCCAGTTCGCGCTCGCGCTCGGGGTAGTCCAGCCAGTGGTACAGGCAGCGGCGCTTGACGGCATCGTGCAGGTCGCGCGTGCGGTTGCTGGTGAGGATGGTGACCGGCGTGGCCGTGGCGCGCACGGTGCCGATCTCTGGAATGCTCACCTGGTACTCGCCCAGGTATTCGAGCAAAAACGCCTCGAAGGGCTCGTCGGCGCGGTCCACTTCGTCGATGAGCAGCACGGCGCCAGGCGCCGGGGCCTGCAGCGCCTGCAGCAGGGGGCGGCGGATGAGGTAGCGGTCTTGGTAGACCTCTGCTTCGATATCACGCGCGGCAGTGGCCGTGGGCGCGACCGAGCCGCCGCCGGGCCGCCCCAAGGCGGCGAGCGCCCCCTCGGGGGGCAGCGACGACACGTCAGTGCGGAGCGTGGGGGTCAACATTTCCGCCGCCCGCATGTGCAACAGCTGGGCAGCGTAGTTCCATTCGTACAGTGCCTCGCGCTGCTCCAGCCCGTCGTAACACTGCAGGCGGATCAGGCTGCGTTCCAGCACCTTGGAGAGCGCCTGGGCCAGCGCCGTCTTGCCCACGCCGGGCTCGCCCTCCAGCAGCAGGGGGCGCTGCAGCTTGAGCGCCAGGAACACGGCCGTGGCCAGCCGCCGGTCGGCAAAGTAGCCCACGCCCTGCAAGGCCAACACCAGGGCGTCGATGGAGGACAGCGCGGGGGCGGTCATGGGCGCAGGAGGGGAAACGTTCATTACTATAATTTTTATAGCTACTAGCGCTTTATAGATAAGCGCTAGAGACCAATTTCATTCAAAAATTAACCTTGCATGCCACCCAAGGCGATTGCAACTGGCCTCGCAGCCCCGTAGGTCGAATTAGCACGCAGGGCGTAACCCGACACCCGCGGAAAGAGTGGCGCAGCAATGTCGGCTTACGCTGCGCTCACCCGACCTACGGATCTCAACCCAGCATCTGCGCCACGGCCCTTTGCGTCTGCACGCTGATCAGGTTGGCGCGATACGCCGCACTCGCATGAATGTCGGCGTTCAGGTCGCTCGCATCAATCTTCACCGCCGCCGCCGATGCGGGCGTAAAGCTCTGGTTCAGCGCTGCCTCCAGCCCCGCATGGCGGAACACGCTGCTGGCCGCACCGGTGATGGCCACGCGCACGCCGCCATCGGTCTGCGCCACAAACACGCCCACCAGCGAGAAGCGTGACGCCGCCTGCTTGAACTTGAGGTACGCCGCGCGCTTCGGAATCGGAAAGCGGATCGCAGTGATGATCTCGCCCTCTTCCAGCGCCGTGGTGTACATGCCCACGAAGAAGTCGTCGGCTGCGATCTCACGCTGGTTCGTGATGACCGTGGCGCCCAGACCCAGCACCGCGCTGGGGTAGCAGGCGGCCGGGTCGTTGTTGGCCACCGAACCACCCAGTGTGCCGCGTGCGCGCACCTGGCGGTCGCCAATGTGTGCGGCCAGGTCGGCCAGTGCGGGGATGGCGGCTTTGACGTCGGCACTGTTGGCCACATCCATGTGGCGCGTCATGGCGCCAATGAGCAGCGCATTGCCCTCGCGGCGGATGCCCGCCAGCTCGGGAATGCTGTTGAGGTCGACGATCTTCTCGGGGTTGGCCAGGCGCAGGCGCATCGATGGCAGCAGGCTTTGGCCACCGGCCAGCAGCTTGCCACCCTGGGCGATGAGCTGTGCAGCGGCTGCAGTGGAGGAGGGATTTTCAAAGGTAAATGCGTACATGCTGGTTCTCCTCAAGCCTTGGCGTTCTGAATCGCTTCCCACACGCGGTGCGGCGATGCGGGCATATCGAACTCCTTCACGCCCAGCGGTCGCAGCGCGTCGAGCACGGCATTGATCACCGCCGGTGGTGAGCCAATGGCCCCGGCCTCGCCGCAGCCCTTGGTGCCCAGCGGGTTGTGCGTGCAGGGGGTGCACACGTGGCCCAGCTTGAACTCTGGGAAGTCGTCGGCACGTGGCATGGCGTAGTCCATGAAGCTGCCGGTAAGCAACTGGCCCGTCTCACGGTCATACACGCAGTTTTCCATCAGCGCCTGGCCGATGCCCTGCACCAGGCCGCCGTGCACCTGGCCCTCCACGATCATGGGATTGATGATGGTGCCGAAGTCGTCCACCGCAGTGAACTTGTCCACGCGCGTGCTGCCCGTGGCCGGGTCGATTTCGACCTCGCAGATGTAGGTGCCGGCGGGGAATGTGAAGTTGGTCGGGTCGTAGAACGCGGTTTCGTTGAGGCCCGGCTCCAGCACATCCAGGGGATAGTTGTGCGGCACGTAGGCAGCCAAAGACACCGATCCGAACGGAATCTTCTTGTCGGTGCCCCGCACGCTGAATTCGCCGTTGGCAAAGTCAATGTCCGCGTCGCTGGCCTCCATCAAATGCGCCGCGATCTTCTTGGCCTTGGCCTCGATCTTGTCCAGCGCCTTCATGATGGCCGCCCCGCCCACGCTGATGGAGCGCGAGCCATAGGTGCCCATGCCGAAGGGCACGCGACCCGTGTCGCCGTGCACGATGTCCACGTTTTCCACCGGGATGCCCAGGCGCGCGGCCACCACCTGGGCAAAGGTGGTCTCGTGCCCCTGGCCGTGGCTGTGCGAGCCGGTGAACACCGTCACGCTGCCCGTGGGGTGCACACGCACCTCGCCGCATTCGAACAGGCCAGCGCGTGCACCCAGGGCGCCTGCGATGTTGGACGGCGCGATGCCGCAGGCCTCGATGTAGCTGCTGTAGCCGATGCCGCGCTTCAGGCCCTTGGCCTCGCTGGCCGCCTTGCGCGCCGCAAAGCCCGCCACGTCGGCCAGCTCCTGCGCCTGCGTCATGCACGCGTGGTAGTCGCCCACGTCGTACTGCAGCGCCACGGGCGTCTGGTAGGGCCAGCTGGTGATGAAGTTGCGCTTGCGGATCTCGTCCTGCGGCAGGTTCATCTCCCAGCCGCAGCGCGAGACCAGGCGCTCGAGCAGGTAGGTGGCCTCGGGCCGGCCCGCGCCGCGGTAGGCATCGACCGGCGCGGTGTTGGTGAACCACGCGTCCACCTCGACATAGATCTGCGGCGTGGTGTACTGGCCCGCCAGCAGCGTGGCGTACAGGATGGTGGGCACGGCGCTGGCAAAGGTGCTGAGGTAGGCGCCCATGTTGGCGTCGGTGTGCACGCGCATGGCCAGGAACTTGCCCTGGCTGTCCATCGCCATCTCGGCATGGCTCACATGGTCGCGGCCATGGGCGTCCGACACGAAGGACTCGCTGCGGTCGGCCACCCACTTGATGTTGCGGTTGAGCTTCTTGGCCGCCCAGGTCAGGCACACGTCCTCTGCGTACAAGAAGATCTTGGAGCCGAAGCCGCCGCCCACGTCGGGCGCGATCACGCGCACCTTGTGCTCGGGCAGACCCATCACGAAGGCGGTCATCAGCAGCCGCTCCACGTGCGGGTTCTGGTTGCTGACGTACAGCGTGTATTCGTCGTTGGCGCGGCTGTACGAGCCAATGGCGGCGCGCGGCTCCATCGCGTTGGGGATGAGCCGGTTGTTGACGAGGTCCAGCTTGGTCACATGCGCGGCGTTGGCAAAGGCCGCATCCACGGCGCCCTTGTCGCCAATGGCCCACTTGTAGCAGTGGTTGTCGGGCGCGGCATCGTGCAGGCCTGCGCCCGCCACGGTGCCTGCCGCCGCATCGACCACACTGACCACGGCGGGCAACACGTCGTAATCCACCTCCACCAGCTCGGCGGCATCACGCGCTTGCTGCTGCGTGAGGGCTACGACCATGGCCACGTGGTCGCCCACATAGCGCACCTTGCCCTGGGCCAGGATGGGGTGCGGTGGCTCCTTCATGGGCTGGCCATCGGTGCTGGTGATGAGCCAGCCGCAGGGCAGGCCGTTGATGTTGTCAGCCGCCACGTCGGCACCGGTGAACACGCCGAGCACGCCGGGTGCGGCCTTGGCGGCATCCACGTTGATGCTGTTGATCTTGGCGTGCGCGTGCGGCGAACGCACAAACACCGCGTGGCTTTGCGCGGCCAGCACCACGTCGTCGGTGTACTGGCCCGCGCCGGTCAGGAAGCGATAGTCTTCCTTGCGCTTGAGCGATTCGCCGATGTGCGGCAGCTTGGAAAAGTCGGATGCACCCATGGTTGTCTCCTGGTGTGTGAAATTCGGGACGGGACTACCGGGTTTGCATTCAGCCGGATAACTAGGCGGGGGGCCGCAGACAGTGCTGTAGCACGGCAAGGCGGCCCAACGACGTTAGCCGGTTGAAGGCAAAGCCGGCTTAGGCCGAGGCCATGGCCTTTTGGCCGACCTGTACTGCGCGAACAATGTTCTGGTAGCCCGTGCAGCGGCAAATGTTGCCTTCGAGCAGCTCGCGGATCTCGCCTTCGCCAGCGTTGGGGTGGTTCTTGCACAGGTCCACCGCGCTCATCACCATGCCGGGGGTGCAGAAGCCGCACTGCAGGCCGTGGCATTCCTTGAACGCCGCCTGCATGGGGTGCATGGTGCCGTCAGCGGCTGCCATGCCTTCGATGGTGGTCACTTCGGCCCCCTGGGCCTGCACCGCCAGCATCGCGCAGGATTTGACGGCCCGGCCGTTCACATGCACCGTGCACGCCCCGCACTGGCTGGTGTCGCAACCCACATGGGTGCCGGTGAGCAGCAGGTGCTCTCGCAGCGCATGGACAAGCAGGGTATTGGGGGGGACGTCAACACTGGCAGCGCGCCCGTTGACCGTGAACTGGACTTGCATCTGGCTGTCTCCTGGAATGGTTTTGGCTGGATAAGCAGACGAATCTTCTGCCGCACCCTGCCCTGCATCCCTAGGGACAACCCTAGATTTCCAGCAGCCATGGCTGGATATTCTCAAAATGAAACATGTTGCAGCGCACACCGGCGCATCATGCGCAGCTCAAGGATTCGGTTCACCATGCTGTCCTCCGCGCCCACCTCCCCCACCCACCGCCATGCGCTCATTGCACAAGCCCGCCAGACCTTGCTGGCGGACGGCGCAGCGCCCCTGCGCGCAGAGGTGGAGCCTTGGATTGCGCGGTCGTGGCAACGCTGCCTGGCCCAGGGGCTCCATCCCACCCAACGTGTGGCGTTTGATGCCGTCAGTGCCACGGCGCTTCGCCGCAGCCGGGAGCAGAACCAACACTTGCTGCGCGCGGCACGGCCCGTGCTGCAGCAGCTCACCCGCGCCATTGCGGGCATGCACTACTTCGCCATGCTGACCGACGCACGCGGCATCGTGGTCGATGTGCAAGGCCATTGCGACCAGGGCGACCCGCGCGCCAGCGCCATCGGCCGCGTGGGCATCGACCTGTCCGAAGCGGCCGTGGGCACCACCGCCATCGGCGCAGCGCTGGCCGAGCTGCAGCCCGTGTGGCTGCACCGGGGCGAACATTTTTTTGACGACAACGCCAGCTACAGCTGCGCAGGCGCCCCCCTGTTCGACCCCCAGGGCCAGTGCGTGGGCATGCTGGACCTGACCGGTGTGGATGTGCCGGAGCGGCCCGAGCTGCGCCACCTGGTGGCCCGATCGGCCCGCGCCATGGAAGACGCCTTGCTGCGGCAGTTGCCCCATGCCCTGCTGCTGCGCGTGAACTGGCCCGGTTGCCCGCTGGGCAGCGAGGGCGACGGCCTGCTGACGCTGGACGGCGATGGGTTTGTGGTGGGCGCCAACAGCATGGCCCGCCAACTGGTGCCCCAGCCGCTGCGCACGCCGGGGGCACCCACCCATGCCAGCGACCTGCTGGCCCTGCCATGGGCCATGTTGTTCGATGCTGCCCGGCGGCACCCGGCGCAGCCGATCGATTTGCCCCTGTGGTCGGGACTGCGCCTGCAGGCTTTGGCGCAACTGCCAGAACACGCCCGTGGCGCCAGCCCTGTCGCCACCCTGTCCCCGGTGCTGGCGGGTGCACCCCCCGCCGCAGCGCCACTGCGCGAGGCCGAAACCGCCCTGATCCGCCAGGCCGTGCAAGACGCCCGTGGCAACGTGGCAGAAGCCGCCCGCGTGCTCGGCATCAGCCGCGCCACGGTGTACCGCAAACTAGGCCATCCCAAGGGGTTTTGATCGGCAGCGGGGACGCTGATCGGCGGTGCACAGCGCAAAATTTAAGCCAAATTTGCCATTAACGCTTGCTATAAAAGCGCCAATAGCTATTAAATAAGTAGCAAACCAAGCCAGCGACAGGTCTGGCGTCAAACCTCGGCCAAGGCCAGTACCACGGCGTTGTCTTCCACCACCAGCACGACCGTGCTGCCCGCGCGCAGGCCACTGCCGGGCGCCGCAAAGCCCACCATCTGCAAGCCACCCACCAGTTCGGCAGACACCTCGTCGCCGGATTCGCCCCGCACCACGCGCGTGGCTTTTGCTGGCAGGCGATGGGTACCGGGGGCACTGGCCACCGCCCCCGCAGACGCCAGGCGCCCTCCCCGCTCCACCCGCACTGCCGTGGCCTTGCACAGCGCCTGCACGGCCAGCCCGGGCTGCAGATCCAGCAGCTCTGCGCTCTCACGGGTGATGCGGGAGGCCAGCACCGCACCATCTGCACCACCGGCACCATCGACCCCGAGGCGCAGCTGCACCCCCACGATCTGCCCCTGCACCAACAGCCGCTCGACCACACAGGGCAATTGGTTGCGCATGCTGGTGCGCACCGCCAGCCGCGCCAGCGCAGAGCCCGCGTGCGGCGTGGCCTGCCAGCGCGAGAGCACAGCCCCCCGCGCCTGCGCCATCGCATCGGCCGCCGCCAGCAGCTGGTGCCCCGCCTCGGTCAGCTGCGCGCCGCCGCCCCCCGCCCCGCCCACGGCCCGGGCCACCAGCGGCGTGCCCGCCAGGTTGGTGAGCGTGTCCACGGCCTGCCACGCCGCCTTGTAGCTCACGCCCACGGCACGCGCGGCCTGCGAGATGGAGCCACAGGCGCCGATCTGGCGCAGGATGTCGATGCGTTTGTCGGCCAAGGCATGGCCCAGCGCATCCGTGAGGGAATGAGAAACAACAGGCATCCGTGGATGATGCCTGAGCGGCCCCTTCACGCGTTCTCTTCACGCAGCCTTGCGGTGCAGCCCCGTGACCGGTTTTGCAAGCTTCTGCTGGCGCGCCAGCGCGCCGTCCGCAGCAGCCTTCAACAACCGCTGGAACGAGGGGCATTGCGCGTGGCTCTCCGCCGGGCAGGCCGCCGCGTGCCGCAGGCCATTGCTCATGGCCTTGAGGCGTTTGACCATGGCATCGAGTTCATCGGCCTTGGCCGAGAGCAGTTGCCTGTCAATGCTGGGCTCGCCGCTGGGCAAAAACATGGCGCGGATGTCATCCAGCGAGAAACCCGCCGATTGACCGAGCGCGATCAGCGCCAGCTGGTCCAGCACGCCCGGCGCAAACCGGCGGCGCTCTCCGGGCTGGCCCACGGAGCGCAGCAACCCTTTTTCCTCGTAATACCGCAGCGTGGATGCCCGCAGCCCGGAGCGCTTGGCGACTTCCGCAATGTCCATCAAAAACCCCTTGACTTCAAGTTGACTTGAACTTCTATATTCCATTCAAAACCTCCTTCCGTCAACTTTTCGAGGTGCTTTGATGACACTCCCACTGCAAGACATTCCCCTCGCCATGCTGATAGGCATCGGCGCCACCGCCATCATGGACACGTGGCTTTTGCTGCTCCGGCGCATGGGCGTCCCCACACTCAACTTCGCGTTCATTGGCCGCTGGGTGGGCCACCTGTTTCGGGGCCAGTTCGCCCACGCAGCCATCGCCAAGGCGGCGCCCATCCGGGGCGAGCTGGCCTGGGGCTGGCTCACGCACTACGCCGTGGGCGTGGCCTTCGCCACCGTGCTGGTCGGCATCCAGGGCGCCGTCTGGGTACACCACCCCACCCTGCTGCCTGCGCTGGCCGTAGGCATCTGCACCGTGGCGGCACCGCTGCTGGTGATGCAACCCGCCATGGGCGCGGGCTTTGCCGCATCACGCACCGCTACGCCGCTCAGGAACTGCCTGCGCAGCCTGGTCAACCACACCGTGTTTGGCTTTGGCCTGTACCTGTCCGCGCTCGCCATCGCCCTGGTGTGATGTCGCGACGACGCCTCCCCACTCTTTTCCCCCTCGAAACCACCTGTCTGGAATCCATGCAATGAAAACCATCGCCATCATTTATCACAGCGCCCACGGGCACACCGCCCACATTGCCCGCCAGGTGCTGGAGGGCGCCCAGGGCGTGCCCGGCATCCGGGCCGATCTGCTCCAGGCCGAAGATCTGGCCCGTACGCCCGATGATCTGCTGCGCTACGACGGCTTGATCCTCGGCTCGCCCACCTACCTGGGCGGGGTGTCCGGGCCGTTCAAGACGTTCATGGACGCCACCGGGCGTCTGTGGAAAACGCAGCAGCTCAAGAACAAGCTCGCGGCGGGCTTCACCGTGTCGTCACTGCCTGCAGGCGACAAGCAGTCCACGCTGCTGTCGATGTTTGTGTTTGGCATGCAGCACGGCATGGTGTGGGTGGGCAACCCCATCCTGCCGGAACAGCATGCCGGGGTGCCGTATGACGAAGCGGCCAACCGGCTGGGCTCCTGGTCGGGCCTGATGGCGCAGGCGGGCCATGGTGCAGCGCCAGACGCATTTGTGCCAGGCGACACCAAGACCGCCCGAATGTTCGGCCGGCATTTCGCAGAGACCCTGCAGCGCCCGGGCGGTGTGGCCATGGCTGAGCAGCCTGGCGAGCAGGTCACGGCATGATTCCCGCCCGCTACGGCCCCGTGCTGTTCAGCCTGATCCTGTCGGGCGTGATGTCGCTGCTGGTGTCCGGCATCTCCACGTTTCGTGCCGTGCCGGTGGACCAGGGGTTTCTGGGTCTCTGGGCGGGTGCTTGGCTCACGGGGTGGCTGCTTGCCTTTCCTGCAGTGATGCTGGCGGCGCCGCTGACGCGCAAGCTGGTGACGCTGCTCACGGTCCGGGACTCCAACGGATCAGGACACGGATGACGTGTGGTGGCAACACCCATCGCTGCAGGGAAACGGCGTTTCGCGCTGTGCAAAAAGCCGGTACGCTGTTGCCCCATGTCCTTGCCCGCGCTGCCCGCCCCACCCACCCTGCGCCTGAACCTGCGCACGTGGCTGCTGGGCCTGTCGTTGCTGACCACCCTGCCCCTGCTGGTGTTTGCGCTTTCGGTGGTGTGGGAGTTCAAGGAGTTCCAGCAGCGCGCCCTGGTGGAGCAGCTGGAACGCCACAGCGATGAACTGGCCCACGCCGTGGCCGAAAAGCTGCACAGCACCCTGGGCACCCTCAACGCGCTGGCCGAGTCCGACGCCGCCCTGGCGGTGGACGTGCCGAGCCTGTACGCACATGCGAAGCGCATTGTCGCGCGCGACCCCGACATCCGCGCCATCACCTTGGTCACCCAGGACCGCATCCTGTTTCTGACGGCCGCGCCCCTGGGCCGCACTGGCATGCCCGTGAACGCCGCCGACCGCGTAGAAGCGGCGCTGCGCACCCAAAGCCCCAACGTGTCGGGGCCGTTTTCCTCCCCGGTGAGCCCGATCCAGGTCGTGGCCCTCACCGTGCCATTGGCACGCGAAGGCGAGGCCACGTACGCCCTGCGCGGCATCTTGGCCGTGGAATCCCTCAACAGCCTCGTGGCAGCAGAACGCCTGCCCAAAGGCTGGATTGCCGGCATTGCCGACGCCGAAGGCACCGTGGTTGCGCGCAGCCACGATGCCGCGCGGTACGTGGGCCACCGGGCCAGCGCCTCGTTCCGGCAGGGCATCCTGGCCACAGGAAAACCCACCGCATTCCTGGGGTCCACACTGGAAGGCACCCCCACCATGAACCTCGTGCGGCCCGTGTTCGGCTTCGACTGGTACCTGGGCATGGCCGTGCCACAGACCATCCTGCACGCCCCTCTCGCAGAAATGCTGTGGCACATGGCAGGGCTGGGGTTGCTCTGGGTGGGCCTGTCGCTGGTGGCGGCCATGACGTTCTCGCAATACCTGCTGCGCCAGATGAAAACCGTGGCCCGCGCCATCAATCAAACCAGCGAAGCGCCGCTGCAGTCCAGCACGCCATTGCGGGTATCAGAGCTGGCCGCTCTCGTAGGGAAGTTCCACGCCACCCAACGCAGCGAAGCCGCCATGCGCGGCGACCGCGACGTGGCGGTGATCGCGCGCGAGCAGGTGCAGGACCTGTACGACCACGCACCCTGTGGCTACCACTCGTTGGACCAGGAAGGCCGCGTGCTTCGCATGAACCAGACCGAGCTGCGCTGGCTGGGCCTTCCGCTCGCGCAGGTTCAGGGCCGCGCCTACGCCGACTTCCTGACACCCACAAGCCAGCAGATCTTTCAGGAGCGCTTTCCCCAGTTCATGCGCGAAGGCCACGTCAAAGACCTGGAGATGGAGCTCCAAAGGGCCTCGGGCGCGGCCATGCCCATTCTGGTGAGTGCCACCGCGATCCAAGACACCCAGGGAAACTTTGTGGCCAGCCGTTCCACGGTGTTCGACCACACCGAAAAGAAGAGGGTGCAGGCCCAGCTGGAACGCATGGCACGCAGCGACGCGCTGACCGAGCTGAGCAACCGGCGCGACTTCTACGACAAGGCCGAACACGAAATCGCGCGCAGCCACCGGTCTGGCCAGCCGTTTTGTGTGCTCATGCTCGACGTGGATTTTTTCAAGAAGGTCAACGACCACTATGGGCATGCTGGTGGCGACGACGTGCTGCGGCAACTCGCTCGGCTTCTGGTGGCGCAGCTGCGCGTGGTGGACATGCCCGCCCGCTTCGGGGGCGAAGAGTTCGCAGTGCTCATGCCGGGCACCCCGCTGGCCGAGGCGGCCCACGCAGCCGAGCGACTGCGCATTGCCCTGCAGGCCACGGCGGTCGCCCTGCGCGATGGCCAGGAGGTCTACATCACTGCCTCCATCGGGCTGGCGCAGTGGTGTGCCGACGACACGGGCATCGACGCCACACTGAAGCGGGCCGATGCGGCCCTCTACCGCGCCAAGGCGACGGGACGCAACCAGGTGTGCATCGAAAGCTGAGGTCACCCGCAGGAGCCTGGCTCCGAAGGGCGCGTCTATACTTTCGCTATTCATAAACAGAATAGCGCTTCTTGCGCCCTGCTCCCATGCCACATCCCTTCGCACACGCCGCTCGCACCTTCGTGGCGGTTGGCTTCGTTTTCGGCGCACTTCAAACGGCGCAGGCCGACACCGTTTCCGTCGCGGTGGCCGCCAATTTCACAGCCCCCATGCAGAAGATCGCCGCCGTTTTTGAGGCCGACACCGGCCACAAGGCGGAACTCTCGTTCGGCGCCACCGGCAAGTTCTACGCGCAGATCACCCACGGAGCGCCGTTTCAGGTGCTGCTGTCGGCCGACGACACCACGCCCGCCAAGCTGGAGCGCGAGGCCAAGGCCGTGGCCCACTCGCGCTTTACCTATGCCGTGGGCACGCTGGTACTGTGGAGCGCGCAAGCCGGCATCGTGGATGCGCAGGGTGATGTGCTCAAGAAAGGCAACTTCAAGCACCTGGCCATTGCCAACCCCAAGCTGGCGCCCTATGGCGCGGCGGCCATGCAGGTGATGGACAAACTGGGCGTGACCGACGCCCTGCAGCCACGCTTGGTGCAGGGGGAAAACATCGCCCAGACCTTCCAGTTTGTCTCCACCGGCAACGCTCAGCTGGGCTTCGTGGCGCTGTCGCAGGTGATGACAGATGGCAAGATCCGCAGCGGCTCGGCCTGGCAAGTGCCCGCCAGCCTGCACGACCCCATCCGCCAGGATGCGGTGTTGCTGGCACCCGGCAAGGACAGCGCGGCGGCCACCGCACTGCTCACCTACCTGCGCGGCGACAAGGCGCGCGCGATCATCCAGTCGTACGGCTATAGTTTCTGAGGGAGCGCGACTACCAAAGCCCTTCTGGCGTGGGTGCCCCGTCTTGCCGTACCTCTGGTACTGTCTGCGCCGGAGCGCCCGGCCAGAGCCGCTTTGCTGAGCTTTGCCTGCCGCTCAACATTCAACAAACATCCCCGACAATCCACTCGCTACAACCATGCCCTTTTCCAGCGCCGATCTGGCGGCCATCGGCCTCACGCTGCGGCTGGCGGGCACCACCATGGTGCTGCTGCTGGTGCTGTGCACGCCGCTGGCCTGGTGGCTGGCGCACACGCCTTCGCGCTGGTGCGGCCCGGTGTCGGCCGTGGTGGCGCTGCCGCTGGTGCTGCCGCCCACGGTGATCGGGTTTTACCTGCTGGTCACGCTGGGCCCCAACGGACCCTTGGGGCAGTTCACGCAATGGCTGGGGCTGGGCACCCTGCCCTTTACGTTCTGGGGGCTGGTGGTGGGCTCGCTCATCTATTCGCTGCCCTTTGCCGTCCAGCCGCTGCAACACGCTTTTGAAGCCATTGGCCAGCGCCCGCTCGAAGCGGCGGCCACGCTGGGTGCGGGGCCGCTGGACCGGTTCTTTACGGTGGCGCTGCCGCTGGCGCGTCCGGGATTCATCACCGCCGCGATCCTGAGCTTTGCGCACACCGTGGGCGAATTTGGCGTGGTGCTCATGCTGGGCGGCAACATCCCTGGCGTGACGCGTGTGGTGTCGGTGCAGATCTATGACCATGTCGAGGCGCTGGAATACACCCAGGCCCACTGGCTGGCCGGGGGCATGGTGCTGTTTTCATTTGTGGTGCTGCTGGGTTTGAACCTCACTCGCCGCAAAACATCGTCGATGGTGCAGTGATGGAAGCCCCCGCCTCTTCCTCGCAGATCACCGCGCAGCTGAAGCTGGCCCACCCCGGCTTCACGCTGGACGTAGACCTGCAACTGCCCGGCCGTGGCGTGACAGCTCTCTTCGGTCCCTCAGGCTGCGGCAAGACCACCTGCCTGCGCGCCATTGCCGGGCTTACGCGCGCACAGCCTGGCCGTGTGGTGGTCAACGGTGATGTGTGGCAGGACGATGCACAGAAAATATGGCGGGCCGCACACGAACGCGGCCTCGGCTATGTGTTCCAGGAGGCCAGCCTGTTCGACCACCTGAGCGTGCGCGGCAACATCGACTATGGCCTCCGGCGCACGCCCCCCCAACACCGCAAGGTGGCGCTCGAGCAGGCGGTGGAGCTGCTGGGCATTGGCCCCCTGATGGATCGCAGGCCCCAGGCCCTGTCGGGCGGCGAGCGCCAGCGCGTGGCCATGGCACGCGCGCTGGCCACCAGCCCCCGCTTGCTGCTCATGGATGAGCCCCTGGCCGCCCTGGACGCGCAGCGCAAGGCCGAGGTCCTGCCCTATCTGGAACGGCTGCAACGCACCCTCGACATCCCCATGCTGTATGTGAGCCACTCCATCGACGAGGTGGCCCGGCTGGCAGGGCACATGGTGCTGATGCAAGAGGGCCGCGTGCTGGCCCAGGGCCGCACCGATGAACTGATCGTACGACTGGACCTGCCCCTGGCCCATGGCGACACCGCCGCTACGGTGATCGAAGGCACCGTGCAACAACACGATGCACACGACCACATCACCACCGTGGCATTCGGTGGCGGGCACCTGCTGCTGGTCAGCCCCGCGGCACGCGCCACGGGTGAGCACATCCGGCTGCGCGTGCAGGCGCGCGATGTGAGCCTGGCGCTCACCGCCCCGAGCGACACCAGCATCCTCAACGTCCTGCCAGCCACCGTGGTGGCCCTGGGCGAAGACAGCCCCGGACAGATGATGGTGGCACTGGACGCGGGCGCCACACGGCTGCTGGCGCGGGTCACCCAGCGTTCCGCCCAGGCGCTGGCGCTGTCCCCAGGGCTGGCCGTTTTCGCGCAGGTGAAGGGTATTGCCATCGTGAACTGACTGCGACATCCCAGGACCCTGCCCAAGCGCTCCAAGCGCGGCAAGGAAGCCGCGAGCCCCACCCGAGGGTCGTATGATGACTGCCAATAACAAGGGCGGGAACAAGGGGAGGAAATGGTTGCAAACTGGCATGACGCCACACTGGCGTTTGCGGTGGGATTTCCACCGCTGCTCCAAAGTCTGCTGTTCTGGATCTTCGCGTCGCTGGTGGTCCATGTGTGCCAGCGCCTGGTCGAACACACGGCTTTTTCAGTCGATCCATCAAGCCGTCGCATCAGCGCGTCGCAGGCCGCCCTGTGCATTGGCTGCATTGTCTGGGCCTTGGATGTGGTGGGCCTGTTGATGTATGCCGAGCTGGCGCACCATGTGCTGGAACTGGTGCCCGCGCTCAGCGGTCTGCTCATCATGGCCGTGAGTGCGCGCTTGACCATCCCCACACTCAGCACGAGCTCCAGCAAGGCACGCATCGTGTGGGCGGGGGCATGGCTGGCGGCCGGCATGCTGGCCGCGCACTTCACCATCACCTGGGGCCATGTGCAGAGCTTCTCGCAGGTGAACGGGCTGGCCATTGCGCTGTCGATGGCAACCGCCGTGGGCATTGCCGCCTACACGTCCATTCGCCACCGCTCAGCCAAACTGAGTGTGCTCACGCCCCATTACCGTACGCAAACCTGGGAAGACAAGGTATCGTGCGGCGCCGCCATCCTGGTGCTGCACTGGATGCTGGTCAACACCTTCGCACCACATTCGGGCAACCCGCATGGCGAGTCCGACGGCATTGCCCTGTTGGTCATCGTGCTGGTGTTTGCCATCGCGGTCGCCATGGAGCAAATGAGCAATATGCGCTGGGACGCAGGCCGCCAGCAGCTCTTGCGGCGCGGGCTGTCGATGATGCGGTCATCGGCCAGTGCACAAGATGCCCAGCGCGACATGCAGCTGTCGCTCATTGCAGACCATCTGCACAGGCTTCTGCACCCGGAAAACCTGGCGCTGCACTTTCAGCCCATCGTTGATTTTCAGCAGCATGGGGTGCAGTTCGAGGCCCTGCTGCGCATGACCGACAAGACCCTGGGCGCCATCAACCCCGAAACCTTCCTTTTGGTGTGCGAGCTGCAGGGCAAGACGGCTGAAGTGGATCGCATGATCCTTCGCAATGCACTCGACAGCGCAAAGGCGTGGCAAGCCCGGGGCCTGGCCGACATGGCCATCAGCGTGAACGTGGCCCCCATCACACTGCTGGACGAACGCTTTGCCCACTGGCTGCGCGAAGAACTGGCCCAGCGTGCCCTGCCGCCAACCACCCTCAAGCTCGAAATGACCGAACACGCCATCATTGCGCTGGGCTCGGAGATGGTGACCGCCATCCAAGACCTGAGCACCATGGGTATTGCCGTGTGGATGGACGACTTTGGCGCGGGCTACTCGTCGCTGGGCATGCTGGCCGACCTGCCGATTGCAGGCATCAAATGCGACCGCCTCTTCGTGCGAAAGCTGCCGCAGGACAGCCGACGCCAGAGGCTGCTGCGGCACATCAGCGCATTGGCCGGGGAGTTCGGCCTGTCGGTAGTGGTGGAAGGTGTGGAGACCGTGGAGGAGCTGCAGACACTGGCCGCCATCGGGCTGCACTGCATCCAGGGCTATGTGTTCAGCAAGCCCATTCCGGCAGCCAACGTGCCCGACTGGTACCACACCCACATGCAGCCCCAGCGCGCCGTGCTGCAGGCCTCGCTGCACCCGGCCGGTTCGGCCACGGCAGTGGTACACACACCGTTTTCAGCACCCCGAGCGGCCCTGGCACCGTCGTCCACCCACTGATCCATGGCAACACTCAAAACGCTGGTCCTGGGCGGCTACGGCAACTTTGGCGCACGCATCTGCCGCGCGCTGGTGGGCGACGCGGCCACGCGCCACCACATTGCCTTGCTGGTGGCAGGCCGCGATGCATCCCGTGCCCAAGCCTTGGCGAACACGCTGGGCCACGGCGCCCGGGGTGTCGCCCTCGACCACCAGGCCCCGGGTCTGGCAGCCACCTTGCGCCAGTGGGGGGTGGGCCTCGTCATCCATACCGCAGGGCCGTTCCAGGCGCAGGGCTACAGCGTGGCCCAGGCTGCCGCCGAGGCGGGCGCGCACTACATTGACCTGGCCGATGGCCGCCGCTTCGTGTGCGACTTTCCAGCCGCGATGCAGGCCGCGTTTGCTGCTGCCGGGCGCACAGCCATCGCTGGCGCCAGCACCGTTCCCGCGCTGTCCTCGGCCGTCATCGACCACCTGTGCGCCGGCTGGCAGCACATCGACAGCATCGATATCTGCATCGCCCCCGCGCAGCGTGCGCCGCGCGGCCAGGCCACGCTGACGGCGGTGCTGAGCTACTGCGGCCTGCCCATTGATGTGTGGGCCGGCGGCCGCTGGCACCCCCAGCGGGGCTGGGCGCATCCCGAGCCCGTGCAGTTCCACCGGCTGCAGCCGCGCCTGGGGGCGGTCTGCGACATCCCGGACCTGGAGATCTTCCCGGACCACTACCAGGCCCGCGACCGCGTTACCTTCCGCGCCGCGCTGGAGGTGGGCCTGGCCCAGCGCAGCTTTGCCGCCATCGCGGCGCTGCGCCACTGGGGCGTGCTGCGCCAGCCCGAGAAGCTGGCCTGGCTGATGCACCACACCGGCGGTGTGCTGGACTTCCTGGGCACACCCCTGGGTGGCATGGTGGTGCGCGTGGCAGGCAACGATGCACAAGGCCAGCCGTGCCGCCGCGCATGGCACATCGCAGCCGACCACGACCACGGCCCCGAAATCCCCTGCATGGCCGCCATCCTGCTGGCCCGCCAGCTGGCGGCCGGACAACCCCTGCCGAACGGTGCACACACCAGCACCAGCCTGCTGCCGCTGGCGGCCTTTGCGCCGGAGTTTGCAAAGTGGGGCATGGTGACGGATGTGGTGGATGAACCGGTAACACCATGAGCCTTGCACAACACAAGCTGCTGCGCCACAGCCTGGTGGCCATCTGGCTGACCACCGCCCTGGTCAGCGTATGGGAACTCCACGGCCAAAGCCGCGAACTGCTGGCGGGCCTGCCCTCTGCGTGGACGGAAGGCCGTGCACCGTGGCTGCCCACAGCCATCATCCTGGCCGGGGCGGCTGCCGATGCCGCGCTGGGGCTGTGGCTGGCGTTCCGACCCGGACGCAGCGCATATTGGGCAGCGCTGCTGCTGATGGCCGCGATGACACTGTTGGCCACGCTCATCCACCCCGCGTGGTGGTTGCACCCCTTCGGGCCGCTCACCAAGAACCTGCCCATCGCCGCCATCCTGTGGGTGCTGCTGCAGGACACCACCACCTCGCCGCCCCATCCATGAGCCTGTACCTCACCCTCAAGTGGCTGCACATCATCTCCAGCGTGCTGCTGGTGGGCACCGGGCTGGGCTCGGCGTTCTACATGTTCTTCACCAACCGCAGCGGCAACGTGCAGGCCCAGGCGGTGGTCAGCCGCCTGGTAGTGCGCGCGGACTGGTGGTTCACAACCCCTACGGTGTTCATCCAGCCCGCCACGGGGCTGGGCATGGCGGCCATGGCCGGGCTGCCCTGGAGCACGCCGTGGCTGGCCGTGTCCATCGCTCTGTACCTGGTGGCCGGTGCCTGCTGGTTGCCCGTGGTGTGGCTGCAGCTGCGCATGCGCGACATCGCGGCGCAGGCGGCACACGGCGATGGCGTACTGCCCCCGCTGTACTGGCGCTACACGCGATGGTGGGAGGCGCTGGGCTACCCGGCCTTTGTGGCGATGGCCGTGGTGTTCTACCTGATGGTGAACAAGCCCAGCCTGGGGTTCTGAGAACTATCATCGCCCCATGCTGATCGAGACGCTGGACACCGCCCGCGACCTGGGGCGCCTCAAGGAAATTCTGGGCGTGATGGTGCGCCATGGGTTTGGCGACACCGTGCGCCGCCTGGGCCTGGCCGACCGGCTGGAACGCGCTGGCCAGGCCCTCAACTGGACCCACGCGGCCGACCTGGCCCGTGTCGAGCCCCCCGTGCAGGTGCGACTGGCGCTCGAAGAGCTGGGCCCGGCGTTCGTGAAGTTCGGCCAGATCCTGGCGGGCCGGGCCGACCTGTTCGGACCCGAGTGGATCGCCGAATTCGAAAAGCTGCACAGCCAGGTGCCCTCGGTTCCCATTGACGCCTTGCGTCCGCAGCTGCGCGAAGACCTGGGTGCCGAGCCAGAAGCTGTGTTTGCCTGGTTTGACACCACACCGCTGGCTGCAGCCTCCATTGCACAGGTGCACCGTGCCCGGCTGCAGGATGGCACCGAGGTCATCGTCAAGATCCGCCGCCCTGGCATTGCCGACATCATCCACGCCGACCTGCGCCTTCTGCTGCGCCTGGCCGCGCTGGCCGAGGCCGAACTGCCCGCGCTCAAGCCCTACCGGCCCCAGCAACTGGTGCGCGAGTTCGCACGTTCGCTGCGCCGCGAACTGGATCTGGCGGGAGAGTGCCGCCAGGCCGAGCGCATTGCGGCCCACATGGCCACGCTCCCGCACATCGTGATCCCACGCGTGCACTGGGCCCACACCCGCGAACGCATCAATGTGCAGGACTTCATTGACGGCACCCCTGGCGGTGCACTGACTGCGCTGACGCCCGAGGCCGGGTTTGACCGCGCGGTACTGGCGCGACGGGGTGCACAGGCGGTGCTCAAAATGATCGTGCAGGACGGCCTGTTCCATGCCGACCCACACCCCGGCAACGTGTTTTACCTGCCGGGCAACCGCATTGCTTTCATCGACTTTGGCATGGTGGGCCGCCTGTCCCAGCGCCGGCGTGACGAACTGCTGCAACTGCTGCTGGGCATGGTGGAACACCAACCCCAGGCAGTGGCCGATGTGCTGCTGGACTGGACCAGCGACGGGCCAGGCGTGAACCTGGGCCAGCTGGAAACCGAGGTGGAGGCCTTCGTGGACCAATACCACGGCGTGCCGCTGGCCCAGCTGAGCCTGGGCCAGATGCTGGCCGACGTGAGTGCCATCCTGCGCGAGCACCACCTGGGCTTGCCGCCGGATCTGGCACTGCTGATCAAGGCCTTCATTTCACTCGAAGGCATGGGCCGCAACCTCGACCCCCAATTCCACATGGCCACCGAGGCCCTGCCCCTGCTCAAGCAGGTGGTGCGCGAGCGCTACCAGCCCCAGGCGCTGGCCGGGCGTGCCTGGAGCACCTTGCGGCGTGCGCTGGCCACCGTGGAACAACTGCCGGACGACCTGGGACGGCTGCTGCGCAATGCGCGGCGCGGGCACCTGCAAGTGGGCATTGAGCTGGCCCACCTCAAACGTGTGGGCGACCAGATCGACCGGTCGGCCAACCGGCTCGCGATGGCGCTGGTGATTGCGGCGCTGATCATCGGCTCGTCCATCGTGATGACCGTCAAGGGCGGGCCCACGCTGTTTGGCCTGCCTGCCTTTGGCTTCCTGGGGTTCTTTGGCGCGGTGGTGGGTGGCCTGTGGCTGGTACGGGCGATCTGGCGCAGCAGCCACCACCGTGATGACGACTAATGTGGCAGCCCGCACAGCTTCCCCCGGCTAGAAACTGGCGCGACCCAAGCCAGTGCCACTGTGGAACCGGCTCTGCCAGGCCACCGGTGGCGTTCCCGGAGGAGGCCCGGAGCGACTCAGGGGGATTTACTTGCCCGCGTTCGGGAAAAACAGCTGCTCGCCCCCAATCTTGTAGCCCGCGATAGCCTGCTGGCCGGCGGGCGACACCACCCAGTCCACAAACTTCTGCGCGTCTTGCGACTTCACATGCGGGTGCTTGGCGGGGTTGACCACCATCACGCCGTACTGGTTGAAGAGCTTGGTGTCGCCCTCGACCAGCACGGCCAAGTCGGCGCGGTTCTTGAAGTTGAGCCAGGTGCCCCGGTCGGCCAGCACATAGGCGCCGCTCGATGCGGCGATGTTGAGCGCCGGGCCCATGCCGCAGCCGCATTCCTTGTAGCCGCTGCCCTTGGCGGCGTCGGCGCCCGCGAGCTTCCAGTAGCGCAGCTCGGCCGCGTGCGTACCGCTCTTGTCGCCGCGCGAGACAAAGTTGCCGTTGGCCGTGGCCAGCTTCTGCAGCGCGGCCACGATGTCCTTGCCCTTGGTGCCCACCGGGTCGTCCTTGGGGCCCACCAGGATGAAGTCGTTGTACATGACGGGGTAGCGCTTCACGCCCCAGCCGTCGGCCACAAACTTCTCTTCGGCCACCTGGTCGTGCACGAACAGCACATCCGCATCGCCCCGGCGCGCCATGTCCAGGGCCTGCCCGGTGCCCAGCGCCACCACCTTGGTGTCGAGCCCACTGGCCTTCTTGAACTCGGGCAGCAGGTAGCCGAACAGGCCCGATTGTTCGGTGGACGTGGTGGACGCCATGGTGATGTTCTGCGCAAGCACGGGGCCAGATGCTACAAATACAATAGCTGCTAGCGCTTTATAAAAAAGCGCTGAGGCACAAAAAGGCTTGAAACTTTTCATCGCGGAGCCGCCCCAAGATGAAAAAGCCCCCTTGGTGGGCAGCGACCACACGAAGTGGGGAGCGTGGGGGTCAATTCTCGTCATACCAGTTCTCCTTTGACAAACAGACGGGCGGCCTCGGGCAAGGGGCCGTTGAAGAAATCGTGCACCGGCAGGTCGGCCACCAAGCGGCCGTGCTCCAGGTAGATCACGCGGCTGGCCAGGCGCTTGACCTGGCCCAGGTTGTGGCTGCTGAACACCATGGTCACGGGGTGCGCCGGGCCTGCCGCACTGTGGCTGGCCGCAAAGTCGGCCATCAGCGCCTCCACCTCGCGCTTGGCATGGGGGTCGAGGCTGGCGGTGGGTTCGTCCAGCAGCAGCACATCGGGCCGCAGCGCCCAGGCACGGGCCAGCGCCACACGCTGCTGCTGGCCACCCGACAGGGTGCGTGCGTTCTGCGCGGCAATGTCCTGCAGCCCCACACGCTGCAAGGCGGCAATGGCCTGCAGCCGCGCATCGCGCCACCGCGTGCCGCGCAGCCACAAGGCAAGTGCCACGTTGTTCTGCGCACTCGTGCGCAGCATGTGCGGGCGCTGGAACAGCATGGCCTGGCGGAAGGCCGCGTTGCATTGAAAGCCGCCGCCGCTGGCGTCGGCCAGGCCGTTGAGCACACGCAGCAGTGTGCTTTTTCCACTGCCATTGGCGCCCACCAGTGCCACGTGCTCGCCGGGCGCGATGCGCAGCGTGACCTGGTCCAGCGCCTGCACGCGGCCGTAGCGCACCGTCACCTGGCGCAGATCGACCCAGGGGTTTGCCAAAGGCCCGCTCATGCCGCCACCCCCACGGGCGTGCTGGACGCAGAACCATCCACGCGTTCGCGCCAGCGCCGCACCAGCGCGATCAGCACATTGAGCGCCAGCACCACGGCCAGCAGGATGATGCCCAGCGCCAGCGCCAGGGGCAGGTCGCCCTTGCTGGTCTCCAGCGCAATGGCGGTGGTCATCACGCGCGTGAAGCCGTCGATGTTTCCGCCCACGATCATCACCGCGCCCACCTCGGAGATCGCGCGGCCAAACGATGCCAGCAGCACCGTGAGCAAGGCATAGCGTTCGTCCCAGGCCAGCAGCAGGCTGCGCAGCAACGGGCCAGCGCCCATGGAGCGCAGCTGCTCGCCATGCGCGCGTTCGGCGTCTTCCACCACCTGGCGCGTGAGCGCCGTGACCACCGGCAAGACCAGGATGGCCTGCGCCAGCACCATGGCCTTGAAACTGAACAACCACCCCAATGAGCCGAGCGGCCCGCTGCGCGAGAGCACCAGGTACACCACCAGCCCCACCACCACCGACGGCACCGCCAGCAAAGTGTTGAGCACCGCCAGCGCGGCTCCCCGCCCGGCAAAGCGGGCAACGCCGAGCCAGGCGCCCAGCACCAGGCCCACGCCGCAGGCAATCAGGCAGGCGGTGGCGCTGACAGACAGGGAACGGCCCACGATGGTCCAGAGGACGGGGTCGGACGAGAGGGTGAGTTGCAGCGCTGTGCTCGCGCTTTCCGAGAGAGTGGACATGGGTTCGGCTATCGTAGGCACCCAAGCAATGTCCAGCGATATGAACTCCCGTGCATAGGGTCCAACTTCACTACACACTCAGCCGCGATGCAGGCAACGCCCTGATCCGCAACCCGCTGCCCGAACTGCTGCAGGCGGTGGCAGAACAAGGCTCCATCTCGGGTGCCGCACGGGGGCTGGACCTGTCGTACCGCCATGTCTGGGGCGCGCTCAAGCGCTGGGAGGAGCAACTGGGCGGCGAGCTGATCATCTGGGGCAAGGGCCAGTCGGCCCAGCTCAGCGAGTTCGGCACCAAGCTGCTGTGGGCCGAGCGCCAGGCCCAGGCGCGGCTGGCACCACAGATTGCCGCACTGCATGCCGACCTGGAGCGCGCGTTTGCCGTGGCCTTCGACCCCAACGCCCATGTACTCACCATGTACGCCAGCCATGACGATGCCCTGGTGGCGTTGCGCACCCACGCCGCCGCACAGGCCGATGCGGGCGCGCTGCACCTCGATATCCGCTTCACCGGCAGCGTGGACGCGATCCGCGCGCTGAACGAGGGCCGCTGCACGCTCGCGGGCTTTCATACGGTGGAGCAGCCTGCCGCCGATTCATTGACCGCACGCACCTACAAGCCGCTGCTGCAGCCCGGGCTGCACAAGATCATCGGCTTTGCCCAGCGCACCCAGGGCCTCATCGTGGCACCGGGCAACCCGCTCGGGCTGGGCAGCCTGGCCGACGTGGCGCGCACCGGCGCCCGTTTTCTCAACCGGCCGCTGGGCACGGGCACCCGCGTGCTGCTCGACGACCTGCTCGCCCAGGCGGGCCTTTCTGCCTCGGCCATCCAGGGCTACGCGCTCAACGAGCCGTCGCACACCGCCATCGCCCAGGCCGTGGCAGCGGGAGCAGCCGATGTGGGCATGGGCATCGAAGTGGCCGCCCGGGCTCGCGGGCTGGATTTTGTGCCGCTGGTGCACGAGTGCTACCACCTGGCTTGCCTGAAATCCAGCCTGGACCAGCCCGCCACACTGGCACTGCGCACCTTGCTGCAGACCCCCGAATGGCTCGCCCAGATGGCCACCCTGCCGGGCTACGCCCCCTGGCACTGCGGCGAGGTGCAGGCCATGAACACGGTGCTGCCGTGGTGGCGCTTCACACGCCCCAAGCTCGCCCCGCGCGCACGGGCTTGAAGGCTGGCGGACCTCCGCCCAGCGCAACCCCGACATCTGTCATAGCAAAAGAGATGCCGCCGGCAGTCCCTCAGAGGCTTTGCGGGCCTGTCCCGGGTGCAAAACCCTTGCAGGCTGGAAACAGGAGGTGGGGGGTTGCGCCAACGACGGGAAGGTCTGGTGAGAGGGGCTGTGGGGGAAGACGGCACAACCCCACCTAAGGAAAACCCCAGGTTTCCGCGTCAGGCTTTCTTCAGCGGCAAAGGGGTAGTATCCGCGTAACTTCCAGACACCAGCAGACCCAACAGCGCATTGGGCCTGCATCACCGTTTTTATACTCGCAGGAGACACCAAGTGTCAGCACTACTCAAATTGGCCCTGGGCATGGACTGGATTTCCAGCCAACTCAGCAAGATTGCAACCTGGACCGTCCTCGCCGCGGCGCTCATATCGGCAGGCAACGCCTTCATCCGGTACGGGCTGGACCTCAGCTCCAACGCATGGCTCGAAATCCAGTGGTATCTGTTTGCCGCCACCGTGATGCTGGGCGCCCCCTTTGTGCTGTACATGAACGAGCATGTGCGCGTGGACATCATCTACGGCAAGCTGCGTGGCAACAAGCAGGTGTATGTCGACATTGCAGGGCTGGTCGTCTTTCTGCTGCCGGCCATGGCACTGATCGCCTACCTGAGCTGGCCGCTGTTCACCCGCGCACTTTTCTCTGGCGAGATGTCGAACAACGCCGGGGGCCTGATCCGCTGGCCCGCCATCATGCTCATGCCAGTTGGCTTTTCACTGATGTTCCTGCAGGGCCTGGCAGAGATCACCAAGCGCGTGGCTTACCTGCGCGGCATCTACGAGATGAACACCCACTACGAGAAACCGGTTCAGTAATCAGGCCCATCGCGCCCAACCATGAACCTGCGTTGCCGCTGAGCTGCCAAGCCACCCGCACCGCGATCTCAATTCCGGATTTTCAGGAACAACAAAATGCAAATGGAAAACTTTGCCCCGATCATGTTCGCGGGCTTGGTGGTGGTGATGCTGATCGGCTTCCCCGTCGCCTTCTCGCTGGCCGCGCTGGGGCTGGCCTCGGGCTTTTTCGCCATCGAGATGGGCTGGTTCCCGGCCGTCTTCATGGCCAACCTGCCCATCAACATCTTCGGGATTCTGAGCAATGAGCTGCTGCTGGCGATCCCGTTCTTCACCTTCATGGGCGCCATCCTGGAGAAGTGCGGCCTGGCTGAAGACATGCTCGACTCCATGGGCCAGCTCTTTGGCACCGTGCGCGGCGGCCTGGGTTACTCGGTGATCATCGTGGGCTTCATCCTCGGCGCCATCACCGGCACCGTGGCTGGCCAGGTGATTGCCATGGCGCTGATCTCGCTGCCCGTGATGATCCGCTACGGCTACAACATGCGCTACGCCACGGGCGTGCTGGCGGCCTCGGGCACCATCACGCAGCTGGTGCCGCCCTCGCTGGTGCTGATCGTCATGGCCGACCAGCTCGGCCGTTCGGTGGGCGACATGTACCGCGGCGCCTGGGGCCCTTCGATCCTGCAAGTGCTGATCTTTGCGGGCTACACCTTCATGCTGGGTGTGTTCAAGCCCCAGCACGTGCCGGGCATCCCGAAGGAAGCGCGCACCATGTCGGGGGCCAAGCTCTGGCTCAAGTGCCTGCGCGGCATCATCCCCTCGGCCCTGCTGATCTTTGCCGTGCTCGGCTCCATGGGTGGCTTGCCCGGCATCGACACCGCCATCGCGACCCCCACCGAAGCCGGTGCCATGGGCGTCGTGGGCGCCATGATCCTGGCTGCCATCCACAAGCGCCTGACCTTGTCGCTGATGTGGGAGGCCATGCAAGGCACGATGCGCCTGACGGCCATGGTGGTGTTCATCCTGATCGGTGCCCGCGTATTCTCGATGGTGTTCCAGGGCGTGGATGGCGCCAAGTGGGTCGAGCATCTGCTGTCGGGCCTGCCCGGTGGGCAGATCGGGTTCCTGATCGTCGTGAACCTGTTCATCTTCTTCCTGGCGTTCTTCCTCGACTTCTTCGAAATCGCCTTCATCATCTTGCCAATGCTGGGCCCGGTCGCGGACAAGCTGGGCATCGACCTGATCTGGTTCGGTGTGCTGCTGTGCGTGAACATGCAAACGAGCTTCATGCACCCGCCCTTTGGCTTCGCGCTGTTCTACCTGCGCGGTATCGCCAACACGCTGTTCAAGGAAGGGCGTATTCCCAAACCCGTGCTCTCCAGCGACATTTACATGGGTGCGATCCCCTGGGTGATCATGCAACTGCTGCTGGTGACCATCGTGATCTTTGTGCCGCAGACAGTGACCATGTTCCTGCCCAAGCAGGAGATCATCGATACCGACAAGGTCCAGATCGACGTACCCGCCGATGACCTGATGCGCTCGGAAAACACGCCCAATGCAGGCGGAGAAACCGCTGGCGAGAACCCATTCGGCAACGCCCCGGCTGAAGCAGCGTCGGAACCGGCAAAGTGATGCACAGGCCCTCTCCAGCCCCCTCATTGCCATGCTGAACTTCACGCCACTGCCCCTGCCCGAGCCCTTTCGATTTGCACCAGAGGGCGGCACGGTCGTGGGCCCCGCGTTTTCGCGCTCCTTCCGGCTCCTGGCCACCGTGATCGTGGGTGGATGCGCCCTGTGGTTCGCCCAGTTGTGGACGCGGGGCGCACTGGGCACTTCAGTGGGCACCGGCACCGGGTGGTTCATTGCGGGGCTTGCACTGATGGCCTGGACCTGGTGGAGCATCATGGTGAGCACCACACGCCTGGACCAGCGAGGCCTGCACCAGCGCTGGGTGTGGGACAAGGAAATGGCCTACGACGACCTGGCCTACGTGCGGCTGATCCGGGTCCGTGGATTCAGTTGGCTCATCGCGCCGCGTCTGTATGTGCGCACCCTGGCGGGCAAATTCACCGTGTTCTATGGCGCTACACCGGCCTTGATCCAGGAGTTTGAACGCATGAGGACAGAGCTCAGCACCTTTCGGCAGTTCTGAGCTGCCACGGTTCGCAGCAAGGCGGGCATCCCAAAAGGGATGCCCGCCTTTTTTCATGGGCCTTCGCAGGGCAGGCGAGCGTTCCATGCGGCCTCCAAGGCCTCGTGAAGCCCCTCCTGCATTCCTGCATGCCTTCGCCAGCTGAAGGCCTCTTTCGGAGCCTGCTGCACTGCCCTCTTTCAAGAACTCAAGGTGCTCCTTCACCTATCCGCAGTACCACGCTAGAAGCACCTGCCGCTGCAGCAGAAACCAACTGACCTGGACCTGCCGACAAAGGGGATGGAGCCCCCTATGAGCACTATGAGCAGTGAAAAGACCTGCTCTGTGTATGCTCCCGGCCCCACCCAGGAAGGCTGGCCAGCACTGCCTGTCTGGCCATTTCTGCCACGCCCATGTGGGTGCCTGAGACCCTGGCCCCAGCCCCTTCGCCCGATCGCGGCGCTCTCTCCGCAAGATAGCCTGGAGGGCCCACTCGCCACACGCTCCAACGGCGCCCATAAAAAAACCGCGCCGAAGCGCGGTTTTTGTGTCGTGGTGATTAACCCGGACTCAGAGCTTGACGGTCTGCATGTAGCTGTCGAAGCGGCCTTCGGCCACGCGGAACCATGCCACCTGGTCGCGCTGGAAGTTGCGGAAGTCCGCATAGATCTTCTTCCACTCGGGGCTCTTGGCATCGTTCTCGGCATACACCTCTTGGGAAGCCTTGAACGAGGCGTCCAGCACATCCTTGGTGAAGGGCAGGAGCTTGATCTTGGCGCCAATCAGTTGCTTCAAGGCGACGGGGTTGCGGGCATCGTACTTGGCCAGCATGTCCACGGCGGCGTGCGACGAAGCGGCCTGGATGATGGCCTTGTTTTCGGGGGACAGTGCGTCAAATGCCTTCTGGTTGATGAAGAAGTCCACCTCGGGACCACCTTCCCACCAGCCGGGGTAGTAGTAGTGAGGCGCCACCTTGTTGAAGCCCAGCTTCTGGTCGTCATAAGGACCGACCCATTCCGCTGCATCGATGGTGCCCTTTTCCAGAGCTTGGTAAATTTCGCCACCGGGCAGGCTCTGTGGCACCACGCCCATCTTCTGCATCACTTCACCCACCAGGCCGCCGCCCAGGCGCATCTTCAAGCCCTTGAGGTCAGCGACCGACTTGATTTCCTTGCGGTACCAGCCACCCATCTGCGTGCCGGTGTTGCCACCTGCGAAGCTCAGCATGCCGTAGCCTGCATAGAACTCGTCCATGAGCTTGCGGCCGTTGCCGTGCATCATCCACGCGTTCATCTGGCGCGAGTTCATGCCGAACGGAATGGCCGAGCCCAGCGCGAAAGCGGGGTTCTTGCCGTAGAAATAGTACGGCACGGTGTGGCACATTTCCACCGAGCCCTGCTGCACGCCGTCAGCCACGCCCATGGCAGGCATCAGTTCGCCGCCAGCGTGCACCGAAATTTCGAACTTGCCGCCCGACATGGCTTTCACCGCATTGGCAAACACCTCGGCACCGCCGTAGATGGTGTCAAGGGGCTTGGGGAAGCTCGATGCAAGGCGCCAGCGCACAGCAGCCTGTGCGTGAACAGCAGGCGCCACCCCGGCGGCCAGCACGCCAGCAATGCCCGCATGCTTGATGATTGAACGACGATCCATGTGGTTATCTCCGAAAACTCGATTGCACAACTTGGCGCGCAGGGCGGTAACCCTTGGCCCAAGAACTTTCTTACCGGAATCGATTGTAGGAACATGCCCTGTGCAGGATTTGCGGGTTTTCCCGTGAAATCCCGGCCATCGCCGAAGGGCTTCAGGGTTCTGCAAGCATCGGCCCCGATGAGTCAACAAAGGCTGTTGAGTGCACGGCGCGCAAGCGCCACCGCAGACCGGCTGCCCTGGCACGCCCCATGCCAGGGCAGCCGTGCAAGGGCCGCCCCGCCGCACTGGCTGCGTCCCCCTTCCCGAATAGCGCAGCAATTCGAGAGAAGTGGGAAGGCACGAAGCGCATCAGGGGGTTGCCCCTATATCTTCTGCGCCGACATGAAGGTGTCGTATCGCGCTTCGGCAAAACGAAACCACAGGATCTGGTCGCGCTGAAAGTTGCGCATGTCTCCGTAGATCCTTTTCCACTCGGGGCTTTTGGAGTCGTTGTGCGCGAAGACTTCCATCGAGGCCTTGAATGCGGCGTCCATGACACTTTGCGAGAACGGCAGCACCTTGGTCTTGGCCGCCACCAGCTGCTTGAGGGCGGTGGGGTTCAGGGCATCGTACTTGGCCAGCATGTCCGTGTGTGCGATGGCAGCGGCCGCCTCGACAATGAGTTTGTTGTCGGCCGACAGGCTGTCAAATGCCTTGCGATGGATGAAGAAGTCGATCTCCGGCCCCCCCTCCCACCAGCCGGGGTAGTAGTAGTAAGGGGCCACCTTGTTGAAACCGAGCTTCTGGTCGTCGTAGGGCCCCACCCATTCGGCCGCATCGATCGTGCCTTTTTGCAGGGCCTGGTAAATCTCGCCCCCCGGAATGCTTTGCGGAATGGCACCGAGCCGGGACATCACATCGCCCACCAGACCGCCGCCCAGGCGCATCTTCATGCCCTTGAAGTCGCTGGGGCTCTTGATCTCGCGCAAGTACCAGCCCCCCATCTGTGTGCCCGTGTTGCCGCCTGCGAAGCTGACCATGTTGAAGCCCGCATAAAACTCGTCCATGAGCTTGCGGCCATTGCCATGGAGCATCCAGGCGCTCATCTGGCGGGCGTTGAAGCCAAATGGAATGGCCGAGCCCAGCGCAAAGGCCGGGCTCTTGCCATAAAAGTAGTACGGCACGGTGTGGCACATCTCGACTGCACCGCCCTGCACAGCATCCACCACACCAAACGCCGGCATCAGCTCGCCCCCGGCGTGGACGGAGATTTCGAAGCGGCCGTTCGTCATGATTTTCACGGCCCTGGCAAACACCTCTGCGGCGCCATAGATGGTGTCCAGCGACTTGGGGAAGCTGGAAGCGAGCCGCCACCGGATGGATGCCTGCGCAAACACCGCCGGCGCCGCACCGGTGGCCAGCACCCCTGCAATACCTGCGTGTCTGATGAGAGAACGGCGATCCATAAAACTTGTCTCCAGGGGTGTTGTTGACAGGCAGGAACGCATGGTGCCATTGCGACGCCACGCAGGCCGGGGCCTGTTGCCTTTTGTCGCAATTGTAGAAGTAGGGAGGGCGGCAGCCCCTCTAGGTTTTCCCCTGCACAGCCGCCGCCACGCACAGACGCCGTGTGCCGCCACAGAGGTCACCCGCTGGAAGGGCTGGCCAAAAAGGGAGACCACGGGAACGCGAAGCAAGCGCGGCCACCCCGTACAGCGTCACAGGCAAAAACAACGCTCCCAGGCCGCCCCTTCGCCTGAGGCAGGCCGCCGCCAAAGCCGCTGGAGAGCGCGCTAAGCCTGCAGAAAACGCTGCGCTATCGCGCGCTGGATGCCTGCGGCATCCAGACCCTGCAGCGCAAGCAGTTTGGCAGGGTCGCCATGTTCGATGAACACATCCGGCAGGCCCAGTTGCAGCACCGGGCGCACGATGCCCAGGGTGTTGAGCGCTTCGGTTACGGCACTGCCCGCGCCGCCCATGATCGCGCCCTCTTCCAGCGTGACCAGCGCATCGTGGCGCTCGGCCACTTCACGCAGCAGCGCCGCGTCAATGGGCTTGGCCCAGCGCATGTTGACCACTGTGGCGTCCAGCGCCTCGGCCGCTTCGAGCGCAGGGTACAGCAGCGTGCCAAACGACAGGATCGCAATGCGTGGCGCCTTGGCGTCGGTGCCCTGGCGTTCGCGGCGGATCTCGCCCTTGCCAAAGGGCAGGCTGTCCAGCCCCGCCAGCGGCGCCACACCAGCACCGCTGCCACGCGGGTAGCGCACGGCCACGGGGTGGTCCTGCTCGAAGGCGGTGCTGAGCAACTGGCGGCATTCGCGCTCGTCGGCCGGGCAGGCCATGCTCATGTTCGGGATGCAGCGCACAAACGGGATGTCATACGCCCCGGCATGCGTCGCGCCGTCCGCCCCCACCAGGCCTGCGCGGTCCAGCGCAAACACCACGGGCAGGTTCTGCAAGGCCACGTCGTGGATCAGCTGGTCGTAGCCACGCTGCAAAAAGGTGGAGTAGATCGCCACCACGGGCTTGACGCCCTCGCAGGCCATGCCGGCAGCGAACGTGACGGCGTGCTGCTCCGCGATGCCCACGTCGTAGTAGCGGTCGGGGAAGCGTTTTTCAAACTCGACCATGCCTGAGCCCTCGCGCATGGCGGGCGTGATGCCCACCATGCGCGTGTCGTGCGCAGCCATGTCGCACAGCCACTGGCCGAACACCTGGGTGAACGTGGGCTTGGGTGGCGTGGCGGGCTTGGTCAGGCCCACGCTGGGGTCGAATTTGCCCGGGCCGTGGTAGGCCACGGGGTCGGCCTCGGCCAGCTTGTAGCCCTGGCCCTTCTTGGTGACCACGTGCAGAAACTGCGGGCCTTTCAGGCTCTTGATGTTCTCCAGCGTGGGGATCAGCGAATCAAGGTCGTGCCCATCGATGGGGCCGATGTAGTTGAAGCCGAATTTCTCGAACAGCGTGGCGGGCACCACCATGCCCTTGGCATGCTGCTCAAAGCGCTTGGCGAACTCCAGCAGCGGCGGCACGGGGCGCAGCACGGTCTTGCCCACGTTTTTGGCGGCAGCGTAAAACTGTCCGCTCATGAGCTGGGCGAGGTAGCGGTTGAGCGCGCCCACGGGCGGGCTGATGCTCATGTCGTTGTCGTTCAACACCACCAGCAAGTTGGCATCGGCCACACCGCCGTTGTTGAGCGCCTCGAACGCCATGCCGGCGCTCATGGCACCGTCACCGATGATGGCCACGGCATGGCGATTTTCGCCCTTGCGCTTGGCGGCCAGCGCCATGCCGAGGGCGGCGGAGATGCTGGTGCTCGAATGCGCGGTGCCGAACGTGTCGTACGCGCTCTCGGCCCGCTGCGGAAAGCCCGAGATCCCGCCCAACTGGCGCAGCGTGTGCATGCGGTCGCGGCGGCCCGTCAGGATCTTGTGCGGATAGGTCTGGTGGCCCACGTCCCACACCAGGCGGTCTTCGGGGGTGTTGAAGACGTGGTGCAACGCCACCGTCAGCTCCACGGTGCCCAGGTTGGAGCTCAAATGCCCGCCCGTCTGCGCGACACTTTCGATCACGAACCCGCGCAGTTCGGTGGCCAGGGCCTTGAGGTCTGCGCGCGAAAGCTTGCGCAGATCTGCCGGGTCATTGATGGTCTGCAGCAGGGGAAAGGACGTAGTTGACATTAGCTATTCTTTTTATAGCTGCCAGCGCTTTACAGTCAAGCGCTAGCGGCCAATTTTGCATTGATTTCACTGCATGGGGCATGAACAGGGTGCAGCACGGATCATCGGGCCTGGCTCAATGCGAGCGGCGCACCACCATGTCCGCCAGCGCGCCCAGCGCACGGGTGTCGGGCAGGCCGCTGTGGGCCAGGGCCGCATGCGCCTCGGCCAGCAGTTCCTGGGCGTAGGCCTGCGCCCGCGCGAGCCCCAGCAAAGACACGTAGGTGGGCTTGTCGGCTGCGGCATCCTTGCCAGCGGTCTTGCCCAGCGTGGCGGAATCGGCCACCACATCCAGAATGTCATCGACCACCTGGAACGCAAGGCCCATGGCCGCGCCGTAGTCGGACAGCGCCTGGTAGGCCGCGCCCACGGCGTGGCCACACACCGCCCCCATGAGCACACTGCCCTGCAGCAACGCGCCGGTCTTGAGGCGGTGCATCTGGCGCAACTGCGCTTCGGTCAGCGCAACCCCCACGCTGGCCAGGTCGATCGCCTGCCCGCCCGCCATGCCGGCCGAGCCCGCGGCCCGCGCCAGCAGCCTGCACAGCGTGGCCTGGGTGGCCGCGGGGATGAGGGTGTTGTCGGGCGTGAGCAGTTCAAACGCAAAGGCCTGCAGGGCGTCGCCCGCCAGCAGCGCCTGGGCCTCGCCAAACTGCACGTGCACGGTGGGCTTGCCACGACGCAGCACATCGTTGTCCATGCAGGGCATGTCGTCGTGCACCAGCGAGTAGGCGTGGATCAGCTCCACCGCACAGGCCGCGCGCAGCGCGGCATCGTCATACACCGCAGAGGCCGATGCGCCACTGCAGACCGCCTCGTAGGCTGCCAGCACCAGCAGGGGCCGCAGCCGCTTGCCGCCATCGAGCACCGCGTAGCGCATGGCGTCGCCCAGCCCGGCGGGTGCGCCATCGCCCACCCATTGCGACAGGGCCTGCTCCACGCGGGCCAGGTGGTTCTGGCTCCAGAGATTTATATCCAGGGGCTGGCTCGCAGAAGTCATTGGCACCGCGCTCATTCCTGGTTCCATGGTTGCAGTTGCCCTTCGTCCAGCACCTTGATCTGGTCCTGCACGGCATCCAGCCGCTGGCGGCAAAACGCCAGCAGCGTGGCGCCGCGCTGGTAGCCGGCCAGCATCTGGTCCAGCGGCAACTGGCCCGACTCGATGCGGGCCACGAGTTGCTCCAGCTCTTCCAGGGCTGCCTCGTAGCTGGCAGGTTCGGCGGGAGGAGCGGGGGTTGCAGGGGCCTTGGGCATGGAGGGGGCGGCAGAGCGCGGGTGAAAAACCGGTGATTTTAGGCGCACCGGTACACCATCCGTGTCAGATGCGGTCCGATCCGTGACGCCGCTCTATTTTCAGAAAGCGATGTTTTCTATTCACGTAGCAGGGGTGCGGGAATAACCCCACCGCCTATAATCCCATTCCAGTCGAGCCGGCTAGCCTCCTAGCCGGTTTCCTTTTTTCCAGATGCGCATTCCCAGGCGCACCTCCCGCACTTTCCCCCTGTGGGGAGTCTTTAGGTCAGGTCACCCATGTCTGATTTAAGTCTTCAACTGCAGCAGGCCGCAAGCCAACTACCAGTTTCAAGCTACTTTGACGATGCGCTGTTCCAGCGCGAGCTGGATTCCATCTTCCAGCGCGGGCCCCGCTACGTGGGGCACCAATTGGCAGTGCCCAATACGGGCGACTACTACGCCCTGCCCCAGGAGGGCGAGGGCCGCGCCCTGGTGCGCAACGCCCAGGGTGGCGTCGAGCTGGTCTCCAACGTCTGCCGCCACCGCCAGGCCGTCATGCTCAAGGGCAAAGGGTCGCTGAACACCCAGCAAAAGGGCAGCGCGGGCGGCAACATCGTTTGCCCCTTGCACCGCTGGACGTACAACCCCCAGGGCGAACTGCTGGGTGCACCCCACTTCGCGCACGACCCGTGCCTGAATCTCAACAACTACAAGCTGCGCGAGTGGAACGGCCTGCTGTTTGAAGACAACGGCTACGACGTGGCCGCCGACCTGGCCCAAATGGGCCCGCGCGCCGACCTCGACTTTGGCGGTTACGTGCTCGACCACGTGGAGCTGCACGAGTGCAACTACAACTGGAAGACCTTCATCGAGGTCTACCTGGAGGACTACCACGTCGGTCCCTTCCACCCCGGCCTGGGCAGCTTTGTGACCTGCGACGACCTGCGCTGGGAGTTCGGCAAGAACTACTCGGTGCAGACCGTGGGCGTGGCCAACCGCCTGGGCAAGGCCGGCAGCCCCGTGTACGAACGCTGGCACGAAGCCCTGCTGGCCTACCGCGAAGGCAAGCCGCCCAAATATGGCGCCATCTGGCTCACGCTGTACCCGCACATCATGGTGGAGTGGTACCCGCATGTGCTCACGGTGTCCACGCTGCACCCCATCAGCCCCACCAAGACGCTGAACATGGTGGAGTTCTATTACCCCGAAGAGATCGCGGCGTTCGAGCGCGAATTCGTCGAGGCACAGAAGGCCGCCTACATGGAGACCTGCATCGAGGACGACGAAATCGGCGAGCGCATGGACGCAGGCCGCAAGGCGCTGCTGGCGCGCGGCGACAACGAGGTCGGCCCCTACCAAAGCCCCATGGAAGACGGCATGCAGCACTTCCACGAGTGGTACCGTGAGGCGATGGGCTCGGACACCATCGACCCGGCCACGCCAAAACGCTGAATACGGCGGCAAAACCCCGCCAATCTGCAGGCCCGCCGTGGTCTGCTCTCATTACAATAGCTGCCAGTGCTTAAAAAATAAGCGCTGGCAGCTATTTTCATTTCTGCGCCCCACGGCGCGCTTCAAGAGATCACAACCCGATGCAAGCCCTCTGGATGGTGTTGGCCGCGTTCCTGTTTGCCAGCATGGGCGTGTGCGTCAAGATCGCATCGGACTTCTTCAACTCGGCCGAGCTGGTGTGCTACCGGGGCCTCATCGGCATGTTCATCCTGTGGCTGCTGGCGCGCTCGCAAAAGGTGCGGCTTGCCACGCAATACCCTGGCATGCACGCCTGGCGCAGCCTGGTAGGTGTGACATCGCTCGGTGCCTGGTTCTTTGCCATTGCCCACCTGCCCCTGGCCACGGCCATGACGCTCAACTACATGAGCAGCGTGTGGATCGCCGCCTTCCTGATCGGGGGCACGCTGCTGGCCTGGCGCCCCTCGCCAGCCACCCCGCGCCCTGCCCTGCAAGGCCCGCTGGTGCTGACCGTGCTGGTCGGTTTTGTGGGCGTGGTGCTGATGCTGCGCCCCAGCCTGGACCAGAACCAGGCCTTTGCCGGACTGATCGGGCTGATGTCCGGCCTGACGGCTGCATTTGCCTATATGCAGGTGGTGGCGCTGTCGCGCCTGGGCGAACCCGAATCGCGCACCGTCTTCTACTTCGCCGTAGGCTCTGCGGTGGCGGGCGGCGTGGGCATGCTGTTCACCGGCACCTCGGACTGGCCGGGCTGGCAGGCGTTGTGGCTGCTGCCCATCGGGGTTCTGGCAGCGGGCGGCCAACTGTGCATGACCAAGGCCTACGCCAGCGCCAAGACCCAGCGCGGCACGCTGGTGGTGGCCAATCTGCAGTATTCGGGCATCGTGTTTGCCGCCGTCTACAGCGTGCTGCTGTTTGGCGACAAGATTCCGCCCATCGGCTGGATCGGCATGGCACTCATCGTGGGCAGCGGCATTGTGGCCACCATCCTGCGTGCGCGGGCTGCGCCCGGGGCACCTGCCGAAGAACACTGATGGATACGAAGTGACGAGCACACCGCGTACCAAGATGGCCACAATGGAACCCCTTTCGACGCACTCCGTCACTTTGCCCATTTTCTGCCGATGACCCCCTACACCACGCTCATCTCCGCCCCCGACCTGCAAGCCCTCATCGCCAGCGGTGCGCCGCTGATGGTGTTTGACTGCAGCTTCGACCTGATGCAACCCACGGCAGGCGCGCAGCAATATGCGCAAGCCCATATTCCCGGCGCCGTGTACGCCGACCTGAACAACGACCTGAGCGCCAAGCACGGTGCACCCGGCGCCACCGGCACGCTCACGGCACAAGAGGCCGACCAGCCCGCATCCGGCGGCCGCCACCCGCTGCCCAGCCGCGAGCGTTTTGCCATGTGGCTGTCCAGCGTGGGTTTTGCCAACGGCATGCAGGCCGTGGTGTACGACCGCCAGGGCGCCAACTACTGTGGCCGCCTGTGGTGGATGCTCAAGTGGGCGGGCCATGACGCGGTGGCAGCGCTCGACGGTGGGCTGCAGGCCTGGCAGGCCAACGGGGGGGCCGTGAACAGCGGCGACGAGCCCGCACACTTCCAGTCCAACTTCCGGCTGGGCGAACCCCTGCGCCAGCTGGCCACGGCCAGCGACGTGCTCGCGCGCCTGCAGCAGCCCGGCCAGACCGTGATCGACGCCCGCGCTGGCGCCCGCTACCGGGGCGAAGTGGAGCCGCTGGACCCCGTGGCGGGCCACATTCCAGGCGCGCTCAACCGCCCCTTTGCCGAGAACATCGGCACCGACGGCCGCTTCAAGCCTGCCGCCGTGCTGCGCGCAGAGTTCGACGCCCTGCTGGCCGGCCGCAACCCCGCCACCGTGGTGCACCAGTGCGGCAGCGGCGTGAGTGCCGTGCCCAATCTGCTCGCGATGGAGGTTGCAGGCCTGGGCACGACCGCACTCTTTGCGGGCAGCTGGAGCGAGTGGTGCAGCGACCCCACGCGGCCCGTCGAAAAAGGCTGAGAGCGACCCCAAAAAACTTCAGGCGCCGTGGCTGCGTCTTGCCGCACCACGCGCACCGCCCTGCAACGCAACGCCTGGCCAAAACCGCCTCGCTGGGTTCTTTTGCGGCTCTGAACGGGGGGGGTGTCGGTCCGTATCAGGCGGCAAGGGTTGCAAAAGCGCAAAAAAGATGGTTTTGCAGGCGCTATCAAAACCATGAGCAGATCCCGCACACACGGGCCCGAGGCCGCAGCAAGCCACACCCTGTGAAATGCCGGACGGTGCCTGATCGGCTTGTAGGGCAAATTCCTACATGGCCCACCGCGAAACCAGACACGCGGCACAGCCAAACCCCGACTTAATTTCTGATTGGGGCGGTTTCACAATCCATTTCAACGGATCACGCAAAACCTGCAATCAGCAGAAAACGCAAGACCCGGTACTGGAAAAAAGGAAGCTGCCATGACCAACGAACAACTCCTCGCTGAAATCCGCGAAGCCAACCTCACCTACCTGATGTTGGCCCAGACCCTGATTCGCCAGGACAAGGCCGAAGCCGTGTTCCGCTTGGGCATGAACGAAGAGTCTGCCGATATTCTGGCATCTCTGTCGGCAGCGCAAGTGATGAAACTGGCCTCCCGCAACACGCTGCTTTGCAGCTTCCGCGTGGACGACAACCTGGTGTGGAGCTTGCTCACCAACCACTCTGCCAAGAAGGTGGGCAACGAAGCCACCAACACGCTGCACGCCAACATCCTGATGGCCAGCCGCGTGTCGGAAGTGCTCTGAAGCATCTGCCCACGGCCTTCTTCTCCCAGTCTCCACCGAAAGCCCGCCATGTCCACCAACGCCCCCGCTGCCAAAGCCCCCGCCAAGAGCGTGCTGAACGAATCCAAACAGATCGAACGCGCGGCCATGCTGATCCAGATGGGTGCCCGCATGCAAGTGCTCGAATCGGAAACCACGCTGTCGTATGAGCGCCTGATCCGGCTGTACAAGGAGATCGCGGGCAAGTCACCGTCGAAGGGCCAGTTGCCCTTCTCCACCGACTGGTTCCTGACCTGGCAAGAGAACATCCACAGCTCGCTGTTCTTGAACATCTACGAATACCTGTCCAAGGGCGTGGACCTGGATTCGGTGGAGCTGCTGACCAAGGCCTACCGCCTGTACAACGAGCAAGTGGCCACGGCCGAGATCGAACCCCTGCTGTCGTTCACCCGCGCCTGGCGCCTGGTGAAGTTCGTGGATGCCGGCATGTTGACGCGCACCAAGTGCAGCCAGTGCAGTGGCCAGTTTGTGACCGAGCTGTACGAGAACCGCCACTTCACCTGCGGCCTGTGCAACCCACCCGCCCGCGCTGGCAAGAGCAAGACAGCCGGCGCACTCATGTTGCATTGAGAAATTGGTGGGAAATAGCCTCCAGCGCTTTATTCACAAGCGCTAACAGCTATATTTTTAATAGCAAAAAAAGAAACAACCCCTCAAGGGGGCTTTCCTGCATGCTCACCGCTCAACGCCCGGCCAGCAGCGCCCGCACGTTTTCATCCATGGGCACCGCATAGTTGTGCGCCGCCACCACGGTGTTGCCCACCGGGTTCACCAGCTTGAGGCTGATGTACACCACCGACGTGGACACCGCATACGTGCCCACCACCACGGCCTGCGCGTCCTGCGCCTGGCTCACCTCGCGCACCTCGCGCGAGAGCAGCAGCTCGCCCTGGTCGCGCTGCAGCAGCAGGTTCTCGCGCAGTTTCACCTCGGTCACCTTCAGGCCCCGGTGCACCATGCGGCCCGCGATCTGCTCGGAGAAGATGCGGCCCAGCCGCGATGACTCCGTGAGCCGGTCCACACTGACCAGCGTGGCCACCAGCACGGGCTGGTTGGCGTCCAGCGGTGCGTATTGCAGCAGCGCATCGGTGGCGCGGTCGTTCAGCTCGATGAGGTTGCTGCGCGATATTCCGCCCGCCCGGTCACCGTAGTAGTAGCTGTGCATCGGGTTGGTCACGCAGCCCTGCAGCAGGCCCATTGCCACGAATGCCACCAACGAGAACGCCACAGCGGGCGCCCGGGTCGGCACCCTGTCGCAGAAGGATGGCCGGGCCGTCATGGTGCAACCACCCGCCAGGTTTTCACGGGCGTGGGCGGCGGGGGTGCGGGCGGGGGCGGTGGGGGCATCTCGGGCGCCTTGGTCTTGTAGAGCACCGAATCCTCCTGCTCGATGTAGTACACATCGGCGGTGCGCGCCAGATAGCGGTCCCCGCCCTCCAGCGACGTGGTGATCAGCACCTCGGTGCGCGTGGGGCCGCCTGCGGCCGGGCCGCTGATGGCGTACTGCGTGAGGTCGGTCACCAGGCCCAGGGCCGTGACACCGGCCAGCATCGAGCCCGCGCTCTGGTGGTACAGGTACCAGTCGCGCGCCACGCCCACGCCCAGCGCCAGGCGCGTCCAGGGCAAGGGGCCCATGCTGTTGACCCGCGCCTCGTGCTGCACCAGCTGCGTCTCGAACGTCATGGTGACCGCAGTGGGCTGGGTGGACAACGTCACGCCCTTGTCCAGCAGCCGCGTGATCAGCAGTTTGCGAAACCCGTTGTTGAAGCTCGTATCGCCCGCGGACGGCGCCACATAGATGGGGTACTCACCCGCAGGCCAGGCGCTGATCTTGCCGGCCACGCGGCTGGCCACGTCGTCGGCCAGCACATCCCAGTGGTGCACGGCGCGCGCCTTTTTCTGGTCGCTGACGGGGTAGTTGTCGGCACGCGGCACGTCCAGGGACGAGCAGCCCCCCAGCAGCAGCACGGCCGCCACGGCGGCGGTGGCAGCCGCCCAGAACGGCACCCGGGCGAGGGATCGGTGGTGTTTCATGCGCACGAGCCCCTGGTAGTGGTGGTATTGAAGGTGACGGCGAAAAGGTGCATGCGGTCCAATGGCATTGCGCCATCCTAGTGGGGGGAGGCAGCGGCCATCGGCCAATAAGCGCCGGATTTGCATCGCACTTTGGCGGCGCCCCTGCACAGCAGGGGTGGGCACCTACACAACCCCGGCAACACCTGCCGCACAATTCGCGCATGACCGCGCCCGCCGCCCCCCCGTTGCCGCCCAACTCATCCCCCGCCCCGCTCGCGGCCGAGCCCGCACCGGAGGCCGCGCCGGCAACCGGCAGCCCCGGCGCAGGCACGCAGCCCCCACCGGCGCCACCACCGTTGGCCCCCACGGCCCAGCCCGCCCCTCCCCCACCAGCCACACCCGAAACCACGGCAGCCGCCACCGGGGCCACCATTGCCCAGGCGCCCGCGCAGGCTGCCGCCGCGCCCACCCTCCACCCCGATGCGGCCGCCACCGCCTCCACCCCCGCCAGCGCATTCCTCCCCGGCCCGCTCATGCTCCACATGCCCGTGGACGTGCGCAACCTCTCGCTCGCGCTGCTGGCGCTGTTTGCCAGCGTGGCCCTGCTGCACTGGGCCAGCGCCGTGTTCATCCCCATCATGCTCAGTCTGCTGCTCACCACCGCCCTGCGGCCTGTGGTGGAAGTCTTGCGGCGCTGTTATGTGCCCCGCTGGCTGGGGGCGGGTGTGTTGCTCATCGCCATCGTGTTTGGCCTGGCCAGCGCCGCCTGGTCGCTGAGCGACGGCGCCGCGCAACTGGTGGACTCGCTGCCCGTGGCCGCCAAGAAGGTGCGCGACAGCATCAAGGCGCGCAGCGGCGCCAGCAGCCCGCTCGACACCATGCAAAAGGCCGCCACGCAGATCGAACAGGCCGCCAACGAAAACAGCGCCGCCGCCAGCCCACCCCGGCGCGGCGTGCAGCGCGTGGTGGTGGAGCGCCCGCCCTTCAACATCCGCGACTACCTGTGGAGCGGCACCATGGGGCTCATGTCCGCGCTGGGGCAGCTCACGGTGGTGGTGTTCCTTACCTACTTTGCGCTGGCATCGGGCAACCTGTTTCGCAACAAGCTGCTGCGCATCGCGGGCACTAGCCTGGAGCGGCGCAAGGTCACCATCCACGTGCTGGAAGACATCACCAACCAGATCCAGCGCTACCTGATGGTGCAGGTGTTCACCAGCGTGCTGGTGGGTGTGGCCACCGGCCTTGCCTACTGGGCCCTGGGCCTGGAGAACGCCGCCGTGTGGGGCGTGGTGGCCGGGGTGCTCAATCTCGCACCCTACATAGGCTCGGCCCTGGTCACCGGCGCATCGGCCCTGGTGGCCTTCCTGCAGTTCGGCACCCTGGACATGGCCCTGGCCATCGGCGGTGCATCCATGGTCATCCACACGCTGGTGGGCAACCTGCTCACCCCCTGGCTCACCAGCCGCACCAGCAGCATGAGCCCCGTGGCCGTGTTCGTCAGCGTGCTCGCCTGGGGCTGGCTGTGGGGCCTGTGGGGCCTGCTGCTGGGCATCCCGGTGATGATGGCCGTGAAGGCCGTGTGCGACCGGGTCGAAGACCTGAAGGCTGTGGGCGAATTGCTGGGGGATTGATGCACGGCGTCTGCCGCAAACCGGCAGATGCCTCCCCCGCCACGCTGCGGGGCGATGGGCATCTCAGCCCCACCTCACCCAACCCACCCACCCCACCCACATCACTCGCCATCACGGCGCACCTGCGTGGCCCAGGAGGTCAAGGCGGCCTCAAAGATTGTTTCCAATACTGGAACAGTTAGTTTGCGACCAGGTAGTTTTTCCGTGAACACCATCGGCGTACAGTTCATCCCATCGATGAGCCGAACCCGCAAGGCGACTCACCGAACCCGGTTCAGGAATGGTTCTTGACCCGGCTTTTTTGAGACGCTTTTTAACCTTCAAGGATTTTCATCATGAACAAGACCGCCCGTTTCCTCTCCGTCGCTGCTGTTGCCGCTTTCGCTTCTTTTGGCGCCCAGGCTGACGAAGCCGACAGCTCGCAATTCGCCCTGAAGTTCGAAACGAACCGCACCCGCGCTGAAGTGGCCGCTGAAGCCGCTACCGTGGCCCAGACGCGCAGCCAGGAACCTGCTGGTTCGCGTGTGGTGACCTACACCTCCACCGCTGACCGCGCTGCCGTGCGTGCCCAGGCTGCGGAAGCCCTGCGCACCGGCAAGATCCCTTCGGGCGAATTCAGCGCCATGTAATTGGTAGACCAACTGCTTGAGTTTGGTTGAAGCAGTTGCGGGACTTCCCATGGTGGTGGCACTTTGCATTTGCGGGTGGCGCTGCCATGAGGAGTGTTAACTGAACCGCAGGGGCGGGCAGGCAGAAAGGGCTCCCTTTGGGAGCCCTTTTTGTTGGTGTTGGAATGCCTCGAAAACTCTACAACCTGCCCCCTTGTTTTTTGGCGCTCACCATGCGCCCCTCGCTGTCGTAGCGATAGGTGGTCAGGCCGTCGCCCAGCAGGTGCGGGTGGCCGTGGCTGGTCGAGGAAATGCTGGGGAGGCTGATGGCATGGGATGTCGCCCCGGCAACGATGACGCCAAGGCCAGCAGGGAGTGGAGCCTGCTGGCCTTGGCGGGTTTGGAGCCAAATTAGCCGCTAGCGCTTGATAGACAAGCGCTACCAGCTATCAATTTAGGAGTTTTGAATAGCTGCCAACCAAACCCCGGTGGGGAGTGTTGCGCGGTTGAGGCAAAAGGCAAGACCTGACCCCGTTGCTCCCCTGCACCAAGGGTGCGGCAAGACTGCAGATATCGCATGCACAGCAAAGCTTCTCAGCCCATGTGCAGCTATTGCGCCAAACGCTCCCGCAGTCCGGAGCGTTTCCCCCCACAGCAGCCGATACGGCGCAAGCGCTGGTTTGAGCAAGTGCTGGCAGCCTGTGCACGATTGCGGGCGACACGCACTACGGGCAAAAGGAACAAACGCATGGTCAAGCGCAGAAACTCGCCCTATGCCAGCCATGACTGGGCAGCGCCCCGGCATGTGCCTATGGATTGCACGGCGGTCATGCTGCAGCCGCTGCCGGTGACGGTGCGCAAACGAGGGAAAATCTCCTAACCGAACAGTATTGAGACCTGACCCCAATATCTATTCAATCTCAGAAGGTCGGGGAGTTGTGCGCGATTAGGAAAAGGCAAAATGACTCCAACGCCTGGCTTTGAAAATAAAACATTAAACGCAATTAACTTCCAAGAATTCTTTATATCGCTGCAAAGATGCTTCTATAGATAACAAATCTTCATTACTGGGCTTGAAGTCTACTTTAGAGAATTTTATTAAAACATCATAACTATTTGATATAACCGTAGAGGTTACACTTCTCTCAAAAAAACTATTCAATGATATGTTCGTAACAAAAGCACCTTGAATTCCAACAGGCTCTATTCCCGACCCTCCACTCATCAGCACGGATTTATTCAGGCACTCTTCGCTAAATTTTTGAATTTTAAAATTCATAGAATGACTCCAAACGGTTTTCCCATCAAAATCGCTTATGAAAAAATATAACAAAACAGAAAAAAACAAAAATACAGGCATTAAAATTAATGCGTACTTTTTATTTTCCATGGAGGCGCTCCAATGATTCTATAAAATTCAACGGCACGATTGAGTACGGTATTTTTTCAAAATTAGAATCTCTAAGAGCCTTTGAAACAAAAGTTGTGCAATTATTAGACAGCAGTGTGTAGACCTCTGGATTTAAGCTATTTTTCTTAATTATTCTTTTCAGCAGCTCAACACTCTCCACACTCCCCTCCAACCACACAGCTTTATCTGGTTGACTTTGGTAGAATTTATCCAATTCAACAGTTCCCGGCACCCCCGGAAATATCAGTTCATAATTTGTTTTTGATGGAGACGTTGGGTAATAACCAAATGATCTACTGTCATTTACAGAAACTCCCACGTGACCTGGCCCACCTGAATAATAGTAAACGCTTGCACCAACAGCATAAGGCCCCATCCCAGGATTATCTAAACCACGAGGATCGACATGGTGCAGCGGATTCCCCTCCACATACCCAAACCGATTCCACCCCCCATCCAACCCAATCGGATCCCCCTGCGTATACCGCCCCGTGCTCGGCGCATACGTGCGGAAGTAGTTGTAGTGCAGCTTCGTCTCTTTGTCGAAGTACTGCCCCGGATACCGCAGGTTGAACGTGACTTCCGGGATGCTGGTGGCGCCCGTGGTCGGTGTGGTGGTCTCGCTGGTGAATCGCTTGGCCCCGATGGTGGGCTGTTCGTCTCCGAACGCACTGTACGCCCATTGCCATGCCACCTGGCCGTCGGGCTGGGTGAGTTTGCGGGGGGTGTTCAGGTGGTCGCTGTGGACGGCATAGGTTTGGCCTTTGATCACTGCCGCAATCGGCATGGGGCCGCTGGCGGTGGGTAAATAGATGTATTGGGCCGTGCCGGTGCTGTTGCTGCCGCCCGAGCCGTATTCGCCCAGCAGGCTGCCGTCTTCTGCGTACACGTAGCTGTAGCCCAGCTTCTCGGCGTCGCTGGTGCTGGGGCTCCAGAGTTTGCTGAAGAAGCTGAGGATTTGCTGGATGAGGCCGGGTGGTTCTGCCTGCGGTTCATCGTCGTCGGCCAGCAGGTTGTTGAGGTTTTTGTTGCTGCTGCCGCTGGCCGGGGTACTGCTGTACAGCGGCTCGGTCTTGAACACGCGCTGGCCCAGGGCGTTGTGGGCGTATTTGGTGGTGGGGGCGTCTTCGCCCTGGCCGGTGCTGGCGCTTTCCAGGCGGCCTTCGCTGTCGTAGCGGTAGGTGGTCAGGCCGTCGCCCAGCAGGTCGCCTGCGCTGTTGTATTGGTAGGTGACGCTGGTGTTGGCGGTGTTGCTGCCTGCCGTGGTGGTTTGCGTAAAGCCCAGCAGGCGGTTGTGGGTGCTGGCACTGCCGTAGGTGCGGCTGAGGGTGCCAGGGGTGCCCACGGTGGTGGTCTGGACGCTGGTTTTACGGTTGCCGTTGGCATCGTAGGTGTAGGTGGTGGTGCGCCCTGTGTCTCCAAACTGGATGATGCGGCCCGCCAGGTCGTACTTGACGGTCCAGAGCTTGGTGGCGTGGCTGAGGGTGCTGTCTTGAGGGTTGGTGCTGGCAGGCTGCCACAGGTCTTGGCTGATCGCTGTGATGCGGCCCGCTGCGTCGTACTGGTAGCCGCTGAATTCGGTGCTGGACACCTGGCCTGCGGTGTTGTAGTTGCGGGTGGCCGGGATGGCGGCCGCACCACCGGGCAGGCTCCAGTTCCAGCCCGTGGGCTGGCCCAGGGGGTTCCAGGTGATGCCGGTGACCAGCGGCTGGCCCGCCCAGGTCAGGCCGGTGATCTGGCCGGTGCTGTCGTACAAATGCTGCAGCACCTGCCCACCGGGGTAGGTGGTGCTGGCCAGCAGGCCCTGGGCGTTGTAGCCGTAGCTGACGCTGCGGGTGTCACCATTGTTCAGGGCCTGGGTTTTGGTGGTGACGCGGCCATGGGCGTCGCGCTCATAGGTGGTGGTGCCGCTGGCATCCACGATTTCGCCCAGGAAGCCTTTGCTGGTGGCCGTGAGGTCGTAGCGCAGCGTGGTGGTGCGCCCGTCGGCGTAGGTGATGAGCGTGGGGCGGCCCAGCAGGTCGCGTTCGATGGTGGTGGCCTGGCCCAGAGCGTCGGTGATGGTGCGGGGCAGGCCCAGGGCGTCGTACTGGGCGGTTTCGGTGCCGCTGTCGGGGCTGGTTTCGGTGGTGGCGTTGCCCAGGGCGTCGCGGGTGTAGGTGGTGGCTACGTTCTTGGCGTCCTTGGCCTGTGTAACGCTGTCAAGGGCGTTGTAAGTCAGGGATGCAGTGGCGTTTTCGGCATTGGTGATGGCCTTGGTGATGGCCTTGGTGCGGCGCAGGGCATCCAGGCTTTGTCTTGTTGTCTGGTTCAAACCGTTGGTCGTAGACACCCAGTCCCCGTTGGCATCGTAGCCATAGGTGGTCGTCTGCCCCCCTACGATGGCAGAGGCTACACGGTTGAGACTATTGATGGAGCGCGCCAGGCGCCATACCGTTTGCCCCTGGGCATTGCGGATGTCTTCCAGAGTGCGGTTGCCCATGGCGTCCAGGGTGTAGGCGCCGGAGTTGCCTCGGTTGTCGCTCCAATCCGTGAGGCGCTGGGCGGGGTCGTAGGTGTAGGTGATGCTGTGGCCGTGCGGCAGGATGGCGGTGGCAACCTGGCCGCTCGCGCGGTAGGTGAGCGTGGTGAGCTGCCCGCCCCGGTTGGCAGTGAGCATGCGGCCCCGGCCGTCGTAGGTGTAGGTGGCGACCAGGCCGGTGGGCGCGGTGTGGCTGAGCACGTGGCCTGCGCTGTCGTGGGTGTAGGTGTCCACATGGCCCAGGGCGTTGGTGGCGCTCGTCAGGTTGCCTGCGCTGTCGTACTGGTAGCTGGTGGTGGCGCCGTTGGGGGCGGTTTCGGTGGCAACCAGGCCGCTGGCGTGGTAGGTCCAGCTGGTGGTGCGGGCACTGCCCGAACTGCCGGAGCCACCACCGGTGTCGGTGATGGTCTGGGTCAGGGGGTTGCCCAGGCTGTCGTAGGTGTAGGTGGTGAGCCGGCCCGGTTCGGTGATGGTCACCGGCAGGCGCCATTGGGGGTGCCAGGTGGTTTGGGTGGTGCGCGATTCGGGCGTGCCTACGGCTTCGGTGATGGAGACGGGGAGGCGGCGGGGCGCGTCCCACTGGTAGGTAGACCGGTTGCTGGACTGGTCGTATTCGAGCTCCACAAGACCATCTGAGCGCACAGTGCGGGAAGCGATGGGAAGCTCACTAGGAGAAGCTGGCGCTGGCGACGCCCCCACAAAAACCAGCTCGTTTCCATAGATGCGGAAGCTGTGACTACGCCTGGTGCCAAGAGGATCTACATACCCGTTATTTGTAGGCACCGTGTACTTATCCACCCCGCCCGCTTTTTCTGTACTGAGCGCCCAGCCCTCCGTGTCGTAATTGAAGGTGGTGTATCGCACCCCCTGCTCGTCAATACGCCCGGCCAGCAAGGAGCCCACCTTGGCAGTAGCGTTGGTATATGCGTACTGAACGGTGGTGCCGTCTGCCTGACGCACAGACGTTAGAAACCCCGTATCCGAGTACATCAGCGACACGCTGCGCTGATCGCTGCTGGTAACAGAGATCAGCGCGCCATTCGGAGCGCCCCCATACGTAAACTGCAGACTCTGGCCAAAATTGTTTTGCACCACGGCCAGAAGGCCCTGCGTGTTGTAGCCATAGACCAAGCGCCAGCCATTGCGATATACCTGCTCTTCCAAAAGCCCCTTCAAACCAAAGGCATACCGTATCTCGGCTTCACCATCGTTAAATATCCATCGAGTACCATTGAATTCAAGCGTTTGAAGCTTGTTGCGGCCAACAAAGGCTGAACCGGTGTTTGGACGATAGAAGTAATTAAACGTCCCGTCACCCATTTGAATTCTTACCACCAAGGGGCCGGTACCCACATCCACGCCGCTTTCAGAGCCGCTTCTTGAATGAATCTCTCCACTGGTATCTATACCGGCAACTGCAAGGTGGATGTTGTGGTTATGAAGCCAGCCGGGCCCCATCGAACTTGGGACGGGGCCGTTAAAGTAACCGCTGAACCAAATATCCTTGTCCCGTGCCCGATGACTTCGATAGATCCGACGAAACTCCAGCGGCATAGGACCTGCGTTGACCAGGTCCATCGCTAACTCCACCTTTTCTCGGGTAGGAACAAGAATGGGGTTGCCTTTTAGGGCGGTTTGGGGGCATGTTTCACAAGGCGGCGGGGTTGTATTCGTCGGGGTAGCACACATGCTACTCTGCAGGTCAGGCGCCCAAGTTACGCGCGCACCGCGCTCCTGATGATTGCATTGAAAGGAGCGTTTGGCAGAGATTTCCACACCAACGGTTGAAATATCCTTACATTTTCCATCCACAATCCAGCCATTTGTGATGTGCAACGTTCTCGACTGGTGAACGGGTGCATTGGATAAATTAAAACCATCCCTGGTATAGACGGTTGTCGTGCCGGCAAGCGAGTGCGAAACTGCACACATATTTTTGAAGCTGGGCTTTGAATAAATGAGGTAGTTCATCGTTTCCTGAACAGCTTTAGCCTCAGTAGAATACCCGCCTGGCACATCATACGGGGCAATACCATACCCCGATCCATATACCCATTCCGTAAAAACATCAGGCTTCAAGCGGCAGATCATGTGACCCGTCATATTACTTTCAACGCACACATCAGAATAATTACCTTGAGCCTGCACCTGACCACCAGCCAGCATCGCAATCAATATAAAAACCGCCCTAAACAATGCACTCATGGGCACTCCCTCTCTTATTATGAATACTCAACCCGCTCACGACCTCTTGAACACGCGAGCAAAATCCAGAACCGGAGAAAATTCTAAATAATCCCCGGCAGGCCTCTCAATTTCAGCCGCGTTCAGCTAGCCGGTATTCCGCAACCCCGCAGCAATCCCATTAATGGAAATGTGAATCCCCGTCTGCACCCGCTCATCCCCCTGCCCTGCGCGCCAGCGGCGCACCAGCTCTACCTGCAGGTGGTGCAGCGGGTCGATGTACGGGAAGCGGTGCTTGATGGAGCGGGCCAGGGCCGTGTTGTGGGTGAGGCGCTGTTTGTCGCCGGTGATGCGGGTGAGGGCCTCGGCCGTGCGGTGCCATTCGGCTTCGATGCTGGTGAACACCTTTTTGCGCAGGCGTGCGTCGGTCACGAGTTCGCTGTAGCGTGAGGCCAGGGCCAGGTCGCTTTTGGCCAGCACCATGTCCATGTTGGACAGCAGCGTGCGGAAGAACGGCCATTGGCGGTACATCTTTTGCAGCAGGGCCAGCTGGGTCTTGGGGTCTTTGCCTTCCAGGTTCACAAACGCATCGACGGCCGAGCCAAAGCCGTACCAGCCGGGCAGCGTGAGGCGGCACTGGCCCCAGCTGAAGCCCCAGGGGATGGCGCGCAGGTCTTCGATCTTCTGGCTGGCCTTGCGGCTGGCGGGGCGGGAGCCGATGTTGAGCTCGGCGATCTCGCGGATGGGGGTGGAGTTGAAGAAATACTCGGTGAAGCCCGGGGTCTCGTACACCAGCGCGCGGTAGCTGCCCATGCTGGCCAGCGAGAGCTGCGCGGCGGCATCCAGAAAGGCCTTGGTGGCGGGCTTGGTGGGCTGCAGCAGCGTGGCTTCGAGCGTGGCGGCCACCAGGGTTTCGAGGTTGCGGCGGCCGATCTCGGGGTTGGCGTATTTCGACGCGATGACTTCGCCCTGCTCCGTCAGGCGGATCTGCCCACGCACAGTGCCCGGAGGCTGAGCCAGGATGGCCTGATAGCTCGGGCCACCGCCCCGGCCCACGGTGCCGCCCCGGCCGTGGAACATGCGCAGCTGGATGCCGTGGCTGGTGGCCAGTTCGTCAAACAACTCCACCAGCGCGATCTCGGCGCGGTACAGCTCCCAGTTGCTGGTGAAGATGCCGCCGTCCTTGTTGCTGTCGCTGTAGCCCAGCATGATGTCCTGCTCGCCGCCGCTGCGCTGCACCAGGGCGGCCACGCCGGGCAGCGCATAGAACTCGCGCATGATGGGCGCGGCATTGCGCAGGTCTTCGATGGTCTCGAACAGGGGCACCACGATGAGGTGGTTCTTGGACTCGGCATCCAGGGTGCCGCTCATCAGGCCCACTTCCTTTTGCAGCAGCAGCACTTCGAGCAGGTCGCTCACCGTTTCGGTGTGGCTGATGATGTAGTGGCGGATGGCCTCGTGGCCGAAGCGCTCGCGCATCACGCGGGCGGTTTCGAAGATGGCCAGCTCGCCCTGGGCATGGGCCGAATACTGGGCCCCCACCACGCGCAGCGGGCGGGCGTCGTTGAGCAGCTTGATGAGCAATGCGCGCTTGGCGGCTTCCTGCAAGCCTGCGTAGTGAGGCTCGATGCGGGCCATGGCCAGCAGCTCGGCCACCACTTCTTCATGTTTGTCGGAGCTTTGGCGCAGGTCCACCGTGGCGAGGTGAAAGCCGAACACCTGCACGGCGCGGATCAGCGGGTGCAGGCGCTCTGCGGCCAGGGCTTCGCCGTGGTGCGACTTCAATGACGCTTCGATCACACGCAGGTCGGCCAGGAATTCATCTGCGCTGCCGTAGGCGTTTTGCGGGGCCACGGCGTGGCGTGCGGCCTCGCCGCCGGTCAAGTCCTTCAGCGACGCTGCGAGGCGCGCATAAATGCCGGTGAGGGCGCGGCGGTAGGGCTCGTCCACGCGGTGTTCGTTGGTGTCGGGCGAGCGCTGGGCCAGCGCCTCCATCTCGGCGGACACCTGCACCAGGCGGGCCGACAGCGACAGCTCGCCGCCCAGGTAATGCACCTCGGTCAGGTAGTGGCGCAGGGCCACCTCTGCCTGGCGGCCCAGGGCGTAGCGCAGGGTTTGTGCGGTGACATTGGGGTTGCCGTCGCGGTCGCCGCCAATCCACTGGCCCATGCGCAAAAAGCTGTGCACGGGGTACTGGCCCAGTTCGTTTTCGAGGTCGGCGTAGATCTTGGGGATCTCGCGCAGGAAGGTGGCTTCGTAATACGACAGCGCGTTCTCGATCTCGTCGGCCACGGTCAACTTGCTGTAGCGCAGCAGGCGTGTTTGCCACAGCTGGGCCACGCGGGCGCGCAGCAGGGCTTCGTTGGCGGCCAGTTCGCGCGGGGTGAGTGCGTCCTTGGCGCTGTTGTAGAGCTGGGCGCGCACCTGGATGTCGTCGCGCGTGGCCAGCAGCTGGGCGATGTCGCGCTCGGCGTCCAGAATGCTCTTGCGCTGCACTTCGGTGGGGTGGGCGGTGAGCACGGGGGCCACGTAGCTGCCCGCCAGGGTCTGTGAAATCGTCTTGGGCGCGATGCCGGCCCAGCGCAGGCGCGACAGGGCGACTTCGATGCTGCCCTCTTGCGTGTCGCCCGCGCGCTCGTGCACGGCCCGGCGGCGGATGTGGTGGCGGTCTTCGGCCAGGTTGGCCAGGTGGCTGAAGTAGGTGAAGGCGCGGATCACGCTCACCGTCTGGTCGCCCGACAGGGACTTGAGCAGCTTCTTCAATGCGCGGTCGGCCTCCTGGTCGGCATCACGGCGGAAGGCGACGGAGAGCTTGCGCACCTGCTCCACCAGCTCATACGCGGCCACGCCCTCCTGGTCCCGGATCACGTCGCCCAGAATGCGGCCGAGCAGGCGGATGTCGTCAATCAGGGGCTGGTCCTTGTCGGATCGTTTCATGCGGTGGTCTCCGGGAGGTGGGTAAAGTGGCCCGGCGCCGCGCCCCCCAGATACCCCAGGACGCACCAGCCCCAGTGCGGGCGCATGCTAGCATCGCGCGCCCCTGAATGATTACAAACAGGTTACGAACTTGAGCCTCGCCCATTCCCCCCTTTCCATCGTCATTGCCACCCGAGAGAGCCGCCTGGCACTCTGGCAGGCCGAGCATGTGCAGGCCCTTTTGCGCGCACGCGGCCACCAGGTGGAGCTGCTGGGCATGACGACCAAGGGCGACCAGATCCTGGACCGGTCGCTCAGCAAGGTGGGCGGCAAGGGCCTGTTTGTGAAAGAGCTGGAAGTGGCGCTGGAAGAAGGCCGCGCGCACATTGCCGTGCATTCGCTCAAGGATGTGCCCATGGAGCTGCCCGAGGGTTTTGCCCTGGCCTGCGTGATGGAGCGCGAAGACCCGCGCGATGCGTTTGTCTCGCCCCGCTACGAAAACCTCGACGCCCTGCCCCAGGGCGCAGTGGTGGGCACCTCCAGCCTGCGCCGCCAGGTGCTGCTGCAGGCCCTGCGGCCCGACCTGAAGATCGAGCCGCTGCGCGGCAACCTCGACACCCGCCTGCGCAAGCTGGACGAAGGCCAGTACGACGCCATCGTGCTGGCGGCGGCGGGCCTGAAACGCCTGGGGCTCGAATCCCGCATCCGCTCTGCGTTTGCGCCCACGGCCATGCTGCCAGCGGCGGGCCAGGGCGCCTTGGGCATTGAGGTGCGCAGCGACCGACAAGACCTGATCGACGCGTTGGCGCCACTTGCGCACCAACCCACCTGGCTGACCGTGGCCGCCGAACGCGCCGTGAGCCGCGCCATGGGTGGCAGCTGCTCGATGCCGCTGGCGGCGCATGGCACGTTCACCGACGGCGTGCTGCAGCTCGACGCCGCCTGGGGCGACGTGGACACACAGGCCCCGCTGGTGCGCGCAGCGGCCAGCGCCGCCGTCACCACGCTGGCACAGGCCGAGGCGCTGGGCGACGCGATTGCGCAGCGCCTGCGTGCCGGTGGCGCGCGGGGCGCCGAACCCCTGAATTGATCGGCCAAGCCATGCCCCGGGTGATCGTCACGCGGCCCGCCCGCGAGGCTGCACACTGGGTCAAGCTGCTGAGCGCGCGCGGTGTGGATGCAGTGGCCCTGCCACTCATCGCCATCGGCCCCTGCCGTGATGCGGCGGCAGAGCAAGCACTCACCTTGGCGCATGCCCGGCTTTCGCAGTACCGGGCGCTGATGTTTGTCAGCGGCAATGCGGCGGTCCATTTTTTTGAGCCAAACAAGGCCCCAGCGCTTGATGGACAAGCGCTGGCAGCTATAAAAACAAGAGCATGGGCACCTGGCCCCGGTACAGCGCGTGCGCTGGAGCAGGCCGGTGTGCCGCCTGGCTGCATCGATGGCCCGGCGCCGGATGCCCCCCAGTTCGACTCGGAAGCGCTGTGGCAGCAGGTCTTTGCACAGATCCGGCCCGGCGACTGCGTGCTGATCGTGCGCGGGAGATCCGACACGCCCCAGGGTGTGCATGAAAGCCAAGGCAACGGCCGCGACTGGCTGGCACGCCAGATCGAGGCGGCGGGCGGCACGGTGGAGTTTGTGGTGGTCTACCAACGCGGCGCACCGCATTTTTCGGCGCACGAGGTGGCGTTGGCGCAACAGGCGGCGCACGACGGCTCCATCTGGCTGCTGAGCAGCTCTGAAGCCGTGGCCCACCTGGCCGAAGCCCTGCCAGGCCAGCACTGGGGCGCCGCGCACGCGCTGGCCACCCACCCGCGCATCGCCGAAGCGGCCCGCGCAGCCGGATTTGGCACGGTGCGGGAATGCCGTCCAGCGCTGGAAGACGTGGTGGCCTCGATAGAATCGGCCGCATGAGCTCCGCGCCCCCCAACGAACTGCCCCCCGCACCACCCGCAGCGCCCATGGCGGCACCCGCAGCCCCCGGCCGGGGCGGTGCGGTGACGCTGCTGCTGGGTGCGGTGGCCGCGGCAGCGCTGGTGAGCAGCGGCCTGCTATGGCAAAAGCTCAGCTCCATCCAGGAACAACTGGCCCGGCAGTCTGCGGACTCGGGCGCGCAGGCCATCGAGGCCCGCACCATGGCGCGCCAGGCCGAAGAACTGGTGCGCGAGACGGCCGCCCGCCTGTCGGTGGCCGAAGCGCGGGTGAGCGAAGTGGCATTGCAGCGCAGCCAGCTCGAAGAGCTCATGCAAAGCCTGTCGCGCTCGCGCGATGAAAACCTGGTGGTGGACATCGAATCCGCCATTCGCCTGGCCCAGCAGCAGGCCCAGCTCACCGGCAGCCTGGAGCCCCTGGTGGCCGCCCTCAAAAGCGCCAACCAGCGCATAGAACGCGCCGCCCAGCCCCGTCTGGCACCCGTGCAGCGCGCCATTGGCCGCGACCTGGACCGCCTGACCCGCGCCACGGTGACCGACACCGCTGGCCTGCTGGGCCGCCTGGACGATCTGGTGCGCCAGGTGGACGAGCTGCCCGTGCTGAACGCCGTGGCCCAGGCCGCCGCCACCCGCCGCCTGGCCGCAACACCCGCCCCAGAAGGCACCCCGCCACCCAACCAGGGCAACCTGGCCTGGTGGCAGGCTGCCCTGCAGCGCAGCTGGGAGGTGGTGCGCGACGAGGCCCGGGGCCTGGTGCGGGTGAGCCGCATCGACCAGCCCGAGGCGATCCTGCTGGCACCCGAGCAGACCTTCTTCCTGCGCGAGAACCTCAAGCTCAAGCTGCTCAACGCGCGCCTGGGCGTGCTGGCGCGCCAGTTTGAATCGGCCCGCGCCGACCTGGCGGCCGCCACGGTGGCACTGAACAAATACTTCGACCCGGCCTCGCGCCGCACGCAGAACGCGGCCAGCACGCTGCAGACCGCCCAGGCCAGCATGAAGGCGGCCGAGCAGCCGCGCCTGGACGAAACGCTCTCTGCGCTGGCTACCGCTGCTGCTGGACGCTGACGACATGCGCGCAGCACTCTGGCTTTTGGCATTGTTTGGCGTGGCCGTGGCGGCCGCGCTGTTCGCGGGCAACAACCAGGGCACCGTCACCCTGTACTGGCCGCCCTACCGCATCGACCTGTCGCTGAACATGGTGGTGCTGCTGCTGGTGGGCGGCTTCGTCACCGTCTACGCGGCTCTGCGCGCCCTGGCGGCGCTGCTGGAACTGCCACACCAGGCCCGCCGCTGGCGCGTGCAGCAAAAGGAGCGCACCATGCACGCGGCCTTGCTGGATGCCCTGACCCACATGCTGGGCGGCCGTTTCATCCGCTCGCGCAAGGCGGCGGTGGCCGCGTTGTCACAAGAACACGCACTGGCCAGCGCCGGGGAGGCTGTGCCCCACGGCCGCCAGCTGCGCGCCCTGGCCCACATGATTGCCGCCGAGGCATCGCACGCGCTCCAAGACAGCGCCACGCGCGAAAGCCATCTGCAGGACGCCTTGCAGGAGGCGCCGCTGCGCGGCAGCGTGAACGAGCAGGAAATGCGCGAGGGCGCCCAGATGCGGGCCGCCCGCTGGTCGCTGGACGACCGCGATGCCAGCGCCGCGCTCGACCGCCTTGCGGCCCTGCCGCAGGGCGCCGCACGGCGCACGCTGTCGCTGCGTATCAGGCTCAAGGCCACGCGCCTGGCACACCAGACGCAGGACGCGCTGGACACAGCGCGCTTGCTGGGCAAGCACCGTGCGTTCTCGCCCGCAGCGGCCCAGAGCATCGTGCGGGGCCTGGCCATCGAACTCATCAACAGCGCGCACGACACCGCACAGCTGCAGCAGACCTGGATGTCGCTGGAGTCGTCCGAGCGCAGCATGCCCGAGCTGGCCATCCACGCCGCGCAGCGGCTGGCCGCCCTGGGTGGCGATGCCACGCAGGTGCGCGCCTGGCTGCTGCCCGTGTGGGACCGCATGGTGGACCTGCCCGACGCCCTGGCCGAACACCATGCGCTGAAGCTGGTCCGCGCGCTGGAGGCGGGGCTGGATGCGCTCGACGCCCCCTGGCTGGCCCGCATCGAATCAGCCCAGCAGGCCAACCCGCGCGACGCCCGCCTGCAGTACCTGGCGGGCATGGCCTGCCTCAAGCGCCAGCTGTGGGGCAAGGCCCACCAGCTCCTCACGCAGGCGGCGCAGCAGCTGAGCGACAGCAGCCTGCGGGCCAGCGCCTGGCGCCACCTTGCAGAACTGGCAGAGAAACGCGGCGACGAAAATGCCGCTGCCGAGGCCTGGAAGAAGGCCGCGCTCAGCCGGTAAACGGCCTTTTGCAGGGGCTGCTTTCCGGGTGCCGTCCTTCGCCGCCCAAAGAACATCCCTCGCAGCCTGCCCAGACCGCAACGGTTGGGGCCGCACCCAACCAGGGCATTCCTGGTGCATTCACCGCAGCCACTCCCCCGCTGATGCGCGCAGGTGCAACTTGCACAGCATTGGGGAACTTTGAGCGCTCAGGCCCTATCAATTCATTTTTTTTGAATTGAAGCATCAATCTGCCTGAAGCCGAATGCGGCGACGGCTTCCTACACTGCCCCATCGCTTGACGGATGTCAGCCCCGAACGGGCTGGCAGGTTCGCCCAGCACCCTGTTTGCCAGACCCTCCCATTCTTTCCCGATGACTGCCACCGCCACCCGCACCGCCGCCGACGCACCGCCCCACCGCTACACGCGCACCGCCATGCTTTTGCACTGGGTGCTGGGCCTGGCGCTGATCGGGCTGTTTGGCGTGGGCATCTACATGACGGGCCTGCCGTTTTCGCCACAGCGGCTCAAGCTCTACAACTGGCACAAATGGGCGGGTGTCACCCTCCTCGTGCTGTCGGTGCTGCGCCTGCTGTGGCGCGCCACGCACCGCCCCCCGGCCCTGCCGCCAGCCATCGAAAAGGCCATGCCGGGCTGGCAAAAACTGGCGCACCACGCCACGCACGGGCTGCTCTATGCGCTGTTTTTTGCCGTGCCACTGATTGGCTGGGCCTACAGCTCGGCCGCTGGGTTCCCCATCGTGTTCCTGGGCCTGTGGCAACTGCCCGACTTCGTACCCGTGAGCAAGGAACTGGCCGAGGCCATCAAACCCTGGCACCAGATCACCGCATTTGCGATGGCGGGCTTGGTGTTGCTGCACATCGCGGGCGCGCTCAAGCACCAGATCGTGGACCGCGACGGCCTGCTCTCGCGGATGCTGCCTGGTAGATGAGGCACCCCCTGAACCGCTTCGCGTCCTCCCCTTCTCCTGCGGGAGGGGGACGCACCCGGTGGCCCGGCAAAGCCGGTTCCACGGATGCACTGGCGGATGCGCACCTGTCATGCACCAGCCGACCGCCCCACCTTCTCTTTTCTGTCTTTTGAACGGAGTTTTCGAATGAACCTGTCTGCTTCCACCCTGTCCCGCATCGTGCTGGGCGCCGCCCTTGCCATGGGAGCCCAGGCCGCCATGGCCCAGCAACAACTGGTGCCCGCCCAAAGCGAAGTGCAGTTCACCGCGCGCCAGATGGGCGTGCCGCTGGACGGCCACTTCAAGACGTTCAGCGCCCAGGTGGCGTTTGACCCGGCCAAGCTGGCCACTAGCAAGATCGCGCTCACGGTCGATACCGGCAGCGCCACGCTGGGATCGCGCGAGACCGATGCCGAGCTGCCCAAGCCCACCTGGTTCAACGTGCCCAAGTTCCCGCAGGCGCAGTTCGAATCGTCCAGCATCAAGGCGCTGGGCGGTGGCAAGTTCGAGGTGGCGGGCAAGCTCACCATCAAGGGCAATGCGCAGAACGTGACCGTGCCCGTGGCCCTCGTCCAGAGCGGCGCCACCACCACGGCCACCGGCACGCTGCCCATCAAGCGCCTGGCGTTCAAGATCGGCGAGAACGAGTGGGCCGATACCTCGATGGTGGCCGACGACGTGACGGTCAAGTTCAAGCTCGCGCTGACTGGGGTGGCCAAGCTTTAGCACCCGAGTCCCCTCCCACCAGCGTTTCACTCGTTTTTGTTTTCGGTTTCGTTCCGCGTTTTTCCTCTGTCGTCTCTATTCAGGAGTATTCACCCATGCGCAAGTCCCTGTTCTCCCTGCTCGCCGTGGCCGCTGCCACCGCCATGACCGCCGGTGCCGCCCAGGCCGCCAACTACGCCATCGACCCCACACACACCTTTGTGACGTTCGAGATTGGCCACTTCGGCGCCACCACCAACCGCGCCCGCTTCGACAAGAAGCAAGGCACGGTGGAGTTCGACCGCGCAGCCAAGAATGGCAAGGTGGACATCACCATCGACACCACTTCGGTGAACTCGGGCACGCCTCCGTTCGACAAGCACCTGCAAAGCGCCGACCTATTCGATGCCGCCAAGCACCCCACCATCAAGTTCGTGTCCGACAAGTTCAGCTTCAACGGCGACAAGGTCAGCGAAGTGACCGGCCAGCTCACGCTGCTGGGCAAGACCGCCCCCGTGACGCTGAAGGCCACGCAGTTCAACTGCTACGACAGCCCCATGCTCAAGCGCGAAGTGTGCGGCGGCGACTTTGAAACGACCATCGACCGCACCCAGTGGGGCATGAACTACGGCGTGGAATGGGGCTTCCCCAAGAACGTACGCCTGGTGGTGCAGATCGAAGCCGTGAAGCAGTAAAGCCGCACAGCGCAAAGGCAGCAGGGGATGCGCGGCGCCCCCTTGCCCCTCAGTGCAAGAACAAGAAGCCACCCGCAGCAGCGATGCTGCAGGTGGCTTTTTCTTTGGCAGTCCGTTGCGTCCCCTGCGGATGCAGCGCATGCCACAGATCAGTCAAAAATTAACTTAACGTAAATCAATTACGAATAGTAGAATTGCAAAACCAATTCGAGGAGACTCTGCATGAACGCTGTCCTGAAGAACCCTGACCTGGCCACGCTTCCCCCGCCGGCCGCCATCCAGCAGTTGCACCACTACGCCTACAAGGCGCGTGATGCCGAGGAGACGCGCCAGTTCTACGAGGACATCCTGGGCCTGCCGCTGTACCACATCATCCAGAGCGACTACGTGCCCAGCACGGGTGAATACTGCCCTTACACGCACTTCTTCTTTCGCCTGCGGGACGGCTCGTTCATCGCCTTCTTCGACCTGGGCGACGACGTGAAGGCCGAGCCTTCGCCCAACACGCCGCTGTGGGTCAACCACATTGCTTTCCGCGTGGACACCGTGCAGGAGCTTGAGAACACCAAGAAGCGCCTGGAGGCCCACGGCATCGAGGTGCTGGGTGTGACGGACCACCACATCTTCCACAGCATCTATTTCTTCGACCCGAACGGCATCCGGCTCGAACTGTCGGCCCAGTTGGCCGACGAAGCACAGATGGCCAAGGACAGCACCGTGGCCCACGCCCGCCTGAACGAGTGGACGGCGCGCAAGCAGCAGTGGCGCAAGGAGCGCGCCGAAGGCAAGGCGGCCGCTCCGCTCAAGCCCGAGAACAATGACCGGCCGGAGTTCGTGCCTCACTGAGCAGCACGGCGCTGTTTCTAGGACCAAATTGGCCTTTGGCGCTTATCCATCAAGCGCCAAAGGCCATAAAAATCATAGCAACCCGGCCCTGCGGCGGCGCAGTGCCCCCACGCCCGCCAGCAGCGTGGAAAGCAAGGCCAGGCCCGCCCAGTCCAATGCAGGCACGGCGACCGCGCCATTGCCGGGCGGCACGGCCAGCGGGGCCTCGAAGGCGCCGATGTCGCACGCCGGACCGATAGGGCGCGCCACGCCGCGCTGATCCACCAATTCGCAACCGCTGCCCGCATCGATGGCGGGGCTGCCCGGCTGCAAAGCCAGGGTCTGGCTGAAGTAGCCCGCACCGTTGTCGGCCAGCGGGGCCAGCAGCGGGTCGGCCTGCGGTATCGATGCGCCGCACGATTGCACGGCCGTTCCGCCAAACTGCAGGTTGTTGCCCCCGTCGGACAACACGGCCCCTCCCTGAGCGTAGCAGTTGATGCCGCCCAACGTGGCGCTGATGAGCGTGTTCCTCGCCGTGACCCGCGTGCCGGCGGCCCAGACAGAGATCGCCACGGTTCCGCTGTTGTTGGCGAAGGTGCTGTTGGCAATGCTGCCGCCCGCCACGCCGGTGATGCCGAGCGCACTGCCGGCGCCGTCCGCCAGGGAGTTGTCCACAAAGGTGGTGTTGGTGATGGACAAAGTGCTCGACGTGATCGGGTTGATTCCCACCGCTCCGCCAGAAGCCCCCGAAGCCGTGGACGAATTGTTCTGAAACAGGCTTTGCGTGATGGTGAGGGCCGCGCCATGGTGGTCGACGGCGCCGCCGCCATTGACGCTGATATTGTTCTGCGCCACGAATTCGTTCAGCGTCAGCGTGTCGTGCTCACTGTTGGTGTAGATGGCGCCGCCCCCATAGTCGGCCCTGTTGCCGATGGCGCGTACCCTTTGCAGGCTGACCTGGGAGCCCAGGTTGCCCCCGGTAAACAGGGCGCCGCCGTCACCGCCCGCCAGCGTCCGGTTGTTGCGCAAGATGACGTTGCGGAGCGACAGCGTCACGTTGTTGGCATAGATGGCGCCGCCGTGGTCCGCCTGGCCGTTGATGAGCGTGAGCCCGGCCAGCGCGTAGGTGCCGGAGCCCAGATAGAAATGCCGCGCGACGAGGTTGGCATCCAGGGTGACGAGCCCGCCGCCATCGAGGGTGGTTCCCGACGCTGGGGCTTTCATGCCGGTCAGCGTGATGGTGTGCGGGACTGCACCGCAGTTGAACGTGATCTGGTTGCTGCCAGACAGTGCCGCATCCAGCGCGGCCTCGGTGCAACTGAGGGGCGTACCTGTGCCCACGACGACGGGGGCGGCATGGGCGGATGCAGTGCAGGCAAGGGCCGCCAGCAATGTGGGCTGGGCGAAATAGTGAAGGCGCATGGGCGTGTTCGTGACATTCGGAAAACTGCGGCGATTCTTGGGAAACCGCCCCGCCCCGTCCGTGCCCAAAATGACAATCGCTGTGCCCAAAGTGACATGGGCACACCGGGCCGTCAGCCGCTGCGCGCCTCGCTGGGCGACATGCCGAACTGCCGCCGGAAGGCGCGGCTGAAGGCCGATACGTCGTCGAACCCGCTGTCCAGCGCGATCTCCAACACACGGCGGTGGCGCTGCGCGGGATCGGCCAGCATGGCGCGGGCGCGCATCAGCCGCTGTTCGCGCACAAAGTCGGAAAAGTACGTGCCCTCCCGCGCGAACAGGCGCTGCACCTGGCGCGGGGTGAGGTGGTGCAACCGTGCGATCTGCACCAGGCTCAGATCGGCCCGGTCGATGCGGGCCAGGATGTCGCGGCGGATCAGCGCCAGGCGGGGCACGTCCACGGCATCCTGCACAGAGGTCTGCGCAGTGGGTGCCAGCACACGCGCCACCAACTCCTGCAGATGCGACAGGGCCGACTGCAGCAGCGGCGCGGAAAGCTCGGGGCTGCGGGCCAGCAGTTGCGCATAGCCGATCGCCAAGGCGGGCTCCGGCATGTCGGGCGACAACATGCGCATCGGCGCCTCCTCCAGCCCCGCGACCCGCCTTGCCATGGCGGCATGCGGCACCTGGATGCAGGCGCTGGCCCCGCCCCGGAGATTGATGAACTCGTGCGCACGGGCCTTGGAGACGATGGCGTACTGGCCGCCGGCCAGGCAGTGGCTTTCACGCGGCGTATGGAAAACACCACCGCCCCAGGCCACGGCCAAGTACAGGGCGTCGTCCCCGTCGCGAAGCATCTCGGGCGAGCGCCACATGCGGCTGGGTGTGCACTGGGTATGGACGTAGATGGAGTCACCGCCCAGGGGCAGCATGGTGCTGGCGAAGTCCAGCCCGTCCTGGGTTGCGCCTGCGCCTTCGAAGGGCCGCAGCTCCACGCGCATCAATTCGCGCCCGTAGAACTCACGCAGCGCGTCGGTCTTGTCACGCCCGGTGTAGTCGCGCGAGCTCAGGTGGAGGCACTGGGGGGCGATAGGTGCTTTCGGCATGGCGGCTGGGAAGAGTGGGCAGTCACAGTGTAAAAGCTTGTGGGCTCAGAAGAAGAACTGCCACGGATGACCGCCCACCAGGCACAAGAAGCTATCAGATAGATAGCAAACGACCCATCGCGCACACGCCGGGCGCGATGGGTCGCGAACACGCTTCAGCCGCCCCGCTGCTGCGCCCGCATGATCTGGTGGCGCTGCCAGTAGGCCCCCACCACGGCGTTGAACTGGTCCTTCTCCTTGGTGAGGCCGGACAGCTTGATCTTGCTGGTCTTGGCGCCCAGGCCCAGGGCATTTTTCTCGGGATGGGTCACGATCAACGCGTTGCCAAAGCTGCTCTCTTTGTATTCGAGCGCCTTCACCGCATCCCAGAACACGGTGGTCTCGTCGGCGCTCGTGCGGATGCCCTCGATGCTGACCTCTACGGTGTTGTCCCCCTTGAGCGCAAACACCACGGGTGGAAAGTAGCGCAGCACCAGTGCGCGCTCTTCATCGGTGGCGGGCTCGTAGCGGTAGGCCAGGCTGCGTTCGTGGTCTTGCGCGAACTGCTGCTCGTAGTCGCTCCACAGGCGCTGCTCGATCGCATCGGCCGTCAGGATCTCCTGCACCCAGGTGGCGGCAGGCGCACGCACGGCGATGGCGCCGTAGTCCTGCTCTTTCAGCGCCATGCCCACGTTGCGCAGGCGCTCTGGCATCGCGGGGTGCGTGTCAAAGGGGTGCGGCACATTGGCCGTTTTCATGGCGTCCAGAAAATCATCGGAGGCCGCATAGGGTGCCAGCCCCTGTGCCACAAAGCGGGCGATGCCCAGCGTGGTGTCGTCGTGCCGCTCATTGCGGCCAAACAGCTCGGTCTCGATCTTGTAGCGGTACTGCGCGTAGGCCGCGATCTTCACCAGCGACTGCGCAATGGCCGCAGGCGAAATGAGCTTGGCGGCCAGCCGGTCGGCCTTGAACTCACGCTCGCGGCTGTCGCGCGCCAGCGCGATCTCAAAGATCATCCGATACAGGTCCAGCAGCGGCGAGACCATGACCGTGAGCCCGCCCGTGCGCATGGCGTGCCGGTAGTGGTCGTACTGCACGAGTTTGGGGCCCAGCCGGGCGCTGCTCTGGGTATCGCCGCCACGCAGGTGGGCCAGCTCATGGCCGAACACAGCATCGGCTTCGGCCTGGTCCAGGATGCGCAGCAGGGGCAAGCTGACAAACAGCGTGCGGCCTGTGAGCGTCTGGTTGCCCACTGTGAGCGGCGCCTCTGTCACGAAAAAATTGGCGTCGATGCCGGCCACGATGTGCTGGGGCGGCTCGGTCTTGAGGCGCTGGGCCATGTGGCGGATGCGCTTCCACAGCAGGGGTGCATCGTCTTCGGACACCAGTTCGCCCACGGCCTGGTTGCTGGACTCCACCCGTTTGAAGATGCCCCTCACCGCCACCAGCACACCCGCCAACACCACAAAACCCACGAGAAGCACGAGCTTGGGCGAATACTTGTGAAAGAAGAATGCCGTCACCCAGAACGACAGCCACACTGCCATCGCCCCTTGCACCAGCAGCGCGGCGGCGCTGGCATAGGTGGTCAAGCGCCAGCCGGTCACAAAACTGGTGTACTGCAGCGTGCGGTCGGCAAAGGCCAGTGCGCCCAGGCCCAGCACGGCCAGCAGCAGCACGCCGCCGGCCACCAGGGTCCAGAACGACACCAGGCGTGCCATGTGGAACTGCCACACGTCGGAGTAGCGCTCGCACAGGGCTTCGCGGTAGTCCTGCGCCTCGGGCGAGGTGTTGTCGCAAATGGTGGAGGGTGGGTTGCTGCGGTAGTAGTCCTTGCGCGCCTGCTTCTCGGCGGGCGGCATGCCCTTTTCGGCGTCGATGCGCTGGCTGATGCCGGCCACAAAGCTCGCGTCCTGGTCGTGCTGGGCGTAGAGGGTGAACCCATAGGTCACCGCAGGGATGAGGAAAAGCGCCAGCAGCGCATAGACAAAGACCTTGGCCAGGCCCACGCGGAGTGCGGATTGAAGATTCATGAATGGGACCGATTGGTTGTATGTTTCATGACTTGCGCAAAACAAGGCTCAGGCAAGCGGATCACCCCAAGGCGAGGTGGCTGTTGCATCCCGATTTGCGGAAGTCTTGTGTTTTTTGACCCGGATAAACGCATGGAGCCACGCCCCTCCTCTCCAGGGGCTCTCTCTCGCTCCACCGGGCGGGATTATCAAGACGCCACAGCGGGCCGGTCCAGCGACAAGGTAACAATTGGCGAGAAATGCCCGACAGGCGGGATGTGGGTGGGATGCGAGCGCGAGGGGAAGAACGTCTAACGCCGGTCGGCACTCCCGTAAAATGCCCGGTCCACCCTCTTGACCGTTGAGGCGCGCCCCGTGCCTGCCTCCACCTTCTGCCAAACCCCATGAGCACGCCCCAAGCACAACCCGGCCTCGACAGCCTGTCCAAGTCTTTTGAACCTGCCGCCCTGGAAGCCCACTGGGGCCCCGAATGGGAACGCCGTGGCTACGGCGTCGCGGGGTTCCGGGGCACCGGCGCCGCCCAGGCGGGCGAGCCAGCGTTTTCCATCCAGCTGCCGCCCCCCAACGTGACGGGCACGCTGCACATGGGCCATGCGTTCAACCAGACGATCATGGACAGCCTCACGCGCTACCATCGCATGCGTGGCTTCAACACGGTGTGGGTGCCGGGCACCGACCACGCGGGCATCGCCACGCAGATCGTGGTGGAGCGCCAGCTGCAAGAGCAGGGCATCAGCCGCTACGACATGGGCCCCACCCCCCCCGAGGCGCGCAAGAACTTTGTCTCCAAGGTGTGGGAGTGGAAGGAAAAGTCCGGCAACACCATCACCACGCAGATGCGCCGCATGGGCGACAGCGTGGACTGGAGCCGTGAATACTTCACCATGGACGACAAGCTCTCCAAGGTGGTGACCGACACCTTCGTGAAGCTGTACGAGCAGGGCCTGATCTACCGCGGCAAGCGCCTGGTGAACTGGGACCCGAAGCTGCAGTCCGCAGTGTCCGACCTGGAAGTCGAGAGCGAAGAAAAAGACGGCTCGCTGTGGCATATCGCCTACCCCCTGGCCGATGGATCGGGCAGCCTGACGGTGGCCACCACCCGGCCTGAGACCATGCTGGGCGACGTGGCGCTGATGGTGCACCCTGAGGACGCGCGCTACACCCACCTCATCGGCAAGATGGTCAACCTGCCGCTGTGCGACCGTCAGATCCCGGTGATCGCCGACGAGTACGTCGACAAGGAATTCGGCACGGGCGTGGTCAAGGTCACCCCCGCGCACGACCAGAACGACTACGCCGTGGGCCAGCGCCACAAGCTGCCCATGATCGTGGTGCTGACCCTGCAGGCCACCATCAACGAGAACGCACCGCCCAAGTACCAGGGCATGGACCGTTTTGTGGCCCGCAAGGCCGTGGTGGCCGACCTGGAAGCCATCGGCGCGCTGGTCGAGGTGAAGAAGCACAAGCTCATGGTGCCGATCTGCACCCGCACCGGCCAGGTGATCGAACCCATGCTGACCGACCAGTGGTTCGTGGCCATGAGCAAGGTGAGCGACCAGGACCCCACGGGCAAGAGCATTGCGCAAAAGGCCATCGACGCCGTGTCCAGCGGCGAGGTGACGTTCGTGCCCGAGAACTGGGTGAACACCTACAACCAGTGGATGAACAACATCCAGGACTGGTGCATCAGCCGCCAGCTGTGGTGGGGCCACCAGATCCCGGCGTGGTACGACGAAGACGGCAACGTGATCGTGGCCCGCGACGAAGCCGAGGCCCAGGCCAAGGCGCCCGGCAAAAAGCTGCGCCGTGACGAGGACGTGCTCGACACCTGGTACTCGTCGGCCCTCGTGCCCTTCAGCACCATGGGCTGGCCTGAACAAGGCGACGCGCCCACCGACGACTTCAACCTGTACCTGCCCAGCACCGTGCTGGTGACGGGCTACGACATCATCTTCTTCTGGGTCGCCCGGATGATCATGATGACCACACACTTCACGGGCCGCGTGCCGTTCAAGCACGTGTACATCCACGGCCTGGTGCGCGACGCGCAGGGCAAGAAGATGAGCAAGTCCGAAGGCAACGTGCTCGACCCGGTGGACCTGATCGACGGCATCTCGCTGGAGCCGCTGCTGGACAAGCGCACTACCGGCCTGCGCAAGCCCGAGACCGCACCCACCGTGCGCAAGAACACGCAAAAGGAATTCCCCGAGGGCATTCCGGCCTACGGCGCCGATGCGCTGCGCTTTACCTTTGCGGCGCTGGCCAGCCTGGGGCGCAGCATCAACTTCGACAGCAAGCGCTGCGAGGGCTACCGCAACTTCTGCAACAAGCTCTGGAACGCCAGCCGCTTTGTGCTGATGAACTGCGAAGGCCAGGACTGCGGCTTGAAGGAGCACACCAAGGAAGAATGCCAACCCGGCGGCCCCGCCCACGGCTACATGCAATTCAGCCAGGCCGACCGCTGGATCAGCTCGCTGCTGCAGAAGACCGAGGCCGAAGTGGCCAAGGGCTTTGCCGAGTACCGCCTGGACAACGTGGCCAACACGATCTACGACTTTGTCTGGAACGAGTACTGCGACTGGTACCTGGAAATCGCCAAGGTGCAGATCCAGAACGGCACCGAGGCCGAGCAGCGCGCCACGCGCCGCACGCTGATCCGCACACTGGAAGCCATCCTGCGCCTGGCCCACCCGATCATCCCGTTCATCACCGAAGCGCTGTGGCAGACGGTGGCACCCGTCGCAGGCATCCCTGGCGAGTCGGTCAGCATTGCCCGCTACCCCGAAGCCCAAGCCGCCAAGATCGACGAGGCTTCCATCGCCCACATGGGCCGTGTGAAGGGTCTTGTGGACGCCTGCCGCGCGCTGCGCGGCGAGATGAATGTCTCGCCCTCCACCCGCCTGCCGCTGTACACCGTGGGCGACACCGACTTCATGCGCGGCGTGGCACCCGTGCTGCAGGCCTTGGCCAAGCTCAGCGAAGTCAAGGTGTTCGAGGACGAAACCGCCTGGGCCGCCGCCGCCCAGGCTGCGCCCGTGGCCGTGGTGGGCGAAGCCCGCATGTGCCTGTACATGGAGATCGACGTGGTGGCCGAGAAGGCCCGCCTGTCCAAGGAGATCGCCCGCATCGACGGTGAGATCACCAAGGCCAACAACAAGCTCTCCAACGAAGCGTTTGTGGCCAAGGCCCCCCCTGCCGTGATCGACCAGGAAAAGAAGCGCATCGCCGACTTTGGCGCCACGCTGGCCCGCCTGCGCGACCAGCTGGCACGCCTGGGCTGAACGGCCGGGCAGCCTCTGGCCTGACACTTGCATATCCAAGACGACCACAACACCCCGACCCCCCGCCTTCAAGGAGCCCCATGACTGTTGCCACCACCGTCCGCAAAGCCGTTTTCCCCGTCGCTGGCCTGGGCACCCGTTTTCTGCCCGCCACCAAGGCGTCTCCGAAGGAAATGCTGCCCGTGGTCGACAAGCCGCTGATCCAGTACGCCGTGGAAGAGGCTTACGCCGCAGGCATCCGCCACATGATCTTCGTGACCGGCCGCAGCAAGCGCGCCATCGAAGACCATTTCGACACGGCGTATGAGCTGGAGGCCGAACTCGAAGCCGCCGGCAAGAAGGAACTGCTGGCGCTGGTGCGCTCCATCCAGCCCGACGACATGGACTGCGCGTTCGTGCGCCAGCCCCGCTCGCTGGGTCTGGGCCACGCCGTGTTGTGCGCCGAGCCGCTGGTGGGCAAGGAACCCTTTGCCGTGCTGCTGGCCGACGACCTGATGGTGGGCCCCCCAGGCGGCCAGCCCGTGCTGGCCCAGATGGCCACCGCCTTCCGCCAGCAAGGCCGCTCGGTCATCGCGGTGCAGGAAGTGCCGGAAGACCAGGTCCACAAATACGGCATCGTGGCCGGCGAGCCCGCTGGCGGCCCGCTGATCCGCATTGAACGCATCGTCGAAAAGCCCAAGGCCGATGTCGCCCCCTCGCGCATGGGTGTGGCCGGCCGCTACATCCTCACGCCCGGCGTGTTCGACGAGATCCGCAACCAGCCGCGCGGCGTGGGCGGTGAGATCCAGCTCACCGACGGTATCGCCCGCCTGATGCAGCACGAAGCCGTGTACGCCTTTCAATACGATGGCAAGCGCTACGACTGCGGCAGCAAGGAAGGGTTTTTGGAAGCGACGGTGGAGCTGGCTTTGCAACACCCGCAGGTGGGCGCGCAGTTCCGGGAATATCTGAAGACTTTGGCGCTGTAAGCCACAGTCCGAACCCACATTGGAAGCGCCTCAAACGCTTCCAAATTAATAGCTGCCAGCGCTTATCCAGAAAGCGCTGGCAGCTATTTTTACATCTAACGACGGCGCAGGATGTGGATGTATTCCTCGCCCACCGTCTGCTGCTCCACCAGCTCGTTGCCCGTCTGTTTGGCAAACGCCTGAAAATCCCGCAGCGACCCGCCATCGGTGGCCACCACCTTCAGCAACTGGCCGCTGGCCATGTCGGACAGCGCCTTCTTGGCCTTGAGGATGGGCAAGGGGCAGTTCAGGCCCCGGGTGTCGATTTCTTTGTGAATGTCCATGGTCGTCAATCCTTTGGCGGCTGCGGTGGTTGCTCGTCCAGGCCACGCCGCCGTTCTGCATTTTCTTCGGCGGTAAAAAACACGGGCTCATGCCCCCGCGTGCGCAACCAGTCCGCCAGCGCGTAGCCCGTGCCCGCAGGCCAGCATTTGAGGTCCGCCAGATCGTACAGCCGGTAGTCCACCAGCTCGGGCGACAGCTGGACCCGCCCCGTGGCCACCACATGGTAGGCAATGATGATCTGGTTCATGCGCAGGAACTCGTAGGCCCCCACGAGCGATGTGGACTGCACATCGAGGTTGGTTTCTTCCTTCACCTCGCGCGCAATGCCCTCCTGGGGCGACTCGCCCGCCTCCATGAAGCCGGTGATCAGCGCAAACATCTTGCCCGGCCAGGCCGCGTTGCGCGCCAGCAGCACCTTGCCGTCGATCTCCACGATGGCGGCCAGCACGGGCGTGGGGTTGTTCCAGTGCGTCCAGCCGCAGGCGGGGCAGCGCAGCCGCTCCTTGTCGCCCCCATCTTCGGCCAGGGTGATCGGCTGCAGCGCGGTACCGCAGTGGGTGCAATGGCGGACTTCGTAGTGCATGGTAATACTATTATTTTTATAGCTATTAGCGCTTACCCTTCAAGCGCTAGAAGCCAATTTGATTCAAACTCTCGAACCCGGCAGCCGGTGGCAACCCGTCACGCCGGAAACACGCCGGTAGACAGGTACCGGTCGCCCCGGTCGCACACCACAAACACGATGGTGGCATTGCTGTCGCGCGCGGCAATCTGCTGCGCCACCCAGCACGCGCCTGCGGCCGAGATGCCTGCAAAGATGCCCTCTTCGCGCGCCAGGCGGCGGCACATGTCTTCGGCGCTGTCCTGGTTCACATAGACCAGCTCATCCACCGTGCTCGCGTCATAAATCTTGGGCAGGTACTCTTGCGGCCACTTGCGGATGCCCGGAATGCGCGATCCCTCTTCAGGCTGCGCGCCAATGATCTGGATGGCCGGGTTCTTCTCCTTGAGGAACCGCGACACCCCCGTGATCGTGCCCGTGGTCCCCATGGCGCTCACAAAATGGGTGATGCGCCCGCCGGTCTGCTCCCAGATCTCGGGGCCGGTGGTTTCGTAGTGGATGCGCGGGTTGTCGGGGTTGGCGAACTGGTCCAGCACCTTGCCTTCGCCGCGCTTTTGCATGGCCTCGGCCAGGTCGCGTGCATGCTCCATGCCACCGCTCTTGGGCGTGAGCACCAGCTCTGCGCCAAAGGCCTTCATGGTTTGCGCGCGCTCGATGGAAAGGTCTTCAGGCATCACCAGCACCATGCGGTAGCCCTTGATGGCCGCTGCCATCGCCAGCGCAATGCCGGTGTTGCCCGACGTGGCTTCGATGAGCGTGTCGCCGGGCCGGATGTCGCCCCGCTCCTCCGCGCGCCGAATCATCGACAGCGCGGGCCTGTCCTTGACCGAACCCGCCGGATTGTTGCCCTCCAGCTTGCCCAGCACCACATTGCCCCGCGCCGTGTTGTCCTGGGCCCCAATGCGCTGCAGCGCCACCAGCGGTGTGTTACCAACCGCGTCTTCAATCGTCGGATATTTCATGCGCCCTACTGTGCCATAATTTGGGGCTTCACGAATTCCAGCCCGGGTGGTGAAATTGGTAGACGCAGGGGACTCAAAATCCCCCGCCGCAAGGCGTGCCGGTTCGATTCCGGCCCCGGGCACCACGAACAAGTCCGTAAGAGCGCAGGCTCTTGCGGACTTTTTTTTGCGCCTTTGAAATCAGCACCTTAGCTGTCCGTGCCCGCCAAGACCCATCCACCCCCGTCCGGAATTTTGGGGGGCATATCTGGGGGCACATTTTCAAAAAAAGGGGGCACATTGATATGTTCCCGGCGCCCACAGCCGGTACCTCTACGATACCGATCGCCTTGTCGTGGCAGATGCCATCGCCGTGCCCCGCTCAATCCTCGAGAACCACCCCCAAGGCAGCGAGCTTTTCCGCATACGAATCCCTGCGCTTCGCTGCTTTGGCCGCCGTATCGACAGCCGCCTGAATGGCTTTTGGGCCCTTGGCGCCCACAGCCTTGATGAGGCCCTGCTTGTGGGCGGCGTCTGCCTGCGCCCTTTTGAAAGTGGCGATCAGCTCGGCATGGGCAACAGGTTGATTCACAGGGGATTTCCATTTTCTAAAGCGCCATTTTCAGCGCATTTTTTGGGGATCTGCGAGGCCGATGGCCACCGGCACACAGAATCCAACAAGCCCCTGCCCCAGGTTCATTTTTACGCCCGCAATCTGGCGTAGAAATCTCTCAGCCCCCAGCGTGACGCCGAGCCTGTAGGCCGTGGCACGGCTCCTGCAGTCCACTCGCCGTTCAGCGGTTTGCCTCGCTTCTCAACTTGCGCAACTGTTCCTCGGCAGCTTCAAGCTCTGCCCGGAGCGCCCGGACTTCCTTCTCCAGCCTTTCAATATTCGCCGCGCGGCCCGGGTCGACCGCGAGCGGCTGACAGCTCGCTTGCAGCGCCCCCAGTTGGTCCGCCAGCTGCCGGCGTAGCAGCATCTGTCCCTTGGACCGGGCGACTTCCATGCGTTTTTCGACGTCGGCCTTTTCTGCAGTGCACGCAGTGGGGTTCTCCACGGGATTCGCGGGCTGTGCGATGGCGGAACCTGTCACGGTTATCGCGATGACCAACGTGCAACAACCGCTGAAATGCATACAAGTAAGTACCTGAGGGAATGAGGGCTGAGCATGACAGCAATTCGCGCTGGCGACCAAGATGCGGAGCGCGAGAATTTTCAGGCGTCGCAGGAGGCCCCCCAGAACAAGGGCACGCCGCTTCAGCGGCAGTGCAGCCTTTTGTTTGTCTTTCTATCCTCCAGCGCTCACTGCGCCGCCAGCACCAGAAAGTCCTGCTCATACCCCTTCACCGATTGCACTGCCTTCAACCGCTGCCCTGCCGTCATCGCGTTGTGCACGCGCGAATAGCCTTCGCAACCTTCTTCCACCAGCGTCTGTGCATAGCGCTGGTAGGCCGCGTCGGGCGATGCATTGAAGCGGGCGAGGTAGCCACGCAGCAGGCTGCGGGCCTGGTCGGTGTTGGTGCGGTCTTCGGCGATTTTCTGCAGCACCTGAACCAGGTCTTTCTGGCGGCGCAGGCGTTCGGTATAGGTGCGTTGCGGGTCAAACGATGACTGGGCGACAAAAGCGCGCAGTGCAGCTTTTTGCGGCTCGTCCAGGGTTCCGTAAAAGGTTTCTGCGCGTGACAGGAGCTGTTTGAAGCGCTGCTCACGCAGCTTTTCGGGGGTCACGTCGACCCATTCCTTTTTCCAGTCGGCATTGCTGCTGGCCTGTTTCTTTTGCAGGTTGCGGACCTGGGCATCGGTGAGCTGGGCGGCCAGCCACACCAGCTTGGGCTCGGCCTGGGTGACCACCTTGTCGATCTGGGCGCGCACATCGTCATAGGTGCGGCAGGCCTGGTCGGGCGATATGGCTGACGGTAGTTGTTGCTGCACTTTCTGCAGCAGCTCGGCATGCCGGGGCAGCATGGTGTCGCGGTGCCATTGGTGCAGGTCGCCCAGTTCGTCGCGCACGCGCTCGGTTTGGGTTTCTGAGAGATCGAGGTAGCTGTTCAGCTGCCAGTAGGCCAGTTGCGGCACCTGGTTGTAGGCCAGCTTGACGGCACTGCAGCCTTGCATCAGCAGGCCACATGCCGCCAGGGTGGCAACACACAGTGCTTTGCGAATGGGGGACGGTGCGCGCACAGAAGCTCCTCGTGAATGAAGGACGGCAAGAGAGGCAGGATAGGGCCAACGCGGCGCGGGGAAATTTGCGGGGCGCAATACCCCGGCGGCTGCGCGAGGATTGACCGCAGCCCCGGCGCTAAAAAGTGGCCTGCGCGGGCGCCTTGCCGTCAGTGGCGCTCTGTGGCGCCGTAGAGGCTAGTTGTCCTGTCGGCGGATCAGTTGCCGGCCGCTGGCCGTGATGGCCAGCTCGCCGCCGGAACCCTTGGTGATGAAGCCCCACTCCAGCAGGCGACCGGACACATGGTCCTTGATGGCATGGGGCAGCGTGATGACTTGGCCCATTTCGAGTTGTTTCAGGGTCTCGATCTCGTCCACGGTGGGGTCGAAATGCGGGGCATGGTAGGTGGTCATGGGGTCACTCCCGGGTCGGTATGTGCAGACAGACTCCAGCGCCACCAGATTAGTTCAGCCCCTGGGCGGATGCAAGCGCGTCATCCCTTGCCGTCTGCCCCGGCTACCGGCGGCACACCCCCTGCCGCCGCGGCCATGCCCTGCAGCCACTGCGCAAACGCCGCCAGCACGGGCGGCTGCGCTTGCGCGGGGCTGATGAGGTAGTAGGCGCGCTCGCCCCGCAGCGGGCGGTTGCAGGCGACCACCAGCTCGCCGCTGGCCAGTTCGGCCTCGATCAACAAAGGCGGCATCAGCGCCACACCCATGCCGTGCGTGGCCGCCACGGCCAGCATGGAGAACAGCTCGTAGCGCGGGCCATCGAGCGCGTGGGGTGCCTGGACCTCCATCGCGTCGAACCACTGCCGCCAGCCGTAGGGGCGCGTGCTTTGCTGGAGCAGGGGCAGGTCGGCCAACGCCTCGGCGGCCACGGGCTGGTGGGCGCGGCCCCGGCCCCGGGGCGCGGCGGATTCGAGCAGGCGGGGGCTGCACACGGGCACCACGTCCTCGTGCATCAGCAGCAGGGCCTGCACGCCGGGCCAGTGGGCCACCTGCTCGGGCGTGCCCGCGTACAGCGCGGCATCGAAGGTGGTGTCGGCAAACAAGAAAGGGCGTGTCTGCGTGTCGATGTGCACCACGATGTCGGGGTGCTGCTGCGCCAGCTGCGGCAGGCGCGGGATGAGCCAGCGGGTGGCAAAGGTGGGCACTGCCGCCAGGGTGATCGTGCCGCCCTCGCCCTGGTGCGCCATCACATCGAGCGTGTCACGCTCCAGCCCCTGCAGCCAGCGTGCCACCTGGCGGCCGTAATGCGCGCCGGCGGGCGTCAGCACCACGCCGTGGCGCGTGCGGCGAAAGAGCTGCACGCCCAGGAATTCCTCCAGCGCCTGGATCTGGCGCGAGACAGCGCTCTGCGTCAGTGACAGCTCTTGCGCGGCGCGGGTGTAGCTTTCGTGGCGGGCGGCGACTTCAAAGCATGCCAAGGCCTGGGTCGATGGGATGTTGCGGCGCATGATGAAGAGGAACTTGAAGCAAGGGTAGCTACGCCTTGGCGTATACGGCAACAGTATTCCATACATTCCATAAACGCATGTCTGAATGAAAAGAACTCGCTTGCGGGGTGCTACGCCAAAGCCTACGATGCATCCCAGTCGATTCGTTTTCGCCTCTTTTCCTTCTTGTTTGACCTGGAGACACACATATGGCCCACGCCGCTTTTCAATGGGATGACCCTTTCCTCCTGAGCCAGCAACTGACCGACGACGAGCGCGCCATCCAGGCCGCCGCCGCCGCCTACTGCCAGGACAAGCTGGCGCCCCGCGTGCTGGACGCCTTCCGCCACGAAAAGATGGACGTGAGCATCTTCCGCGAGATGGGCGAAGTGGGCCTCTTGGGCCCCACCATTCCCGAGCAATACGGCGGCCCCGGCCTGTCGTACGTGGCCTACGGCCTGATCGCCCGCGAAGTCGAGCGTGTGGATTCGGGCTACCGCTCCATGGCCAGCGTGCAGTCGTCGCTGGTGATGGTGCCCATCCATGAGTTCGGCACCGAAGCGCAAAAGCAGAAGTACCTGCCCAAGCTCGCCAGCGGCGAGTGGATTGGCTGCTTCGGCCTGACCGAGCCCGACCACGGCTCCGACCCCGGCAGCATGGCCACGCGCGCCTACAAGGTCGATGGCGGCTACAAGCTCAAGGGCAGCAAGATGTGGATCACCAACAGCCCCGTGGCCGATGTGTTCGTGGTCTGGGCCAAGGAAGTCTCCGAAGGTGGCGCCGTGGGCCCCATTCGCGGCTTTGTGCTGGAGAAGGGCATGAAGGGCCTGACGGCCCCTGCCATCCACGGCAAGGTGGGCCTGCGCGCCTCCATCACCGGCGAGATCGTGATGGACGATGTGTTCGTGCCCGAAGAAAACGCCTTCCCCGAAGTGCAGGGCCTCAAGGGGCCCTTCACCTGCCTGAACAGCGCGCGCTACGGCATCGCCTGGGGCGCCCTGGGTGCGGCCGAGTTCTGCTGGCACACCGCCCGCCAATACACGCTGGACCGCAAGCAGTTTGGCCGCCCCCTGGCCGCCAACCAGCTCATCCAGAAGAAGCTGGCCGACATGCAGACCGAAATCGCCATCGGCCTGCAGGCCTGCCTGCAGTTCGGCCGCATGAAGGACGCGGGCACGGCCAGCGTGGAAGGCACGTCCATCATCAAGCGCAACAGCTGCGGCAAGGCCCTGGACATCGCCCGCCTGGCGCGCGACATGATGGGCGGCAATGGCATCAGCGACGAGTTCGGCGTGGCACGCCACCTGGTGAACCTGGAGGTGGTGAACACCTACGAAGGCACGCACGATGTGCATGCGCTGATCCTCGGCCGCGCGCAGACGGGCATTGCGGCGTTCGCCAACTGAGCGCCCGCATCACTCCCCTCTCCCCTCGCGGGNGGGGGGGGGGGGGGGGGGGGGGGGGGGGGGGGGGGTTGCGGCGTGTGCGTTGTGCCGGTGCTCTCCCCCTCTCCCCAACCCTCTCCCGCGAGGGGAGAGGGAGTTAAAACGGGGCTTTCATAAGCACATTTCAAGTGTTTTAGGCATCTAGCGCTTGATAGAAAAGCGCTACCAGCTATCAATTTCATAGTATTCAGCCCCATGACCACATCCCCCTCCTCCCCAGGCGCCCTCGCTGGCATCAAGGTCCTCGACCTCTCCCGCGTGCTCGCCGGCCCCTGGTGCACCCAGATCCTGGCCGACCTGGGCGCGGATGTCGTGAAGGTGGAGCGCCCCGGCGCAGGCGACGACACGCGCCACTGGGGGCCACCCTTCTTGAAGGACGCGGAGGGCAACGACACCACGCAGGCCAGCTATTTCACGGCCTGCAACCGCAACAAGCGCTCGGTGACCATCGACATGGCCACGGCGGAGGGGCAACAGCTCATCCGCCAGATGGCCCAGCAAGCCGACATCCTGGTGGAGAACTTCAAGGTGGGCGGCCTTCAGCAATACGGGCTGGACCACGAGAGCCTGCGCGCGCTCAACCCGCGCCTCATCTACTGCTCCGTCACCGGCTTCGGGCAAGACGGCCCCTATGCCGAACGCGCTGGTTATGACCTGATGATCCAGGCCATGACCGGGATGATGAGCATCACCGGCCGCGCCGATGGCGAGCCCGGCGGCGGCCCGCTGCGCGTGGGCGTGGCGCTGACCGACCTGTTCACCGGCGTGTACGCCAGCACCGCCATCGTGGCCGCGCTGAACGTGCGCGACAACGCTACCAGCGGCACCGGCCTGGGCCAGCACATCGACATGTCGCTGCTCGACGTGGGCATGGCCATCCTGGCCAACCAGGCCGCCGGCTTTTTGGCCACGGGCACCGCGCCCACACGCCAGGGCAACAGCCACCCCAGCCTGGCGCCGTACCAGGACTTCCCCACGCAGGACGGCGCCATGCTGCTGGCCATCGGCAACGACGGGCAGTTCCAGCGCTTTTGCGCCGCAGCCGAACAGCCCCAGTGGGCCACCGATGCGCGCTATGCCACCAACACGCTGCGCGTCAAACACCGCACCGACCTGATCCCTGCCATGGAAGCCGTGACGCGCACACGCACCACGGCCGACTGGATCACGCTGCTGGAAGACAAGGCCGTGCCCTGCGGCCCGATCAACACCATCGCCCAGGCGTTTGACGATGCACAGGTGAAGGCGCGCGGCCTGGCCGTGGCACTGCCGCGCTGGGCGGAGGGGGACACCGCCCAGGACGGCGTGCAGCAGATCACCGGCGTGGCCAGCCCGCTGCGCCTGTCGGCCAACCCGCCCGTGCTGCGCAACGCCCCCCCCGCGCTGGGCCAGCACACCGACGAGGTGCTGGGCGAGCTAGGGCTGGATGCAGCGCGCATTGCGGCGCTGCGGGCCAACGGGGTTTTGTAGCCACCGAGGCAACACGGGCCAGGCCCACGGAGAATCCACCCACGCTGTGCACCAACAGCGGAACGGCCTTGCCCAACTCGGCAAGGCCGTTTTGTTTATAAGTTCGGCATCCAATTGGCCACCAACGCTTATCCATCAAGCGGTAGCTGCTATTAATTTGATACCGACCACATGCAAACACCGCACCGCAACGCGCTCGGCCATGGGTGAAAAATTCATGTACAAAAATTTACATTCCTCTCCATAATGGCAGTGGGAATCTCTCCGGCACGACACACCGCGCGCGCCGGTTGACCGAGCCGGGGGCGCAGCCGAACCACTGCCACCAAGCATGGCAGGGCAAGACCAGGGCCCACCGGGACTTGCCCGCGACTGCGGTGATTTGTGGACCCAACAGGAGTTCCCCATGAAGCTCAGCCTCAAGCTCCCCCTGGCCTTTACCGTGTCGCTGCTTTTGCTGTTTGCAGCGGCGCTGTTTGGCATCAGCCGCCTGAACCAGGCGCTGGACACCTACCAGACCACCGTGGCCCAAAGCTTTGAGCATGAGCGATTGGCATCCAGCATGCTCAACGAGTTCAAGGTGCAGGTGCAGGAGTGGAAAAACGTGCTGCTGCGTGGCAAGGACCCGGCCCAGCTCACCCGTTATTGGGCTGCGTTTGAAAAGCAGGAAAAGTCCATCAAGGACCATGCGCAGAAGCTGACAGCCGCCCTGCCCCCGGGTGAAGGCCGCGAGCGTGTGGTGCAGTTTGCCAAGGCCCATGAAAACATGGGCGCGGCCTACCGCAAGGGGTTTGAAGCCTTCAAGGCCGCCGACCACGACCCGCAGGTGGGCGACAAGGCCGTGGCGGGCATGGACCGCGAGCCCTCGCAGCTGATCGACCAGGCTGGGGATCTGATCGCCAAGGCCAGCAGCGAAGTGGCGGCAAGCGCAGCAGCCACCGCACAGCGCGCCACCACCATCAGCCTGGTGGTGATGCTGGTGGTGTGCGCGCTGGGCATTGCCGGGGCCATTGCCTTCAGCCGCACGGTGGTGAACCCGCTGGACAACGCGGTGCGTGTGTCGCAGGCCGTGGCCGGGGGCGACCTGACGGTGGCGCGGCATGTGGCGGGCAAGGACGAGATTGCCCTGCTGCTCAACGCCCTGCACGACATGCAGATCAGCCTGTCGCGCGTGGTGAGCAACGTGCGCAACAACGCCCACAGCGTGGCCGCCGCCAGCACCGAAATCGCGCTGGGCAACAACGACCTCTCGGCCCGCACCGAGCAGCAGGCCAGCGCGCTGGAGGAAACCTCGGCATCAATGGAAGAGCTCAGTTCCACCGTGCAGGCCAACGCCGAAAACGCGCGCCAGGCCAACCAGCTGGCGGTGAGCGCGTCCACCGTGGCCGTCCAGGGCGGCGATGTGGTGGCCGAGGTGGTGACCACCATGAAGGGCATCAACGACAGCAGCAAAAAGATCGCCGACATCATCAGCGTGATCGACGGCATCGCCTTCCAGACCAACATCCTGGCGCTGAACGCCGCCGTCGAAGCCGCGCGGGCGGGTGAACAAGGGCGCGGCTTTGCCGTGGTGGCCAGCGAGGTGCGCAGCCTGGCCCAACGCAGCGCCGATGCGGCCAAGGAGATCAAGACGCTGATACACGCCAGTGTGGAGCGTGTGGAACTGGGCACCGCGCTGGTGGACAAGGCCGGAGCCACCATGACCGAAGTGGTCGCCTCGATCCGCCGCGTGACGGACATCGTCGGCGAGATCAGCGCCGCCAGCAGCGAGCAGAGTGCAGGCGTGGCCCAAGTGGGCGAGGCGGTGATGCAGATGGACCAGGCCACCCAGCAGAATGCGGCCCTGGTGGAAGAAAGCGCTGCGGCCGCCGACAGCCTGAAGGGGCAGGCGCAGCAGCTGGTGGACGCGGTGTCGGTGTTCCGCCTGTCAACCGGCGAGCACGCAGCGGCGGGAGTGCACGTGCCCCGCCTGGCTGCCGCCTGACAGGCTGGCCAAGGGCTGGTGCGCCCTGTGGCGCCGGGGCACCGATACGGCTATCGGCGCCTGCGGGCGACCGGTACGACTTCGCTGCGCGCAGGGCCCCATGCATGGGCCAACGCAGAGAAGAAAATCCGATAAAAAGGCCTCTAACGCTTTCCTATCATGCGCTATAAGCTATGTTTTTTATAGCAACCAAGCCTATTCAGGTTCCACTGCTCGCTGCAAGGCCTGCAGCGCCTCGATCAATGCCGGCGCCACCAGCGGGTGCGTGGCCATCTCGTTTTCTGCCAGGTGTGCGCCCAGCAACGGAAGGCTCAGGCACGCAGGCTCGACGATGCGCGCAGACATCGTCCGCAGTGTTTCGCGCAGCGCATCATCGGCGTGGTGTGCGCGGGGCGAGACATTGAACACCGCCACCGGCTTGTTCACAAAGGCCTCCTGGCTCACCAGCCAGTCGAGCGCATTCTTGATCACCCCCGTCACACCGTGGGCGTATTCGGGGCTCGCGATCAGCAGCGCATCGGCCCACGCCACATCGGCGTGCAGACGCAGCGCGGCGGGTGGCGGTTGTGCCTCCAGGTCGGGGTTGAAAAGCGGCAGCTTACCCACCGCCGCGCACCACGCGACCTCCATGCCAGGTGGAGCAACGCGCGCCGCCGTGCGCAGCAACGCAGCGTTGATGGAGGCAGCGCGCAGGCTGCCGCACAGGGCCAGAATTTTCATGGAGCCATTCTGGCCCAGCCGCACGCCCAAGCCGGTGGCGGCAACCGGTTGCGCGCAGCTCAATCCCCGTGCGCGGGCTCCAGCGCCTTGAACTGGGCCATGGTGTCCAGGCAGGCGCGCGCCACTTCTGCGCCCTTCTTCACAAAGTGCTCGCGGAAGAACTTGAGGTGGTCTTCGTGCTCATGAAAATCGCGCGGCGTGAGCACGGCGGACATCACGGGCACGTCCGTGTCGAGCTGCACGCGCATCAAACCGTCGATGACGGCGGTGGTCACAAACTCGTGGCGGTAGATGCCGCCGTTGACAATGAACGCGCAGGCCACGATGGCGTCGTAGCGCCCGCTTTGCGCCAGCCGCTTGGCCAGCAGCGGGATCTCGAACGCGCCGGGCACCTCGAACTGGTCGATCTGCCCCGCAGGCAGCCCGCTGCGCGCGAACTCGGCCACGGCGGCATCACGGGCCTGGTCAACGATGTCCCGGTGCCAGCTGGCGCAGATGACCGCAACCCGTTCGCTGCGGTGCGCAATCGCTGTGCGGCCGCTTTGGTCGGCATTGGCAGCAGCGGCATGGTGGGAATGGAAGGACTGATTCATGGATTTTCTCGAACAAAGAAAAGGGTTACCAGAATCAGGGCGCGCGCGAACAGAGCCCCTTGCATGGCAAGGCAGCTGCCCACACGCATGCGGCCCAGCGAACAGCCCCTGGCCCTGCAGGCACGCCCGACCTCACGATCAGACAGCCCCGCACAGCCCGGCACCGCGCACCCGACACGCACACAGGCAACCACCCCGGCGGGAGGCCCATGGCTTCGCGATCTCTTTCATCCGGACTGTGACCGTCGGCTCTGGCATCGCACCAGATCTGCTGACCCTGCGGGGCTTAAGAACCTGATCAATGTCTTTTTGGAGATCGCGTTGGAGTGCAATCGGGATGAGTGGAAGCCTCGGATGCGCCGCATGGGCTCATGCCCATGCAAGCAACCAAGGCTTCCAATCGCCCGATTTCACCCCAACCCTTCGGGCAAGAGCCTTTTCGGGCGGTCTGCGGTGTTGCGGCGCTTGTGGATAGCTGGGCTATCCACTGCGCCCCGCGCCTAGCATCCCATCCCGAAAAGGTTCTTGCGCGACTCCAAAAAGACATTGATCAGGTTCCAACTGCCCTGCAGGCGCTCGCGGGCTGCTGCAGGCTTTTTCAGCCCGCAGATACCGCCGGTGGGGAATTTCGCCCCGCCCTGAGAACGCAATCGGCCCCGGAAACACTCCGGGGCCAACGAGCGAATTCTAGGGGCTTACCCTGTGGTCACCGGTCACCCATGCGATTGGCAACACCGGCAGTGCCGTTTTTGCAGCCACCCAGGGTTCATTCAGCGCGGCTTTTCGAACCCGCCCTGGGCCCAGGCCGTGGCACTGTGGGTGGTGAGCTTGAACGTGGGGGGCACGGGCACACGTGCCAGCTCCTCCCCCAGGTCGTCCATGGCACTCAGCGTGGCGGTGGCGCCTTCTTCGTCCGGCACGATGGCGAGGGCCACGCGCAGGCGCTGGCCGTCGGCCGTGGTGATGCTCACGTTCTTGTTGAGCTGCGCGTGCAGCTGCTGCTCGTGGCGGCGCAGCACCTCGCTGGCGGTTTTGACCAGCGTGTTGAAGGCCGACACATCCAGGGGCTTCGGGTTCTTCTTGTCACGCCCCATGGTCCAGGGGCCCACCAGCGCAGGCTCGGACTCGCCATGCAGCGTCATGGACACGGCCCAGCCATCGTCATCCTCGTTCTTGATGACCCGCGCCATCCAGCGCTCGTCGCTCCACAAGCGGGGTTCCTGGATGGGGGTGGGGGTGTCGTCGGCAGAGTCGGTCATGGGGCAGCAGGCAGGTTCGGTCAAAGGGCGCAGAGCATAACGGCGTGGTGAGGAAGGACGGGGATGCAAACCGTCCCAACGGGGTGGACAAGCCCCAAAAAGCCGTCGTTTTCGATAACTTTTGGTTATTGCCAAAGTGGGACGACCATCGGCCATCACGGCTCGTCAAAGCCAGCGCCCGCCGTCTCGCGCAGCACATCGATGAAGGCCTGCGCGGCGGGTGTCGGCGGCTCCCCCAGCCGCGTGATGAGGCCATAGCTGGGCATGCGGTCTGGCAGGTCCACGGGGATACGTGACAGCAGTCCTTTGTTCACGTATTTCTCAACCAGGGCGGCGGGCTGCAGCGACATCATGTTGGTGGTGTTCATCAGCTCCAGCGCAAACAAAAAGGACGGCGTCTCCACCACACCCGCCGTGAGCGCCAGGCCTGCGCCGCCAAACAGGTCGTCCGACACCTTGCGCACGGCGGTAGAGGCGGGGTACAGAATCCACGGCCAGTGGGCCAGCTCGGTCAGGGCCAGGTCCGCCCCTCCGCGCAGGGGGTGGTGCAGTCCGCCCACCACGGCCAGCGGCTCGGCCGACAGGCGCTCGTAATGGAACTGGCTGCGCTGGGCCTCGTCGGTAAAGCGCCCGATCATCAGGTCGATCTTGCGCTCGGCCAGCCATTGGATCAGCTGGTCGCTGCTTTGCTCCAGGATCTTGAGCACCAGCAAGGGCCGCAGGCGCTGGATCTCGACCACCGACGCCACCAGCAGATGGGCCGCCGAGCCCGTGATGGCGCCAATCGTCAGGTGGCCATGGCCGCCTTGTTTGAGGGCATTGAACTCGTCCACGAATTGGCGCTGACCATCGAGCGCGGCACTGGCATAGCGCAGCGTGAAAAGCCCCAGTTCGTTGGGCCGCATGCCACGCGACAGGCGGTCGAACAAACGCGCCTCCAGGATCTCTTCAATGTCCATCAGGATCTTGGTGGCCGCAGGTTGGGTGACATGCATCTGCTCGGCCGTCAGGCGCAGGTTGCGCGTGCGCCCCAGGATGTCCAGGAACTGCAAATGCCGAAACCGCAGCCGCGCACAGGCCTGCGCCAAAGACAAGGGTTTACCCGGAAATGCGTCTGGACTCATAAGCGTTTGGAATGGATCGTAGCAAAAGATTCAGTGGACCCCGGCACGCGCGCTACCTAACCTGTGGCCTGCGTCGATGACGGTCCTGCAAAAGGACTGCAGGGCGCCGATGACCTCGGCCATCGAGACCCCAGCCATTCCAAAACGGAGACAAAAGCATGCAATTCAAAACCCTCGCCGTGGTCGCCACGGTGCTGGCCGCTCTGGCCGCCCCGGTGTCTGCACAAGTCAAGGAACACACGTTCAAGGTTGGCATCGGCCTGAGCGACGACCACCCTCAAGCGCAGGCGGTCAAGCACTTTGCCGAAAGGCTCCAGGCCAAGAGCGGCGGCAAGATGAACGCCAAGCTGTTTGCCAGCGGCTCCCTGGGCAACGACGTGAGCATGACGTCGGCCCTGCGCGGCGGCACGCTGGAGATGACGGTGCCAGATTCGTCCACGCTGATGTCGTTGATCAAGCCGTTTGGCGTGCTCAATCTGCCGCTCACCTTCAACAACGAGCAGGAAGCCGACGCGGTGCTGGATGGCCCCTTTGGCCAGAAGCTGCTGGCCATGCTGCCCGAGAAGGGACTCATCGGCCTGGGGTTCTGGGAGAACGGCTTTCGCCACGTGACCAATTCGCGCCGCCCCATCAACAAGGCCGACGATCTGGCGGGCCTCAAGCTGCGCGTGATCCAGAGCCCCTTGTTTTTGGACACCTTCAACGCCCTGGGCGCCAACGCCACACCCATGCCATTCACTGAGCTGTACACGGCCATGGAACAAGCTGCGGTGGATGGGCAGGAGAACCCACCGGCCACCATCCTGGCCAGCAAGTTCTACGAAGTGCAAAAGCACCTGGTGTTGTCGCGCCACATGTACAGCGCCTGGGTGCTGCTGATGTCCAAAAAGGCCTGGGATGGCTTGTCAGCCGAGGAGCAGAAGATCGTGCAGGAAGCCGCGCGCGAAGCCACGTTGTTTGAGCGCAAGACCATCCGCGCTTTCAGCGAAACCGCATTGGGCGAGCTGAAGAAGGCGGGCATGCAGATCACCGAGCTGCCTGCTGCCGAACAGGCCAAGCTGCGCACCAAGCTGCAGCCGGTGCTGACAAAGTACGGCAAGGAATTTGGTGAAGCAACCACCAGCGAACTGATGGGCGAACTGGCCAAGGCGCGCGGCGGCAAGTAAGCAAAGCCCGGCCCCGTCGGCGCGCCGCCAAATGCTGCGCGCTGGCAGCGGCGGTTTTCCCTTCTTTCACAGCGTTCTTCTGACAACCCCATGCAAAAGACACCCCGACGCCCCTTTCGCTCCCGCGACTGGTTTGCCGACCCCGCGCGCTCGGACATGACCGCGCTGTATCTGGAACGGTTCATGAACTACGGGCTCACGCCCGAAGAGCTGCGCTCGGGCCGGCCCATCATTGGCATCGCGCAGACGGGCAGCGACCTGTCGCCCTGCAACCGCATTCATCTGGACCTGGCGCGCCGCGTGCGCGATGGCATCCGCGATGCGGGGGGCATTCCGATGGAGTTTCCGGTCCATCCAATCTTTGAGAACTGCCGCCGCCCCACTGCGGCGCTGGACCGCAACCTGGCCTACCTGGGCCTGGTCGAGATCCTGTACGGCTACCCCATCGACGCGGTGGTGCTGACCACGGGCTGCGACAAGACCACACCGGCTGGCATCATGGCCGCGTCCACCGTGGACATCCCGGCCATCGTGCTCTCGGGCGGGCCCATGCTGGACGGTTGGCACGACGGCGAACTGGTGGGTTCGGGCACCGTGATCTGGCGCAGCCGCCGCCAGCTGGCAGCGGGCGAGATTAATGAAGAAGAGTTTCTGCAGCGCGCCTGCAGTAGCGCACCCTCGGCGGGCCACTGCAACACCATGGGCACTGCCTCGACCATGAACGCCGTGGCCGAGGCGCTGGGCCTGTCGCTGCCTGGCTGCGCCGCCATTCCGGCGCCCTACCGCGAGCGTGGCCAGATGGCCTACGAGACCGGGCGCCGCATTGTCGAGATGGCGTATGAAGACCTGCGCCCTTCGCGCATCCTGACGCGAGAGAGCTTTTTGAATGCGCTGTCGGTGGTCAGCGTGGCCGGGGGTTCCAGCAACGCGCAGGTGCACATCATGGCCATGGCGCGCCATGCGGGCGTGGTGCTGGAGGCCAAGGACTGGACCGAACATGCCTACAACCTGCCCCTGCTGCTGAACATGCAGCCCGCAGGCAAGTTCCTGGGCGAACGGTTCTTCCGCGCGGGGGGCGTACCCTCCCTGATGTGGGAGCTGCAGCAGGCGGGCCGCCTGCACAGCGATTGCGCCAGCGTGACGGGCAAGACCATCGGCGACAACCTGCAAGGCCGCGAAACGCGCGACCGCGAGGTGATACGCCCCTTCAGCGCGCCACTGATGGAGAAGGCGGGCTTCCTGGTACTCAGCGGCAACCTGTTTGACTTCGGCATCATGAAGACCTCGGTGATCTCCGAAGCGTTTCGCGCAAGCTACCTCAGCCGCCCCGGGCACGAAGGCATCTTTGAAGCCCGTGCCGTGGTGTTTGAAGGCGCTGACGACTACCACGCACGCATCAACGACCCGGCGCTGAACATCGACGAGGGCTGCATTTTGGTGATGCGCGGTGCGGGGCCCATCGGCTGGCCGGGCTCTGCGGAGGTGGTCAACATGCAGCCGCCCGACGCGCTGATCCGGCGTGGCATCAACACACTGCCCACCCTGGGCGACGGGCGCCAGTCGGGCACGGCAGACAGCCCCTCCATCCTCAACGCGTCGCCCGAAAGCGCGGTGGGCGGGGGGTTGAGCTGGCTCCTGAGCGGCGACACGATCCGCATCGACCTGAACACAGGCCGCTGCGACGCGCTGGTGGCGGCGGATGAGATCGAACGCCGCCAACGCGAGCTGCCCGCGCCGCCCGTGCCTGCCAGCCAGTCACCGTGGGAAGCGCTGTACCGCGAAAAGACAGGCCAGCTGGTCGATGGCGCCACGCTGGACTTTGCGCTGACCTTTCGGCGCATCTCCGAAAAAACCCCGCGCCACAACCACTGAAGCTGGCGACAACGCCTGCCGCACCGCACAGCACCGCACAACGTGTGCGGTCCGCGCAATGAACCTTTGAAGGATTTCAAATGAACAACATGACAACGGCCCGCGCGGCCGGTGCGGACACGCATGCCCAGGTTTTACCGGACGACGGCCTGCAAGGCACGCTGGTGGGCCGTGTGTGGACCCACGGCGCCATCCCCGGCCCGGCCGTGGTGGCGCTGCGGCCCGAAGGCGTTTTTGACCTGAGCGACAGCTACCCGACCATGAGCACGCTGCTTGACACGGAGTTGCCCGCACAGGCTGCGCACAACACGCCCGGGCGGCGCATTTGCGGTGTGGATGAACTGATCCAGAACAGCCTGCCGGGCCAACGCCAGCCCACGTTGCCCTGGCTGCTCGCCCCTTGCGATCTGCAGGTGGTCAAGGCGGCAGGCGTCACGTTTGCAGCCAGCCTGATCGAACGCGTGATCGAAGAACAAGCGCGGGGCGACGCGACCCGCGCGCAGGGGCTGCGCAGCCAGGTGATCGGGCTGATCGGCGAGAACCTGGCCGACATGCGCCCCGGATCGCCCGAGGCCATGGCCCTGAAGGCGCTGCTGCAGGAAAAAGGGCTGTGGTCCCAGTACCTGGAAGTGGGCATTGGCCCCGACGCCGAGGTGTTCACCAAGGCGCCAGTGCTGGCGTCCGTGGGCTGCGGCGATGACATCGGCATCCGCGCCGATTCGGCCTGGAACAACCCCGAGCCCGAGGTGGTGCTGGCGATCAACAGCCGGGGCGACATCGTCGGCGCCACATTGGGCAACGACGTGAACCTGCGCGACATCGAGGGCCGCAGCGCACTGCTGCTAGGCAAGGCCAAGGACAACAACGCATCGTGTGCGCTGGGCCCCTTCATCCGCCTGTTCGACGCTGGCTTCGGCATGGACCAGGTGCGCAACGAAACCGTGCACCTGCGGGTGGCGGGGGTGGACGGCTTTGAGCTGCGTGGCATCAACACCATGGCCAGCATCAGCCGCGACCCGACGGACCTGGTGGCCCAAACGCTGGCCGCACACCAGTACCCCGACGGGTTCATGCTGTTCCTGGGCACGCTGTTTGCGCCTATTGAAGACCGCGACCAGCCGGGCAGCGGCTTCACCCACAAGCTCGGTGATGTGGTCACCATCCAGAGCGCCTGGCTGGGCGGCCTGCACAACCGCGTGACCCACAGCGAAACTGCCGCGCCCTGGCAATTTGGTTTGCGCGCCTTCATCGGCAACCTGGCGCAGCGCGGCCTGCTGCGCAGCGCCGCGCTTTAGCCCGCACAGGCCGTCGTTGACCCGCAGCGCCGCGTGCGCCGGGCCCACAGCTCGGCTCCCCTCACCAAAAATCAAATGGCCTTGCCATGACGGAGACACAACCATGCTGAACGCCTTTATCGACCGGTGCTGCCGGTGGATCAATCTGCTGATCGCCTTGGCCCTTGCGGTGATGGTGCTGCTGGTGTTTGGCAACGTGGTGCTGCGCTACGTTTTCAACTCCGGCATTTCCGTCAGTGAGGAGCTGTCGCGGTGGCTTTTTGTGTGGATCACCTTCCTGGGGGCCATCGTGGCGGTCAAGGAGCACGGCCACCTGGGCACCGACATCCTGCTGACCCGGTTGCCCCCCATCGGCAAACGCATCTGCCTGGCGGCCAGTTATGGGCTGATGCTGTTTTGCACCTGGCTGCTGTTCAGCGGCGCCCTTGCACAGGCCCGCATCAATTGGGATGTGGAGGCACCCGTCACCGGCGCATCGGTGGCCATCTTCTATGCATCCGGGGTGGTGTTTGCGGTGGCGTCGGGGCTGTTGCTGTTGATGCACCTGTGGCGCCTGCTGTCTGGCCAGGTGCCGGACGACCAGCTGGTGCAGGTCACCGAATCCGAAGAGGTGGCAGCCATCCCACACCTGCACCTGGACCGCACCAGCGGCCCGAAGTGAATCGCCCCGGAGCAACATCCCATGACCATTTTCATCTTCCTCGGCTCCCTGCTGGCCGCCATGGCCATTGGTGTGCCCATCGCCTACGCGCTGCTGGTGTCGGGCGCCGCCCTGATGTGGCACCTGGACCTGTTTGACGCCCAGATCCTGGCGCAGAACGTCATCAACGGCGCAGACTCGTTTCCGCTGCTGGCGGTGCCGTTTTTCATGCTGGCGGGCGAGATCATGAACGTGGGCGGCCTGTCCCAGCGCATCGTGAAGCTGGCCCTGACGCTGGTGGGGCACAAGCGCGGCGGGCTGGGTTTTGTGGCCATCCTGGCGGCGTGCATGCTGGCCGCACTGTCCGGATCTGCCGTGGCTGACACTGCGGCTCTGGCCGCCCTGCTGCTGCCCATGATGGTGAAGGCCGGCCATGACAAGGCCCGCGCCGGGGGGCTGATTGCGTCGGCGGGCATCATCGCGCCCGTCATCCCGCCGTCCATCGGGTTTGTGGTGTTTGGCGTGGCCGCCAATGTGTCGATCAGCAAGCTCTTTCTGGCCGGCATCGTGCCGGGGCTGCTGATGGGCGTGGCCATCGCCATCGCGTGGTACTGGGTGTCACAGCGCGAAAACATCACCCCGCCCCCCAAGGCGACTACCGCAGACAAACTACAGGCCCTCAAGGAATCCACCTGGGCGCTGTTTCTGCCGGTCATCGTGATCGTGGGCCTGAAGATGGGCGTGTTCACTCCCACCGAGGCGGCAGCCGTGGCAGCGGTGTATGCGCTGCTCGTGGCCACGCTGGTCTACCGTGAGCTGCACTGGCGCCAGCTCACCGCCGTGTTCGTGAGCGCCGCCAAAACAACGGCCGTGATCATGTTCCTGGTGGCTGCGGCCATGGTCAGCGCCTGGCTGATCACCGTGGCCGACATCCCCCGCCAGCTCGTGGATCTGCTGCGTCCCTTCATGGACAACCCCACGCTGCTGATGATCGCCATCATGCTGCTGGTGATGGCCGTGGGCACCGCCATGGACATGACCCCCACCATCCTGATCATGGCGCCCATGCTGATGCCAGTGGTCAAAGCCGCAGGCATCGACCCGGTGTACTTCGGTGTGCTGTTCATCATGAACAACGCCATCGGCCTGATCACGCCGCCGGTCGGCACGGTGCTGAACGTGGTGGCGGGGGTGGGCAAGATGCGCATGGACGAGGTCACCCGGGGGGTGCTTCCCTTCATGGGCGCGCAGTTCGCCATGATGTTCTTGATGGTGTTGTTCCCGTCCATCGTGCTGGTGCCGATGCGGTGGTTTATTGGCTAGCACACCATTTGTAAGGCCAAATAGGCCGCTAGCGCTTATTGATAAAGCGCTAGCAGCTATCAAAAAAGGAGTCTTATGCCCTGCCGGCGCCTGACTCCCGCCTGTTTCCCATCCGTTGGCGTTTCAGCTCGCCACCGTGAACCGCTTCTGCACATGGCGGGGCGTTTCCAGTTCGTCGGCAATGGCCACGGCCAGGTCGGCCACGCTGATGCTGCCAGGCTGGTCGCCATTCATCAGCGGTGCCTCATCACCCAGTCGGTACTGGCCGGTGCGTTCACCGGGCTGCAGCAGGATGGGGGGCGACAGGAAGGTCCAGTCCAGCGTGTTTTCGGTACGGATCCAGTTCAGCGTTTCGCGGGCGGCCAGGGCGCCCTGCTTCCATTCGGCGGGGAACTGGGGCGTGTCCACCAATTGCAGGCCGGGCGCCACAAACAGGCTGCCGGCGCCGCCCACCATGAGGAAGCGACGCACGCCAGCCGCCTTGGTGCCGTCGATGATGGCGCGGGTGCCCTTCAGGAATTCGTCGTGGATGTTGGGGTTCTCCCAGCCCGGGTTGTAGGCGCTCACCACGGCATCGTGGCCCGCAGCGGCCTTGGCGACCTGGGCGGCGTCTTGTGCGTCGGCCGCGACCACCGTGAGGCCTTCACGGGCGGCGAGCTTGGCGGGGCTGCGGGCCAGTACGGTCACGCGGTGGCCGCGTTGCAGCAGTTCATTCAGCACGGCAGAGCCGACAAAGCCAGAGGCGCCAATCAGGGCGATGTTCATACGGTGTCCTTGGTTTCAAAGTTGCGATGCAGTGAGAATAGGAGCTTGTCAAAGCGGGTGGTAGATGGCTAAAACTGCCTTCTCTTTGAAGCTCAACTTCACAATCACGTTTTTTCACCCATGGAAGACCTCAAACGCATGGCGGTATTTGCCGCCGTGGTGCAGTACGGCTCGATGAGCGGTGCAGCCCGCGCTTTGGGCATGAGCACCTCGGCCGTGAGCCAGCAGGTGCGCAAGCTCGAAAGCGACGGCGGCGTCACCCTGCTGCACCGCTCCACGCGCAAGCTGGCACTTACCGAGGCGGGCCAGCGCTACCACGCCCGCTGTGCGGCCATGTGTGCCGCAGCCGACCAGGCACGCGCAGAACTGGCAGCGTCACGCGATGCGCCCAGCGGCGAGCTGCGCCTGTCGGCCACGGTGGGCTTTGCCCGGCACATTGCGCCGGCGCTGGGAGAGCTGCTGGCGGCCCACCCGGCGCTGCGCCTGCGGCTGCTGGTGGACGACTCCACCATCGACCTCATCAATGCGCGCATCGACCTGGCCGTGCGCTATGGACGTCTGGCCGATTCCACCTGGGCGGCGCGGCGCCTGGGTGGCATGCAGTGGTATCTGTGCGCGTCGCCCGGCTGGGTGGCGGCCCACGGCATGCCGCAGCACCCAGACGCGCTGCTGTCGCACAGCTGGCTGGGCTTTGCGCGCGAGAACGGCGGCCTGCTGATCGATCTGCGCAGCCCCACGGGCGATCCCCGGGCCTTGCGGGTGGAGCCGCGCATTGCCAGCAACAACCAGCTTTCGATCCAGCAGATGTGCGAGGCCGGGCTGGGCCTGGCTTTGGTGGGCAGCATGGATTCGCACGATGCGCTGCAGGCCGGGCGGCTGGTGCGGCTGCTGCCCGACTGGTCGTTTGGCACGCTGGACATCTGGGCGGTGACACCCCAGCGCGATGCCCAGCCCGCCAAGGTGCGCCAGGCCATCGCGGCGCTGCACCGCTATCTGGGCCAGGTGCCTGGCGTCACGGAATGAGATGGGAGCAGCCCCGAAGCAGCTGCCTTCGGCGCTTTCTCCCGCAGCAAGACTGCATTCACTTTTTATCCATCATTTTTTTATCGTTTCAGCCCACAAATTCCATCGTTGTGCGGGCCGCGCGTGCTGCCTACAGTCGCCTCCCAGAACCTGCTTCTGAGCCTTTAACCCCCCGACTGGAGCGCACACATGACGACCAACCCCACCACAAACTTCCCCATCGACCGCGTGCTGGCCGCCTTTGAAAAAGGCGACGTGCCCACGCTGCTGGGCAGCGTTGCCGATGACATGGATTTCCGCATCGACCACTACCGCGATGACGCAGACACCAGCTGGCAAGTCGCCCGCAACAAGGCCGACCTGCTGGCCGTGGTGCAGCGCCTGGGCACCGAGATTTTTCCGCGTGGCACAAAAATCGTGCATACCCACAGCCAGCCCCTGGGCAACGACTGGGTGATCACACAATTCCACCAGCGTTTCTTTTATGCGGTACAACAGCGCGAAGTGGAATCGCTGACCTGGATCGTGAGCCACTCACAAAACGGCCAGCTCGACTACTTCCGCGAAACCGTCACCACCATCACCCCGACCTGACTGCCGCCTCGGCCCCTGAAACCTGCATGCTGTTTGACCTGCGCGCCCTCGGCTACTTTGTGGCGGCCTACGAAGAACGTTCCGTGACCACGGCGGCGCGCCGCTGCTTTGTGGCACAGCCGTCGATCAGCATGGCCATCAAGGGGCTGGAGGATGCGCTCGACACCGTGCTGTTCGAGCGCAGCCGCCAGGGCCTGGCGCCCACCCCCGCCGCCCACCGTCTGTACCCGCGCGCCTGCAGCCTGCTGGCGCAATCCAGCGCCATGGTGCGCGACTTTCGCGACGCGCCACGCGAAACGCTGGGCGTGTTCCTGCAGGACGATTTGATGGTGGGCCCGGCCGCGCCGCTGTTTGCGCAGATTGCCGACCTCCTGCCCAACACGCTGGTCCGGCTCACTGCCAGTGCGCAAGAGGCGCGGCTGCGCCTGGTGGCGGAGCATTGCAAGCCGCCTGGCGACACCTTCGTGTCTTTGTGGCGCGAGCCCTATGTGATGCTCTTGCCCGAACAGCATCCATTGCGCTTCAAGAAAAAATTCGGCATGGCTGACCTGCAGGGTGTGCCGCTTCTCGAGTGGCCCTACTGCCCGCTGCACCAGTCGTTCATTCGCCTGCTGGCCGAGCGCGGCATTGCCCTGGAGGTGCAGGCCAGTGCCGCGCGCGAAGAGCTTCTGCTGCACATGGTGGACAGCGGCCTGGGCGTGGCGGTGGTGCCTCAGTCCCATGCGGCGCATGCACGCCGCTCGGTCACGCGGCCGCTGGATGGGCCCCTGGCGTTCTCGCGCCACCTGGGTCTGGCGTGCGATGCATCGGATGCGCCCATGCTTGCACTGCTGGGCCGCCTGGCCGACAGCTTGAAGGCATCCGCGATCCCCCAGAGCAGCGTTGCCTGAGCCCACCCTGTGCTTGCGGGAAGCGAGCGGGTTGCTGCACACGGTCCTTTCAGCTGGTCCATGCAGTAAAAAGGGGGCACCTCCATCCTGCGCAGCGCGCCACTGACCACCATGGTTCTCGAAATCGCCCACCTCACCATTCGCCCCGGCCAGAACGCCGCCTTCGAGCAGGCCTTTACCCAGGCGCAACGGATCATTGCCTCCATGCCCGGCTATCTGTCGCACGAGCTGGGCCTCTGCCTGGAACGCCCGCAGGACTACGTGCTGCTGGTGCGCTGGGCCACGCTCGAAGACCACGAGATCGGTTTTCGCCAGTCGGCGCAATACCAGGAATGGAAAAAGCTGCTGCACCACTTCTACGACCCGTTCCCCTCGGTGGTGCACTTTGAGCGAGTGGCCCTGCCACCCATGGCCTGAATCGCCCCCCCGCGCCACCCGACCTGTGACGGCGCTGCCACGCCACGATGCTGCGGTGCACTATTCGGGTATTGCCTGAACATTTAGCCCACTGCGCATGCCGTTCTGATCCTAGAATTTGTAAACGCGCGTATCTTCTTCTTTTCTGCGCGAAGGACCCATCATGAAAGCAGTGCAGCAGGACATCGACGAGCGGACCAACCTCACCAGCACCAACAAGTTCGAGCTGCTGCTGTTTCGCCTGGGCACCGACAGTGCGCTGGGCAAGTCCGAGCTGTTTGGCATCAACGTGTTCAAGATCCGCGAGATCGTGGCCATGCCCAGCATCACGCCGATTGCGGGCACGACGCAGTACTCGCTGGGCGTGGTCAACCTGCGCGGCCAGGTGATCCCGGTGCTGGACCTGCCCGCCATCGTGGGCTGCAAGCCCCAGACCGGCCTGAACATCATGCTGGTGACCGAGTACGCGCGCACCACGCAGGCGTTTGCGGTGGAATCGGTGGAAGACATCGTGCGCCTGGACTGGAAGCAGGTGCTCTCGGCCGAAACCAGCGGCGCCGCTGGCAAGCTGGTCACCAGCATTGCCCGCCTGGACGGCAATACCGACGAATCCCGCCTGGCCCAGGTGCTGGACGTGGAAGCCATCCTGCAGATGGTGTCGCCCTCGGACGGTCATGAAGTCACCGAAGAAAAAGTCGGAGCCAAGCTGGTGCTCAAGCCGGGCACCATCATCCTGGCGGCAGACGACTCGTTTGTAGCGCGCTCGCTCATCGAGCAAGAACTCAAAGTGCTCAAGGCCCCCTATGAAATGGTGAAATCGGGCAAGGAAGCCTGGGACCGCCTCAACGCCATTGCAAAGAGTGCCGAAGCCGAAGGCAAGAGTGTGCTGGACCGTGTCGCCATGGTGCTGACCGACCTGGAAATGCCAGAGATGGACGGGTTTACCCTGACACGCAACATCAAGCAGGACTCGCGCTTTCATGGACTGCCCGTGGTCATCCACTCTTCGCTGTCGGGCTCGGCCAATGAAGACCACGTGCGCAGCGTCGGGGCCGACGGCTACGTTGCCAAGTTTGTGGCCGAAGATCTGGCAGAGACCATCCGCCGGGTGTTGCCCAAGTAAAGACCATTGAGGAAGCTCGCCTGAAGTGGGTGCCGCGTCTGGCCGCGGTGAGAAATCGAATAGAAATTGGCCGCTATCGCTTTTCGCATAACAACCGATAGCTATCATTTTTGATACTTCTCACCCGTGCCTCCCGCACCAGCGGGCGGGACAATAGGCGCCGTCCTACCCTGCACATCGGCATGCAGGTCAACCAAACCGCAGGCCCACGCGCTACATTGGGAGCGGCTTTAATGCGCAAGCCTTCGAAACTTGTAACACCCCGCCGGGGTGCTTTTCGGGGGCTTTACGAGCAGGGTGGAACGGCCACGCCTTGCCAGGGTCTGACCAGCATGACATACACACTCGCCCGCCTTATTTCTGTCGCGGTTCTGGGCGCCGCGGTAACCGGCTGCGCCACGGTGCCGGGTGACCCGTATTACGAGCCAGCGCCGTACCGGGTCTACGAGCAGCCAGGCTACATCCACAGCAACGCCCCCCCGGTGTATTCCAGCCCACAGCCGGTTTACCCCGCTTATTCCGCACCCCCTCCCGTCATTTACTACGGCGGACGCGACCGGGATGACCGCTGGGAGCGCGACCGCAACCGCGGTGACTGGAGAGAGCGGGAACGCGAACGGGAACGTGCCGAGCGCGACCGGCAGGCCCGGGAACGCGAGCGCGACCGCCGCGACCAGCAGGCCCGCGAGGCCGACCGCCGCCAGCGCGACCGTGACCAGGCCCTGCGCGACCAGGCTGAACGCGACCGCCGTGCCGCCGACGACCGCCGCAACCGCGAAGCCCAGCCCGGCCGCATGGCACCAGGCAGCTACACGCCGCACCCCCAGGACTGGCGCTCCCGCCAGCAGTCCAATAACCCCGACAAACCCTGACCAACCCTGGCAGAGGGTGAGAGGGGCGAGCCCACTGCCACCTTTTTAGCCCACCTTGGCTGCAGACCATGCGCATCCCGACCCGCCATCTCGTTCCATTCCTGTGTGTGTGCGCTGCCTGGTGGGGCGCAGTGGCCCACGCACAGGTGGTGCGCTGCACAGATGCCCGCACCGGCAAGGTGACCTATACCGATGGCGCCTGCGCCGGCGGCTCTGCGGTACGCGAGGTGGAAGCGCGCAAAACACCCGAAGAAATCCAGCTGGATCGCGAGCTTGCCGCAGAGGCGCTGGAGCGCAAGCAGCAGCGGTTGCAGGCCGAGGCCACAGCCGCAGAGACCGAGGCGCGCCGCAACGCCGAGCGGGATCGGGCACGCGCTGCCCAGGCCGCCGCAACCGCCCCCCAGCCCCAGGACTACGCCCGCTCCCCGGAATGTGCGCGCTCGCGCCGCAATTTCGATATGGTGGCGGCAGGCCTGTCGCGCTCGACCCATGAACAGGAACTGCGGCTGGAAGCAGCCCAGCGGCAGGTGGACCTGGACTGCCTGGGCCCCCAGGGCTATGCCGAAGTCGAAAAGGCCCGTGCCAACCAGCCGCGTGTCGTGGTGGTTCCGCCCTCCAGGCACCGCCCCCTCTACCCCGACCCGTTTCCCCAGGCAGGCACCCCGCAACCCCAGCCACGGCTCACGCAGTGTGGCGACTTTCGCTGCACCGACAACCTGGGCAACACCTATCCCCGCGCAGGCCCGGGGCGGTTTCCTGGGCCCGGCGGGGTCTGCCGCTCGAACGGCGGCCAAGCACCCTGCTGATCCAGCAGGCCACCCGCAAAAGGCCTTACCTCACAGGCCCCCTCGCAACCCCTCGGCCACGCTGGGGTAGCACAGCCGCACACCCAGCTCCCTCAACATGCGCTGATTGTCGAGTCGGCGTGACTCGCTCATGAAGCTCAGCAGCATCAGCGACAGTTGCTCCTGCGCAGCGCTGCGCGGCACACGCGGGGGTCGCGGCAGGCCATACAGGTCGGCGGCCAGGTCAAAGTAGTCGCCCATCTTCATGTGGGTGGAATCGCTCACGTTGTAAGTGCGCTGTGGCCGCCCTTTCCACAAGGCGGCCATGCAAGCCCGCGCCAGGTCATCGGCATGGATGTGGTTGGTATACACGTCGTCCTCGGGCACGAGCACCGGTGTACCCCTGCGCAGGCGGGCCTCGGGCGTGCCACCTTCGCGGTCCGGCGCGTAGATGCCCGGGATGCGCAGCACGCTGGCCCGCACTCCGGTACGGCCCAGGTGGCGCACGGCACCTTCAGCGTTCACCCGGCGCTGCGCCCGCGGAGTGCCAGGGGCTACGGCCCGGGTCTCGGGCACCAAGGCACCCTGGCAGTCGCCATAGACCCCGCTGGTCGAGGCATAGACCAAGGACACCGGCAGGCTGCGTTGCCGCAGCATGCGGGTCAGCGCCACCGTGCGCGGGTCCAGCCACCAGGCACTTCCTCCAGCCCCTTCGCCCGGCGGGGGGGCGAGATGCAACACCCGGGTGGCCACGCCCGACAACCGTCGCACTGTGGTTGCATCGTCCAGGTTGCCCACCAGTGGACGAACTCCCAGCTTGCGCAGCCCCAGCACCCGGGTGGGACTGGACGTGAGTGCCAGCACCTGCAAGCGCCCGGCGCCAGGACCGGTGTTCAGGTCGCGCGCCACACGTTGACCCACATCACCGCACCCTACGATCAACAGGCGTTCGCGGCGAAAGCGCGCTGGCAAGGCGCCGAGGGGGTTTTGGTTTGAGGGCAAAATCGGTTCCGTTTGCTTAGCTTGAGACGATTCCAAGGATACCCACAACATGACCAGCGCCGAGGCTGCCCCGACTGCAGCGTTCCAGATCACCGTGCAGCCCAGCGGCCGCGCTTTCAGTGCCAATGCGGGCGAGGCCATCCTGTCCGCCGCCATCCGCAGCGGCGTGGGCCTGCCCTATGGCTGCAAGGACGGCGCCTGTGGCTCGTGCAAGTGCAAGAAGCTCAGCGGCGCCGTGCACCACGGCGAACACCAGTCCAAGGCACTGACAGCCGACGAAGAGGCCGCAGGCCTGGTGCTGACCTGCTGCGCGCAGCCACTGACCGACGTGGTGCTCGAATCACGCCAGGTCACCGACGAAAGCGCCTACCCGATCAAGAAGATGCCGGTGCGCGTATCGACGCTGGAGAAAAAATCGCACGACGTGATGCAGGTGCGCCTGCAGCTGCCCGCCGCCGACACCTTCCGCTACCACGCGGGCCAGTACATCGAATTCATCCTGCGCGACGGCGCCCGCCGCGCGTACTCGATGGCCAACGCACCCCACACACAGGCCGAGACGCCGGGCGTGGAGCTGCACATCCGCCACATGCCAGGGGGCAAGTTCACCGACCATGTGTTTGGCGCCATGAAGGAAAAGGAAATCCTGCGGGTGGAAGGCCCCTTCGGCAGCTTTTTCCTGCGCGAGGATTCCAACAAACCCATCGTGCTGCTGGCCTCGGGCACGGGCTTTGCGCCCATCAAGGGGCTGATCGAGCACATGCAGTTCAAGGGCATCACCCGCCCCACCACGCTGTATTGGGGTGGCCGCCGCCCGGGTGATCTGTACCTGCACGACTGGGTGCTGGCCCGTGCGGCCGACATGCCCCACCTCACCTACGTGCCCGTGGTGTCCGACGCCTTGCCCGAAGACGGCTGGACAGGCCGCACCGGCTTTGTGCACCAGGCGGTGATGGACGATGTGGCCGACCTCTCGGGGCACCAGGTGTATGCCTGCGGCGCCCCCATCGTGGTCGATTCCGCGCGCGCAGCCTACAGCACGCAGCGCGGCCTGCCAGAGGAAGAGTTCTATGCGGATTCCTTCACCTCCGAGGCAGACAAGCACGGCGGTTGACCGGGGCGCGCATGCCGACCACTCCGGCTGAGCCAGCGGCAGCGCCGGCGCCCCCTCCTCCTGCCCCCTCGCCTCCCCAGGGGCTGCGATCGCGTTGGCGCAATGCACTGCGCGGCACGGGCCCCATGGCGGCCGTGGTGGGGCTAGCGGTGCTGCTGGTGCTGGGGGCCGGTGAATGGGCGACCCGCAATGAACTCGACAACCAGTGGGACAACCTGCGGCGCTCGGGGGAGGTGCAGGCCCTGGCCCTGCGCGGCGTGGCCACCCGATACAGCTATCTGCCCTTCACAGCAGCACAGCAGCCGTTGATTGCCGAGCTGCTGCACCACCCCGGCGCGCAATCACTGCGCAACGCTGCCAACGCCTACCTGCAGGCCATCAACGCCAATGCAGGCTCGGACACGCTCTACGTGATCAACACCGACGGGCTCACGGTCGCCTCCAGCAACTGGGACACGCCCACCAGTTTCGTGAACCAGAACTACGGCAACCGCCCGTATTTCCGCGATGCGCTGCAAGGGCAGCCTGGGCGGTTCTACGGCGTTGGCAAGACCACCGGCGAGCCGGGTCTTTTTGCGTCGGCACCCGTGGTGGAAAACGGCCGGGTGATCGGCGTCGTGGCCGTGAAGGTGTGGATGCAGCCCATCGTGGACACCTGGGCGCAACTGCGCGACCCGGTCTTTGTGACCGATGAGCGCGGCATCGTCTTCCTCGGCTCCGTATTCCCCTGGCTGTACAAGACCACGCGCTCACTGCCCGAGCAGGACGTGCAACAGGTGCAGTTCGACGAGCAGTATGGCGCGCGCTGGGCACCACAACCCGTGCCCTGGCAAACACTCCAGCGCGACAGCCAGCCTGGGACCGAGATCGTCGTGCCCGGCACCGGCAAGCGCTATCTGGCCTTTGAAGAGCGCCTGCCCGACCTGGGCTGGACCCTGACCCTCACGGCCGACAGCAAGGCCATTGCCCTGGCCCGGCAGCAGGCCTGGGCGCTCGCCAGTCTCGCCTCTGGCCTGCTGGTGCTGGGCGCGCTGTACTGGCAGCTGCGCGAACGACGACTGGCCGAGAACCGCCAGGCCCGCATCGAGCTGGAACAGCGTGTGCACGAACGCACCTACGCGCTGCAGCAGGCGCAGGCGTTCAGGCAGTCGATGGAAGACTCGTTGCTGGTCGGCATGCGCGCCCGCGACCTCGAGGGCCGCATCGTCTACGTGAATGCCGCGATGTGTGACATGGTGGGCTACGCTGCCTCCGAACTCATCGGCTCCCTGCCGCCCTACCCCTACTGGCACCCCGACGACCTCGATCGCCACTGGAACGACAGCGACACTGTGCTGGCCGGCAAGGCCTCGCCCCAGGGCCGCGAGAACAGGTTGCGGCACAGAAACGGCTCCGACGTGCACACCATGTTCTACACCACACGGCTCATCGACGGCAACGGCCAGCACATTGGCTGGATGAGCTCGGTGGTGGACATCACTGCCCAGAAGCGCGCCGAAGAGCAGCAACAGCAGCGCGAGGCCCAACTGCAGCGCGTGCAGCGCGTGATCACCGTGGGCGAGATGGCGTCCACCCTGGCGCACGAGCTGAACCAGCCCCTGGCAGCCCTGGTCAACTATGCGGCCGCAGCGCGTTCGCTGGCCGCACAGGGAAAAACCGAACTGTTGAACGACAGCCTCACCGCGCTGTCCGCCCAGGCCCTGCGCGCAGCCGATATCGTCGGGCGCATCCGCCGCTGGGTGCGCCAGCATCCAGAGGCCCGCGAGCCCTGCGACCTCAATGCCGCCGTGGACCAGTCGCTGGGCCTGCTGCTGCGCGCCGAAGCACGGCGACACGGGGTGGCGGTGCGCCTGGACCTTGCCCAGGGCCCGCTGCACGTGAATGCCGACCGTGTGCTGCTCGAACAGGTGGTGCTGAACCTGGGCCTCAATGCCTTGCAGGCCATGCAGACGCACGCCACGCCCCCCACCGAGCACGAACTGCTGTTGCGCACCACGGCCGATGCAAGGTTTGCCAGCCTCGAAGTGCTGGACCGGGGCCCCGGCCTGGCGCCCGAGATCGCCGAGCGGCTGTTCGAGCCCTTCTTTACCACCCGCTCCGACGGCTTGGGGCTGGGCCTCAACATCTGCCGCTCCATTGTGGAAAGCATGGGCGGCGAATTGCGGGCCAACAACCGGGACGGTGGCGGCGCGGTGTTTGAAATCCGGTTGCCCCGCCTCTCCTCTCCGCCATGACCGACAGCCCCCCGATCCCCGCCCCCCCCAATGTTTACGTCGTGGACGATGACGAGGGCGTGCGCAACTCCCTGGCCGCCCTGCTGCTCGCTGGCGGTCATATGCCGCGCACGTTTGCCAGCGGTCCCGAGTTCCTGGCCAGCGCCGACCTGGCACACCCTGGCTGCGTGCTGCTGGACCTGCGCATGGATGGCATGAGCGGCCTGCAGGTGTTCGATGCCCTGCGCGAACGCGATGCCGTGCTCAAGACCGTGTTCCTGTCTGCCCATGGCGAGTTGGCCTCGGCCGTCGCCGCCGTCAAGCAAGGTGCGGTGGACTGGCTCGAAAAGCCCTGCGACGAACAAACCCTGCTGGCCGCCGTGCTCAAGGCTGCACGCCTGTCACAGGAAACCGCACAGCACGCCCGGCGGCGCAACACCTTGCGGGAGCGCTGGAACACGCTGAGCCCCCGCCAGCAGGAGGTGGCGCGCCTGCTGGCCACCGGCATCAGCAGCAAGGAGGTGGCCCGCGCCCTGGCCCAGCTGGACCCGGAACGCCCCATCGACCCGCGCACGGTGGACACGCACCGCTCCGCCATCTTTCTCAAGCTGGACATCCGCTCGTCGCATGAATTGGGGATGCTGGTGGAAGATTTGGGGCTGGCAGACGGCGCTTCGCGCACGACATGACCGGCCTTCCACCGGTTTTCGTAAGCAGTCTTATTATTTTTTGCACAATGGCACCATGAACCGCAGAAACCACCTCATCGCCAGTGCCGCTGTTGCAGCGGCTTTTTCATCCCCCTTCGCGGCCTCGGTCGCGCTTGCGCAGGACTCCGGCCAGCCCATCCGCCTGATCGTGCCCTATGCCCCCGGCGGGCCCATTGACGTGACCGCCCGTGCGCTGGCCGAGCGCGTGCGGGAGTCGCTGGGCACAGTGATCATCGACAACAAGGGCGGCGCAGGCGGCAACATCGGCGCCGACGCCATTGCCAAGGCCGCGCCAGACGGCCTGACCATCGGCATCGCCGCCACGGCCACCCACGCAGTGAACCCCTGGCTGTATTCCAAGATGCCTTACGACTCGGCCAAGGATTTCGCGGCCATCACGCAGATGGTGCGCGTGCCCAATGTGCTGGTCATCAACGCGGCCAAGGCCGAGCAGCTCAAGATCCACACCGTGGCCGACCTGATCGCCTACGCCAAGGCCAACCCCGCCAAGCTCAACTACGGCAGCGGCGGCAACGGCAGCGCCGGCCACCTGGCGGGCGAGATGTTCAAGCAGCGCGCAGGCATCTTTGCGCTGCACATCCCCTACCGGGGCGCCAATCCTGCGCAACTGGCCCTGCTGGCGGGCGAGGTGGACTTCAACATCGACAACCTGGCGGCCGCCGCGCCCAACATCCGGGCGGGCAAGCTCAAGGCCTTGGCGGTAACCTCGCTCGACGCCTCGGCCTCGCTGCCGGGCGTGCCACCGCTGTCTGCCACGTTCAAGGGCTTTTCCATCGACACCTGGTGGGGCCTGGTGGCGCCTGCGGCCACGCCCAAGCCCATCATCGACAAGCTGAACAAGGCATTTGTGGCAGCCCTCAATGCGCCCGAGACCAAGACCCGCTTCGGCGCCCTGCTGGCCGAGCCCGTGCCCACCACCCCCCAGCAGTTCGACAGCTTCATGGCCACCGAGCGCGCCAAGTACCAGCAGGTGGTGAAGGCCTCCGGGGCAAAGGTCGACTGACCCCCTGAGCGGCTGCGCCGCTTCCCCCTGAAGGGGGACGCACCCGGTGGCCTGGCGAAGCCAGTTCCACGGGTGCACTGGCTTGCGGCACGCCAGTGTTGGAGGATTGGTAGATTTTCTTGAATAAAAATTGCCCCTACCGCCAGTCCAGCGGTAAAACATTGCTACAAATTTTATAGCAATAATTTATTCAGGATGCCGAAACTGTCGCCGGTAGGCCGAGGGCGCAATGCCCACGCTGGCCGAGAAGTGCTGCCGCAACGACACCGCCGAACCAAACCCCGCTTCGACGGCCACGGCTTCGATGGACTGGTCCCCGCCCTCCAGCAGGCGCTGCGCGAGGGCGATGCGCTGGTTCTGCAGCCAATGGCCCACGGTGGTTCCGGTGGACTGCCGAAAGCGCCGGGTGAAGGTGCGCGGGCTCATCACCGCGCGCTCGGCCAAGGCCTCCAGGGTGTGCGTCTCGTGCAGGTGCTCGCCCAGCCACTGCAGCAGCGGTGCCAGCCGGTCGCCGCGCACCGAGGGGGCTACCGGCTGCTGGATGTACTGCGCCTGCCCGCCCTGCCGGTGGGGGGCGACCACCATGCGGCGCGCAGCGCGGTTGGCAGCCTCAGCCCCATGCTGCTGGCGCAGAAGGTGCAGGCAGCAGTCGATGCCCGCCGCGGTGCCGGCCGAAGTGAGCACCAGGCCGTCCTCCACGTACAGAACCTCGGGCCTGAGCTGCACCTGCGGATAGCGCCGCGCGAATTCCGCTGCCAGCGCCCAGTGCGTGGTGGCGGCCCGGCCATCCAGCAGCCCCGCGTCGGCCAGCACGAAGGCCCCCAGGCACAAGCCCACGATGCGCGCCCCGCGACGGTGCGCGGCCCGCAGCGCGGCCCGCAACGCAGGGGGCACAGGTGCCAGGTCATCGCGCCACGAGGGCACCACGATGGTCTGCGCACGCTGCAGCACCTTGAGGCCATGGCCCACATCGATGCCAAAGCCAGCGGAGGTGCGCAGCGGGCCAGGTTCCACACCACACACCACCAGCCGGTAGCGGTGCACCCCCTCTGCCGTGCGGTCCTCGCCAAAGACCAGGCAGGGCACCGAGAGGTGAAAAGGGCTGATGCCGTCAAAAGCCACCACCGCGACGGTATCCGGGACAAGGGGAGAAACAGGGTGGGTGTCAGGTTGGGCAGGGGTGGGCATGATGGCCTGATTCTATCGATGAGTGTCAATCAAGCCACTTTCGACAACTGGCCGAAGCGCGAACAATTCACCCTATCCCTTCCACACAACCCACTTTTTTCTTCATCTTCCAAGGACCGTGACCATGACCTCTTCCAACACCACCCCCCGCCGCGCCCTGATCGTCATCGACGTGCAAAACGAGTATTTCGCGGGCGGCAACCTGCCCATCGAATACCCACCCGTGGCCGAAACCCTGCCCAATATCACCCGTGCAATGGATGCCGCCCAGGCCGCGGGCGTGCCCGTGGTGGTGGTGCAGCACACCGCGCCGTCGGGTGCGCCGGTGTTCGACAAGGCCACCGAGCGCTGGCAGCTGCACCCCGAGGTGGCACGCCGCCCCGCCGACCACCATATCGAGAAAAACTTCGCGAGTGTCTTCACGAACACCGGCCTGGCCGAATGGCTGACAGAGCGCGGCATCGACACCCTGACCGTGGTGGGCTACATGACGCACAACTGCGACGCCAGCACCATCTACGAAGCCTCGCACCGGGGCCTGGGGGTGGAGTTTTTGAGCGACGCAAGCGGCGCTCTGCCCTATGCCAACGCGGCAGGTAGCGCCAGCGCCGAAGAAATCCACCGCGTCTTCAGCGTGGTGTTCCACAGCAACTTTGCCGCCGCCGCTTCGACCCGCGACTGGGTGGCGGCCGTGCAGGCCGGCCAGGCTTTGCCCAAGGACAACGTGTTTGCGTCGAACCAACGCGCTAGAAAGGGGTAACCCCCAGAAAGAGCAGCCCCCTGAGTCGCCTGCGGCGCCTCGGTGCCACCGCCGCCGCGGAGGCTGCGTCTCTTCGGGCACACCCAAGCCTGCGCAGGCAGGCTTGGAGCCGCAGCCCTCAGCCCAGAGGGAGAGAGCCTCCGGTGGCCTGGCGGAGCCGGTTCCACGGCGGCACGGGGGTGGGCTGCGCCAGTTGCCGGCGACTGCGATGAACGGGTGCAGTGGATGGGTGAGAAATGCCATTCGTCCAACGGCAGGCAACCGAAAATTCAGGTGTTTTTGGCCTCTAGCGCTTATTGAGAAAGCGCCAGTAGCTCCTATTTCAGGAGCAACCTACACCGGCGTCAGGTCTGCCGCCCAGTGCGGCCCTTCCAGCACGTGAATGTCTTGCGTCGCCACGGCCTGCAGCCACGCGGCATCCACGCGCTCCGGTGCCAGGTCGGCCAGCGGGTGCAACACGAACGCGCGCTCGGCCATGCGGGGGTGGGGCACAGCGAGTTCGGGGGTGTCGATGACCTGGCCGCCGAACCACAGGATGTCCAGGTCGAGCGTGCGCGGGGCGTTGCGGTAGGGGCGCTCACGACCGGCGGCTTGTTCGATGGTTTGCAGGGCCTTCAGCAGCGCCTGGGGCGCCTGCGTGGTAGCCAGCTCGGCGACGGCGTTCAGGTAGTCCGGGCCACCGGCATCGACCGGTGCGCTGCCGTAGAGCGGCGACACACGCAGCAACTGCGTGCCGGGCAACCGGACGATGGCAGCCAGGGCGGCGCGCAGGGCGGCCTTGCGGTCACCCAGGTTGGCGCCCAGGCCGATGAATACGGATACTGCGGGGCGGTCCCCCTCGGTGCGGTCATTGACGCCATCCACCCCGGAGTTGGGCCACTCAGCCACGGACACTGCCAAGGCTTGCTGCGTCACTCGCCCGCAGCGGCGGGTGCGGCGCCTTCGCCACCACCGGCCCCGCCCGGCTTGCGACGGCGGCGGCGGCGCTTCTTGGGGGCGCTGCCTTCGTATGGAAACGCGGCGTCGCCGTCGGCTGGTCCGGCATCTGGCGCAGCACCTTCGGCACTTGGCAGACCGCGCGGGTCGGCGGCAGGCGCGGCGCGGGGCACGCGCTTGACCACGGGTTGGGCCTTCTGGCGAGCCTTCTGCTCTTCGCGGGCCTGGTCCATCAGGTCTTCGCGGCGCTCGTCGTCGGCCGCCTGGAAGTCCTGCCACCATTCGGCCAGCGCCTCTTCGACCTCGCCCACATCGGCGCGCAAGCGCATGAAGTCGAACCCGGCGCGAAAGCGCGGCTGCATGACCATGCCAAACGGCGTACTGCCCACGCGCTTTTCAAAGCGGGGCTGCATGACCCAGATCTCGCGCATGTCGGCCGCCAGCTTGCCCCGGCCGGACACGTCACCAATCCGCTTGTCGAACACCTCGTCGATGGCCTCCTGCAGCGCAGGCAGGGGGTGCTGGCGCTGGTTCAGGCGTTCCGTCCAACCATTGCGCACGTCTTCCCACAACACGCAGGCCAGCAAGAAGCTCGGGGCCACGGGCTTGCCCTCGTTCACGCGGCGGTCGGTGTCCACCAGAGCGGCTTTGACAAAAGCGCTGTCGGCGCGCTCCACGGCCACATCCAGCAGCGGGTAGATGCCCTTGGCCATGCCCAGCTTGCGCAGCTGCTCGATGGTGGCAATCGCGTGGCCCGTCTGCAGCAGCTTGAGCATCTCGTCGAACATGCGGCTTTGAGGCACCTCGGCCAGCAACGTCTGCGATTGCACCAGCGGGGCAGCCGTCTTGGCTTCGATGCTGAAGCCCAGGGCACTGAGCTTGGCCGCAAACCGCACGGCGCGGATGATGCGCACCGGGTCTTCGCGGTAGCGTGTGGCGGGGTCGCCAATCATGCGCAACGTCTTTTTCTTCGCGTCCTGCAAGCCCTTGTGGTAATCCACCACGATCTGGCTCACCGGGTCGTAGTACATGGCGTTCACGGTGAAGTCGCGGCGCGTGGCGTCTTCGTCCTGCGGGCCCCAGACGTTATCGCGCAGCACGCGGCCACTGGCGTCCACGGCATGCTGCATGCCCGACAGCTGGGCCTTGCTGGTCTTTTCGTTGCCTGCCACCTGGCCGGCGGCGGCGTTGTCGAGGTAGGCACGGAAGGTGGAGACCTCGATCACCTCGTGTTCGCGCCCCCGGCCATGCACGACGTGCACGATGCGAAAACGCTTGCCGATGATGAAGGCGCGGCGGAACAGGCCCTTGACCTGCTCGGGCGTGGCGTTGGTGGCCACGTCAAAGTCCTTGGGGCGCAGGCCCAGCAGCAGGTCGCGCACGGCACCGCCCACGATGTAGGCCTCAAAACCTGCCTGCTTGAGCGTGGCCACCACCTCGGCGGCGCGGCGGTCCACCAGCTCGGGGTTGATGCCGTGGACCGAGGCAGGCACCTCTTCGCGCTTGCCGAAATGGGGCTTTCCGCCCGAGGTGCCGGGCGTCGATTTGCCCATCAGTTTGTCTAAGAACTTCTTGATCATGGAGTGAGAGTATTCAGGAGATCTGGCACGAAACGGCGGCTGGTGGGGGCTGAAAAGC
>NZ_LMJH01000005.1:172-51671 GCF_001428965.1 Acidovorax sp. Root275 | reverse complement strand
GCGCAAAGCACAGCCATAGCTCGGGCTATGGCGAGCATTTGCAACGACGAGCCGGGGCGTTTTGGCGTGCAAGGCGGGCATGGGTAAAAGACTCTCAGCCTCTCAGGCAGCAGGTGGTGCAGGCGTTTCGGCATCGGCCGCAAACAGGTCCAGTATGCGCCAGCCGCGCTCCTGGGCCAGCGCGCGCAGGCGGGGGTCGGGGTTGGTGGCGACCGGGTGGTTCACCTTCTCCAGCAGGGGCACGTCGTTCATGGAATCACTGTAGAACGTGCTTTCGACATCGCCCCAGCCCAGTTGCCGCTCGGCCAGCCATTGTTCCATGCGCCGCACCTTGCCTTCGCGCATGGTGGGAATGCCATCGATTTCGCCGGTGTACCAGCCACTGGCGTCGCGCGCCAGCTGTACGGCCAGCAGTTGTTCCACGCCCAGCGCCCGGGCGATGGGCGTGGTCACAAACTCATTGGTGGCGGTGACGATCAGCACTTCGTCGCCAGCGGCCTGATGCTGGCGAACGAGGTTGAGCGCCTGGGGCTGGATGGCCGGGCCGATCACATCCCGCATGAATTGCAGGTGCGCCGCAGCCGCCGCCTCGGGGCCGCGCAGGCGCACGGCCTCGGTGGCAAAACGCACATAGTCATGCACGTTGAGTGTGCCCGCCTGGTAGTGGGCATAGAACTCGTCGTTGCGGCGCGCGAACTCCACGGGGTCATTCCAGCCGATGCGGATGGTGAACTCGCCCCACTCATAGTCGGAGTCAAGCGGGAGCAGCGTGTGGTCGAGGTCGAACAGCGCAAGCCGCAGGCGGGGTTCAGAAGTCATTCGGGTTCACAAATAAAAGGAATGCATGGACCGGCATCATTCCGATTCCAGCATCGTCTTGAGCAAGGGAATCGTGATGGCCCGCTGGGTGCGCAGCGCAAAAGCGTCGAGCTGGTCGAGCAATTGCATGAGGCTGCCCAGATCGCGCGAGAAGCGGTTGAGCATGTAGTCCATGACCTCATCGCCCAGGAACACGCCGCGGGCGTCGGCCTCCTGGCGCAGCACGGCGCGGCGCTCGGCCTCGCCCAGCAGCTGCAGCTGGAACACATGGCCCCAGCCCAGGCGGCTGCGCAGGTCGTCGCGCAGGGGCAGGTCGGCAGGTGGCAGGTTGCCAGCGGCCAGCACCCAGCGCTGACTGCCGCTGGCGGGGCTGATGGCGTTCACAAACCAGTTGAAGGCCGTGGCCTGCTGGGCGGTGCTGTACAGGTGCACATCGTCCATGACCACGGCAGCCCAGTTCTCGTCGAAATCCGGGGGCTCGGCCACCGAAGGGTCCAACCAGCCCACGCTGGAGCCCTGCTCGCGCACGGCCTGGCGCACGGCCTGAAGCAGATGGGTCTTGCCACTGCCCGGCTCTCCCCACAGGTAGGTGGGCACTGGCGACCGGGTGGCCTCGCTGCTGCCCGCACCCGCTGCCAGGCGCAGGTGTTGTAGGGCCGCCTCATTGGGGCCCGCATGAAACCGGGCCAGCGTAGGCCCTGTGGCCAGGCCAATGTCCAGCGCCAGCTGCTTCATCATGCGCGGCGCCCTGGCAGCAAGGGCAGGCCCGAGGCAGCAGGAGCAGGAACGGTGGACAACAAGGGGATCGGCAGCTGCATCACAGGTGAATTGGAAGGCGCCTGGCCGTATGTGACTGCGGCGGGGCGCCGCAAAAAAAGTGCTTCGGGCGCGTTGTCGCAACGCATCCTCTTCTTGCAAAGAGGTTTGGCGACAATGGGCGCGATTTTAGTCTGTGGCAAATGCCCTGCGCCAACCGTCCGGCCCCGCCTTGGGAATCCACCCTCCCATGCCCCTGTCCCGCCACAGGAGTCCCTGAGGTGAGTCAGCCTGCCGATGGAGCTTTCATCGCATTTTTCCCGGCCATTGCAAGGCCCGCAACGAGCCCAGCGATGTTCCGCTTCAAGCGATCGCCTCCCAGCGACCTGTGCGCTCGGACAGCCAGAGGGCATCGATCACCCGCGCCTGGGCGACCGCATCCTCCAGTCCTCCGGCCTGCGGGCTTGCACCATCGCGGACGCGGCGGCAAAAGGCCTCGACCTGCAGCCGGTACTGGTCGGCCGCTGGCAGGGTTTCGACAGTGACACTGCTGCCATCCAGAAGGCCTCCCTCGTCCAGCGCCAAGTGCATCTGCTCGCCCCGGGCTGCATTGAATGGAATGAACAGCTCGATGCGGCAAAGGGTACCCACCACCTGCACCCTTTGAAACCGGACGCTTTGCGTCGATACCGTGAAATTGAGCTGCCGTCCGGCGCCAAAATCCAGCAACGCGCTGGTGAGCCGGTCGGTCCCCAACTGCGGGTCGCGGTCGACCAGCGAGACCGCCCGCCGAGGCTCGCTTTCAAACAGATAGCGCCCGGCCAACACCGCATAGCAGCCGATGTCGTAGAGCGCCCCGCCCCCAATACCAGGCTGGTTGCGGATGTTGCCTGGATCGTCATTGAAGTACGAGAAAAACACCTGCACCGCCCGCAATTCGCCGATGCGCCCGGCACGCACAAGCTCCCGGGCTCGCCGCCACTGGGGATGGTGGCGCACCATGAAAGCCTCTTCAATGTGCACCCGGGCCGATGCAGTTTGCAGTGTCTCGGCCTCGGCGGCGGAGAGCGCCACCGGTTTCTCGCACAGCACGTGCTTGCCCGCAGCCGCCGCCTGCAGGGTGAGCGGCACATGCAGATGGTTGGGCAGCGGGTTGTAGACGGCCTCGATAGCCGGGTCGGCCAGCAGCTCTTCGTAGCTGCCGTAGGCCTGGGCAATGCCCAGGGACCGCGCAGCCTCCTGCGCGGGAGGCAGGGTACGCGAGGCGATCGCGCGCAGTTCGACCAGCGGGCTGGACAACATCGCAGGGATCACATGCTGGACACCGATCTTGGCCGTGCTCAGCACGCCCCACACCACAGGTTTCATGGGTACCCCCGGTCCTGGTGATCCATCAGAGATAGCTGTTGAGCAGGTTCTCGAGCAACTCCTGCCGCCCGGAAACTGGCCGTGTGTCCTGGTTGCGCTCCAGGGCGCGCGCCGCCACCTGGTCCAGCCCGAGCCGTCCGCCCAGCAGATCCTGGCCAAACGCCTCGCCCCAACCCGCGTAGCGGACATCGACATGGCGGGCCAGGCGCCCGTCCGTGATCATTTTCTCGGCAATCAGCAACGCCCGGGCTGAAACGTCCATACCGCCGATGTGGCCGTGGAACATGTCCTCGGCATCCAGCGACTGGCGCCGCACCTTGGCGTCGAAGTTGAGGCCCCCGGTGGTAAAGCCGCCGGCCTGCAGGATCAGGTACAGGGCCAGCGCGGTCTCGGGGATGTTGTTGGGGAACTGGTCGGTGTCCCAGCCGCACTGCATGTCGCCGCGGTTCATGTCGATGGAGCCGAAGATGCCCAGGTCGATGGCCGTGGCGATCTCGTGCTCGAAGCTGTGCCCCGACAGCGTGGCGTGGTTGGCCTCGATGTTGACCTTGATCTCCTTGTCCAGCCCATAGCGGGCCAGAAACCCGTAGACCGTGGCGGTGTCGAAGTCGTACTGGTGCTTGGAGGGCTCGCGCGGCTTGGGCTCGATGAGGATGGTGCCGGTGAAGCCGATCTTGTGCTTGTACTCCACCACCATGTTCAAGAAGCGCCCCATCTGGTCCAGCTCGTGGCCCACGCGGGTGTTGAGCAGGGTTTCGTACCCCTCGCGGCCGCCCCACAGCACGTAGTTCTCTCCGCCGAGCTTGAGCGTCGCGTCCATCGCCTCCTTCACCTGCAGTGCGGCCAGCGCAAAGATTTCGGGGTCGGGATTGGTCGATGCGCCCGACATAAAGCGCCGGTGGCTGAACAGGTTGGCCGTGCCCCACAGCAGCTTCACGCCCGTCTGGGCCTGCTTGGCCTGCAGCACTTCCACCATCTCGTGCAGGTACTTCACGCTCTCGCGGGGCGTGCTGCCTTCGGGCGCCACGTCGCGGTCGTGAAAGCAGTAGTACGGCGCGCCCAGCCGGGCGAAGAAGTCGAACGCCGCGTCGGCTTTCAGGCGCGCGGCGGCCATGGGGTCGGCCACCTGCTGCCACGGGCGCTCGAAGGTGCCGTCGTAGCCAAAGGGGTCGAACCCGTTCCAGCAGAAGCTGTGCCAGTAGCACACGGCAAAGCGCAGGTGGTCTTCCATGCGCTTGCCCAGCACCAGGCGGTCTTTGTCGTACCACTTGAAGGCCAGCGGGTTGGTGGAATCGGGGCCTTCGTAGGCGATGGGGGAAATGTCGGAGAAGTAGGTGCTCATGGTTTTCTCGGCTAAGGACGGAACATGGCTCAGGACAGGCTCGGGAAAGGGTTCGGGGACATCAGGGCCTGCGGTACAGGCTGCGAAACAAGGCGTGGCGCGGCGCCAGCAAGGCGCGCTCGGCAGGATCAGGCAGGTAGACGGTGTCGATGGGCGGCGGCAGGCACACCCACTCCAGGGGTGTGCCGACGCTCAGGGCGCCCAGGCGCGCGGCACCCAGCGCGCCGCCCACGGCCGAGCCGCCGTGGGTCACGATCTCCACGTTCAGCGCGCTGGCCAGCATCTGCGCCCAGAAGGCGCTGCGGGCGCCACCGCCCACCAACGACAGGCGCGACACCTCGCTGCCGGCGGCATGCAAGGCAGCCAAGCCGTCCCGCAAGCCAAAGCTCACGCCCTCCATCACCGCATAGCCCAGGCGTGCGGCGTCCGTGTCCATATCCAGCCCGTGGAAGCTGCCGCGCACCCGGGCGTCGTTGTGGGGCGTGCGCTCGCCGCTGAGGTAGGGCAGAAACACCGGCGCTGCCTCGCGGTCCTGGGCGCTCAGTGCGGCGGCGCGTGCGGCCACCTCGCCCGCGTCCGCAGCGCCCAGCAGGTGGGCCACCCACTGCAGCGCGCTGGCGGCGGCCAGCATCACGCTCATCTGGTGCCAGCGGCCCGGCACTGCGTGGCAGAACGCATGCGTGGCACTGGCGGCATTGGGCTGGTACTGCGGCGTGACCACAAACAGCACGCCGCTGGTGCCCAGCGACAGGAACCCCTGGCCGGGCTGCACCGCGCCCATGCCCACGGCGCTGGCGGCGTTGTCGCCCGCACCACCGGCCACCACGGTGCCGGGCCGCAGGCCCAGCGACTGCGCCACGTCGGCCCGCAGGCGCCCGCTCACTGCGCTGCCTTCCACCAGGCGCGGCATGTGCTGTCGCGCCAGGCCGGTCAGCGCCAGCAGTTCATCCGACCAGTCGCGGCGCTGCACATCGAGCCACAGGGTGCCGCTCGCGTCCGACAGGTCGCTCACATGCTCGCCGGTCAGCATCAGGCGCACATGGTCCTTGGGCAGCAGCACCTTGGCGATCTGCCGGAACACCGCGGACTCGTGGCGCGCTACCCAGCGCAGCTTGGGGGCCGTAAAGCCGGGCATGGCCAGGCTGCCGCCCAGACCGCTCAGCGCCGGCAGCTCGCGCATCATCTCCGCGCACTCATCGGCGCTGCGCGTGTCGTTCCAGAGGATGGCCGGGCGCAGCACGCGGTCGTGTGCATCGAGCAGCACCGCGCCATGCATCTGGCCCGACAGGCCGATGGCCTCGGTGGCTGCGTATTCCTCCGGGTGCACGGCCCGCAGGCTGGCCAGGGCGTCCTGCGTGGCGACCCACCAGTCGGCCGGGTCCTGCTCGCTGTGGCCGGGGTGGGGGCGTGACACCGACAGGGGCGCGCCCGCCGCCCCCAGCACCCGCTGGTCCGGTCCGAGCAACAAAGCTTTCACTTCCGAGGTGCCGATGTCGATGCCGATGTACATGGTGGATGGATGCGTTCAGTGAAGAAGGGCGGGCGGTGTGGCGCCTGCCGGTGGTGGGGCCAAGGCCTGGTCATCGGCCCCCGTCGCGGCGACTGCCGGCGCGTGCATGGGCCGCAGCTCGTGGTGCAGCACCAGCGCGGCCGCGCCCACGGCCGAGGCCAGCAGGCCGTAGCGGGCTGCGCGCACGGCGGGCGCCGCCACGCCGGCGCTGGCTGCGTAGGCATCGAGCGTGTCGCGGGCCTGCTGCACGATGCCGGGGTGCCGCTCGCACGAGGGCCCGCCCACCACCAGGGCGCCGGGGTTGAAGGTGGTCCAGAGGTTCTGCAGCACCACGCCCAGAAACACGCCGCCGCGCGCAGGGTCGCTCTCGCGCTCCAGGGCACGTGCCCCGAAGAAAGTCTCGGCACACCCCTTGCGTCCGCACGAACACAGTGGCCCGTCGATCTGCAAAATGCTGTGGCCGATTTCGCCGGCCATGCCCTGCAGCCCGGTGAACAGCCGGTCGTTGAGCACGATGCCCGCCCCCACGCCCACGCCGCAGGTCACGAAGATCAGCGAGTCCGTCGCTTCACCATCTGCAAACTCGTACTCGCTGAGCGCGGCGGTGTCCGCCTCGTTCTGCACATGCACCGCCACCGGCGGGCTGCCCGCGTCGGCCAGCGCACGCGTGATCAGCGGCAAAAAGGCCACGTCGCGCCAGCCCAGGTTGGGCGCAAAGCGGATGGTGCCGGTGGCCTCGTCGAACGCGCCGGGCACGCCGATGCCCACGCCCGACACGGTGACCGGCCTGGCCGCCAGTTCGGCCTGCGTGCGCAGCACCAGCGCCGCCACCTGGCGGCACACGGCGGCGGGGTCGCGGTCGGCCAGGGGCGCCTCGGCCGCGCACAGCACCTCGCCGGTGACCGACACGCCCACCACCCGCAGCGACTCGACGCCGATCTCCACGCCCACCATGGCGCGGCGGCTGCCGTCCAGGCGCAGCGGTGTGGACGGGCGGCCCATGCCTTGCGCGGCGGCCAGCCCGGTTTCGGCGAGCCAGCCTTCGTCGATCAGCTCCCGCACCAGCAGGCTCACGGTGGATTTGGTCAGGCCGCTTTCGCTGGCCAGTTGGGCGCGGGACAGGCTTCCGCGCTGGCGCAGCAGCCGCAGCAGCACGCTGCGGTTGATGCGTTTGACAAGTTGCTGGTCGCCGGTGGTCTTCATGCGGGTGTGGGGGTCGGCGCAGGCTCGCCAAGGCGGTGGGCCTGCGCTTTTCCTTCGGGTTGTTTGCCTGCGATGATCATGCCCAGAACCTCGTCCTCGGTGACATCAGTCGTGCGGTAGGCGCCCACCATGCGCCCGTTCTTCATCACCGCCAGGCGGTCGCTGAGCCCGAACACGTCGGGCATGTCGTGGGTGATCAGGAAGATGCCCACGCCGTCGGCCTTGAGCTGGCGCACCAGGCGGCCCACCATGGCGGTCTCCTCGGGGCCCAGCGCGGCGGTGGGCTCGTCCATGATCAGGATACGGGCGTTGAAGTAGATGGCGCGCGAGATGGCCACCACCTGGCGCTGCCCGCCCGACAGGCGCCGCACCGGCGTGCGCACGTTGCGGAAGTTCTTGTTCAGGCGCTCGAAGACCTTGCGGGCTTCGGCGTCCATGCGGTGGTCGTCCAGCGTGTTCCAGCGGGTGAGCAGCTCGCGGCCCAGAAACAGGTTGGCCACCGCGTCCAGGTTGTCGGCGAGCGCCAGCGTCTGGTAGATGGATTCGATGCCCAGCCGCTGCGCGTCGGCCGGCGTGCGGATGTGGGCGCTCTGCCCCTGCACCAGCACCTCGCCGCTGTCGATGGGGTAGGCGCCGGCCAGCATCTTCATCAGCGTGGACTTGCCCGCGCCGTTGTGCCCCAGCAGGGCCACCACCTCGCCCGGGTACAGGTTGAGGCTGACGTCGTCCACCGCCCGCACGCCGCCGAACGACTTGCGGATGCCGCGCATCTCCACCAATGGCGCGTTCATGCGGTGTCTCCCGTCAGGCGGCGGTAGACCACGTCAAACACCACGGCCGCGATCAGCACCTGCCCGATGATCACGTAGCGCAGGCCGATCGAGATGTCGAGCAGCAAGAGCCCGCTGTCGATGCTCTGCATGATGAGCGCCCCCAGCACCGACCCCAGGATGGAGCCGCTGCCGCCTGCCAGCGCCGTGCCGCCGATCACGGCCGCCGCGATCACGAACAGCTCCATGCCGGTACCCAGCGAATTGGTGCCTGCATTGAGCCGCGCAATCGAGACCATGGCTGCAATCGTGATGAGCACGCCCATCAGCGCAAACAGCATCAGCGTGACGCGCCGCACCGGAATGCCGACCAGGGCTGCGGCCTCCGGGTTGCCGCCGATGGCGAACACGTAGCGCCCAAAGCGCGTGCGCCGCACGATGAACGACAGCACCACCGCCACGCCGCCCCAGATGAGCACGGGGATGGGCACGCCCTGCGGCGCATCCTTGGTGGGTATCTGGTACGCGTTCATCGTGGCGACAAAGCCCACGGCGATCACGGCCGGCACGGCTGCCACCAGCGCATCGAGCCACAGCGCGGGGTTGGGCACACCGTACGACGCCTTGGCCCGGCGCCGCAACCAGGTCTTCAAGCCCAGCGCCACCACCAGCACCACGGCCAGCACCCAGCTGGCCTGCACGCCGATGGCGCCATCGAAGCCGCCGCCCAGGCGCTGAAAAAAGCTGTCGCTGACCGGCTGGGTCTTGCCGTCGGCCACCATGAAGGCCGCGCCGCGAAACGACATCAGCCCGCCCAGAGTAACCACGAAGGACGGCACCCCCAGCATCGCCGTGAGCGCGCCCTGGTAGAGCGACACGCCGATCGCCACCGCCAGCCCGGCCAGCGACGCCGCCACCCAGTGCCAGCCGGCGGTGTACATCAGCGTGGCGATCAGCACGCCGACAAAACCCATCACCGAGCCCACCGAGAGATCGATGTGGCGCGCCACGATCACCAGCACCACCACCGTGGCCACGATGCCGACCACGGCCGTCTGCTGGGCAATGTTGTAGAGGTTCTCGGGCGACAGGAACAAGCCGCCCGAGAGGATGTTGAACACGATGGCGGTGACCATCAGGACAGCGCCCATCAGCACCAACCGCCAGTCGATGGCCAGTTGCCTGAGGGCATGGGGAACAGGACTCACAAGCGCACTCCGCCAGAAATGAGAAGGGACCGGGTTCAGGCCTGCCCGCCGCGCACGGCAATGCCCCGCTCCCGGTCCGGGAGCTTCAAAACATGTTGTTCAGCAGCCGGGCGGCACGCAGCGCCGCGCCGGGCTCACTTGCAGGCGGCGGGCGCCTTGGCAGCGTCCACGCCCTTGCACAGTGCATCCTTCTGGATCCAGCCGGCCTTCACCACCAGATCGAGGTTCTTGGCAGTGATCGGCACGGGTTTCAGGAACTGCGCCTGCAGCGACACCTTTTTCTCCCCGCCGTTCCAGGTCTGGGCGCCCGCCACCTTCTGGCCCTTGGCCAGCGCGACGGCTGCTGCGGCGGCGTCGCGGCCCAGGTCGCGGGCGTCCTTCCAGACCGACACCGTCTGCGAGCCCTGGGCCACGCGGTTCAGTGCAGCATGGTCGCCATCCTGGCCGGACACCGGGATGCCCTTGATGCCCTTGGCCGTCAGCGCCGCCACCACACCGCCGGCCGTGCCGTCGTTGGAGGCCACCACGGCGTCAATCTTGCCGCCGCTCTTGGTGATGATCTGCTCCATGTTCTTTTGCGCGACCTCGGGCTTCCAGCCTTCGGTGTATTCCTCGCCGACGATCTTGATGTCGCCCTTGGTGATGGCCGCCTCGATCACCTCCTGTTGCCCGCCGCGCAGGAAGTTGGCGTTGGGGTCGGTGGGCGATCCCTTGATCATCACGTAGTTGCCCTTGGGCTTGGCCTCGAACACGGCGCGGGCTTGCATGCGGCCGACCTCGACGTTGTCAAAGGTGATGTAGAACACACCCGGGGCCTCGATCAGGCGGTCGTAGGCCACGACCGGGATCTTCTGCTGCGCGGCCTTGTTGACGGCTGGCAGGATCGCGTCCTTGTCCATCGCCAGCACGATCAGCACCTTGGCGCCTTTGGCGATGAGGGAGTCGACGTCGGACAGTTGCTTCTCGGGCGACCCGCCCGCATCGGCGCTGATGTAGCTGGCGCCCAGCTTGGCCAGTTGGTCCTTGATGGCTTTCTCGTCGGTCTTCCAGCGCTCTTCCTGGAAGTTGGACCAGCTCACGCCCACCACCTGGGCGAACGCACTGGCGCTAGACAGGCCCAGCACCAGGGCTGCCAGGGCGGTCAAGGTTGTCTTCAATTTCATTCTTGTCTCCATTGATTGGCCTCGTGCGGGCCTTGGTTGGTGTGAACGACGTTGACTGTCGTGCCGCAATCCCTCTCGCTGAACCCTGCAGGCTTCAGTCCGCCGCAGGCGTTTTCCGGTGCCAGGCAACGACTTCAACCCGACATAGTGCGGACGACGAACTAATTATGAAAGGATCGTACGGGTGCACACATCCGGGCAAACCCGACATAGTTTGATGAGTGAACTTATTAGTTGAGCAGCGATAAAAAGTGCAGCCATGGATGTCACGCCCGGCCTTGTGACCAGCCCTCGCCGCATTCGATGGCCGCTGTGTGCGAGTTGGTGCCCCGCCCCGGTTGCGGCTCCAAAGCCCCCGCCCAGACAGGGCTGAGAAAGCCCGCCCGGGCGGTGCCCCTTAAAATCCCCGGATTCCAGCCCGCCCGGCGGGTCTACCAGCACCAAAGCCCCTTCCATGAGCTCCTCTGCCTCCTCCACCCCCATCTCCTACAAAGACGCCGGCGTTGACATCGACGCGGGCGACGCGCTGATCGAGCGCATCAAGCCGCTGGCCAAGAAGACCATGCGCGAAGGCGTGCTGGCGGGCATCGGCGGCTTCGGCGCCCTGTTCGAGGTGCCCAAGCGCTACAAGGAGCCCGTGTTGGTGTCTGGCACCGATGGCGTGGGCACCAAGCTCAAGCTGGCGTTCGAATGGAACATGCACGACACCGTGGGCATCGACCTGGTGGCCATGAGCGTGAACGACGTGCTGGTGCAGGGCGCCGAGCCTCTGTTCTTCCTCGACTACTTCGCCTGCGGCAAGCTCGATGTGGACACTGCGGCGGCCGTGATCGGCGGCATTGCCAAGGGCTGCGAGCTGTCCGGCTGTGCCCTGATCGGCGGCGAAACCGCCGAGATGCCCGGCATGTACCCCGCAGGCGAATACGATCTGGCCGGCTTTGCCGTGGGTGCGGTCGAAAAGGCCAAGATCCTGACTGGCCAGGACGTGAAGCCCGGCGACGTGGTGCTGGGCCTGGCCAGCCACGGCGTGCACTCCAATGGCTTCAGCTTGGTGCGCAAGTGCATCGAGCGTGCAGGCGCCACCGCCCCGGCCACGCTGGACGGCAAGCCCTTCAAGCAGGCCATCATGGAGCCCACCCGCCTGTACGTGAAGAACGTGCTGGCCGCACTGGCTGCCCACCCGCATACGCAGGATGCCGGCGGCATCAAGGCCCTGGCCCACATCACCGGCGGCGGCCTGTTGGAGAACATCCCCCGCGTGCTGCCCGACGGCACCGCCGCCCACCTGGCCAAGGGCAGCTGGCCCCAGACCGAGCTGTTCGCCTGGCTGCAGAAGACGGCCGGTATCGACGACATCGAGATGAACCGCACCTTCAACAACGGTATCGGCATGGTGGTGGTGGTGGATGCTGCCGCCGCAGAAGCCACGGCCGCCACGCTGCGCGCCGCGGGCGAGCAGGTGTACGCCATCGGCACCATCGCCGCACGCGGCGACGGTGTGGCCGTGGTCGTGGCCTGAGGTGAAGCAACACCCCCCTGAGCCGCTTCGCGGCTTCCCGCCGGACTCGGCCGCGCCAGTGTCGAGCCATGCAGGTGATGTGCAGCGCCGTGACTGACCAACACCCCACCACGCTACCGCCCCGCGCCCTGAACCTGGGCATCGTGGCAGCCAGTTACGTGCTGATGGCTGCTGTGCTGCTGCTGGTGATGTGGCGCGGCCTGTTACCCGGCCTGCTGTGCGTATGCCTGGGCTTCCTGCTCACCCGCGCCCTCACCGGCTGGTTTGCCCAGGGGCTGGGCCGCATCCAGCGGCAACCCACCCCCTCCGCCACCAGCCTGCGCGTGGCGCAGGTGACGGCGGCGGGCCTGGTGATGCTGCTGCCGCTGGCGCTGCTGGCGGCGGGCCTCACCCACTCGCGCGGCTACCTGGTCAGTGCGCCGCAGCAATACCAGGAACTGCTCACCTACATGGCACGCACGGTGCTGGAGCTGCGCTTGAAGCTGCCCGCCGATGTGGCCTCGCACCTGCCGGAGGGCGTAGCCGATATTCAGCGCATCATCGCCAACTACCTGGGCGCCAAGGCGGGGGCCCTGGCCATGGCGGGGCGTGCCTGGCTGGCGGGGGTGCTGTTTGCCTATGTGGGCCTGCTGATTGGCGCCCTGGCTGCCGTGCGGCCGCCAGTGCTGGCGCGCGGCCCGCTGGCCCAGCAGCTCAAGCTGCGCATCACGCTGTTTGGCGAGGCGTTCCGCCAGATCGTGGCAGCGCAGTTCTGGATTGCAGCGTTCAACACGCTGCTGACCGCGCTGTTCCTGCTGTTTGTGCTGCCGCTGTGGGGCCTGCAGCTGCCTTACACGCCTGTGCTCATCACCTTCACCTTTGTGGCGGGGCTGGTGCCCATCGTGGGCAACCTGGTGTGCAACGTGGTGATCACGATCGTCGGCCTGTCAGTGTCGCCGCTGGCGGCTGCGGCATGCCTGGGCTTCCTGATCCTGATCCACAAGGCCGAATACGTGATCAACGCCAAGGTGGTGGGGCGCCGCACGCAGATGGGCGTGTGGGAGCTTCTGAGTGTGATGTTCGTGGCAGAGGCCGTCTTTGGCCCCGCCGGGCTGGTGGCAGCGCCGCTGTTCTACGCCTACCTCAAGAAGGAACTGGTGGCGTCGCGGCTCGTGTAGTGGCCCCACCCCCGCCGGGCGCTGCAGCCGCAGCAGCCTGGCCCATCCCTCCCCTCTGAGCCCAGCGGCTCACCGAGGGCCATATGCCCGCCATGCCCCCTGCAGGGACTTTCCCGTGCAAGGCCAGTGCGGGTTATCGCCATGCTGAAAGCCAGCACTCCGGGGCTACCCTGCTCTTTGAACAGATTCTTGATGCCGCGCCCACTCGACGGACGGCGACAGCGCCTGGTCTCCACTTTTTTTCAGGGGCTCCCCATGACCATTGCACGAAAACTGGCACTTCTGGTGCTGAGCGCCCTCCTCGGCATCGCCGTCCTGACCTCGTGGTTCCTGCTGTCCGAGCGCCAGTTGATCCTGGAGGAGCGCCAGACGGGCGTGCGCCAGGTCGTGGAATCCGCGCATGGCATTGCCACACACTTCCACGACCTCAGCACCAAGGGTGGCATGCCCGATGACGAAGCCCGCAAGCGCGCGGCGGCGGCCATTCAGGCGGTGCGCTACAGCGGCAACGAATATGTCTGGATCAACGACATGCACCCCCGCATGGTGATGCACCCGATCCGCCCCGAGCTCAACGGACAAGACCTCACGGCCAACAAGGACCCCAACGGCAAGCAGCTGTTTGTCGAGTTCGTGCGCACTGTGCAGGCCAGCGGCGCGGGCTTCGTGCCCTACCTGTGGCCCAAGGCCGGCAGCGACACGCCGGTGGAGAAAACCTCCTACGTCAAAGGCTTTGCCCCCTGGGGCTGGGTGATCGGTTCGGGCGTCTACATCGACACCGTCAACACCGCCATCTGGCAGCGGGCACTGCGGTTCGGCGTGCTGGCCCTGCTGCTGGGGGCCGCCCTGCTGGTGCTGGGCACCCTCATATCGCGCAACCTGCTGCGCCAGCTGGGCGGCGAGCCCGGCTACGCGCGCAGCATTGCCCGCAGCATCTCTGAAGGGGATCTGTCGGTGGCAGTCGCCACGCGTGCGGGCGACAGTTCCAGCCTCATGCTGGACATGCAGTCCATGCGCGACAGCCTGCACCGCATCGTGCAGCGGGTGCGCGACGGCACCGAACACATTGCCAGCGCGTCGCAACAGATCGCTGCGGGCAATCACGACCTGTCTGCCCGCACCGAATCCCAGGCCAGCGCGCTGGAGCAGACCGCTGCGTCCATGGAAGAGATGACCTCCAACGTGAAGCAGAACGCCGACAACGCCCGCCAGGCCAGCGTGCTGGCCCAAACCGCCTCGGACGTCGCTCGCAAGGGGGGCGCGGTGGTCGAGAAAGTCGTGCAGACCATGGGCTCGATCGACGCGTCTTCGCGCAAGGTGTCCGACATCACGGGCGTCATCGAGGGCATCGCGTTCCAGACCAACATCCTCGCGCTCAACGCGGCGGTGGAAGCCGCCCGGGCCGGCGAACAGGGGCGGGGCTTTGCGGTGGTGGCCACCGAGGTGCGCAGCCTCGCGCAGCGCTCGTCCGAGGCGGCCAAAGAAATCAAGGCGCTTATCGGCCATTCGGCCGAGCAGGTGAAGGCGGGCGCACAGCTGGCGCAAGAGGCCGGGGCCACCATGCAGAACGTGGTGGACAGCGTGCTGCGCGTGTCAGCCGTGATCGAGGAGATCAGCCAGGCCAGCCGCGAGCAGACCGATGGCATCGAGCAGATCAACGAAGCCGTCTCGCAAATGGACCAGGGCACGCAGCAAAACGCGGCCTTGGTCGAGCAGGCCACCGCCGCCGCCGCCGCCTTGCAGCAGCAGGCCCATCAACTCAAGGAAGTGGTGGCCGCCTTTCAACTGCAGGCGGGTGCACACGCAGAACCATTGGCCGACAGGCGCCAGCCCCGGCTGACCTGAGCCGCTCAGACCATTTACTGCATATTTGATAGCAGAAAATGCCCTGCAGAAAAGCGGCAGTGCCTGATCTGATGGCTATTTTTCTTTGAACTGGCGGGCTACAAAGGCCCAGACCAGTGCCGAGGCATCGGGCCCCTGGGGATCGCTGTACGACAGCTGCGCGGCACCACCGCTCCAGGCATGGGCCAGCCCGACCACTTCGCGCAACGCCACAACCGTTCGGCCACGCGCCCGGAACTCGGTCACCCGCATGGCGTGGCGCTGCCCGCGCTGCAAGGTGCGGATGGCGCCCGCCCGCGCACCCAGCGCCTGTGCCCACAACTGTGCCGTGGCGGCCGCATTGCGCACCGACACCACACCATCCGCGTCGCCATGCAGCACCAGCAACGGCGGCAGCAGGCTGCCCGTCGGACTTTTTCCGCCCACAGCGGCAACCGATTCGACAGGTGCCCCGGCCGCCAGGGCGTCAGGCAGATGGGCATCACGCCGCCCATGCATGGCGGCGATGGCGGTGGCCGCGGACTCGGCCGTGCCCGGAGCCACACCCGAATGCATGGCCACGGCGCAAAACCGGTCGGGGTAGAGCGCCGCCATCAGCACGGCCATGCTGCCACCCGCCGACAGGCCCGCCACGGCCACGCGAGAAAGATCCACCGGGTGGCGGCGTGCGAGCTGGTCCACGGCGGCCAGCAGCGTGGCGGCTTCAGCCTCGGCCTTGCCACTGCGGCGTTCGAACCAGTTCCAGCAGCCATGCGCGTTGGCCATGCGTTCCTGCTCGGGGTAGAGCACCAGAAAGCGCTCACGCGCGGCGAGCCGGTTCATGCGCGACACGGCGGCCAGGTCCCGTCCGGTCTGGCCGCAGCCGTGCAGCATGACCAGGAGGGGCAGCTTCTCATCCACCGCCAACGCCAGGCCGGGCGGGGTGTACAGCTGAAACCGCCGCGCGCCCGCAGGCCCTGGTGCAATGCCCGCCAGCCATTTGCCGCTGGCCGGCACCGGCTTGCGGGCGGGGCGAGGGGTTCGCGTGCTGGACGGTTTTTGGGCAGCCACCACCCGCAGCTTTGCCGGCGCCTTGGCGCGCACGGGCTGCACCGCCCGCGTCGCCCGTGCAAACGCCTTCAGGTTGCGCTGGTACGCCCGCGTCAGCGCTGACATCGAAAACAGACGGGAACGGCGGGGCATGGGTGTTTGGGGCAGGACGGGCAAGGAGTTAAGGGAAAACCCTAGTCACCATAACAGCTTATGGCGAACAATTGCACATTGCTACCATATTTATAGCAATAATCCATTACAGGATAAGCGCCAGAGATTGTTTTTATCTCAAAGAATGCCCCACCCGCCCAGCATACCGAAGGCAGCGGGCAGACTACCCCCTCCAATATGGCCTAAATTGATCGAAGCTTGTCTCCAGGAGACGGGACGCCATCTGGTTGCGCTGAGAAGATTCAACCTTCATTTCAACCCGCCTTCGAGTTCACCATGAAAACCTGTCTGATTGTGATTGACGTCCAGGAATCCTTCCGCCACCGCCCCTATTTCACAGCCCAGGATCTGCCGGCCTATCTGCGTGCCCAGAACGCGCTGATCGAAGGCTGTGTGGCACGCGGCGTGCCCGTGGTGCGGGTGTTCCATGCAGAAGGCCCGGCTGTGCCCGAGAAAGCTTTCTCTGTCGCGTCGGGCCATGTGCGGGCGCTGGAGGGCCTGGTGGACTTCGAGGCAGCCGCCACCTTCACCAAATCTCGCCACAGCGCGCTGGTGGGCACGGGGCTGGACGTGTGGCTGACACAACACGGCGTCCAGCGCCTGATCGTGAGTGGCATCCGCACCGAGCAGTGCTGCGAGACCACCACCCGCCACGCCTCCGACCTGGGCTGGGAGGTGGACTACGTCACCGACGCAACCCTGACCTGGGACATGGAGCAACCCGACGGCCAGACGCTGGCGGCCGCAGACATCAAGACCCGCACCGCCACCGTGCTGCAGGGCCGGTTTGCCACCCTGAGCACGGTTCAGCAGGCCATCGACCGGGCCGCAGCATGAGCCCGGCCATGAACACCTTCTCCGCACCCCACCCCCTGCAGATCTCCATCCTGTTCTTCGACGAAGTGGAGGCCCTGGACCTGGGCGGCCCCTACGAAGTCTTCACCACTGCCAGCCGCATGCACCAGCGCCTGTACCCCGGCGCGCCCGCACCGTTTGGGGTGCAGTGCGTGGCCCGCAGCATGGCCCCGGTGCGCGCCCGCGCGGGCCTGCGCGTGTTGCCCGATGCGGACTTTGCCACCGCCGCCACGCCCGATGTGCTCATCGTGCCGGGTGGTGTGGTCGATGCCGCCGCTGCCTGCCAAAGCACCCGCGCGTGGGTTGCCCAGGCGGCGGGCGGTGCGCAGATCACAGCCTCGGTGTGCACGGGCGCCTTTATTTTGGCGGCGGCAGGTGTCCTCACCGAGGGGCCCGCCACCACGCACTGGGAGGACATTGCCGACCTGCGCGCTCAGTTTCCTGCGCTCGACGTGCGGGAGAATGTGCGCTGGGTGGACCGGGGTGCGCTGGTCACGTCCGCGGGCATCAGCGCCGGCATCGACATGAGCCTGCACCTGGTCACGCGCCTCGTCGGCGCCGCGCTGTCCGAGCGCACCGCCCGCCAGATGGATACCCCGTGGAACAACAAGCCTTGACCCCCCTGTGCCGCTGCGCGTCACCCCCCCGAGGGGGACGCCGCCCGTGGACTGGCAAAGCCCGTTCCACGGTGGCACTGGCCTCGGTTGCGCCAGTTTTATGACGGGTCAACAGGAACAAGTGATGTCCAACACACTGCCCCAGCCCATCCACGTGTACTTTGCTTTGCTACCGGGCAGCCTGGTGCTGGACTGGGCGGGCCCGGCCGAGGCGCTGCGCATTGCCAACCAGACCCTGGTCAACCAGGGCCAGCCCGCGCGGTTTGTGCAGCACTTCGTGAGCCCCACTCCCCAATCCGTGTCTTCGGTGGGCGCCGTGCTGACAGGGCTGGAGCCGCTGCCCGCCACCTTGCCCTCCCCCGCGTGGGTGGTGCTGGTGGGGCTGGCGGGACAACACATCGACGTGGAAGGCGAAGAGGCGCGCGCCCTGCTGCACTGGCTGCGAGGGCTGCGGCCCGTGGCGGGGCAGCTGGACCTGATCACGGTGTGCGCTGGGTCGGTGCTGGCCGCCCATGCGGGCCTGCTGACGGGCCGCCGCGCCACCACCCACCACCAGCACCTGGACGAACTGGCTGCCGTGGACCCGCGCTGCGACGTGGTGGCCAACCGCGTGTTTGTGGCCGATGGCGCCGTATACAGCAGCGCGGGCGTTACCACGGGCATCGACCTGCTGCTGCACCGCCTCTCCGACACCTGCGGCCCCGCGCTGGCGGCCCAGGTCGCGCAGTCCATGGTGGTGGCGCTGCGCCGGGGACCGAACGACCCCGAGTTTTCCCCCTTTCTGCACCACCGCAACCACCTGCACCCCGCCCTGCACCGCGTGCAGGACGCCGTGGGCCAGCAGCCGCAAGCCGACTGGAGCGTGCCGCAGATGGCCGAGGTGGCCCACACTTCGCCCCGGCACCTCACGCGGCTGTTTCTGGAGCACGCGGGCATTGCGCCGCTGCAGTACCTGCGCCGCATCCGCCTGGCCACGGCCGAGGCCGCGCTGCGGTCTGGCCAGAACGTGACGCAGGCGGCGCTGATGGCAGGCTTCAGCTCGGACACCCAGCTGCGGCGCGCCTGGCACCAGTTCGGGCGCGGCGGCACGCCGTCGCAGGGCACCTTCCGAGGGCACACGCACTGAGCGTCCGCAAGCGCGCATTTCACGCCCACGGCCCATAATCAATGTCCATCGCGACTGCCCCATACCGCCATGCAAGAGCCCCCTCGCCCCGCCAATGAGGACGACCGCCTGCAGGCCCTGCGCCAGCTGCTGATACTGGACACCCCTCCCGAGGAGCGTTTTGACCGGCTCACGGCATTTGCCGCGCAGGAGTTCGACATGCCCATCGTGCTGCTGTCGCTCATCGACGCAGAACGGCAGTGGTTCAAGGCCCGCGTCGGGCTGGATGTGTGCGAGACCACACGTGGCATCTCGTTCTGTGGCCATGCCATCCTGCAGGACGACACGCTGGTGGTGCCCGATGTGGCGCTGGACGACCGCTTTGCCGACAACCCGCTGGTCACCGGCGATCCCCACATCCAGTTCTACGCCGGCGCACCACTGAAGATGCCGGGCGGAGAGAACATCGGCACGCTGTGCCTCATCGACCGCACACCGCGCCAGCTGGACGCGATCGACCTGGCCATCCTCGCGTCCCTGCGCGACCTGGCGGTGGAGGAGCTGGTGCGCCGCGCCCACGGGGAGCCCGCACGATGAGCAGCGCATCCCCATTGGACATTCTTCTCGTGGAGCCCAGCTCGCTCACCGGCAGCATCATCGTGGCCACGGCGCGCCAGTTGAACCTGCCTGCAGTGCGCCAGGTGGGCACGGTGCGCAACGCGCAGCAGCAACTCGCGGCCAAGGACTTCTCGGGCGTCATCGTCTCGCTGGACGAAGCTCCCGAAGCCGTGGCACTGCTCGAACAGGTGCGCAGCGCCCAGTTCGCAGTGGACGCCCAAGTGCCCGTGGCGGTGACCACGACCCAGGTCGATGCATCGACCGCCGTGCAGATGAAGGCGTTGCAGGTGCGGCGCGTGTTGCTCAAACCCTTCAAGGTGCGGGAGGTGATCTCGACCATCGAGATGCTCAAGGGCCCGGCCCAGACGTAGAAATTCAGGCCTTTTTGGCCGCTAGCGCTTGATGGACAAGCGCTACCTGCTATTCAAAAAATAGCAATGGAACTACTGAGCTGCGTGGCGCGGGCAGCACCGGCGGCGGCATCAGGCGTCTTGCACCAGCCACCCTGCGCAAAGTGCGCTCAGTACATCTCAGGCACATACATCGGCGCGGGCACGGGTTGGCGCAAATACTCAGGGTTGCGCACCCGGTCCGGCAGCACCACCGCCGGGTGGGGCACATCCTGGTAGGGCAGTTGCGACAGCAGGTGGGCGATGCAATTGAGGCGCGCCTTTTTCTTGTCCACCGCCTGCACCACCCACCAGGGCGCCTCGGGGATGTGGGTGCGCTCCAGCATGGTTTCCTTGGCCTTGGTATAGGCCTCCCAGCGCACGCGGCTTTCCAGGTCCATGGGGCTGAGCTTCCACTGCTTGAGCGGGTCGTGGATGCGGCCCAGAAAGCGCAGGTGCTGCTCTTCATCGGTGATGGAGAACCAGTATTTGACGAGTGTGATGCCCGAGCGCACGAGCATCTTTTCAAACTCGGGCACGGTGCGGAAGAACTCTTCGTATTCGTCGTCGGTGCAAAAGCCCATCACGCGCTCCACACCCGCGCGGTTGTACCAGCTGCGGTCAAACAGCACCATCTCGCCAGCGGCGGGCAGGTGCGCCACGTAGCGCTGGAAGTACCACTGCGTGCGCTCGCGGTCATTGGGTGCTGGCAGCGCAGCCACGCGGGCCACGCGGGGGTTCAGGCGCTGGGTGATGCGCTTGATCACGCCACCCTTGCCGGCGGCGTCGCGCCCCTCGAACAGGATCACCACCTTCTGGCGGCTGTGCTGCACCCAGTCCTGCAGCTTGACGAGTTCGCCCTGCAGGCGAAACAGCTCCTTGAAGTACTGCTGGCGGGCGAGCTTGTCCGTGGACTGCAACGCTCCGAGGTCATCGACATCGCGGTCCTCGATCTCCAGCTCCAGCTCTTCGTCATAGCTGTCGATCAGGTCGTTGGCGATGCGTTGCATCAAGTCCTGGGTATCAAGGGTGTTCTGGTGAAACATGGGCAACAGATCCGAGCGGGCAAAGAGACAGACAGATGCGCCATCGTGGGGCCGGCCGGTGACAGTGTTGTGACACCGGCGTGATCTGTCACGGGGTTGTCACGCCCGCGCCGCACCATGCAGCCGTGCCCGCTGTTGTTTGTCCACTCCCGTCCGCCCCTTCCCCGCCGTGAACACCCACCTGAACTACGGCGGTGATGCCGCCGGGCTGATCTGCGGCTACCTGCTGGGCGCAGGCACTGCGCCCCACGAAGTCGATACCGTGCAGGCCGCACAGTGGTTGGCGGGCCTACACCCCCATGGCACGGCCAGCAGCCACCGTACGCTGCCACCACAAGGCACCTTCCTGTGGCTGCACTTCAACCTGAGCCACGCCCAGGCCGTGCGCTGGATGGAGCGGCATGCAGACCTGCCCGAAGCCTTTTTTGATGCGCTCAAGGACCGATCGGTGTCCACCCGCATCGAGCGTGACGACGACACGCTGATCGCCGTGCTCAACGACGCACACTTTGACTTTGCGTTCGAGCCTTCGGACATCGCCACCCTGTGGACCAGCGTGGCGCCGCACCTGATGGTGACGGGGCGCACCCGCCCGCTGCGCTCGGTGGACGCACTGCGCACGGCGGTGCGCAGCGGCAACGCGCCCTGCTCCAGCGTGGCCCTGCTGGCCGAGCTGATGCGCACGCAGGCCTCGGGCTTGGTGGACATCGTACGCGGCGTGACCCAGCGCATCGACGATGTGGAGGACGCGCTGCTGGCTGGCCGGCTGGACCACAAACGCGCGCGGCTCGGCGTGCTGCGGCGCCTGCTGGTGCGCCTGCAGCGGCTGCTGGCGCCCGAGCCAGCGGCGCTGTTCCGCCTGCTGCAGCACCCGCCTGCTTGGATGGGCGCAGACGATGCGCAAGAGCTGCGCGATTCGACCGAAGAGTTCTCGGTGGTACTGCGCGATATGCAGGGCCTGCAGGAGCGCATCAAGCTGCTGCAGGAAGAAATCGCCGCCAGCGTGCAGGAGGCCAACAGCCGCAGCCTGTTTGTGCTGACGGTGGTGACCGTGCTGGCCCTCCCCATCAACATCCTGGCGGGCCTGTTCGGCATGAACGTGGGCGGCGTGCCGCTGGCCGACAACGGGCACGGCTTCTGGATCATCGTGGCCGTGGTGGCGGCCTTCACGGCCGTGGCGGGCTGGCTGGCGCTGCGGGGCACGGGGGACTCATAGGAGCCTGGCTCCGGGCGCTGACGGAGCCCTCTACAATCGCGCCCCTTGCCCGCTCCCGATTGCCTCCTCTGCCATGAACATCGTCGTCAACGAAGAACTCAAAGCCTACATCGAACCCCTGACCCCCGACGAGCATGAGGCGCTGGAGCGCAGCATCCTGGCCGAAGGCTGCCGCGACGCGCTGGTGCTGTGGGGCGACGTGCTGGTGGATGGGCACAACCGCTATGGCATCTGCCAAAAGCACAGCCTGCCCTTCCAGACCGTACAAAACCCGCGCTTTCAGTCCATGGAAGACGTGCACCTGTGGATGATCGACCAGCATCTGGGGCGCCGCAGTGTGTCGGACTTCCAGCGCGGCGTACTGGCCCTGCGCAAGCGCGAGATCATGGCCGACCGCAAGGCCCGCGCAGCGACGTCCCCAGAGGCCGAAGCAGCCACCGCAGCCCCTGACGCTCCCGAGGCAACCGCCGCCCTGCCCGCACCCGATCCACTGAACAGCCGCGAGGCCATTGCCAAGGCCGCACGCCTGAGCAGCAGCCAGGTGGTGATGATCGAAAAAATCCAGAAGCAGGCCGCCCCCGAACTGGTGGCGGCCGTGAAGTCCGGCACCATCTCCATCAACGCCGCCGCCGCGGTGGCCACGCTGCCCGCCGAAGAGCAGGTGGCGGCCGTCGTTGCGGGCAAGGACGAACTCAAGCAGGCTGCCAAGCGCGTGCGCGAACTCAACAAGCGCAAGCCGCGCGACGAAGCACCTTCCGAAGAAAGCCCCGCAGCAGAGGCGGGCACCAGCGCCGAGGGAACTACCGACGAGTTGCAGGCCCTGCGCCACCGCGTGGCAGAACTCACCGCCGAAAACACCGAACTGCGCCGGCAACTGGCGCAGCTACAAGCCGACCAGCCGGCGAGCAGTGCGCCGTTCTAGCTGCGCAGTGCGTTGAGGCGGTCGGCAATCAGATCGATGTCCAGCCCGTCTTCCGCATGGGCCAGATAGACTTCTAGGTCGGCCATCGCTTCGAGGGTGTTGCCGCGCTCGGCATGGGCCAGTCCCCGGTCACGCCGCTCGCCCCAGGCGTCAGGCAGCAGCACGATGAGCCGGTCGAGCACGGTGATCAGGCGCTGCCAGTCCTGCTGCGTGCGATGCACCTCTTTCAGGTTGCGCAGCATGCGCGCGATGATGTCGCGCGGCGTGGCGGCCTGCAGGTACAGGCCCAGCGGCACATCGTAGTCGTCCACCAGGCCGTTGCGGCGCTTGTAGGGTTCCAGCCGCTCGGCCAGCTCTTCACGGCTGAGGGATTGGCCTGAGATCGGGTCCAGCACCACCTGTCCTTTGGGCAGCAGCACCTTGACCATGAAGTGCCCAGGGAATGCAATGCCCCGCGCATGCAGGCCCAGTCCCTGGGCCAGCTCCATCCACAACACGGCCAGCGAAATCGGAATGCCCCGGCGCGTGCGCAGCACAGCGTTGAGGTAGCTGTTTTCGGGGTCGTAGTAATTGTTGATGTTGCCGCCAAAGCCCAGGTCGGCGAAGAAGAACTGGTTGAGCGTGCGCAAGCGCTGCAGCGCCGGGGCATCGGCAGGCAGGCGGCGCTTGATGCGCGCGAGCAGCTGGTCCATATCACCCAGCAATTGCTGCATGTCGAGCTCGGGGTATTCGTCTTGCGCCAGGCTGGCTGCAGCCTCCAGCAGCGGGAAGTGGTCATCGCTTTGCACCAGCGATGCAAAGTACTCCAGCGAGGTGGGTACGGAATAGCTCAGGGACATGGTGGAGTTGTAAGTGCCCCGCCGGATGGCGTCAAGCGACAGAAAGCCCCTCTTGACAGGGCACTTTCGGCCTTCGCTGGAATCAGCGCCGCAACAGCTGGCGCAGCTTGAGCCCGGCTGCCCACAGCGCGCCAAAGTACACCACGGCAGCAGCAGCCATGAGCGCCGCCAGCAACCCTATTCGCCGAAGGGTTTGCCCCTTCATTTCCACCCAATCGAAGTGCTGCGCACCCCATACCAGCAGCACCGCCAGCAAGGCGCTCGCAGCGATCACCTGCAGGGCGAACTTGCCCCAGCCTGGCAGAGGCCGGTAGCTGCCGCGCCGCAGCAGACCGATCAACAGCCAACCGGCATTGATAAGTGCGCCAATGCCGATGGTCAATGTCAGGGCGGCATGCTGCAGATAACGCACCAGCACCAGGTTCATCAACTGGGTCAACACCAGCACCGCCACCGCAATGAGCATGGGGGTGCGCATGTCATGTTTGGCATAGAAACCGGGCGCCAGCACCTTGATGGCCACAATGCCCACCAGGCCCACGCCATAACCCGTCAGGGCCAGGGTGGTCTTCCGCACGTCTTCGTCACCAAACGCGCCATAGTGGTACAGCACCGCCACCAGCGGCTCTGAAAAGACCAGCAAGGCCACCATGCAGGGCACTGACAACAGCACCACCAGGCGCAGCCCCCAGTCAAGCATGGCCGAGTACCTTTCGTCGTCCTGCCTGGCGCGGGCGCTGGCCAGCTGCGGCATCAGCACCACCCCCAGTGCGACGCCCAGCAGCGCGGTCGGCAGCTCCATCAGACGGTCTGCGTAGGTGATCCAACTCACGCTGCCGGTGGCGAGGTGCGAGGCAATCTGGGTATTGATCAGCAGCGATATCTGCGCCACGCTCACCCCCAGCAGCGCGGGCAGCATCAGGCGCGCCACCTTGCGCGTGGTGGGGTCCGACCAGGCGGCACGAATGGCCGCCCAGCGCACCCCAATGCGCGGCAGCAGCCCCAGGCGCACCAGCGCAGGCACCTGGATGGCCAGTTGCAGCAAGCCACCCAGCATCACCCCCGCCGCCTGGGCGTAGATGGGCTCGATGCCATGGCGGGAAAACCAGGGTGCGCCCACCGTGATGGACAGGATCAGCGCGATGTTGAGCAGCACGGGCGACGCCGCCGGCACGGCAAACTTCTTCCAGGTATTGAGAATGCCCCCCGCCAGCGCCACCAGCGACATGAAGCCGATGTAGGGGAACATCCAGCGCGTCATGGTCACGGCAGCGTCAAAGCCCTGGGGCGACTGCTTGAGCCCGCTGGCCATGCCCCACACCATCCAGGGAGCGCCCAGCACACCGGCAATACACAGCAGCACCAGCGTCCACGCGAGCAAGGTGCCTACATGGTTGATCAGTGCACGGGCCCCCTCGTCGCCCTCCTGGGCGCGGGTGGCAGACAGCACCGGGACAAAGGCCTGGCTGAAGGCGCCTTCGCCCAGGACTCGGCGGAACAGATTGGGGATGCGGAACGCTACGTTGAACGCATCCGTCATCGCACTGACCCCGAAAACCGAGGCCATAAGCAGCTCTCGCACCAGCCCGGTGATGCGGGAGACAAAGGTCAGAAGGGAAACGGTAGAGGCGGCTTTGAACAGTGACACCGCAGGGAGTGTATTCCCCCTGAGTCGCTTCGCGTCTTCCCCCGGAGGAGGACGCGCCCAGCGGCCAGGCAGGGCCAGTCCGACGGGTGCGCTCGCGATGGCGCTGCGCCGGTTGTGAACACCGCGGCGATGAACAAACTGCCTTGGGCTATAATCGCGGGCTTTGCTGGCATCATCCACAGACCCAAGGAACTAAATCATGGCATCCGCTAAACCAAAGAAGAAGAACCCGCGCCTGGCGTCGGGCCGCAAGCGCGTCCGTCAGGACATCAAGCTCAACGCTGCGAACACCTCGCTGCGCTCCAAATACCGTACCGCTGTCAAGAACGTCGAAAAGGCTGTTCTGTCCGGCGACAAGACCAAGGCGACCGAACTGTTCGCCAAGATGCAAGCCGTGGTGGACACCGTGGCTGACAAGGGCATCTTCCACAAGAACAAGGCTGCTCGCGACAAGAGCCGCCTGTCTGCCAAGGTGAAAGCCCTGGCACTGGCAGCCGCCTAACCAACCCACCGCCTGCCCCGGCAGGCAAACAGCCCGAACGGTATGTGCCGTTCGCCGTTTGTAACGGGTGCGCTGCCAGCAAAAAACGAATTAAACCGCCTTCGGGCGGTTTTTTCGTTTCTGGACGGGAAAGAAGCGCCAAGCCAGCAGGGGGTGGGCATATGAGGGCACGGCTTCAGGCCACCCAATATTGAAATCCGAGAAAGGATAGAGAGCGCGCGGGCCGAAAAAGACGCCCTTCAGCCACAAGCTGCCAGGTCACAGGCCAGATCAGGGCTTGACGGACGGGAGATCGGGCAGAAGGCAAGCTTCGGCCACCTGCAGGTTGTTGTCGCGCGCGAAGTTGATGACGAAGTCCCAGGCCATGGGCTCGTGGCCCTGCAGGTCGCGGTGCACCACCACACATTTCACGCCATTGAGCGTGGTGGGAATGCACCAGGGCGAATAGCTCAGATGGCTGCCAGGGCGCGCGCCACCCGGGCGGAAACTGCTCATCACCCCGGCCAGACGCTCGGCCCAGTCGCTGGGCCGAAAGGTTTTCCCGTCGTGGGTGATGCCCTGAATGAAGACTTCTTTGGAGGAGGGGGAAACCATCGGGGAGTGGAGTGGTAATGAGCGCGCCAGACACAGGATCACTGCATGCTGCACCGCAGCGCGACATTCTAACTCTTATATAAGAGCTAGCTCCCTAATCCCCGTGCCAGGCCATAGATAGGCACCGAAATTCAGGGTTTGGCCCGCATTGCAGTAATGCGCAATCGTCAACAGCCGTTCACCGTGCTCCCCCTAGAATCGTGCTTCGTTTTTCCGGGTTTATGGCCACCAGCCAACCCATCACCGCACCGTCTGGAGATTTCTGCATGACCGCTACCACCCCGGCAGCTTCGCCCCACGTGATGAACACCTATGGCCGCGTACCCATTGCGCTGGCCCGTGGGCAAGGCTGCCGAGTCTGGGACGTGAACGGCAAGGAATACCTCGATGGCCTGGGTGGCATCGCCGTGAACACGCTGGGGCACAACCACCCGAAGCTGGTGCCCGCACTGCAAGACCAGATCACCAAGCTGATCCACACCTCCAACTACTACCACGTGCCGCTGCAGGAACAACTGGCGGCCAAGCTGGTGGAGCTGTCGGGCATGAGCAACGTGTTTTTCTGCAACTCGGGCCTGGAGGCCAACGAGGCCGCCCTGAAGATCGCACGCAAGTTCGGTGTGGACAAGGGCATCGCCAAGCCCGAGATCGTGGTGTATGAGAAGGCCTTCCACGGCCGGTCGATTGCCACCATGTCAGCCACCGGCAACCCCAAGATCTACAGCGGCTTCGGCCCACTGGTCGAAGGCTTTGTGCGCGTGCCGCTCAACGATATCGAGGCGATCAAGAAGGCCACCGAAGGCAACCCCAATGTGGTGGCCGTGTTCTTCGAAACGATCCAGGGCGAAGGCGGCATCAACCCCATGCGGGTCGAATACCTGCAGCAGCTGCGCAAGCTGTGCGACGAGCGCGGCTGGCTCATGATGATCGACGAAGTGCAGTGTGGCGTGGGCCGCACCGGCAAGTGGTTTGCCCACCAGTGGGCAGGCATCGTTCCCGACGTGATGCCACTGGCCAAGGGCCTGGGCTCGGGCGTGCCGATTGGCGCCGTGGTGGCCGGCCCCAAGGCCGCCAATGTGCTGCAGCCCGGCAACCACGGCACCACCTTTGGCGGCAACCCGCTGGCCATGCGTGCAGGGGTCGAGACGATCCGCATCATGGAAGAAGAAGGCCTGCTGCAAAATGCGGCCAAGGTGGGCGACCACCTGCGGGCCGCGCTGCAGCGCGAACTGGGCAGCCTTCCCGGCCTGAAGGAGATCCGGGGCCAGGGCCTGATGCTCGGCATTGAGCTGAACAAGCCCTGCGGCGCACTGATTGGCCGTGCTGCCGAAGTGGGCCTGCTATTGTCCGTGACAGCCGACAGCGTGATCCGCCTGGTGCCCCCGCTGATCCTGACCACTGCCGAAGCCGACGAGATCGTCGCCAAACTGACCCCGCTGGTCAAAGCCATACTGGCTGAATGAAGAGCAAAGCAACACCGCCATGACGACGCTGAAACATTACCTGCAGTTCAACGACCTCACCGCCGACGAATACACCTACCTGTTCGAGCGCGCCGCGCTCATCAAGAAGAAGTTCAAGGCCTACGAAAAGCACCACCCCCTGGTGGACCGCACGCTGGCCATGATCTTCGAGAAAGCCAGCACCCGCACGCGCGTGAGCTTCGAAGCCGGCATGTACCAGTTGGGCGGCTCGGTCGTGCACCTGACCACGGGCGACAGCCAGCTGGGCCGCGCCGAACCGATTGAAGACAGCGCCAAGGTCATCAGCCGCATGGTGGATCTGGTGATGATCCGCACCTATGAGCAGACCAAGATCGTGCGCTTTGCCGAACACTCGCGCGTGCCCGTCATCAACGGACTGACCAACGAGTTCCATCCCTGCCAGATCCTGGCAGACATCTTCACCTTCATCGAGCACCGGGGCTCCATCCAGGGCAAGACGGTGGCATGGGTGGGCGACGGCAACAACATGGCCAACACCTGGTTGCAGGCGGCTGCGCTGCTGGGCTTCAAGGTGCATGTGAGCACGCCCCGTGGCTACGAAATTGATGAGAAATTGGCCGTTGGCGCAGGCGGGATAAGCGCAAGCAGCTATCAATTTTTTAGCAACCCGCTCGAAGCCTGCCAAGGCGCCGACCTCGTCACCACCGACGTGTGGACCAGCATGGGCTACGAGGCCGAGAACGAAGAGCGCAAGAAGGCGTTTGCCGACTGGTGTGTGGACGCCGAAATGATGGCCGCCGCCCAACCCGACGCATTGTTCATGCACTGCCTGCCTGCACACCGTGGCGAGGAAGTCGAGGCCGATGTGATCGACGGACCGCAGTCCGTGGTGTGGGATGAGGCTGAAAACAGGATGCACGTGCAGAAGGCACTCATGGAGTATCTTCTGCTCGGCCGCGTTGCATGAAATGCAATGCGGGGGCGCGACAGCGCCAGCAGACTGTTTCGGCGCAGGCTCATGTCCGCAGCGCGGACGTGAAGCAGTCGCAGACTGCGTGCCGCAGCCAAAACCGCATGCACGTGCAGAAGGCACTCATGGAGTACCTTCCGCTCGGCCGCGTTGCGTAGCGCCTCGCCCCCAATGCCCTGGCGCCGCCAGCCTACCCACGCCACCGAACTGCTTGCGCATTGGCAGGCCCTGGGCCAGGCGCTGGGCCGGGGTTCTCCGGCGTGGCGCACCGAAGGCCGCCGCCTCATCCTGAGCTGGGCCCACTGGCCCCGCGCGTACCACGACACCACGCACCTGTGGGCCTGCCTGCGGCATTGGCAGGCCGTGCAGGACCAGCAGCCCGGCACACTGCAAGACCCCCATGCCGTCGCTCTGGCCCTGTGGTACCACGACGCCATTTACTGGCCGTGGGCCAAACACAACGAACAACGCAGCGCCGACTGGGCACATCGATTCGTTCTGAACCAAAAGCTACCAGCTACGCTGGCAGAGACTGTGCACCAGCACATTCTGGATACCTGCCACACCCCCGGCCCTCTCGCGGGCGATGCGCAGTGGGTGGTGGATATCGACCTGGCCATCCTCGGACAAAGCGATGCGGTGTACCGCCAGTTCGAGCGCCATGTGCGGCGCGAATACTTCTTTGTGCGCTGGCCACGCTATGTAGCGGGGCGCAGCGCGGTGCTGCAGGGGTTTCTCGACCGGCCGCGCATTTACGGCACCAAATGGTTCCAAACACGCTATGAGGTGCAGGCCCGCAGCAACCTGGCCCATGCGCTGCACGCCTTGAAGGACGGCCGTCTGTACGCCTGAGGGGTGCAGCGGCGGCACAGACCTCGCACCCGCCACCCCCACATTCACGCTCCACGTTAGTCGCAGGGCTGAAAGCGTTTGCACTCCGGGGTCAATTGGATTGAGGTCAGGGTGTTCTCGCCGTCCATGTGGCGCGCCGTGAACTTGACCCATGAGCCCTCCGGGATACCCGTCAGCAGCGCCCGATCGCTCACCTTGAACCTCTGCGTCGTGAAAGGGAGCTTCGAGCTTGGCAGCAGCTTCAGGCGCACATACAGCCGATTCCCATCCTCTTTCTGAACCGAAACCAGGCGTGCCCGGGTGAACACCGGTTCAGCGGGAGCGCTTGCTCCGGATGCTGTTGCAGGTGCCATCGGGGTTGCGCCCGCCGGCAAAGCCAAAGAGGCCAGCGAGGACCATGCGATGAAGACCACGCACCGAGCCCGTGAGCCCCAGCCCAGGCGTCCTGCCGCCTTCAAAACTGCGTCCCCACCGTGAGGTACGCGCGCGGCGTCCACTGCATGCTGCTGGTGCTCACGACCGGTACCACGCCCGACGCGTCGACGCGATCCCGGCGGAAATGGGCATCACCCACGTTGTAGACCCCCAACCGCCAGTAACCCAGCCCGCGTACCAGCTGACCCACATACAGATCCAGCATGGCGCTTGCGCGATTCTTCCCGGTCAGCGTCCCATTGATGTCCTGGTCGGCCGGCCCAGTCATCGACAGCGTGGCGCCGCCATACCAGCCGCCATTGCGCGGCATGGGTTTTGCCGCTGTCAGCGTGGCCACATAGCGTGCCTGCCCCGGAATGCGCCGTCCTTCGTTGGGCCCGCTGGTCATGCGTGACTGCAGCGCACTGGCATTGGCCGACAGCGTCCATTCGCTCCCCAGGCCCACCCAGCCCAACCCCGTGCGGGCATCGGCCTCCAGGCCCCACACGATGGCGTCTCCCACATTCCCACGTTGCTCCACCCAGCGTGCACCGATCAACTGCATTGTGGGCGCAAGAACGTCGCTCATCCGGCGCACGAACAGGTTCACGCCCGCGTGGCCAGTGGCAAGACGCCGCTCAAAACCGGTGTCCAGTGTCCAGGCCACCTGGGGACGCAAGTTCGGATTGCCAATGGTGTCAGGATTGTTCAGGCTGTTGCTGCCCTGGCTGGGGATGGCGCGGTCCACCAGATCCCACACGCGCGGCAACTGGGTGACGCGCGCGAGATTCACGCGCCACTGCAGGTCCTCGGACAAGGGCGTGCGTGTATGCAGCGATGGCTGCAGGATGTTCCATTGCTTGCTGCCCGTCACGGCAGAGCTTCCGCCGCTCAGCTCCACGCGCTCGCCGCGCAGGCCCAGCGTGAGCGTGGTGGTCGCGGGCAGCTCCCATTCGTTCTGCCCCCAGGCCACCCACCGGCGGATGCCGGCATCCAGACCCGAGTTCACCGGCAGGTCGCCACTCGCCGTCGTGTTGACAAAAAGTTTGCGGTCTTCCAGCTGCGCCCCGGCGCTCCACAGCAGTGCGGCGGCCGTACCCGTGAGCTTGGTGCTGAGGTTCCAGACGTCTTCACGCCGGTCGTCCACAAAGCTATAGCTGTCCGTGACTGCAGCACCGCCAACGCCGATGTTGCGCAGCAAGTCGCCCCTGCGGTCCACGGTGTCGCTGGCACGGCTCGCTGACAACGTCGTTTCGAGCTTGCTGGCCGCAAAGCGGTGCGTCCAGTCGGCTGCGGCCTGCAGATAGCGCCGGTCGTAGTTGTGCGCTTCATGCGAACGCGCCGCATACGTACCATCGCCGCTGCCCACGCTGTCCGCGGTACCGCCAAAATCGGCCTTGCTGAGCGTGGCACGCAGCGTCAGCTGATCCGCAGCACCGATCTTTCCGCTGACACGCGGCACCAGCGCGTAGTCGGTGCGCTTGTAGCGGGCACTGGTATCGGACTGTGCGACCTCCGCACCGCCGACCTGCGTGCTGCGGTGGGTGTCCGAGCCCAGCAACAAACCCGTCGCAGAGGCCGCGACGAAATAGGACCACGGCTCCCTGTTCTCCGCCTCGAGCACCTCCTCGGCGCCATCGGAGCCTTGGGCGCCCTTGGCAGGCTTCACAGCGCCGCCCAAAGGCCCCGTGCGCGAAAAGAACGCCTGGCCCGCATTGCGCCCCCACACGTGGTTATCGGTGAGGCGCAGCACCGTCTCGCGCTTCACCGTGGCCTGGCGCAGCACGATATTGAGCGTGCCCCCGGTGGCACCCGAAAACTCTGCGCTCGGCGCTCTCACCACCTCGATGCGTTCGATCAGTTCAGGCGGCAATTGGTCAATGGGCAACTGGGTACGCTTGCTGCCCACGCGCTGGCCGTCGATCAGCAACTGCGTGGCGCCGCGCTCCATGCCGCGCATGCGGATCTCGACACTGCCATCGGCAGATGGCACTACCTGCACGCCTGGCAACTGGCGCAGCACATCGGCCACCGAGAACGCACCCATTTGCTCGATGTCGGCGCGGTCCACCACGACCAGCGAACCGGCGGCAAAAAAACGCTGCTCCAGCGAGCGGCGCGCAGTCACCGTGACGCCATCGAGCTGCGGCGTTGATGCCCCGGCCCCCGCTCCCTCGGGCGACGCTTGGGCCCATGCGGCGCCACCTGCCAGGCACGCCGCCCAGACGACGACGCGGTGGGTGTGTGTTTTTCTCATAGACATCCTCTCTGCCAAGGATTGTCTGGGGACAAGGCTTAAGCGCAGCCTAAGACCAGCACGTTCGGCCCCATGGCGTCGCGGAGCTGCTGTATTCCTGCGACAGGCAAATTGCGGCGCCAGCGCACGTTGCGCCTATACCTCGGGTACCACTAGCGGTTTTCGGTAGATCGTGTGGCGCTTGACCGTGTGGAACCCACAGTCCTCATACACCCGGTTGGCGCCCGTCAGGTTTTCGCCGTCCACCACCAACGCAGACTCCGACATGCCCTCCTGCGCCAGCAGGCGCAGGCTGCGGGCAATCAGCGCTCTGGCAAGGCCACGGCCACGCCAGCGGCGACCCACGCTGATGAACTCGGTGTAGCCCCGTCGCCTGGACAGATGGCGGTTTTCGTCCTCGTTGATATACGTGCGGACCTGGCCTGCGACCTCTTCGCCGTTCCATGCCACCTGCCAGCGCGCGGGCTGGAAAATCAGGCTCTCCAGCCACGTGTCGTAGTCGCGTGGCAATGGCGGCACCATCCCCCAATGGTCCTCAAACGCGGTGTGGTGCGCATCCCAGATGGCGCGGTAGTGCTCGGGCAACACGGGCCGCAGTTCCAGCCCTTCGGGCATGGGAAATTCGGGCACAGCATGCAGCTGCGTCTGCAGCATTTCGAAGAAATACCGCATCGGCGCATAGCCGCGGGCCTGCAGCAGCCTGGCGCGCGCATCTTCGCCTTGCTGCACATAGGCATGGTGCACATGCGGGCCGCCCGGCTGCAGCGCTGCCACGGTGTGGTGCCGCTGCTCGATCCAGCCCTGCAGCAGACGGCCAATGCCGCGTCCGCGCCAACGCCCTGGCACAAAGCCGATTTGGGAGTGAAGCGTCAACCCGTCGGCCTGTGTGAATCGCCAGCAACGGCCATAGCCCACCAGTTCACCGTCCAGCTCGGCCATCACCGCATCCTGATACGGATCGCACTGGGTGAACGCGGCGTAGTCGCGCGCCAGGTTTTCGGGTGTACGCCGTGCGAGCACCCCGTCGGCATCAAAGCTGGCGTTGGCCACCTCGGCCATGCCCGGGAAGTCCGAGGGGCCGAGAAAGGGCCGCAGCACCAGCCGTGAAGGTGCCGATAGACCCATCATCGATTTGTCATCACCCACAAGGGCATCCTCCCCAGTTTCTTTCATTCATTCTTCTCTCTCAAACGTCGGCGAGCAAGCCGCGTTGCGCTGCGCGCGCTGCCATTGTGCAAACTGCTGCCTTAACGCCAGCCAAAGGCGGACCTTCTGGCCCCGCCCAGCAGGCACCGCACCCGCCACAATCTCGCCATGCACATCCTGCTCATCGAAGACGACCTGGACCTGGGCCGCGCGCTGCAGTCCGCGCTGAAGGTGGAGGGCCTGACCAGCGAATGGCTGCGCCGTGCGATGGATGCGTCCGCCACGGTGGATGCGACCACCGTGGACTGCGTGCTGCTCGACCTGACGCTGCCCGACGGCAGTGGTTTTGACCTGCTCGCGCGCTGGCGCAACCAGGGCGGGCACGGCGGGCAGGTGCCCATCATCGTGATCACTGCGCGCTCGGCCGTGGAAGACCGGCTGGCGGGGCTGGATGGCGGGGCGGATGACTTTGTGATCAAGCCCTTCGCCACGGCCGAGCTGATGTCGCGCATCCGCGCCGTGCTGCGCCGCAGCGCACGCCAGGCCAGCGAGCGCTGGGTGCTGGGCGAGCTGGTGATCGAGCCGCGCCGCCACGCTGCGCAGCGTGGCGGCGCGGCGCTCGACCTTTCGCCACGCGAATTTCAGCTGCTGCTGGAACTGGCACGCGAGCCTGGCGTGGTGGTGTCCAAAAGCCTGCTGTCGCAGCGGCTGGACCCACTGGGCGAGCCCGTGGACTTTGGCGCCATCGAAGTGCATGTGTCCAACCTGCGCCGCAAGATCGGGGCGGAGCTGATCCGCACCGTGCGTGGTGTGGGCTACCTGCTGCAGGCATGACCCGCACCATGACTGACCCACGCACGCCGCGCACCGCCTGGACAAGGCTGACCGAACCCACGCTGGTACGCCGCAGTGTGGTGTCGGTGGTGCTGGCCTTTGTGCTGGTGTGGGCAGTGCTGCTGGGCTACATCTTCATCACGTACAAACACACCATCACCAATGACCCCGGCCTGCAAAAGTATGGCGACGCCCTGCTGGTATCTCTGCAGGACTTGACCGACCCCGCACACGCCGCAGCGGCCATCGCCTCTACCGAAACCTGGACCTACATCCGCCGTCGCCAGAGCGGCATTTTTCCTGGCAAGACACTGCATGCACTCAGTGATGCAGCCGGCAACCCGGTGTTTGCATCGCCCGAGTTGAAGACCCTGAATCTGCCCCCCAGGCAGCCTCAGGCGGTGGGCGTGATCACCGAAGCCAGCGCACAGGGCTCCGTGTACCGCATCTACACCGGCCACAACGCCCGCTGGGCCTTGCAGGTGTTTGAGCCCAAACGCACGGACTCCGCCTTTCTGGCCTACAACGGGCGCTTCATCCTGCCCTACCTGTTGCTGGCCATGCCTTTTGTGCTGGTGCCCGTGTGGCTGTCGGTGCGCAACGGCCTCAAGCCCTTGCAACAGTTGGCCAGCCGCATTGCCCGCCGCAACACCGACGACCTGCAGCCCGTGGGCTTCAACGCGCGCCACCGGGAGCTCAAACCCCTGGAGCAGTCGCTGGATACCCTGCTGGCCCGCATGCGCCAGAAGGTCGAGCGCGAACGTGCCTTTGTGCAGGACGCCGCACACGAGATCCGCACACCGCTGGCCGTGATCACGGCCCAGGCCCATGTCATGGCGCGCTCGCAGATCGAAGAGGAACGTACACAGGCCCAGGCGCACATGGAGCAGGCCATCGCCCGCACCTCGCACCTGGCGCAGCAGCTGCTGGACCTGGCCGCGCTGGACGAAGCCCAGCGCCCAGCGCCGCGTGACCTTGATGTGGCCCAGTGGCTGCGCGCCGCCCTGGCGCAGGCGGTGCCCCAGGCCATGGCGCGGCAGATCGAGCTGTCGCTGGACGCACCCGACACCCTGCCCACACGGCTGGACCTGCCCGCGCTCGAATCCATCGTGCACAACCTCATCGACAACGCTGTGCGCTACACCACGGCCGGCGGCAATGTGGCCGTGGGCCTGCGGCAAGACGGTGCCCTGCTGCACCTGGTGGTGCAGGACGATGGGCCTGGCATCCCTTTCACCGAACGCAGCCGGGTGTTCGAACGCTTTTACCGGGGCCTTGGCCATGCGGCCAATGGGTCCGGCCTGGGCCTGGCCATCGTGCGGCAGGCGGCCCTGCGCATGGGGGGGAAGGTGCAGATAGGCGAAGGTTTGAACGGCCAGGGCGTGGGATTTTTCGTGAGCATTCCCCTCCCCCACAGCGCCTGATTCCGCCTGCACAGCACACCCCGTTTTCCCCTGTCGTTTCTTCTCGCTTGTAGGCCCGACTAAGTTCACCCTTGCCTGACCTGCTGCGCCCGCTTTCGTGTGGGCTTTGTGGTGGAAGAAATGGACGGTCTCATCTCCGGATCTGCGACCCCAGAGATCGTTTAAGCCTCAACAAAAACTGCTGAGCTGTTGGAAATAACCGACACCACGGTTTTTCCGGGACATGCAAACTTTGTCCCATGCCAGCAAGCCACCCTTCCAACGCCCGCCCTCTGTGGGACATCTCGCCGCCCGTGCACGCCGGCAGCCCCGTGTTTCCGGGTGACACGGCCTACAGCCAGGCGTGGTGCGCCACCATTGGCCCAGGTTGTCCGGTCAACGTCAGCGCCATCACGCTGTCGCCCCATGTGGGCGCCCATGCCGATGCACCGCTGCACTACGACGCACAGGGCGCCACCATTGGCGATGTATCGCTCGATGCCTTCCTCGGCCCGTGCCGCGTGATTCACGCCATCGGCTGCGGCGCGCTGATCACCTGGGATCACATTGCCCACGCTGTCGATGGCGCCCTGCCCGCCCGCGTGCTGGTCCGCACCTACGCCCAGGCCCCCGCGCAATGGGACGGCCAGCTCACCGCCTACGCCCCCGACACCATCGAGCGCCTGGCCGACCGGGGCGTGTTGCTGGTGGGCATCGACACCGCCAGCATCGACCCTGCCGACAGCAAGACGCTGGACAGCCACCAGGTCATCCGCCGCCGGGGCCTGCGGGTGCTGGAGAACCTGGTGCTCGACCACGTGCCCGAGGGCGACTACGAGCTGATCGCCCTGCCGCTCAAGCTGACCACGGCGGATGCGTCGCCCGTGCGCGCCGTGCTCAGAGCGTTGTGACGCATTGATTTCAAGCATTTTTTGCCTCTAGCGCTTACCAGACAAGCGCAAGCAGCTATCAAAACAGAAGTAACTGACCTGGACCGCCATGACCACAACCCTCCAAGACTGCCGCGCCCTCGATGCGCAAGACCCGCTCGCCCCGCTGCGCGGCCACTTCAGCCTGCCTGCAGGCGTGATCTACCTGGACGGCAATTCGCTGGGCGTGTTGCCCAAGGCTGCTGCGGCGCGCGTGGCCGATGTGGTGGCGCGCGAATGGGGCACCGACCTCATCAAATCCTGGAACACCGCAAGCTGGTTTGACCTGCCCCAGCGCCTGGGCAACCAGCTGGCCCCGCTGATTGGCGCGGGCCAGGACGAAGTGGTGTGCACCGATAGCACGTCCATCAACCTCTACAAGGTGCTGAGCGCCGCGCTGAACATCGCCCGCGAGGACAACCCCGCGCGCAAGCGCATCGTGAGCGAGCGCAGCAACTTCCCCACCGACCTCTACATCGCCGAAGGCCTGTGCAAGGAGCGTGGGCTGGAGCTGGTGCTGGTGGAACCCGAGGAGATCGCCGCCGCACTGACGAGCGACGTCGCCGTGTTGATGCTCACCCACGTGAACTACCGCACCGGCGCCATGCACGACATGGCGGCCATCACCGCTGCCGCGCACGCCCAGGGCATCCTGTGCGTGTGGGATTTGGCGCACAGCGCGGGCGCCGTGCCCGTGGACTTGAACGGCGCAGGCGCTGATTTTTCGATTGGCTGTGGCTACAAATACCTGAACGGCGGGCCAGGCGCTCCGGCCTTTGTGTGGGTGAATCCACGCCACGCCAATCGCTTCTGGCAACCGCTGTCGGGCTGGTGGGGCCACGCGGCTCCGTTTGCCTTCACCCCCGACTACACACCCGCACCAGGCATCACGCGCTACCTGTGCGGCACCCAGCCCATCATCAGCCTGTCGGCATTGCAGTGCGGGCTGGATGTGTTCACCGCCGCAGAAAACCTGGGCGGCATGGCCGCGCTGCGCACCAAGTCGCTGGCACTCACCGACCTGTTCATAAAGCTCGTGGAAGAGCGCTGCGCAGGCTACGGCCTGGGCCTGGCCACACCGCGTGACCATGCACAGCGTGGCTCGCAGGTGTGCCTGACGCGCGACGAAGGCGCGGGCGTCAATGGCCAGGGCAGCGGTGCCTACGCCATCGTGCAGGCGCTGATTGCGCGCGGTGTGATTGGTGACTTCCGCAAGGGTGACGGGGGCAAAGGCCCGCACAAGGACATCCTGCGCTTTGGCTTCACGCCGCTGTACATCGGTTTTGAAGACGTGTGGAATGCGGTGGAGCATCTGCGCCAGGTGCTGGAGGCGGCCGAGTGGCAACGCCCCGAGTTCAACCAGACGCACGCAGTGACCTAAGAAGGTGCGAACGAACCCGCCATGCCCGCTCATTCCGCAAAAACGCACACCATCGTCGTTGCAAATACTCGCCATAGCCTGAGCTATGGCTGCACTTTGCGCCTAGACGGAGCACGTTTGTGCGGCCTGCTCGGACACGCCGGGCCCCTTCACACCTTCTAAGCAACGGAGACCCAACGATGTGCCCTTTTTCTCAAACGACCGTCCCAACCGGCCAAACACCGACCTCCGCCCTGCCCGAATCCATCGTGCACGAGGAGCGCGCCCAGCTCGACTTCAGCAAGTCCATGAGCTACGGCGACTACCTGCAGCTCGATGCCATCCTCACCGCGCAAAAACCGCTGTCGCCCGCACACGACGAGATGCTGTTCATCGTGCAGCACCAGACCAGCGAGCTGTGGATGAAGCTCATGCTGCACGAGCTGCGCGCGGCCATTGCGCACATTGCCAACGACGAACTGCAGATGGCCTTCAAGATGCTGGCACGCGTCAGCAAGATCATGGAGCAGCTGGTGCACGCCTGGGATGTGCTGGCCACCATGACACCGCCCGAGTACACCGCCATGCGCCCGTACCTGGGCCAGTCCAGCGGGTTTCAAAGCTACCAGTACCGCAGCATCGAGTTTGCCCTGGGCAACAAGAACCGCGCCATGCTCAAGCCCCACGAGCACCGCGCCGACCTGCTGGCCCAGGTGCAGGCCGCGTACGAGGCCCCCTCGCTGTACGACGAGGCCCTGCGCCTGCTGGCCCGCCGCGGCATCCCCGTGCCCGCCAGCCACCTGGAGCGGGACTGGACGCAGCCCTATGCGGAAAGCGATGGCGTGGAGCAGGCCTGGCTGGTGGTGTACCGCAACCCCAAGGAGCACTGGGACCTGTACCAGCTGGGCGAGGAACTCACCGACCTGGAAGACGCGTTCCGCCTGTGGCGCTTTCGGCACGTGACGACGGTGGAGCGCGTGATCGGCTTCAAGCGCGGCACGGGCGGCACCGGGGGCGTGAGCTACCTGCGCAAGATGCTGGACGTGGTGCTGTTCCCCGAGATCTGGAAGCTGCGCACAGACCTCTAAGGGTTTGAACGCCTCTTGCACATGCCCGCACAACGGAGGCATTGGGCATAAAAATAGCCGCCAGCGCTTTATGTATCAGCGTTGGCAGCTATTATTTTTACAGCGCCCTGCCAAATACAGGGCTCGCCCACCGGCGAAGGAATTGGGGATTACTGCACGCCCGCCACCATCATGGGGCGGTTGCTGCGGCACCAGATCGGTGCCAGATGACCAATCTGGATGGTCAGCTCGTTGCCCTTGCCCAGCACCGTCGTTGGGCCGTTGCTGAAGGCATAGCCCGTTTCAGCGGCCTGCTTGGGCAGGTCTACCGTCCAGCCGCTGCGCCGCAGCACGCTGCGCCCCTGATCCGGGTAGAACTGCATTTCCACCTTTTCGCCATTGCCACAGGCAAACTGCATGCTGCTGCGGTCTGTCGGCTCGGAGAAAGCCTGCAGTGCAGGGGGTTGGCTTGCACATCCCGTCAGCATGAGGGTCACCAGCGCACCCGAACCCAGCGAAACCATCTTCTTCATCGGTCACTCCTGACATCGCGGTGGCCTTGGCGGCACACCCGAAAACCTTGCAACATCCAACACCTTGGGGCCACCGGCCACACAGGCCCCTGGTTGCCACCAAGCACAAACCTTGCCACTACCACCTGCCTGCGCCGCCTTTGTGAAAACACCGAGCTGTGCGCATCTGTCCAGACTGCTTGCGAGAGACCGAAACCACCGACTTCAGAACTTTCCCAACACCCGGCGAGGCGTGTCCACAAGAGTGCCCCAGGGCCCCTGCCCCGTCATTGGGGTGATCCCCACGTCGAGAGCCTCCTCTAAAGTCTGCCCCCGGCCTGTGGCGCCTCCATGACGGTGCAAAAAGCCTTTTGACCTGCGCCTATTGGGAATACAGGCCAGCACAATCCGCCGCACAACTGCTAGATTGCAAGCAGTTGTTGCAAAGAAAGCACCCCCGCAGGGGGGCGTGGTGCGCGGCCCGCAATGGATCAGGACATACCCTAGGAAGTGGCTGCGGGGACCCATAAACGGCCTCGAACACGGGTTGGAGATGACCCGGGCGCCGGATGTGAAGCCGCGCGTTCAAACGCCACCCGCACCGGCGACAGCGCCCGTCCCGATCTGCAGGTACCCTCGCTGGAGAGAGCGTCCCCGGCACATGGCCCGGGAGCCGCTGTTTCTGGAGCCCCCACTTGCCAGCGCCCCCTTCCCCTTTCGCACCACCGCTTCTGCCTGCGCGCACCGCGTGGGTCATGCTGCTCGCGCTGGTCTCCGGCTTTGGCCTGAGCCAGGCGTTTCGCACCATCACGGCGATCATGGCGACCGGGTTGCAGGCGGAGTTCGGCCTGTCGGCGCAGGCGCTGGGCGTGTTTGCAGGCGCGTTTGCGTTTGCCTTCGGCACCATGCAGCTGTTCATGGGCATCGGCATCGACCTGTACGGCGTGCGGCGCACGCTGCTGGCGGCGTTTCCGCTGGCGATTGCGGGCTCGGTGCTGTCGGCGCTGGCGCCCGGCTATGGCGGGGTGCTGCTGGGGCAGGTGTTGATCGGCGTGGGCTGCGCGCCCGCATTTTTGGTGTGCACGGTGTTCATCGCGCGCTACTTTCCCGCCAGCCGGTTTGCGATGGTGTCGGGGGTGGCCATGGGCGTGGGCGGGCTCGGCATGCTGTTCACGGGCACGCCGCTGGCCTGGCTGGTGCAGCTATCGTCCTGGCGCATGGGTTTTGCCGTGCTGGCTGGCCTGGCCGCGCTGGCGTGGCTGCTGATCTTCTGGAAGGTGCACGAGCCCCCGCAACCGACGCACGATGCACCTCCGCGCGAATCGGTGCTGCAGGCGGTACGGGGGTTTGGCGCGCTGTTTTTGCTGCCGCACACCGCCGGCATCATGCTGCTGGCGCTGACGACGTATGCCTCCTTTCTCACACTGCGCGGGCTGTGGCTGGGGCCGCTGTTGATCGAGCGGCACGGCTATTCGCTGGTGGCCAGCGGCAACGTGGCCATGCTGTCATCGCTGGTGTCACTGTTCAGCCCAGCCTTCTTCGGCCGCCTGGACCCGGGGGCCACACGGCGCAGGCGCTGGATCACCGGCTTTACGGTGCTGCTGGCCGCGCTGTTTGCGGCCATCGGTTTCTTGCACCGCGAGTGGCTGGACGTGGGCGGCGCCATCGCCGTGGGCCTGCTGTCGGGCTACATGGTGCTGCAGTATTCGGACGTGCGCTCGGCCTATGCCCCCGCCGTCACAGGGCGTGCCATGGCGGTGTTCACCATGGCCCTGTTCCTCGGGGTGGCGCTGATGCAGTGGATGACCGGCGTGGCCGCCTCCATCGCCGCCGCGCAGGGTGCCGACCCGTATGTGGCGGTGATGCTGACCATTGCCGCCATGCTGGCGGCGGGCGCCCTGGCGTTCAGGTGCCTGCCAGCGCCTGCGCGCTGATCTTGGGAGCCTGCGGGGCATCCGCCACACGCCACCACTGCAGCACGCCAAACAGCAGCTCAAACAGCGTGAACCCCAGCACGATGGCATTGGCGCCGTGGGCCACGGCGTAGATCTGCCAGGCCGAAAACAGAACCCGGGCCACGCCATCCAGCCGCCCCAACAACACGGTGGGCGCAGCGATGCGTGCGATAGACCACACCACGACCACCGAGCCCAGCAGATTGGCCAGCAGCATGTGGGTGGTATCCAGCGGATACAAGGTGCCTGGCAGGCCCAGCTGGGCGGCCAACAGGCCCAGCTGGGCATACAGCCAGGCAAAGGTCCACGGCAGCGCAAACGGCCAGGTCACCAGCAGGTCGTACCAGCCGCTGGCGCGCACGATGCGCAGGTAGCGCGGAGTAGAAATGGAAGAAAGGGACATGGGGATCAACGTTGGGATGAAAGAAGCCCCGAGGTTCAGCCCTGAAGTACGCTTCAGGGTCAAGCCACTTTCAGGGGTGGCATTTGTTTTCACGCCACAAGGACATCCCCATGCTGATTGGTGAACTCGCCTCCACCTCCGGCCTGAGCCGCGAGGCCCTGCGCTTTTATGAGCAGCAGGGCCTCATCCGTTCACGGCGCCTGGCCAACGGCTACCGTGACTACCCGGCCGAAACGGCGATGCTGGTGCAGTACATCCGCACCGCACAGCAGCTGGGCTTTACGCTGGCGGAAATTGGCGACCGGCTGCCCGCCATCTGGGACGCCGCCGACCCAGGCCCTGCGCTGGCCCAGGTGCTGGCGGTCAAATTGCAGGAGATCGACACACGCATCGCCGCGCTGCAAGCCCTGCGCCAGACACTGGCCGAGCGTGTGGCTACCGATTGCCCGCTGCGTGGGGCCACGGTCGCCTGAAGGGCGCAGCAGCTCCGTCACCCGTGGTTGTCACCAAAATTTGACAAAAAACAGGCCCTGGCGCTCATCCATCAAGCGCTAATAGCTATATTTTTAATAGCAATCGGTCCTTGCAATGAACTGGAACTTGGCCCCTGGGCGTCCAGCAGGCCTGCACCCACGCATGGCGCTGCCATCACCTTCCATACCGGCTCACGCGGCAGATGCGGCCACCGAGTGCAGTAGCACGGGGTTGTTGCCGTAGGCGTCCACGCTCTCGATCTGCACGCCAAAGCCCCACAGGCGGGCCACATGCCGCAGCACCTCCTGCGTGTCGTCGGCCAGCGGGCGGCCCTGGTACTGGGTGTGGCGCAGGGTCAGGCTGCGGTCGCCGCGCAGGTTCACGTTCCAGACCTGGATGTTGGGCTCGCGCGTGCCCAGGTCATATTGCTGCGACAGGATCTGGCGCAGGCTGCGGTAGCCGTTCTCGTCGTGGATCTCGCTGACCACCAGCTCGCTCTGGCTGGTGTCGTCGTGCAGGGCAAACAGGCGCATCTCGCGCATCAGGTGCGGGCTGAGGTACTGGCCGATGAAGCTCTCGTCCTTGAAGTTGCGCATGGCATGGTCGAGTGCGGGCAGCCAGGGCGTGCCCGCGATGTCGGGGAACCAGCGCCGGTCCTCCGGGGTGGGGTTCTGGCAGACGCGCTGGATGTCGCGGTACATGGCAAAACCCAGCGCATAGGGGTTGATGCCGCTGTAGGCGCGGTGGCCCACGGGGGGCTGGAAGATGACGTTGGTGTGTGAGCCCAGCCACTCGATCATCAGGCCGTCGCTGAGGTGGCCCTCGTCGTACAGCGTGGTGAGCAAGGTGTAGTGCCAGAAGGTGGCCCAGCCCTCGTTCATGACCTGGCTTTGACGCTGCGGGTAGAAATACTGCGCGATCTTGCGCACGATGCGCACGATCTCGCGCTGCCAGGGCTCCAGCAGTGGCGCGTTCTTCTCGATGAAGTACAGGATGTTTTCCTGCGGCTCCTTCGGAAAGCGGTTGTGCTCCTGCGCCGTGCCATCCTTGCCGGGGCGCGTGGGCAGGGTGCGCCAGAGTTCGTTCACCTGCTGCTGGGCGTAGGCCTCGCGCTGCTCGCGCTCCAGGCGCTCGCGCGTCAGGTTCTTCTTGGAGGGACGGCGATAGCGGTCCACGCCAAAGTTGGCCAGCGCGTGGCAGGAATCCACGAGTTGCTCCACTTCGTCAAAGCCGTAGCGTTCTTCGCACTGGGCGACGTAGTCCTTGGCGTACACAAGGTAGTCGATGATGGAGGAAGCATCTGTCCACATGCGGAACAGGTAGTTGCCCTTGAAGAAGCTGTTGTGCCCATAGGCGGCATGGGCAATCACCAGTGCCTGCATGGCCGTGGTGTTCTCCTCCATCAGGTAGCTGATGCAGGGGTTGGAGTTGATGACGATCTCGTAGGCCAGCCCCATGTGCCCGCGCCGGTAGCGCCGCTCGGTGGCCAGAAACTCCTTGCCGTAGCTCCAGTGGCGGTAGTTCACCGGCATGCCCACGCTGGAATAGGCATCCATCATCTGCTCGGCGGTGATGACCTCCAGCTGGTTGGGGTAGGTATCGAGGCCAAAACGCTCGGCGGTGGCGGCGATCGCGGCGTGGTAGCGGTCGATCAGCTCGAACGTCCAGTCGCTCGGATCGGGCAGCGGCTGTGCGGGCCGCTCCCCGGCAGGCAGAAGCTGCTCTGGCGCGGCACGGTGGCGGCGCTCGCCCACGGCGGCGGCCTTCCACGGGTTGTCGCGCAAGCGGCGCTCCAGCACCGGATACTGGGTCATGTTCATACCTGCACCCCCTCTTTCTTGAAGAGGTCGCGGAACACGGGGTAGATGTCGCCCGGCTCGGACACCTTGCGCATGGCGAAGTGGGAAAACAGCGGCAGCAACTGGCTGTATTCCTCCCACAGGTTCTGCTCTACCTCGGTCACCTGCACATAGGCAAAGTAGCGCACCAGCGGCAGGATCCGGTCTACCAGCAGGTTGCGGCAATTGCCGCTGTCATTGGGGAAATTGTCGCCATCGCTGGCCTGGGCGACATAGACGTTCCAGTCACCTTGCGGGTAGCGCGCGCGAATGATCTGGTCGAGCAGCACCAGCGCGCTGCTGACCACCGTGCCGCCACTTTCGGTGGAGTGGAAGAACTGATCCTCGCTCACCTCGGCCGCCTGGGTGTGGTGGCGGATGAAGACGATGTCGATCTTTTCGTAGTGCCGCGTGAGGAACAGGTAGAGCAGGATGAAGAAGCGCTTGGCCAGCTCCTTGCGCCCCTCGTCCATGGAGCCCGAGACATCCATCACGCAGAACATCACCGCCTGGCTGTTGGGCACGGGCACCTGGACACGGGCCCGAAAGCGCAAATCGATGGGGTCCAGGTACGGGATCCGGCCGATGCGCGCCGCAAGCCCGTCGATGCGGCGCTGCAGCTCGGCCACCGCCTCGCTGGTGCCGTCGTCCTGTGCCAGCAGGGCGTCGAGCTGCAGCTGCAGCTCTATCAGCTCGCGGTGCGACGCCTTGCCCAGGGCGATGCGCCGCCCCAGGGCCCCGCGCATGGTGCGCAGCACTGCCAGGTTGTTGGGAATTCCGTCCTGGCTATAGCCGGCGCGGCGCGACTTCCATTGCGGGTTCTCGCCTATGTGCGTGCGCAGCAGGCGCGGCAGCGCGAGGTCCTCGAAGAAGATCTGCATGAACTCTTCCTTGGTCAGCGTGAAGGTGAAATCGTCTTCGCCCTCCCCGCTGTCGCTGGCCTGCGAGCCGCGCCCGCTGCCCCCCTTGGGCCGCTCGATGCGGTCGCCGCGCACATGGTCCGCATTGCCCGGGTGCACCACGTCGCGGATGCCGCCCTGCCCATGGTGGAACACCGGCTCGCCGATGTCCTTCCTGGGAATGGTGATGCTCTCGGCCTGCTCGATGTCGCGGATGCCGCGCTGCGACACCGCACGGCGCACGCTGTCCGCAATCTGCTCCTTGAAGCGGCGGACAAAACGTTCGCGGTTGCCCACAGATTTGTTCTTGCCTGCGAGCCTGCGGTCGATGATTTGCAGTGCCATCCCCTTGCTCCCCTGCGTGGACCAGTGCCCCGGTGGGATGCACTGGCAAAAACCTTCAAGAGCTTTTTTGGCCGCTGCGCTAGCTGCTCTTGCGAACGCGCAAATACCACTCACACAGCAACCGCACCTGTTTCGGGGTGTAGCCCTTGTTCACCATGCGGGTGACGAAATCTTCGTGCTTACGCGCCTCCTCGGCGCTGGCTTTGGCATTGAAGCTGACCACGGGCAGCAGCTCTTCGGTGTTCGAGAACATCTTTTTCTCGATCACCAGGCGCAGCTTCTCGTAGCTGGTCCAGCTGGGGTTCTTGCCCTGGTTGTTGGCACGCGCGCGCAGCACGAAGTTGACGATCTCGTTGCGGAAATCCTTGGGGTTGGCAATGCCTGCGGGCTTCTCGATCTTCTCCAGCTCGGCGTTGAGCGCGCCACGGTCGAACACCTCGCCGGTGTCGGTGTCGCGGTATTCGTTGTCCTGGATCCAGTAGTCGGCGTAGGTGACGTAGCGGTCGAAGATGTTCTGCCCGTATTCGCTGTAGCTCTCCAGGTACGCCGTCTGGATCTCCTTGCCGATGAACTCGGCATAACGCGGCGAGAGGAACTCCTTGATGTAGCTGGTGTACTTGGTTTCCAGCTCAGCCGGGAACTGCTCACGCTCGATCTGCTGCTCCAGCACATACATCAGGTGCACCGGATTGGCCGCCACCTCGGCGCTGTCAAAGTTGAACACCTTGGACAGTATCTTGAACGCAAAGCGCGTGGAGATGCCGTTCATGCCCTCGTCCACGCCGCCGTAATCGCGGTATTCCTGGTAGCTCTTGGCGCGCGGGTCGGTGTCCTTCAAGCTCTCGCCGTCGTACACCTGCATCTTGCTGAAGATGCTGGAGTTCTCGGGTTCCTTCAGGCGCGTGAGCACCGAGAACTGGGCCATCATCTTCAGCGTGCCGGGGGCGCACTTGGCGGCACCCAGCGAGGATTCGCGGATCAGCTTCTCGTAGATGCGGGTCTCCTCGCTCACGCGCAGGCAGTACGGCACCTTGACGATGTAGATGCGGTCGAGGAAAGCCTCGTTGTTCTTGTTGTTGCGAAACGCCTTCCACTCACTCTCGTTGCTGTGGGCCAGCACCACGCCGTCAAACGGGATGGCACCAAAACCCTCCGTGCCCTTGTAATTGCCTTCCTGCGTGGCAGTGAGCAGCGGATGCAGCACCTTGATGGGCGCCTTGAACATCTCGACGAATTCCAGCAGGCCCTGGTTGGCCAGGCACAGGCCGCCGCTGTAGCTGTAGGCGTCGGTGTCGTCCTGCGCAAAGGTCTCCAGCTTGCGGATGTCCACCTTGCCCACCAGGCTGGAGATGTCCTGGTTGTTCTCATCGCCCGGCTCGGTCTTGGCGATGCCCACCTGCTTCAAGATGCTGGGGTAGCGCTTGACCACCCGGAACTGGCGGATGTCGCCGCCGAACTCCTCCAGCCGCTTGACCGCCCAGGGCGAAAGCACATGCTGCAGGTAGCGCCGGGGAATGCCGAACTGCTCTTCGAGCACCGGGCTATCCTCCACCGCATCAAACAGGCCCAGCGGCGACTCGTTCACCGGCGAGCCCTTGAGCGCATAGAACGGCACCTTCTGCATCAGGTACTTGAGCCGCTCGGCCACCGAACTCTTGCCCCCGCCCACGGGGCCCAGCAGGTAAAGGATCTGCTTGCGCTCCTCCAGACCCTGCGCGGCATGGCGGAAAAAGCTCACCACCTGCTCGATGGAATCTTCCATGCCGTAGAACTCGGTGAACGTGGGGTAGCGCTTGATCACCTTGTTGGCAAAGAGGCGCGAAAGGTGGGGGTCGTTGCGCGTATCCACCATCTCGGGCTCGCCGATGGCGGCCAGCATGCGCTGGGCTGCCGTGGCGTAGACCATGGGATCACGCTTGCACTCGGCGAGGTACTCGTCAATCGACATTTCCTCTTCGCGGCTGCGGGCATAGCGCGCGGTGAAACTGCTGATGGCATCCATACGACCTCCTGTGGCGGCACCCCCGGCGGGCTCGGGTGGTGCCACGGTGTTGCAGTGGGAATCGCTACCGGCTTAGCCCTTTGTAGCACCACGGCCCGCCATTGAACAGGGTATTTGTCCATGCAAACAACGCTTTTTCGCAGCATGCACGCACAAGGATAGAGCACGGCACACGGCGCAAAGTTCACCACACACCGGGTTTCCAAGGCACCTTGCCAATGAGGCCCTGGCACAACAGCCCGCTGGACGCGAGAGCCCGGCCATCCAGCGTGAGGAGCTACCAAATAAAGAGCATCACAGCGAACTGGCGCTCGACCCGTCGCCCCGGTACAGCCAGGGCACATCAAGCACCCTTTCACCCAGCAGCCGCAGCGAAAGGTCTCGCCCCCAGCGCATGGGACCCGTGGCATGAAAGATGCGGCCGTTGCGGGTGGAGCGGGCCTGCACACGCGCATTGCGCTGCCAGCGGTTGAGGGCGTAACGGGTGAGGCGCAGGGGCACGTCGAGGTCGTGCATGGCGAGCGCACGTTGCAGCTCGGCAGCGTCTTCAATGGCCATGCCCGCACCCTGGGCCAGATAAGGGCGCATGGGGTGGGCGGCATCGCCCAGCAGCCCCACCAGGCCTTGGGCCATCTCGCCCGCATGTTGCACCGGCGGGCGGTCACACAGCGGCCACAGCCGCCAGCCGGGGCCACCCGCGGTGCTGACGCTGCGCACCACATCCTGCAGCGCGGTGCAGGTTCCCTGCAGGGCGTGGTCGAGGCCTGCCGCGTTGGCTGCATGGTCCCAGCTTTCCAGATCCTGCGGCGCGGGGCCCTGCACGATGACAACGATGTTCTGCAGCTCGCCCCGGCGCACAGGGTACTGCACGGCATGCAGGCGCGGGCCGAGCCAGGCGGTAACCTGGCCAGTGCGCAGCGCATCGGGGAGCGCATGCTGTGGCACCAGCGCGCGGTAGGCCAGGTGCCCAGTCACGCGGGGCGGCACGGCGCCCAGCAGCTGGTTGCGGGTGCGGCTCCACAGGCCATCGGCGCCAATGAGCGCATCCCCTTCCACCTCTTTGCCCCGGCTGGTGCGCACGGTAACAACCCCATCGCCGTCAACAAAGCCGTCAATGGCGTGCTCCAGATTCAATTGCGTGTCGGTGTATTTGGTAACAGCGGCCAGCAGCAGTCCATGCAGGTCGGCGCGGTGGATGGTGGCGTAGGCCGCGCCATAGCGCTGCACCGCCGTGGGGCCCAGCGGCAGCACGGCCAGTTCCTTGCCACTGACGGCGTTGCGCACCTGCAAGCGGCTGGGGAACGCGGCCACAGCCTGCAACGGCTGCTGCAGGCCCCAGGCCTGCAGGCGGCGCACCACGTTCGGCCCGATCTGCACGCCAGCGCCCACTTCGCTGAACGCTGCCGCGCGCTCGTACAGCCGCACATCCCATCCCGCGCGCGATGCGCCCAACGCCGCCGCCAGCCCGCCGATGCCACCCCCTGCCACCAGAACCTGTTTCTTCATGCGCCCATTGTCGCGCCTGCGTGGCGTAGCGGCTTTGTCACAACGCAGGCCGCAGCGCTCGCTCCAGAATCTCCGGTGGCATGGGTCGGCCGAACAGGTAGCCCTGGAACGCCTGGCAGCCGTGGCGCTGCAGGAATTCAAGCTGCCCCGTCGTCTCCACGCCTTCGGCCACCACGGCCAGGTCCAGGCTGTGCGCCAGCGCAAGGATGGTGCGCACGATGGCCGCGTCGTTGGGGTCGGTCTGCAGGTCGCGCACGAAACTCTGGTCGATCTTGAGCTGGTCCAGCGGCAAGCGCTTCAAGTAGCTCAGCGACGAATAGCCGGTGCCAAAGTCGTCCAGCGAGAAGCCCACGCCATAGCGCCGCAGGTATTCCATGCGCGAGATCACATCCTCCACATCGGCCAGCAACAGGCTTTCGGTCAGTTCCAGCTTCAGGCGCTCGGGGTTGGCCCCGCTGGCTTGCAGGGCACCCAGCACCTGTTCCACAAAATCGGGCTGGCGAAACTGCCGCACACTCACATTCACCGACAGGAAAAACTGCCTTGTGAGCGAGCTGCGGGACCACACCACCAGTTGATCGCAGGCGGCCTCCAGCACCCACTGCCCCAGCGGCAGGATGAGACCCGTCTGCTCGGCCAGCGGGATGAATTCGGCCGGCGACACCAAGCCACGCCGTGGGTGCTTCCAGCGCACCAGCGCCTCGGCCCCCAGCAGGCGGCCCTTGCCGTCCACGATGGGCTGGTAGTACAGCGCCAGCTCCTTGTCCTGCAAGCCCCGGCGCAGGTCGGCCTCGAGGGCCGATCGGTTGCTGACGGCGGCCTGCATGTCGGGATCGAAAAAACGCTGGGTGTTGCGGCCCGCAGCCTTGGCCTGGTACATGGCCAGGTCGGCATGTTTGAGCAGTTCGTCCACGCTGACGGTCTGCTGGCCAAACAGCGCAATGCCAATGCTCGGCGTGCTGTGGTGTCCCGTCTCACCCAGCGCATAGGGCTTGCCCAGCGTGGTAGCGATGTGGCTGGCCACCAGCGCGGCCTCGGCGCTGGCGTGGGGGCCATCCGCACTCAGGCCTTCCACCAGCACCACGAATTCATCCCCGCCGAAGCGGGCCACGGTGTCGGCCTCACGCACGCAGGCCTTCAGGCGCTGGGCCACCTGCACCAGAAGCTGGTCGCCGGTATCGTGGCCCAGAGTGTCGTTGAGGTCCTTGAAATTGTCGAGATCGATGAACAACAAGGCCCCTTGCGCTCCTGAACGCACCACAGCAGCCGTGGCGCGCTGCAACCGGTCCACCAGCAGGCGGCGGTTGGGCAAGCCGGTGAGTACATCGTAGAACGCCAGCTGCTCAATCTGGCTTTCCACCCGCTTGCGTTCGGTGATGTCGCGGCCTACGCCCCGGTAGCCCCACAGGGCGCCCTGCGCGTCAAACACGGGTACGCCACTGACCGAGATCCAGTGCATGCTGCCATCCGGCCGCTGGCGCTGCAGTTCCAGGTCGCGAAACGGCTGATGGGTCTGCAACACCGCACGGTGTGCCGCCCAGTCGGCCTCGGTCATGTTGAGCGCGCCGATCTCCCAGCGCGTGCGGCCCATCACGGTCGACAGCGGGATGCCGTTGACGCTCAGATCGCCCGCAAGCTGCACGAACCGGCCTTCTGCATCATGCTCCCAGTACCAGTCGGACGACAGATCGCTCAGCGAGCGAAAGCGCGCCTCGCTTTCGCGCAGCTCATTCTCCACACGCACATAGTCGCTCACGTCGGCAAAGGTGCGCACCAGGCCTCCATCGGGCAGGTCGGTGGTACGCACTTCGAACGTGCGGCCATCGCGCGTGGTGCGCCAGTACACAGTCGGTGCGGGGGCCACGGCGCCGCCCGCCACGTAGTCGTGCCCGCGCCGGTCTACCAGGCGATGGCCTTCGCCAAAATCTCCACGCTCCGCCTGGATGCGCGTCAGGTCGGCCAGTGTGGGCCGCGTGGCCATCAACGATTCGGGCAGGTTGAGCAGCTCCAGCACGCGCTGGTTGTAGACGGTGATGCTGCCGTCCGCCGCTGTCTTGAAGATGCCCTGGCTCATGCTGGCCAAAGTGGCCTGCAGGGCCGTGCGCTGCTCCTGCAGCAGGGTCAGCGCCTCTTGCCAGACGCGGGCGTCCACCATGCGCCCGGGCTGGCCCCGCCCCTGTGCGCCTTGCAGCAGCACGGCCAGCCGGTGCAGCAGCTCGACCAGGTGGGCCACCCCGTCGGCCTCGCGCACCATGTAGTCCCCCAGCCCACAACGGAACGCGCGTGCAGCCAGCGCCTCCTGGTGGGCATCGACGCACATCAGCACCGGGCGGCCCGCGCACAGCTCCAGCACGCCGGGCAAGTCCTGCACCGAAGGCTTGAGGCACAGCACCACGGCATCCCAAGCCTGCGACGCAAGCGGCGCCCGGGCCGCCTCGGGCGTGGGGCTGTTCACCACACGCCAGTCCGGGTAGCGCGCTGAGATAAGGTGCCGCGCCGACGCCGCATGCTGCGTATCGCCGTCGACCCAGAGAATGCCGGGGCCGGTCATGGCTTGCGCCCTTCAGGAAGGGCCACCGCAGGCTGTGCGAACAGGCCCAGCTGGTGCTCGCGCGCAAACACATCGATAGGCACCGGTCGGCCAAAAAGAAACCCCTGAAACCCCTCACACCCA
>NZ_LMJH01000005.1:0-135 GCF_001428965.1 Acidovorax sp. Root275 | reverse complement strand
AGCACGTCCCGCACGAAGCTCTGGTCGATCTTGACCTGGTCCAGCGGCAGCCGCTTGAGGTAGCTCAGGCTGGAGTAGCCGGTGCCGAAGTCATCCAGCGCAAACCCCACGCCTTCGCTTTTGAGCTGCACCATG
>NZ_LMJH01000004.1:0-5765 GCF_001428965.1 Acidovorax sp. Root275 | reverse complement strand
AGGCCTTGTTGCTGCAGGGGCTGAGAAGGTGGTGAAGAAAGTTTGGTTTTGAGTTGTAGGTGGTGTAAAAACCGGTATATAATTCAAGGCTTCGCTGAGTAGAGCAGGGTGTTGCAAGACGCTGGGTTTGAAGGGTGATGAAAACGAAAAAGTTTTCAAAAGTTTGACAGTTCTTCAAAAACTGTGCTAGAATTCAAGGCTCAGCTGATCGCAGCTAAGTCGGGAAAACAAAGAAAGACTTCGGTCTTTGTGAGTGATCCGGTTCATTAAAAATATACAGCCGATAAGCGTGGGCGTTTGATGGCGAGTGCCAAGTTCTTTGGAACTAGTGCTTAGCACTACAAACGCTCATGAGAGAGAAGTGAAGTTCACTTCAATTCTTAATTATGAGTTGCTCGAAAGAGCGAAAAAAATCAAGATCGAACTGTAGAGTTTGATCCTGGCTCAGATTGAACGCTGGCGGCATGCCTTACACATGCAAGTCGAACGGTAACAGGTCTTCGGATGCTGACGAGTGGCGAACGGGTGAGTAATACATCGGAACGTGCCCGATCGTGGGGGATAACGGAGCGAAAGCTTTGCTAATACCGCATACGATCTACGGATGAAAGCAGGGGACCGCAAGGCCTTGCGCGGACGGAGCGGCCGATGGCAGATTAGGTAGTTGGTGGGATAAAAGCTTACCAAGCCGACGATCTGTAGCTGGTCTGAGAGGACGACCAGCCACACTGGGACTGAGACACGGCCCAGACTCCTACGGGAGGCAGCAGTGGGGAATTTTGGACAATGGGCGAAAGCCTGATCCAGCCATGCCGCGTGCAGGATGAAGGCCTTCGGGTTGTAAACTGCTTTTGTACGGAACGAAAAGACTCTGGTTAATACCTGGGGTCCATGACGGTACCGTAAGAATAAGCACCGGCTAACTACGTGCCAGCAGCCGCGGTAATACGTAGGGTGCAAGCGTTAATCGGAATTACTGGGCGTAAAGCGTGCGCAGGCGGTTATATAAGACAGATGTGAAATCCCCGGGCTCAACCTGGGAACTGCATTTGTGACTGTATAGCTAGAGTACGGTAGAGGGGGATGGAATTCCGCGTGTAGCAGTGAAATGCGTAGATATGCGGAGGAACACCGATGGCGAAGGCAATCCCCTGGACCTGTACTGACGCTCATGCACGAAAGCGTGGGGAGCAAACAGGATTAGATACCCTGGTAGTCCACGCCCTAAACGATGTCAACTGGTTGTTGGGTCTTCACTGACTCAGTAACGAAGCTAACGCGTGAAGTTGACCGCCTGGGGAGTACGGCCGCAAGGTTGAAACTCAAAGGAATTGACGGGGACCCGCACAAGCGGTGGATGATGTGGTTTAATTCGATGCAACGCGAAAAACCTTACCCACCTTTGACATGTACGGAATCCTTTAGAGATAGAGGAGTGCTCGAAAGAGAACCGTAACACAGGTGCTGCATGGCTGTCGTCAGCTCGTGTCGTGAGATGTTGGGTTAAGTCCCGCAACGAGCGCAACCCTTGTCATTAGTTGCTACATTTAGTTGGGCACTCTAATGAGACTGCCGGTGACAAACCGGAGGAAGGTGGGGATGACGTCAAGTCCTCATGGCCCTTATAGGTGGGGCTACACACGTCATACAATGGATGGTACAAAGGGTCGCCAACCCGCGAGGGGGAGCCAATCCCATAAAGCCATTCGTAGTCCGGATCGCAGTCTGCAACTCGACTGCGTGAAGTCGGAATCGCTAGTAATCGTGGATCAGAATGTCACGGTGAATACGTTCCCGGGTCTTGTACACACCGCCCGTCACACCATGGGAGCGGGTTCTGCCAGAAGTAGTTAGCCTAACCGCAAGGAGGGCGATTACCACGGCAGGGTTCGTGACTGGGGTGAAGTCGTAACAAGGTAGCCGTATCGGAAGGTGCGGCTGGATCACCTCCTTTCTGGAAAACTGCATTCAATATTGAACGCCCACACTTATCGGTTGTTGGAACAAGCTGCTGACTTGCGAAGTCATTCGCAAGGATGTGGAATGGGTCTGTAGCTCAGCTGGTTAGAGCACTGTGTTGATAACGCAGGGGTCGTTGGTTCGAGCCCAACTAGACCCACCAAATTCCAATGGACGGATAGCTGCAGAGAAATTTGCGGGGATGAAGACCGGATTGGGGGATTAGCTCAGCTGGGAGAGCACCTGCTTTGCAAGCAGGGGGTCGTCGGTTCGATCCCGTCATCCTCCACCAACAACAAATAGTGAGTAGAGATTACTCAACACCAAAGCGGCTTTGGATCAGAAATGATGCGAGGCTGTTTTGTTGTTGATCAATATCGATTGATCAATCGGCTGTTCTTTAAAAATTCATAGAGTCGAATCAGAGTTGCTAGCGGAAACTGCACATTCGTAAAGGTTTAGTGCAGACCGTGCCGCTAGCAACAAGAATTTTTGATTGCGTCAAAACGAATATTCAAACCTAGTTTGAAATTCTTAAGTAATACGATGACAACTCGAAAGGGTTGAAGTTGTTTACGGCATAACGCGTCAGGTGAAAGACCTGGCAAGTCCTTGAAAAATTAGACGGCGGTGTTTCGCAAGAAACGTCAAAGTTATAGGGTCAAGTGACTAAGAGCATGTGGTGGATGCCTTGGCGATTACAGGCGACGAAAGACGTGATAGCCTGCGATAAGCTTCGGGGAGCTGGCAAATAAGCTTTGATCCGGAGATTTCTGAATGGGGAAACCCACCTCGTAAGAGGTATCGCATGATGAATACATAGTCATGCGAGGCGAACCGGGTGAACTGAAACATCTCAGTAGCTCGAGGAAAAGACATCAACCGAGATTCCGAAAGTAGTGGCGAGCGAAATCGGAAGAGCCTTCTATTGATAGCACGACTGTTAGCAAAACGGAATGGAAAGTCCGGCCATAGCAGGTGATAGCCCTGTATGCGAAAACAGACGTGTGGTACTAAGGTAGAGACAAGTAGGGCGGGACACGAGAAATCCTGTCTGAATATGGGGGGACCATCCTCCAAGGCTAAATACTCGTAATCGACCGATAGTGAACCAGTACCGTGAGGGAAAGGCGAAAAGAACCCCGGGAGGGGAGTGAAATAGATCCTGAAACCGCATGCTTACAAAAAGTAGGAGCCCGCAAGGGTGACTGCGTACCTTTTGTATAATGGGTCAGCGACTTACATTCAGTGGCAAGGTTAACCGAATAGGGAAGCCGTAGAGAAATCGAGTCCGAATAGGGCGAATCAGTCGCTGGGTGTAGACCCGAAACCAAGTGATCTATCCATGGCCAGGATGAAGGTGCCGTAACAGGTACTGGAGGTCCGAACCGACTAGTGTTGCAAAACTAGCGGATGAGCTGTGGATAGGGGTGAAAGGCTAAACAAACTTGGAAATAGCTGGTTCTCTCCGAAAACTATTTAGGTAGTGCCTCAAGTATTACCGTCGGGGGTAGAGCACTGTTTAGGCTAGGGGGTCATGGCGACTTACCAAACCTATGCAAACTCCGAATACCGACGAGTACAGCTTGGGAGACAGAGCACCGGGTGCTAACGTCCGGACTCAAGAGGGAAACAACCCAGACCGCCAGCTAAGGTCCCTAAAATTGGCTAAGTGGGAAACGAAGTGGGAAGGCTAAAACAGTCAGGATGTTGGCTTAGAAGCAGCCATCATTTAAAGAAAGCGTAATAGCTCACTGATCGAGTCGTCCTGCGCGGAAGATGTAACGGGGCTAAGCCAGTTACCGAAGCTGCGGATTTGCAATTTATTGCAAGTGGTAGGAGAGCGTTCTGTAGGCCTGTGAAGGTGTCTGGTAACGGATGCTGGAGGTATCAGAAGTGCGAATGCTGACATGAGTAGCGTTAAAGGGGGTGAAAAGCCCCCTCGCCGTAAGCGCAAGGTTTTCTACGCAACGTTCATCGGCGTAGAGTGAGTCGGCCCCTAAGGCGAGGCAGAGATGCGTAGCTGATGGGAAACAGGTCAATATTCCTGTACCGATCAATAGTGCGATGTGGGGACGGAGAAGGTTAGCTCAGCCAACTGTTGGATATGTTGGTTCAAGCCTGTAGTCGTGCCTGGTAGGCAAATCCGCCGGGCTTAGATGAGGGGTGATAACGAGTCTGCTTGCAGACGAAGTGAGTGATACCCTGCTTCCAGGAAAAGCCACTAAGCTTCAGCTATTGACGACCGTACCGCAAACCGACACTGGTGCGCGAGATGAGTATTCTAAGGCGCTTGAGAGAACTCAGGAGAAGGAACTCGGCAAATTGATACCGTAACTTCGGGAGAAGGTATGCCCCAAGTAGGTGAACCTGTACAAGGCGAGCCCAACGGGGTTGCAAAAAATCGGTGGCTGCGACTGTTTAATAAAAACACAGCACTCTGCAAACACGAAAGTGGACGTATAGGGTGTGACGCCTGCCCGGTGCTGGAAGATTAAATGATGGGGTGCAAGCTCTTGATTGAAGTCCCAGTAAACGGCGGCCGTAACTATAACGGTCCTAAGGTAGCGAAATTCCTTGTCGGGTAAGTTCCGACCTGCACGAATGGCGTAACGATGGCCACACTGTCTCCTCCTGAGACTCAGCGAAGTTGAAATGTTTGTGATGATGCAATCTCCCCGCGGAAAGACGGAAAGACCCCATGAACCTTTACTGTAGCTTTGTATTGGACTTTGAACAGATCTGTGTAGGATAGGTGGGAGGCTTTGAAGTGAGGTCGCTAGATCTCATGGAGCCAACGTTGAAATACCACCCTGGTGTGTTTGAGGTTCTAACCTAGGTCCATTATCTGGATCGGGGACAGTGCATGGTAGGCAGTTTGACTGGGGCGGTCTCCTCCCAAAGCGTAACGGAGGAGTTCGAAGGTACGCTAGTTACGGTCGGACATCGTGACGATAGTGCAATGGCATAAGCGTGCTTAACTGCGAGACTGACAAGTCGAGCAGATGCGAAAGCAGGACATAGTGATCCGGTGGTTCTGTATGGAAGGGCCATCGCTCAACGGATAAAAGGTACTCTGGGGATAACAGGCTGATACCGCCCAAGAGTTCATATCGACGGCGGTGTTTGGCACCTCGATGTCGGCTCATCTCATCCTGGGGCTGTAGCCGGTCCCAAGGGTATGGCTGTTCGCCATTTAAAGAGGTACGTGAGCTGGGTTTAAAACGTCGTGAGACAGTTTGGTCCCTATCTTCCGTGGGCGCTGCAGATTTGAGGAAGCCTGCTCCTAGTACGAGAGGACCGGAGTGGACACACCTCTGGTGTATCGGTTGTCACGCCAGTGGCATTGCCGAGTAGCTAAGTGTGGAAGAGATAACCGCTGAAAGCATCTAAGCGGGAAACTCGTTTCAAGATGAGATCTGCCGGGGCCTTGAGCCCCCTAAAGAGTCGTTCAAGACCAGGACGTTGATAGGTCAGGTGTGGAAGCGCAGTAATGCGTTAAGCTAACTGATACTAATTGCTCGTGCGGCTTGACCCTATAACTTTGATAGCCAACACACGAAAGTGTGAGAAGCTCAAAGATTGTTATGCCAAGTTGACGCAGTCAAAAGACACAAAATCTGATTCCAAACTCTATGAATTCGCCAGGCTGTTCCATGAACAGCCCAGCACCAAGTTATGCCTGATGACCATAGCAAGTTGGTCCCACTCCTTCCCATCCCGAACAGGACAGTGAAACGACTTTGCGCCGATGATAGTGCGGGTTCCCGTGTGAAAGTAGGTCATCGTCAGGCTCTTACAGCCCA
>NZ_LMJH01000003.1:0-2292 GCF_001428965.1 Acidovorax sp. Root275 | reverse complement strand
GGTGCGCGCCGACAGGTCGTTGTTGCCCGACGCAATCTGCGAGCTCGCCGATGCAACACCTTCGGCGTTGCTGCGCACCGCGGCCACGGTGTTCACCAGGCTTTGCTGCATGCGCTGCAGGGCGCTGAGCAGGTGGCCGGTTTCGTCTTGGGACTGAACGGTGATCTGGCCGCTGAGATCACCGCCGGCCACACGGTCAGCAGCCTCCACCGCCCGTGCAAGGGGGCGGGTGATGGACCGGATGATGGTGACGGCGAGAAAGAGGGCAATGGCAATCGCGAGTGCCCCCGCAATCAACACATCCCGTTGCAACGCAGTAGCTGCGGCTTCTGCCCGTTCACCCGCTTTTGCGGTGACCTGGGCCTGATATTCAACCTGCTCGTGGATGGCGGCCTGGTAGGCCCGCTGTGCGGGGCGGTATTGCTCTTCGAGCAGCTTGATGGCTTCGTCCTTCTGCCCTTGCTGGATCATGCCCAGGTACTGCACGCCGATTTTTGCAAACTCCGCCCGCCGCTGCTGCATGCGGGCAAGGAGTTCCTTGCCATTGGCGGAGGTGATCAGCGAATCCAGCGTTTTGTACTGCGCGTCCACTTCCGCCCTGGACGCGGTAATCTGGTCCATCGACGATTTGACCACCGCCTCGGTCGTGAAAATCGCCAGATTGCGCACCTGGATGGCTTGCACATTCACCCGGTCGGTAAGGGTTCCCAGTGCTCTGGTGATCGGGATGCGCACGTCAATGACGTCCTTGAGCTCCGTGCGCTGGTTCGCAGACCGGATCAGGCTGACCGCACCCAGCGCGATGAGCAAAAGCACCATGACGGCAAACGCTACGGCAAGTCGGGTTGAAATCCTCAGCTGGTTCATCCTGCTTCTCCTCTGAATGGATGTTTTCTCTGGCTGCCGACACCTTATCCGTGGGGGGCCTTTGTCACCAGACCTATTTCGCCGCAGCAGGGCTGCGTCTTGATCTTCGTCAAGACCGGCATGCTCTCGCCCAGGCATTTGCGGGCCAGCCACTGCACACGCAGCTGTCAAGTTGGCGACACCAACCCCGCCAGAGCCCAGCCCCCCAACCTTGGGATTGGAGAGCTAGCTCCAGTCCACCCCCCAATGCACAGCCAAAAAAATGCTACCTTCCATGGCGGCCCCACCGCCCGTGCGCGCCTTTGCTTTTGATTGACGACCCGATGCCCTTTTTCAGCAACAAAGAAACCGACCCCAACCACATCCCGGCTCCCGGCCTGCCGCTGCTGGCACTCGAGCTGCGGGCCCCGTGGGAGTTTGGCGCGGTGTTGCCCGCCTGGCCTGTGCTGCAGCGCGCCCCACGCGGCGACGGCCACACGGTGATCGTGTTTCCGGGCCTCACGGCAGGGGATGCCACCACCGTTCCGCTGCGCCGCTACCTGGAGTCGCGCAACTACGACACCCTGGGCTGGGGCCAGGGCCTGAACCTCGGCCCCAAGGATGGAGTGCTGGAAAACGCCAAGCGCCAGCTGCAGGAGGCGTATGACACGAGCGGCGGCAAGGTGAGCCTGGTGGGCTGGAGCCTGGGCGGCGTCTATGCGCGCGAACTGGCCAAGGAAATGCCCGATCGGGTGCGCTGCGTGATCACGCTGGGCACGCCGTTTGCGGGGCACCACACCTCCACCAACGCGTGGCGCATCTACCAGCTCGCCAGTGGCCGCAGCATCGAGCGCGAGACTGAAAACTACAACCTGCCCGAGGCGCCCCCGGTGCCCACCACCAGCATCTACTCGCGCAGCGATGGCGTGGTGGCCTGGCGCGGCAGCATCCAGGCGCCGGCGGCGCACAACCCGCACACCGAAAACATCGAAGTGGTGGCCAGCCACTTTGGCATTGGCCTGAACCCCAGCGCCTGGTGGGCCGTGGCCGACCGCCTGGGGCAACCGCACGGCCCTGACGTGGATTGGCAGCCCTTTCAACGCCCCAGGATTCCGGGCTTGCACCTGGTGTATCCAGACCCCCATCGGTAAGCGCCTTGGACGGGGCGCGGTCGCAAGCCCCACCCAAACCAACAAAAAGCACGCTGAGGAAAATCCGCAGCGTGCTTTGTTTTTGATAGCTATTAGCGCTTGATAGACAATCGCCAGGGGCTTTTTTTAATCACACCCCATGGGCTCGGGCAGTGTGCCCCGCTCAGAAGCTCTCCCAGCTCAGAAGCTCTCCCAGTCGTCGTCGTTACCTCCCTTGGCTGCTGCGGGCGCGGGCGCGCTGGCAGCCGGGGCCTTGGTACTGGTTGCGGGGGCGGCTGCGCTGGTCTTGGGGGCC
>NZ_LMJH01000002.1:0-1159 GCF_001428965.1 Acidovorax sp. Root275 | reverse complement strand
ATTACGCGAGGATCTTGGCCACGACGCCAGCGCCCACGGTACGGCCACCTTCGCGGATAGCGAAGCGCAGGCCTTCTTCCATGGCGATGGGGTTGATCAGCTTCACAGTGATCGACACGTTGTCACCAGGCATGACCATTTCCTTGTCGGCTGGCAGCTCGATGGCACCAGTGACGTCGGTCGTGCGGAAGTAGAACTGAGGACGGTAGTTGTTGAAGAAAGGCGTGTGACGGCCGCCTTCGTCCTTGCTCAGAACGTACACCTCAGCGGTGAAGTGGGTGTGGGGCTTGATCGAGCCGGGCTTGCACAGCACTTGGCCGCGTTCCACGTCTTCGCGCTTGGTGCCGCGCAGCAGCAGGCCAACGTTGTCGCCCGCTTGGCCTTGGTCCAGCAGCTTGCGGAACATTTCCACGCCGGTGCAGGTGGTCTTGACGGTGTCCTTGATACCGACGATTTCGATTTCTTCGCCGACCTTGACAATACCGCGTTCGATACGGCCGGTCACCACGGTGCCGCGACCGGAGATCGAGAACACGTCTTCCACAGGCATCAGGAAGGCGCCGTCCACAGCGCGCTCTGGCGTGGGGATGTAGGTGTCCAGGGCTTCGGCCAGCTTCATGATGGCTTCTTCACCCAGAGGACCCTTGTCGCCTTCCAGGGCGAGCTTGGCAGAACCGCGAATGATCGGGGTGTCGTCGCCAGGGAAGTTGTACTTGTCGAGGAGCTCGCGCACTTCCATTTCGACGAGTTCCAGCAGTTCTTCGTCGTCCACCATGTCGCACTTGTTCAGGAACACGATGATGTAAGGCACGCCCACCTGGCGGGCCAGCAGGATGTGCTCACGGGTCTGGGGCATGGGGCCGTCAGCGGCCGAGCACACCAGAATGGCGCCGTCCATCTGGGCAGCGCCGGTGATCATGTTCTTCACATAGTCGGCGTGGCCTGGGCAGTCCACGTGGGCGTAGTGGCGGTTGGCCGTTTCGTATTCCACGTGGGCGGTGTTGATCGTGATACCGCGGGCCTTTTCTTCGGGCGCTGCATCGATCTGGTCGTATGCCTTGGCTTCGCCGCCGAACTTGGAGGACAGCACGGTAGCAATCGCTGCCGTCAGCGTCGTCTTGCCATGGTCCACGTGGCCGATCGTGCCCACGTTGACGTG
>NZ_LMJH01000001.1:1821122-1827173 GCF_001428965.1 Acidovorax sp. Root275 | reverse complement strand
GGCCCCCAAGACCAGCGCAGCCGCCCCCGCAACCAGTACCAAGGCCCCGGCTGCCAGCGCGCCAGCGCCCGCAGCAGCCAAGGGAGGCAACGACGACGACTGGGAGAGCTTCTGAGCGGTGGCCACTGCCCGAGCCCATGGGGTGTGATTAAAAACAGCCCCTGGCGCTTGTCTATCAAGCGCTAATAGCTATCAAAAAAGGAGCGTTCTGGGCGCACTGCAGGTTTCTGCCCTGCAGCGCGCCTTGTGCTTTCTGGCGCCATTCCGTTTGCCACGGCCCGCGTATCGCCGCTGCCGGGGGGCGTCGTTTTTCTTGGGACAAATGTTCGCAAACGTAACGGAAAGCGCTATGCTGAACGCACAGGCCTTCCGCTCTTGTGCGGCTGCGGGTTTGTCTTGGATGCGTTGGTCTTTTGCCGGGAGTTCTTTCATGGTTCACGGCTTTGACTTTGCTGGTGCATGGGCTGTCGGCCCTTGGGACCAGGGTTGCCGGTCACCTGCCTGGCGCACATCCTGCGTGTCGCTTCCCGCCCGCTTGCACCACCACAACCCAGCCCTCTGCCGCCGGCCTGCAGACCGATGGCGCCCTGGCGCGTGGTGGAGTTGCAGTTTCTTCCATGTCCCCACTTCAGGAGCGTTGCCATGAACCAGTTCAAGATATCCACGCGCCTTGCCGGTCTGCTCGCAGCCTTGTGCCTGCTGGTGTTGCTGGTCGGCGTGGCGGGGTTGTTCGGCATGGGGCAGTCGAATACGGGGCTCAAGTCGGTGTACGACGATCGCGTCGTGCCCCTCAAGCAGATCAAGGTGGTGGCAGACATGTATGCCGTCAATGTGGTCGATGCCGCGCACAAGGTACGTGACGGCGCCATGACTTCAGTGCAAGGGCTGCAGTCGGTGGCCGACGCACGCAAGGCCATCGAATCGAACTGGAAAGCCTACCTGGCCACACACCTCGTGCCGGAGGAAACCCAGCTGGTCGAGCGCTTCAAGCCCCTGCAGGTCAAGGCCGACGGGGCGGCCGATGCGCTCACCGGCCATTTGCGATCGGGCGATGTGGCCGCGCTCACCGCCTTTGCGGCCAAGGAGATGTACCCCGCCATCGATCCGCTGCAGGATGTGCTGAGCCAGCTCATGCAGGTGCAGCTTGACCGCGCCAAGGCCGAGTACGACCGCGCCGAGACGAGCTTTCAGACGATCCGCGCCATGGTGCTCACGGCGGTGGTGCTGGGCATCCTGCTGGCGGTGTTGATGGGCGGCGCCATGATCCGGCAGATCTCGCGTGCGCTGGGCAACGCGGTGCAGATCACCGATTCGGTGGCGCAGGGCGACCTCACGGTGCCGATCAAGGCGCAGGGCAAGGACGAGATCGCCCAGCTGCTCGGTGGCCTGACGGCCATGCGCGACAACCTCGCGAATGTGGTGTCGGGCGTGCGTGGCAATGCGCAGGGTGTCGCATCGGCCAGCGCCGAGATCGCCTCGGGCAACAACGACCTGTCCATCCGCACCGAACAGCAGGCCAGCGCGCTGCAGGAGACGGCGGCATCGATGGAAGAACTGAGCTCCACCGTCAAGCAGAACGCCGACAACGCGCGCCAGGCCAACCAGCTGGCGATGAGCGCATCGACCGTGGCCGGGCAGGGCGGCGATGTGGTGTCCGAGGTGGTCGAGACCATGAAAGGCATCAACGACAGCAGCAAGAAGATCGCCGACATCATCAGCGTCATCGACGGCATCGCCTTCCAGACCAACATCCTTGCGCTGAATGCGGCCGTGGAAGCGGCCCGTGCGGGCGAGCAAGGCCGGGGCTTCGCCGTGGTGGCCGGAGAAGTGCGCAGCCTGGCAGGGCGCAGTGCCGAGGCCGCCAAAGAGATCAAGGCCCTGATCACCGCCAGCGTCGAGCGCGTGGAGCAGGGCTCGGCGCTGGTGGACAAGGCGGGTGTGACGATGACCGAGGTGGTGTCCTCCATCCGCCGCGTGACGGACATCATGGGTGAGATCAGTGCGGCCAGCAGCGAGCAGAGCACGGGTGTGTCGCAGGTGGGCGAGGCCGTGACGCAGATGGACCAGGTCACGCAGCAGAACGCCGCGCTGGTGGAGGAAATGGCCGCTGCCGCCAGCAGCCTGAGCCAGCAGGCCCAGGCGCTGGTGGGGGCCGTGGCTGTGTTCAAGCTGGACGCCAACGCCAACGCCAACGCCAATACAAGCACCGGCATTTCCCTTGCACCTGCAGCCCGGGCCTCCATGCCTGCACCGGGGATGGCCGCCCATCGCGCCACACCGTCCAAGGCCGGTGGCAGCAGCTTCCGCGGCCCCAAGACGGCGGTCAAACCCCAGACAAAACTGCCCACGCCGAAGGCAGGTGCCGCCCCTGCCGACGGCAAGCCCGGGGCGCACAGCCCGGCACCGGCATTGGCAGGAGGCGATGACGACGAATGGGAGCGTTTCTGAGCCCACGCATGCAAAGCGCGGCACAAAAAATGATCGATACAGGCTGCCAGCGCTTATCTATCAAGCGCTGGTAGCTATCAAAAAAGAGTGCAGAAGAGTGCACATGAAGGAGGCCTTCTTTGTGTTTTTCTTTCTGCCGCACACCACCAAGGTGCTCTCAGGGCTCCATCTGTTTTGAAGCTTGTTTTTGCTTTCCGGCTGAGTCGTCGACCGCCAAGGCCGTAGCCAGCCTGCCGACGGTGGCCAAGGCTGCTTCAAACTGCTCTTGCGCCGGGTGCCCGTAGTTGATACGCACGCAGTGGGCAAAGCGCCGGTCTGCCGAAAATATCTGCCCCGGCGCCAGGCTGATGCCGCGCTGCAGTGCCTGGCGGTGCAGTTGCAGGGCGTCGACCTGCGGCGGTAGCTCCACCCACAAAAAGTACCCGCCCTCGGGCTGCGACACCCGCGTGCCCGGTGGGAAGTGCCGGGCCACTGCGGCCAGCGCGATGGCCTGCTGCTGCGCCAGGCTGCGGCGCAGCTGGCGCAGGTGCCGGTCGTAGCCGCCCTGGGCCAGGTATTCGGACAGCGCCTGCTGCGACGGCGTGGCGGCCGACAGGGTGGTCATGAGCTTCAAGCGCTGCACCGCCGTGGCAAACCGGCCCGCCGCCACCCAGCCCACGCGGTAGCCGGGCGCCAGGCTCTTGCTGAACGAGCTGCAGTGCATCACCAGGCCTTGGGTATCGAACGCCTTGGCCGGGGGCGGGCGGTGCGGGGCGAAGTGCAGCTCGCCGTACACGTCGTCTTCGATCAGCGGCACCTGGTGGCGGGCCAGCAGGGCGACCAGCTCGCGTTTCTTGGCTTCGGGCATCAGGCTGCCCAGGGGGTTCTGAAAGCTGGGCATGAGCCAGCAAGCCTTGACCCGCTGGTGCGCTGGCTGGCGCTCCAGCGCCTCGGCCAGTGCGGCCAGGTCGATGCCGTCGCGCGGGTGGGTGGCAATTTCCAGTGCCTGCAGGTTCAGCCGCTCCAGCGCCTGCAAGGCGGCATAGAAGGTGGGCGATTCGACCACCACGATGTCGCCCGGCTGGGTGACGGCCTCCAGGCAGAGGTTCAGGGCCTCCATCGCGCCGTTGGTGATGATGATCTCTTCCACATCCACCGCGCTGCCGTGCAGGCCGTAGCGCAGCGCGATCTGCTGGCGCAGGCGTTCGTCGCCGGGCGGCAGGCTTTGCACGATGTTCCAGGGGTCGAGCTTGCGCATGCCGCTGGCCAGGCAGCGCGCCAGCCTATCCAGCGGAAACAGCTCCAGCCCCGGAAACGCCGAGCCCAGCGGCACCAGGTCGCGGTCGCGCGCCAGGCCCAGCACTTCGAACACCAGGTCACTGATGGCCACGCCGGTGGAGGTGTGCGCGGGCTGCGAGGGCAGAGGCTCGGCGGGGCGCGACCCGGTGGCGGGCAGCCGGGCGCTGACGTAGTAGCCCGAACGCGGCCGGGCGTGGATGAGGCCCTGGGCCTCCAGCAGGTAATACGCCTCGAACACGGTGGACGGGCTGATGCCGCGCGTGCGGCTGGCCTCGCGCACGGACGGCACGCGGTCGCCCGGGCGCAGGGCGCCGCTGTGGATGAGTTGGGCGATGGCGTCGGCGTGGCGTTCGTAGCGTTTCATGAGAGGCTGGGGTTGATCCAGGGCAAACTGATCTGTATTTTTAACTGGAAACTGAATCTGTACTGTTTTTGGGGCGGGGCGTAGAGTGGGGGCGTGTGCTGGTGCCCGTCGCGATGTGTGCGGGCCGGCCGTTTCCCGACTGACAAAACCCCATGATCGATTGCCCGCGCAGCCTGCTGCGCCCTGTTTCCCGCCTGGCCAGCGCCACTGCCGCAATGGCGCTGGCGTGGAGCGCTGGCGCCTGGGCCCAGCCCGTGTCCACTCCTGCGACGGCTGCGGCGGCCCCGTCCGCCACGGTGTCCGCGTCGTCGATGTCCTCGCGCGTGTTGGCCTGCACGGCCTGCCACGGCAAGGAAGGCCGCGCCACGCCCGACGGCTACTTTCCGCGCATCGCGGGCAAGCCGGCGGGCTACCTGGCCAACCAGTTGCTCAACTTTCGCGACGGGCGGCGCAGCTACCCGCAGATGACCTACCTCATCGAGCACCTGACGGACGACTACCTGCGTGAAATGGCCGAGCACTTTGCCGCGCAGGATGTGCCGTACCCGCCGCCGCCCGCTCCCCAGGCGCCTGCCGCCGCGCTGGAGCAGGGGCGCAGGCTGGTGCACCAGGGCGACGCTGCGCGCCGCATCCCTGCCTGCGTGTCGTGCCACGGCAGCGCCATGACGGGCGTGGCGCCGTCCATCCCGGGCCTGCTGGGCCTGCCGCGCGACTACCTCAACAGCCAGCTGGGCGCCTGGAAGACCGGCCAGCGCCGCGCCCATGCGCCCGACTGCATGGCCGACATCGCCCGCCAGCTCACGCCCGACGATGTGAGCGCCGTGTCGGCCTGGCTGGCGGCCCAGCCGGTGGCCGGGGGCGGCAAGCCCGCGCGCACCCTGCCGGCCGCCATGCCCGCCCGCTGCGGCGGCGTGGCCGAGGTGCCCGTGGCCGCTGCAGCTGCAGCACGTTGAGAAGGATGCACCCATGAAACGCATCCTCTGGTCCCTGTCTTCCACCCTGGCGGCTTTGGGTATCGTGGCCGCCGCGCTGGTCACCCTGAACCTGCGCGGCGAAGAGCCGCTGCCCGCGGCCGAGACGCTGCAAAGCACGCCCGCGCTGGTGGCGCGCGGCGAATACCTGGCGCGCGTCGGCAACTGCATGGCCTGCCACACCACGCAGGGCGGGGCGCCGTTTGCGGGCGGGCGCGGCATCGAGACGCCGTTTGGCGTGGTGCACAGCTCCAACCTCACGCCCGACCCGGCGCAGGGCATCGGCAGCTGGACGTCGGCCGAGTTCTGGCGCGCCATGCACCATGGCCGCAGCAAGGACGGGCGGCTGCTGTACCCGGCCTTCCCGTACCCCAACTACACCCAGGTGACGCGCGCGGATTCGGACGCCATCTTTGCGTACCTGCGCAGCGTGCCCCCCGCCAGCGAGCCGAACCGCGCACACGCGCTGCGCTTTCCGTACAGCACGCAGGCGGCGCTGGGGGTGTGGCGTGCGCTGTTCTTTGCCCCGGGCGCCGCCAGCACCGCTGCCGACGCCGCACCCACGAAGACGGCCGAGTACGACCGCGGCGCCTACCTGGTCAACGGCCTGGGCCACTGCACGGCCTGCCACACGCCGCGCAACGCGCTGGGCGCCACGGCCGACGCCAAGGCCTTCAACGGCGGGCTGATCCCGGTGCAGAACTGGTATGCCCCCGCGCTCAACGCGGCGGCCGAGGCGGGCGTGAAGGAATGGGCCACCGACGACGTGGTGGCCTTGCTGAAAACCGGTGTGGCCCCGCACGGGTCGGTGCTGGGCCCCATGGCCGAGGTGGTGTTCCGCAGCACGCAGTACCTGACCGATGCCGATGCACGCGCCATGGCCGTGTACCTGCAGGCGCTGCCGCAGCAGGCCGCCCGCGCCACCCCGGCGCCCTACACCGCGCCACCCGCCGCCGCCATGGCACGGGGTGGCAAGGTGTACGAGCAGCA
>NZ_LMJH01000001.1:1746851-1821116 GCF_001428965.1 Acidovorax sp. Root275 | reverse complement strand
CTTCCCGCCACTGGCGGGCAACCGCGCCGTGCTGCTGGCCGACCCGACCAACGTGGTGCGGGTGGTGCTGCAGGGCGGCTACCTGCCCGCCACGGCCGGCAACCCGCGCCCGCACGGCATGCCGCCGTTTCAGCAAACGCTGGGCGACGAGGATGTGGCGGCGGTGACAACGTTTGTGCGCAACAGCTGGGGCAACCGGGCGCCCGGTGTGGGTACCATCGAGGTTTATCGCGCCCGCGAACGGCGCGGCATGTAGCGGCGCGGTGGTGCGGTGGCAGGGACTGCCGGCAGCGCCCGCCGCGCCGCCCACCCCCTGAGGAGCCCCCGTCGATGCAAAGCCCGGCCTCGTTGCCAGAACCCACACCGCAGAGCCCGGCCGCCGCCACCCCGCGCGGCTGGTGGGCCGTGTGCCTGTGCGCTGCCTGGTGCGGCACCTGCGGCGTGTACCGCCCCCTGTTCGACGAACTGGCCCGTGCGCACCCGGACGTGCGCTTCGAATGGGTGGACATCGAGGACGACGCGGAGATCGCCGGGGACCTGGATGTGGAAACCTTCCCCACGCTGCTGATCGCCGACGGCGAGCGGGCGCTGTTCCTCGGGCCGCTGCTGCCGCAGGCGCCGGTGCTGGGGCGGCTGCTGGCCAGCCTGCAGGCGGCGTCGCCCCAGGCGGGCGGTGCGGGCGGTGAGGCGCAAGAAGTCTTCGAGCGCGTGCGCGCTGCGCGTGGCGTATAGGCGCGCCTGCCCGTAGCCACTGCGCAGCGGGCCTGTGGCCTGAATAACTCCTATTTTGATAGCATCTGACGCTTTTTGGTAAAGCGCCAGGAGCATTTTTTCTTAAATTTTCAGTGTCTACACCCCGCTCTCCCTGGTTCCCAACCAATTCGCTGCAGGCCCAGTGCGAGAAGGGGGCCTGGTCGCGAGGCATGGACCTGCACCGCCAGGGACTCGTGGTCCGTCTGGAGATCACTCCGAAAGCGGAGGGCAGCTGGAAGGTGGAGGGCGATGTGCAGGGCAGCCTGCCCGAGCCGTATGCGGTGTCGGTAGCGCTTGTGTTGGCGCCCAACGGACAGATCCAGCAATGGTCGGGTGACTGCAGTTGCCCCGTGGGTGGAGACTGCAAACACGCCATCGCGCTGATGCTGGAGGCCGCACAGTGCAACCCCGCGTACGGCGCGCCGTCTGCGCTGTCTGCGCGGGCGGTGGACGCGCTCAAGGCGATGCGTGAGCGCAAGGAAGCCTTGGCACGCGCCGAGGCCGAGGCCCGGCTGATGCACTGGCTGCAGGACTGGGACCGTGCCACCGGTACCGCCAGCCTGCCTGCTCCGGGCATGCGGCCAGAGCGGCCCGAGTGCTATCTCTACCTTGTTTCCACCGTGGGGCGGTCGCGCACCACGGTTCCGCAGATGCAGTTGGAGGCCGTGGTGTCTTACCCCAAGGTCACCGGAGGTTGGGCCAAGCCCCAGCCCATACGCACGCAGCCCGGGCCGGGCCAGGCGGTGTACGACCGCGCGAGCGATGCCGACCGCCAGGTGCTGCAGCTGCTGCGCGCTATGCCACGCAGCGTGGGCTACTACTCGGCCTACAGCGTTGCGCCCATCGGGGTTTTGGAGGGCGCGGTGGGATTGCTGGCGCTGGAGCAGGCGGCCGCTACGGGTCGCCTGTTTGCGGATGCGGGCGGATCGACCGTGGGTTCCCCCTTGCGCTTGGGCGATCCGCTGCCCATCGAGTGGGGCTGGAAGGAGTCCGTGCCTGCCCAGGGGGGCGAGAGCGTCTGGGGGTTGCAGGCCGCTCTGCCCGGCCATACCGCCACGCTGTGCGACAACCACCCCCCGCTGTATCTGGACGCAGCCCAGGGTGTCTGCGGCCCGGTACATGCTGCGGGCCTGAGCCCGGCGCAGGTGGCCATGCTGCTCAAGGCGCCCGCACTCGACGCCGCCGCACTGCAAAAGCACCATGGCGAAGTCGCCAGCCGCCTGGGCGGCATATTGCCGCTGCCGCCCGTGCTCGGTCCGCTGACGCGGGTGCAGGGTGTGAAACCCGTGGCGCGCCTGCACCTGGCACCGGTGCGGGGCGAAGGCGTGCCCGGCCTGGGCCTCATCACCGCGCAATTGCAGTTTGACTACCAGGGCCACAGGGGCTGGTGGGCGGGGCAGGACCTGGCCGTGATGGTCCCGGGGGCCGACGGCGTCCAGGTGCTGCTGCAGCGCGATGCACAGGCCGAGCTGTCGGCCATCGAACGCCTGCTCCATCTGGGCCTGCTGGGCACCGACGACGGCCTGTTCGGCATTCCCGGCGAGCAGCCGCAAACCGCCTGGATGCACTGGGCCGACAACGGCTTTGCGGTGCTGCGTGATGCGGGCTTTGCCGTCACGGTGGATGCGGCGCTGGACGGCTGGATCACCCATGCCGACACGCTGGCCGTGGCGCTGCAGCCGGAGGGCGTAGGCGAGGGCGAGGGCGACGAGGCCACCTCCCCCTGGTTTGCGCTGTCGCTGGGCATGGAGGTGGGCGGCGTGCGCCACAACATCCTGCCCTGGCTGCCCGACCTGATCGCCGCCGCGGCCGACCAGCCGCTGGATGCCGCCACCGGCCTGCCGCAGCTGCCGCCGTACGTCTACCTGCCATCGCTGCAGGGCCCGGGGTTCGTGCGCCTGCCCACCGACACCCTGCGCCCCTGGATGGCCGCGCTGCTGGATCTGGTGGGCGACCGGGTGCACGACTTCACTGCCGACAGCCTGAAGCTGTCGCGCCTGGACGCCCTGCGCACCAGCGCCGCGCTGGGTCAGGGGGGGCAGTGGCAGGGCGCCCATGCGCTGCGCGCGGTGGTAGCCCAGCTGCAGGGCGCCACCGCCTTGCCCGCGGTGCCGCTGCCCGCAGGCGTGCGCGCCACCCTGCGGCCGTACCAGCAGCAGGGCCTGAACTGGCTGCAGTTCTTACGTGCCCACGGCCTGGCCGGGGTGCTGGCCGACGACATGGGCCTGGGCAAGACGCTGCAGACCCTGGCCCACATCCAGGTCGAAAAAGACGCCGGGCGCCTGACCGACCCCGCGCTCGTCATTGCGCCCGTGAGCCTGATGGGCAACTGGCAGCGCGAGGCCGCGCGCTTTTGCCCCGGCCTGCGCTGCCTGGTGCTGCATGGCGCGGGCCGCCATGCGGTGGCCGACGCGGTGGCCGAGCACGACCTCGTGATCGCCCCGTATTCGCTGCTGCAGCGCGACCGCGACCGGTGGCTGGCGCAGCCGTGGCACCTGGTGGTGCTGGACGAGGCACAGAACATCAAGAACGCCAGCACCCAGGCGGCGCAGGTGGTGGGCGAGCTTCGTGCGCGCCACCGCCTTTGCCTGTCGGGCACGCCCATGGAAAACCACCTGGGCGAGATATGGAGCCTGTTCCACTTCCTGATGCCGGGGTTTCTGGGCAGCCAGCAGCGCTTCAAGCAGGTGTTTCGCACACCGATCGAAAAGCAGGGCGACGGCGCACGCATGGCGCAGTTGCGCGCGCGCATCACCCCGTTCATGCTGCGGCGGACCAAGGCGCTGGTGGCCGGCGAGCTGCCGCCCAAGGTCGAGACCGTGATGCCCGTGGAGCTGGCCGGCGCGCAGGCCGACCTGTACGAGACCATCCGCCTGGGCATGGAAAAGACCGTGCGCGAGGCCCTGCACACCAAGGGGCTGGCCAAGTCGCAGATCACCGTGCTGGATGCGTTGCTCAAGCTGCGCCAGGTGTGCTGCCACCCGCAGCTGCTGCCGCTCGAGGCCGCCCGGGCGGTCAGCGCATCGGCCAAGCTGGAGCAGCTGATGGGGATGCTGCCCGAGATGCTGGCCGAGGGGCGGCGGGTGCTGCTGTTCTCGCAGTTCACCAGCATGCTCACGCTGATCGAGGCCGAGCTGAAAAAGCGCGGCCTGCCCTGGGTCAAGCTCACCGGGCAAAGCCAGAAGCGCGACGCGGTCATCGATCAGTTCGCCAGCGGGCAGGTGCCGCTGTTTCTCATCAGCCTGAAAGCTGGTGGGGTGGGGCTGAACCTGCCGCAGGCCGACACCGTGATCCACTTCGACCCCTGGTGGAACCCCGCGGCCGAAGCCCAGGCCACAGACCGCGCCCACCGCATCGGCCAGACGCAGAGCGTGTGGGTGATCAAACTGGTGGCGCAGGGCACCATCGAAGAGCGCATCCTGGCGCTGCAGGACAAGAAGGCGCAGCTGGCCGGCAGTCTGTACGGCGGCGCCGCAGCGCGCACGGAGCCGCTGTTCACCGAGAGCGATCTGGCCGAGCTGCTGGCGCCGCTATCACTGTCATAGCTGCTCGCGCCGATTGGATAAGCGCTGGGTGCCGTTTTGGCACGGCACCGCCCGGCGGGCCGCATGAACACAGGCATGGGCACGTTGACAACAGTTTTCCCTGTGCGTGCCTTTGCAAATCAACACTTTGCACGCTACAATACGACTCTCACGACCAAACGGGCGGGTACCAACCGCCCGTTTTTTTTGGTCGAACGCTTTTGGAGCTCGAAGCTGTCGGAGAGGGTCTCCGGGGGTTATCGGGTTTTTTGTTTTGGATTTGCGCAAAAAAATGGGTGCACGTGCAGTGTGCCGATGGGTGGGCAACGTGCCTGATCCCGGTTTGCGCAAGTTGTGTTGTTTTTTCCGGGATTGAACTGAACACGTGGCATTGCAGCAAGTCGTTGAACAAATTGTGACGGGCCTGGGATATGACCTGGTGGAGATCGAGCGCTCTGCCGGCGGCCTGCTGCGCATCACCATCGATTTGCCCTGGGTTCAGCCGGCCGCCGATGCGCCGACACCCGTGCTGGACCAGTTTGTCACGGTGGAAGACTGCGAGAAGGTCACGCGCCAGCTGCAGTTTGCGCTGGAGGTGGACGGTGCCGAATACAAGCGCCTCGAAGTCTCGTCTCCCGGCATCGACCGTCCTTTGCGCCACGAACAGGACTTCGTGCGTTTTGAGGGCTCGATCATCGACGTCACCCTGAGGGCGCCCATTGGTGTGGCAGCAGCTGCAGGGCAGGTGAATGCCACCCGCAAGAAATTTCGCGGCACGCTGGAGCGGGCCGAGGCTGGAGGTTGGCAGATCGTCTGGAGTGACGAGCCGCCGGTCAAGCCAGGTCAAAGAGTCAGCAAGAAACGCGTGCCCGCCCCTTTGCAGGCGCTGGGCTTTACCTTGGATGAGGTTCGGGATGTGCGCCTGGCGCCCATCGTGGATTTCAAGGGGCGTGGAGGCAAGGCCGGGTCAGCACCCGCCTGAGTCGCTGAATGAATTGGGGCGGAGGGTTGCTGCGTGCAGCCCCTGCCTTCGGGTGATTGAAACAGGAGAGTCGTCGCATGAATCGCGAATTGTTGATGTTGGTTGAGGCCATTTCGCGCGAGAAGAACGTGGAGCGTGATGTGGTCTTGGGCGCCGTGGAGTCGGCCCTGGCCCAGGCTACCAAGAAGCTGTACCAGGGCGAGGTGGACATTCGCGTGTCCGTGGATCGCGACAGTGGCAACTATGAGACTTTCCGCCGCTGGCTGGTCGTGCCCGATGATGCGGGCCTGCAAAATCCTGAAGCCGAAGAACTGCTGATGGATGCGAAGGATCGCATTGCAGACATCGAAGTCGGTGAGTACATCGAAGAAGGTGTCGAGTCGGTACCCATCGGCCGCATCGGCGCCATGGCCGCCAAGCAGGTCATCCTGCAGAAGATCCGCGACGCCGAGCGCGAGATGCTGCTCAACGACTTCATGTCGCGCGGCGAACGCATCTTCACCGGCACCGTCAAGCGCATGGACAAGGGCGACATCATTGTCGAGTCCGGCCGCGTGGAAGGCCGCCTGCGCCGTGGCGAGATGATCCCCAAGGAAAACCTGCGCAGTGGCGACCGTGTGCGCGCCATGATCATGGAGGTGGACCTGACGCTGCGCGGCGCGCCCATCATCCTGTCGCGCTCGGCCCCCGAGTTCATGATCGAGCTCTTCCGCCAGGAAGTGCCCGAGATTGAGCAAGGCCTGCTGGAGATCAAGTCCTGCGCCCGCGACTCCGGCTCGCGCGCCAAGATCGCCGTGCTCTCTCACGACAAGCGCGTGGACCCCATTGGCACCTGCGTCGGCGTGCGCGGCACCCGTGTGAATGCGGTGACCAACGAGCTCGCCGGCGAGCGCGTGGACATCGTGCTGTGGTCCGAAGACCCCGCCCAGTTCGTGATTGGTGCACTGGCTCCGGCCAACGTGTCCTCCATCGTGGTGGATGAAGAAAAGCACGCCATGGACGTGGTGGTGGATGAGGAGAACCTCGCCATCGCCATCGGCCGCGGCGGCCAGAACGTTCGCCTCGCTTCCGACCTGACCGGCTGGAAGATCAATATCATGGACGCCGCTGAAAGCGCGCAGAAGCAGGCCAACGAGACCGACACGGCCCGCAAGCTGTTCATGGAAAAACTCGATGTGGACGAGGAAATCGCCGACATCCTGATCTCCGAAGGCTTCAACAGCCTCGAAGAAGTGGCCTATGTGCCGCTGCAGGAAATGCTGGAGATCGAAAGCTTCGACGAAGACACTGTCAACGAGTTGCGCGCCCGAGCCAAGGACGCGCTGCTCACGATGGAAATCGCCCGTGAGGAAAGCGTGGAAGAGGTCTCCCAGGACCTGCGCGACCTCGAAGGCCTCACCCCGGAGCTGATTGCAAAATTGGCCGAAGGCGGTGTGCACACACGTGACGACCTGGCCGATCTGGCCATTGATGAACTGACCGACCTGACCGGACAGTCTGAAGAAGATGCCAAGGCCTTGATCATGAAGGCGCGCGAACATTGGTTCGCGGGGCAAGAGTAAAGGTCAGGGAGGCACGAACCACATATGTCCAGTAATACTGTCGCCGAGTTTGCAACCGAACTCAAAAAATCATCTGAAACCCTGCTCGACCAGCTCAAGGCTGCGGGCGTGGGCAAGGCTGCCCCTTCCGATGCGTTGACCGAATCGGACAAGCAAAAGCTGCTTGCTTACCTGCAGGCCAGCCATGGCACGGCCTCGGCCGATCGCAAGAAGATCACGCTGGTGAAGAAGTCCACCAGCGAGATCAAGCAGGCCGATGCCACCGGCAAGGCCCGCACGATCCAGGTGGAAGTGCGCAAGAAGCGCACGTTCATTCAGCGCGACGAAGGCGCCGAGGGCTCTGCGGAGTCCCATGCGTCTGCCGCCGTGGAAGAGGCTGCTGTTTCCAGCGAAGACCTGGAACTGTCTCGCCGCGAGGAGGAGGCCCGCCGCCAGGCTGAGCTGATCCGCCGCCAGGAAACAGAGCTGGCCGAAAAGCGCGCCGAACGCGAAGCCCGCGAAAAGCGCGAGCGCGAAGCCGAAGAGCGCGCCGCTGCCTACGCCGCCCAGGAAGCCGAAAAGAAGGCGCAAGCCTCTGCCGTGAAGCAGGAGGCTACCCGCGAGCAAGCAGCTGAAACGGCTGCGCGCACTGCCGCCCAGACTGAAGCCCGCGAGAAGGCCGCTGCTGAATCCAAGGCGCGCGCCGACGAGGAAACAGCGCGTGCCGCCGATCTCGACGCCCGCCGCCGCAAGGCCGAGGCCGAAGCTGCCGCCATCCGCTCCATGATGGCCACGCCCAAGAAGGCGGTCATGGTGGCCAAGAAGCCTGAGGAACCCAAGCCGGTGGCCAAGCCCGCTGCGGTGGGTGACGCCAAGAAGGGTACCTTGCACAAGCCTGCTGTAGGCACCGGTGTGGCGCGTGCAGGCGCTCCGGCCACGGCTGGCGCAGGTGCGGGTGCACCGGGTGCGGGCAAGGAAGTGAAGTCGGCCAAGCTGTCCTCCAGCTGGGCAGGCGATACTGCCAAGAAGAAGGAAATCAAGACCCGTGGCGACAGCAGCGGCGGTGTCGGGCGCAACAACTGGCGTGGTGGCCCCCGTGGCCGCCGTGGCGACAACCGCGATCATCGCGACGACCACCAGCAGGCTGCTCCGGTGGAGGCGCGCATCATCGAAGTGCACGTTCCAGAAACCATCACGGTGGCGGAACTGGCGCACAAGATGTCGATCAAGGCCAACGAAGTCATCAAGGCCTTGATGAAGATGGGCCAGATGGTCACCATCAACCAGCCGCTGGACCAGGACACCGCCATGATCATGGTGGAAGAAATGGGCCACAAGGCTGTGGTGGCGGCGCTGGACGATCCAGAAGCCTTCACCGACGAAGATTCGGGCCAGAAGGATGTCGAGCTGTTGCCACGCGCACCCGTGGTCACCGTCATGGGCCACGTGGACCATGGCAAGACCTCGCTGCTCGACTACATCCGCCGTGCCAAGGTGGCTGCGGGCGAAGCCGGTGGCATTACGCAGCACATTGGCGCCTACCACGTGGAAACGCCACGCGGCATGGTGTCGTTCCTCGATACCCCTGGTCACGAGGCCTTCACGGCCATGCGTGCCCGCGGCGCGCAGGCCACCGACATCGTGATTCTGGTCGTAGCAGCGGACGACGGCGTCATGCCCCAGACGAAGGAAGCCATCAAGCACGCCAAGGCGGCGGGTGTTCCTATCGTGGTGGCCATCACCAAGGCTGACAAGCCCGACGCCAACTTTGAACGCGTCAAGCAAGAGCTGGTCGTGGAGCAGGTGGTGCCGGAAGAATACGGTGGCGATTCGCCTTTTGTGCCTGTGTCTTCCAAGACCGGCATGGGCATCGACACGCTGCTGGAACAAGTGCTGCTGCAGGCCGAAGTGCTGGAACTCAAGGCTCCGGTCGATTCGCTGGCCAAGGGCCTCGTGATCGAAGCCCAGCTCGACAAGGGCCGCGGCCCTGTGGCAACTGTGCTTGTGCAGGCCGGTACCCTCAAGGTGGGCGATATCGTGCTGGCTGGCCAGACCTATGGCCGCGTGCGTGCCATGCTGGACGAAAACGGCAAGGTTGCCAAGACGGCAGGCCCGTCGATCCCGGTGGAAATCCAGGGTCTGACGGAAGTGCCCCAGGCAGGCGACGAATTCATGGTGCTCACGGACGAACGCCGTGCCCGTGAAATCGCTACCTACCGTGCCGGCAAGTTCCGCAACACCAAACTGGCCAAGCAGCAGGCTGCGAAGCTCGAGAACATGTTCGCCGACATGACGGCAGGCGAAGTGAAGACGCTGCCCATCATCGTCAAGGCCGACGTGCAGGGTTCGCAGGAAGCGCTGGCGCAGTCGCTGCTCAAGCTCTCGACCGACGAGGTCAAGGTGCAACTGGTGTACGCCGCCGTCGGCGCCATCAGCGAGTCCGACATCAACCTGGCGATCGCCTCCAAGGCCATCGTGATCGGCTTCAACGTGCGGGCAGATGCCGGTGCGCGCAAGCTGGCCGAGGGCAATGGCGTCGATCTGCACTACTACAGCATCATTTACGACGCTGTGGACGAGTTGCGGGTGGCAATGTCCGGCATGCTGGCCCCAGAGCAGCGCGAAGAGATCATCGGTACGGCCGAGATTCGCACGGTGTTCGTGGCCACCAAGATCGGCACGATTGCTGGTTCGTACATCACCTCGGGCATGGTCCATCGCAACGCACGCTTCCGCTTGTTGCGCGACAACGTGGTTGTCTACACTGGCGAAGTCGATTCGATCAAGCGCCTCAAGGATGATGTCAAGGATGTCAAGGAAGGCTTCGAGTGCGGTATCAAGCTCAAGAACTACAACGACATCAAGGAAGGCGATCACCTCGAATTCTTTGACATCAAGGAAATCGCCCGGACGCTGTAAAGCAACGGTACGACGACATGGCTGCAAAGAAGTCCTCCACCCCCAACCGCGCCTTCAAGGTGGCCGATCAGATCCAGCGCGATCTGACGGAGCTGATCGCGCGCGAGTTGAAAGACCCGCGCGTGGGCATGGTGACGCTGCAGGGTGTGGAGGTGACTCCCGACTACGCCCATGCCAAGGTGTTCTTCAGCCTGTTGACGGGTGACCCTGTGGAAACGCAGGCGGCGCTCAATCAGGCTGCAGGTTTCTTGCGCAATGGGTTGTTCAAGCGCCTGCACATCCATACGGTGCCCACGCTGCACTTTGTGTTTGACCGCACTTCCGAGCGTGCGGCCGACATGAACGCCTTGATTGCCAAGGCTGTTTCGTCGCGCGCCAAAGAGGAGTAGTCCATGCACGCGCCTCGCACCAGGGTGCAGCGGCGCCCTGTGCATGGGGTGTTGCTGCTCGACAAACCGCTCGGCCTTTCGAGCAATGACGCCTTGCAGAAGGCGAAATGGCTGCTGCGCGCCGAAAAGGCGGGCCATACCGGCACGCTCGATCCACTGGCGACCGGCGTGTTGCCGCTGTGTTTCGGCGCAGCTACCAAATTCAGCCAGTTGCAGCTCGATGCCGCCAAGACCTACGAGGCCGTTGCTTTGCTGGGCACCACCACCACCACCGGCGACGCCGAAGGGGATGTGGTGCAGCGCTGCGATGTGGACCCCGCACAGCTGACCCCTGAGCGTCTGGAGGCCGTGCAAAAGCAGTTCACCGGCCCCATCCGCCAGGTGCCGCCCATGCACAGCGCGCTCAAGAAGGATGGCAAGGCGCTGTATGAATACGCCCGGGCCGGTGTCACGGTGGAGCGTGAGGCGCGTGATGTCGTCATTCATGCATTAAAACTGACCCTGGCGCAAGCAGATGAAGCGCAGGTAGCTATTAAAATGATAGTGACCTGCAGCAAGGGCACCTACATCCGCACTTTGGGTGAAGACATTGGGGCTGCGCTGGGTTGCGGGGCACATCTGACCTTCCTGCGTCGCATTGATACCGGCGGTATCGGTGTGGAGCGCTGCGTCACGCTGGCCCAGCTTGAAGCCATGCCCGAGGCTGAGCGCCTTGCCTGCCTGGAAGCCCCCGAATCGTTGCTGGCACAACACGTGCGTGTCACGCTGGACAGCGACAATGCGGCGCGGTTCCTGTCGGGCGTGCGTCGCCGTGGGTCTTGGCCCGATGCAAGTGCAGTGGCCGTTTTTGGCGACACCCCTCCGGCCTTGCTGGGGGTAGGTCACATCGCTGGCGGGGAGCTGGTGCCCGACAGGCTCCTGAGTCCGCTGGAAATTCAACAAATTTTGGAAGGCACGCCGCACCTACAAGCCAGCGGCACATTGGAAAAACTATGACTAAACAAATCCGCAACATCGCCATCATTGCCCACGTTGACCATGGCAAAACCACCATGGTCGACCAGCTGCTGCGCCAGTCCGGCACCTTCGCCGACCACGAAAAAGTGGTTGATACGGTGATGGACAACAACGCGATCGAAAAGGAACGCGGCATCACGATTCTGGCCAAGAACTGTGCCGTGAGCTGGAAGGGCACGCACATCAACATCGTCGATACCCCTGGTCACGCGGACTTCGGCGGTGAAGTGGAGCGCGCGCTGTCCATGGTCGACAGCGTGGTGCTGCTGATCGACGCGCAAGAAGGCCCCATGCCCCAGACGCGTTTCGTGACCAAGAAGGCCCTGGCCCTGGGCCTGCGCCCGATTCTGGTCGTGAACAAAGTGGACAAGCCTGGTGCCAACCCCGACAAGGTTGTGAACGCAGCCTTCGACCTGTTCGACAAGCTGGGTGCTACCGACGAACAACTCGACTTCCCCGTGGTGTACGCCTCGGGCATCAACGGCTGGTCTTCGCTCGAAGAAGGCGCGCCGGGCGAGCAGTGGGGGCCCGACATGTCGGCCCTGTTTGACACCATCCTCAGCCACGTTCCTCCGAACACGGGTGACCCAGCCGCTCCGCTGCAACTGCAAATCTCGGCGCTGGACTTCTCCACCTTCGTCGGTCGCATCGGTGTGGGCCGCATCAGCCAAGGCACCATCAAGCCCGGCCAAGACGTGCTGGTGATGGAAGGCCCCGATGGCAAGAGCATCAAGGGCCGCGTGAATCAGGTGCTGACCTTCCAGGGTCTGGACCGCATGCAGACGCCCCTGGCCGGCCCTGGCGACATCGTGCTGATCAACGGCATCGAAGACATCGGCATCGGCGTGACCGTGACCGATCCCGCCAACCCTTCGCCGCTGCCCATGCTGAAGGTGGACGAGCCCACGCTGACCATGAACTTCTGCGTGAACACCTCGCCACTGGCTGGCCGTGAAGGCAAGTTCGTGACCAGCCGCCAGATCTGGGACCGCCTGCAAAAGGAACTGCAGCACAACGTGGCCCTGCGCGTGTCCGAGACCGACGAAGAAGGTATCTTCGAAGTCATGGGTCGCGGCGAACTGCACCTGACCATCTTGCTGGAAAACATGCGCCGTGAAGGCTATGAGCTGGCTGTGTCCAAGCCCCGCGTCGTGTTCAAGAATGTGAATGGCGAAAAGCACGAGCCTATCGAACTGGTGACGGTCGACATCGAAGAAGGCCACCAAGGCGGCGTCATGCAAGCCCTGGGCGAGCGCAAGGGCGAGCTGGTGAACATGGAGCCGGACGGCCGTGGCCGTGTGCGCCTGGAGTACCGCATTCCCGCACGGGGCCTGATCGGCTTCACCAACGAATTCCTGAACCTGACGCGCGGCTCGGGCCTGATCAGCAACATCTTCGACAGCTACGAGCCGCACAAGGGCGACATCGGCGGCCGCAAGAACGGCGTGCTGATCTCCATGGACGACGGAGAAATCTTCACCTACGCCCTGGGCAAGCTGGACGACCGTGGCCGCATGTTCGTGAAGGCGAACGACCCTGTGTACGAAGGCATGATTGTGGGCATCCACAGCCGTGACAACGACCTGATCGTGAACGCGACGCGTACCAAGCAGCTGACCAACTTCCGTGTGAGCGGCAAGGAAGACGCGATCAAGATCACGCCTCCGATTGATGCCACCCTGGAATACGCAGTGGAATTCATCGAGGACGACGAGCTGGTCGAAATCACGCCCAAGTCCATCCGGATCCGCAAGCGGTTCCTGACGGAAAACGAGCGCAAGCGCGCAGGCCGCTCCTGAGCTGCTTTACTGGTTGGGGCCGCTTCTTGTGGTGGCTTAAACCGATAGCATCGTTGCGCATCGAGGAGCTTCGCACCCGATGCGCGACCCGAAGGGCCACTGCCATGCTGTGGCCCTTTTTGCCGTCTTGAATCCCTTGTTCCCCCCAGATTCCATGAACTGCAGGTTCCCATGCTGAAGCTCACGCATTCCCGCGCGGTGGCCTTGATGGTGGCGGTGACCCTGATGTGGTCCATCGCCGGTGTGGTCACGCGCCACCTCGAACACGCGCGCAGCTTCGAGGTGACCTTCTGGCGCAGCTTCTTCACACTGCTGGCGTTGCTCATCATCTTGCCGACCTTGCAGGGCCGGGCCGTGTTTTCCTCCATGCGCCACAGCGGCCGCGCGCTGTGGGTCTCGGGCGTCTGCTGGAGCGTGATGTTCACCGCTTTCATGGTGGCGATCCTGCTCATGCCGGTGGCCAATGTGCTGGTCACCATGGCAGCGGGACCGCTGCTCACGGCGCTGTTTGCGCGTGTTTTCATCGGCCACCACATCACACCGCGCACCTGGGCTGCGATTGCGGTGGCGGGTCTGGGCATTGCGTGGATGTATGGTTCACAGATGGCGGGCCTGCCGCTGGCGGGGACCTTGGTGGCATTGTGTGTGCCGGTGGCAGCAGCCATCAACTGGACCGTGGTGCAGCATTCGCAGCGGCATGGCCATGCGGTGGATCTCGTGCCGGCCGTGCTGGTGGGCGCGGTGATTTCGGTGGTGGCCACACTGCCGCTGGCCCTGCCATTCCAAGCGTCATTGCATGACCTTGGATTGCTCGCCCTGCTGGGCGTGGTGCAATTGGCGATCCCTTGCGTGCTGGCGGTGCGCTGCGGGCGTGTGCTCAAGGCGCCCGAGATGGCGCTGCTGGGCCTGCTGGAGGTGATCTTTGGCATCTTGCTGGCATGGCTGGGTGCGGGCGAAGAGCCCAGCGTAGCGGTGCTGACAGGGGGCGCGCTGGTGATCGGTGCGCTGGTTTTCAATGAACTTTTAGGCTGGAAGGAACAAAAATGACGGAGACGACAGTGGCGGCGGAAGTCGTGAGTGAAGTGCGTGGCCAGATAGGCTTCATCACCCTGAACCGCCCACGTGCGCTCAACGCCTTGTCGCTGGGCATGGTGCGCGATCTGATGGGTATTTTGCTGGCCTGGCAGAACGATGCGCGTGTGCTCGCGGTGGCGATCCGTGGCAGCAACAAGGAGGGTCCGTTCGGTGCTTTCTGCGCCGGTGGGGACATTCGATTTCTGCACCAGGCGGGCAGCCAGGGCAATCCGCTGCTGGAAGACTTCTTCACCGAGGAATACGCGCTCAACCACCTGATTCACAACTACGGCAAGCCCTATATCGCGTTCATGGACGGCATCGTGATGGGCGGCGGCATGGGCATCAGCCAAGGTGCCGCACTGCGCGTGGTGACCGAGCGCACGAAGATGGCGATGCCCGAGACGGCCATCGGCCTGTTCCCTGACGTGGGCGGCGGCTACTTTCTCTCGCGCTGCCCCGGCCGCGTGGGCGAGTGGCTGGCGTTGACGGGTGACACCATTGGCGCGGGTGATGCCATCGAAAACCAGTTGGCGGATGGCTGTCTGCCTTTGGACCAGCAGGCGGCCGTGTGGGAGGCACTGGGAGTCCAGAGCTTTGCGGATGGCAAGGCGGCTCGAGATTTTGTTGCTTCTAAATTTATAGCTAGTGACGCTCGCCATTCAAGCGCCAGGGCCCATATTGACCAATATTTTTCGCTCCCAACCGTGGGTGCGATTGTCGCTGCGCTGGAAACTGCTGACACCGACTGGGCGCGTGCCACGGCCGCCACGCTGCGCAAGCGCTCGCCGCTGATGCTGCACGTGGTGCTGGAGCAAATCCGCCGAGCGCGCGACATGGGTCTGGCGGAAGACTTGCGCATGGAGCGCGACATGGTGCGCCACTGCTTCTTCCTGCGCCCGGGCGAGAGCGAAACACTGGAGGGCATCCGCGCCCTGGCCGTGGACAAGGACCATGCGCCGAAGTGGAACCCTGGACGTATTGAAGATGTGGCGCCGGAGATGGTGGCGCCGTTCTTCGCCAGCCCCTGGCCCACACACGCCCACCCGCTGGTCCATTTGTCCTGATCTTAGGCGGCCGGCCATGGTCGGGCCGGGCCGCAAGCGGCGCGTCAGGGGTTCAGCTGCTGGTACGCCGCTGTGGCGAGGCTCAACAACTCGGGGCGTGACAACTGTCCGCTCAGCGCGTAGCCAAAGCCGGCATCCGTCCAGTAAAAGCCCGGCACCGGGACTTCGTGTGTGAACTGGAACGCGGTGGTGGGTGCTGCCGTCGGTGCTTCCACGCGCGCTTTGGTGCCGCCCTGATTGTCATTGGCAGGGCGGGGCGGGGTGGGAGTTAGAGCGCCCAGGTACAGCGTGATTCGTTGGCCTGCGCTGTTTTGGTACATGAACTGTGCGCGCACTCCGGTATCGCCGGGCAACAACCGGCCTCCCACCAGTTCATAGCCCTGGGCGCCCAGCACAGGGACTTTCAGCTGTCGGTCCAGCCGTTTGGACAGCCATTGCACCAGGTGGTCTTGCTGGGCAGCCGTGACCTCTACCGGGTGACGCACTTCGGGTTGGTACACCGCGTGGGCCACCGAGGCCTGCTGTGCGAACCGCTGTGCCGGTTCGGCTGCCACCAGCGTGGCACCTTGGCCAGTAGCCAGTGTTTTACCGGGTAACCCTGCGGGCCACTGGCTGCGTCCCGTCCAGCCCAGCACAAAGGCCAGCAGGACAGAGGCTGCCATGCCACCCCAGCGCCACCGCTGCGCCTGTTGCTCCCGGCGGTCTGTGGCGCGCAATGCTGCGGCCAGCAAGGCGTCGGGAGCGGGGGCTTGGAGAAGGTCTTGGTGCAGGTCGTGCAGCCGCTGCCGCTGCGCCTGCCAGTGGGCCAGTGTGGCCTGTGCCTCCTCATCGTCCCGCAGTTGCTCGCGCAGCGCCTGTTCCTGGGCGGGCGGCAACTGGCCGTCCACAAGGGCATGCCAGGCGCTGCTCTCATCAGCGCGTGCTGGGGGGGCTGGGTGTTTCGGGTCCATGGTGGAGGATCGGGTCAGGGTGGCTATTTGAGGCGGCGCATCGCAGGCGTTGTGCCTGCTGCTGCGGCTGGGCCCGCCGGGGCGGCCGGTGCTGCCGGAGCCGAGCCTGGTGTGGGCTCCCGGTCCATCAGCACCCGCAGGCGCATGCGGGCTCGCGACAGGCGTGACATGACGGTACCCACCGGAATGCTCAGGATGCGTGCGGTATCTTCGTAGCTCATGTCCTCCATCGCCACTAGCAGCAGCACGGCCCGCTGGTCGGCGGGCAGGCGCTGCAGGCAGCGCTCCAGGTCCCGGGCGTCATCTGAGGGCGCGCGGGCGACTTGCAGCTGGTCTTGAACCTCATCGATGGTCAGAGGGGGCAGCGCGGGCAACGCGCGGCGTTGGTTGAGATACAGGTTGTGCATCAGGGTGAACAACCATGCGCGAAGGTCGCTGCCGTTGCGCCAAAGCAGCCACTTGCTGCAGGCCCGCTCCAGCGTGTCCTGGACCAGGTCATCGGCAGCCCAGCTGTCGCCCGTCAGCACCCGCGCGTAGCGGCGCAGGCCCGGCAGCTGTTCGATGACCTGGGTGCGATTCATGCCGTGCGGGGCCTGTGTTGCGCTGCGCGGGCTCTTACGGCCGTGCGGTGCGCCACACCTGGTTCACGCCTTCGCCCGTTTTGTCTCCAGGCTTGGTGTCCTTTATCCAGTAGTAAAGCGGCTTGCCCTTGTAGGCCAGCTGGGTCTTGCCATCATCGCGGGTGATGATGGTGTAGTTACCGCCGGGCGCCGTGCTGGCCGCGAGGGGAGGCCAGTTGGTGGCGCAGGCGCCGTTGCAGACCGATTTGCCACTGCCGGTTGTGTCGCGGTCGAAGGTGTAAAGCGTCATGCCTCCCGCGCCGACGAGTACGCCGTCTACGGTCTTCACGGGGGATTCGGACATGGACGCGCAACCCGCCATGCCAGCGATGGCGATGAGTGCGGCAGCCATTGATACCAATTTCTTCATGGGTTTCTCCTGAGAGGGTGCAGGCGGGCGCGAATACTGCCTTGCACAGGGGTAAACACATGGGTGCAGCGGTTTATTCCACGGCACCAGAAAAAACTCCTCCAAAACAGGCGCTACGTGGCCTCGTGGGGCAGGGGGCTAGCGATTCCTGCTTTTCATGGCACGTTCGACCTCGCGCTTGCCTTCGCGGTCCTTGATGGTGTCGCGCTTGTCGTGCTCGGCCTTGCCTTTGGCCAGGGCGATCTCGCATTTCACGAAGCCGTTTTTCCAGTGCAGGTTCAGGGGCACCAGGGTATAGCCCTTTTGCTCCACCTTGACGATCAGATGTTTGATGTCGTCCTTCTTGAGCAGCAGTTTTTTGGTGCGCGCCGATTCGGGATTGACGTGGGTGGAGGCGGTCTTGAGCGCATGGATCAGGCAGCCGAGCAGATACAGCTCACCGTCGCGGATCAGCACATAGCCATCGGTCAATTGCACCTTGCCCTCGCGCAGCGCCTTGACCTCCCAGCCATGCAGCACCATGCCCGCCTCGTGGCGCTCCTCGAAGAAATAGTTGAAGGCCGCCTTTTTGTTGTCGGCAATGCGGGACGTGGGATCGGGTTTTTTGGCCATGAAGATGTAGATGCGGCACAAACCGGGAGTTAAAAGGCCTCCCTACAATGGGTGGGTGTCGCTGGCAGCGATTCTAATTTCCCCCGCTTGCGCACATTGATGCCGGGCACAGTCTGCATGAAAACCGTTCACAAGTCCGTCCTCATCTGGTACAGCCCCGAAGAAATGTTTGCCCTGGTCACCGGGGTGGAGCACTACCCCCAATTTCTGCCATGGTGCGATCACGCGGGCGTATTGGAGCAAACCAAGGATGGCATGACTGCCGAGGTGGGCATCGCGTTCAGCGGGATTCGCCAGACCTTTGTGACGCGCAACACCCACGAGGCTGGGCGGCGCGTACAGATGCACCTCATCAAAGGGCCGTTTTCGCAGCTTGACGGCGATTGGCACTTCCATCCCGTGGGCGATGGCAGCCAGCGCGCCTGCAAGGTCGAGCTGAGCCTGAACTACGGCTTTGACAACGCGGCGCTGGCCGCGCTGGTGGGCCCTGTGTTCGACCGCATCGCGGGCAGCATGGTCGATGCATTTGTGAAGCGGGCGGAGCAGGTGTATGGCTGAGCTGGTGCTCAGGCCTACCGTGCAGGTCACGGTAGTGGTCTGTCTCGCCCCCCGCAGAACGCAGGAATGGGTGCTGGAGTTGCCCCAAGGCGCTACCGTGGGCGATGCACTGCGGGCCTGCGGGGCGGATGTCGCGCTGGTGCCGCAAGTCAGTGCAGAAGATGTGCCGACCTTGGGAATCTGGGGCCGTGCTGCGTCACTGGATGCGCCTGTCAAGCACCTGGACCGCGTGGAGGTTTATCGCTCGCTGAAAGTGGACCCCAAGGTGGCCCGCCGTGAGCGTTTTGCGCGCCAGGGTGCCCGCACTCCTGGTTTGTTTTCCCGTCAGCGGCCGGGGGGGAAATCGGGCTACTGACACCGCCCTTGGTGACGGCTGTGCGTCAGCGTTTGCAGTCGGCAGCGATGATGCCTTCGATGCGCTTGGATTCTGCCGCGCGGGCGGATTCGTCGAGGAAGATGCGCTCGCCTTGTGCGTTGGACTGAGTGACTGGCTTGCCCGAGTCAAACGTTGCCTTGGCCTGACGCGCACGTGTGCAGTTGTCCGCCTTGGCCTTGGCCAGCTTTTCTTCCTCCGTCTTTTTCTTGGCTGCTTCCGCGGCTTCTGCCTGTGCTTTTTTCTCTTCCAGGGCCTTGTCCTTGCCGCTGCCCGGCGCGCTGGCGGCGGGCTTTGGTGCGGAGGCTGCTGCGGTGGCGGTGGCCGCAGGCACGCCATCCGCTGGCGTGGCTGCCGCTGGGGCGGGTGCTGAACGTGGGACGCCACCACCCGGTTGCTTCAGGATATTTTTTTCAGGGGTTTCCTGTGGTGGCGGGCGGTCACTGAAGACCTTGCGGCCGTCCTTGTCGATCCACTGCCATTGCGCTGCTGCGCCCATGGTCCAGGTGCAGGCCACGGCCAGCAGGAGAAGCTTGTGCATTTTCATGCGGACAAGTTTATCCATGTGATTCCCCCCCCGCCAGTGCGTTGCGGACGGGTGGGCGTGTTTTCGCCACACGCGGCGCGGGTACAATCCTTTTTTTGGAGCTTTCTCATGCGCCTTCTTGGAAAAGCGCTCACCTTCGACGATGTGTTGCTGGTGCCAGCGTACTCCCAGGTCCTGCCCAAGGACACGTCCCTTGCGACGAAACTCTCCCGTAACATCCAGCTGAATCTGCCTCTCGTGTCCGCCGCCATGGACACCGTGACCGAGGCGCGCCTGGCCATTGCCATTGCCCAGGAGGGCGGCATCGGCATCGTGCACAAGAACCTCACGGCGCAAGAACAGGCTGCCCACGTGGCCAAAGTCAAGCGCTACGAATCGGGCGTGCTGCGTGATCCGGTGGTCATCACCCCCGAACACACCGTGCTGCAGGTGCTGCAGCTGTCCGAACAGCTCGGTATCTCGGGCTTCCCGGTGTGCGATGGCGGCAAGGTTGTGGGTATCGTCACCGGCCGCGACTTGCGTTTTGAGACGCGTTACGACGTCAAGGTCCACCAGATCATGACCCCGCGCGAAAAACTCATCACGGTCAATGAGAAGGAGGGCACCACGCCCGCCGAAGCCAAGGCGCTGCTCAACAAGCACAAGCTCGAACGCATCCTGGTCGTGAACGACGCCTTTGAGCTCAAGGGTCTGATCACGGTGAAGGACATCACCAAACAAACAAGCTTCCCCAATGCGGCGCGTGATGCCGCTGGCCGTCTGCGCGTGGGTGCTGCGGTGGGTGTGGGCGAGGGCACTGAAGAGCGCGTGGAAGCGCTGGTCAAGGCGGGTGTCGATGTCATTGTGGTGGACACCGCCCATGGCCACAGCAAGGGCGTGATCGACCGCGTGCGCTGGGTCAAGCAGAACTATCCGCAGATCGACGTGATCGGCGGCAACATCGCCACCGGCGCGGCCGCGCTGGCGCTGGTCGAAGCTGGTGCGGACGCCGTCAAGGTCGGTATCGGCCCGGGCTCCATCTGCACCACCCGCATCGTGGCCGGCGTGGGCGTGCCCCAGATCATGGCCATCGACAACGTAGCCACCGCACTCAAGGGCACGGGCGTGCCACTGATTGCCGATGGTGGCGTTCGCTACAGCGGCGACATCGCCAAGGCCCTGGCCGCTGGCGCAGGCACGGTGATGATGGGTGGCATGTTTGCGGGCACCGAAGAAGCGCCCGGCGAAGTCATCCTGTTCCAGGGCCGAAGCTACAAGAGCTACCGCGGCATGGGCAGCATCGGCGCCATGCAGCAGGGCAGTGCCGACCGCTACTTCCAGGAATCGAGCACCGGCAACCCCAATGCCGACAAGCTCGTGCCTGAAGGCATTGAAGGCCGCGTGCCCTACAAGGGTTCCATGGTTTCCATCGTCTACCAGATGGCCGGTGGCGTGCGTGCCTCCATGGGCTACTGTGGCTGCGCCACCATCGAAGAGATGAACAACAAGGCCGAGTTCGTCGAGATCACCACGGCTGGTATTCGCGAAAGCCACGTGCACGACGTGCAGATCACCAAGGAAGCGCCGAACTACCGCGCTGATTAATAAGGGACAACCCCCTAAGTCGCTTCGCGCCTTCCCCCTTCTCTCGAACAGCTTCGCCATTCGGGAAGGGGGACGCAGCCAGTGCGGCGGGGCGGCCCTTGCACGGCTGCCCTGGCTAGGATCGTGGGCGTCGCCGGACGTGGGTCTGGTCTACCATCTGAGATCCTGAGTCTGGCCTGATTGAAAATATCTGATCAGAATGATATAGTCTGACCTGAATTCACCATTCAGGCCAGACTTTTTCTTTTGAGGTCCACGCATCCATGCAGTCCGTCGGCATCTACGAAGCCAAGAGCAGGTTCTCTGCCCTGATCGAGCTGGTCGAGCAGGGCGAGGAAGTGCGCATCACCCGCCACGGCAAAGAGGTGGTGCGCCTGCTGCCTGTGCGCCGCCGCCCCGTCATCACCGACGAGCAGATCGCCCGCGAACTGGGCCAGATGGATGCCCTTCACGCCAGCATCCGCCCAGCAGCCGAGGCCGCTACTCCCGACATCCCCGACACGCTTCGCTGCAAGGGCAGGGCCGCAGCATGACCGCCTTTGTCCTCGACGCTTCCGTCACCGCCGCCTGGCTGCTGCCCGACGCGGCCAGTGAGCACACGCGCCGCCTGTACACCTTGATCCGCCGCGACGAGGTCGAGCCCCAGGCCCCCAACCTCTGGCAGTGGGAGTGCAACAACCTCATCAGCAGCGGCGTGCACAGCGGCCGCATCCCGCCCGCATCGGTTGAAGGCCTGTGGGGCGTGCTCGAAGCCATACGCCACCGCGTAGAGCTGCACGAGCTGGCCCCTGCCCAGCACAAGGCGGTGCTCGACGTGGCGCTCGATACCGGCCTGCCCACCTTCGACGCCGCTTACCTGTGGCTGGCCCGCTCCCTGCGCCTGCCCCTGGCCACGTTCGACCCCGCCCAGGCAGCCGCCGCCAAGCGCAGCGGCGTACCGCTTCTCGACCTCTCCAGCCTCTGAGCAGGCGCCCCATTTTTTGCCATCCCCTCGACCACCCACCGCCATGCAACACCAGAAAATCCTCATCCTCGATTTCGGCTCGCAAGTCACCCAGCTCATCGCCCGCCGCGTGCGCGAGGCCAATGTGTACTGCGAAGTGCACCCGTGCGATGTGACCGACGAATGGGTGCGTGACTATGCCAAGGACGGTTCGCTCAAGGGCATCATCCTGTCGGGCAGCCATGCCAGCGTGACCGAAGACACCACCGACCGCGCCCCGCAGGCCGTGTTCGATCTGGGCCTGCCCGTGCTGGGCATTTGCTACGGCATGCAAACCATGGCGCAGCAACTGGGTGGCAAGGTCGAAACCGGCCACAAGCGCGAGTTCGGCTTTGCCGCCGTGCGCGCCCGCGGCCACACCGCACTGCTCAAGGATATTGCCGACTTCACCACCGCTGAAGGCCACGGCATGCTCAACGTGTGGATGAGCCACGGCGACAAGGTCACAGAACTGCCCCCGGGCTTCAAACTCATGGCTAGCACCGACAGCTGCCCCATCGCCGGCATGGCCGACGAAGACCGCCGTTTCTACGCCGTGCAGTTCCACCCTGAAGTCACGCACACCGTGCAGGGCAAGGCGCTGCTCGACCGCTTCGTGCTCGGCATCTGTGGCACCAGCCCCGATTGGGTCATGCGCGACCACATCGCTGAAGCCGTCGAGCAGATCCGCCAGCAGGTGGGCAATGAGGAAGTGATCCTCGGCCTGTCGGGCGGCGTCGATTCGTCCGTGGCCGCAGCGCTTATCCACCGCGCCATCGGCGACCAGCTCACCTGCGTGTTCGTCGACCACGGCCTGCTGCGCCTGAACGAAGGCGACATGGTCATGGACATGTTCGTCGGCAAGCTGCACGCCAAGGTCATCCGCGTGGACGCCAGCGACCTGTTCCTGGGCAAGCTGGCGGGCGTGAGCGAGCCCGAAGCCAAGCGCAAGATCATCGGCGGCCTGTTCGTCGACGTGTTCAAGGCCGAAGCCGCGAAACTGAAGGCCGGTGACGGAGGCCACAAGGGCGCTACCTTCCTGGCCCAGGGCACCATCTACCCCGATGTCATCGAATCCGGCGGCGCCAAGAGCAAGAAGGCCGTCACCATCAAGAGCCACCACAACGTGGGCGGCCTGCCCGAGCAATTGGGCCTGAAGCTGTTGGAGCCCCTGCGCGATTTGTTCAAGGACGAAGTGCGCGAACTCGGCGTGGCTCTGGGCCTGCCGCCCGAAATGGTCTACCGCCACCCCTTCCCCGGCCCCGGACTGGGTGTGCGCATTCTGGGCGAGGTGAAGAAAGAGTATGCCGACCTGCTGCGCCGCGCCGACGCGATCTTCATCGAAGAGCTGCGCAACCACATCGACGAAGCCACCGGAAAGACCTGGTACGACCTCACCAGCCAGGCCTTCACCGTCTTCCTGCCCGTCAAGAGCGTGGGCGTGATGGGCGATGGCCGCACGTACGACTACGTGGTGGCACTGCGCGCCGTGCAGACCAGCGACTTCATGACCGCGGATTGGGCGGAGCTGCCCTACGCGCTGCTCAAGAAGGTGTCAGGCCGCATCATCAACGAGGTGCGTGGCATCAACCGCGTGACCTACGATGTGAGCAGCAAGCCGCCTGCGACGATCGAGTGGGAATAACAAGCACTGTCACGCCAAGACCTTGAAACAATGATCTGGCTTGATGCTGCGAGGGTCGTCTCGATCCTGGCCGTGGTGGTCCTGCACGTGGCCGCCAGCGTGGTGACCCTGACCGCGCTGGGCTCCTCCGGCTGGTGGTACGGCAATCTGTACGACGCACTCGTGCGCTGGTGTGTGCCGGTGTTCGTGATGGTGAGTGGGGCGTTGTTGCTCGACCCCCGCAAGACCGAGAGCGTGGCCGAGTTCTACCGCAAGCGGGCGGCGCGGGTCCTGCTGCCAATTGCTTTCTGGAGCGCGGTTTACATTCTCTGGAACCACCGGGGGGCCCTGGCCGAGCTGCGCGCGATGGATGTCTTGCACAGCGTTGCCAGAGGGTGGCCTCACTACCATCTGTGGTTTCTGTACATGATCCTGTGCCTGTACCTGTTTGTTCCCTTTCTGAGGACGCTGGTCCGCAACACAAGCCGGCGCGATCTGTGGTGGCTCGTGGCCTTGATGTTTGTGCTGTCTGGCGTGAACGAGTTTTCCCGCGTCTTCTCTGGCGATGGAGCGGGCCTCTTCATCAACTGGTTTCTGCCGTATCTGCCGTATTTCCTCTGCGGCTACCTGATCCAGACCAGTGACAGAAAGGTCCCTCTGTCCGTGTTGATGGCGGTCTTTGGGTTGGCTGTGGCGGTCACCGCCGTGGGCTGTTACTGGCTGGGCCGTGCGCAAGGGCTGGACAAAGGGCTGTATTTCTATGGCTACCTGAGCCTGTCCGTCGTTCCCATGTCGATCAGCGTGATGCTGATGCTCAAGCGATGCGCGTTGGCGGGTAGATGGGCGCAGTCTGTTCAGCGGGTTGCTCCGTTGACGCTGGGCGTCTATCTGGTGCACCCCATTTTGCTGGAGTCGTTCCGGGAATACGGTTTCAAGCCCGAGGACAATGCACCATTGCTCACCGTGCCGCTTGTGGCTGCTCTGGTGTTTGGGGGCGCGCTGGTGGTGGCGCTGGTTTTCCACCGTACCCCCTGGTTGAAGAGGTTCATTTAGGCGGACCATGCCAGACCGCGCCTCCCCCTCCCATGGAAGAAGGCAAACCCCGATGCTGGGCCAGGATCAGGCTTTGGCTTCGCCTGTAACGGGGTCGTAGGCGATTCCGTCGAAGTTGATGATGCTGTTCGTGGCGGAGTCGTAGGTGGTCAGGCGGTAGGTGTCGGCACCTTTTCCGTCCAGGCCGATGTACGGTGCGCGGGCAAAAACGACGCGGTTGTTCTGGGCCACGATTTCGTCGGGCGTCCAGCGGTTGTTCATGAGCCATTCCGACGGATTGACGCCGTCGGGCACCTCGACGACGCCATCTGTTCGCATCTTGGCGAGTGTCGGGTCCATGTTGAACCCCTCGGCCGCCAGCAGCCTGGCGGTGTTTTTCTTGTAGAACGATGCGGTCTCCGAAGGCATCTCGGTCAGGTCGCTCTTGACGAGCGTCGAGCCGTCCGTCGGGAACTTGGACAGTTTGCCGCTGCGAATGGCTTCATAGTCGGCCGCAAATTCGGGGTGGTTCTTGAAGAACATGTAGCGGCCGACCACTTCCTGGTCCCCACCGCTCAGCGACATCGAAATCATCCGCACATAGTCCGGCACTTCATAGTCTTCTGCAAAAGTGTCGCCCAGGTCACTTTCCCATTCGCGAAATTCTTCCAGGTTGCTGAAGGGCGCCTTGACTGCGGCCTGGGTCGTCCCGGTTTCCGTCGCGCCCTTGCTGCTGTAGAGGGCCGCAGTGGATTGGTAGGGTTTGGTTTGTGCGGCAGTGGTGGTAGCCCCCGTGGTGCCAGCCGCTGTTCCCTGCGCCGCCTCGGCAGACAGCTGTTCCAGCGTGGTCTGCAGTTCTTTGAGAAAGGTGACAGGGTCTGCGCCCGCGTGATTCTGGGCCGTGCGCTCGGCCGCCTTGGCCGCCATGGTGCTGGAGACGCCCAGGGACGTCAGCATGTTGGTGGCTTGTGAAATATCGAGCATCTTGCGACTCCTTCAATGGACTGGCAGTCCATGGCGTGGCACCGGGCCAATCACCGGGCCGATGGGGGTTCTATGGACGTTGCCCTGATGGTCCCTGAATTCGCCCGCGCCAATCCCGGGGTAAGCAGCGGAAAAACGGTGCTTTTCGGTACGAGGCCGCACCCTTTTCGCTGATGGGGTCGGGGCAGTCCGCGAGAGGCGCCCGCGCGCCGCATAAGCTGTGCAGAATGCGATGGCAGCAGTCACCGCCTGTGCCCGCGCCGTGCCGCAACCTTCTGTGAAACCACCCGTTGCACGCCCACATCCACTCCAGCTTCCACCCCACGTCCTCCATGGTTCGACCCTTGATGCCCCCCACTGGCTCCCTCACAACGCTCTTCCCCCTGGGGCAAAGGGCCTTCGCATGACGGCGCCCGCTGATTTCTGGCCCGGATGCGGCTTTCAGGCGCTGGCCCGGGATACGCGCGGCTGGCTGGTGCCCACCGATGCGTACCTGCAATGGCTGCTGACCCGACCCGAACTGGACCTGGTGCCGGAGTCGTGCCCGGCGGAGGTGGCTTTGCACGAATCTTTGGCCATGTCGTCAGCACGCAGCGTCGCCCCTCAGGAGTTGGCCGCTGTGCAGGATGACGACGCACGCGAAAACTACGCTGTGTTCCTGCGCTTTCGCGATGGCTTGCTGGCTGCGGGCACACTGGAGGCGTACTACCTGCAACTCATGCGCAGTGCGACGGTCAACGTGCCAGCCGTGTTCATTGACGCTGCGGTGCAGGCCCTGCTGCGCAACCTGCTCGATGACTGCAATGACGCCTTTGAAGCCCGTGCGGCCGAGATGCTGTTCCGCCCCCAGCGCATCACCCTGCAAGATGGGCAGATGTTGGCGGGCGACCGCGCAACGCTGGACATGTTGAATGAAACAGCGGGCTTGGGGGAGGTGGGGCGCCTTCTACTGCAAAGCGGCGCATTGCAGCCCACAGCGCAGGTCCAGGTACTTGCCGCCGACAACGCCGGTCAGTACTGGCAGGCGAGCGATCGCCACCATTTTTTACTCGACCTGACCCACGAGCTGACGCAGGACCTGAGCCATGGCCTGACGTTCAAGGTGACGCGCGCGCGCTCGGGCCTCAAGGCGCTGGCACGGGTGCTGGAGCGGTGGGTTGCCCACCTGCTGGGTGTTCAGGTGTTGATCGAGCCCGTGCACCAGGTCACCGACAGCGCGTGGCGCTGGCACGTGGGGTTGGACGTGGAGTCCACGGCCCTCCTCAATGACTTGTACCAGGACCACCCAGTCGATGCAGCTCGGATGGCGCGGCTGGTGAGCCTGTTCACGCTGACCTTTGCCAACCCGGCCGAGATGCGCGCCGACGTGGCGGGCAAGCCGGTGTACCTGGGGCTGGCGACCACCGCCGAGGGTGTGGTGCGCATCAAGCCGCAGAACCTGTTGCTTAATCTGCCGCTGGCATCGGCTTCTTGAATTGCTACTGAATCAATAGCTGCTAGCGCTTGATAAATAAGCGCTAGCGGCCAATTTGATTCAACTTTTCTCCGCAGGATGGCACCTCGGTGCCGGGCGATCATCCAATCGTCATCAAGCTCGCATTCCCGCCCGCAGCCGCCGTGTTCACGCTCAGCGCGCGTTCGATGATCAGGCGCTCCAGCGGGATATCCACCGCGCCGGTTGGCAGCGCTGTCACGCCCACGATCGGCCCGTGGCGTCGGGCCAGGGCGGTGCACACCGTGTGCAGAGAGGCCGCGTCACCGTGGTGCAGCACTGCGTCCAGCCCCACCGCGCTGTTTACCAGCGCGTTGTCCTGCAACGCGATCTGGGCCTGTACCCGTGTGGGCAGTTGCGCGCGCAGGCCGGCTTGATCGGTCGGCCAGAGCGCAGTGCCGCCCGTGGCCATCACAGCGGCGGTTTGTGTCAGCAGATCGTCGGTGTCTTGCGCCAAACACAGCACGCGGCTGCGCGGGGCCAGGGTGTAGACATTGCGCTCGCCCGTTGGGCCGGGCAGGGTGCGGGCAGTGCCGCTTTGGGTTTCTGCGGCAAAGCGCTCGCAGGTGCGGGCCAGGGCGGGATGGTCTTGTGCCGTAGCCCATTGCTGCAGCGTGTGGAGCGGGGCCAGCAGCCGTTCCCGCTGCGTTTCCTCAGGTGGCGCGATGCGGGCCGCGTCGGCAAAGGTGCGGGCCAGCGCGTCGGCTGGCCGCTGGGAAAGCAGCCGCAGCAGATACAGCGGCCCGCCTGCCTTGGGGCCGGTGCCCGACAGACCTTCGCCGCCAAACGGCTGCACGCCCACCACGGCACCGACCATGTTGCGGTTCACGTAGACGTTGCCCGCGTGGGCGCGGTTCACCACGCGGGCAATGGTTTCATCGATGCGGGTGTGCACGCCTTGCGTCAGGCCGTAGCCGGTGGCGTTGATCTGGTCGAGCAACTGGTCCAGGTCGTTGCGGGCGTAGCGCACCAGGTGCAGCACGGGGCCGAAGACTTCGCGTTGCAATTCGCCGATGTGGTTCAGCTCGATCAATGTGGGGGGCACAAAGGTGCCCCGTGCTCCGGCTGCCGACACATGGTTCGGGTGCTGGAATACGCGGTGGCCCTTGGCCTTGAAGGTCTCGATGTGTTGGGTAATGCCCGCTTGTGCGTCGGCATCGATCACCGGGCCCACGTCCACGCACAGTGCGCCGGGGTTGCCCACGCGCAGCTCGCCCATGGCGCCTTGCAGCATCTCGACCACACGGTCGGCAGCGTCGTCCTGCACACACAACACGCGCAGTGCGGAGCAGCGCTGGCCTGCGCTGTCAAAGGCGGACGACACGGCGTCGCCCACCACCTGTTCCACCAACGCGGACGAGTCCACGATCATCGCGTTCTGCCCGCCGGTTTCTGCAATCAGCGGGATGGGGCGGCCTGCGGCATCGAGCCGACCCGCCACGGTGCGCTGCAGGATGCGCGCCACCTCGGTGGAGCCGGTGAACATCACGCCCATCACGCGGGCGTCGCCGATCAGGCGGGCGCCCACGGTTTCGCCCTGGCCGGGCAGCAGTTGCAATGCAGCGCGGGGCACACCGGCTTGCCACAGCAGGCGCACGGCCTCGGCGGCGATCAGCGGGGTTTGTTCGGCGGGCTTGGCCAGCACGGGGTTGCCCGCAGCCAGCGCGGCCGCGACCTGGCCCATGAAGATGGCGAGTGGAAAGTTCCAGGGGCTGATACAGGCCACAGGGCCCAGCGGGATGTGGGTGGTGTTGTCGAAGGTGTTTTGCACCTGTGCCGCGTAGTAGCGCAAGAAATCCACGGCCTCGCGCACTTCGGCCACGGCGTTGCTGGCGCTCTTGCCGGCTTCGCGCATCAGCAGGCCCAGCAGGGGCAACATGCGCTCTTCCAGCAGATCGGCCGCGCGCAGCAGGGCGGCGGCACGCTCGGCGGGCGGTGTGGCAGCCCAGGGTGCTGCGGCGGCCTGGGCGTGGGCCAGCGCCTGGTCCACGTCGGCTTCGGTGGCCTCTTGCACCTGGCCCACGATGTCGCTGTGGTCGGCGGGGTTGCGCACGGGCTGGGCAGGGCCTGCAGGGGCATCGGTGCCCAGCAAGGGGCCGGCGTTCCAGGCATGGGCGGCAGTGGCTTGCAGGGCGGTAGCCAGTTCGGTCAGCGTGTTCTCGTTCGACAGGTCCAGCCCGCGCGAGTTGGTGCGGTGCGCGCCATACAGGCCCTGCGGCGTGGCAATGCGGGGGTGGGGCAGGCCCGCAGTGCCTTCCACCGCAGCTTGCTGGTCTACGACCTGCACGGGGCTGCGTACCAACTCATCCAGTGCAATCGTTTCGTCGGCAATGCGGTTCACGAACGAGGTGTTGGCGCCGTTCTCCAGCAGGCGGCGTACCAAATAGGCCAACAGGGTTTCGTGCGTGCCCACGGGGGCGTAGATGCGGCACGGGCGTCCCAATTTACCCGCAGTGATGGCGCCCACCACCTGCTCATAGAGCGGCTCGCCCATGCCGTGTAGGCACTGAAACTCGTATTGGCCCGCGTAGTAGTTGCTGCCTGCCAGTTGGTAGATGGTGGCCACCGTCTCGGCGTTGTGCGTGGCGAACTGGGGGTACACGGCCTCGGGCGCGGCCAGCAGCTTGCGTGCGCAGGCGATGTACGAAATGTCGGTGTGCACCTTGCGGGTGTAGACGGGGTAGTCCTCCAGGCCATCGACCTGGGCGCGCTTAATTTCGCTGTCCCAGTACGCGCCCTTGACCAAGCGCACCATCAGCCGGCGCTGGGTGCGGCGGGCGAGTTGAACCACGTAGTCAATGACGAACGGGCAGCGCTTTTGGTAGGCCTGGATGACAAATCCGATGCCGTTCCAGCCCGCCAGCGTGGGCTCGTGGCACAGGCGCTCCAGCAGGTCCAGCGACAGCTCCAGGCGGTCGGTTTCTTCGGCGTCGATGTTCAGGCCAATGTCGTACTGCTTGGCCAGGGCCGTGAGGCGCAACACCAGCGGGTACAGCTCGTCCATCACACGGCCAAACTGCGCGCGGCTGTAGCGCGGGTGCAGGGCCGAGAGCTTGATGGAGATGCCAGGCCCTTCGTAAATGCCGCGCCCGGCAGAGGCCTTGCCAATGGCGTGGATGGCTTGCTCGTACGAGGCGTAGTAGCGCTGCGCGTCTGCGCTGGTCAGCGCGGCCTCGCCCAGCATGTCGTACGAATAGCGAAAGCCCTCGGCCTCCATCGTGCGGGCGTTGCGCAGGGCCTCGTCAATGGTCTCGCCGGTCACAAACTGCTCGCCCATCATGCGCATCGCCATGTCCACGCCCTTGCGGATCAGCGGCTCGCCGCCCTTGCCGATCAGGCGGCTGAGCGAGTTGCCCAGGCTGCCTTCGCTGTGCGTGGCCACCAGCTTGCCGGTGATGAGCAGGCCCCAGGTGGCGGCGTTGACGAAGAGCGACGGGCTCTTGCCCAGGTGGGCATCCCACTGGCCGTGGCTGATCTTGTCGCGGATGAGCGCATCCCGCGTGGCCTTGTCGGGGATGCGCAGCAGCGCCTCGGCCAGGCACATCAGCGCCACGCCTTCTTGCGACGACAGCGAAAACTCCTGCAGCAGCCCCTGCACGATGCCTGCGCGCCCGGCGCTGGCCTTGCGTTCGCGCAGCGCCTTGGCAATGCGCAGCGCCAATTGCTCGGCGGACGCCGCTTGATCGGCAGGCAGGCGGGCCTGGGCCAGCAGCGGGGCCAGGGCCTCGGGTTCGGGGCGGCGGGTGGCGGCGGTGATGGCGGCGCGCAGTGGGTTGCTCAGCGGAGTGCGGGGAGCGAAGTCGGCAAACGGGGCGGAGGGCTGCGTCATGGCGGTGTCTTTCAGGGATTTGGCGGGGCCCAACACGGTGGGAAGTGTTGGTTGGGCGCGTTATTGGCGATGATCCTTGGGTTGGTGATGAATAAATGGTCGAAAATTGGCACGGAAGCCGAATAAAACTCTAATCGACATGCAAACAGAACCCGATCTGGACCGGATTGACCGCAAGATACTGTCAATCCTGCAGGAGGACGGCCGCATTGCCAACCTCAAGTTGGCCGAGGCGGTGGCCCTGTCGCCCACGGCCGTGCTGGCGCGGGTGCAACGCCTCACGCGCGATGGCTTCATCCTGGGCTACGAGGCGCGGCTCAACCCGCTCAAGCTGGGTGCGGGCATGCTGGTGTTCGTGGAGGTGCTGCTGGACCGCACCACGCCCAACGTGTTCGACCAGTTCAAGGCCGCCGTACAGGTGCACCCCGAGATCATGGAGTGCCACATGGTGGCGGGCGGGTTTGACTACCTGCTCAAGACGCGATCGGCCGATATGAATGCCTACCGCGTGTTTGCGGGCAATGTGCTGTGGCAACTGCCCGGCGTGCGCGAGACGCGCACCTATGCGGTGATGGAGGAGGTCAAGCACACCAACCACCTACATCTGCGTTGAAAGCCAGGGGGGCGTGCAGCCGCACCGCAGCCTCCAGGCCACACCCACATTGGCTCGACCTGCCAAAGCCCGCATAATGCCCAGCAGACCTGCCAGATTGAGGAGAAGAACCATGATCCGCTTCCCATACGCTGCTGCTGCCCTGCTGGCAGCCGCCTTTTTCAGCCAGTCGGCCGCGGCCTCGTGCTACGTGGTCTACGGCCCCGACAAGGACATCGTGTACCGCGCGCCGGAGCCGCCGGTGGACATGTCCTACCAGATTCACCAGACCCTGCCTCTCGTTGCCCCGGGCTCCACGCTGGTGTTCTCGCCCGACAACCACAACTGCGACCTCCCCATCAACAAGCTGCCTCTGGCGTCTGCACAGGGGGCCACGGGCTCCATGGGCATGGGCGGCCGTCCTGCCCGCGCAGATCGCGGCTAAGAAGCGGCTCACGATCCCCTGCGCGATCGTGAGCAGGTTCTCAGGACCCCGGTGCGGCGGCCCCGGCGGAAGGGCGTCCCGGGCCTGAGACAATCGGGGGATGAGCGAACCGAAAGAACTATCCCCCGCGTTTGAACCGACCGAGCAGAATTCCCAGGGCGACCTGCCCGAGGGCTGGCTGCAGGTCCAGTCCATGGACCTGGATGCCCAGGGCGTCGCCCGCAAGCCCGACGGCAAGGTCATCTTCATCGACGGTGCCTTGCCCTTCGAGTTGGTTACCGCCAACACCCACCGCAAAAAGAACAACTGGGAGCAGGCCAGCCTGTTGGCGATCCACCGTGAATCGTCGCAGCGCGTGCGCCCTGGCTGCCCACACTTTGGCCTGCATGCCGGTGCGTGCGGTGGCTGCAAGATGCAGCATCTGCATGTCGGCGCCCAGGTGGCCGTCAAGCAGCGGGTACTCGAAGACAACCTCTGGCATCTGGGCAAGGTCAAGGCCCAGACCATGCTGCGCCCCATCGAAGGCCCGTCCTGGGGCTATCGCTACCGCGCCCGGCTGTCCGTGCGCCATGTGATCAAGAAGGGCCAGGTGCTGATCGGCTTTCATGAACGCAAAAGCCGCTATGTGGCAGACATGCAGCAGTGCCCCGTGTTGCCGCCCCATGTGGACGCCATGCTGATGCCCTTGCGGGCGCTGATTGCAGGCATGGACGCGCGCGACACCTGCCCACAGATCGAACTGGCCTGTGGCGACACTGTGACCGCCATGGTGCTGCGCCACCTGGAGCCGCTGAGCGCGGATGACCTCGCCCGGCTGCGCGCCTTTGCGGCCGAGCACCACGTGCAATGGTGGCTGCAGCCCAAGGGGCCGGACACCGTGAAGCTGCTGGACGAAGGCGGCGAGCAGCTGTCGTATGCACTGCCGGACTTCGGCATCACCATGCCCTTCAAGCCCACCGATTTCACGCAGGTGAACCCGCACATCAACCGCGTGCTGGTGTCGCGCGCGCTGCGCCTGCTGGATGTGCAGCCCCATGAGCGTGTGATCGACTGGTTCTGTGGCCTGGGCAACTTCACACTGCCGCTGGCCACGCAGGCCCGCGAGGTGCTGGGCATTGAGGGCAGCGAGGCGCTGGTGGCACGTTCGCGCGAAAACTATGCCTTGAATCAGGCCGTCGCGCATGACCATAAAGCGCTGGCAGCTACTGATTTTGTAGCGCGCAACCTGTTCGAGATGACCCCAGAGATGCTGGTGGCCGACGGATCTGCCGACAAATGGCTGGTGGACCCGCCCCGCGAAGGCGCATTCGCCCTGGCCAAGGCCCTTGCGGACATCGAGCAGGCGCGCATCGGTGCCGAGGGCGCAGGGCCATTGCCTGCTGGGGCCGAGGGCTGGACGCCCCCGAAACGCATCGTCTACGTGAGCTGCAACCCCGCCACGCTGGCCCGCGATGCCGGGCTGCTGGTCCACCTGGGGGGCTACCAGTGCACGGCGGCGGGCATGGTGAACATGTTCCCGCACACGGCCCACGTGGAGAGCATGGCGGTGTTCGAGCGCGTCTGAGCCCAAGGCGAGGGCAGGGCGGCCACTGTGCTGGCTGCCCCCTCAGATGCTGATGGCGGGATGGGGTTGTTAGCTGCGACTGCGGCTGGCAGCGGGGTCGCGGGGTTCGGTCTCGATGTCGCCGGACCGCTCTGTGCGTTCGGGCTTTTCCACCTTGCCGAGCACCGAAGGTGTGCCTTCCAGCTTGTTCTCGCGCATGTAGGCGTCCATGTCCTTCCACCCGGCAAACACCGAGGCCTTGGCGGCCTTGGGGTTCAGGGTGTAGCAGTCTTCCAGGCCCCGCAGTGCGTGGCGGCAGGCGCCGCCGATGGCCTTGGCTTCCTCCTCACGCTGGGCGACGCGCGGGTCCGGGCCCAGGCCGGGAATCTTGTCGCAGGCAGTCAGCAGCAGGATGCTGGAGAGAGCCAGCAGCCGCAATGCGGTGGAGGAAGGTTTGCGATACATGTACTTGCATTATCGGCACGCCGTGCGCGCTATTGAGGCCCGGGCGGCGCAAAGGTACAAGAAAAAAGGCTCCCGGAGGAGCCTTTGAGGATGGTCACACGCGAGTACGAGGGGATCAGTCCCGCTCGCCACCCATGATGCCCAGCAGGGCCAGCAGGCTCTGGAACACATTGAAGATGTCCAGGTACAGCGCCAGTGTGGCGCTGATGTAGTTGGTTTCGCCGCCGTCCAGGATCTGCTTCAGGTCATACAGCATGTAGGCGCTGAAGATGCCGATGGCAGCCACCGAGATCGCCATCATGCCGACCGAGGAGCCGACAAACACGTTGATGACGGCGCCGACCATGAGCACCAGTGCGCCCACCATCAGCCACTTGCCCATGCCCGACAGGTCGCGCTTGATCACGCTGGCCAGGCTGGCCATCACGAAGAACACGCCTGCGGTGCCGGCAAAGGCCGTCATGATGAGGTCGGTACCGTTCTTGAAGCCCAGCACCATGCCGATCAGGCGCGAGAGCATGAGGCCCATGAAGAACGTGAAGGCCAGCAGCACCGGCACGCCAGCGGCCGAGCGCTTGGTCTTTTCGATCGCGAACATGAAGGCGAATGCGCCGCCCAGGAAAACGATCAGGCCCACGCCGCCGCGCAGCGACTGGGTGATGCCCGTGGCCACGCCCACCCAGGCGCCGAGCACCGTGGGGATCATGCTCAGCGCGAGCAGCCAGTAAGTATTGCGAAGCACCTTGTGGCGCTCTTCCTGCGAGACGCCATAGCCCGCAGAGTGGCCCAGGGTGGTGACTTGGTCATTCATCTTGTGTCTCTCCTTGTTGGCCTGCACAACGCAGACACGACAAATTTTAGGTGGTGATGGTTTTTGGCCTTGCAATAACCGCTTTGGGTCACCTACTTTTGGTAAGGGTTCTTTCACCCTGGGTGGGGGTGAAGGGCCGCTGCGATGCCGCTATGCTTGCCGGTTCTGGTGCCGGGGGCGGCCTGCTGGCAACCCTTTCACCCTCCATTTCATTTCTTCCTTTTCCGGATTGCTCCATGAAAACCAAACCCGAACTCGAACTGGCCGACGTCAAGGCGGTGGCCGCTGCGGCCGAAGCCGAAGCCCTGAAGAACAACTGGGCGGTAACGATCGCCATCGTCGACGATGGTGGCCACCTGCTGTGGCTGCAGCGCCTGGATGGCGCCGCCGCCGTGTCCTCGCACATCGCCCCGTCCAAGGCCCGCACGGCTGCCCTGGGCCGCCGTGAGAGCAAGGTGTATGAGGACGTCGTCAACGGGGGCCGCACGTCCTTCCTGAGCGCGCCGGGCATCGACGGCCTGCTCGAAGGCGGTGTGCCGATCCTCAAGGACGGCCAGTGCCTGGGTGCCGTGGGCGTGAGTGGCGTGAAGTCGACCGAAGATGCGCAAATTGCCCGTGCCGGGATTGCAGCGCTCGGGCTTTGATGCACATGGGTTGTCGAGGGTGCTATTGAATTTATAGCTGCTGGCGTTTGTCCATCAAGCGCTAACCGCCAAAAATCTTCAAATTTTTACTCCAAACCTGCATCCCCAACAAAAAAACCGGCCCAGTGGCCGGTTTTTTTGTTGGGTTCGAAGCATCCTGGGGCGGGGAGAACTGGGCAGAAAAAAAGCCTGGCTACGCGGGCGAACCCGTTGGCTGGCAAAAACGACCCTTGCGAGCTTGTTGCAAGCCCGGGAGTCGCCCCACGATGAAACCTGTCTGGAGGGCCTGTGCTGGGCCTTTGCGTTCACCCGTTCACGCTGGAGGGAGAAACGCCGTTATTTGGTCAGGATCAGCTTGCCCAGCTTGGTGGCCTGCAGGCGGTAGACCGAACCGTTGTGGCTGATGGCGACCGCCTTCTGGCCTTGCAGCAAGGCACTGCTGTCCACGGCAGCAGCGCCAGCCTCTGCAAAAGGTACGGCCCCTTCGTGGCCGACCTGCGAGGCAGCCTTGTCGGCGGAAAGAGGACGCAGGAGCGAGGCGGCGGTCAGTGTGGCTTGCATGAAGATTTTTTCCTGTTGCGTTGCAGTGCGTTTTGTTAATGATAACGATTCGCAATTACAAGTCAAGCGGGTTTGATGTTTCTTTTTGTTGTTTTTTCTGGCCGGTCCGGGGGCGCTTTTCCGGGGGCCTTCAACACCGCTGCCCGGCCAGCAAAGCTGTACCGGGCAGCGGCTTGAACAGGCTGCCGGGCTGAGAGCCCGGCGGAGTAAGAGGCTGTTGGCGCATCGGGTGCGGCGGGCATGCCCACCGCACGCTCCGCTCAGGACTGGGGCTCGGTCACAAACCCGATCTTGCGCACACCTGCACGTTGCGCTGCGGCCATGGCCTGGGCCACGCGTTCGTAGCGCACTTCCTTGTCGCCGCGGATGTGCAGGTCAGGCTGGGGCTCCTTGGCGGCCTCGGCCTGCAGGCGGGGAAAGAGTTCTTCTTCCGTGACCTGCGATTCGTTCCAGAAATACTTGCCATCGGCCGACACCGACAGGCGCACGGTCTCGGGCTTGATGTTCTCGGGCTGGTTGGTGGCGCGGGGCAGGTCCACGTTGACCGAGTGCTTCATGACGGGCACGGTGATGATGAAGATGATGAGCAGCACCAGCATGACGTCCACGAGGGGCGTCATGTTGATTTCGTTCATCACGTCATCGGCGTCGTCTTGGGTTCCGAAGGCCATGGCTTAGCCACCTTTCTTCATGGGCAGGACCTTGCCTTGCTCGCCGGGCGCATTCACGCGGGCGCCGGTGACAAAGTAGGCGTGCAGGTCATGGGCGAAGCTGTTGAGGCCGCCCAGGATGGACTTATTGCCACGCACCAGCGCGTTGTAGCCCAGCACCGCAGGGATGGCGACCGCCAGGCCCAGGGCCGTCATGATCAGCGCCTCGCCGATGGGGCCGGCCACCTTGTCGATGGTGGACTGGCCCGAAGTGCCAATGGCCAGCAGTGCGTGGTAGATGCCCCAGACGGTGCCGAACAGGCCAATGAAGGGGGCGGTGGAACCCACCGAGGCCAGGATGGCCAGGCCGGACTGCAGGCGCGACGTGAATTCGTCGATGCAGTTGCGCAGGCAGCGGGTGACCCAGTCGCTCACGTCCAGGCTGTCGTGCAAGTGCGCCTTGGTGTTGCGGTGGTGGGCCGTGGCCTCACGGCCTTCCAGCGCCAGGTGGCGGAAGGGGTTGGTCGGGTCGGCGCCCAGCTTGGTCAGGCCAGCGGCGAAGTCTTCGCTGTGCCAGAAGTCCTGGGCAGCCCGGGTGTGCTTCTTGAACTTGATGATGTCCAGGGCCTTGATGAGGATGACGATCCACGAGGCCAGCGACATGGCCAGCAGCAGGATGGCGACGGCGCGGGTGACAAAGTCGCCCTGGATCCAGACGTTGGCGATGCCGAATTGCGATTCCATGAGAAAAACTCCCTAAAGCGGTAATTGGTGGTGAATTTGGTTATTCGAGAACGAAGTTGACAGGGACCAGGTTCCACATGGTCTCGGGCACGCCGTTGCGTTTGCCGGGCACGAAGCGCCAGCGCATGACGGCTTCCTGGGCCTGTCGGTCCAGGCGGTCGAAGCCGCTGGACTTGCTGATTTCCACCTTCTGCGGGGTACCGTCGATGCCGATCAGCACGCGCAGCATCACCTTGCCCTGCTCGCCCATGCGTTTGCTGATGGCGGGGTAGCTGGGTTTGGGGTTGTTCAGGTAAGCGGCGTCGCTGGACGGCAGCTCGATCTTGGGGGGGGCGGGCGGAGCCGGGGGCGCCGGGGCTGGCGCGGGCGGAGCCATGGGCGCCTCGATGGGGGGCGCAGGCGGCTGGGGTGTGGTGATGCCCGTGGGGGCATTGGGTGCGGGGGTGGGGTCTGCAATGGCCACCGGCATGGGCGCGGGGCGCGGAGCCACCTTGGGGGCGGGCTTGGGCGGCGGCGGGGGGGCAGGCGGCGGGGGCGTGATCTTGGGTGCGGCGGGTGGCGCAATGAACTCCGTCAGCAGTTCCGCCGGCACGATGATCTCGGCGGCCTTGCGCAGCAGGCCGGACTGCAGGGCCCAAAGGCCCGCAACATGCAGAGCGACGACAGAGCCCACGATCACGGTGTTGCGGCTGAACCCCCCGGGGGTGGCAAAACGATCTGGGTGAGACATAAAAATGATAGCGGCTAGCGCTTGTACATCAAGCGCTAGCGCCCTAAAAGACCTCGATTATTTGCGAAAAATCCACCAGGCCGAGCCTGCGACGAGGATCAGGCTGCCTGCGAGTGTAGAGAGGAGTTCCATGACTTGCTTTCCAGGATGGAGCTGGCAAGCTGGATCGTTTTCGGCGCTGCCTCATTGTGCAGGGCGGCCACCGGATTCGATGCATTGCACTGCGCCACGACATCGCGGGCACAACTTTCGCAGCACCCGCATTGGGTGGCCACGCCCAGTTCGAACTGGATTTCGTCAAAGCTCATGCCTGCACGTGCGTGGCGGGCAATCTCACGGTCGGAAATCCGGCGGCAAACACAGACGATCATGGCGGCAGGCAGTGTGGCTGGCTGTTGAAGGTGTCTGCATTATAAATACGAATCTATCGCATTTGCAATAAATCATTTCCCGCAACGGGGACAAAGCGCCAGATCGCCGGAAAGTCGTCAACGCCGCACCAGCAGCGCGGGGGAGGCGTCGGCCAAGGTGGCACAGCCGGTGAGCGCCATCGCGATCTCCAGTTCATCGCGCAACAGCCGCAACACGTGGGCCACGCCGGCAGCCCCGGCATTGGCCAGGCCGTGGACGGCGGGGCGCCCCACCAGCACGGCACTGGCCCCCAGCGCCATCGCCTTGAGCACGTCGGTGCCACGCCGGATGCCCCCGTCCGCCAGCACCGGCATCGTTGGGTGAACGGCGCGGACCGCCTCGACCACCTGCGGCAGCTGGGTGGCGGTGGCGGGCGTGGTGTCCAGCGTGCGCCCACCGTGGTTGGAGACGATGATTCCTGCCACGCCCAGGCTGGCGGCCTCACGGGCGTCGTCGGGGTGCAGCACCCCTTTGAGCAGCACAGGCAGCCGGGTGATGGACTGCAGCCACTGCACATCGGCCCAGGTGGGGGCGTGCTGCAGCAAGTCATCGAACAGTGCGCTCTGGCCGGGGGCGAGCGGGACTTCCAGCGGGGGCAGCATGCCCAGCAGGTTGGCGGCGCTGATGCCAGCCGGCAGGCGGAACCCGGCCCGCCGTTCGCGGTCGCGTGCCCCGTGGCAGGGCGCGTCCACCGTCAGCACCAGGGCTTCGTAGCCCGCGCGTTCGACCCGTTCGACCAGTTCACGGGTGAAATCGCGGTCGTGCTGCAGGTACAGCTGGAACCACAACGGCCCCCGCCCCGCATCGTCCCGGATGGCACTGGCCACCGCCTCCAGCCGGGTGCTCGCCTGGGTGCTCAGCACCATGCCCGCGCCCAAGGCGGCGGCGGCATAGGCTGCGCCCAGTTCGCCGTCGGGGTGGGCCATGCGCTGGTAGGCCACAGGGGCCAGCAGGATGGGGTGGGCCAGCGTGCGGCCCAGCAGTTCCACGCGTGTGTGCCCGCCCGCCAGGGGCCGCAGCACGCGGGGCAGCAAGCCGATCTGGTCCCAGGCCCGGCGGTTGGCAGCCAGGGTGATCTCGTCGGCCGCGGCTCCGTTGAAGTAGGCCCAGGCCCCGGGCTCCAGGTGGGTGGCGGCATGGGCCTCGTGGTCTGCCAGGTTCACGATGCCGGGCGGCAGCGCGGTGCGGGGATCGGCGGGAGGCTGGCTCACGTATCCGCCCACATGCGCAACAGGTTGTGGTAGGTGCCCGTGAGCGCCACGGTCTCAGGCGACTCGCCGTGCTGCTGGCGCAGGCGCAGCAGGGCCATGTCCATGTTGTAGAGCAGGCGCCGCTGCTCGTCGCTGCGCACCATGCTTTCGATCCAGAAGAAGCAGGCCATGCGGTGCCCGCGGGTCACGGGGCTGACCTGGTGCACGCTGGTGCCGGGGTAGATCACTGCGTGGCCTGCCGGCAGCTTGACACGCTGCTCGCCAAACGTGTCGTCGATGCACAGCTCGCCGCCGTCGTATTCGTCGGGCTCCGACAGGAACACCGTGCACGAGATGTCGGTGCGCAGGCGTTCACGCCGGTCGGCCATCTGGCGAACGGCGCTGTCCACATGGTCGCCGTAGTGGTTGGCTCCGCCGCCGTAGCGGTTGATGCGCGGGGGAAACACGCGCTTGGGCAGGGTAGCGGTCAGGAACAGCGCACTGCGGTCCAGCGACGCCATCACCAGGGCTGAAATGCGCTGCGCGGCCTCGCAGTCGCGTGGCAGTTGTTCATTGTTCTTGGCCTGGCGCGCCTGTGTGCCCGCGCTGTCCTTGCCGTCGGCCCAAGGGGCATTGCGCAGCAGCTGGCGGGCGGTCTGCAGGTCGTGGGGCGAGAGAAGATCGGGGAGCGTGAGCAGCATGGCGTGGGTTGTAAAGCAAAAAAGCCGCCCCGGTAAGGGGGCGGCAAATACCTTGAAGAAACGTTGTGACGCAGATCAGAATTTCATGCTGGCCGTGACCTGGAAGATGCGGCCTGCGCCGGGCACGTAGTGGCCGCTGTAGATCGAGTCGGCGTACAGCTTGTTCGTCACGTTGCTCAGGTTGGCCTTGATCGTGTAGCGCTCGTTGATGGCATATTCGGCCATCAGGTCGGCGGTCACGTAGCCAGGCACTTCCCAGCCGGGGTTGCGGTTGGGGGTTTGCGAGCTGCGGAAGTTCAGGCCGCCACCCACACGCAGTTCAGGTGTGATCTGGTAGGTGGTCCACACCGTGCCGCTGTGGCGGGGCGTGAGCGATGGACGGCTGCCCTGGCCTTCGGCGCCTTCAGCTCCGATGTCGATCTTGGCGCTGGGCATCCACATGTACGAACCGTAGACCTCCCACTTGGAGGTCAGGCGACCCGTAATGTCGATCTCGGCGCCGGCAGCGTGGCGCTTGCCCGACAGCACGGCGATATTCAGGTCGGGATCGGTGTTGCGCTCGCGGTACTTGGTGGAGTGGAACACGGCCAGGCGCGTGGTGAAGCGCTTGTCGGCCGAGTCGAGCTTGGCACCGATCTCGATGTTGCGGCTGGCTTCGGGGGGCGTGTTCACCGTCGCGGCGCTGTACGAATACGTGTCGCCCGAGGTGTTGAACGAGGTGCCGTACGAGAAGTGGTACGACTGCAGATCGTTGGGCTGGTACAGCACGCCCGCACGCTTGCTCCACTCGGAAATCTTCTGGCGGTAGCTGGTGGTAGTGACAGGGCCTGGGGCTGCAGCAGGGATGCCAAACGTGTTGTAGCTGCCATCCATGTTGTCGTAGCGCAGGCCGGCCAGCAGCTTCCAGTGGGGAGCGATCTGGATCAGGTCCTGGGCATAGAAGCCGTAGCCCTTGGCATCGAAGTCGCTCGACGTGCGCAGCACGCGGCGTGTTTCGTCCACGCCGACGCCATCGTTGGGCGTGGCCACGGTGGTGGGGGGCTTGACCAGGTCCACGCCACCTTGCGCGGCGTTGCGTGCGGCGTACACGGTCTTCTTCTCGTGCGCGAAGTCGGCGCCTGCCAGCAATTCGTGTTTGTAGCCCAGTGCTTCGAACTTCTTGCTGAAGTCGCTTTGCAGGTGCACGGTGTCCATGTTCTGGATCTTGAGCTGCGTGCCGCGCGTCAGGCGCGTGGCGGGGCCGAAGCTGTCCAGCGTTGCGGCGATGCCGCCCGGCTGTTGGGCCGCGGCGGCCAGACGCACGGTGCCGGCGCGCTGGTCGCGCTCGAAGCGGCCGAAACGCACCTGGGTCTTGAGCTCCGATTCGCCGTCAAAGCGGTGGATGTGGCCCAGCGTGGCAAAGCTTGCGCTGCCTGCGTTGTAGTCGCTGGCGGCGCCGTAGTAGTTCTTGGGGTCCAGCGGCAGCAGCGTAGTGTCGCTGACGGGCGAGTTGGCGCTGCGGCGGATCCAGGGCATGCCGTAGTTCATGCCGTTCTTGTTGTCCAGGTGGTACAGGCTCACGGCGAACTCGTCGCGCGTGCCGATGCCAAAGGCGTAGGTGCCTGCAATGCCCTTCTTCTCAAGGCTGCTGCCCGAGCCATTGTTGTCGGCCGTGGTGCTCATCGCGTTCAGGCGCAGGGCGGCGTTTTCACCCGTGAGGATGTTGAAGTCGCCCGTGATGCGGCGGTACTGGTGGCTGCCCAGGGTCAGGTCCACCTGGTGCGAATCGATGAGGCGGGGGGCCTTGCTGACCTGGTTCACAGCGCCGCCGGTGGAGCCGCGCCCAAACAGCATGGAGGCGGATCCGCGCAGCAGCTCGACGCGGTCCAGGTTGAAGGTGTCGCGGTCATAGAACGCGGGGTCGCGCATGCCGTCGATGAACATGTCGCCCGTGCTTTGCAGCGCAAAGCCGCGCAGGCGGATGTCTTCCTCGCCGCCCTCGGCCGCCAGAAAAGTGATGCCGGCGGTGTTCTTCAGGGCTTCCTTGACGGTGTCGAGGTTACGGTCGTCGATGAGGCGCTCGGTGACCACCGTGATCGACTGCGGAATATCACGCAGCTGCTGCTTGCCCTTGCCAATGGTGGTCTCGGTGGCACGCACGCTGTCTTTGCCCTCAGGGGCTTCGGCCCGTTCCTTGACCACGACGGGGGCCAGTGTTTTCTCTGGTGTGGTGGTTTGTGCCATGGCGCCCACGGAGGCGGCCAGCATCAGCGCGCCCAGCGGAAGCAGTGCCTTGTCGGAGGACAAGCCGCGCGATGTGGTGGACACGGGGGAGGGAGAGGATTGTTGTGGGCGCAGCACGGAGCTGCGGCGCTGAGCGCGTGTTTTTGCCAAGATGGCCTCCGTCGATGGGGAATGGGTGCAGGTGGCGCGTGGGGCGCTGATTGCAGACGAAAGGCAGTGGCTAGATCAACATGGCTGTGCTTCGACTTGCTTCTTTATGTTACATCAAATGCGGGTCATTCTCATTTGCATTGATGCCAATACGCCACAGTTTGCCGGAGTCCAGACGGAAAAAAGCCGGCTGGGCCGGCTTCTTTGTGCACCAGGGTGCGTGTTTACTTGACGTGCTTGCCGATCAGGCCAGCCAGTTCAAACATCGAGACCTGGGGCTTGCCGAACAGCTCCTTGAGCTTGGCGTCAGCGTTGATGTTGCGCTTGTTGGCAGCGTCTTGCAGGTTGTTGGCCTTGATGTAGACCCACAGCTTGCTGATGATCTCCGTGCGTGGCAGCGGTGCCGAGCCCACCACGGCGGCCAGCGCGGGGCTGGGCGTGAGTGCTTTCATGAAAGCAGCGTTGGGGGTGCGCTTCTTGGCGGGGGCAGCAGCCGTCTTGGCTGCGGGGGCTGTTTTTGCCGGAGCTTTTTTTGCAGTTGCCATGTTGGGTTTTCCTTGTTGGAAGTAAATTTTCACCAGCGAAAACTAGGCTTTCCCACTGGCAGGCTGATGCTACTGGGAAAAAAACGCGTTTCCAAGGGAGAAACGGCTTTTTTTGCCTCGATTTGTAGCGGTGGTGCCGCGTGCAGGCCAATAAGTCGCCCACGCGGCGCTTCCGCCTTGACAAAGCCGCCTGCGCCGGCCGCGTTTTCCAGTCCGCCCCCTGGGGCTGTATGACAATGCGGGGCAACCTGTCCGGCGCTGTGCGCCCGCTGCGTTCCCGTTGTTCACTTCGTCCGAAAGGCCTTCCAAAAATGACTGCTGCACCTTCTGCCGCCCCCTTTAGTACCTGCGATTTTTGCGATGTGCACAAGGGCGACATGACCGGGGCTTTTCGCGTTCTGCCCCCCGTTTTTCAGAGTTTTGGCGGCGTGGCCGCGTTTGCAGGCCCGGTAAGCACCGTCAAGTGCCATGAGGACAACACGCAGGTCAAGGCTGCGGTGGAGTCGCCGGGAGAGGGCCGCGTTCTGGTGGTGGATGGTGGCGGATCGCTGCGCCGGGCGCTTGTGGGGGGCAATCTGGCGGCTACCGCTGCGCTCAATGGCTGGGCCGGTGTGGTGGTGGACGGCTGCGTGCGTGACGTGGCCGAGTTGAACGCGGCGGCCGTTGGCATTCGTGCACTGGCGCTGATTCCCTTGCCGACCGAGCGCCGGGGGGAAGGACAGCGCGATGTTGCTGTGCAGATCCAGGGGGTCTGGGTGCGGCCGGGCGACTGGTTGTATGCCGATGCGGATGGCATCGTCGTCAGCGCGCGCCCGTTGGCTGCGTAGCCGTTGGGGCTGGGTGGCTGGTGGGCCCCCATCAGCCTGCGCGGCCGCCATGCCGACCCACACGCAGGGCGGCGCGTGAGGGCAGGGTGGCCAGCAGCATGCTGGCCAGCGCGATGGCAAACGCCGCCCATTGCCAGCGGGTCAGTGATTCACCCAGCACCAGCACGCCTACCAAGGCAGCACTCACTGGCAGCATGACCGAGAAGACGCCACCCTGCGCAGCTGGCACGGCCTTGAGCCCGGTCATCCAGAGCCACACCGTCCACACGCAGGCCGCCAGCGCGTAGAACACCAGCAACGTCCAGATGCCCCAGCCCACGGCGGCAAAGTCGAAATGCCAGGCTGCGTACAGCCCGAACGGCGTGGACAGCACAAAGCCCCACAGGTTGATGAGCGAGGAGATGCGCTTGGGGCCCAGGCTGCCCGTGAGCTTCTTGCCGATCACCGTATAGGCCGCCTCGCACACCACCGCGCCCAGCAGCAGCCAAGGCCCCAGCCAGGCAAGGTTTTGAGAATTTTTAGTGCCTAGCGCTTGTCCAGTAAGCGCTGAATGCTCTTGTTTTGATAGCGAAAACAAGGCAATTCCCGCCACGGCACAGGCCACGGCCGCCCAGGTGCGTGGTGCGACGCGTTCCCGCAGAAAAGCCCAGCCCATCACCGCCACTGCGGCGGGAATCGCAGCCAGGGTCACGCCGGCCGAGACGGCATCGGTCAGACTCACGCCGTAGATCATGCAGATGGTGAACAGGAAATTGCCCAGGAACGATTGCAGAAACAGCAGTCGCCGGGTTTGTGGGGTGAGTGGGGGCTCGTCCACAGGCTTCCTGAGCCAATGCAGCATGGCCACACCGCCAATGCCAAAGCGCATCCATGCGAGCAGGAATACCGGCAGGACGGCGGCCAGGGGTTTGGACAGCGCCACGTAGCTGCCCACCAGCGCCATGCTGAGGGCCAGGCACAGATACGCGAAAGGTCGGCTGGGGATGGTGTTCACTAGACTGGAGATTGCCAAGAACCTGTTTTATGCCAAAAAGAGGTGCGCATCATGCCCGACGAAATCCTGCCCGCTGCCTCCCTGCGCTGTGTCTTTGTCTATGGCACGCTGCGGCGCGGCGGATCCAATGACATCACCCGCCTTCGCCCGGCGCCCCGGTTCCTGGGCACCGCCCAAGTGGAGGGGGTGCTCTACCACCTGGGAGCCTATCCGGGCATGGCGCTGGGCGGGCCTTTGTGGGTTCAGGGCGAGGTGTATGCCATTGAGCCTGCACTGGAGAGCGTTCTGGACGAGATCGAGGACCTGGGCGCCAATCCCAGCGACGAGTATGTGAAGCGCGACATCGTGGTCGATGTAGGCGGGCGAGCCGTGTCCTGCCTGGTCTATGAGATCAATCCCCGATATGTAGTCTCTGCGCCGCGCATTCCCGAGGGGGACTGGCTGAAGGCCCCGCGTTTGGGCACTCTGTGACGCCATAGATTTTTTGTAATGCAAAAACTGGATTTCGTAATGCAGAATACGATAGATGTTGCATTGCCGCAATTTTTCTTGATATGAGAAATCAATTTCTGTATTGAGAAATGGTGTGGTTAAGTTGTTGTTTTTCAAGGAGAAAATTTATCTCTTGTATAAGACATAAGAGCTTGCTCAAGTCTTATAGAAGACTTAAAGTTATCTCCAAGGGCAGCACAAGCAGCCCGGCGTTTTCAACCAACCTCTGGAGTGATCTCATGCCCCAATCCCTCAACGAACAACTGAGCCGCGAACAGCAAATTGCCGCCCTGGAAAAAGACTGGGCCCAGAACCCCCGCTGGAAGGGCGTGAAGCGCGGCTACTCCGCCGCCGATGTGGTGCGCCTGCGCGGCTCGCTGCCTATCGAGCACACGCTGGCCAAGCGCGGCGCTGAAAAGCTGTGGGACAAGATCAACGGCGGCGCCAAGAAGGGCTATGTGAACGCATTCGGCGCGATCTCCGCCGGCCAGGCCATGCAGCAGGCCAAGGCCGGTCTGGAAGCCGTGTACCTGTCGGGCTGGCAAGTGGCCGCTGACGGCAACACGTCCGAGACCATGTACCCCGACCAGTCGCTGTACGCCTACGACTCGGTGCCCACCATGGTTCGCCGCATCAACAACACCTTCAAGCGCGCCGACGAAATCCAGTGGGGCCGTGGCATCAACCCCGGCGACAAGGAATTCATCGACTACTTCCTGCCCATCGTGGCCGATGCAGAAGCCGGTTTCGGTGGTGTGCTGAACGCCTTCGAACTGATGAAGAACATGATCCAGTCGGGCGCTGCCGGCGTGCACTTCGAAGACCAACTCGCTGCCGTGAAGAAGTGCGGCCACATGGGCGGCAAGGTGCTGGTGCCTACGCAGGAAGCCTGCGAAAAGCTGATCTCCGCACGTTTTGCGGCCGACGTGATGGGCGTGTCCACCATCGTGCTGGCCCGTACCGATGCAGAAGCTGCCAACCTGATCACGTCTGACCACGATGCCAACGACAAGCCTTTCCTGACCGGCGAGCGCACGCAAGAAGGTTTCTACCGCGTCAAGAACGGCCTGGAACAAGCCATCAGCCGTGGCGTGGCCTACGCTCCCTACGCCGACCTGGTGTGGTGCGAAACCGGCGTGCCAGACATCGGCTTCGCCCGCGAATTCGCCCAGGCCGTGCACGCCGCCTGCCCCGGCAAGCTGCTGTCGTACAACTGCTCGCCATCGTTCAACTGGAAGAAGAACCTCAACGACAGCCAGATCGCTTCGTTCCAGGAAGACCTGTCGGCCCTGGGCTACAAGTACCAGTTCATCACGCTGGCCGGCATCCACATCAACTGGTTCAATACGTTCCAGTTCGCCCATGCATACGCCAACGGCGAAGGCATGAAGCACTACGTGAACATGGTGCAAGAGCCAGAATTCGCAGCACGCGACAAGGGCTACACGTTCGTGTCGCACCAACAGGAAGTGGGCGCAGGCTACTTCGACGACGTGACCACGGTGATCCAGGGCGGCTCGTCCTCTGTGAAGGCCCTGACGGGTTCGACCGAAGAAGAGCAGTTCCACTGAGATGGAGTGCCAACCCCTGCCTATCAGCGGGGTGTGAGAACAGGAAGCCCGGGCAACCCCCGGGCTTTTTTGTTGTAAAACAATGCCACCAAAAAATGCCAGCTGTTCCTGTGCGAATAGAGACTCCAACCGATGGGCTCTCCAAGGCTGATTGGACCTTCACTTGTCGTTCCCCATCTGGGTATTTGTATTGAGTCAAACCGATGTGGGGCACTACAAGAAGGGCCTTGTGAATGTGCGACTGTTTTACGCACGGCCACTTTTGATCGAAAGATGTGAGGATGAACTCAGGTGAGGCAATCGAAAAAGCGGAGATCCTGCGGAGGGATGGTTGTGTTGTATTGCCCGCTTTGTATCCCCTCAGCCAAGTGGAGTGGGCACGAGAGTTGGTGCTGAGAAGCATCGGTTCTTTAAAACAAACACGCCCACATCCCTCTGCGGGCCATCTTGCGGGGTTTCATCGATATCCCGACTTGGAGCCGCTTCATACATGGATGTCCGGGAATGAAAAGATTCTGGCGGTTTTGGGCGAGGCGTCAGGACGTAAAAGGCTCCGATCCATCGGCTTGAGCGACATCACCGTCAACAGATCGCAACCCTGGCATGTTGATCTGCTGAGGGGGAAATACCAGCATCACCTCAACGCTGATCTGTGTTGGGGGCCTGATGGAGGAGGGGTATACAAGGCCTTGGTATATCTGCAGGCCGGAAAGAGCCTGAAGACGGTGCCCGGCGCCCATTTCTCTCGATAGCGATTCCGCCAGCGAACCTGCTGATGCCTCTCTCGTTCAATCCATCAATGTGGAAGCTGGGGATGTGATCTTGATGGATATCAGGCTGCCGCATTGCGGCTCGTCAGAAGAAGAACTCTCCCGGAGCGCGTACCTTGGCGCCGAGAAAATTTTGCTCTCTACCGTATTGGGCGCACACCGTCGGCCGCTGACAACAGCGATGGAGATCGGCAATTTTGAAAGATTGCAAGATTGGGACGCCGCGCATCCATGACAGATGCCCAGGATCATCCGGCCTCCAGCGCAGCCGTGGAACACACGGATGTTGGTCATCGGCCGCCGGTGATGACTTTCGGCTTGAAAGGTTGAGAAATGCTGCTGACCAGCATTTGGATCAACTCGTCCGGTGATGCCAATGCAGCGTCTTTGCCATATCTCATCCTGGAGAACGTCCATTCCCTTCAAAGAAACCACCCCCATATTCCCCACAAGCTTTTTGGCTATGCGGAGCTGTTTTCATTCATTGAAGAAAAATTTTCTCAAGAGGTGTTGAGGGCTTTTGGGGAGCTGAAGCCCTACGCATACAAGGCAGATCTGGCACGGTATTGCGTCCTGTATGAGTACGGAGGTATTTATGCGGATCTTTCGTATTATTTTCTGCGCTCATTGCCGATGGATGCCCGCCGCGTGGTGGTGTTTCGGGATTTCATGTGGTCTTCACCCTGGGATGTGAGCAACGGAGTATTTTCCGTGCCGCCCAGACACAAGGCATTGGAGGTCACTATTCAAATGGTCTGTGCCAATGTGCGCCGCGGCTACTACGGCAACACACCGCTGTGCCCCACTGGGCCAGCGCTTTTTGGCAAGGCGTTGGCGACCGTGTGCGAACCTCAGGATCTCATCACGGGTGTGGCGGGGTTGGTCGGAAAAGAGATGGTTGCGAGAGCTGTCCGAAACATTGAATTACCTCCCGATGAAAAGTCGCATTGCTTGATTCTGCGAAATGAAATCGTGGCCATTAAAAGAAAACGGATGGGCTCACCGGGGCTGTCGGATTTTGGAGTTGCCGATGGCAACGGATATTCCGACTTGTGGCGACAGCGCGCTATTTATAGCAGTGGGGTGGTGGCGTCTGAAGGCTTCAAAGGAGAAGCCGAGGCCGCGGATGGCGAAGAGGGGGCGGGGCTGCAGGCGTCCCAGCCCTGGAGTGTTGCTGAATGGTTTGACACGACTCCCGGTGCTCCCCCCGGGCTCTTGCGCCGGTTGATGAAAAAGTTCCAGCGCTGAGTGTGTTGCATCCCGAACGACCGTATGGCCGTGATGAAACAGATCCGGGTGCAGAAAAACAAGAGGCCGCCTTGCGGAGGGGCTTTTTTCCGCTTTCCTGGGTGTTGGGCCGGACATAGGCACTTTACCGCCCACGAACTTTGCGGTGATGCTTCTTGCAGCCTTTTCGGGGAGGCTTGTCAGTGCATCTGGAGAGGACGGGCTATTGCGGAGACGTCGCAATCGAGCGGACCCAGTGTCGAGGAAACCGTGGCGTCCTGGGTTTGGCCTGCTGGCATGGTCAGTGTCCATTCCAGGTCGTAGTAGTTGGACCCCAGGTAGCGGGTGTGTATGGCGACCAGGGGTTTTTTGTACTCTGCGCCTTGCACCGTCCAGTGCGTCTGTTGCCCGATGGGGTAGTCCTGGCCGCACCGCAAGGCAACACGCAAGATGGTGTCTGATGCTGGCGGGAGGGTGATGGTCAGGCCATCCTCAAGTCGCGCGGGCAGGAAGGTCATGTAGTCCATTTTTTTGTGCGACAAGACATTGTTTTCGGCTTTGCCGTTGAGCAGAGCACCGGTGTTCTTGACTGCGTACATCCCGCTGGAGCCCACTGTGGTCAAGGGTTGCAAGCCTTGGGTGAAGTCAAACAGGAGTGCATCCTGCTCGCCGGATATGAAATACAGGTTCTGCGAAACCTGTCCCGTGGTCGCTCGGGAGGTGCACGGCGCGTTGAGCGTTCGGTTGACGGCATTGCCCATCACCATGGGGTCCAGGCCAATGACCTGATCCTGGCAGATCCCTCGGCTCGTCAGGCTGTCGCGCATTGCATGCAGGTGCTTGAACGTGTATCCCGGGATCTTGTAATCCAGGGGTTCCAGCTTGGGGAAAAACAGCGAAGCGAGCAAGAGATCGTATTTGCCCTTCTTCTCGAACTGCGTGTAGAGGGTCAGATGGGCGACGACAATGAGGGCCAGGGATGTTGCGGCCACGGCATTGAAACGCCTGGTGGACAGCCTGATTCTTTCGCTGGCGCGCGCTAGTCCCGAGGCAGCGAGTACGGCAAGCCATGGGTGCACCACATCCAGGTGCCAGAAAGCGCCCTGGCTCAGGAAAGCCATGGAAACGATGAACCACAGCACCGTGGTGGTCAATATCCAACGGATGGTGCGCTCTCTTGCCGCAAAGACGACGCCCAACAACACACCCACCCCCATCAGGGCCAGTTGAAAGCCTGCCAGTGCGCCCAGTCCGTTGATGGCCGGCTGGATGCTTTCAATGGCGCTGTAGGGCATCAGGAAAACGTCGCGCCATTTGTCCACGTCCAGCAGATTGCTGAGCCAGCCATTGCCGGGGGATATGCCGGCGGACGCCGGGGCCGACGATAGGAGCTTGGAAATAACACCTGACTTGCTGATCCACACCCATGTCAGCCCTGCAACGAGGAGCAGGGACGCCAGTGTCTTGCGGTTCAGGAGAATCTGGTAGTTCAGCAGTGCGTAGGCCCCCAGACCCAGCAGCAGGGGCGCGGCAGAAGGGTGTATCTGCACGAGCAGGAATGCGGCCAGGGGAAGCAGCAGCCCATCGTGGCGGCGTTGGTGCGCTAGGCGGATGAACAAGCCCAGGACCACATTGCTCAGTGTCATTACCAGGGCGGGGTTCCAGGCGCTATGGGTATAAAAAGACGCAAAGATGGGAAACGCCAGCACTGCATAGGCAAGTGCGCACCTGGAGCCCAAATGCGCTTGGATTACATGCAACAGGTACCAGACCGACAGCGCAAACAGGGCACCAAATGTGATGAAGATCGCGGCCTCTGTGTCCCTGACCAGAAGGGGCAGGGCAAGCAGATAGTAAAAGCCTGGTGGCAGGTTAAAACGTTCCCCGAACAGCGGTGGGCCGTTGAGTGGCCACTCCTGGTGATGAATCAGTCTGCGTGCAATTTCCACATCGCGGATCTGGTCCGGACCATGGAATGTGATGTCAAAAAAATAGACCTGGATGGCCCCGAGTACGGCGACGAAGATCAGTGCTATCCAGTCACTCGATGTTCGCTGGGTGGTCGGAAAAGCGGCTGTCTGCATGTCTACCTTCTGGATCATCTGGTGGTTGGGTACGGTGCCCTGTCTGTGGAAGGGCAAGAGCGTACAAGAGCCGCACTTTGCTGGGTGGGGGTGAGGCCGTTCGCGGAGATTGCCTATGGCATGTCCTAGGTCTTGCGCGCGAAGGTCCAGGCGTTGTTCAGAAGGAATGCTAGACGGCTGCGAACTGGTCCCACGGTGGCGCAAAACGCGGGGTCATTGCGCGAGGATGTGCCGAGACGAGCGGCGTGGCGGACTCAATGGCTGCTTGGGCTTTCAGAAGATGGGTTCAGCGGCAGCTTTTGGGAGACGATGTAGCGGGGCCGTTGTTTGACCTCGTCATAGATGCGCGCCAGATATTCGCCGATGATGCCGAGGCCGATCATTAGCGAGCTGCCAATGATCAACAGCAGCAAGATGACAGTGGTAAAGCCGTTGATGGCTGCCCCCGACAACTTCATGTACACCGTGTGCATCCCCAGAACCACGGAGAAGGCGAAAAAGAGCACGCCAAAAATCGTGATCAGATGCAGTGGAAAAGTGCTGAAGCTCGTGACGGCAATGGCGGCGAGGCGAATCAATCCGAAGACGGACCATCCCGAATCGCCAGCGATGCGTGGCTCGACTTCGAAGGGGATCTGTGTAGACCTGAATCCCATCCAGCTGATCATGCCGCGAAAGAACACGTTGCGCTCTTTCATCGTGCGATACGCTTCGATGACCCGTTGATCGAGCAGCTTGTAGTCTGATGCGCCGTTCAGGTCATGGCCCGAGAAGGCCCGCAAAATCAGATAGAAGAGTTTTGCCCGTGCAGCAGAGAGGGCAGATTCGTCGCCCCGGCTGGATTTGACGGCTTCCACGATGTCAAACTCGCCCGTGCGCCATGTCTCGATCATGGTCGGCAGCAGGGAAGGGGGATGCTGCATGTCTCCATCCATGATGATCACCGCCTTGCCGCCTGCGGCCTCCAAGCCTGCCGAGACCGCTGCTTCCTTGCCAAAATTGCGGCTCAGGCGCAGACCCCGCAACTGGGGCAGGGTTTGAGAGATCGTTGTGATCTCGTTCCAGGTGTTGTCCTTGGAGCCATCATCCACCACCACGATTTCCCAAGTGGAGGCTGACAAAGTCAGAAATTTCTCCACCTCCCGCAGCGTGTGGCGAATGCCTGCTTCTTCACAATAAACCGGGATGACAACGGAAATCTCTGGGTGCATAAACATTCTCATAAAGCCGATCCCGGCCGAAGATCGGCTACGAGCCGGTGGTGTCTCTGCGCAGGACTTTCTCACGTTTCATGGTGCCCAAGGTCGTTGCCATGTCTCTTGCGGCTAAAAATCATCGCACAGTTTCCACCTGGATCGGCAGTGGCTTCCGCGTCGAAATTTCATTGGCCTGCGTGGCCAGAGAGCCTAGCGCCCGCTTGGCGGACGTACCTGCGCTCCCCCGATGGGTGTGGCGGAAATGCCATCAGTTGATAGGCGCAGGTGTCCTGTTTGGGCATTCAATTCCGATGCGAGGGTAAAATGGCGGAAATTCCACTGCACAAGAGCGAGAAAGGCAATCTGGTTATGACACCGCGAACTACATCGGAGATGTTGACCGGCCGTTGAGGCTGGCTGTTCGCGCCTGCACGAGATTGCATACTTCCTCCAGAAAGCGCGGACCTGTTCCGCGCTTTTTTGTTTTCTGGGCCTGGCGCGTGCCCGTACCCACTGCACTGATTGAAAAGAAAGAGTTACTCCCATGATTCACATCACGCTTCCTGACGGTTCGCAGCGCGAGTTTCCAGGTCCTGTCACTGTGGCCGAAGTGGCTGCATCCATCGGCTCGGGACTCGCCAAGGCAGCTCTGGCTGGCAAGATCGATGGCAAGGTGGTAGATACCAGCTATCAGATTACGGCAGATAGCCCACTGTCCATCATCACGGCCAAGGATGCGGATGGTCTGGAGGTGATTCGCCACTCCACTGCCCACTTGCTGGCTTACGCCGTCAAGGAACTCTTCCCAGAGGCGCAGGTGACCATCGGTCCGGTGATCGAAAACGGTTTCTTCTACGACTTTGCGTACAAGCGTCCTTTCACTCCCGAAGACTTGGTGGCCATCGAAAAACGCATGGCCGAACTGGCTGCGAAGGACGAGCCCGTGGTGCGCCGCGTGCTGCCGCGTGACGAGGCCGTTGCATATTTCAAGGGACTTGGCGAGCACTACAAGGCGGAGATCATTGCCAGCATCCCCAGCAATGAAGATGTGAGCCTTTATCGTGAAGGCAATTTCGAGGACCTGTGCCGTGGTCCCCACGTTCCCAGTACAGGCAAGCTCAAGTTCTTCAAGCTGATGAAGGTGGCAGGGGCCTATTGGCGTGGCGACCACCGCAACGAGATGCTGCAGCGCATCTACGGTACCGCGTGGACGTCCAAGGAGGAGCTGCAGCAGTACCTCACGATGCTGGAAGAGGCCGAGAAACGTGACCACCGGAAGCTGGGTCGGGAGCTGGATCTATTCCACATGGACGAGCATTCCCCGGGTACAGTGTTCTGGCACCCCAAGGGCTGGGCGCTGTGGCAAGAGGTGGAACAGTACATGCGCCGCGTGTACCGCAACAATGGTTACCAGGAGGTCAAGGGCCCGCAGATCCTGGACAAGAGCCTGTGGGAGAAAACAGGCCACTGGGACAAGTACCGCGACAACATGTTCACGACCGAGTCGGAGAAGCGCGAGTACGCGCTCAAGCCGATGAACTGCCCTGGGCACATCCTGATCTACAAGCAGGGCATCAAGAGTTACCGCGACCTGCCTTTGCGCTACGGCGAGTTCGGTGCCTGCCATCGCAACGAGCCCACGGGTGGCCTGCACGGCATTATGCGTGTGCGTGGCTTCACGCAGGATGATGGACACATCTTCTGCACCGAAGAGCAGGTGCTGGAAGAGTGTGCCAACTACACCGCACTGGTGCAGAAGGTCTACAAGGACTTCGGCTTTACCGACATCATCTACAAGGTGGCCACGCGGCCTGAGGCGCGCATCGGCACCGATGAATCGTGGGACCGCGCAGAGAAGGCGCTGATGGATGGCCTGCGCCATTCGGGCTGCGAGTTCGAGATCGCCGAAGGCGAGGGCGCGTTCTACGGTCCCAAGATCGAGTACACGCTCAAGGATGCGCTGGGTCGCCAGTGGCAGTGCGGCACGATGCAGATCGACCCCAATCTGCCTGAGCGCCTGGACGCAGAATATGTGGCTGAAGATGGCAGCCGCAAGCGCCCTTTGATGCTGCACCGTGCGACCGTGGGCAGCATGGAGCGCTTCATCGGCATGCTGATTGAGCACTATGCAGGCGCCTTCCCTCTATGGTTGGCGCCGGTGCAGGTTGCCGTGCTCAACATCACTGACGCACAGGCCGATTACTGTCGCGAAATTGCTGCAAAGCTGCAAAAAGCACTGCCGAATCAAGACCTTAGAGTGGCGGTCGATCTGCGCAACGAGAAGATTACGTATAAAATACGTGAGCATTCGTTGCAAAAGCTGCCGTACATCCTTGTCGCGGGCGACAAGGAGAAGGCCGCAGGAGCCGTCGCAGTGCGTGGCCGAGGCAATCGTGACCTCGGCGTGATGTCTGTTGAAGCGTTCGCTGAGCTGATCGCCCAAGACATCGCCACCAAAGCCTGATTTTTAGTGAAAACATGCTTCGGCGCCTGCCATGTGTGCGGTTGTAGCTACAAAGTTTGTAGTAATTTGATTGAAGGAAGATAGCCATCGCTACTGAATTTCGTGATCGTCGCCACCGTGAAGAGCGCAAGCATCGCCTGAACCGTGAAATCATGGCTCCGGAAGTTCGTCTTTCCGGGCCTGAAAATGAACCCTTGGGCGTCGTCAGCCTGATGGAAGCCTTGCGCATGGCGGGTGAGCTGGATGTGGATCTGGTGGAAATCGCTGCCACGGCGAATCCTCCGGTATGCCGCCTCATGGACTATGGCAAGTTCAAATACCAAGAGCAAAAGCGTGCGGCGGAAGCCAAAGCCAAGCAAACGGTCATTGAGATCAAGGAAGTCAAGTTCCGCCCAGGTACGGACGATGGTGACTACAACATCAAGATGCGCAATATCCGTCGGTTTTTGGCGGATGGCGACAAGTGCAAGATCACGCTGCGTTTCCGTGGCCGCGAAATCACGCACCAAGAGTTGGGTCTTGCCTTGTTGAATCGCATTCGGGACGAATTGGCAGACAGCATCATCATCGAGCAGTTTCCCAAGTTGGAAGGCCGCCAGATGATCATGATGATCGCCCCCGGTAAAAAGAAGCCTGCTGCAGCCAAGCAAGCTGCAGAAGGCGCTCCGGCAACTGGCACTGCAGCCTGAGGGTGCACTGGTTGGTGTGAAATTTTGAACGCTGCTCCTGCGAGGGGCGGTGTTCAAAAAGGCAGTGTTTCGGCGCTGCCGAGCGAAAGGCGCGAGCCTTTCGATAAAAGTGGCTCGGGGCCAACAAGTTTGCAGATCGGTTTGCAAACGCCTCACGAGCACAAAGAAAAGGAGCATTCACATGCCCAAAATGAAGACCAAGAGCAGCGCGAAAAAACGTTTCCGCGTTCGTCCCGGTGGCACCGTCAAGCGCGGTCAAGCCTTCAAACGTCACATCTTGACCAAGAAGACCACCAAGAACAAGCGCCACCTGCGTGGTGCAGTTGCTGTGCATGAGACCAATATGGGCTCTATCGCACAAATGCTGCCCGGCATGGGCGTGTAATTAACGACGAACAAGGAGTACATACATGCCTCGCGTCAAACGTGGTGTAACGGCCCGTGCCCGTCACAAGAAAGTTCTCGCCCTTGCTAAGGGTTTCCGTGGTCGCCGCGGTAATGTCTACCGTATCGCCAAACAGGCGGTAATGAAGGCTGGGCAATATGCCTACCGTGACCGCCGCACCAAGAAGCGCGTGTTCCGCCAGTTGTGGATCGCCCGTATCAACGCCGCTGCCCGTGAACTGGGCCTGACCTACAGCCAGTTCGCCAACGGCCTGAAGAAGGCATCCATTGAGATCGACCGCAAGATGCTGGCCGATCTCGCAGTGCACGACAAGGCTGCCTTTGGCAGCATCGTAAGCCAAGTCAAGGCCAAACTGGCTGCTTGAGTTCACGATGAGTGGCTATCTTTTTGATAGCTGCTTGCGCAATAACAGCAAGGGCTAGGGCTTGAAAAGGCGCTAGCCCTTGTTCATTTTCAAGAGTCGATATGAACGAGTTGGATTCCCTGGTCGAAAGCGCGACGCAACTGTTTGCCCAAAGCGCCACCCCTGCTGATCTGGAAAACGCCAAAGCGCAGTTTCTGGGCAAGGCGGGCCGCGTAACCGAGCTCATGAAGGGCATGGCGCAACTGTCCGTCGAGGAAAAGAAATCCCGCGGTGCCGCCATCAATGTTGCCAAGCAGGCCATCGAAGCCGCTCTCACGGCGCGGCGCCAGGCGCTGGCCGATGCCGAGCTGCAGGTCCAACTCAAGGCCGAGGCGCTGGATGTGAGCCTGCCGGGCCGCCAGCGCGGGCAGGGCGGCCTGCACCCGGTGTCGCACACGCTCGAGCGCATCGAGGGCATCTTCGGCTCCATGGGATTTGACGTGGCCCAGGGCCCCGAGATCGAGACCGACTGGTTCAACTTCACCGCACTGAACACACCGGAAGACCATCCTGCGCGTTCCATGCACGACACCTTCTACGTGGAGGGCGGCACTGACACCGCCCCCAACCTGCTGCGCACCCACACCAGCCCCATGCAGATCCGCCACGCGGTGCAGCATGTGAAAAAACACCGCACGCTGCTCGACGCCGGCCAGGCCATGCCCGAGATCCGGGTGATTGCGCCGGGTCGCACCTACCGGGTGGACAGCGATGCCACCCACTCGCCCATGTTCCACCAGTGCGAAGGCCTGTGGATCGGCGAGAACGTGAGCTTCAAGGACTTGAAGGTCATCTTCACGGCGTTCTGCCGCACCTTCTTTGAGAGCGACGATTTGGTGCTGCGCTTCCGCCCCAGCTTCTTCCCCTTCACCGAGCCCAGTGCCGAGATCGACATCCAGTTCCAGACCGGCCCGCTGGCCGGGCGCTGGCTGGAAGTGGCCGGCTCCGGCCAGGTGCACCCAAACGTGGTGCGCAACATGGGCCTCGATCCGGAAAAGTACATCGGCTTTGCCTTCGGCATGGGCCCCGACCGCCTGACCATGCTGCGCTACGGCGTGAACGACCTGCGCTTGTTCTTTGACGGCGACATCCGCTTCCTCTCGCAGTTCCAGTAAAGCCCGCCGATTTAGCGACGCGCGCACGCCCGGCGGCAGCGCGCCGATCCTTTAGAACAAGAGTCCGACTATGCAATTTCCTGAATCCTGGTTGCGCGAGTTCTGCAACCCACCCCTCACGACGGCCGAGCTGGCCGAGACGCTGACCATGGCCGGCCTCGAGGTGGAAGAGCTGCGCCCCGTGGCGCCGCCCTTCACCAAGATCGTGGTGGGCGAGATCAAAGAAGCCGTGCAGCACCCCGACGCTGACCGCCTGCGCGTGTGCCAAGTGGATGTGGGACAGGGCGCCTTGCTCAACATCGTGTGCGGCGCGCCCAACGCCCGCGTGGGCATCAAGGTGCCTTGCGCGCTGGTGGGCGCTGAGCTGCCGCCTGGCGACGATGGCAAGCCATTCCTCATCAAGGTCGGCAAGCTGCGCGGCGTAGAAAGCCAGGGCATGCTGTGCTCGGCCCGCGAACTCAAGCTGTCTGAGGACCATGGCGGTCTGCTCGAGCTCGATGCCGCTGCGCCCGTGGGCCAGGACATCCGCACCCACCTGAACCTGGACGACACGCTGTTCACGCTCAAGCTCACGCCCAACCTGGCGCACTGCCTCAGCGTGTACGGCATTGCGCGCGAAGTGTCGGCCCTCACCGGCGTGCCGCTGCAGCAGCCTTCGTTTCCCGCCGTGGCTGCAAAACTGTCCGACGAGCTCGCCGTCAAGGTGAGCGCGCCCGACCTGTGCGGCCGCTTCTCCGGCCGCATCGTGCGCAACGTGAACACGCGCGCCGCCACGCCCCAGTGGATGTTGGACCGCCTGGCCCGCTGCGGCCAGCGCGGCGTGTCGCCGCTGGTGGACATCTCCAACTATGTGATGTTCGAACTGGGCCGGCCGTCGCACATTTTTGATCTCGACAAGATCCACGGCGGCCTGGACGTGCGCTGGGGCAAGCCGGGTGAGCAGCTCAAGCTGCTCAACGGCAACACCATCACCGTGGACGACAAGGTCGGCGTGATCGCTGACGAGCAGCAGGTCGAGTCGCTCGCCGGCATCATGGGCGGCGACGCCACCGCCGTGTCCGACGACACCAAGCACATCTACATCGAGGCGGCCTTCTGGTGGCCCAAAGCCGTGGCCGGGCGCTCGCGCCGCTTCAACTTCTCCACCGATGCCGGCCATCGGTTCGAGCGTGGGGTGGACCCGAGCCTCACGGTCGAGCACATCGAGCGCATCACCCAACTGGTCATCGACATCTGCGGCACGCCGGACACGGCCTGCGGCCCCATGGACGACCAGTCGGTGAACCTGCCGGTGCCCCAGCCCGTCACGCTGCGCGTGGCGCGTGCTTCCAAGGTCATCGGCATGCCCCTGACCCAGGCGCAGTGCGCCGACGTGCTGGCCCGCCTGGGCCTGCCGGTGGTGCAGGGCGAAGGCACGCTCACCGTCACGCCCCCCGCGTACCGCTTCGACATCACCATCGAAGAAGACCTGATCGAAGAAGTGGCGCGCATGGTGGGCTACAACAACCTGCCCACCACGCCGCCCCTGGCGCCCATCACGCCCAAGCTGCCGGCCGAGGCCACGCGCAGCCCGTTTGCCGTGCGCCGCTCGCTGGCCGGTCTGGGTTACCAGGAGACCATCAACTTCAGCTTTGTCGAAGAGCGTTGGGAGCACGAGCTGGCCGCGAACCCCCAGCCCATCAAGCTGCTCAACCCCATCGCCAGCCAGATGAGCGTGATGCGCTCGACGCTGCTGGGTTCGCTGCTGCAAGTGCTGAAGTTCAACCTGGACCGCAAGGCCCAGCGCGTGCGCGTGTTCGAACTGGGCCGCGTGTTTCTGCGCGACGCCACGGTGCGCAACACCGACACCACCGTCGAAGGCTTCAACCAGCCCATGCGCGTGTCCGGCCTGGCCTACGGCCCGAACGATGCGCTGCAGTGGGGCCGCAAGGAGCAGGCCATCGACTTCTTCGATGTGAAGGGCGACGTGGAGGCCTTGCTGGCCCCGCTGCAGGCCAGCTTCGAGCCTGCCACGCACCCAGCCATGCACCCAGGCCGCTGCGCGCGCGTGGTGGTAGACGGCCGCGCCATCGGCTTCGTGGGCGAGCTGCACCCGCAGTGGCGCCAGTCCTGGGACCTGCCGCTGGCACCGGTGATGTTCGAGCTCGAGCTCGACGCCGTGATGCAGCGCGTGGTGCCGCAGTTCAAGGCCGTGGCCAAGCACCAGGCGGTCGAGCGTGACTTGGCCGTTGTGGTGGCTGAGCGCGTGACGCACGCTGACGTGATCTCGGCGGTGCAGCAGGCCGTTCCGGGCGGCATGTTGCGCTCGACGGTGCTGTTCGACGTGTACCGCCCCAAGCCCCTGCGTGCAGGCGAAGAAGCACCCGCTGGCGGCCTTGCTCAGGGTGAAAAGAGTCTGGCCGTGCGCCTGACCCTGGCCCGGGACGAGGCCACGCTGACCGAGGCCGAGATCGAGGCCGCGATGCAGGCCGTGGTGGCCCAGCTGGTGCAGCGCACGGGTGCGCGTCTGCGTGTTTGATGACAACGATATTGCCCAAGAGGGGAGTGATGCCATGATCGAATTTGCCGTCGAAAGCCTGGAAACACCGGCACTGACCAAGGCGCAGCTGGCCGATCTGCTGTTCGATCAGATTGGCCTGAACAAGCGCGAGTCCAAGGACATGATCGACGCGTTCTTCGATCTGATCTCCCAGAGCCTTGTGGAAGGCAAGGATGTCAAGTTGTCGGGTTTCGGCAATTTTCAGATTCGCACCAAGGCGCCGCGCCCGGGGCGCAATCCGCGCACGGGCGAGGCCATTCCGATCAAGGCACGCCGCGTGGTGACATTTCATGCCAGCAGCAAGCTCAAGGAACAAATCCAGACGGCCGCTGCTTCGTGAATTTGTGCCGTTTTTGTGACCAGAATGTTGCCGATGGCTGGCGGTCTGTGCGCGTCTGCAGTACGCTAGTCGGCTGTTCGGTTTGAATCCACAACCCATGGGCACCCCCCTCCCTTCCATCCCCGCCAAGCGCTACTTCACGATTGGTGAGGTCGCGGAGTTATGTGGCGTCAAGCCCCATGTATTGCGTTACTGGGAGCAGGAGTTCACGCAACTGCGTCCCATGAAGCGGCGTGGCAACCGGCGCTATTACCAACACCATGAGGTGCTGATGATCCGCCGCATCCGTGACCTGCTGTACGACCAGGGTTTCACGATCAGTGGCGCGCGCAATCGCCTGCAGGAGCTTGCGCATCCTGCCCGCGATGATGTGGGACCCGATGCGCCATTGGATGGACTGGATTCCGAGATGCCGAGCATGTTGGTGGACAGCGCCCGTGACCTCTCTATCGAGGCGACGGGGTTCACGCTGGACTCCAATGCAGTGCGCAAAGAATTATTTGAGATTCGTGCGCTGCTTTCTCTGAACTGAGGGTTTTTCTGCATATAATCTAAGTCTTGTCGGCGTGTAGCGCAGCCTGGTAGCGCACTTGCATGGGGTGCAAGGGGTCGCGAGTTCGAATCCCGCCACGCCGACCATTGATCGCAAAAGCCCAGAACCGAAAGGTTCTGGGCTTTTTTGCTGGCGCCGTGAAATCGGTGCCGTGAATTGCCGTGGTGGCAGGGGGTGCTCGCCTTCCCCGCGGCTCACCTCAGGTGCCCACAAACAACCGCCCTCGTTGCTACGCGCGCCCAGTGCGTCTTCGGGGCCAAGGACTCACATGATCGATGGATTGGTGTCAGGGCGCCTTTATGGCGATGCCGAGCAGCGTACCGACAAGACGGGCAAGCTCTTCACCGTGGCCAAGGTGCGCGCTAGCACGGCCGATGGCGAGACGTTGTTCGTGAATGTGATCGCATTTGACAGCGATGTCCGCGCGTCCCTGCACCACTTGCGCGACGGCGATGCGCTGGCCCTCGCCGGTAGCTTGGTGCCCAAGGTCTGGACCGACAAGCAGGGCGTCACCCGGCCTGCGCTGGACATGGTGGCGCATCGGGTGCTCACCGTGGCTGACAACGAGCATTGAGGTTCAGCCTCGGCGAGTTGCGCTGACGCCATGGCTGGGGCGGCCCGGATCAGCGAGGTTTTTTGGGGGCAGGCTCGCCTTGCTTGAACCCCAGTGCATGAAGTTCTTCTTCGCTCAAGTGCAGCTCGGTCAATTCGGGTTGCCGTGCTTCGATCGTACGCCGCCGTTCGTAATTGGTGGGAGGGCCTTTTTCCTCTTGTCGGCGATCCATGCCGCTGCGCCTGTCGTTTGTGGATCTGCGTTCTGTCATGGTGATGTCTCCGTGGTTGCGGTGGAGCTGGTCTCCTCACGGCTATCTCATCTCGATGGAGTCTGCCTCTGGATCGCGGGTTTGAAAACAAAAAAATCACCGCAGACGCTCGATCGGGCCCGAAGCGAAGGCAGGGTTCGGCACGGTGAGCCAGCATGAGCTTCCACGCAGTATGTCTTTCAGGCGTTTCATACCTCCGGTCAACCGCCAAGCATGCGTGCCGCTGCTACTGAACCTGCCTGACACGGCCCGCTTCAGGCGCTCGCCCTATGTTGGTGAGGCCGTGCACCGCATTGATGCGAGATTGCAGGGCCCACGCAGACAGCCGTGGAGCACGACCTCTCGAAAGCCCACACTGCCCCGGTTCTCAGGCCAATCGCACCCCGGCATGGATATTGCATTTGGATGGACACCCGCCGGTGAAGCTGCCTGCGGACTGACAACAACCCCTCCGCTAATGATGGCGGAACACCCGAGCGAGCCGCGGCTTATGCAGCCGGCCGCTTGGTAGTTCCAACCCACGCCCGTGGTTCCGCGGAGGGTGCGTTGTGCCGCAAGGCACGGCACATCCTGCACCCCTTGATGCGGTTCCCCGGGTTCTTGCAGGATGAGCAAGCATGAAAATCGTTCTCATTGGCCACGGCATGGTCGGCCACAAGTTCCTCGAAAGCCTGGCCGAGACCGGCATGACCGGCGTCGAAGTCACCGTGCTGTGCGAGGAGCCGCGCCCCGCCTACGACCGGGTGCACCTGTCGGCCTTCTTCAGCGGGACTTCGGCCGACGAGCTCTCCCTGGTCGAACCCGGCTTCTTCGAGCGCACCGGCTTCACCCTGCGCCTGGCGGCGCGGGCCGCATCGGTGGACCGCCGCATCCGCACCGTGACCACGGTCGACGGCGAGGTGCTCCACTACGACAAGCTGGTGCTGGCCACCGGCTCCAACCCTTTCGTGCCGCAGGTGGCCGGGCGCGACCGTGAGCACTGCTTCGTCTACCGCACCATCGAGGACCTGGAGGCCATGCAGGCATCGGGCGCCAAGTCCAAGACCGGTGTGGTCGTGGGCGGCGGCCTGCTGGGCCTGGAATGCGCGAAGGCACTGAGCGACATGGGCCTGGAAACGCACGTGGTCGAATTCGCCCCGCGCCTCATGGCCGTGCAGGTGGACGAGGGCGGCGGCCGCGTGCTGCGCGCCAAGATCGAGGAGCTGGGCGTGCAGGTGCACACCGGCCGCAACACGCAGGAGATCACCGACGGCGCCCGCGCGCGCCACCGCATGGTGTTTGCCGACGGTACCTACCTGGAGACCGACATGATCGTGTTCTCCGCCGGCATCCGCCCGCGCGACGAACTGGCCCGCCAGAGCCTGCTGGCCATCGGCCCGCGCGGTGGCGTGGCCATCGACAGCGCCTGCCGCACCAGCGACCACGACGTGTATGCCATCGGCGAATGCGCTTCTTGGAACGAGCAGACCTTCGGCCTGGTGGCCCCCGGCTACGACATGGCGCGCGTGGCGGCACGCCACATCGCGGGCGAGACCGACGCGGCCTTCGTCGGTGCCGACATGAGCACCAAGCTCAAGCTCATGGGCGTGGACGTGGCCAGCATCGGCGACGCGCATGCGAAAACGCCGCACAGCCGCACCTGCCAGTACGTGGACGAGCGCCGCCAGGTCTACAAGAAGATCGTCATCAGCGAAGACGGCAAGCAGCTGCTGGGCGCTGTGCTGATCGGCGACGCCACCGAGTACGGCACGTTGCTGCAGATGGCGCTCAACGGCATCACGCTGCCCGAGGACCCCGAGTTCCTGATCTTCCCGTCCAGCGACGGCAAGGCCAAGCCCGGCCTGGGCGTGGACGCCCTGCCCGACACGGCACAGATCTGCTCGTGCAACAACGTCACCAAGGCCGGCATCTGCGAGGCTGTGGGCAATGGCGCCTGCACCATCGCCGAGATGAAGGCCTGCACCAAGGCCGGTGCCACCTGCGGCGGCTGCGTGCCCCTGGTCACCCAGGTCATGAAGGCCGAGATGGCGCGCCGCGGCATGGCCGTGAACAACCACATCTGCGAGCACTTCGCGTATTCGCGCCAGGAGATCTACCACCTGGTGCGCGTGGGCAACATCCGGAGCTTCGCAGAACTGCTGGCCCAGCATGGCAAGGGCATGGGCTGCGACATCTGCAAGCCCGTGGCGGCCAGCGTGTTCGCCTCGTGCTGGAACGAGTTCGTGCTCAAGAAGGAGCTGGCCGGCCTGCAGGACAGCAATGACTACTACCTGGGCAACATCCAGAAGGACGGCACCTACTCGGTGGTGCCGCGCATGCCCGGTGGCGAGGTCACGCCCGACGGCCTGATCGCCGTGGGCCAGGTGGCCAAGAAGTACGGCCTGTACACCAAGGTCACCGGCGGTGCGCGGGTGGACATGTTCGGTGCGCGCCTGGAGCAGTTGCCCCTGATCTGGGAAGAGCTGATCACCGCCGGGTTCGAGTCCGGCCATGCCTACGGCAAGTCCCTGCGCACGGTCAAGAGCTGCGTGGGCTCGACCTGGTGCCGCTATGGCGTGGGCGACAGCGTGGGCCTGGCCGTGGAGCTGGAGAACCGCTACAAGGGCCTGCGCGCCCCGCACAAGATCAAGTTCGGCGTCTCGGGCTGCACGCGCGAATGCGCCGAGGCGCAGGGCAAGGACATCGGCGTCATCGCCACCGAAAAGGGCTGGAACCTCTACATCTGCGGCAACGGCGGCATGAAGCCGCGCCATGCCGAGCTGTTCGCCTCCGACCTGTCCAAGGAAGACCTGGTGCGCATGATCGACCGGGTGCTGATGTTCTACGTGCGCACGGCCGACCGGCTGCAGCGCACCAGCACCTGGCGCGAGAACCTGGAGGGCGGCCTCGACTACCTCAAGGATGTTTTGCAAAAGGACAGCCTGGGCCTGTGCGCCGAGCTCGAATCGCAGATGCAGCACGTGGTGGCCACCTACCAGTGCGAGTGGAAGACGGCCGTGACCGACCCCGAGACGCGCAAGCGCTTCCGCTCGTTCGTGAACAGCGACAAGGCCGACGAGAACGTGCTCTTCGTCGAGGAACGCGGCCAGATCCGCCCGGCGCGCGCCGATGAGCGTGGAACCGGCCCTGCCAAGGTCATCCTCATCCATCAGGCCGCTTGAAGAAGAAGGACGAGAACACCATGAGCGCACTTCCCATGAACAGCAGCACCGACTCCCTTGCCTGGACCGACATCTGCGCGGTCGACGACATCCTGCCCAGCACCGGCGTCTGCGCCCTGGTGGCCGACCGCCATGTGGCGGTGTTCCGTACCGGCAGCGACCAGTTCTTCGCCATCGACAACGTGGACCCCAAGTCGGGCGCCAGCGTGCTCTCGCGCGGGCTGATCGGCAACCTGGGCGAGCGCGTCGTGGTCGCCTCGCCGCTGTACAAGAACCATTTCGACCTGCGCACCGGCGAATGCCTGGAGGCGCCCGAGCATTCGGTGCAGGCGCACGGCGTGCGTGCCGAGGGCGGGCGCATCAGCGTGGCCGTGGCTTGAATGCCGCTGCAGGGGCCGGGCGGGGTTAGCATCTGCGTATCCTGAATCCCGGAGTCTCCGCATGCCCGATCTGGCCGCCGCGCCCCTGTCCGTTTCCAGCCTCGTGCTGCGCTCGCGCCAGCTCGAGATCGATGCGGTGCGCCACCTTGCCAGCCGGGCCGCGCTGGTGGACGTGGTCGGGCAACTGATCGAGGGGCTGCAGCGCGAGCGCGGCGCTTCGGGCGTCTATCTGGCCTCCAAGGCCCAGCGCTTTGCCGACCTGCGGGGCCGTATCGTGCAGGAGGTCGTGGCGCTGGAGGCCCAGCTGCGCGGGGAATTCGCCCAGCATGTCGAGCCTGCGCAGGGCGCCACAGCCAAGGCCCTGTCGCTGATGGCCTGGGCGCTGCTGGGCCTCGATGCGCTGCCCGCCTTGCGCAGCCAGATCGACAAGCAGGCGATGACCGCCCACGATTCGATTGCCGCGTTCAGCCACCTGATCGCCGGGCTGGTCGAGCTGGTCTTCCACGTGGCCGATGCGGCCGGGCTGCCCAGCGTCTCGCGCCAGCTCGTGGCCCTGGTGCACCTGGTGCAGGCGCAGGAAGAGGCGGGGCAGGAGCGGGCCATGGGCGCGCTGCTGTTCGCCTCGGGCCAGGGCAGCGACGCCCACCAGCAGCGCGTGCTGCACCTGATCGACGCCCAGGAGCGCAGCCTGCGCGCCTTTGCCGAGTTTGCCGATGCGGCGCTGCGCACCCGCTGGGAGCAGCAGCAACTCGCCCCCGGCATGGCCCAGCTGGAGCGGCTGCGGCGCACGCTGTGCGTGGTGCGGCCGGGTGCCGCGCTGGACAGCAACCTCAGCGACGCCTGGTTCGATGTGTGCACCGAGCGCATCACGGCCCTGTGGCAGTTGCAGGTGGACCTGGTGCAGCGCCTGCGCGAGGACTGTGCAGCGCACATCGTGCAGGCCCAGCAGGACCTGCAGGACTCCAAGGGCCTGTTGCGCGGCCTGCGCGACAACCCGCCGCAGCGCACGCACGCGGTGGACCGCTTCTTCGACATCGCCATCGCGCCGACCGCGGTGGAGCAGTCGGCAGCGGGAGCGCAGGGGGCCGAATCGGCCTCGCTGCTGGAGCTGCTGCAGGCCCAGTCGGCGCGCATGGCCAGCATGGAGGCCGAGCTCGAGGCGGCGCGCCGCACGCTCAACGAGCGCAAGGTGATCGAGCGCGCCAAGGGCGTGCTGATGGCCCGCCTGGGCATGAACGAGGAAGTCGCCTTCCGCGTGCTGCAAAAGACCTCGATGGACCAGAACCGCCGCCTGCTCGATGTGGCCGAGGCCACGCTATCCCTGCCGGACCTGGCATTCGCCCACCCCGATCGCAAGGGCGACAAATCCATCTGATCCATGGTGGTGCTTGACGGCACCGCCGTGAAGCCATTCCTGCTCCGCAGGCGCCGCGCATGCACGGAATGCGGGACGCAAGCCACCCTGAACGGCCCCAATGAGGGTACGGAAATTGCATAGAGTGCATTGGATGGCGGGCTAACGGCGGCCTGCCATCCACCGCCTGCGGTTCACCCGCAGGTCCAAGAATCGCGCATCCGAGGATAACGGCGTCCATTGCGTTCCCCATCTGCATGGGGGGCGCAGCGGACGCCGTTTTCTTTTCCTCCTTTTCTTGCGCGCTTCCCTGGGTGGATCCCCTGGGGCGCATGTCAGTCTTCCCGTCCCAAAGGAAATGCAATGGCCTACCTCGCCCCCGCCGAGTTCGTGACCAAGATGGTCGATTCCGGTGAATCCAAGCTGCTGATGTCCACCCGCGACACGCTGATCCGCTCCTTCATGGCCGGTGCCATGCTGGCACTGGGCGCCGCCTTCGCCGTCACCGTCACGGTGAACACCGGCAACGCGCTCCTGGGCGCAATGCTGTTCCCGGGCTGCTTCATCCTGCTGTACCTGCTCGGTTATGACCTGCTGACAGGGGTGTTCACGCTGGCCCCGCTGGCCGTGCTCGACAAGCGTCCTGGCGCCACCTGGGGTGGCGTCTTTCGCAACTGGACGCTGGTGTTCTGCGGCAACTTCGCAGGTGCCTTCATGGTGGCGGTGTTCATGGCCATCATCTTCACCTTCGGATTCAGCGAGGCACCCAACGCCGTCGGCGTGAAGATCGGCCACATCGGCGAGGGCCGCACGGTGGGTTACTCCGCGCACGGCGCCGCCGGCATGCTGACCCTGTTCGTCCGCGGCGTGATGTGCAACTGGATGGTGTCCACCGGCGTGGTGGCGGCCATGATGTCCACCTCGGTGTCGGGCAAGGCCATCGGCATGTGGATCCCCATCGCCCTGTTCTTCTACATGGGCTTCGAGCACAGCATCGTCAACATGTTCCTGTTCCCTTCGGGCCTGCTGCTGGGTGGCAACTTCACGGTTATGGACTACCTGGTCTGGAATGAAATTCCCACCGTCATCGGCAACCTGGTGGGCGGCCTGACGTTCGTGGGGGCCATGCTGTACTCCACCCACTACAAGACCGCGCCGAAGCGCAACGTGGCCTGAAGACCCTGCAGGGCCGGAACGGTCCGGCCCTGCGTGCGTGTACACCTGTGCCATGAGCGGCAAGAGCAACACCCACCTCGGCGTCACGCTGGGCCAACACTCGCGGGCGGGGCAGGGCGGCGTCAACCAGGACTTTCACGGCGCCATGCTGCCGGCCGAGCCGCTGCGCACCTCCAAAGGCATCGCCGTTGCGCTCGCCGACGGCATTGGCTCCAGCGCCGTCAGCCAGGAGGCCAGCGCCGCCGCGGTGCACAGCTTTCTCGACGACTACTACGCTACGTCCGACGCCTGGTCGGTGCGCAGGTCGGCGCAGCGCGTGCTCGGTGCCACCAATGCGTGGCTGCATGCGCAAACCATGCGCAGCCACGCGCGATTCGACAAGGATCGCGGCTACGTCTGTGCCTTCAGTGCGTTGATTCTGAAAGGCCGCGAAGTCCACGTATTGCATGTCGGTGACGCACGCATATATCGCCTGCATGCGCACTCATTGGAGCAACTAACGAAGGACCACCGTGTCCATCTTTCCTCCTTGGAGTCGTTCCTGGGCCGCGCGCTCGGCGCCAGCGACAACGTGGAGATCGACTATGCCTGCATGGTGGCTGAGGTCGGTGCCCTTTATGTCCTGGCGACAGATGGGGCCTACGCGTATTTCGATGCTTCGGACGTGCACCACGCGTTGTCCCGTTTTGCCGACGACTTCGACAGCGCTGCCGAAGCACTGATCACCCTCGCTCAGGCGCGGGGCGCTGACGACGACATGACGGTGCAGTTGCTGCGCATTGATGCGTTGCCAGAGCCCAGTCCCCATAACCTGCAGGTGCTGCGCGAGGGGCTGGCGCTGCCACCAACGCTGTCACCGCGCATGCTGTTCGAGGGCTACCGCGTGGTGCGTGAACTGCATGCCAGTTCACGCAGCCACGTGCATCTAGCCGTGGACGAGCGGACAGGGCAGCAGGTGGTGCTCAAAACGCCGTCTACGGCGCTGAGTGATGACCCGGGCTATCTTGATCAATTCCTGCTGGAAGAGTGGGTGGCCCGGCGTATCCACAGCACCCATGTGCTCAGGCCCCATGTCAGTGATCGACCTCGCCAGCATGTGTATGTGGCAATGGAGTTTGTGGAGGGCCAGACGTTGGCTCAGTGGATGGTGGACCATCCCCACCCAGACCTCGACGCCGTGCGCAGCCTCATTGGCCAGGTCGCCAAAGGGCTGCACGCATTTCACAACAAGGAAATGTTGCACCAGGACTTGCGGCCTGAAAACGTGATGATCGACCGCACCGGCACCGTGCGCATCATCGATTTCGGGTCCACCCTGGTGGCAGGGCTGGCACCCGCAACGCCCGGCGCCCACGAAGCACCTCCCATCGCGGGCACCTTGCAGTACACCGCCCCCGAGTGCTTTGTTGGCCAGGTGGGCACAGCCCGTTCCGATCTGTTTTCCTTGGCGGTTTTGGCCTACCAGATGCTGACGGCACAGCTCCCCTATGGCCTGCAGGTCGTACGCATACGCTCTCCGGCAGATCTGAAAGGGCTAAGGTATGTACCCGTGCGCCACCATCGGCCCGAGCTACCGGACTGGCTGGATGGCGTGCTGCAGAAAGCACTGCACCCAGACCCGCTCAAGCGCCAAGAGGCCGTGTCAGAGTTCCTGCACGACTTGCACTCACCCGGCCTGCAGTTTCAGCACAAGCGGGCTGTACCGCTCGTGGAGCGCAATCCGGTCGTTTTCTGGCAGTTCACCACGCTCGCGCTGGGCTTGGCGGTGGTGGTGCTGGTGGGCCTGCGTGTTTATGGGCACTGAGCTGTCCGACGTGGGCAGCCCTCGCGGCAACCGACGGTTGAGTGCAGGTTCTTCGACCCGTCAGGTGCCACAGCCCCTTGCGCGTAAGGGCCGTGATGTTGTTTGCCTGTGGGCGCTTCAGGAGTGCATGTTGGGTTATTCCCAAGCAAAAGGCCCCTGACTCTTGCGAATCAGGGGCCTTTATTTGGTGCCGGAGAGATGAATCGAACACCCGACCTTCTCATTACGAATGATGGGATGATTGTATTTGCCTCTGTTGAGTGGTGTAGGTAGAATCGATAAAAATCAACGACTTATGAGAAATTTACTGGATGTGCAACCAGTAAAAGTGTTGATTGAAATTCGGCAATTTCTATTGAATTTGCCTACAGATTGCCTACAGATTCCAAGGGGCGCCATGAGCAAGCTACAAAACCGGGTGAGACTGACCGCTGGCCGTGTGGACGCCTTTGCTTGTCCCGCTGGCAAATCCCAGGCTTTTCTATGGGATACCGAGGCCCCCGCTCTGGCGTTGCGCGTGACCCCAACGGGCCGAAAGACCTACGTATTTGAGTCGCGCCTGAATGGGTCAAGCCTGCGCGTGAACATTGGCACCGCCGCTGATTGGTCGATTGAAAAAGCCCGGCGCGAGGCGCAACACCTAAAGGTGTTGGTGGACAGTGGCACCGACCCCCGCGAGGTGGAACGGCAGCAGCAGGCGGACAAGGCTGCAGCAAAGGCCGCCGCAACTGCCAAGGCGCTGACCGTGGGCGAGGTGTGGCCGCTGTATCTGGAGAACGGCAAACCCAAGCGCCGGGATGCATGGAAGCCCCGTTACCGTGCCGACCTGGAAGCGATGGCGGCGCCCGGTGGCGAAAAGAAGAAGCGAGGGCAGGGCGTGACAAGGCCGGGGCCGCTGTATCCCCTGCTGGCGTTGCCGCTGGCGAGGGTGAATGAGGACACGCTGAAAATTTGGTACGACCGCGAGGCCGTGGCAGGCAAACATCAAGCCGCCCGCGCCTTGATGATGTTCAGGGGCTTTCTGCGTTGGTGCGCTGCCCGCCCTGAGTATCGAAACCTGACAGACCGTGACGCAGGCAAGGCCGCCGCCATCGTGGAGAGCTTACCCAGCAACACCCGCCGCACAGACGCCCTAGAAGCCGCCCAGGTGCCCGGCTGGTGGGCTGGTGTGGAGCAACTGAGCAACCGTACCGCAAGCGCCTATCTGCGCGCCTTGCTGCTGACGGGTGCCCGCCGTGAAGAACTGGCCGCCCTCACATGGGCGAACGTGGATTTTCAGTGGCGCAAGTTGACCATTGCGGACAAGGTGGAAACAACGCGAACCATTCCCCTGAGCCCCTACATGGCGCAAATGCTGGCAACGCTGCCCAGAGTGGGGCCGTATGTGTTTGCCAGCACCGGCAAGGCGGGGCGCATTACAGACACTCGCAACAGCCACTCAAAGGCCCTACAAAGCGCCGCAATCGAGGGCCTGACAATCCACGGGCTGCGCCGTTCCTTTTCTCTGCTGGGTGAGGCTGCGGGGGCTCCTGCTGGGGCTATCGCGCAAGTGATGGGGCACAAGCCAAGCGCTACCGCCGAGGGCTACAGGCCTCGCAGCATTGACGCTCTGCGCCCGTTCCTTGAGTGCATAGAGGCGCACATTCTGGCACTGGCCGGTGTGCAGTTTGATGCCGACGCCGACCCCGGCAAGCTGCGCGTGGTGCAAGCCGCATAAATCAGTTTTGCCCAGCTAGGCCCGCGAACCGAAAAGCGGGTTTCCCTGCCCGCCAGCTGGGACTTTTTTTTAGGGCTGCATTTTGGGGGGGCGATGAAATACACGGGGGCACTAAAGAAAACCATTGTTCGGAAGCGACTGGGTATTCTTCATACTGAGAGTGAATTTCAAGCTGAGTCGCAGCGAATTGTGGATGAAATGGTCTCGAAGTTGCCGGAGCTTTTCGCCGTTCATGAAGTAAATCAAGGGGACTGGGTCTCGTTGGCATTCAGGCTTGCACAAGCGCATGTTCCTGGTTTTAAGGTCGTTGATCCCCCAGGACGCCCCCCTGAATGGGGTCCCCATGAAAACGCCGGGTTCCGCATCGATGTGGATGCCGTTATCGAGGAAAGTCATCTAACAGTTGTTGAAGCAATAAAGATTGTGATTCGCATGGAGTCATGGGCGAAAAAGACAAGCCCCATGAATATGGGGGCCTTGGAGAGACGCTATTACTCCGCCGACCCTGCTTGGATCAAAATTGTTAAAGATGCCCGAGCATACGAAATAATGATGCGAGACCAATTTTTCGTAAGCCAGTAATTGCCAAACCTAGATAGAAAGGTTCAAAATCCAATCAACGACCAAACGCAGTGATGCGCCGGTTGTGTCAGTCGATTAATCCTGTCAACTGACGATTTTGAACACCTAACGCCGAGAGGCGCAGGAGATATGCAATGCTATCTACGACCATGCGACAGCCTGATTCGCTGCTTGTACCCGCTAAGCTGGTGAAAACTCGCCGTACTGCTACTGAGCCCCAGCAATTTCCCCGGCTGGAAATGGTTAACCGGCCCACGGTGCCCACTGAACAGGCCGCGCATTACTTGCTACGCCGTCCGCAGACGCTGAGGGGTTGGGCCAGCGCCGAAACGTTCCCTGATGGCCTGCGCCCCGTCCGCATTAACGGTCGTTTGGGGTGGCCTGTGGCTGGGATCAAAGCCGCGCTTGGGGTGGAGCAATGATAGTTTCCGCCCTCAATCGTTTGTTGCTTGCGCTGTGGTGCGCTGCCCCGTCTCGTTGGTTTCGCAAAGGAGGGCAGGCAAATGGCTGAAAATATCGCCCACTTTGCCGTAAAGAGCATTGGCCTATCCCGTGTGAATGGACGCAAGCCCTGCACTTTGTTGGAGGCCGCCCGGCACAACCTGCGCGAGATACAGGCCGAGCAAGGCGCTACAGGTCACATAGACCCGACCCGCACACACTGCAACAGCGTTTTACATGGGCCCGCGACGGCTGCCGAGGTGTGCGCCCAGGCCGAGGCTTTACAGACCGCTGCGGGCATCGTTCGCGGTAGTCTGCGCCGTGACCATTGCCAAGCCATCGAGGCGGTTTTTAGCCTTCCTCAACAGGCCGCAGTTCCTGACCCTGCAGATTACTTCGCGAAGTGCCTTGCCTGGTTGGCTGGTGCGCTGGCCCTGCCGGTGCTGAGTGCGGTAGTCCACTGCGATGAGTCGGCAAAGCACCTGCACGTGTTGCTACTGCCTGTGAAGGATGGCGCACACGTAGGCAGCGCACCTATCGACCGCGCAGCCTTGAAGCGCTTGCGGGAAAGGTTCTTTTCGAAAGTGGCCGGGCCTGCTGGCCTGAAACACGCGGAAGCGAAGGTGCGCGGGGTGGCGAAGCAATGGGCCATTGCAGCGGTTTTTCGACGCTGCGAAGTGCTGGGGCTCTCCGCTGCGAATGGGCCGCTTTGGCCCTGCGTGGTGGCATCTATAGAGCGTGACCCGACCGCCGCAATGCTGGCATTGGGAATCGACGCGAACACCATCCGCCCATCGGACAAGCCGCCGCAGAGCGAGCCCCCACCAAGGCCCATAGGGATTGAATCAAACCCCATAGGGTTTCAAAAGGAGGGGGAGAAACCTCGAACCCTATCCTGTGTAGGGTTCACCCATTCCCCACTCTCAAAACAGCCCCTGCCTGCTGTCACTTCACTTGGGAAGTTGTGGGACACAGTGGGCCGCCGTTCCCAGTGGACTGCACCACATCAAGACCGCCTGCGTGTAGCCCGCGCAGCACAGCAACAGGCTACCGCACGGCACTCGCACAAGCTGCCCAAGCAGAGACCGGCACCCGCCGTGCGCATTGGTGACGATGGCCTGACCCGGGAGCGTGACGAATACAGCCACGACCTGAGCGCGTGGGACTGATGCCCGACCGCCGCGCAAGGTTCGTTGCTCTGAAAAAAATGAAAACAATCGATGCGAATCAAACGACCGCAAGGGCTCGCCGGGTGCGGGTGGACTACATGCCCGGACCTGCTGCTGTGGAGGCTCTACAGGCTGCGCAAGGACTTTTCCCGAACAGCAACACCCAGGCGCTGATAGACAGGCTGGTTATCACGGGGCTGTCCGCGCTGGTGCAAGGCCATTGGAAGCCACCGCCGCTGTATGGCCGCGACCGCGATAAGTGGAAGCTGCCCCGCGACCTGCTGCCAAGTCCGGTGGAGTTTGGTTAAACAAAGCCCGGATACTTCGTCTGCTTGCGCATTCCGGCGATGGTGATCGGTCAGTCCGGCACCATGAACACCCACAGCAGGTATCCTCAGTCAACGGCCGCAAGCGGCCAGGAGCGGAAATTCACGATATGTCGAATACCTCAATAGCCGAGCGAGTGCTGGAAATTGCGGACAAGTACGCTACTGGCTTAGCTCCCGCGAGCGCAATTGCCGCAAGTCTTGAGCTACATCTTTCGGCGCTTGAAGGCGTCCCCAAAGACTTGCAGGACAGGCTTCATGCGTTGTCTATTTTGGTTATCGCAGAAGATGTTTCGCCACAAGAAGCGGAGGAGCTCGGATTGCTACCTTGCAGCAATTCACTATCTGAGCTTCGAAGGATTCTTCGCCAGCTTTGAGCGAGAAACAGATGAGCATCCCTGTCTGCTTTGGGCGGCGGATTCTGCCCCACGGCGAAGGACGCTATCGGGCCCTAAGGCGACAGTGGTAATGATGGCTCAGAGGCGTCAACGGTACTCAGCGCTGGTCAGAGCTAGAAATAGATGTTGTGTGTTTCTTGAGCAAGTTTTCTGGACTTCGCGGACTATCTTGCGTTGCCGGTACATTGGCAGCGATCCCTGATTGCGAAAGACGAATCATGCACATGCGATACGCA
>NZ_LMJH01000001.1:1746617-1746780 GCF_001428965.1 Acidovorax sp. Root275 | reverse complement strand
ATGAAGTTGGCATCGTCTACAGCAGCGGCCGAGTGGTTCACGTGGCTGCCGATGCGACCTATCAGGTTACTGCCGTCACTGTTTCGACTATCCGAAAACTGTTTGGAGTGTCTTTCGGGTGAGGCGCTAGTCTTTTAACGAAGCCCTGCCACTTGATTCACAC
>NZ_LMJH01000001.1:1717264-1746547 GCF_001428965.1 Acidovorax sp. Root275 | reverse complement strand
GGGCCGCTAGCTCATTTCTCTGAGCGGCCGCTCTCACGACTCACCACCGGCAGCTTGTGGCCGAATTCTGCCCTACGGTGATGGGCGCTAGCGGGCCCAAAGGCGAACTGTCATCGGTGCTGGCGGAGTGGTCAGATCGAAATGGACTCAGTGTTCAGGTGCGCCTGGAATACTCAGTCTGCTCCGGGACCAAGCCCGCAAAGTACAGCAAAGTACAGACCAGAGTCCGGCAATGGAACGAGTTTTCAGAGTCCATAAAGGAGAGTCCCCGCTGTGGGATTCGTGCTGGTGCTGGACAGCTCTTTTTAGGGGATGACATATCCCGGTCGAACGTTCCGCGCGCGCGAGGGCAAGCTATTGGCTTTTTGTCGGCCCAGACAGTGAGCATGTTCAGCACGCTGTAGACAACATTGATTCGTGAGCTCCAAAATGCGCAAAGACCTTGGAGGGGTTACAGATGGCTATAGCGATTGTTCATGTGGTGGGAGCTCTCGGTTTGACGACCATCTTTGGCGTGCTTGTGCTTGTCCTTGGAGGGTGGGAGCAAAAACGCAATTCCAGGCGCCGTATTCAGGAAGCAGCCATTGCTTTGGGCGTACCTGTTGCATCCTTGGAAAACGATCAAGCCCAGGTGCCGCGTCTGATTCAGTACATGGCACAGCGCAGTAGCGAAGAATTGCTGCGAAACAGAGTCTCCGACTTATGTGGGCTGTTCAGAACTTTATGGGGCTGGCTGGGGGGCATATTGCAGGTGTGCATTGTTGCTGGTGTAGGTTGGGCTATGTACACCGATGGCGTGGGCAATGCGGTAGTCATGTGGTCCGTGTTGGCTGCGGCAGTCTTCTTTTGGTTCGTAAGCGTTGCGTTTTCCTTCACATGCCTGCTTCTAACAGGTCGCTATCCTGGTGAAGCGAAGATGGCTCGAAAGTCAATCGCGACGGCGATTGAGCAGCAGAAGGTAGCCGAGGGCTTCAACGCAGTAGGCAAAGACTGAGTTTTTAGGCAATTTGCCTACAGATTGCCTACAAGCAACGGAAAAAGAAAAACCCCGCTACCCAAAAGATAGCGGGGTTTTCTTTACTGACTTGGTGCCGGAGAGATGAATCGAACACCCGACCTTCTCATTACGAATGAGCTGCTCTACCGACTGAGCTACACCGGCGTAAGCCTCAAATTATAGCGTGGAATGGTAACTCGTCACCCGCTCCACCTCATTTTTTGACCCCAGGATCACGCTCACACGTTCATGCAGCTGGGTCGGCTGGATGTCCAGAATGCGTTGTTTCCCATTGGTGGCGGCGCCGCCGGCTTGCTCGACCAACCAGCCCATGGGGTTGGCTTCGTACATCAGGCGCAGCTTGCCGGGCTTGTTGGGTTCGCGCTTGTCCCAGGGGTACATGAAGACGCCCCCGCGGGTGAGGATGCGGTGCACATCCGCCACCATGCTGGCAATCCAGCGCATGTTGAAGTCCTTGCCGCGCGGGCCGTCCTTACCCTGCAGACATTCGTCGATGTAGCGCTTCACGGGTTCGTCCCAATGGCGCATGTTGCTCATGTTGATGGCGAATTCCTTCGTGTCCTCGGGAATGCGGATGTTCTCTTCGGTCAGCACGAACGAGCCTTGTTCGCGGTCGAGTGTGAACATGGCCACGCCGTCGCCCACGGTGAGCACCAGGGTGGTCTGCGGGCCGTAGATGCAGTAGCCAGCGGCCACTTGCTGCGTGCCGGGTTGCAGGAAGTCGCCTTCCTCCACGCCACGGTCGCCATCGGGCTTCTTGAGCACGCTGAAGATGGTGCCGATGCTCACGTTCACGTCGATGTTGCTGGAGCCGTCCAGGGGATCAAACAGCAGCAGGTATTCGCCTTGCGGGTAGCGGTTGGGCACCAGGTAGATGCCGTCCATTTCTTCCGAGGCCATGGCGGCCAGGTGACCGCCCCATTCGTTGGCTTCGATCAGCACTTCGTTGGCGATGATGTCGAGCTTCTTCTGGATCTCGCCCTGCACGTTCTCGCTGCTGGCCGTGCCCAGCACACCGCCCAGCGCGCCTTTGTTGACGGCGTGGCTGATGCTCTTGCAGGCGCGGGCCACCACTTCGAGCAGCAGGCGCAGTTGTGACGGGATGAGGCCATCCACCCGTTGTTGTTCAACGAGGTAGCGGGTCAGGCTGATGCTTTTTGCCATGTCAGTCAGTCTTTTCTGGGTCGTGGTTTATTCGGCGAGTGCACGGGTCACGACCTCGCGCACGTCGTTGGAGAGCGCTGGCCTTGCGGCAACACGGGCGATGGCTTCGCGCGCGGAGGTGCGCCAGGGGTCTGCGAGTTTCTTCCAGCGGTCCAGGGCCCGGGCCAGGCGTGCGGCCACCTGGGGATTGATGGCGTCCAGCTCGATCACGCGGTCGCTCCAGAACACATAGCCCGCCGCGTCCGCTCGGTGGAAGGCGCCAGGGTTGGCACTGCAATAGCTGAAGATCACACTGCGCGCGCGGTTCGGGTTCTTCAGGCTGAAGTCCGGGTGCTGCATGAGCTGGCGCACGGCGGGCAGAACGTTGCCACCACGGTCGGGCGCGCCGGCCTGCAGCGCGAACCACTTGTCAATGACCAGGGGTTCGTCCTTGAACAGCGCATGGAAGCGTGCCAGGGCAGGGGCGGCCAGCTCACTGCCGCTGGCCACCAAGGCGGTCAGTGCGTTGAAGCGGTCGGTCATGTTGCTGGCCACCTTGAAGCGCTGGTAGGCCTTGCCGGGCCAGACCGCATCGCCCGTCTTCTGGGCGGCGATGCACAGCATGTGCAGCGCCAGCCCGCTGAGTGCGCGGCGGCCGGACGAGATGGGGTCGGGGCTGTAGCCTCCGGTGTCCTGGTTCTGCTCCCAGGCAGCTTCCCAGTCGGCCTGCAGCGACAGGGCCAACTGCTCGCGCATGGCTTCGCGTACTGCGTGAATGCGCTGTGGGTTCACCACCTCAAGCTGCTCGGCGATGTAGGTTTCGGACGGCAGCGTAAGCACCAGTTCCTTGAAGGCTGCATCGAGCGCCGGGTTGCGCAGCACGCTCCGCATGGCGTCCACAAACTCTGCAGAGAGAATTTGATGGTCAAATTGGCCGCTGGCGCTTGTCCCCATTGCGCTGTCAGCTATTGCATTAATAGCGGTTCGGAGCGCCAGGCGCTGGCCGGCTTCCCAGCGGTTGAAGGCGTCTGCGTCGTGCGCCAGCAGCGTGAGCAGCTGGGCATCGGTGTAGTCGATGTCGAGTACCACGGGAGCACTGAAGCCGCGCAGCAGGGACGGCACGGGCTCGGCATCCAGGTTCGTGAAGGTCAGTGTCTGCGATGCCTCGGTCAGCACCACCACGCGCGAAGTCGTGTGTGCAGTGCCCTCCGCAGCGCCTTCGCCCGCAAGGTGCAAGGGCAGAGCGGCGCCGGTGGTGGCATCGATGAGGCCCAGTTCTACCGGGATCACGAAGGGCTGCTTCTCGCTCTGGCCGGGCGTCGGGGCACAGCTTTGCGACAGCGTGAGCGCATAGCAGCGCGTGGCCGCATCGTAGCGGCCGGTGGCGCGCACGCGGGGTGTGCCTGCTTGGCTGTACCAGCGCTTGAACTGCGCGAGGTGCTGTGTGAGCGGGCTGCCCGGGTTGGCATCGGCGATGGCCTGCACAAAATCGTCGCAGGTCACGGCCTGGCCGTCATGGCGCTCGAAGTACAGCTTCATGCCCTTGGCGAAGCCTTCGCGGCCCACCAGGTTGTGCTGCATGCGCACGACCTCGGCACCTTTTTCGTAGATGGTGACGGTGTAGAAGTTGTTGATCTCGACGTAGCTGTCGGGGCGCACGGGGTGGGCCATGGGGCCCGCGTCTTCGGGGAACTGGGCGGTGCGCAGCACGCGCACGTCTTCGATGCGCTTGACGGCGCGGGCCGAGGGGCTGCCGGCCAGGTCCATGCTGAATTCCTGGTCGCGGAAGACCGTGAGGCCTTCCTTCAGGGACAGCTGGAACCAATCGCGGCAGGTCACGCGGTTGCCGGTCCAGTTATGGAAGTACTCGTGGCCCACCACGCTTTCGATGTTGGCGAAGTCGGTGTCGGTGGCGGTGGCTTCGCTGGCCAGAACGTACTTCGTATTGAAGATGTTCAGGCCCTTGTTCTCCATGGCGCCCATGTTGAAGTCGCTGGTGGCGACGATCATGAAGCGCTCCAGGTCCAGCGGCAGGCCGAAGCGGGCCTCGTCCCAGGCCACGCTGTACATCAGCGAGTTCATGGCGTGTTCGGTCTTGCCCAGATCACCTGGGCGCACGTAGACCTGCAGCAGGTGGTCGGTGCCCGAGCGGCTCTTGATCTTCTGCTCGCGGGCAACCAGCTTGCCTGCCACCAGGGCGAACAGGTAGCAGGGTTTCTTGTGCGGGTCCACCCACTTGGCAAAGTGGCGGCCGTCTTCCAGCGTGCCGCTGTCCACCAGGTTGCCATTGGACAGCAGCACCGGGTACTGGGCCTTGTCGGCACGCAGCGTGACGGTGTAGCTGGCCATCACATCGGGGCGGTCCAGGAAGTAGGTGATGCGGCGAAAGCCCTCGGCCTCGCACTGCGTGAAAAACGTGCCCTGGCTCACGTACAGGCCCATCAGGTGCGTGTTCTTGGCAGGGCAGCAGGTGGTGAAGATCTCCAGCGCGAAAGGTTCAGAACCTTCGGGAAGGTTCTCCAGCACCAGGCGTGAGCCTTCCATCTTGAACGAGGTGCCCTGGCCGTTGACCAGCACGCGCGCCAGGTTCAGGTCTTCGCCGTCGAGCTTGAGCGGCTGCGAGGCCACATCGGGGTTGCGGCGGAGCAGCATGCGGTTGAGCACGCGGGTCTTGTTGGGGTCCAGGTCGAAGGTGAGTTCGACGCTGTCGATCCAGTAGGCGGGGGCGGTGTAGTCCTCGCGGCGGATGGCGGTGGCGGGGCCTGCGCCGTCTCCGTCTGCGCTATGCAGTTGCAACATGGATGCTCTCCAGAAAGTCGGTGTTCATGAGTTCGGTGTAGTCGCGCACGGCGGTCAGTACGTGCGGGCCCGCCAGCTCATCTGCACTGTGCGTGCTGCAGATGGCCACGGCGCGCATGCCGGCCCGGCGGGCGGCCTCGATGCCAAAGGGGGCGTCTTCAAAAACGATGCAATGCTCTGGCGCTACCGCGATACGGCGCGCGGCCTCCAGAAAGATCGCGGGCTGGGGCTTTCCGGGCAGGCCTTCGTCGCCGCGCACGATGGCCAGCGGTGCGGGCTCCATGCCCAGGCGTGACATCGCGAACTCGACATTGTGGATGTCGCCGGCTGTACCCACAGCCACCTTCAGCCCGCGTTCAGTCACGCGCGCCGCAAAATGGCGAAAGCCCGCCACCTCGGTGAAGCGGGAGCCGAACAGTTCGCGGTAGATGTCTTCCTTCTCGCGCGTGAGCGCGTCGGCCTCATCCTGCGATACCTCGCGGCCCAGCAGTTCGCGGATGCATTCGGTGCCATTGCGGCCCGTGGTGCGGGCCATGAGGTCAGGCACGTCGATGTCCATGCCGCGACGGCGCGTGAACTCGACCCATGCCTGGGCGTGCCAGGGCATGGAGTCGATCATGGTGCCGTCCATGTCGAAGATGATGGCCTCGACGTGCATCACACGCCCTGCTTCAGGCTGGCTTCGATGAACGCGTCCAGGTCGCCATCCAGCACCTTCTGCGTGGCCGAGATTTCGACGTTGGTGCGCAGGTCCTTGATGCGGCTGTTGTCCAGCACGTAGCTGCGGATCTGGTGGCCCCAGCCCACATCGGTCTTGGTGTCTTCGAGCTTTTGCTGCTCTTCCTGGCGCTTGCGCATCTCGTGGTCGTACAGGCGCGAGCGCAGGCGCTGCCAGGCGATGTCGCGGTTGCCGTGCTGGCTGCGGCCGTCCTGGCACTGCACCACGATGCCGGTGGGCATGTGCGTCAGGCGCACGGCCGAGTCGGTCTTGTTGATGTGCTGGCCACCAGCGCCGGATGCGCGGTAGGTGTCGGTGCGCACATCGGCCGGGTTGATGTCGATCTGGATCGAGTCATCAATCTCGGGGTACACGAACAGGCTGGCAAAGCTGGTGTGGCGACCGCCCGACGAGTCGAATGGTGATTTGCGCACCAGGCGGTGCACGCCGGTTTCAGTGCGCAGCAGACCGTAGGCGTATTCGCCCTCGACCTTGATCGTGGCGCTCTTGATACCGGCCACGTCGCCCGGGGTTTCTTCCTCGACCGTGGTCTTGAAGCCCTTGCGTTCGGCGTACTTGAGGTACTGGCGCAGCAGCATGCTCGCCCAGTCGCAGGCCTCGGTGCCACCCGCGCCAGCCTGGATGTCCACAAAGCAGTTGAGCGGGTCGGCCTCCATGCGGAACATGCGGCGGAACTCCAGCTGCTCGATCTCGGGCTTGAGCTTGGCGGTTTCGGCCTCGATGGTCATCAGGCCACTTTCGTCGCCTTCTTCCTTGCTCATGTCATAGAGCTCGGTGTTGTCGGCCAGCTCGCGCGTGAGCTTGTCCAGCGTGAGCACCACGCCGTCCAGCGCCTTCTTTTCCTTACCCAGCTCCTGGGCCTTCTTCGGATCGTTCCAGACCGAAGGGTCTTCCAGCGATGCGTTTACCGTGCGCAGGCGTTCAAATTTGGCATCGAAGTCAAAGATACCTCCGTAACTCTTGCGTTCGCACGGTCAGGTCGGAAAGGGTGTTGCCAATGAGGTTGATACGTTCTGCGTCCATGATTCTTGTCCTGGGTGTTCTGTGGAATAACCCGCGATTTTCTCATGGGATGGGCCAGAGCCCTATCAATGTCCCCTGGCAGGGCCGACGGTGCGCACGAGGCTCTGCTCATTGGGGACGCTGCGGATGTGATTATTCAAATTTGATAGCTGCCAACGCTTGATGGATAAGCGCTGGAGGCCATTTTTATTCAAATCTGGTTCACGCTTCGTTCAGGAACTGTTCCATGAGCTGCGCCACCTGCTCGGGCTGGTCGTGGTGCAGCATGTGGCCCGCGTCTGCCACGACAGCGGTGCGGCAGGTGCGCACGTGGGTCAGGCGCTGGTGGTATTCGTCCAGGGTGTACCGGCCGCTCCACCATTGGCCCAGGCTGTCGCCGCTGGCTTCTACGGCCAGCACGGGGGCTGAAATGCGTTCGTAAAGGGCCAGGGCTTCGTCCACCCGAAACAGCTGTGCGCTCGTGATCTTGTGGGCTGGGTCGCCCAGGATCTCCCACAGGCCTTGCGCGTTGGGCCGCGCCCAGTGCTGGGCCAGCCATTGGGCCTTGTCCTCGGACAGGCGGGGATTGGTCTTCATGAGGCGGCGTGCCACGCCGTCGGCGCTGTCGTAGGTCTTCAGATCCTTGCTGCCCTGGTGCAGCTGCTTGATCTCGTCAATCCACTGCGCATAGCGCGTGGGCGCCTGCGCGGCCCGCGTGGCGGGCAGGCCAAAGCCTTCCAGGTTGACCAGCTTGCGCACGCGCTCGGGTCGCACCCCGGCATACATCATGGCCACGTTGCCGCCCATGCTGTGTCCCACCAGGTCGATGGCCTGACCGGGGGCGTAGTGGTCCAGCAGCAGGTCCAGGTCGGCCAGGTAGTCGGCAAAGAAGTAATGGTCGGCCTGCGCGCTGGACGTGAGCCCGAAGCCGCGCCAGTCCGGCGCGATGATGCGCCGCTGCTGCCGCAGTGCGTCCACCGTGAACTGGTAGGAGGCGCTGACGTCCATCCAGCCGTGCAGCAGCACCAGCGTGGGCAGGTCGCTCTGCTCAGGCCCCCAGTGGCGCACGTGGTAGTTCAGGTGGCGCAGCGTCAGCGTGCTGCTGCGGGAGGGTTGGAGGGGTTTGTACATGCGGCGGTGGTGCGGAGGGACGGGTGGGTACAAGGCAGGGGCCCGCCAGTTCGCCGCAGGGCGGCATTTTTGCAAAGCCCGGTGGGTGCCCGGCGCGGTGGCGCCAATGTTACGTCGGTGGTGCGGGCCGCGCAGCGAGTGCTGTCGCCTAGGCGGCTGCGCTGCCGGGGCCACTTGGCGGGCCTCGGGCAAGCTTTGGCGTTCGCTTGTACCATCGCCGTCCGGGCTTGCTACCGCACTGGCTGCAGCTGCCTGCGCTGCGTGTCTTCTCTTCACGCGGCTGCAGGGTGTGTGGTCCATTTTTGCCGCTTTTTTCGTCTTCTGGAGCTTCTACCGCATGAACAAAGTCCCCTTGGGTCAGAGTGACCTGCTTGTCACCCCCATCTGCTTGGGCACCATGACGTTTGGTGAACAGGTCAATGAAGCCGATTCGCATGCCATCCTGAGCCGTTCGCTGGAGCGGGGCGTGAACTTCATCGACACCGCCGAGATGTATTCGGTGCCCGCCAAGGCAGAAACCTTTGGCGCCACGGAAACCATCATCGGCAATTGGTTTGCCAAGAACCCCGGCGCCCGCCAGAAGCTTGTGGTGGCCACGAAGGTGGCAGGCCCCTCGCGCGGCATGCCCTGGGTGCGTGAGAACAAGGGCATGTCGGCCAAGGACATCGTCGCCTCTTGCGAAGGCAGCCTGCGCCGCCTGCAGACCGACGTGATCGATCTCTATCAGATCCACTGGCCTGAGCGCCATGTGCCCGCTTTCGGCAATCTGTATTACGACCCTTCCAAGGAAACCTCCACCACCCCGATCCACGAGCAGCTGGAAGCGCTGGCCGGGCTGGTGAAGGCGGGCAAGGTGCGGTACATCGGTCTCTCGAACGAGACGCCCTACGGCGTGCACGAATTTGTGCGCCTGGCCGAGCAGCATGGCTTGCCCCGCGTGGCCACCGTGCAGAACCCGTATTGCCTGATCAACCGCACGTGGGAAAACGGCCTGGATGAAACCTGCCACCGGCTGGACGTGTCGCTGCTGGCCTACTCGCCGCTGGGCTTTGGCCTGCTGACGGGCAAGTACGACGAAAGTGGCATCACCGGCCCTTCCGCTCCCCAGGGCGCACGCATTTCCACGTATGAATCCGTGCGCAAGCAGCGCTGGGGTCGGCCCGAGGCGCTCACGGCCTCGCGCCGCTACAACGCCCTGGCCCGCGCCAACGGCATGACGCCCACGCAGATGGCACTGGCGTTCTGCTACACCAAGTGGCAGGTTGCCAGCACCATCATCGGTGTGACGTCGGTGGCGCAGCTCGATGAAGACCTGGCCGCATGGGGCACCACGCTGTCGCCAGAGGTGCTGCAGGCGATCGATGCCATCCGCTGGGAGCTGCGCGACCCGGCATTGTGAAGCCCCCCTGAGTCGCTTCGCGCCATCCCCCCAGGGGGACGCCCCCAGCGCGGCGGGGCGTCCCTTGCGCGGGGGCACTGGCCGGGCCGCGCCACTTTCAGGCGCTGGTGGTCGTGCTCAGCGCGCCTTCCTTCCACGGCACGCCGTTGGTTTCACCCAGGTCCCAGAACAGCCCGGCCATCACGGCCAGGCCTTCGCGCGCCACGGAGGCCAGCAAATGTTCGTTGGGCGCATGCTGCGCGCAGGCCGGGTACGAGTGCGGCACCCACAGCGTGGGCAGGCCGAGCTGGTCTGCAAAGATGTCGTTCGGCAGGGAGCCCGCCAGGTTGGGCAACAGTGTGGCTGGCTGGCCCGCGCTGGCTTGCAGGGACGCCAGGGTCCAGTCCACCCAGGGGTTGTGCAGGTCCAGCCGAGTGGCACCACACTCCATGCCGATAGAGATATCCACCTGACTGAAACCGTGCGCGTCCAAGTGCTCGCGCAGCGTGGTTTTCACGTTCTTCCAGTCGGTGCCCACCACGAAGCGCAATTGGCAATGTGCCGCCGCCTGGGAGGGAATGGCATTGACCGGCCGCTGCGCATTGCCCGAGCCCAGTGCCAGCACTTCCAGCGTGTTCCAGCCCACCAGCTGCTCCGCAGGCGTGAGGCCGGGTTCGCCCCAGCCGGGGGTGAGCGCAGGGTCATCGGCACCGGTGCCAATGGCCACGTCTTTCAGGGCCGTACGCAGCTTGTTGGGCACGGAAGGTGGCAGCAATCCCTTGACCAGAATGCGGCCCTTGGCATCGACCAGGGTGGCCAGCGCATGCGTGAGCACGGTGGCGGGGTTGGCGAGCACGCCGCCCCAGTTGCCCGAGTGGTAGGCCTTGTCGCGGCTGCGTACCGTGAGCGAGAAATTGATGGCGCCGCGCGAGCCCAGGAAGAGGGTGGGGCGCGCCGCGCTCACACGGGGGCCATCGCTGGCCACAAACAGGTCGGCCTTCAGTGCCTCGCGGTGCTGTTCGCAGAAGGCGCCCAGGCCGGGAGAGCCGGCCTCTTCGCCCATCTCCATGAGCAGCGTGACGTTGTAGCCCAGACGGCCCTGGCGGGCCTCCAGCGTGTGTGCCAGCGCCGCAAGGCTGACGGTGTGCTGGCCCTTGTTGTCGGCGGTGCCACGGCCATACCAGCGTTCGCCTTCGATGGTCAGCTCCCAGGGCGACAGGCCTTCGCGCCAGGCGCTGTCCTGGCCGTTGACCACATCGCCATGGCCATAGGTCATCACGGTGGGCAAGGCGGGGTCTTCCACCCGGCGTGCCAGCAGCAGCGGGCCTCCCCTGGGGTCGGTGTTGTCGAGCACCTGGCAGTCGAAACCCAGTGGCTCCAGCCAAGGCACGATTTCATCGGTCAGGTAGGCGCGCAGCGTGGGGGGGACCTGTCCTGTGTCGCTTTCGGTGCGCCAGGCCACGCGGCGGCGCAGGTCGCTGGCAAAGCGGCCATCGTCGAAGTAGCGGTGGACGTTCTGGATCAGTTGTTCTCGGTTCATCATGGTCTCCTTGCGGGGTTCACTCCACCACGATCTGTGCGCGGTGGGCGAGCGCGCGGTAGCGGCCGATCTCGTCTTCCATGGCGGCGTGCATGGCCTTGGGGCCCACAAACACGGGCTCCATGCCCTGGGCTCGGATCTGGTCCTGCAGCTGGACATCGCGCATGGCGGCCTCTACTTCCTTCATCAGTTTGTCCACGATGGGCGCGGGCGTGCGCGCAGGGGCTGCCACGGCGTACCAGCCGTCAAAGGCTGCGTCCGGCAGCTTCAGCTCCCGCACAGTGGGAATCGACGGCAGGGCGCGGGCGCGCTCGTTGCCCGCGATGGCCAGTGCGCGCAGCTTGCCCGAACGCACATGGGGTGCGGCGCTGGCCACGGTGTCGATGGCCATCTGGATCTCCCCGCCGATCAGCCCCATCATCGCCTGTGCGCTGCCACGGTAGGGCACGTCCTGCAGGCGCACGCCCGCGGCCTGCTCCAGCAGCGCGCCCACCAGGTGCGGGGCCGAGCCCGAGCCGAACGTGGCGTAGTTGACGGTTTTGGGTGCAGCCTTGGCCGCAGCCAGCAGCGAGGCCAGGTCCTTGTGGGGCGAGGCGGCACTGACCACCACCACCAGCGGCGCACGCGCGATGATGGCCACGGGGGCCAGGTCTTTCAGCGGGTCGTAGGGCAGTTTGGGGCGCAGCGCGGCGTTGACGGTGTAACTGGTCGAGCCGGACACCAGCAGGGTGTAGCCGTCGGGTTCGGCCTTCACCACGCTGTCCGTGCCGATGATGGTGGAGGCGCCGGGCTTGTTGTCGATGACCACGGGCTTGCCCAGTCGGGTGGACAGCTTCTGGCCCAGCGCACGGGCGACGGCGTCGGTGCCGCCGCCGGGCGGGAAGGGCACGACCAGGCGCACCGCGCGCTCGGGCCACGCCTCGGCGGGCGCAGCCGTCTGGGCAAGGATGGGAGTGCTGGCGCTGGCGAAGGTGGCCAGGACGGCAGACAGCAAAGAGACTCGGACAAGGCTTTTCATGCAGGCTCCAGAGGTTGAGGCGTGGGGTGGTGGCGGCTCCGGCGCAAAGGCGACCGCTGGCACACGCTGCCATGGGTGAATTGGAGCCTTAAACCCTGCAAGATGGGAGCCGGTTTACCATTGCTTTGGATAGAGATTTTGCAACTGACCGTTGCCTTTTTGTTCAAGGTGCACCATGCCCGTTTCACTGCTCAGCCTGCCCTTGCGCTACTTCCTGGAAGTGGCGCGCACCGGCTCCGTCAACCAGGCGGCGCAGCGCCTGCACGTGGCCGCATCGGCTGTGAGCCGCCAGCTTGGGAAGCTGGAAGACAGCCTGGGCGTGGTGCTGTTCGAGCGGCAAGCCCGTGGTATGGCGCTGACCGAAGCGGGCACCCGGCTGCTCGCCCATGCCACGGCACACGACGCGCAGGCCACGGAGCTGGTAGAGCAATTGCAAGGGCTGTCGGCCCAGGAGGCCTTGCGCGTGCGGGTGGCCTGCACCGAAGGGTTTGCAGCGAGCTTCATGCCGCTGGTGATGAGCACGTTTCGGCAGATGCACCCCCAGGTGCAGCTGCAGTTGCTGGTGGACGTGCCGCAGGAAGTGTCGGCCCTCGTACAGCGCGGAGACGTCGATCTGGCGCTGAAGTACAGCGTGGCGCCCGAAAAGGGCTTGCAGGTGCTGCACTCGGCCATTGCTCCCATCTACGCCATCATGCCCGCGCAGCACCCGCTGGCCCGCCAACGCAGTGTGAGTGTGGCCGATGTGGTGCGCTACCCGCTGCTTCTGGGCGCTACTGGCATCACGGGCAGGCAGTTGTTTGACCTGAGCTGTGCGGTGCAGGGGCTGCGTTACGTACCGGCGGTGGAAAGCAATTTTTCCTCCGCGCTGCTGCCGCTTCTGGATGGGCAGGATGTGGCGCTGGCCAGCTACCTCACGGCGGCGCGCTGGGTGGAGGCGGGCCTGCTGGCGGCCCGGCCGTTTGACGAGGCGCAGTTGCAGCAGCGGCGCCTGCAGGTGCTGGCCGTGGAGGGGCGGACGCCGTCGGCGCTGGTGCAGCAGTTCACACAGGCGCTGGTGACTGCTATCGAACAGTATGGCAAGCGCAAGGTAGGGCGGCGCAAGACCTCCGTGGGGCGGGTCACCAAACCTCCGTGATTCTGGTCGACCTCATAGGCGATCGGGTCTCGCGAGTGGATACCATTCACCCCCTATCCGGATCGCACCATGGCCAAGAAAGAACACGTCTCCGAGACCCAAGCCACCCAGTTGCTCAAGGCGAACAAGGTGGCGTTCACCGAGCACCCCTACGAATACCTGGAGCATGGCGGTGCTCTGCACAGCGCCGAGGTGCTGGGCCTCGACCCCTTCACCGTCGTCAAGACCCTGGTGATGCAGGACCAGGATGCCAAGCCCTTGCTGGTGCTGATGCATGGCAACCGCAAAGTCTCTACCAAGAATCTCGCTCGACAGATTGGCGCCAAGTCGGTAGAGCCTTGCGCCCCCGAGGTGGCCAACCGCCACAGCGGCTATCTGGTGGGTGGCACATCGCCGTTTGGCACACGGCGCGCGATGCCGGTATACATCGAAGAGTCCATCCTCGCGCTGCCGCAGATTGCCATCAACGGCGGCCGGCGGGGATTTTTGGTGCAAATCGATCCGCAGGTATGTGTGCAGTTGCTGGGTGCCAAACCTGTGCACTGCGCGCTGGCAGAATAGGCCGCCACGGCAGACCGTCCGCCGTCCCCTGATATTGAGGAGTTGCTTTGACCGCCGTGTACCCCATCCTTGCCGCCGTGGCAGCCTATTTACTGGGCTCGCTGTCATTCGCCGTCATCGTGACGCGTGTGATGGGCCTGAGCGATCCGCGCACCTACGGCAGCAAGAACCCCGGCGCCACCAATGTGTTGCGCTCGGGATCCAAGGCTGCGGCCATCGTGACGTTGCTGCTGGATGCCGTGAAGGGCTGGCTGCCCGTTGCGCTGGTGATGTGGTTTGGCCACCCTTATGGGCTGGAAGACGGCACCGTGGCGATGGTGGGGCTGGCGGCATTTCTGGGTCACCTGTGGCCTGTGTTCTTTCGTTTTGAAGGGGGCAAAGGCGTGGCTACCGCGCTGGGCGTGCTGCTGGGCATCAGCGTCTGGCTGGGACTTGCCACGGCTGCCACCTGGCTCATCATCGCGTTTTTCTTCCGGTATTCGTCCCTCGCTTCGCTGGTGGCTGCCGCCTTCGCGCCGGTGTATTACCTGTTGGTGGATGGGGTGGTGTGGTATGCCGAGGGCACGATTGCGGCCTCCATAATCGTGATGGGCATGCTGCTGGCCTGGCGCCACAAGCAGAACATCCAGCGCCTCATCGAAGGCAAGGAGTCGCGCCTGGGCAGCAAGAAGGCCAAGCCGGACGCTGGGGGCAAAGGCAAGCCGGCAAAGTAGCGGCCTGAACCGGGGGCGGGCAGCGCCGCGGCGCGTTGCCTGCGGGGCACGTTCCGTCTGCGGGCTTCTACAGTGAACCCGGTCCGGAAATCAGCCCGCGGAGCCCGGCGCTGTGCTGGGCGGCATACAGCCCCAGTCGCACCATGGTGCGGTGGTTGAGTTCCAGGCTCACGGCCGAGCGGGCCAAAGCGGACTGGATGCGTGGTTTTCCCGTGGCCGTCTGGTACAGGCTGGGTTGCGCATGGTGGGTACCGGTACGGTCCAGCAGGCTGGCAACCAGGGGGTGGTTGGCCTTTTCGCTGCGACGCAGCACGATGGCGGTTTCGCCGTTGTCCAGCTTCACAAAGGTGCCCGGCGGGCACAGGCCAATGGAACGCACCAGGGTGTAGCTCACCTCGTCGTGCTGATCGATCTCCTGCCCGACGATGGCGCGCACCGAGTCGGTGGCGCTGCGGCCCGCGCGGGATTTGCGCGGGCTGATCATGGCTGCGTAACGGTCGATGGTGCCCAGGATGCGTGTGAGACGGTCTTCAGGCTCTTGGTTGGCCAGTGGCACACGGTCGGCCACGGTGGCATGGTGCTGCCCCACCACGTCCAGCCAGAGTGTGTCGTTGATGAACAGGCGCTCCAGCAGCATCATGCTTTCTTCCGGATGGCTCTTGATGGCCTCCTGCTGGGCGGGCGTGGGGCGTTCGCGTTGTTCGGCCAGCTCGTCCTGCAGGGCGGTCATGCCGATGTTCATGGTCAAGGCCGCACGCACCAGGCTGTCACGTTCCCGGGGTGGCACGTGCAGCTCGTGCGCCATGATGTGGCACAGGGTGCCGCACACCAGCGCGTGGGAGGCGCTGTAGCCCACGGTGGACGTGGACGCCAGCTGGAACATGAGGTACAGCGCCGCGTCGATATCGTGCGCCACCAGGTCCTGCAGCCAGCCATCGAACTGGCGCACCTTGGCAGCGAAGTCCTGCACCTGCAGCGGCCGGGACAGCAGCACCGATAGCGCCGATTCCAGGTCTGACCACAGGCCCAGCAAGTCCTCGTATTCGCCTTCGGCGTGGTGTGGGGTGCCGGTGGAGTGGTGGGCAGACATGGCAGGCAGTGCGTGTGGGCCAGGCGCAGTTAATTGCGCTTTTCCAGCACCATCTGGTCGTTGATGCGGGTCATCTGGAACTCGGTCAGAAAGCTGTTGCCCAGCAGCACATAAGGCATGGGCTGCGGGGTGATGATGGCCTCGACCCCGAACACCTCAACATCACCGATGCGCACCGAGTCGAGCTTCATGCGCCACCCTTGCGCCACACCATTGGCCGTGTTCATGCGCACGGGCTGGCCGTTCTGGTAGTTGAGCCCCATGCGCTCGGCGTCCTGGCGCCCGATGGCCACGGTAGATGCACCGGTGTCCACCATGTACTGCATGACACGCCCGTTGATGGTGCCGCTGTTGATGAAATGTCCCCGGCTGTCGGCCATCAGCACGACACGCTTGCCGCTTCCTCCCCGGGCGCCAACGCTCACTGGGGCCTCGCCCAGCCGCAGCACGCGCCGCGCGCCTTTGACTTCGACGGTGGCTTCATCCGCCGTGATGGCGAGGACCTTCACGCCTTTGTATTCGTCGCCCGCACCCAAGGCACGCGGTGGGTTGGCGTCCACCACCAGCAGGGCCTTGCTGCCCAGCATGCCTGCCAGCGCGACTGCCTGGGCGCTGGCCCAGGACGGAGCCAGACACAGAGCGGCCAGCACCCATGCGAGAACAGAGTTGGCACCCATTGCGCTACGCACCGCCCGCATCCCCTGAAACCGGCGTGGCCCAAGCCAGTGCCACCGTGGAACTGGCTTTGCCAGGCCACGGGTGGCGTCAACCTCCCGAAGGAGAGGGGGAAGGCGCCGAAGGCGACTCAGGGGGTGCTTCATCGTCAATCGCGGAAATTGTCGAACGACAGGGGTACATCGGTCACATCCTTGCGGATGAGCGCCATGGCGGCCTGCAGGTCATCGCGCTTGGCGCCGGTGATGCGTACCTTGTCTTCCTGAATGGCTGCCTGCACCTTGAGCTTGCTCTCCTTCATGAGCTTCTGGATCTTCTTGGCCAGCTCGCTCTCGATGCCGTTGCGCACCTTGATGACCTGCTTGACCTTGTCGCCGCCCATTTTCTGCACATCGCCCATGTCCAGAAAACGCACGTCCACGTTGCGCTTGGTGAGTTTGTTGCGCAGCACGTCCTCGATCTGGGTGAGCTGGAAGTCGGCGTCGCCGATCAACGTGATGTCTTTGTCCTTGATCTCGATGCTGGCCGAAGTGCCCTTGAAGTCGAAACGGGTGCCGATTTCTTTGGCGGTGTTTTCGACGGCGTTTTTCACTTCAACCAGGTTGGCTTCGCAGACGGTGTCAAAAGATGGCATGGCGGCTCTCAATCTCAGGGAAAACAGGTGCAAATCGCAGGGGCCCGAAAGGCTGAGTGCGACAATCGGGCCAATGGTAGTCGAGAAAAACGCCCCTTTGCAGCCCTGGAACACCTTTGGCATTGCTGCGCGCGCCCAAACCCTGGTGCGTGTGCGCTCCGTGTCGGATCTGCAGGCCGTTCTGGCCGATGGCGAGCTGGCTCCGGCACCCAAGTTTGTGCTGGGCGGCGGCAGCAACATCATCCTGACCGGTGACGTGAAGCCTGTAGTGCTCAAGATGGAAATCAAGGGCCTGCGGCTGATCGAGGAAACCCCCAAGGCCTGGATCGTGGAGGCGGGTGCGGGCGAGGTCTGGCACGACGCGGTGGCCTGGACGCTGGCGCACGGGTTCCCGGGGCTGGAGAACCTGGCGCTGATCCCCGGCACCGTGGGGGCCTCGCCCGTGCAGAACATCGGCGCCTATGGCGTGGAGCTGCAGGACCGTTTTGAGTCGCTCGATGCCGTCGATCTGACCACCGGCCAGCCGTTCAGCCTGGATGCCGCGCAATGTGGCTTTGGTTACCGCGATTCCGTCTTCAAGCATGCGCCCTCCGAATCGCTGGACGGCAGTGGATTGCCGCGCGGCATGGGGCTGGCAGGGCGGGCGGTGATCACCCATGTGCGCTTTCGGCTGCCCAAGCCCTGGAAGCCCGTCCTGGGCTACCTCGACCTGGAGCGCCGCCGCGCCGAGGCGGGCGTGGAGCACCCCAGCGCCCAGCAGATCTTTGACTGGATTTGCGACATCCGCCGTGCCAAGCTGCCCGACCCCGCCGTGGTGGGCAACGCGGGCAGCTTCTTCAAGAACCCCACGGTGTCGCCCGACCAGTGTGCCGACATCATCGCGCGCGAGCCCAAGATCGTGCACTACCCCATGCCGGACGGCAGCATCAAGCTGGCGGCGGGCTGGCTGATCGATGCCTGCGGCTGGAAGGGGAAATCCATCGGCAAGGCCGGGGTGTACGAAAAACAGGCCCTGGTGCTGGTCAACCGGGGGCGGGGCGGCGACAGCGTGACGGGGGGCGAGGTCATGACGCTGGCCAAGGCCATCCAGACCAGCGTGTACGAACGCTTTGGCATCCGGCTGGAGCCGGAGCCGGTGGTGGTGTAGGCCCGCTGGATTGATCTAATTGCTATATTTTTTATATCAATTGATGCTTTTCTTTCAAGCGCTACAGCCCGCAATGGCATGTGAATCCTTGATGACTTGTCTTTCTGCAGTCTGGGGCAAGGGCTGCGTCCCATCGAGATTTGCCGTTATCGCTTGTAGTTAAAGCGCTGGTGAGCTTTTTTATCGGGCGGTTCTGCGCCGGGTACGAAGCGCTACGCTTAGCAAGCCTGTGGCGGTGAGCAGCAGGGCAATAGGGTTGTCCACTGGCACCGCGTGCAGGTTGCCGGGGCCTCCGGGTGCCAAACCGGGTTGAGCCCAACTGGTGTTGCTGTCTGTGCTCCCGGCAGCTTCGCTGATCGTGCATAGGTCGCCCCCGGGCACAGGAGCGGTGGCCAGGCATATGACGTTGTGGGAGCTGCCAGACGTGGTGTTCACCGAGTCGAGGCGCACGTTGCCGCCTACGTGTGGTCCAGGGCTCTGCCAGCGTACGGCGACCAGCTGAAGCGAGGTCAGCTGGCCACTGGCATCGGTTGTGGCTCGGGCAACGATCAATTGGACGAGGGGGTCGCCGCTGGCATAGGTGGTCAGCCCGTCGAACGCCGAGAACGTGGCGACGTCGGTGGTGACGTCGGTGTCATTGAGATTGGGCGCTAGTGGCAATGCCGTGGTGAAGGTAGCTACAGGTGCCATGGCGGCTGTGAAGTTGCCGCAGTTGCCGGCGCTGCACGGGGCGGTGAAGTTATGCAGACTGGCCGGATCGTAGGCGTTGCCGGTGAAGTTGTAGGTGGCGGCACTGGCGTGGGCGGCCAGTGCAAGTGCAGCCAGGGCCAACAAAGTTTTTTTCATAAGTAATGACATCTATAGCTTGTGATTCAAGCGCCAGCTGCTAAGGTTTTGACGTGGTTTTGTGTTGTGTCGAACACGTCCCCGGTCATTGCGATTCAGCGTGACGATGGCGGTGTACAGCGAGCACGCTGGGCTGAAGGCGTGCGACCCAAAATGGGAAGGCGGTTTTCAGCAGGGATCGGACCATGTATGGGGCAAGATTTCTGCGGGAAATGGGAATGGACGCGAAGCAAAGGTCAGCTGCTGGGTGAGATGGCCTTGCGAAGCTCACAATCCAGTGTAGGAGCCGCCGCCGCGCGGCGCCCCACCCCTCGGGGTGGGGCTAACCGCCAGACGGTGTGGTAGGTTGCCGATGCCGCGTTCCCGCCCACACAGCCCCACCACCACCCTTCATGCCCCTTCCCCGCACCCACCAGCAAGCCATTGCGCGACTGCAGCAAATGGCCTGCCTGGATCTCAACGGGCCCCTGCTCATCGAGCCCGTGTTGCACGAACTGCACCGCATCATTGACTTTGATACCGGCGGGTATTTCTATCCTGGCACGGATGGGGGGCTGGATGCGTACATCGAGCCTTCCATCGCACGCGGGTGCATGCACACCTATTTCGACCCGCAACTCATGGCCACCGAACAACAGGTGATACGCCGCAGCGCGCACGATTTCGCTGCCGCCGTGCGCGGCGACCATGGAACTCAGGTGATGGAAGAGCTTTTGAAGGTGCCCATGGCGCAATTCATGCGCAGCGATTTCTACAACCTGGTGCTGCGGCCCGCTGAATTGCTGGACTGCCTGAGCCTGGTGCTGCGCACGCCGCAGGGCCAGGGTGTGGGTGCGCTCAAGTTGTACCGGCGGCCCGGGGCAGCGCGTTTTGCCCCCGAGGACGTGGCCATGCTCGGACGGCTGGAGCCCTGGTTGGCGCGGACCTTACAGCTTGGCGAAATGGATACCGAAGACAGCGTGCTGCACGACAGCGCCGTGCTCATCACCACCCCAGGGGGGCAGTTGCTGTGGACCTCGCCGCAGGCCGATCAGCTGATGGCGCTGGCCTTTGGACCGCGCTGGTACCGCCGCACTGAACTCCCCCCCGCGCTGCACACGCTGCTGCAGCGTCTGCAATCCGCGCAGCGGCTGATCCACGGCGGTCCGGCACCGGCGGTGCCGCAGTTGGAATTGCACAATGCAAGTGGCTGGTTTTTGCTGCGCGCCACGCAGATGACCGCTGCAACGGGCCAAGGGCACGCGATCAGCCTCCATATCACCCAGCGGGCTCCGCGTGTGGCCCGGCTTCTGCCCGCGCTGCGCACGCTTGGCCTCCCGCAACGCCAGCATGAATTGGCCTACTGGCTGGTTCGCGGCCTCCCGGAAGATCAGATCGCGGCCCGCATGGGCATCAGCGCGAATACCGCGACCTACCACCGCCGGCAGATCTACACGCGGCTGGGCGTACAGAACCGGCAGGAGCTGCAGGATTTCTTTTTTGTTCCCCAGTGAGGGGGTGGTGGTGGTGCAGTGGAGCCGGTTTTTCTGGGCGACAAAAAAACCGCCCGGCCGGAGGGCGGGGCGGTTGCTCTGTTTTTAATAGCTTGTAGCGCCTGTCAACAAAGCGCTAGAGGCATTTTTCCCTATTTTTTGCTGCCGTCGTCGCCCAGCTGCGCCAGTGCCGCGTTGCCACCCAGTGACAGCAGGCCGGCGCGCGAGTACACGCCCAGCTTGTCGCGCGTGTCCGAGATGTCCAGGTTGCGCATGGTCAGCTGGCCAATGCGGTCCAGCGGGCTGAACGGCGCGTCTTCCACCTTTTCCATCGACAGGCGCTCGGGCGCATAGGTCAGGTTGGGCGATTCGGTGTTGAGCAGCGAGTAGTCGTTGCCGCGGCGCAGCTCCAGCGACACGGTGCCGGTCACGGCGCGCGCCACCCAGCGCTGGGCGGTTTCGCGCAGCATGATGGCCTGGGGGTCGAACCAGCGGCCCTGGTACAGCAGGCGGCCCAGCTTCAGGCCGTTCATGCGGTACTGCTCGATGGTGTCTTCGTTGTGGATGCCGGTCACCAGGCGCTCGTAGGCGATGTGCAGCAGCGCGAGGCCCGGGGCCTCGTAGATGCCGCGGCTCTTGGCTTCGATGATGCGGTTCTCGATCTGGTCGCTCATGCCCAGGCCGTGGCGGCCGCCGATGCGGTTGGCTTCGAGGATCAGCTCGACCGGGTCGTTGAACTCGACGCCGTTCAGCGCGACTGGCTGGCCTTCTTCAAAGCGAACCGAGACTTCCTCGGCCTTGACGGCGACTTCTTCCTTCCAGAACGCCACGCCCATGATGGGGTTCACGATGCGGATGCCGCTGGACAGGAACTCCAGGTCCTTGGCTTCGTGCGTGGCGCCCAGCATGTTGCTGTCAGTGCTGTAGGCCTTCTCGGCGCTCATCTTGTAGCCAAAGCCGGCCTGGGTCATGAACGCCGACATCTCGGCGCGGCCGCCCAGTTCGTCGATGAACAGCTGGTCCAGCCAGGGCTTGTAGATCTTGAGCGACGGGTTGGTCAGCAGGCCGTAGCGGTAGAAGCGCTCGATGTCGTTGCCCTTGAAGGTCGAACCGTCACCCCAGATGTTGACGTCGTCTTCCTTCATCGCGGCCACCAGCATGGTGCCGGTCACGGCACGGCCCAGGGGCGTGGTGTTGAAGTAGGTCAGGCCGCCGGTGGAGATGTGGAACGCGCCGGCCTGCAGGGCGGCGATGCCTTCGTGGGCCAGTTGCGTGCGGCAGTCCACCAGGCGGGCTTTTTCAGCACCGTATTCCATCGCCTTGCGGGGGATGGCGTCGTAGTCGGGCTCGTCAGGCTGGCCCAGGTTGGCGGTATAGGCGTAGGGCACGGCGCCCTTGAGCTTCATCCAGTGCAGGGCTGCGCTGGTGTCCAGGCCGCCGGAAAATGCGATGCCGACCTTTTGGCCGAGGGGGAGGTTCTGGAGGATGGTTGCCATGGAATGCTTGTCAAAAATGATAGCTGCTTGCGCTTTATGGATAAGCGCTAGAGGCCAAAAATAATCAAATTTCAGCCGAAATGGCAGATGTAGTGGTAGGCCTCGGTCACACGGATGTCGAACTTCGAGTTGCCGGGCACGCTGAATTTTTCGCCCGCCGAGGACTTCACCCAGGCGTCGGTGCCAGCCAGCTTGTATTCGCACGATCCGGCCACGCATTCCATGATCTCAGGCGCGCCGGTGTTGAAGGTGAGCGTAGCGGGCAGCACCACGCCCACCGACTTCTTTGTGCCATCGGCAAAAGTGATGCCGTGGCTCACGCACTTGCCGTCAAAGTACACATTGGCCTGGGTGGTGACGGACACGCCGTCGATTTTTTCGGTGGTCATGGGTGCGCTGGATAAGGTAGGAGGAAACCCGCGATTTTAGGGCAGGGGGGCGGCAACCTTGTCGGCAGGGTCCCACTAAAAATCCCCCATCTGCGGATTGCCCAAGCAAAAGAGCCCCGAAGGGCTCTTTGCAATGGCAATTACCGGTGGCTTAGCGCCAGTAGGGATTGCGGTGGTGCGGGTAATACGGGCGGCTGTCGTAGCCGTACTCGATCACCGTGACGGGTGGCGTCACATAGGTGGGTTGCTGCTGGTAGACGGGCTGCGGAGGGTAGGTCGAGGTCACCACACCAGGCTGGCTGTAGACGCCCTGCGAGGCGTAGGGGTCGGGTTGCGTGGAATAGGTTTGACCTGCAGGCTGCACGCTCAAGGGAATCCAGCGGCCTGGGTCGGTCTGGGTGCGGGTGGTGTACTGGCGCCCCGCGTATTCATAAACCACGTCGTAGCCCACCGTGCGGTTGTCGTAGTAGGTCTCGGTCGTGCAGCGTTGCACGTTCTGGTACTGCGGCTGGCCGCCTTCGATCTGGTTGCCGATCACGGCGCCACCGATGAGGCCAATGGCTGTGGCGGCGGCGCGGCCGCTGCCCTTGCCGATGGCGTTGCCGGCAGCACCGCCTGCGATGGCCCCCACCACGGCGCCAGCGCCGCTGGTGCGGTTGCCGCTGTACACCGTTTCATTGCCACACACCTGCTGGGGCGTGGCAACCTGCTGAACGATGGGGGTGGCTGAGAGCACACGGCCCTGCTCTTGGGCACTGGCCATGGTGGCGATGGCAGCCATTGCGGAAAAAATGACGATCTTTTTCATGGAGAGACTCCTTACGGGTCGGTATATAACGCACCAGACTGCAGAAAAGTTTAGGCCCGCACGGTCAATTCAGGGCCTGGTCGCCGTAAATCTGCGTAAAGATTTGTGCAATTTCTCCGGTCTGGGCGCTTGATTCAGGCGCCTGCAGCCTCGTTCATCCAGATTTGCCACTGATCGGGCGCAAAGCCGACGGAGATGTGTGTCTGGCCACCATGCTGCCACTCCACCACCGGGCGTTTGATCACGCTGGGCTGGGCTTGCATCAGGGTACTGGCACTTTCCTCATCCTGGACGGCCGCCTGTGTGTCAGATTCGAGCTTGCGCCAGGTGGTTCCCTGGCGATTGACCAGCTTTTCCCAGCCGGCGGCGGACATCCAGTCGGGCAGTCGGGCAGCGGGAACGCCCTGTTTCTTGAAATCATGGAACGCGTGGTCCAGCCCCTGCGCGGTGAACCAGGCGCGGGATTTCTTGACGGTGTCGCAGTTCGGAATGCCGTAGACGGTGATGTGTGAGGTTGTCATGCCGCGCATCATCCTCGAACTTGTGGCTGGGCGACAATCCCGCCCTGTATGCATACCAAAATCCACACCCTGGAAGGCTGGCTCCGCCATTGCGAGCAGCTTCATCCCCGCAACATCGACATGGGGCTCGACCGTGTCCGCGAAGTGGCACGCCGCATGGCGCTGCGGTTTGATTGCCCTGTGATCACGGTGGCGGGGACCAATGGAAAAGGGTCCACCTGCGCCATGCTGGAAGCCGTGGCGCAGCAGGCGGGCTACCGCACGGGCGTGTACACGTCGCCCCACCTGGTGCATTTTGAAGAGCGGTGCCGCGTACACGGCGAAATTGTGTCTGCTTCTGATTTGATAGCGCACTTTGAGGTGGTGGAGAGCGCCAGAACCCAAAATGGTGATGAAGTCTCCCTCACGTACTTTGAGTTCACCACGCTGGCCATCCTGCGTCTCATGAGCCATTCGCGGCTGGACGTGGCCATCCTGGAGGTCGGGCTCGGCGGGCGCCTGGATGCCACCAACATCATTGATGCCGACTGCGCCATCATTACCAGCATCGACATCGACCACACCGAATTCCTCGGGCCGGACCGCGAGAGCATTGGCCGGGAAAAGGCCGGCATCATGCGTACAGGCCGCCCGGTGATCGTGGGTGACCCCATGGCGCCTCAGAGCATCATCGACCACGCGCTGGAAATCGGGGCCGATCTGTGGCGCTTTGGGAAGGACTTCAACTTCTCGGGCGACAAGCAGCAATGGAGCTGGGCAGGGCGGGGCCGCCGCTATGCGGGGCTGGCCTACCCGTCGCTGCGTGGTGCCAACCAGCTGATCAATGCCTCGGGCGTGCTGGCTGCGCTGGAGGCCCTGCGCGAGCGCATTCCGGTCACGGCCCAGGCCGTGCGCAATGGCTTGGCCCTGGTGGAACTGCCGGGCCGGTTCCAGATCGTGCCCGGGCAACCGACGCTGGTGCTGGATGTTGCGCACAACCCGCATTCGGTGGCCGCGCTCACGGCCAATCTGGATGCCATGGGGTTCTTCCCCACGACACACGCTGTTTTTGGCGCCATGGCCGACAAGGACCTGGGCCCCATGTTGGCCAAGGTGGGTCCGCTGGTGGACCGCTGGTACTTCACCAGCCTGCCGACCCCGCGCGCCGAGACCGCCGCAGTCCTGCAGCAGAAGTGGAACGCAGTGCAGATGGTCGCGGGCGGGCGCCGCGACGTCACCTCCACCCTGCATGCAGACCCCATGGAGGCCTTGCAGGCCGCGGTCGCTGCCGCAGACCCGGCTGATAGAATCGTGGTCTTTGGCTCGTTTTACACGGTGGGTGGTGTGCTGATCAACGGAATACCTCGCCTGCACGCCAAACATCTGGGCCAATAGACAGGTTCTGAGGTCCGAACGAGTCGTTATTCCATGGCATTTTTCAAGTTTCGGTGGCCCGGTCAGGGTGAACAAGCGCAGGCCGAAAAGCCGTCCAAGCGACCGCGGGCCCCGCAGGCCGAGAGCATCGAGGTGATGCGTCGCCGGGCCCGCCATCGGCTGATCGGCGCAGCGGTGCTGGTGCTGGTCGGGGTGATCGGCTTTCCCATGCTGTTTGACACGCAACCTCGGCCCATTCCGGTGGATATTCCCATCGAGATACCGGACCGGAACAAGGTGGCCCCTCTGGTGGTTCCCGCGCCGGTGGCAGACGCGCCTGCGGCCGCCAAGCCTTCTACCCCACCTTCCCAGGAAGTGGCAGCCGCCCCGCGCCCCGCGCCCCAGCGCAACCACAGCGCGGTGGGCAATGGCCTCGCGGATGGCGAAGAGTTGGTGCAGGGATCGCGCCCCGCCGCATCCAGGCCCGCTCCTTCCGCACCTGCCAAGCCTGACGCAAAGCCGGAACCGAAACCAGAGCCCAAGCCGACTGCGCCTGCTGATCCCAAGCCCGTGCAGCGCCCGGACGAGGCTGCCCGTGCGCGTGCGTTGCTGGAGGGCCGGTCGGCAGAGCCTGCCGCTGCTTCCGCCAACGCGGAAGACGGCCGGTTCATCGTGCAGGTGGGAGCTTTTGCGGATGCGGACAAGGCCCGTGAGGCTCGCACCAAGGTGGAGCGTTCCGGGATGAAAACCTATACCCAGGTGGTGGACACCAAAGATGGCAAGCGCACGCGGGTTCGTGTGGGGCCATTCACCAGCCGGGCAGAAGCGGACAAGGCTGCGGCGCGCATCAAGGCGCTGGACCTGTCAGCCTCCGTCCTGACCCTGTAAACCACCAAGGGCTGCCTGCACCATGGCTGCACTCGACTGGATTTTTGTCGCGGTGCTGCTCGCCTCGATGCTGATAGGCGCCTGGCGCGGGCTGGTGTTTGAGGTGTTGTCTTTGTTGGGGTGGGTGGTGTCTTTTTTTGTGGCGCAATGGTTTGCTCAGGACGTGGCGGCGTTGCTGCCCATGGGCGAATCGGCAGATTCTTTGCGGTATGCCGCAGGTTTTGTCGTGGTGTTTGTTGCGTCGGTGTTTGCTTGCGGATTTGTGACCTGGCTGGCCAAGAAGCTGGTGGATGCCATTGGCCTGCGGCCCGCAGATCGCACGCTGGGCGCCGCCTTCGGGGTATTGCGTGGGGTGGTTGTGCTGTTGGCCGTGGCTGTGGTGGTAGGCCTCACGCCCATGCGTGAAGCCCTGTGGTGGCAGGAGTCCCAAGGGGCTCCGGTGCTGGCCGAAGTGCTCAAGGGCTTGAAACCGGCGTTGCCGGACGAATTTGGAAGGCATCTGCCTTCTTGATAGCGATGCGGTGGCGGCCAGAAGCCGTTGCCGCTTGATTGCCGCGGGGCTGTTCCCGCAAACGGATGGAATACAAACTATGTGTGGAATCGTCGGCGTCGTCAGCCCAGCGCCCGTCAATCAGCTGATCTATGACGCCTTGCTGCTTTTGCAGCACCGCGGCCAGGACGCAGCCGGCATCGTGACCCAGCAGGGCCGCAAGTTTTTCATGCACAAGGCCAAGGGCATGGTGCGCGACGTGTTCCGCACCCGCAACATGCGTGCGTTGCCAGGCAACGTTGGTTTGGGCCAGGTACGCTATCCCACGGCGGGCAATGCCTACAGCGAAGAAGAGGCGCAGCCGTTTTACGTCAATGCCCCCTTTGGCATCGTGCTGGTGCACAACGGCAACCTGACCAATGCCCGTGAGCTGCGCGCAGAGCTGTTCCTGACGGACCACCGCCACACGAACACGGACAGCGATTCTGAAGTTCTCCTGAACGTGTTCGCGCATGAACTGGAGCGTGCCACCCGCGGTGTACCGCTGCAGCCTGAAGATGTCTTCACCGCGGTGCGTGCGGTGCACAAGCGCATCAAGGGCTCGTATGCAGTGATAGCGCTGATCGCGGGCCATGGCCTGCTGGCCTTCCGCGACCCGCACGGTATCCGCCCGCTGGCCATGGGGCGCAGCCAGGATGGCACCGTGATGGTGGGCAGCGAATCGGTGGCGCTCGAGGGTACCTCGCAGGTATTCGAGCGAAACATTGATCCGGGTGAAGCCATCTTCATCACGCTCGATGGCAAGGTGCATTCCCGCCAATGTGCAGAAAACCCGCAGCTCAATCCCTGCATCTTCGAATTTGTGTACCTGGCGCGTCCCGACTCGGTGCTCGACGGTATCTCGGTGTACCAGGCCCGCTTGAACTTGGGCGAGGCCCTGGCCAAGCGCGTGGTGTCCACTGTGCCACCCAATGAAATCGACGTGATCATTCCGATCCCGGAGTCCAGCCGCCCCAGTGCCACGCAACTGGCGCATCTGCTGGGCATCCCGTACCGTGAGGGCTTCGTCAAGAACCGCTATGTGGGCCGGACCTTCATCATGCCGGGGCAGGGCGTTCGCAAGAAGTCTGTGCGCCAGAAGCTCAATGTGATTGGCAGCGAATTCAAGGGCCGCAATGTGCTGCTGGTGGATGACTCCATCGTGCGTGGCACCACCAGCCGTGAGATCGTGCAGATGGCGCGCGACGCTGGCGCCCGCAAGGTGTACCTGGCCAGCGCCGCGCCGCCGGTGCGTTATCCCAACGTGTACGGTATTGACATGCCCACCAGCAGCGAACTGGTGGCCCATGGCCGCACGGTGGAGGAGATTCGCCAGGCGATTGGCTGCGACGCACTCATCTATCAGGATGTCGACGGCATGAAGAAGGCCGTGGGCGCCCTCAACAGCGCCATCGTGGGGTTTGATGCATCCTGCTTTGATGGTGTTTATGTGACCGGCGACATCACCGCCGAGGGCATCGCCAGCCTGAACGAAGGGCGCGTGGGAGCGGAAGAGGGCGAGGAAGACACCTCCCGTCTGGCGCTGCCGAACGCCCAGGTGTAGGGGGTTGGTTGCCGCAGATCGCTTTTTCCCTGAAGGCGATCTGGCGGCAGGCTTTGCTACCGCTTTCTGGATTGATTGAACTTTGAAGCTGGCCCCGAGAGGGCCAGAACTTATTGACATGACTGAAACCACTGCTTCCAGCGCGGGCCGCGTGCGCACCCGTTTCGCCCCGTCTCCCACGGGCTTCATTCACCTGGGCAACATCCGCTCGGCGCTGTATCCCTGGGCGTTCGCGCGGGCCACGGGGGGCGATTTCATCCTGCGTATCGAGGACACCGACCTGGAGCGCTCCAGCCAGGCTGCGGTGGATGTGATCATCGAAGGCATGGCATGGCTGGGTCTGGATCATGACGAGGGCCCGTTCTATCAGATGCAGCGCATGGACCGCTACAAGGCCGTTCTGGCAGATCTGCAGGCCGCTGGCCATGTGTATCCGTGTTACATGAGTGTGGCGGAACTCGACGCCTTGCGCGAAAAGCAGATGGCCGCCAAGGAGAAGCCCCGTTATGACGGCACCTGGCGGCCTGAAGATGGCAAGACCCTGCCGCCCGTGCCCGCCGATGTGTTGCCCGTGCTCCGCTTCAAGAACCCGCAGGGTGGAGTGGTGGCCTGGGAGGACAAGGTCAAGGGCCGCATCGAGATCAGCAACGACGAACTCGACGACCTCGTGATTGCCCGCCCGGACGGCACGCCCACCTACAACTTCTGCGTGGTGGTGGACGATATCGACATGGACATCACCCATGTGATCCGCGGCGATGACCACGTGAACAACACGCCGCGCCAGATCAACATCTTCCGCGCGCTGGGCAAGGAGCCGCCGGTGTACGCCCACTTGCCGACCGTGCTGAACGAGCAGGGCGAGAAGATGAGCAAGCGCAACGGCGCCAAGCCTGTCACGCAGTACCGCGACGAGGGCTACCTGCCCGACGCCATGGTCAACTACCTGGCTCGCCTGGGCTGGAGCCATGGCGACGACGAGATCTTCAGCCGCGAGCAGTTCCTGCAATGGTTCAACCTCGACCACCTGGGCCGCAGCGCCGCCCAATTCGATGAGGCGAAGCTGCGCTGGGTCAACGCCCAGCACCTCAAGGCAATGGCCGATGATGCCCTGGCCGCACTGGTAGCCCCGCAGCTGCAGCAGAGGGGGGTATCGGCCGAAGCGCTGGCAGATGGACGGCTTGCGCGGATTTGCGCCTTGTTCAAGGATCGGTGCGACACCACAGTGGCGCTCGCCGACTGGGTCCATGTCTTCTATGGCGAAGTGACGCCCGTGGATGCAGAACGCAGCCAGCATGTCACCGAAACCATTGCTCCCGCACTGGATGCGTTGGCCGATGCGTTGTCTGCCTGCGCATGGGACAAGGCCTCCATCAGCGCTGCGTTCAAGCAGGTGCTCGCCAGCCAAGGCCTGAAGATGCCCCAGCTTGCGATGCCCGCGCGGGTTCTGACCGTGGGCACGGCCCACACGCCGTCGGTGGATGCGGTGCTGGAATTGGTCGGACGTGAAAAAGTTGTAGCGCGTTTGCGAAACCGCTGAAAATCTGTCTATAATTCAAGGCTCAGATGATGACAACAAACACAGTGTGGTTGGTGTCATTAAGTGGGGGTATAGCTCAGCTGGGAGAGCGCTTGCATGGCATGCAAGAGGTCATCGGTTCGATCCCGTTTACCTCCACCAAAGTTTGTTATCG
>NZ_LMJH01000001.1:1717028-1717239 GCF_001428965.1 Acidovorax sp. Root275 | reverse complement strand
GTTAGAATACCGGCCTGTCACGCCGGGGGTCGCGGGTTCGAGTCCCGTCCACTCCGCCAGTCAAAACCCTTGCAGGTCTTTGATGTGCAAGGGTTTTTCTTTGGTGTAAGCCAGAGAAGTTTGGGGGTATAGCTCAGCTGGGAGAGCGCTTGCATGGCATGCAAGAGGTCATCGGTTCGATCCCGTTTACCTCCACCAAAGTTTGTTATCT
>NZ_LMJH01000001.1:1574458-1716986 GCF_001428965.1 Acidovorax sp. Root275 | reverse complement strand
GTTAGAATACCGGCCTGTCACGCCGGGGGTCGCGGGTTCGAGTCCCGTCCACTCCGCCAGTCATCCACCGCTGCAGTCGAAAGGCTGCAGCGGTTTTTTTTCGCTTGTCTTCTATGCCGGCTTGCGTTCCTGAAATTCCGACAGAATATGCATAAAAATAGCTACCAGCGCTTTTCTATCAAGCGCTGGTAGCTATCAATAGAGTAGCAATTGTTAACGGGGAGCCAGGCGGATGGCGCCATCGAGGCGGATCACCTCGCCGTTGAGCATGTCGTTCTCGAAGATGTGTTGCACCAGCTTGGCGTAGTCCTGCGGTGTGCCCAGGCGGCTGGGAAAGGGCACGCCCGCCGCCAGTGCGTCCTGCACTTCCTGGGGCATGCCAAACAGCATGGGCGTGCCGAAGATGCCCGGGGCAATCGTCATGTTGCGGATGCCGTTGCGGGCCAGGTCGCGGGCGATGGGCAAGGTCATGCCGACCACGCCGCCCTTGGATGCAGAGTACGCCGCTTGGCCAATCTGGCCGTCATAGGCGGCCACACTGGCGGTGGAGATCAGCGCGCCGCGCTCGCCCGTGGCCTCGGGCTCGTTTTTGCTCATGGCTTCGGCGGCCAGGCGAATCATGTTGAAGCTGCCGATCAGGTTGACCGTGACGGTCTTGCTGAACAGGGCTAAGGCGTGGGCCCCATTCTTGCCCACGGTTTTCTCGGCGGGCGCGATGCCTGCGCAGTTGACCAGACCCATGAGCTTGCCCAGCGAAACCGCCTTCGCTACCACGGCCTGACCGTCGGTCTCGTTGCTCACGTCGCACTTCACGAAAGCGCCACCGATGTCCTTGGCCACGGCTTCGCCTTTGTCGGCCTGCATGTCGGCGATGACCACCGTGCCACCCTGGGCTGCCAGCATGCGTGCCGTGCCTTCGCCCAGGCCCGATGCGCCGCCGGTGACGATGAATACCTTGCCCTTGATTTCCATGTTTTGTCTCCAGTAAGTGACGTTAACGTAAACGTCAATTATGAACCATGCACAGTGAAGGGCAAAAAAAAAACCCGGCGAAAGCCGGGCTGCTGGGGCGCCAAAACGCCCGGGAGCCTGCACTGCTTACTGGAAGCCCACCCGGTCCAGCATCTGCTGAACCTTGGTCGTATTGGCGCCCACCGCGCTGATCGGGATGGTTTCGCTCTTGAATGGCTTGCCGCCGGTCATGGCCTTGAGGGCTGGGTTGTCCAGCGCGACGCCCTTGGCAGCGGGCCACTCATTGTTGCCGTTGGCAAAGTAGTTCTGGGCTTCCGGGCTGGCCAGGTATTCCAGGAACTTGACCGCATTGGCCTGGTTCTTGGAGTGCTTGGCCACAGCGCCGCCCGCGATGTTCAGGTGTGTGCCCCAGGACTCCTGGTTGGGGAACACCACGCCCACCTTGTTGACCACGGCCACATCTTCGGGCTTGGTGGAACGCATCATGCGCGCCAGGTAGTAGCTGTTGGTCACGGCGATATCGCATTCGCCAGCGGCCACGGCCTTGATCTGGTCGGTGTCGCCACCCTTGGGGGGGCGTGCCAGGTTGGCGACCATGCCCTTGAGCCAGGCTTCGGCCTTCTGTTCGCCCATGTGCTCAGTCACAGCACCGAACAGGCTCAGGTTGTAGGGGTGCGAGCCAGAGCGAATGCACAGCTTGCCCTTGTTCTTCGGGTCGCCGAGTTCCTCGTAGGTATCGACATCCGCCTTGTCCATCTTGATCTTGTTGTAGACCACCACGCGGGCTCGTGTGGACAGGCCAAACCACGAGATGCTGCCATCTGCCGCCGGATTGCTGCGCAGGTTGGCGGGGATGGCGTCGTTGAGCACCTTGGACTGGATGGGCTGGAACAGGCCATCGACTTCGCCCTTGTACAGGCGGGCGGCGTCCACCAGCAGGATCACGTCCGCAGGCGAGGCAGCGCCTTCGGCTTTCAGGCGCGCGAGGATGCCCGCGTCGTCGGCATCCACGCGATTGATCTTGATGCCAGTGGCCTTGGTGAAGCCTGTGTACAGCGCTTCGTCGGTGGAGTAGTGGCGGGCCGAGTAGAGGTTGACCACTTGTTCCTGGGCATGGACAGCGCCTGCGGCGGCGGCCAGGGCACAAGCGCTCAGCAAGGCTTTCACAGTCTTCGACATGGATGCATCTTTCGGGGTTGTAACTCCGGCGATGATAAAGCAAACACGAATTATTCTTAATAAAGGCTAGGGTGAGTGCGGGGATTGGTGCGAAAGCCTGATGCAGCGCAAACGCGAGGCGCGCTGCTGGGTTCGCGGAGCGGGGGGGCGCGAACGGACCATCACCTCGGGTGCGTTGTGTGGCCCGCTCATGTGTTTGAAACCCGTGGCAGCCAGTTCCAGCGACATGCATCCAACACGGACGCAAAAAAAAGCCCGGTCATGAACCGGGCTTTAAAAGGATCCCTGAAACGGGGGTTTCGAGAGGATCCAAGGAGACAACTGATGCACTGTGGAAGAGGTCCGCAGCGCGTGGTTGAATTATCAGGGTATTCCCTGAACGCGGCCTAGAGTTTGCACTCCAGACCGCAGGTGCTGATTTAGCGCTTGCGGGGAGCCGCAGTCTTGGCGGCGTTGGCAGCGGTGCTGGCCACGGCGTTGAAGTTGGCTTCGGCCACGTCAGACGCTTGCTTGACGGCCTTTTGCACCGACTCAAATGCGTTGTTGGCGGCAGAGACGGCGCTCTTCATCACAGCCACAGCCGTTTCGGAACCGGCAGGGGCGTTCTTTGCGGCGCTGTCCACCAGGTTGGTGAAGGCTTTTTGCGCGTCGGTGGTTTGGCTTTCGAAGGCCTTGCCGAATTCGGCGCCCGTGCCCGAAGCGATGTCATACAGGTGACGGCTGTAGGCAGCGGTCTTTTCAGCCAGAGGCTGGAACAGGCCAGCTTGCAGGGCCAGCAGTTCTTGTGCGTCCTTCACGCCTAGGACGGCCTGGGTGTGGTTGGCGGCTTCAGACAGGGCAGCGCGCGAAGCGGTCACGTTCAGTTCCACCAGCTTTTCCACGCCTTCGAAGGCCTTGGTGGTCAGACCAAACAGGGTTTCGATGTTGGCTTTGTGCGAGGCCAGGATTTGTTCAGCGGTCAGCGTCATGTCATATCTCCTAAAAATGAGGGCCCTAGAGGCCAGGGTGGTTCACAGACATCTGCGCTGGCCCTGACTCGGTAAAGTCATGTTGCAGTGCAGCATGGGTTGAATTTTAGGGGCTTCGTTCACTATTGCAAGGGTTTTTTGTTGCGGTGCAGCAAATTAGGGACGACCACCCAGAAATCCGCCGTTCGCCACAATCTCGTCATGCACGCCTACTACGCAGACCATTTTGTGCTGCCCCTGCCCGAGGGCCATCGGTTTCCGATGGCCAAGTACCGACTGCTGCGCGACCGGATCGCGCAGCACCTGCCTGGTGTGTCGCTCCAGGTGGCCTTGCCCGCATCCGACCGCGAATTGGCGCTGGCCCATGCGCCCGACTATATCGACGCCATTGCCGACGGCACGCTGCCGCCCCTGGCCCAGCGCGAGATCGGTTTTCCCTGGAGCGAGGCCATGGCCGAGCGCGCGCGGCGCTCCGTAGGGGCCACGGTGGCCGCGAGCCGCGTGGCCTTGCGCGAAGGGGTTGCGGGCAACCTCGCTGGGGGCACCCACCATGCCTATGCCGACAAGGGCAGCGGTTTTTGTGTGTTCAACGATGTGGCAGTGGCCGCCCGGTTGATGCAGGTGGAATGGGCGCGCGGCGGGGGCGATGGACGCGCAGCCCGGCCGCTCCAGGTGGCGGTGATCGACCTGGACGTGCACCAGGGCAACGGCACGGCGCACATCTTCAGGGGAGACCACAGCGTGTTCACGCTGTCACTGCATGGGGCACGCAATTTCCCGTTCCGCAAGGAGCCCAGCGACCTGGATGTCGAGCTGCCCGACGGCTGCTCCGACCCTGACTACCTGCAGGCCCTGGAGCACGCGCTTGAGACCCTGGAGCAGAGGTTTGCGCCCCAGCTCGTCTTCTATCTGGCCGGCGCCGATCCGCACGAAGGCGATCGCCTGGGGCGGCTGGCCGTGACGCACGATGGCCTGGAGGCGCGCGACCGGCGTGTGTTCGACTGGGCCTGGCAGCGGCGCATTCCCCTGGTTTTTGCCATGGCCGGGGGTTATGGCCGGAACCTGGACGACACGGTGTTGGCCCAGCTCAACACCTGGCGCGTGGCCTGGCAATACCACCAGCGCTGGCAGAATGTGCGGCCATGACTTCTGCCGCCAGCACCACCCCTGCCGCTCCGTTCGCACCGGCCGCCCGCCCGTCCCCGCAGCCGCGCAGCGCTTACCAGGCTTTTCGCCCCATCACCACACGCTGGGCCGACAACGACGTGTACGGCCATGTGAACAACGTCGTGTACTACAGCTGGTTTGACACGGCGGTGAATGCCCACCTGATCGACCAGGGCGTGCTCGATATCCACGCGGGCGAGACCATTGGCCTGGTCATTGAAACCCAGTGCAACTACTTCGCACCGCTGGCCTTCCCGCAGACGATCGAGGCCGGCATCCGCGTGGCACGGCTGGGCGGCTCCAGCGTCAGGTATGAGGTGGGCCTGTTTGCCCAGGGCGAGCCGCTGACCGCTGCGGCCGGCCATTTCATCCATGTGTACGTGGACCGTGAAACCCGCAGGCCCGTGCCGGTACCGGAGCCACTGCGCAAGGTGCTGCAGGACCTGGTGGTGGCGGGCTGAACGCCTGCGCGGTGCCTGCAATCATTTTGATAGCTGAAAGCGCATGCTGGAAAAGCGCTAGAGGCTATTTTTTATTGGATCTTTGCAGTATCTGGCGCGTGCGCGCGTGGCCAGCGTGCTGGTCCACGATGGCCTACACTTTGCGGCTTTGCTGCCCGGCCTGCGGCTCCACTGGTTCCTTCTTGCGCCCGCCCTGTCCATGATCATCACCAGCCTGCTCGACACCGACCTGTACAAGTTCACCATGATGCAGGTCGTGCTGCACCAGTTTCCGGGTGCGCAGGTCGAATACAAGTTCAAGTGCCGCAACCCTGGCGTGCAGCTGGCACCATTTGCCAACGAGATCCGCGACGAGATCCGGTCGCTGTGTTGCCTGCAGTTCCAGGATGCCGAGCTGGCCTACCTGCGCTCGCTGCGCTTCATCAAGAGTGACTTCGTGGATTTTCTCGGGCTGTTCAAGCTCAACGAGAAATACATCACCGTCACGCCCCAGCACAACGGCGAGATCGAGATTTCCATTCGGGGCCCCTGGCTGCACACCATCCTGTTCGAGATCCCGGTGCTGGCCATCATCAACGAGGTCTACTTTCGCAATACGCAGAAAGTGCCCGATTTCCTGGAAGGCCGCAGGCGCCTGGATGCCAAGATCGCGCTGCTGCAGGGCGAAGGCCTGTCCGACCTAAAAATCGCCGACTACGGCACGCGCCGGCGCTTTTCCCGCGCCTGGCACGAGGAAGTGCTGCGCGTGCTGGTGGCCCGCCTGGGCACGGGCGACCGCCGCCCCGGTGCACCTGCGGGCCCCGGCCAGTTCGCGGGCACCAGCAACGTGCTGTATGCGATGAAGCTGGGTGTGACGCCGCTGGGGACCATGGCGCATGAGTATTTGCAGGCCTGCCAGGCGCTCGGGCCGCGCCTGCGCGACAGCCAGGTGTTCGGCTTCGAGATGTGGGCCAAGGAATACCGCGGTGACCTGGGCATTGCGCTGTCGGACGTCTACGGCATGAGCGCCTTCCTGCGCGACTTCGACCTGTATTTTTGCAAGCTGTTCGACGGCGCGCGCCACGACAGCGGCGACCCGTTTGCCTGGGGCGAGCGCCTGCTCGACCACTACCGCAAGAACCGTGTGGACCCGCTGACCAAGACGCTGATCTTCAGCGACGCGCTCACCATTCCGCGCACGATCGAGCTGTACCAGCAGTTCCGTGGGCGCTGCCAGCTGGCGTTCGGCATTGGCACCAATCTCACCAACGATCTCGGCAGCCCGCCTGCCCACGAGCCGCTGCAGGTCGTCATCAAGATGACGCGCTGCAACGACCAGCCCGTGGCCAAGCTTTCCGACACGCCGGGCAAGGGCATGTGTGATGACGAGAAATACCTGGCCTATCTGCGCCAGGTGTTCGACATTCCCTCTCCCGCGTGATGGGGGCGTGCCCGGGGGCCACCCTGCTGCGCCCTTTTTTTTGACCATGAGATGGAGACAAGAATCTTGAAATTCTCGCGCGGGCTGGCGTTGGCCGGCCTTCTGGCCACGCTGCCGGGGCTGGCCATGGCGGCTGACATTGATGGCAGCACGCTGTCGGTGCTCTGGGGTGTGCCGTTTGCGGGCATCCTGCTGTCGATTGCGCTCATGCCGCTCATGGCACCGATCTTCTGGCACCACCATTTCGGCAAGGTCGCGGCGGCCTGGGGCCTGGTATTTCTGGTGCCGTTTGCCATCACCTTCGGGGCCGGTGTGGCGGGCGCGAGCCTGGTGCATGCGCTGGTGGCCGAGTACATCCCGTTCGTCATTTTGCTCACCGCGCTGTTCACGGTGGCGGGCGGCATCTTCATCCGGGGCAATCTGCATGGCAGCCCCGGGCTGAACACCGCAATCCTGGCCATTGGCGCGGTGCTGGCCAGCTTGATGGGCACCACGGGGGCATCGATGCTGCTGATCCGCCCGCTGATCCGCGCCAACGACAACCGCCGGCACACGGCGCATGTGGTCGTGTTCTTCATCTTCATCGTGTCCAATGCCGGGGGCTCGCTCACGCCGCTGGGCGATCCGCCCCTGTTCCTGGGGTTCTTGAAGGGCGTGGACTTTTTCTGGACGGTGGGCCACATCTTCCCCGAGACCCTGTTCCTCGTGGGCACACTGCTGGCCATCTTCTTCGCGCTGGACTCCTGGTACTACCACCGCCGCGAAGAGGTGCTCAAGGCCGACCCGACACCCGACACGCCGGCCATCGGCTTTGACGGCAAGGTCAACTTTGCCCTGCTGGGCGCCGTGGTGGCGCTGGTGCTGGTCAGCGGCTTCTGGAAGTCGCCCGTGGTGTTCAACATGGCGGGCACCGAGGTGGGCCTGCCCGGCATCGTGCGCGATGCGGGGCTGGTCATCGTGACCTTTCTGTCGCTGTGGCTCACGCCCGGCAAGGTGCATGAAGACAACCAGTTCGGCTGGGGGCCAATGCAGGAGGTGGCCAAGCTGTTTGCGGGCATCTTCCTCACCATCATTCCGGTCATCGCCATGCTCAAGGCGGGCGCCAACGGCCCGTTCGGCGCCATCATCGCGGCGGTGACGCGGCCCGACGGGTCGCCCGACCCGGCCATGTATTTCTGGGCCACGGGCATCCTCAGCTCGTTCCTCGACAACGCTCCGACCTACCTCGTGTTCTTCAACACCGCCGGAGGCGATGCGGCCACGCTCATGACCACGCTGGCCCCTACGCTCGCCGCCATTTCGGCGGGCGCGGTGTTCATGGGCGCCAACACCTACATCGGCAATGCCCCCAACATGATGGTCAAGGCCATCGCCGAAGACCGGGGCGTGAAGATGCCGAGCTTCTTCGGCTACATGCTGTGGTCGGGCGGCATCCTGGTGCCGTTGTTCGTGGTGATGACTTTCCTTTGGTTTAGGTAATGCACGTCCCCCTGAGCGGTTGTGCCGCTTCCCACTTCTCTCGCAGCGCTGCGCGCTGCGGGAAGGGGGACGCCGCCCTCGCTGCAGGGCGGCCTTTGCTCGGCGGCCACTGGCTTTTGGCCACGCCAGTTTCACAGGGCGACGTACCTCGCGAATGCATTGGAGATTGAAATATGAGCAAACCCCGCATCCTGATCGCGCGTGCGATCTTCCCCGACATCGTGGATCGCCTGCGCCAGCACTTTGACGTGCAAGACAACCCTGAGGACGTGATCTGGAGCCCTGCCGAGCTGGCCGAGCGCCTGGCCGACAAGGACGGCGCCTTCACGACCGGCAGCCAGCGCATCGACGCCACGCTGCTGGCCGCCGCGCCACGCCTGAAGATCGTGGCCAACATGGCCGTGGGCTACAACAACTTCGACGTGGATGCCATGACGGCTGCCGGCGTGCAGGGCACCAACACACCCGACGTGCTGACCGAGACCACGGCCGACTTCGGCTTTGCGCTGCTCATGGCCACGGCGCGCCGCATGACGGAGTCCGAGCACTACCTTCGCGCCGGGAAGTGGACCAAGTGGAGCTACGACATGTTCGCGGGCTCGGACATCCACGGCAGCACACTGGGCATCATCGGCATGGGGCGCATCGGGCAGGGCATTGCCCGGCGCGGAGCATTCGGTTTTGGCATGAAGGTGGTCTATCACAACCGATCGCGCCTGTCGCCCGCGCTGGAAGCCGAATGCAAGGCTACGTACGTGGGCAAGGAAGAGCTGCTGCGCACGGCAGACCATGTGGTGCTGGTGGTGCCCTACACCGCAGCCTCGCACCACACCATCGGCGCGGCCGAACTGGCGCAGATGAAGCCCACGGCCACGCTCGTCAACATTGCGCGGGGCGGGATTGTGGATGACGCTGCATTGGCGGTGGCGCTGCGCGAAGGGCGCATCGCGGCGGCGGGCCTGGACGTGTTTGAGGGCGAGCCCCGCGTGCACCCCGACCTGCTCACCGTGCCCAACGTGGTGCTTACGCCCCACATCGCCAGCGCGACGGTGCCCACGCGCCGTGCCATGGCCAACCTGGCGGCCGACAACCTGATTGCCTTCTTCGACGGGCGCGGGCCGCTTACACCGGTGAACCAACCCGTTTCGACGACCACAGCGCCGCGCTGAACTTGATATTTGCATAAAAATGGCCGCTGGCGCTTATCTGTATTGCGCTGTGTGCTATCAAAATAATAGTAATAGCCCTTGACTACCGACACCCTCGTTTTGCTGGCCGTGTTGGCCCTGGTTCTGGTTCTTTTGGTGCTGCTGCTGGTGCGCCGCCCCCGGGTGGACCTGCCCCCCGAATGGCTGGCGCGCCTGCAGACGCTGGAGCGGACGGCGCAGGCTACCCAGCTGGCCGTGGCCAAGAACGACGGTGCCCTGGATGCGATGGCCCAGCAGCTCAGCGGCTTCACCCAGACTACACAGCACACGCTGGAGACCCTGCGCCATGCCGTGGATGAGCGCCTCGCCCAGGCCGTGACCGAGTCCCGCAATGGCCGCGCCGAGCTTCTGGCCGCGTTCGGGGTGTTTGAAGGCAGGCTGGAGCAGCGCCAGACCGCGCTCGATGCCTCGCTGGCCCAGCGCTTCGATGCCCTGCAGCAGGCGGTGGCCGGGCGGCTCGAGGAAAGCAGCAAGGCTTTGCTGGCCCACCTGGCCCAGGGGCAAAACGATGCGGCCACGGCGCGCAAGGAACTGTCGGACACCCTCGCGGGTTTTCGCACCGAACTCACCACCACCACGGCCGCGCTCGCGGCCGAAAGCGTCAAGTCGCGCGAGGCCATGGCCGAGAGCACGGCGCTGTTTGAAAAGCGCATCCAGGAGCGGTTCGAGGCGCTCACGCAGGCCACGCGCACCACGCTCGACTCGCTCAAGGGCGACCTCCAGAGCCAGCTGGGCACCATGTCCGGCGCGCTCAAGTACCAGCTCGAAGCCAACGGCAACCAGATTCGCCACCAGTTCTCGGTGTTGCAGGATGCCGTCTCGCAGCAGCTCACGGGCATGCAGCAAGGCAGCCAGACCAATGCCGAGCAACTGCGCAACGCGCTCAACGAACGCCTGGCCGCCATCCAGGCCGACAACTCCACCAAGCTCGAAGAAATGCGCCGCACGGTGGACGAGAAACTCCACGCCACGCTGGAGCAGCGCCTGGGCGAATCCTTCAAGCTGGTGAGCGACCGGCTTGAGCAGGTGCACAAAGGCCTGGGCGAAATGCAGACGCTGGCCGGCAGCGTGGGCGACTTGAAGCGCGTGATGACCAACGTGAAGTCGCGAGGCACCTGGGGCGAAATGCAGCTGGGCGCCATCATCGACAACGTGCTCACGCCTGACCAGTTCGCGCGCAACGTCAAGACCGTGCCGGGCAGCGATGAGCTGGTGGAATTTGCGATCCGCCTGCCGGGCAAGAGCGACGAGCACCCGGTCTGGCTGCCCATCGACTCCAAGTACCCCGTGGAGCAGTACCAGCGGCTCATGGACGCGCAGGACGCGGCGGATAAAACGTTGATTGCGTCGGCGGGCAACGCCTTCGAGACCTCGATCAAGCTTGAGGCGAAGAAGATTTTTGCCAAATACGTCTCGCCCCCGCACACCACGGATTTCGCTGTGCTCTATCTGCCCACCGAAGGCCTGTTCGCCGAGGTGATTCGCCGTCCCGGCCTGGTCGAGGCCATCCAGAACGACTGCCGCGTGATGATCACCGGCCCGGCCAACCTGGCGGCCATGCTCAACAGCCTGCAGATGGGTTTCAAGACGCTGGCCATCGAAAAGCGCTCGTCCGAGGTCTGGAGCCTGCTGGGCATGGTCAAGACCGAGTTCGCCAAGTTTGGCGATGTGGTGGAGGCCACCAAAAAATCCATCGACGCTGCCGCCAAGCGTTTTGACGAGGTGGGTGTGCGCACCCGTGCCATCCAAAAGCGCCTGCGCGATGTGCAGGACCTGCCTGCGCCACCCGGTGCCGCTGGCCTGCCCAGTGCCGGCCTGCCGCTTCCCGGCGGCGGCGCGGCAGTGCTGCCCGGACTGGACCCTGAGGACGATCCGCTGTGAACGGGGCCCTGGCCCGCCTGATCGCAGGGCAGATCTGCGTGCACGGCAGCATGGCAGGCATGCGGCTGGCCGCGCCCCTGCTGGCCCTGCGCGAGGGCTACAGCGCCGCCGCCGTGGGCTTGCTGGTGGCGCTGTTCGCGCTCACCCAGGTGTTCCTGGCCCTGCCTGCGGGCCGGTATGCAGACCGCCGTGGCCTCAAGCGCCCGGTGGGCTATTCGGTGGCCGTGGCATGTGTGGGCGCTGGGCTGGCGGTGGTGTTCCCGACCTTTCCCGTGCTGTGCATTTCAGCCCTGCTGACCGGTGGCGCCGCGGGGGCTGCCACCATCGCGGTGCAACGCCACGCGGGCCGTGCCGTGCATGACGCCACCGAACTCAAGCAGGTGTTCAGCTGGCTGTCCATCGGCCCGGCGGTGTCCAACTTCATCGGCCCTTTTGCGGCGGGGCTGGCCATCGACCACGCCGGCAGCACCCCAGGCAGCCTTGAAGGCTACCGCGCGGCCTTTGCGCTGCTGGCGCTGCTGCCCTTGCTCAGCTGGTTCTGCGTGCGGGGTACGCAGGAGCTGCCTGCGGTGGTCGCCGCTTCGGCCAATGGGGGCCCGCCGCAGCGCGCCTGGGATCTGCTGAACGACCCGCCGTTTCGCCGTCTGCTGATCGTGAACTGGCTGATCTCGTCGTGCTGGGATGTGCACGCTTTTGCCGTGCCGCTGCTGGGGCACGAGCGTGGGTTGTCGGCGGCGGTCATTGGCACCATCTTCGGGGCGTTTGCGATTGCGGCCACCGTGATCCGCGTGCTGATGCCCTTTGTGGCCAAGCGCTTGCGTGAGCGGGGCGTGATGGCTGGCGCGATGCTGGTGACGGCCGTGTTGTTTGCGGTGTACCCGCTGTTGCAAAGCGCCTTTGCCATGGGGCTGTGCTCCGTGCTGCTGGGCCTGGTGCTGGGCACGGGGCAGCCCATGGTGATGAGCCTGCTGCACCAGATCACACCCTCGCACCGGCAGGGCGAGGCCCTGGGCCTGCGCCTCATGGCCATCAACGCATCCAGCGTGCTGATGCCCCTGATGTTCGGATCGGCCGGGGCGGTGATTGGCGTGAGCGGCCTGTTCTGGGTGGTGGGCGCCGCAGGGCTGGGCGGTGCCCGGCTGGCGTGGTGCATCGGCGGCGAGAAAAAGCCGCACGGGGAGGGGCCTGTATAGGGCCCACCGGTCTGCTCAAGGGCCGACAAGACCCCCGTCCGTGAGCCCCATGAACAGCGCGCCTGTACGCCGTCCGGTCGCGCTTAGATCGTGAACACGTTCTTACAGTTGATAGAACGACTTGATCAGCTCCCACGCCTCTTGCGGGTCGTCGGTGTAGTGAAAGAGCTTGAGGTCCTGTGCCGAGATCGTGCCTTCTTCGACCAGCACCTCGAAGTTGATCAGCCGCTTCCAGTAGTCCGTGCCGAACAGCACGATGGGCACGGGCTTGGCCTTCTTGGTCTGCACCAGCGTGAGCACCTCGAACAGTTCGTCCAGCGTGCCAAAGCCTCCGGGGAACGCCACCAGGGCCTTGGCGCGCATCATGAAGTGCATCTTGCGCAGCGCGAAGTAGTGGAACTTGAAGCTCAGGGTGGGTGATATGAAGCGGTTGCCGCTTTGCTCGTGGGGCAGGGCGATGTTCAGGCCCACGTTGAGCGCGCCCACGTCATGCGCGCCGCGGTTGGCGGCCTCCATGATGCCGGGGCCACCGCCGGTGCAAATGTAGATGCGGTCGGCGGGCTGCTGGCGCTCGCTGTGCTCGGCCACCACGCGGGCGAACTGGCGGGCCAGGTCGTAATAGCGCGCGTTGCGCACGGCCTGGCGGGCGCGCTGCAGGCGCACCTCGTCGCCACTGGCTTCCGCTTCGGTCAGCTGGGCTGCGGCCTCGTCGGGGGCTACAAACCGGGCGCTGCCATAGACCACTACGGTGTTCTCGATGCCTTGCTCGGCCTGGCCCAGGTCGGGCTTGAGCATTTCCAGCTGAAAGCGGATGCCGCGTGTCTCGCGGCGGAACAGGAATTCGGGGTCGGCAAACGCAAGGCGGTAGGCGTCGGCGTGCAAAGGATTGCCGTTGGCGGCGTGGCTCTGCAGCTCCGCCCAGGCATCGGCAAGGCGGCGTTCGTTGAGTTGGGTATTGGCGTCCATGGCAGGTCGGGAAAACGCGGCGCAACCGTGCGGGTGCAATGGTCGGGCGTGGGTTGAACGTGTGGCAGTGGCTGCCGGTATCGTCCGATTATCAGGCACGCCCCGCGAGCAAAAAAGTGGCGCTGTGGATGCCGAGCACCGTCAGCGCCAGCGAGCCCGCCAGGTGCATGCCGGTGGTGCCCAGTGCCAGCAGGTAGCGCTGCTGCAGCAGCATGCCCACCACTTCGGCCGAGAAGCTGGAGAAGGTGGTGAGGCCACCGAGAAAACCCGTCACCAGGGCCAGGCGCCATGCTGGGTCAAGCTCTGGAAGTGCCTGGAAGATGGCGACGCAGATCCCCACCAGGTAGCCACCGATCAGGTTGGCCGCGAGGGTGCCCCAGGGAAGCACGGCCCCCTCGGTGTTCAGCCACAGGCCCAGGCGCCACCGTGCCAACGCACCAATGCTGGCTCCGAGGGCGATGGCGATGGCAGCGAACATGAGGGTGCTGATCGTACTCTGGGCTGGACCGAGCTACTTCTCCGCGCCCATGACCAGATCGGGAAGGATGGTCACGATCTGCGGAAAGATCGTGATGAGTGCAATGCAGACCACGAGGCACAGGAAGAACGGAATCGCGGCGCGCGCGATGGTATTGCTGTCCTTGCCCGTCATGTTCTGCAGCACGAAGAGGTTGAAGCCCACGGGCGGCGTGACTTCGGCGATTTCGACCAGCAGCACGATGAAGATGCCGAACCAGATCAGATCGAACCCGGCCTGCTGGATCATGGGCAGCACCACGGCGCTGGTGAGCACGATCATGCTGATGCCGTCGAGCGCGGTGCCCAGCACCAGGTACACGACGACCAGCACGCTGATCAGGGCGAACGGCGACAGGTGCATCGCGTTGACCCACTCGGCCAGCTCGCGCGGGATGCCGGTGAAGGCCATGGTCTTGGTCAGGAAGGCGGCGCCCGCCAGGATGAACATGATCATGCAGCTGGTGCGCGTGGTGCCCATCAGCCCGTCCTTGAAGTTTTGCCAGGTCAGCGAGCGGCTCCACAGGGCCAGGCCCAGCGAGCCCACCACGCCGTAGGCCGCGCATTCGGTGGCGGTGGCGTAGCCGGTGATCAGCACCCAGACGATGAACACGATGAGCGCGCCCACGGGGATCAGGTTGCCGGATTTGCGGATCTTCTCGCGCAGCGTCGAAGGCGGGTCGGCCGCGGGCACCTTGTCGGGGTTGCGCAGGCTCCACCAGCCGATGTAGCCCGAGAACAGCAGCATCAGCAAAATGCCCGGCAGGAAGCCTGCCAGAAAGATGCGGATGATGGACGCGTCGGCCGCCACGGCATACACCACCATGGTGATCGACGGCGGGATCAGAATGCCCAGCGTGCCGGCCGTGGCCAGCGAGCCCAGCGCCAGCTTCTCGTCGTAGCCGCGCTTCATCAGCTCGGGCAGTGCCACCTTGCTGATGGTGGCGCAGGTGGCGGCCGACGAACCCGACACCGAGCCGAAGATGCCGCAGCCCAGGATGGTGGTGTGCATCAGCCGCCCCGGCACGCGGTTCAGCCACGGCCGCAGGCCTTCAAACATCTCTTCTGACAGCTTGGTGCGAAACAGGATTTCGCCCATCCAGATGAACAACGGCAGCGCCGCCAGCTCCCAGCTCGCATTGCTCTCCCAGAACGCCGAGAACAAATTCTTGGCCGGCTGCGTGGAGGTGAAGAACGCCTGCCCCACCCACCCGCAGATCGCCAGGGTCATCGCGATCCAGACACCGCCGGACAGCAGCACCAGCATCAGTACCAGCAGGACGCCGCCTACCATCAAGATATCCATGTCGAACTTTCTGGGCCGCAAGGACAAGCGTCCCACACGGCCTGTTGTTATCGGTAGTCACTCGTTGCGCACTCATTGCGTTGCGCTTTCCACCCAACGCAAAAAACCGGCGCTACCCAAAACCAGTGCCACCGTGGAACCGGCTTCGCCGGGCCACCGGTGGCGTCCCCCTCAGGGGGGAAGGCGCGCAGCGCCTCAGGGGGGCTTCATATGTCAGAGGAAAAATCGCCCTTGGCATGGCGCTCTTCGACGGCGCGCACGAAGGTGGGCACGCCGCCGCGCAGCACGATGATGAATTCATCGACCACGGCCACCCACAGCAAAATGGAACCGAGCGCAAAGCTCAGCTGCGGAATCCACAGCGGCATGGGCAGCAGGCCCTGCGAGATGTCGTTGAACTCCCAGCTCTCATAGGTGTAGCTGCAGGCCGCCCACATGAGGTAGCCCACGGCCACCGATCCGATGGCCAGCGACACCACCTCGAGCTGGCGGCAGCGGCGCGGGGACAGCTTTTCCAGCAGCAGCGTCACGCGCACGAAGTCACCGTGCTTGAAGGCATGGGCCATGGCCAGGAAGGCGGCCGCTGCGCAGAACCACGCCACGATGTCGTTGATGGCGCCCGTGCGCAGCCCCAGTTCGCGCATGATGCTCTGCGCGACCATGAGCACGCAGATCAGCGCGATGAACGCGGCACCCACGGCGCCGGCGGCGAGGTAGATGCGGTCGAGCCAGCGGCGCAGCATGGTCACTTCTTGGCCGGTGCGGCGGCGGGGGCACTCTTGCGGTAGGCGGCGATGATGGCTTCACCCTCGGGTCCGGCCTTCTTGACCCAGTCGCCCAGCATGATCTCGCCCACCTGGCGCATGTCGGCCATCAGCTTGGGGGCAGGGGTGACAATCTTCATGCCCTTCTCGACCAGGGCTTTCTTGTACCACTCGGTCTTTTCTTCGCTGAGCTTCCAGCCGCGCGACTCGGCCTCGGCCGATGCCTTGAGCAGGGCGTCCTGGCTGGGCTTGTCCAGTGCATCAAAAGCCTTCTTGTTCACGATGACCGCGTTCTTGGGCAGCCAGGCCTGGGTGTCGTGAAAGAGCTTGATGCTTTCGTAGATCTTGCTGTCATAGCCGGTGGAGCCGGACGTCATGGTGGCCTCGACCACGCCCGTAGCCAGCGCCTGCGAGAGTTCGGCCGCCTGGATGGTCACCGGCTGCGCACCGATCAGCTCGGCGATCTTGGCCGTGGCGGGGCTGTAGGCGCGCCACTTGATGCCACGCAGGTCGGCCACCGAGGCCAGTTCCTTCTTCGAGTAGATGCCCTGCGGTGGCCACGCCACGGCATACAGCAGCTTCATGCCCTGCGTGCCCAGCAACCGGTCCAGCGAGGCTTTCTGGGCGTCGTACAGGCGCTTGGAGTCTGCATACGAGGTGGCCAGGAAGGGGATGCCGTCCACGCCGTACAGCGGGTTTTCGTTTTCAAAATTGCCCAGCAGCACTTCGCCCATGGGGGCCTGCCCACCTTGCACTGCGCGCTTGATCTCGTTGGCCTTGAACAGCGAGGCGTTGGCATGCACGGTGATCTTGAGCTTGCCCGCGCTGGCAGCGTCCACGTCCTTGGCGAACTGCATCAGGTTCTCGGTGTGGAAATTGCTGACCGGATAGGCGGCGGCCAGATCCCATTTGGTCTGGGCCATGACCGAGGTGGCAGTGAAACCAAAGGCCATTGCCAGGCAGAGGGCTGTGGCGGGGAAAATTCGACGCTTCATGGAGTGCTCCGCAAGGTGGATCGTGGGGGTAAGCCACTGTATATAAAGCAAGGGGCCACGGCATAGGTGTTTTGCCTAAACGCTGACAAATTGCCAACAAATCATTGTCATGCTGCCTACAATGGCCATTGCATATCCCGTGCCAGTTTTCCTTTTTTCTCCGAGGCGCTGCTGTCCATCATGAAATCCGGGTCCAAGGCCAAGGGCGATTCCGGCCCCATCGTGTCGTCAGCGCACCTCGTGTCGGCGCAGAGTGCCGAGATGAGCGAATTCGAGTTCGGGCTCATCGTGGCGGGCAACGCCTTCCACCGCTGGGTGGCGCACTGCATGTCGGCCGCAGGCCTCAAGGACCTCACGCCGCTCGATGTGCTGGTTCTGCACCATGTGACGCACCGCGCGCGCGACAAGCGCCTGGCCGACATCTGCTTCATCATGAACGTGGAGGACACGCACCTGGTGAACTACGCGCTCAAGAAGCTGCAGAACCTGGGCGTCGTCGCGTCGCAGAAAAACGGCAAGGAAGTGACTTACGCTGCCACCGATGTGGGCCGCGCCTACGTGCAGCGCTACCGTGAGATTCGCGAAAGCTGCCTCATCGATGCGCTGCAGGCCGACGACGCGCTGAACCGCGACATCGGCGAGCTGGCCCGTTTGCTGCGTGTGCTCTCGGGCATGTACGACCAGGCGGCGCGCTCGGCCGCGTCCCTGTGATCTGTGCCCAGATATTTGAAGAAAACCATGCTCTAGCGCTTATTCAATAAGCGCTAATAGCTATCAAAAAGATAGTGATTCATGTCCCACCAAGTTTCGCCCATGTCCCGCTGGCAGTTCTGGATCGACCGGGGCGGCACCTTCACCGATGTGGTGGGCCGGCGGCCCAACCCGGATGGTTCGTTCAGCCTGGTCACGCACAAGCTGCTGTCCGAGAACCCCGAGCAGTACAAGGACGCCGCTGTCGCGGGCATCCGCCAATTGCTCGGTTTGAAGCCCGGCGAACCCGTGACGCCCGAGCTGGTCGAGTGCGTGAAGATGGGCACCACCGTGGCCACCAACGCGCTCTTGGAGCGCAAGGGCGAGCCCACGCTGCTCATCACCACCAAGGGCTTCAAGGATGCGCTGCGCATCGCCTACCAGAACCGCCCGCGTTTGTTTGACCGGCGCATCGTGCTGCCCGAGCTGCTGTACGAGCGCGTGATCGAGGCGCAGGAGCGTGTGGGTGCACGGGGCGAGGTGATCGAGCCGCTGGACGAAGCCCACCTGAAAGAACGCCTGTGGGCGGCCTACGACGCGGGCCTGCGCAGCGCGGCCATCGTGTTCATGCACGGTTATCGCTACACCGCACACGAAGAAGCCGCCGCCCGCATTGCGCGCGAAGCGGGCTTCACGCAGGTGAGCGCATCCCACGCCACCAGCCCCATGATGAAGCTGGTGAGCCGGGGCGACACCACGGTGGTGGATGCGTACCTGTCGCCCATCCTGCGCCGCTATGTGGACCAGGTGGCGAGCGAGATGCCAGGCGTGCAACTGTTCTTCATGCAGTCGTCGGGCGGGCTGACTGATGCCCAGGTGTTCCAGGGCAAGGACGCGATCTTGAGCGGCCCCGCAGGCGGCATTGTGGGCATGGCCCGCACCGCCGGTTTGGCAGGCCACGACAAGGTCATCGGCTTCGACATGGGCGGCACCAGCACCGACGTGAGCCACTACGCGGGCGAGTTCGAGCGCGAGTTCGAGACCCAGGTGGCCGGTGTGCGCATGCGCGCCCCCATGATGAGCATCCACACCGTGGCGGCCGGCGGCGGTTCTATCTTGGGTTTTGACGGTGCGCGCTTTCGTGTGGGCCCCGAAAGCGCGGGCGCCAACCCCGGCCCCGCCAGCTACCGCCGGGGCGGCCCGCTGGCCGTGACGGATGCGAACGTGATGGTGGGCAAGATCCAGCCCGCGCATTTCCCACAGGTGTTTGGCCACGGCGCCAACGAGGCGCTGGACGGCGATGCCGTGGTGCAGAAATTTGATGCCCTCGCCACGCAGACTGGGCGCAAGGCCGAAGATGTAGCCCACGGCTTCATTCAGATCGCTGTGCAGCAAATGGCCAATGCCATCAAGAAGATCAGCGTGGCACGCGGCTACGACGTGACGCGCTACACGCTGCAGTGCTTTGGCGGCGCGGGCGGTCAGCATGCTTGTTTGGTGGCCGATGCCCTGGGCATGACACGCGTGTTTGTGCACCCGCTGGCGGGGGTGCTCAGCGCCTACGGTATGGGCCTGGCCGACCAGAACGTGATCCGCGAACAGGCGGTGGAAACCAAGCTCGTACCCGAGGCGCTGGCAGGCATTGAGGCCACGCTGGAGCAACTGGCCACCACCGCGCGCACCGAGCTGGAGCGCCAGCAGTCGGGCAGTGGCACAGCCGTGGTGCACCGCCGTGTGCACGTCCGTTACGAGGGCAGCGACTCGGCGCTCATCGTGCCGTTGGGTTCGATGGCCGAGATCACCGCCGCATTCGAGAACGCCTACCGCCAGCGTTTTGCCTTCCTGATGCAGGGCAAGGGCCTGGTGGTGGAGGCTGTGTCGGTCGAGGCCGTGGTGCCCGGCGACGCACCGGTGGAGCCGCGCCACGCAATGCAGCCCGCGCGCGAGGTGCCGCGCCGCAGCACCGTGCGCATGTACACCGGTGGTGTGGATGGAGTGGCCGCCTGGCACGACGCGGTCCTGGTGGTGCGCGAGGATTTGCGCCCCGGCGACGTGATCCCCGGCCCGGCCATCATTGCCGAGAAGAATGCCACCACCATCGTGGAGCCCGGCTGGGAGGCCGCGCTGACCGACCTGGACCACTTGCTGCTCAACCGCCGCGTGGCGCGCGCCGTGCAGCATGCCGTGGGCACCACGGTGGACCCGGTGCTGCTGGAAGTGTTCAACAACCTGTTCATGAACATTGCCGAGCAGATGGGGCTGCAGCTGCAGAACACGGCCTACTCGGTGAACATCAAGGAGCGGCTCGATTTCAGCTGTGCGTTGTTCGACACCGCAGGCAACCTCATCGCCAACGCACCGCACATGCCGGTGCACCTGGGCTCGATGGGCGAGAGCATCAAGACGGTGATACGTGACAACGCCGGGCGCATGCAGCCGGGCGATGTGTTCGTGCTCAACGACCCCTACCACGGCGGCACGCACCTGCCCGACATCACAGTGATCACGCCGGTCTACCTGGGGGACAACGCCGAGCCCACGTTCTACGTCGGCAGCCGGGGCCACCACGCCGATGTGGGTGGCACCACGCCGGGCTCCATGCCACCGTTCTCCACGCGCATTGAAGAAGAAGGCGTGCAGATCAACAACGTGAAACTGGTCGAGCGCGGTGTGCTGCGCGAGGCGGAGATGATTGCGCTGCTGGAAAGCGGCGAATATCCATCCCGCAACCCGCAACAGAACATGGCCGACCTGCGCGCGCAGATTGCCGCCAACGAGAAGGGCCAGCAGGAGCTGCGCCGCATGGTGGCCGAGTTTGGCCTCGATGTCGTGTTGGCCTACATGCGCCATGTGCAGGACAACGCCGAAGAGTCCGTGCGCCGCGTCATCACGCGGCTCAAGGACGGCGCGTTCACGCTGCCGCTGGACAACGGCGCGCAGATCAGCGTGGCCGTGAAGGTGGATGCCAAGAGCCGCAGCGCCACCATCGATTTCACCGGCACCAGCGCGCAGCAGACGAACAACTTCAACGCGCCCACGGCGGTGTGCATGGCGGCGGTGCTGTATGTGTTCCGCACGCTGGTGGACGACGACATTCCGCTCAACGCCGGGTGCCTCAAGCCGCTCAACGTCATCATCCCGCCGGGCAGCATGCTCAACCCCAACCCGCCAGCCTCGGTGGTGGCGGGCAATGTGGAGACTTCGACCTGCATCACCAATGCGCTGTACGGCGCACTGGGCCTGATGGCGGCGGGGCAGTGCACCATGAACAACTTCACCTTTGGCAGCACGCGCTACCAGTACTACGAGACGATCTCGGGGGGCAGCGGCGCGGGCGGCGTGTGGGATACCAACGGGCAGCTCACCAGTGGCTTTGCAGGCACCAGCGTCGTGCAATGCCACATGACCAACTCGCGCCTGACGGACCCCGAGGTGCTGGAGTTCCGCTTCCCCGTGCGGCTGGAGGGCTACGAGATCCGCAAGGGCTCGGGCGGCGCCGGGCAGTGGAAGGGCGGTGACGGTGGCATCCGCCGTGTGCGCTTTCTGGAGCCGATGACGGCCAGCATCCTGTCGAACGGCCGCCACCATGGCGCGTTTGGCATGGCGGGCGGCCAGCCGGGGGCCGTGGGCATCAACAAGGTGGTGCGCAGCGATGGCCGGGTGGAGCTGCTGGACCACATCGGCCAGGCCGAAATGCTGCCGGGCGATGTGTTTGAAATCCACACACCGGGCGGCGGCGGATTCGGGTCTTCAGGTCAAAAATAGGGATGAAAATGGCCGCTAGCGCTTATTCATAAAGCGCTGGAAGCTATTAATTCAGGAGTCTTCGGTTTCGGATGGCGCCTTGGGCTGGCTCAGGCTCGGCGGCACATTCAGCCCCATCTGCCGCGCGCGGAACAGCGCCGCGCGCATCAAGAAGATCGACATGATCGGCACCGTGATCGCCACGAACACGGCGATCAGCAGCGCATGCAGCGCCAGGCTGCGGTCGGCTACCGAGAAGTACAGCACCGTGCCGTGCATGATCAGCCAGCAGCCCAGCGTGGCGATGATGGCGGGCGCATGCACACGCTCGAAGAACGTGGGCAGGCGCAGCAGGCCGGTGGAGCCCAGCAGCGCCAGCCCGGCGCCCGCCAGCACCAGCACGGCCACGATGATTTCGAGCCAGAGCGGCAGCACGGCGGTAACGGTGGTAGTGGCTTCGGTCATTCGATCACCTCGCCACGCAGCAGAAACTTGGCCATGGCCATGCTGCCCACAAAGCTGAACAGCGCCAACAGCAGCGCGGCCTCGAAGTAGTTCTTGCTGCCGTACAGCAGGCCCAGCACCAGCATCACCAGCATGCCGCTCAGGTACATGCAATCGAGCGCCAGCACTCGGTCTTGTGCGGAAGGGCCCTTGAGCAGGCGGATCAGCGCGCAGCCCATGGCCAGGGCCAGCATGAACAGGGCGATGGGCAAGGCCCAGTCGAGGACAGGGGTCATTCAAAGATCTCCATCAAAGGGGCTTCGTAGCGCTGCTTCACATCAGCAATGACCGTGGCAGGGTCGTCCAGCTCCAGCACATGCAGCAGCAGCACGCTGCGGTCCAGCGACAGCTCGGCCCAGGCCGTGCCGGGGGTGATGCAGACGATCATCGCCAGCACGGCCAGCGCGTTGGGGTCGCGCACTTCCAGCGGAATGTGCACAAAGCCCGAGGGGTGCCGCCGGCGGCCCGGCGCCAGCAGCAGTCGTGCCACGGCCAGGTTGGAACGTGTGGTGTCGGCCATCACCGTGAGCGCCAGGCGCAGCACGGCGCCGGGTTTGCGGATGCGCACGGGCAGCGGGCGCAGCCCGGCCGTGAGCAGCGGGATGGCCAGCGCCAGTGCTGTGCCCAGCACGATGTGGCCCGCGCTCAGGCTGCGGTTGAGCAGCAGCCACAGTACCAGCAGCGCCAGCGAGAGTACGGGGGCGGGCACCAGGCGTTTGAACGGCCGCTGCACGGGGGTGTTGCGGGGCTTCATGGGGGCGTGGTTCCTTGGGGGGCAGGCGCGTCCGTGTGGGGCGGGTTGGGCACCGGGGTGGTGGTCATCACGGCGCGCACGTAGGTGGACGGCGCATGCAGCGCGTCGGCCGTGGCCTGGGTGTACCGCATCACGGCGCCCGCCTGCCACACCAGGGCCGCGCTGGCCACCAGCAGCAGGGCGATGGGCAGGCCTTCCAGCACGAGCAGCTTGGGGGATGTGCGGTCGTGCGCCGCCCAGAAGTGGCGGATGCCCGCACGCGTGAGCGCCAGCAGCGCGAGCAGGCCCGACCCCACGAGCAGGGCCACCAGCATCCAGCCCGCAGCGCCCAGGTGGAGCCCGGCAGAGGCCCCGAGCCCCAGGGGATTGAGCAATGCGTGGACCATGGCGACCTTGCCCACAAAGCCGGGCAGGGGTGGCAGGCCCGCGATGACCAGCGTGCAGGCCATGAAGGCCAGCCCCAGGAACGCGGCAGCAGCAGGGATCACCTCGCCGATGAGCGCCTCCTCCTGGTCATCGAGGTTCATGCCTTCGGTGGGCACCAGATCGGCCGACAGGAACGGCGCATCGTCCGTCTGCTCGTAGGGGGCGAGGTTCGAGCCATCGTTGCGCCAGCGGTCGATCAGGTCGGCCAGCAGAAAGAGCGCGCTCACGGCCAGCGTGGAGCTGAGCAGGTAGTACAGCAGCCCGGCCGTGAGCAGGGTCTGCCCAAAGCCGGTGGCCGCCAGCAACGTGCCCGACGACAGGATGGCCGCGAAGCCCGCCAGATGCCCCAGGCGCTGCGAGCCCAGCATGCCGATGGCACCGAAGGCCATCGTGAGCATGCCGCCGCCAATCAGCCACTGGCTGCCAAACTGGGCCGAGTCTCCGGCCTCGGGGCCAAACAACAGCGTCCACAGCCGCAGCACGCTGTACACCCCCACCTTCGTCATCAGCGCAAACAGTGCGCCCACCGGCGCGGTGGCCGCGCTGTAGGCAGGCACCAGCCAGAAGTTGAGAGGCCACACGGCGGCCTTGATGAGGAATGCCACTGCGAGCACGGCCGCTGCCGCGTGCAGCAGGCCTCGGTCTGCGGGCGCAACACCGGCGACGCTCTGGGCCAGGTCGGCCATGTTGAGGGTGCCGGTGATGCCATAGAGCATCGACACACCGATCAGGAACAGCGACGAGGCCGCGAGGTTGATGGCGATGTAGTGCAGCCCCGCCGATACACGCGGGCGGCCCGAGCCGTGCAGCAGCAGGCCGTAGGACGCGGCCAGCATGATCTCGAAGAACACGAACAGGTTGAACAGGTCAGCCGTGAGGAACGCGCCCGCCAGCCCCATGAGCTGGAACTGAAACAGCGGATGGAAGTGCACGCCCGCCCGGTGCCAGCGTGCGGCCGAGAACAGCACGCTGGCCAGTGCCACGGTGCTGGCCAGCACCAGCATCATCGCGGAGAGCCGGTCGATGGCCAGCACAATGCCAAACGGCGCGGGCCAGTTGCCGGGCAGGTACACGCCCAGGCTGCCTGGAAGGCCCGGGTCCTTGGCCTGCACCAGCAGCATTACTGCGATCACCAGACCCAGAAAGGTGGAGACGATATTGAGCGTGACCTTGGTGCGCTGGCGCTCTTCGCGCAGCAGCAGCATCAGCCCGGCCGTGAGCATGGGCAGCGCGATGGGCGCCAGGATCAGGTGCGGCATCAACCGCTCCAGAAGAAGTTGCATGGATGTCATGTGGTTCGTCCAAGGCGCTGCGCACAACACTGGCGCGCCCCGAGCGAGGGCAGCCAAGCAAGGGCCGCCCCGCAGCGAGAGTGGGAAGCGCCCCAGAAGTCCATGGCGCAGCGCATGAAACTGGCGCGCCCCAGGCCAGGGCAGCCAAGCAAGGGCCGCCCCGCAGCGAGGGCTGCGTCCCCCTGCCCGCAGTGCGCAGCACTGCGAGAGCGGGGGGAAGGCGCGCAGCGCCTTAGGGGGGTGTTCTTCATCACGGCATTTCCTGCGCATCCTTGGCGCGGGTGCCGTCCACATGGTCGGTGCCCGCCATGCCGCGCGATGCCAGCAGCACCACGAGGAAGAGGGCGGTCATCGCAAAGCCGATCACGATGGCCGTGAGCGTGAGGGCCTGGGGCATGGGGTCGGCGTAGTGGGCCAGGTCCTGCGGCAGGCCCGGCTGCAGCACAGGTTCCTTGTCGATGGCCAGGCCCAGGCGGCCCATGCTGAAGATGAACAGGTTGACGGCATACGACAGCAGCGACAGGCCCATGATGACCTGGAAGGTGCGTGGCCGCAGCAGCAGCCACACGCCCGAGCCGGTGAGCACGCCGATGGCCAGGGCCAGAATCAGTTCCATGGGCTTTCTCCCTGTGTGGTGGCAGCGTCTGCGGTGGTCTGCGCTTCGTCCGAGGCGCGCGCATGGTTGTAGCGATGGCTGCGCACCGACTGGTGGGCGATGCCGGTGAGGATGAGCATGGTCGAGCCCACCACCAGCGTGAACACGCCGATGTCGAAGAACAGTGCGCTGGCCACATGGACCTCGCCCACCACCGGCAGGTGCCAATGGGCCGTGTGGCTGGTCAGGAACGGGTAGCCCCAGGCCAGTGCGCCCAGCCCGGTGGCCAGCGCGGCCAGCAGGCCCACGCCGATCCAGCGGCGCGGGTACAGGGGCAGATGCGCCTCGACCCATGACGTGCCCGAGACGATGTACTGCAGCAGCAGCGCCACCGAGAACACCAGCCCGGCCACAAAGCCGCCGCCGGGCTCGTTGTGGCCGCGCATGAACAGGTACATGGACACCAGCGTGGAAAACGGCAGCATCAGCCGCACCAGCACAGCAGGCACCATGAGGTAGCCCACGGCGGTGTCGGCGGTCTGGCGCGGATTGGACAGGTCGGTGTCCACGTCGGCGGGCAGGGCGCGTTGCTGGGGCGGCAGGTCCATCACCTCGCGCGCGGGCCGAAAGCGCCGCAGCAGCGCATACACCGTGAGCGCCACGATGCCCAGCACCACGATCTCGCCAAAGGTGTCGAAGCCCCGGAAGTCCACCAGCATCACGTTGACCACGTTGGTGCCGCCGCCTTCGCTGAGCGCGCGCTCGAGGAAGAAGGTCGAGGTGCTGTCGGGGAAAGGCCGGCTCATCATGGCAAACGACAGCAGGGCCATGCCCGCGCCCGTGGTCAGTGCCAGCGCCATGTCGCGGTAGCGGCGCAATTGGGTGCGGCGCTCTTCGGCCAGCGTGGGCTTGCGCAGGGCTTCGTCGCGGCGCGGCAGCCAGCGCAGGCCCAGCAGGATGAGGATGGTGGTGACCACCTCCACCACGATCTGCGTGAGCGCCAGGTCGGGGGCTGAAAACCAGAGGAAGGTCAGGCACACGCACAGCCCCGCACCGCCCAACAGGGTGAGCGCCGCCAGCCGGTGGTACTTGGCCTGCCAGGCCGCCGCCATGGCGCACAGCCCGCCCAGCAGCCATAGCAGCGCGAACGCAGGCGACAGCGGCAGCTGCGCCCGGTCGCCAATAGGCAGGCCCCGTGCCCACAGGGGAAGCACGCAGGCCACGAGCGCGGCACTGACCAGCCACAGCATCTGCCACTGCAGGCGCCCGGTGCCCAGCATCCGGCGGCCATGGCGGCCCCACTGGGTGACGGCCGCCAGGGTGCCTTCGAACAGCCGCTGGCCGCTGATGTGGTGCATGACCGGTGGCGCATCCAGCACGCCTTTTTCGCGCTGCCAGCGCAGCAGGGCATACAGCGCGATGCCCCCGCCCAGGGCCACCAGGCTCATCACGAACGGTGTGTTGAACCCGTGCCAGACCGCCAGGCTGTAGGTGGGCAGCTCGCCCCCCACCACCGGCCGCGCGGCTGCGGCCAGGTAGGCGCCTACGGACCAGGCAGGCAGCGTGCCCACCACGAGGCAGGCCAGCACCAGCAGCTCGACCGGCACCCGCATCCAGTGCGGCGGCTCGTGGGGCGGGCGCGGCAGGTCGGTGGCGGGCGGGCCCCAGAACACATCGACCGTGAAGCGCAGCGAATACGCCACGCTGAACATGCCCGCCACGGTGGCGGCCACGGGCAGCAGCCATTCCAGCATCGGCGTGGTGTTCACGTACACCGTTTCGGCAAAGAACATTTCCTTGGACAGGAAGCCGTTGAGCAGCGGCACGCCTGCCATTGCAGCACTGGCCACCATGGCCAGGGTGGCTGTGATGGGCATCATCTTGCGCAGCCCGGAGAGCCGCCGTATGTCCCGCGTGCCACTTTCATGGTCCACGATGCCCACGGCCATGAACAGCGAGGCTTTGAAGGTGGCGTGGTTCATGATGTGGAACACGGCGGCCACGGCGGCCAGCGGGCTGTTCAGGCCCAGCAGCAAGGTGATGAGGCCCAGGTGCGAAATGGTGGAATACGCCAGCAGGCCTTTGAGGTCGTTCTGGAACATCGCCGCATAGCCACCCACCAGCAAGGTGCACAGGCCCGCGCCACCCACCAGCCAGAACCACTCCTCGGTGCCCGCCAGCGCAGGCCACAGGCGCGCCATCAGAAACACGCCCGCCTTGACCATGGTGGCCGAGTGCAGGTACGCCGACACGGGCGTGGGTGCGGCCATGGCATGGGGCAACCAGAAGTGAAAAGGGAACTGCGCGCTTTTGGTCAGCGCGCCCAGCAGGATCAGCACCAGCGCGGTCAGGTACAGCGGGTGCGCCTTGATCAGCGTGCCTGCGGCCAGCACGTGATCGAGGTCGTAGCTGCCGACGATGTGGCCCAGCACCAGCATGCCAGCCAGCATGCACAGGCCGCCCGTGCCCGTCACCGTGAGCGCCATGCGCGCGCCGCGCCGCGCATCCTTGCGGTGGTGCCAGTAGCCGATCAGCAAGAAGGAGAACAGGCTGGTCAGTTCCCAGAAGAACGCAATTTGGAGGATGTTGCCCGACAGCACCACGCCCACCATCGCGCCCATGAACGCCAGAAAGAACGCAAAAAAGCGCGGCACCGGGTCGGCCGCCGACATGTAATAGCGCGCATACAGCACCACCAGGCTGCCCACGCCCAGCACCAGCATGCTGAACATCCATGCAAAGCCATCCATGAGGATGACGAGGTTCAGGCCCAGGGCGGGGAGCCACGCCAGCTCCTGCCGCAGCACGCCGCCATCGGCAATCTCGGGAAAGTAGAGCGCCACCTGCACGGTGCAGAACAGTGCGATGAGTCCTGCCAGGGTGGACTCGGTATTGCGGGCGTTGGAGGGCAGAACCGCTGCCAGCAGGCTGCCGATGAAGGGGAGGAGGATGAGGGTGATCAGGGGCATGCGCGAACAATTTTAGGGGCACCCCCCAAAGTCCCTGCCCAGGCCTTGCCGTTGCGCAACCCATGGCCCAAAAAAACAAGCCCGCCGAGGCGGGCTTGTAGCTTGCGGTGCGTGCTTAGTTTTTGCTAGCGCTGGCGGCGGAAGTGGACTCTGGCGGCGGGGTCACCGGGGCCGCCGCATCTTTTCCTGGGCCCTCTTGGGCCTTGCGGTCAGCGCCCTGTGCCGGGGCTTGTTTCTTGTGGCCGCGCTGGTTCTTCGCTTCGGCCTTGGCGGCCGCCGCTGCGCTGTACTTTTTACCACCCACGGTGAGGCCTTCCTTGGAGAAGTTCACCGCGCTTTTGTGGCCCACACCACCCACGCGGCCGATGAAGTCGTTCCAGTCCTTGAAAGGAGCACTTCTGCGTTCTTCCAGGATGCGGCCCGACAGGCCTGGTCCGATGCCCTTGATACCGTCGAGCTCCGCCTCGGTGGCCGTGTTCACGTCCACGGCGGCGAAAGATGCCACGGCAAACAGCATGGCGACGAGGGCGAGCAGTTTTTTCAGCATGGTGATTGGTTTACCGGTGTTCGTGGCGGGGTGCGACCGAAGGATTTCAGAGTTCTTCGACACGGCGGGCGGGGTAGCTGTCCCAGGTCTGGCAGCCGGGGCACTGCCAGAAATGCTGCCGTGCCTCGAAGCCGCAGGCCGCACAGCGGTAGCGTGTGAGCGGCTTGACGGCATGTTCCAGCGCACGCTGGATCTGGGGATGAAATTCTTCGTGCTCCAGTTTCTCGGTGGCCAGCCATTTGGCGGCGGCGACCAGCGAGCGCTCCTTGTCCAGGTGCTGCACGTAGCGCTGCCGGGCGGACCCACGGGTGGCCTCGTTGGCGGTCTCCATGGCCACGATGCTCTCCAGCACATCCAGTGAAGGGGCCTGCGCATAGTGGGCCTGCAGCAATGCCTGCACTTCAGGCGTGCGCCCCGTGGCGGTAGCCGCCTCGACCATCAGCGGAGCGGCCAGAGGCAGGGCGGCCGGATTGCGCTCGCCCAGCGTTTTCAGGGTGGCCAACACGGCGGCGGGCTGGCCCATGAGGCGCTGCAGCCGCGCCAGCTCGATGCGTGCACGGGCGGCCTCGGGGGCGGCGGCCACGGCCTGCTCCAGCAAGGCCTGGGCGCCGGGAAGGTCACCCTGTGCACTCAGCGCCAGGGCCTGCTCGCACAGGTAGTGGGCCTGGCGGGTGCTGAAGTCGCCCTGATCGGCGTCGTGCATCTTGCGGGCGATGGTGGCGGCATGGGGCCAATCGCGTGAACGCTCATAAATGGCCAGCAGCGCCAGGCGGGCCTGGGCCTCGAAGGGGGTGCCTTCCAGGCGGTGCAAGGCTTCTTCCGCCCGGTCGAGCAGGCCGGCCTTGAGGAAGTCGAGCGCCAGTGCGTGCTGGGCACGTTCGCGGTCGGTGCGGCTCAGGTCGCCGCGCGAGAGCAGGTGCTCGTGTACGCGCACGGCACGGTCGTATTCGCCCCGGCGGCGGAACAGGTTGCCCAGCGCAAAGTGCAGTTCGGAGGTGTCGGGGTCGTTTTGCACGGCCTCGATGAAGGCGTCGATCGCCTGGTCTTGTTGCTCGTTGAGCAGGAAGTTCAGGCCTTTGAAGTACGCCTTGGGTGCGCGGCGGTTTTCGGCGCGCAGCTGGCGCAGGTCAAAACGCGAAGCCAGCCAGCCCAGCACAAAGGCCACGGGCAGACCCAGCAGGATCCAGGTCAGGTCAAATTCCATGGGCGGAAGGCAGGTCTGGCGGCGGTGGCGGTGCAGGGGGGGTTGTAGTGGCTGCGGTGGGGGAGGCAACGGGCGTGGGCACGGCCACTGCTGCATGGGCGCGGCGCGCTGCGGCGCGGTGCCTCCACCAGCGCGGCACCATGCCCAGCACTCCGACGGCCAGGCCCGCAGAGAAGGCGGTCAGCACCACCAGCACCAACGGCGCGCGCCATTGCGTGCCAAAGAAGAAGTGCACGGTGGCGTCCTGCTGGTTGTTCAGCGCGAAGGCAAACAGTGTAAAAAAAATGGCTGCCTTGAGCAGCCACAGGAGGTATTTCATCGGTCTCCCCAGTGGTGGGGCGATTCTAAGAGCTTGGGCCTGGGGGGCTGCACGGCCCTTGCCGGATGAGAATTCAGATCAAATGTGCCTCTGGCGCTTATCTATAAAGCGCTGGAAGCTATCATTTTTGAATGGACGTGCTGCCGGCTGCCCCGGAGTTTTCTTCCATTTCGGCAGTGCGCTTGTCCACGGCCTCGCGCAGGGCCTTGCCTGGCTTGAAATGGGGTACACGTTTTTCGGGAATGGCCACGGCCTCGCCGCTGCGCGGATTGCGGCCCATGCGGGGGGGGCGGTGGTTCACCGAGAAGCTGCCAAAACCCCGGATCTCGATGCGGTGCCCGCGCACCAGGGCTTCGCCCACGGCGTCCAGGATGGTCTTGACGGCGTATTCGGCATCGCGGTGTGTCAGCTGGCCAAAACGTGCGGCCAGTTCTTCAACGAGGTCTGAGCGGGTCATGGAGTCTTGGGGCATAGGCGGACTGCGGGTGGCAGGTCTTTGCTGAAAAAAGAGCGGGCGCCGAGGCGCCCGCTGTCTGACCGTTTAACGGGTCAGCGCTTTACTTTTCCGAGTTGTCCAGCTTGGCGCGCAGCAGGGCGCCCAGGCTGGTCGTGCCGGCGCTTTCGCGGCTGGACTGTTGGCTCAGGTTGGCCATGGCGCCTTGTTCGTCAGCCATGTCCTTTTGCTTGATCGACAGCTGGATGTTGCGGGTCTTGCGATCCACATTGACCACCACAGCGGTGACTTCGTCGCCTTCCTTGAGCACGTTGCGGGCATCTTCCACGCGGTCGCGGGAGATTTCCGAAGCGCGCAGGTAGCCCACGATGTCTTCGCCGAGGTCGATTTCAGCGCCACGGGCGTCCACGGTCTTGACCTTGCCGGTCACCGTCTGGCCCTTGTCGTTCACGGTCACGAACGTGGTGAATGGGTCGCCGTCGAGCTGCTTGATACCCAGCGAGATGCGTTCACGGTCCACGTCCACGGCCAGCACGATGGCTTCCACTTCCTGGCCCTTCTTGTAGTTACGAACTGCGGCTTCGCCGGCTTCGTTCCACGACAGGTCGGACAAGTGCACCAGGCCGTCGATGCCGGCAGCCAGGCCCACGAACACGCCGAAGTCGGTGATCGACTTGATAGGACCCTTGACGCGGTCGCCGCGCTTGGTGTCCTGAGCGAATTCTTGCCATGGGTTGGCCTTGCACTGCTTCATGCCCAGGCTGATGCGGCGCTTGTCTTCGTCGATTTCCAGAACCATGACTTCGACTTCGTCGCCCAGCGAAACCAGCTTGGCGGGAGCGATGTTCTTGTTGGTCCAGTCCATTTCAGACACGTGCACCAGGCCTTCGATGCCGGGTTCGAGTTCCACAAATGCGCCGTAGTCGGCGATGTTCGTGATCTTGCCGAACAGGCGGGTCGATTGTGGGTAGCGGCGGTTCACGCCCATCCATGGGTCGTCGCCCATTTGCTTCAGACCCAGCGAGACACGGTTCTTCTCGGTGTCGAACTTCAGGATCTTGGCCGTGATTTCCTGGCCAGCCGTCACCACTTCGGAAGGGTGACGCACACGGCGCCATGCCATGTCGGTGATGTGCAGCAGGCCGTCGATACCGCCCAGGTCCACGAACGCACCGTATTCGGTGATGTTCTTGACCACGCCTTGAACGATGGAGCCTTCCTTCAGGGTTTCCATCAGCTTGGCGCGCTCTTCGCCCATGGAGGCTTCCACCACAGCGCGGCGGCTCAGCACCACGTTGTTGCGCTTGCGGTCCAGCTTGATGACCTTGAATTCCATGGTCTTGTTTTCGTACGGCGTCAGATCCTTGATCGGACGGGTATCGATCAGCGAACCGGGCAGGAATGCGCGGATGCCGTTGACCAGGACGGTCAGGCCGCCCTTGACCTTGCCGCTGGTCGTGCCAGTAACGAATTCGCCGGATTCCAGGGCCTTTTCCAGGCTCATCCACGAAGCCAGACGCTTGGCAGTGTCGCGCGACAGGATGGTGTCGCCGTAGCCGTTTTCGATGGAGCCAATGGCCACCGACACGAAGTCACCCACTTGGACTTCGACTTCGCCCTTGTCGTTCTTGAACTCTTCCAGCGGCACGTAGGCTTCGGACTTGAGGCCAGCGTTCACGACCACGAAGTTGTGCTCGACGCGCACGACTTCAGCGGTGATGACTTCGCCTGGGCGCATTTCTGTGCGCGTCAAAGATTCTTCAAAAAGGGCGGCAAAAGATTCGGACATGTGTTTCCTTGCCACAAACAGGATTCCGGGAGCACTATTGCTACCGTTTTTATAGCTGCTTGCGGTGGTTTTTTGCGGTAGAACCGCGGGTTAGGTTATCGATCCACACAACCTGTGCGCTGGCGCGCGAGAGGGGTTGCGTGGGCCTGTTGCAGGGCCTTTCAGCCTTGCTTGCGGAGCCCCGTTTTTGACGGAAGGCCCCACACGTTTCAACCTTGCGCAGACCCTGCGAAAGGTTGGCGCTCCTGCCACCAGGCCAGCACCTGCTCGACGGCTTCATCAATCGTCAAGGTGGAGTTGTCCAGGACCAGAGCGTCCTGCGCGGGCTTGAGAGGAGCGACGCTGCGGGTACTGTCCCGGGCGTCGCGCGCTTCAAGATCTGCGCGAAGGTCTTCGATACTAGCCGAAAAACCCTTTGAAATCAACTGTTTATAACGCCGCTCGGCGCGACACGCCGCGCTGGCCGTCAAATACACCTTGAGAGGGGCCTCTGGAAAGATCACCGTGCCCATGTCGCGGCCGTCGGCCACCAGCCCGGGCAAGCGCCGGAAGCTGTGTTGCAGGTCTACCAGGGCCTCGCGCACAGCGGGCAGGGCGGAGACGCGGGACGCGTTCATGCCGGCCTCCTCGGTACGAATGGCTTCCGTCACATCGTCGCTGCCCAGCCACACCCGGCCGTTTTCGAAGCGCACGGGCAGCGTCTGGGCCATGGCCGCAATGCGGGCTTCGTGGGCCGCATCGATGGCCAGGCCGGCGCGCAGGGCGGCCAACGCGGTGATACGGTACATCGCGCCCGAATCCAGAAACCGGTAGCCCAGGCGCTGTGCGACAGCCGCAGCCACCGTTCCCTTGCCGGAGGCGGTAGGGCCATCGATGCAGATCACTGGGATATGGTCCGTGGCGGTCTGCGCGACCGAGAACAGGGCTTCAAAGTAGTCAGGGAAGGTCTTGGCCACGCATTTGGGATCTTCGATGCGCACGGGCAGGCCTGCCGGGTTGAAGGCTGCCAGCGAGAAACACATGGCCACGCGGTGGTCGTCGTAGGTGTGGATGCTGGCGGGTTTCCAGTCGGCCCTTTGCGCGGGCGGGGTCACGCGGATGAAATCCGCGCCTTCTTCGACCTTGGCGCCGAGCTTGCGCAGCTCGTTGGCCATGGCGGCGATGCGGTCGGTCTCCTTCACACGCCAGCTGGCGATGTTGCGCAGGGTGGTGGTTCCCTCGGCATACAGCGCCATCACGGCCAGGGTCATGGCGGCATCGGGGATGTGGTTGCAGTCCAGGTCGATGGCCTTGAGCGGCCAGCCCTGGCCAGGCTCGCCCCGCTGGATGTGCAGCCAGTTGGGGCCGCCGGTGATCACGGCGCCCATGGCACGGGCCGCTTCGACAAAGCGGATGTCACCCTGGATCGACTCCAGGCCCACGCCCTGAATTTTGATGCCTTTTTGGCCGCTGGCGCTTGATGTGATTGCGCCAAGCGCTATGAAATAGCTAGCGGACGAGGCGTCAGCCTCGACATGGATGGCGCCCGGCGACTGGTAGCGGCTGCCCGCTGCAATCGTGAACCGCTGCCAGTTCTGGTGCTCGACCACGATGCCAAAGCGTGCGAGCAACTGGAGTGTGATCGCGATGTAGGGCTTGGAAATCAGCTCTCCCACCACATCGATCACGATGTTCTGGGAGCCAGCTGCCAGGGGCAGTGCCATGAGCAGGGCGGTGAGGAACTGGCTTGACACATCGCCGCGCACGCGGATGGGAGTGGCGAGCGCCAAGGCGGGCACACCGTTGGCGTGGGCGATGCGCAGCGGCGGGTAGCCGTCGTTGCCCAGGTAGTCGATCTGGCAGCCGAGCTGGCGCAGCGCGTCCACCAGGTCGCCGATAGGGCGTTCGTGCATGCGCGGGACGCCAGACAGCTCGAATTCGCCCCCCAGCAAGGCCAGCGCGGCCGTGAGGGGGCGCATGGCAGTGCCGGCGTTGCCCATGAAGAGCTGGGCCGGCGATTGGGGTGCGCGGCCGCCCAGGCCTGTGATGTGCACGGTGCTGCCCGCTTCATCCACCGTGCAGCCGATCTGGCGCAGCGCATCAAGCATCACGCGGGTGTCGTCGGACGCCAGCAGGTCGTGCACGGTGGTGGTGCCGTTGCTCAGCGCGGCCAGCAGCAGCACACGGTTGGAGATGCTCTTGGAGCCGGGCAGGTGGACTTCGCCTCCGGCAGCGTCAAGCGCAGGAAGGTCGAGGAATGCGGTGCTGAACATGGGGGCTAGGGAGCAGGTGGTGCGCGCTGGCGCAGCAGTGGGTGGGCGGGTCAGCGCTGTTTGGAGGTTCTTTGGGCCCCCATGCGCCAGTGGGCACGGGTCTCGCTGGCCAGGGTCAGCATGTCTTCCAGCGCCTGGGCATCGCCCTTTTGCATGGCCTGCTCAAGAGTGTGCAGCGCCTGCTGGAACAGCTTGGACTGGGCGATCAGCTCTTCGCGGTTGGACAGCAGGATATCGCGCCACACCTTGGGGTCACTGGCGGCGATGCGCGTGAAGTCGCGGAAACCCGGGCCCGCCAGCGACAGGAAGTCGTCACCGTGTGCCTGGCCCGTGATGCTGTTCATCATGGCAAACGCCAGCACATGGGGCAGGTGGCTGACGGCCGCGAAAGCTGCATCGTGCGACTCGGGCGACATGCTGGAGACGCGGCTGCCCAGCGCTGTCCAGATCTCCTGGGCTTTTTGCAGCTGTGCGGTGAAGGTGCGCTCGGTGGGGGTCAGGATGACCTGGCGCCCGCTGTAGAGATCGGCCTCGGCATGTTCCACGCCCGAAACTTCGCGTCCTGTGATGGGGTGTGCGGGCACAAAGGAGCCCACCTGGTCGCGCAAGGCGCGGCGCGCGGCCTGCACCACGTCGGCCTTCGTGGAGCCCACGTCCATGATCAGCATCTGGGGGGTGACCAGGTGCTTGATGGCCTTGAGCGTGGCTTCGGTGGCGGCCACGGGCACGGCCACCAGCACGATGTCTGCACCGGCCACGGCCAGCAAGGCGGAGGGGGCCTCGACATCGATCACACCCATCTGGCGGGCGCGGTCGGTGGTGGAGGGCGACTTGCTGTAGCCCACCACGCGCTTGACGAGGCCGGCCTTCTTCATGGCCAGCGCAAACGAGCCGCCCATGAGCCCGCAGCCGATCAATCCCAATTGTTCAAACATGGCGGCGGCTCCTTACGAGGACACGGGGTAGGTTCCCAGGACCTTGTAGAACGCGCACAGGCTGCGCAATTCTTCCAGGGCCCGTGCCACGTGGGGCTGGGCGGGGTGGCCGTCGAGGTCGATGTAGAAGTAGTACTCCCACTGGCCCGTGCGTGCGGGGCGCGATTCAAAACGCGTCATCGACACGCCATGTGTTTTGAGGGGCACGAGCAGGTCATGCACGGCGCCGGGCTGGTTGGGCACCGAGACGACCAGGCTGGTGCAGTCCTTGCCCGAGGGCGGTGGCGTCTGCAGCGTGTGGGGCAGGCAGATGATGGCAAAACGCGTGCGGTTGTACGCGTCGTCCTGGATGGCGTGGGCGACGATATGCAGGCCAAATTGTGTGGCAGCACGTTCGCTCGACAGCCCGGCCCAGGCCGGGTTGGTGGTTGCCAGCCGGGCACCCTCGGCGTTGCTCGATACGGGGCGGCGCTCGGCATGCGGCAGGTGCTTGGTCAACCACGCCTGGCATTGGGCCAGCGCTTGCGGGTGGGCCAGCACCACCTCGATGCCGTCCAGCGAGTTGCTGGTGCGCAGCAGGTTGTGGCGCACCAGCAGGCTGACTTCACCCACCACGTGGGTGGGGGTGTGCAGGAACAGGTCGAGCGAGCGGGTCACCACGCCTTCGGTGGAATTCTCTACCCCCACCACGCCGTACTGGGCGCTGCCAGCCGCGGTGGCGTGGAACACCTCGTCGAAGTTGGCGCAGTACATCAGGTCGGCCGCGCCGCCAAAGAACTCGATGGCAGCCTGCTCGCAGAAAGTGCCTTCGGGGCCGAGCACGGCCACGCGCTGGGGCGATTCGAGCGCCAGGCAGGCGGACATGATTTCGCGCCAGATGGCGGCCACGTGGGGCCCCTTGAGCGGGCCGGGGTTGGCCGTCTGGATCTTCTCGATCACCTGCGCTACGCGGTCAGGGCGAAAGAATGGCGTGCCTTCGCGCTTTTTCACTTCGCCTACCTGCTCGGCCACCAGCGCCCGCTGGTTCAGCAGCGTCAGTAGTTGCTGGTCGATGGAGTCGATCTGCACGCGCAGGCTGGCGAGGTCGGGTGAGGCTTGCGGAGTGTTCATGAATGGGGAAATGTCTTCTTGCTGCGGGGCTGTTTTTTGGCCGGTGTGTCGCCAGCGTTCACGCCTTCTCAGGCGTGTTTTTGCTCAAATTCTCGCATGTAGTCCACCAGCGTCTGCACACCCGCCAGCGGCATGGCGTTGTAGATGCTGGCACGCATGCCACCCACGGACTTGTGGCCCTTGAGTTGCAACAGGCCGCGTTCCTTGGCGCCGGCCAGGAAGGCATCATTGCGGCTTTCGTCGCGCAGGAAGAAGGGGACGTTCATGCGCGAGCGGCAGTTGGCCGCCACCTTGTTCACATACAGCTGCGAGCTGTCGATGGCGCCGTAGAGAAGCTCGGCCTTGGCCACGTTGCGCTGCTCCATGGCTTCGACGCCGCTCAACGCCCCTTCGGTCTGGCGCTTGAGCCACTGGAAGGTCAGGCCCGCAACGTAGATGCCCCAAGTGGGGGGGGTGTTGTACATCGACTGGTTCTCTGCCACCACGCGGTAGTCAAACGCACTGGGGCAGGCGGGCAGGGCATGGCCCAGAAGGTCTTCACGCACGATCACCAGCGTAAGGCCGGCAGGCCCGAGGTTCTTCTGCGCACCGCCAAAGGCCAGCCCGACACGCGACCAGTCCACCGGCCGCGATGCGACATGGGACGAAAAATCAATGACCAGGGGGGCATCGGTGCCCAACGCCTTCAGGTCGGGCAGCTGGTGGAACTCGGTGCCATTGATGGTCTCGTTGCTACAGAGATGCAGGTAGCTAGCGCCCCGGCTGACCGTCCAGGAGGCCGGGTTGGGCAGGGTGGTGAAGCCGGTGTCTTCTGCGGAGGCCACGATGTTCACTTCGGACGCGTATTTGCGAGCTTCCTTCTGCGACTTCTGGCTCCAGCTGCCGGTCACCACAAAATCGACCACGCCAGCGCGCGAGAGATTGAGCGGGACGATGGCGTTCTCGGCCAGGCCACCGCCTTGCATGAACAGGATCTTGAAATGCGAGGGCACGGCCAGAAGTGCACGCAGATCAGCTTCTGCCTGTTCGTAGATGGACAGGAACTCCTTGCCCCGGTGGCTCATTTCCATCACGCCCATGCCGCTGCCATGCCAATCAAGCATCTCGGCGGCTGCCTGCTCCAGGACTTCGGTGGGTATGGCGGCCGGGCCGGCCGAGAAGTTGTACGGGCGTGTCATGTTTTTTGAATCAAAAAGGCTGCTGACGCTTATTGGGTAAGCGCTAGCAGCTTCAGTTTTAATAGCATACTGGGTGTGGCACCATGGGCACCGCACCCGCCGGGCTGGCTCAGGCGTCTGGTGTTTCCGGGGTGTCTGCGGCTGGCGGGGCTTCGCCGTCGGAGGTGTCTTCACCATCAGCTTCGGGGCCGGCCACGTTGGCATCGTTTTCAACAATGCGCTGCAGGCCGCTGAGCTTGGAGCCTTCGTCCAGCGCGATCAGCGTCACGCCCTGCGTGGCGCGGCCCAGTTCCCGGATCTCGGAGACCCGGGTGCGCACCAGCACGCCCTTGTCGGTGATCAGCATGATCTCGTCGTCCGCATGCACCAGCGTGGCGGCCACCACCTTGCCATTGCGCTCGCTTTGCTGGATGGCGATCATGCCTTTGGTGCCACGGCCGTGGCGGGTGTATTCGACGATGCTGGTGCGCTTGCCGTAGCCGTTTTCGGTGGCGGTGAGCACGCTCTGCGTCTCGTCCTCAGCCACCAGCATGGCGATCACGCTCTGGCCATCTTCCAGCATCATGCCGCGCACGCCGCGGGCCTGGCGACCCAGGGGGCGCACGTCGTTTTCGTCGAAGCGCACCGCCTTGCCGCCGTCGCTGAACAGCATCACGTCGTGCTGGCCATCGGTCAGCGCCGCACCGATCAGGTAGTCGCCATCGTCCAGGTTGACGGCGATGATGCCGCCCTTGCGCGGGTTGCTGAATTCATCGAGCGCCGTTTTCTTCACGGTGCCCATGCTGGTGCCCATAAAGACATAGCGATCTGCCGGGAAGGTGCGCATGTCGCCCGTGAGCGGCAGCACGACATTGATCTTTTCGCCGTCCTGCAGCGGGAACATGTTGACGATGGGGCGGCCCCGCGAGCCGCGCGAGCCAGCAGGCACTTCCCAGACCTTGAGCCAGTACAGGCGGCCGCGGTTGGAGAAGCACAGGATGTAGTCGTGCGTATTGGCGATGAAGAGCTGGTCGATCCAGTCGTCTTCCTTGGTCGCCGTGGCCTGTTTGCCGCGCCCGCCGCGCTTTTGGGCGCGGTATTCGGACAAAGGCTGGCTCTTGATATAGCCCGTGTGGCTGAGCGTGACCACCATGTCGGTGGGGGTGATCAGGTCTTCGGTGGAGAGGTCCTGTGCGCTGTATTCGACGATGCTGCGGCGGGCACCCAGCTTGTGCTGGCCGAATTCCGTCTTGATCGAGGTAAGTTCGTCGCCGATGATGACCGATACGCGCTCGGGCTTCGCCAGGATGTCCAGCAGGTCTTCGATGACCGCCATGACTTCCTTGTACTCGGCCACGATCTTGTCCTGCTCCAGGCCAGTCAGGCGCTGCAGGCGCATCTGCAGGATTTCCTGGGCCTGCGTTTCCGACAGGCGGTACAGGCCGTCCTGGCCCATGCCAAGTTCCTTTTCCAGGCCGTCGGGCCGGTAGTCGTCGGCGTTGACCACGCCGCCGTCAGCACGCGTGCGGGTGAGCATCTCGCGCACCAGCTTGCTGTCCCACGGGCGGGCCATCAGCTCGGCCTTAGCCACTGGCGGGGTGGGGGCGTTGCGGATGATGGCGATGAAGTCGTCGATGTTGGCCAGGGCCACGGCCAGGCCTTCGAGCACATGGCCTCGGTCGCGCGCCTTGCGCAGCTCGAACACCGTGCGGCGGGTGACAACCTCGCGGCGGTGTTGCAGGAAGACGCTGATCAAGTCACGCAGGTTGCACAGGCGGGGCTGGCCGTCGATCAGCGCCACCATGTTCATGCCGAAGGTGTCCTGCAGCTGCGTCTGCTTGTACAGGTTGTTGAGCACCACCTCGGGCACTTCGCCGCGCTTGAGTTCGATCACCAGGCGCATGCCCGACTTGTCGGACTCATCCTGGATATGGCTGATGCCTTCGATCTTCTTCTCGTGCACCAGCTCGGCCATGCGCTCCTGCAGCGTCTTCTTGTTGACCTGGTAGGGCAGCTCATCCACGATGATCGCTTGGCGCTGTCCGCGATCAATGTCCTCGAAGTGGCACTTGGCACGCATGATCACGCGCCCGCGCCCTGTGCGGTAGCCGTCCTTCACGCCATTGATGCCGTAGATGATGCCGGCGGTGGGGAAGTCAGGTGCCGGGATGATCTCCATCAACTCGTCGATGGACACATCCGGGTTGCGCAGCATGTGCAGGCAGGCATCCACCACTTCATTGAGGTTGTGCGGCGGGATGTTGGTGGCCATGCCCACTGCAATACCGGCCGATCCATTCACCAGCAGATTGGGGAGTTTGCTGGGCAATACCAGCGGCTCCTTTTCGCTGCCGTCATAGTTGGGTCCGAAATCGACCGTTTCCTTGTCGATATCGCCCAGCATTTCATGCGCGATTTTGGCCAGGCGGATTTCGGTATACCGCATTGCAGCAGCGTTATCTCCATCCACTGACCCGAAATTTCCCTGGCCGTCTACCAGCATGTGGCGCAGCGAAAAATCCTGCGCCATTCGCACGATGGTGTCGTAGACAGCAGAATCACCGTGGGGGTGGTATTTACCAATCACGTCGCCCACGATACGGGCCGACTTTTTATAGGGTCGGTTCCAGTCGTTGTTGAGCTCGTGCATCGCAAAAAGTACGCGGCGGTGCACAGGCTTCAAGCCATCGCGCGCGTCGGGCAGGGCCCGGCCCACGATCACGCTCATCGCGTAATCAAGGTAACTGCGCCGCATCTCTTCTTCGAGGCTGATCGGCAGGGTTTCTTTGGCAAACTGGGTCATTGGGGACGGCGGTGGCGGCGAAGGAGAACCATTTTAGAGGTAAGACCGTGTAGCGACCACGCAACATATCGAAGCAATTCCGGTTTTGTCCTACGGGCCCCAGGTGGGTGCCCCCGCTTTTGCCCTGTTACGTATGGCACAATCGTTTGAACGCTTTGGGTGATGGTCACTCCAAGCGTCCTGATTCGCAGCGCGGCTGCGGCTTTTTCCCCAAGAGGAGAACCATGAAGAAACTGAACAAAGTGGCGATGTTGTTTGCCTCTGCAGCGCTCGCAACCGCCGCTGGCGCACAAACCGTTGACAACTGGAGAGATGCTTCTGGCCAACTGGTCTGGAAGAACGGCACCAACGAATACTGCTGGCGCAATGCCAACTGGACGCCTGCAACGGCTGCCCCAGGTTGCGATGGCGCTATCGCTGCTCCAGCTCCTGCTGCCGCCGCTCCAGCTGCCACCCCAGCTCCTGCTGCCGCTGCTCCAGCCCCAGCTGCTCCAGCACCCGCTGTGGCCACCAAGGTGACCTACGCCGCTGACGCATTCTTCGACTTCGACAAGTCGGTGCTGAAGCCAGAAGGCAAGGCCAAGCTGGATGACCTGGTCTCCAAGGTCAAGGACATCAACCTGGAAGTGATCATTGCCGTGGGTCACACTGACTCCGTGGGCTCCGATGCTTACAACCAGAAGCTGTCGGTGCGTCGTTCCGAAGCCGTGAAGGCTTACTTGGTGTCCAAGGGCATCGAAAAGAACCGCGTTTACACCGAAGGCAAGGGTGAAAAGCAACCCGTCGCCGACAACAAGACTGCCGAAGGCCGTGCGAAGAACCGTCGCGTGGAAATCGAAGTGGTCGGTACCCGCGCTTCCAAGTAATCCTCGGATTGCTTCACAAAAAGCCCCGGTAACGGGGCTTTTTTGCGTTTGGGGTTTTATCCATTGTCTTGCGTCGTGGAGAATCAGCGACATGAGTGAAACTGTTAATGCAGACCCGGCCGAACTGGCCAAGTTCTCGGAGTTGGCCCATCGCTGGTGGGACCCTGAAAGTGAATTTCGCCCTTTGCACCAGATCAACCCGTTGCGACTTGATTGGATCAATGCGCAGTGCAACTTGTCGGGCAAACGCGTACTGGACGTCGGCTGCGGTGGTGGCATCCTGGCTGATTCCATGGCCCGAAAAGGCGCGGATGTGACCGGTATTGACCTGGCCTCCAAGGCCCTGCGAGTGGCGCAGTTGCATGCGCTGGAGGCCCAAACCACCCACATCCAGTACCGGGAAGTCAGTGTGGAGGCGCTTGCCAAAGAACAGCCAGCCAGTTTTGACGTGGTGACCTGCATGGAAATGCTGGAACACGTGCCTGACCCGGCGTCTGTGGTGCGTGCCTGCGCTGAACTGGTGAAGCCGGGCGGGTGGGTGTTTTTTTCCACCATTCATCGCAACGCCAAGGCTTTTATGTTGGCCATCGTGGGCGCCGAATATGTCTTGAACATGCTACCCCGTGGAACACACGAATACGCCAAAATGATTCGGCCCAGCGAACTGGCGGCCAGTTGTCGCGGTGCGGGCCTTAATGTTCAGAACACCAGGGGCCTGGAGTACAACCCTCTCACGCGGCGTTACTGGCTGAGTGACGACACCAGCGTGAACTACCTATTTGCCACCTGCCGCACTGCCTGACACCGAAAGCTATGTTTCAAAATATTCGCGCGGTGCTGTTTGATCTGGATGGAACGCTGATTGACAGTGCCCCTGATTTGGGCGCTGCTGCTGACAAGATGCGCACGGACCGGGGCTTGCCATCCCTCCCACTGGCACGGTATCGCCCCATGGCGGGGGCTGGTGCCCGCGGCATGTTGGGTGAGGCATTTGGCATGGCGCCCGACCATCCAGAATTTTTAACCATGCGCGAGGAGTTCTTCGTGAACTACGAGTTGCGCATGACAGAGCACACCAGCATTTTTGAAGGAGTGCCAGAACTGGTGTCCCAGATCCTGCAGCGCAAGCTTGCATGGGGTGTTGTCACCAACAAGGCGGCCCGTTTTACCGATCCCCTGACCCGTGCGATCCCATTGTTTGCGACCGCAGGGGCAGTGGTCAGTGGAGACACCACTCCCCATGCAAAACCCCATCCTGCCCCTTTGCTAGAAGCGGCATCCCGCTTGAAAATTGAACCCAGCCAGTGCATCTACGTAGGCGACGATGAGCGCGACATTGTGGCGGGCCTCGCTGCGGGCATGGGGACTGTTGCGGCAACCTATGGATATCTGGGGGCCAAGACGAACCCGATGGAGTGGGGTGCCCACGCGGCAATTAAATCTCCGTCCGAGCTCTTGCAATTGCTGGGGACCGCCTAAAATAGAAGTTCTGGGGCTGTCCTGGTTTCGACGTGGGTTCGGAATCGGTGTGGTGCATGTCGAGCTTGAGTCACGCTCGTAAATCTCGATTTAAAAAACTAACTGCAAACGACGAACGTTTCGCACTCGCTGCTTAATTGCCAGTGAGCCTTGCAACAGTTGGCCGATGGGCTGGGCAAGGGGGTTCTGAGTAATCAGCGCCTCCCGGCTGCAAGGATAATTACATGGGCTGGCTCTGATCCGGGTACCTTGGGTTGGGGCAAGAAAATAGGGTACTGGCGGCCTGTGTAGCGTGCGACTGCGCGACACAAGTAGCGAGATTCAAATCAGACCGCTAAACATGTAGATCTGCCCGATGAAGGCTTACGGACGCGGGTTCAATTCCCGCCAGCTCCACCATCCATCAGAACAAAGGCCGCCAAGGATAACCACCTGGCGGCCTTTTTCATTGGTAAATCAGGTACTTACGGGGCAAGGACAGACAAGTGCAAACATTGACAGCCAAACGGTGAGCGGGGAACATATCGGGGAACAAAGCCCCATTTTCCCCGGTAGGCGGGGAACAACTGCCCTGCCGAGAGCGGGGAACACCCCAGGAAACGTCCCATGCTGACCGACGCCCAGTGCCGAAATGCCACCTGCCCACCCGACAAGAAAAGGGAGCGCCTGACCGACAGCGCGGGGCTGTATCTGGAAATCAGTCCGGCAGGTTCCAAGCGCTGGTTCCAGAAAATCTACCGTGACGGCAAGGAAACCAGGCTGGCGCTGGGCAGCTATCCGATTGTGGGCCTGACAGCAGCACGGCGGGCACGGGATGCTGCCAAGTTGCAAAAAGCCGAGGGCCAAGACCCCATTCAAGCCCGCAAGGTGGAAAAGCTCAAAGCGATGAATCCGGCAGGGGACAGCTTCAAAGTGGTGGCCCTGGAGTGGTACGAAAAGCAGGAACCCCAATGGAGCGAAGCTCATGCAGTGCGGGCAAAGCGCCAGTTTGAGCGCGACCTGTTCCCCTGGCTGGGGGATCGGCGGCTGGCCGATATCGAACCCGTGGAACTGCTGGCAACGCTGCGCAAGATCGAGGAACGCGGCGCTGTAGAGACCGCCGACCGTGGCCTGATGCTGGCGCGGCAAGTGTGGCGCTACGGGGTAGCCACGGGCAGAGTGAACCGGGACATTACCGGCGACCTGAAAGGCGCATTGGCCCCCTACCGGGGAACGCACTTCGCTGCTATCACTGACCCCGAGCGGCTGGGCGAGCTGCTGCGCGCAATCAGGGGTTACAAGGGCGGCCCCGTGGTGCGGGCGGCGTTGAAACTTGCCCCCCTGCTGTTCCAGCGCCCCGGCGAACTGCGCGGCGCAAGCTGGGCAGAAATCGACCTGGAGACAGCGTTGTGGACGATTCCCGCTGCACGCATGAAGCGAACCAAGGACGGCAAGGAAAACGGACAGCCCCACCTTGTTCCCCTACCCACCCAGGCCGTGCAGATACTGGAAGTCCTGAAGCCTTACACCGAATCAACCGGGCTGGTGTTCCCCGGCGAACGCCAGCGCAGCAAGCCCATATCGGAAAACTCGGTGCGCACGGCGCTAATATCCATGGGCTACACACCCGACATTCAGACCTGGCATGGGTTTCGTGCAACGGCACGCACCATGCTGGCCGAGCAATTGGAATGTGACCCGCTGGTGATTGAGGCGCAATTGGCGCATTCCGTGCGAGATGCCAACGGACGCGCCTACAACCGCACCACCTACCTGAAGCAGCGCCAGACCATGATGCAGCGCTGGGCGGACTACCTGGACAAGCTGGCCGCTGGTGCGGATGTGGTGCAACTCAAGCGGGCATAGAGAACAGTTTGACGCCACGCCTTACCCGACGGGGGACAACCGGGACACCCTGACCCGGCGGCGCTGGCTTCTTTGCGGGGGGAGAGAGACAGGGAACGTTATGCAGTTGCAAGAAGATTCGGCCGACGATTTGGAGGCTCTCAAAAAGGAAGTCGAAGAAGAGATTGCCGATATCAAGGCGGCGAAGCTCAGTTCTAAAGAGCTTGTTACCGCACTGGCGACAACAAGAGTTTTTCTCCGATACACAGAGCAGACGTTGAAATTCGCAAAAGAGCTCGCCACACCTATGAATGAGGCTATAGTCATTGCTCAGAAGGCAATTCAAACGCGGGATGAGGCAGTACGAGACATGGCGATAGCCAATGAGCTGCAATCCAAGTTGATTCAGCTTCTGCCCAAAGCATTCCAAGCAGGGAAAAGAACTCTCGCTAAGGCGGGTGTCACTGCACGTCACCAAGAAAACCGCGCCATCAAGCAAGATGTTTTCGCGTGGCTTGACACAAACATGCCAAACTTCAAGAGCATGGATTCTGCTGCTGAAGCCATAGCCGGGAAAATCGCCCCTGTCAAATTCCGCACTGCCCGCGATTGGGTAGGCGAGTGGAAAAAACTACGCTCTACCGGCACACTGTAGGCCCTGCGGGCAGGCTTTATGTTGTACCGGCAGGCCCTGCACTGTACCGGCTGACAGGCTTCAAATAACCACCCCCAAAAACCAAACTGCCACGCATCGAAACACCGGCAACCAATGCCGTGAAAGGATGGGCAGCAATGGCACTTTGGAGAATCGACGCCTGCAAGGCTGAAACAGGCGACCGCAGCAACACCAGCATTTACAACGCCATCCGGGCGGGGCTTTTCACCAAGCCCGTAGCCATCGGGCAGCGTGCGAAGGCCTGGCCTGACTATGAGGTGAAGGCGGTTGTACGCGCCCGTATCGCAGGCCAGTCTGATGAGGAAATCCGCGAGCTGGTGAACCGTCTGCATGCCAAGCGAGTAGAGCAACTGGCGACGGTTTGAGGGGGCGCGAATGAGTATGCCCCACAACAAAAACGCCCCGGAGCTGGCGGGCTCCAAGGGCGCTATTCCAAAACCGGATCACAGTGATTTTATCGCCCTGTGCAGAGCCTATGCCCAGCGAGGCCATCACCTGCACAGCGTCACGTCCAAAGACGGCACAACCACCTATTGGGCCGAGCGCTCGGGGCTGGTGCGCTATCTGCCCAGCCTGCACGATACAGCGCTGTTTCTGGCGCAGATTGGAGGGCGGCTGTGATCGCATCCGAACAATTCCAACAAGCCATTGCAGGCGCTGGCCTGCCCGTGCCCGAGGTGATCCACGGCGACGGCACGCTGTACCGATTCAGCACCAACGGCAAGCGCATGGATCAATCGGGCTGGTACGTTCTGCACGACGATGGCGACGTTCCGGCGGGCGCTTTTGGTTGCTGGCGCAGCGGGCTATCTCAGACCTGGTGCAGCAAAGACACCCAGGCAATGACCCTAGCCGAGCGCAGCGCCCACCAACAGCGCATGCAGGCCATTGCCGAGCAGCGCGAAGCCGACAAGGCCCAGCGTCAGCACAATGCAGCGACGGCGGCGGCGCAGCGCTGGGAAGCTGCTCTACCGGCCCCGGCGGATCATCCGTACCTGGTGCGCAAGGGCATTCAGCCCCACGGCATCAAGGCCGAGGGTGAGGCGCTGCTGGTCCCGCTGCGCGATACGGCAACGCAACTGCACAGCCTTCAAGCCATCGGCCCGGAGGGGGACAAGCGCTTTCAACCGAGCGGGCGTATCAAAGGCTGCTACTTTGGCATCGGCAAGCCCAAGGGCGTGTTGATCGTGTGCGAGGGCTTCGCCACTGGTGCATCCATCCACGAGGCCACCGGCCATGCCGTCGCTTGCGCGATGAACGCAGGCAACCTGTTGGAGGTTACCCAGGCCCTGCATAACAAGTACCCCAAGCTTCGCCTGATCCTGGCCGCCGACGATGACTGGCGCACCGATGGAAATCCCGGCCTGACCAAAGCCACCGAGGCGGCGCAGGCCGTGGGCGGCGACCTGTCAATACCTGACTTTGGCGACCGCCGCCCAGATAAGGCGACGGACTTTAATGACCTGTACCAACTGCTGAGGTTGGACGCGGTGAAGGCGTGCATTGATGGTGCCGTCAAGGCATGCACCGACAGCGGCTGGCCTGACCCCGTGCCCCTGCCCAGCGGCCTGCCACCGGTGGCACCCTTTGATGCAGAGCTGCTGCCCGAGGCCCTGCGCGGCTGGGTGGCAGACATTGCGGAGCGTATGCAGTGCCCGCCCGACTTTACGGCGGTGGGGGCTTTGGTGGCCCTCTCCAGCCTGATCGGCGCGCGTGCCGTGGTCAAACCCAAGGCCCGCGACGATTGGGCTGTGACGCCCAACCTGTGGGGCGCCATCGTGGGCCGCCCTGGCGTGATGAAGTCGCCCGCACTGAGCGAGGTATTGAAGCCGCTGCAGCGTCTTGAAAAAACAGAGCGGGAACAATGGCAGGCGGCGCACGAAGCCTGGCAACTCGATTGCAAAGTGGCCCAGCTGGCCGCCAAGGCCAACGAAAAGCAGGCAGCCGTCCAAGCCGCCAAAGACCCAGCCAGAGCGCGGGCGCTGCTGCAGCCAGTGGACAACCTGACCGCAGAGCCCACCATGCGGCGCTACGTGGTCAACGATGCCACGGTGGAAAAACTGGCCGAGCTGCTGACGGTGAACCCATGGGGCACGCTGGTTTACCGCGATGAAATCCACGGCCTGCTGTGCAGCATGGACAAGCAGGGGCAAGAAGGCGCACGGGGCTTCTACCTGACGGGCTATGACGGCAACCAAGGCCACGCCGTGGACCGCATCGGACGCGGTGAATCGTTTGTGCCCCGCGTGTGTCTGGCAATGTTGGGCGGTATCCAGCCCGGCAAGGTCCAAAGCTATGTGCGCGATGCCGTGGCAGGCGGTGCGGGTGATGACGGCTTGCTGCAGCGCTTTGGCCTGACCGTTTGGCCCGATGTAAACCGCGAATTCGTCTATGTGGATCGGTGGCCCGACACCCCCGCAAAACAGGCTGCATGGGCGGTGTTTGAGCGCTTGAATCAGCTGCAGCCAGCCACCGACAGCGACGCACAGGAGTGGCGCTTTACGCCTGAAGCACAGGCCTTGTTTGAGGAATGGCTGATCCCGTTTGAGACGGAACTGCGCGGGGATGAGCTGCACCCGGCCCTGGTGTCACACCTTGCCAAGTACCGCAAGCTGATCCCGGCGCTGGCACTGATGTTTGCCCTGGTGGACACACCGGACAGTGGTCACTTGATCCATGCACAGGAGATGGGCCGGGCGCTGGCATGGGGTGACTACCTGCGCACCCATGCCGAGCGCCTTTATGCAGCGGCGGTGATGCCCGAAACCGGCGCAGCAAAGCAACTGCTGGACAAGATCAAGGCAGGCAAGCTGGCCGACAGCGACGGCGTCTTGCTGGATGCCTTCACTCCTCGCCAAATAGCGGTCAAGCACTGGACAGGGCTGGGCACAACCGAAGCGGTGCGCAAAGCTGCCAATCTGTTGACCGACTACGATTGGTTGGAGCGTGAAGCCACGCCCAGCAGTGGGGCGGGAGGCCGCCCCGGCGAGCGCTACGTGCTGCACCCCACGCTGGTGAAAGGGGGTCAGTGATGAAGTGGCTGAAGCGGCTGAAAGCCGCATCAAAGGCGCGCACTTACGCTACGAAACCTACAGAACCCGGTTTCGTAGGTTTTGTAGCGTGCTCCGATGGGGCTTCTGAAAACTTCAAAGCCCCGCGGCACCCACCGGCCAACGAAGCGACGGCAGACCCCGACCGCTGGTGCTGGCCCCATGGCCCGGCAATGAACACCGCAGAGATTGACATCTTTACGGCGCGACTGGCGCGCTTTACCGACAAGAGGCTGACGCTGGACGATGCCGAGGCACTGGCCGATAGGCTGGTAACGCGGGACAGGGAAATGGACGACCGACGCATCTGCATGGAGTGCGTCCATTTGCAAGGCGCCGGACGCTGGCGTTGCAGCAACACCGTGATGGCAGGTATCGGCGCGCACATGGCAGATACGCTGCTGCCGGGCAGCCTGACACACCAGCTGCAGCGCTGTGCAGGCTTCATTAACTTTTACAGTCAAGGCAATACCCCGTGAGCAAGCCCGCCAAGAAACCCGAAGCGCCAGAAAACGCCCCTTCCACACAACGCTTGAACCGCAAAACGGTGCCCTCCATCAACAGTGCAACGTCGGAGGAGACCGCTCTTAACTTCGCCAACCTGATGATCTCGCCCGAAATGGGGAGTTTCCGGGTGATCACCAATCGCGAGCGCCGCGAGTTGATAGACCAACTGGATACCCCCGCCTTGATCGAGGCGCTGCGTCAGCAGACGCAGGCGGTGCACAAGGGTGACCTGCGAGCGGCTGAGGCCATGCTGATGAACCAGGCTACCGCCCTGCAATCTCTGTTCGTGAAGTTGACCGAGACCGGCTTGCAGGCGAGCCTTTTACGCCAGCAAGAAACCGCACTGCGCCTGGCGCTCAAGGCCCAAAGCCAATGCCGCGCCACCCTCGAAACGCTGGCCAATATCAAGAACCCGCCCGTCGTCTATGCCAAGCAGGCCAACGTGACCACGGGCCCGCAGCAGATCAACAATGGCCCCCAGACCGCCCCCATGGGCGCGCGAGAAAAAGTTTTTGAAGAAAACAAACTGAAGGAGCTGAGCCATGAAAAGCAGCAATGGCTGGACACCGGAGCGGCGGGCGCAGCAGGCGGCACGCATCAGGGAGCAGAAGCCCTGGCTGCAGTCCACCGGGCCGACAAGCGCAGCCGGTAAGGCCACGGTCTCGCGCAACGCTTTCAAAGGTGGTTACTGGCGGGAGCTGCGTGACATTACTCGGCGTCTGAACAAAGGCCTTCAGGAACAACAGCGAGTGCTTGATCAGTTCTAACGTGCAACGCAGCGGCTAATGTGCTAGCGGGCCGATGGCCGCGCCACAGCGCGAGGGCATTCCTGTAACGGTACCTGCAGGCAATGTCCGCCCGGATCGGCCTGGCCTGCTCGCTGGTCCTGCCACCCTAGACACAGCGCAGTCATGCGCCATTTCAATCACGTTCGCCCCCTCGTGGGCAGCAAGGATCTTACCGATAGACTACATCCTGGGGAGAAGCAGGCGTTCGGCACTGGGCGGGATGCGTTGCGCCTCCCGTAGCTGAGCGAGACCAAGCTGCGACGGTGATAAAGACGTGACCAAAACAGAGGCCCAAACCAGATCGGAACTGATCGACCAGCAACTTGCCTTGGCAGGTTGGGACGTGAAAGATCCGACCCAGATTGTTGAGGAATTCGACATCCTTACCTCCCTGCCTGATGGGGTAGAGGAGCCGCGCATGCCCTACGAGGGCCATCAGTTCAGCGACTACGTCCTGCTTGGCAAAGATCGCAAACCCTTGGCAGTGATCGAGGCCAAGAAGACCAGCCGTGATGCCGCCATTGGCCGTGAGCAGGCCAAGCAGTACTGCTACAACATCCAGAGGCAGCTGGGAGGTGAGCTGCCGTTCTGCTTCTACACCAACGGCCATGATCTGTACTTCTGGGATTTGGAGAACGCCCCACCGCGCAAAGTGGTCGGATATCCCACCCGCGACGACCTGGAGCGCTTTGCCTACATCCGCCGTAACCGCAAGCCGCTGACGCAGGAATTCATCAACACCTCGATCGCCGGGCGCGACTACCAGATCCGCGCGATTCGCTCGGTGCTTGATGGCATAGAGCAGAAGAAGCGTGACTTCCTGCTGGTGATGGCCACCGGGACTGGCAAGACGCGAACATGCATTGCCATGGTCGATGCCTTGATGCGCGCTGGGCACGCGGAAAAAGTGCTGTTTCTCGTGGACCGCATCGCGTTACGTGAACAGGCACTGGCCGCCTTCAAGGAGCACATGCCCAATGAACCGCGTTGGCCCAATATCGGCGAAAAGCTGATTGCCACGGACCGTCGTGTGTACGTCGCCACCTATCCGACGATGCTTAATATCATTCGAGACGAGGCACAGCACCTGTCTCCGCACTTCTTCGATTTCATCGTCGTCGATGAGAGCCATCGCTCCATCTACAACACATTTGGCGAAGTGCTGGACTACTTCAAGGCCATCACGCTGGGCTTAACGGCCACGCCTACCGACATCATCGACCACAACACCTTCCAGCTTTTCCATTGCGAAGCCGGCATTCCCACGTTTGCCTACACCTATGAAGAAGCCGTGAACAACGTGCCTCCATACCTCTGCAACTTTCAGGTCATGAAGATTCAGACCAAGTTTCAGATGGAAGGCATCAGCAAGCGCACCATTTCGTTGGAAGACCAGAAGAAGCTGATTCTTCAAGGCAAGGAAGTTGAAGACATTAACTTCGAGGGCACCCAGCTTGAAAAGCAGGTGATCAACAAAGGCACCAATACCTTGATCGTCCGCGAATTCATGGAGGAGGCCATCAAGGACGCCAACGGCGTGCTGCCGGGCAAGACCATCTTCTTTTGCGCCACCAAGGCCCACGCCCGGCGCATTGAAGAAATCTTCGACAAGCTCTACCCGCAACACCACGGTGAGCTGGCCAAGGTGCTGGTGTCAGACGACCCGCGCGTCTACGGCAAAGGCGGCCTGCTCGATCAGTTCACCAACAACGACATGCCTCGCATTGCCATCAGCGTAGACATGCTCGATACCGGCATCGACGTGCGCGAAATCGTCAACCTCGTGTTCGCCAAGCCGGTCTACTCGTACACCAAGTTCTGGCAGATGGTCGGGCGCGGCACCCGCCTGCTGGAAACCAGCAAGCCCAAGCCGTGGTGTCTTGAGAAAGACGTGTTCCTGATTCTCGACTGCTGGGACAACTTCGAATACTTCAAGCTCAACCCCAAAGGCAAGGAACTGAAAGCCCAGTTGCCGCTGCCCGTGCGGCTGGTAGGCCTGCGGCTCGACAAGATCGAGAAGGCCAACGACAGCGACCATGCCGACATCGCCGTGCGCGAAATCGCCAAGCTGCGCCTGCAGATCAGCGCACTGCCCAAAGACTCGGTGGTGATCAAAGAAGCCGCCTCTGCGCTGGCGCGGCTGGACGACGACAACTTCTGGATCAGCCTCAGCCACGACCGACTGGAGTTCCTACGCGCAGAAATCAAGCCGCTGTTCCGCACACTGTCCGAGGCCGACTTCAAGGCCATGCGCTTCGAGCGCGACGTGCTGGAGTACTCGCTGGCCGTTTTGAGCGAAGAAAAGGAACAGGCCGACACCCTCAAGGAAAGCATCGTCGAGCAGATCAGCGAACTGCCGCTCTCCGTCAGCTTCGTCAAGCATGAAGAGGCCCTGATCCGCGCCGCGCAAACCAGCCACTACTGGGCCAAGGCGGATGAAGACGCCTTCGACGAACTGGTCGCCAAACTCGGCCCGCTGATGAAATTCCGCGAGCAATCCACCGGCCAGGAACAAACCTACCTCGATCTGGTCGATGAACTGCACAAAAAAGAATGGGTGGAGTTCGGCCCACAGCATGAGGCGGTCAGCATCACCCGCTACCGCGAAATGCTCGAAAACCTGATTGCCGAACTCACCGCGCACAATCTGGTGCTGCAGAAGATCAAGAACGGCGAGGCAGTGAGCAGCGAAGAGGCCAACGAACTGGCCGAACTCCTGCACGAAGAACACCCGCACATCACCGAAGACCTGCTGCGTCAGGTCTATAAGAACCGCAAGGCGCGTTTTATCCAGTTTATCCGCCACATCCTGGGTATTGAAGTGCTCAGGAGCTTCCCGGATGAGGTCAGCGCCGCCTTTGACCAATTTATCCGCGCCCACACCACGCTCAGCAGCCGGCAGATGGAATTCCTCAATCTTCTGAAGGGCTTTGTCATCGAGCGCGAAAAGGTGGAGAAGAAAGACCTAATCAACGCCCCCTTCACGGTCATCCATCCGCAAGGCATCCGTGGCGTGTTTAGCCCACTTGAAATCAACGAGATCCTGCAGCTGACCGAACGGTTGGCTGCCTAAGTAACAGGGCACACCATGCTGCAAAACAACCCCGAACTCAAAAGCAAGATCGACCAGCTCTGGAACAAGTTCTGGAGCGGCGGCATCAGCAACCCGCTTACCGCCATCGAGCAGATCACCTACCTGCTGTTCATGAAGCGGCTGGATGAGCTGGACCAGAAGCGCCAGGCCGATGCCGAATGGACCGGCGAGAACTACATCTCCAAATTCACGGGCACGTGGATTCCGCCCGAAGAACGCAACTGGCCAGCAGCGGAACAGCGCCCCATCGAAAAGCGCAGCCTACGCTGGAGCGAATTCAAACGCATGCAGGCCGAAGAGATGCTGCAGCACGTGCAGGGCAAGGTGTTCCCCTTCCTCAAAGACCTGAACGGCGCCGAATCCAACTTCACCCACCACATGAAGAACGCTGTCTTCATCGTCCCCAAGCCCGCCCTGCTGGTGGAAGCGGTGAAGACTATCGACAACATCTTCGAGGTGATGGAGAAGGACTCGAAGGAGAAAGGCCAGGCCTTTCAGGATATTCAGGGCGATGTCTACGAGTTCCTGCTGTCCGAGATCGCCACCGCCGGCAAGAACGGCCAGTTCCGCACCCCGCGCCACATCATCAAACTGATGGCCGATCTGGTGCGGCCAGATGTTTCCGCACTCCTCCGTTCAAGTCCTGCCAAGCCATTCAAGGTTGCAGACCCGGCCTGCGGCACCGGGGGCTTTTTGCTGGGCGCCTATCAATATTTGGTCACGCAGTTGGCGATTGAATCTGGCACGAACGAACTTTCAACAGACGAAGACGGATTCAAACGAACGTCAAAAGCCGCAACGCTGACAACGGCCGTACAAGCCAAGCTCGCCAGCTCGCTGTGGGGCTACGACATCGACCAGACCATGGTGCGCCTTGGGCTGATGAACCTGATGATGCACGGCATCGACGAGCCGCACATCGACTACAAGGACACCCTCAGCAAGAGCTACACCGAGGAAGCCGAGTACGACATCGTGATGGCAAACCCGCCCTTCACCGGCAGCATCGACAAGGGCGACATCAACGAGAACCTGCAACTGGGCACCACCAAGACCGAGTTGCTGTTTGTCGAGAATATCTATCGCCTTCTCAAGAAGGGCGGCACCGCCTGCGTGATCGTGCCGCAGGGCGTGATGTTCGGCTCCGGCGGGGCCTTCAAGACGCTGCGCCAGATGCTTGTGGAGCGTTGCGACCTCAAGGCCGTGATCACCCTGCCCAGTGGCGTGTTCAAACCCTATGCCGGGGTCAGCACCGCCGTTCTGCTGTTCACCAAGGTCTGGGGGCCGAAAGACAAGGTGAGCAAAGCCGCCACCGAACACGTCTGGTTTTACGAAATGGCTGCCGACGGCTATTCGCTGGACGACAAGCGCAGCAAGAAGGAAGGCTACGGCGACCTGCAAGACATCATTGGCAGATATCACGCCCGAGATGCCGCCACTGACATCGACCGCACCGCCAAGTGCTTCATGGTGCCGCGCGCCGAGATTGCCGACGAAAAGAACAACTATGACCTCTCGCTCTCTCGCTACAAGCAGGATGTCTTCGAGGAAGTGCACTACGACGCACCGGGTGTGATTCTGGATCGGTTGATTCAGGCCGAAGTGGGTGATATAGACGAAGCGGAGCTCGCCAAGGTGCAAAGCGGCATCGTGCGCGAGTTGCTGGAGTTGAAGGGGATGGTGGGATGAGATTTCGAAAGCTGTCTGAAATCGCGCCTTCCGGTGCATCACCCGCCAAGCCGGCACCGGACGAAACTGTCTGGCATCTTACGCTGGACCAGATTGAGTCTGGATCAGGAAAGATCGGGCGCCGCAATTATGGACGGGCCTCGGATGCAGGCACATCTACGTTCGTATTTGACACTGGAAATGTCCTCTACTCAAAACTACGCCCATATCTGAATAAAGTTATCTGCCCTGACAGTAATGGCATTGCAACAACGGAGCTGGTCCCGCTTAGACCAAGTCTCGGAGAACTGAATCGCGAGTTTTTGTGCTTCTATCTGCGATCCCCCGAGTTCGTCTCCTGGGCAAGTGCGCAAGTAGATGGGGCAAAGATGCCACGAATGAAGATGAAATCATTCTGGGCACACGAAATGCCGCTCCCGCCTCTCGACGACCAAGTCCGCATTGCCCATCTGCTCGGAAAAGTGGAAGGACTGATTGCCCAGCGCAAACAACACCTGCAACAACTCGACGATCTGCTCAGGAGCGTGTTTCTGAAGATGTTCGGTGACCCGATTCTGAATCCTCATGCTTTCCCTGTAAGAAAGCTTTCGGAGTTTTATGTCAATTCGAAAGAGGGAACTAAGTGCGGCCCATTCGGAAGTGCATTGAAGAAGGAGGAGTTCGTCGATGCGGGCGTGCCAGTCTGGAATATGGACAACATCGCCTCAGATGGACGAATGGCGCTTCCGTTTCGCATGTGGATCACAGCTGACAAGTATGACGATCTTGCGGCGTACTCGGTGAAGGATGGCGACATCATCGTTTCGCGGGCCGGCACCGTTGGAAAGATGTGTGTCGCTCGCATGAATGAACAGCCTTCGATCATCAGCACTAATCTGATTCGTGTTCGATTAGGCGATGAGTTGCGACCCCTGCACTTCGTTTCATTGATGCTGTACTGCAAGGGGCGAGTAGGGCGCTTGAAGACAGGAGCAGATGGCGCCTTTACCCACATGAACACCGGAGTGCTCGATTCACTGGAGTTTCCGTATCCATCTATCGAACTTCAGGACCAATTTTCCGCAATCGTCGAAAAGGTCGAAGCGATCAAGTCCTGCTACCAACAAAGCCTCACTGACCTCGAAGCCCTCTATGGTGCACTGAGCCAGCAGGCCTTCAAGGGCGAGTTGGATTTGTCGCGGGTGACCCTGCCTGCCGTACACATCGAAGGAGAAAGCCCCGTGGCTGCTGCCGTGCCTGTGCCGATCACCACTCCGGTGATCGAGCTGCCCGAAACCGATTTACTGCTGCCCGCACTGCAAGACCGTACACAGCTTGCGCCGCTGCTGCGTTTCTGGTTGGAGGCTTATCGCACGCAGTTAGGCAGTGCGGCTTTCTCCCTCGAACGCTTCATCGCCGCCGCGCAAACCCGGCTGAGCGAACTGCACCCGGACAATGATTTCGAATGGACTGCCAGCGACTACGAGTCCATCAAGTCCTGGGTGTTCAAGGCCTTGGCCGCTGGTGCCATGACGCAGGCGTTTGACGACGACGGCAACCGCATCGAGCTCAAAGCTGCCGCCGAGCAAAGCCTGGCATGAAGCTGCTGCGCCTTAAGATCACCGACCCTGCAGGTTTTCGCAGCCTGCCCTGTGGCTTCGAGCACCACTTCCGCACCGAGTGGAGCTTGCAGGACGAGTTGGCGCAAGCGAACGACTTTGCGCCCTTCGTCTGTGCCGGACCCAATGGCAGCGGTAAATCCAACCTACTCGAAGCGCTGGCGGCGATCTTTTTTCAGCTGGAAGTGCTGCGTGTGCGTCGCAGCTTTCTGCCTGAGGCTCTGCAAGACGAGGCGCAGAAGGTTTCGCCCGATGCCTATGAGCTCGAATACTTGATCAAGCTGCCCAAGGGATACAGAACCTCCGGCAGCCCGACATTCGCGCACGTAGTGGTGATCAAGGAAGCGGGAGAGTCGCCCTGGCTACGCTGGGAGAACAACGAAGCATTCCCTTCCGAGGGTTTTTCTTCCAGTCGCTTGACCGATGAAGAGCGGGATCTCCTGGTGCCGCAGTACGTGCTGGGCTATTCCTCGGGCGAGAACGAGATCCTCAGCCTGCCGTTCTTCAAGATGCGCTTCGTGCAGTTCGACGAGTACTGGAATGCACTGACACGGCAACTAAGCTACCCCGGCCATCCGGAGACACGGCTGGCGTACCTGGACAGCGGATTCAGCCAGGCCATCCTGCTGTGCAACCTGCTTTTTCAGGACGAGGCCACACTCCAGCCCTTCCGCGAGGATATGGGCATCGAGGCCTTGCGGGAGTTCCGCATCATCCTGCGCCGCCGAATTCCGATCAATGCAATACAACTGGAAGCCTTCGATCTCGCCGATGAAGATCAGAAGCGCGAGCGACGAAATCGAATACAGGCGCAAGCTCGAACAAGCGGGCTCTCAGAGTCTGAGATCAGCCAATCAGTTGATGATTGGGTTCGCCGCGAGATCATTAAAGGCAATCCCGCGCTCTCGGAAACTGATGAGCCAGGAAGTACCCGCTATCGTCTGAACGTGCTTCAGCTGCTGGAGGGTGACGAGAAGTCCTCACTGGTGGTGAGCGCCCTCAAGCGTTGCGCCACGCTCAGTTACATCGACGAGGCCAGCGATACCCTTGTGCTCGACTACTGGGTGAATGAGTCAACCCGCCAGGCATTCCGCGAGAACTTCGACGGCTCGGCGCTGGTGCTGTTCCAGGCGTTTCAGGTGCTGTTGACGCTCAACCTGTATGCCGTCAGCGAGTTTCTGAAGACCGATCTGTACACGTCGACCAGCCACTACGTCAGCGAGACGGTGCCAACCTTAGCATCCGACCAGCGCATCATGCGCTTCAAGTTTGTTCGCTTTACCAAGCAAGGCGTGGCTAAGCCAATGGTGCTCAAGGAGTTATCGGACGGCGAGCACCAATTGCTGCACAGCCTCGGGCTCTGCCTTCTCTTCCGCGACACCAACAGCCTATTCCTGCTCGACGAGCCCGAAACGCACTTCAACCCCAACTGGCGCGCCAACTTCATCAGCCGCTTGCGCCAGTGCCTGCCGGGCAATGGCGAATGCGCACAGGAAATGCTGATCACCACCCACACGCCATTTCTGATTTCTGATAGCAAGCCAGAGAAGGTGCTGGTGTTTGCTAAGGAAAAATCGAGTGGCAAAGTCAGCGTCAGCCACCCGCCGTACAACACGCTGGGCGCGTCGATCAACAAGATCACCATGAACACCTTCGGCAAGCGCGAAACGATCGGCGGCCATGCACAGGCCTTGTTGGACGTGTTGCGGGCTCGTTTTGAAAAGGGCACCGAAGATAAGGAATCCCTGATCACGGAGATTCATCAGCAGCTCGGTGACTCGGTGGAAAAGGTTTTGCTGATCAAGGCCATTCTCGATGGCGATCAGCCAGGCGATGGGGAGGCGCAGGGCTGATGCTATTTCCTTACACCTATGTCCCGCACCCGATGGAAAAGATGCAGGCGTTTATCGACTTCATCTTCTATGCAGTATGGTGCCAGGCACCGTCAAAAGGCCCCTACCGTCTGGATCTGTTCGCCTGGAATCCTGAGCTGCTTGAGGCGATGACGGCGTTTCACTACGACGACAGCAAAGGTGCCGAGTTTTTCGCAGGACATGTAGAACGCATCTATGCGCTCTTCGGGCCGCTGACTGCTTGCCAGGTCGAGCAGCTTCGTCTTTGGTACAGAGCGAATAACGATGTGGAAGGGGTATGCGCCAACGACCATGCCATGTCACTGAAGCGATACGCTGATTTTCCCAACGAGCTCAAAGACTTACGTGACCAGCTGGCGTCATTCTTCAAAGGGCTTTACTCGCATGTGGACGTTGCCGCTCTGAGAAAAAAGTGCGGCGACATCGACGACCATTACCAGACCTTTGTACAGGCCAACAAGGCAGGCAAATGCCCATTTTGCGGCATCAACGATTTGCTGGGCGAGTACCACAGCAAGCGAGAGGCCTATGACCACTACCTGCCCAAAGCGCTGTATCCGTTCAACTCCATCAACTTCCGTAACCTCGTCCCAGCCTGTCACCACTGCAACAGCAGCTATAAGACCAGCAGGGATCCAGCCTACCCGCTTAAAGATCCAACGAGGGCTGTTCATCGACGCTCCTCCTTCTACCCCTACAAGACGACGCCTCATTCCATCGAGCTGCAAATAGACCTGCAGCATTCCGACATCGCCAAGCTGACGCCGGCCGATATCACCCTGCAATTTGGCCCTGCGTCCATGACGCAGGAGCTTGACACGTGGAAGGATGTGTACGGGATCGAAGAGCGCTACAAGTCGAAGCTTTGTACGGAAAGTGATGGCAAAGCTTGGCTCACGCAGGTTCTGGATGAATGGAGAGAGCTTGGGAAAGATCCTCAAGATTTTCTCAAGACGTTGGCGTTCAACACCGGAAAACGCCCATTCGCCGATTGCAATTTCCTTAAACAGCCTTTTCTCGATGCCTGTCGAAAGAAAGGGATATTCAATGAGGAGAAAGCTGCATGAGTAGCGCAAGTCTACGCGAGTCTTCCGGTACAACCTGGTTCGTCGGGGCCAGCTTTGGCCATACCGACGACCAGAGTGCTCGCTTCCTCGAAGAGGGCATCTGGGAGGTCCGCAGTCCAAATCAGAAGGAACAAGCCCTGGTGCGATCCATGCGGCCTGGCGAGCGAATTGCTATCAAGGCGGCGTACGTGCGCAAGCACGGTCTGCCCTTCGACAACCGCCAGCAGACGGTGTCCGTCATGGGCATCAAAGCCACCGGTGTCATTACCGAGAATCCGCAGGACGGTGAGTGCGTCAAGGTGCAGTGGCAGCCCGCCGATGGCGTGCGTGAGTGGTACTTCTCCACGTACCGCCCAACCATCTGGCGCGTTGTGCCCGGCGAATGGAATGCGGATGCGCTGATCGAGTTTGCGTTTGAAGGCAAGCCGCAAGACATTGAGCGATTCCGCAACGCGCCGTACTGGAAGGATCGCTTCGGCACCCTGTTCCAGTGGGCAGACTTCTACGAGGCTGTCGCCGAGAAGCTGCTGGCCTACGCAAGCAACCGAGCGCCGCTCATTCAGGGCATCCACCAGATTGCTCAGCACGTCCAAGGTCTGGGCTATCTGCAGGACAAATTCCCGGACGGAAGCAGCGGCCCCCTGCAGGACATCTGCCCGTTCACGGTGATGGGCACGTTCAACCGAGGCATGACGGACGCCAACCGCAAGCTGATTGCGGCAGAGCTGGCGAAGTTGCTTGGCGTCACTGTGCCTGTGCCCGCGACGTTCGAAGGCATCCCCGTGCTCAACAACCAACGGTCCTGGTTCTTCCGGTACGCGGACAAGCGAGGCGCGGGTGACATTGATGCCCTTTGGCGTGTCTTTGCTGCGGCGCAGGCGCTGGCTGAAGGCAACGGGCCAGGCACTCGCGACGAGTTCATAGAGGCCTATGACGCCGCCACCCAGGTCTGGGGTGTGGCGTGGAACCTGTCCACTGGTTTGTATTGGGCCATTCCCTGGGAGTTTCCGACGCTGGACAGCCAGTCACGGCATTACATCCGGAAGCGTCTCGGCGTTCCGATCACCACGCCAGCCCCGCAAGCGCCTTGTGAGGCGGCCGCGTATTTGCAACTTGCCGACGACTTGCGCACGCGGTTCGCGGAGGACGACTACCCGGTGCACAGCTTCCCGGAATTGTCGCTGGCATCTTGGCAGTTCAAGGATGCGACGCCTGCCCTTCAGGAGGATGACGCCACGCCAGACATCCCCCACGATGACTCGGGCGATGAGCTTGCAGCCGAGGTCGTCCAGACTCAGGCACCCATCGTGCCATACACGCTTGACGACATCACCCGTGACGGCTGCTTCATGTCGGAGCCAGAGCTTGAGTTAATGCTCGATCGGCTGCGCACCAAGAAGAACCTGATCTTGCAAGGGCCACCTGGCACCGGCAAGACCTGGCTGGCCAAGCGACTGGCCTTTACCTTGATGGGGCAAAAGGACGAGAGCAAGGTCAGAGCTGTCCAGTTCCACCCGAATCTTTCGTACGAGGACTTCGTGCGCGGCTGGCGGCCCACTGGCGAGGGAAAACTCACGCTCGCCGATGGCGTCTTCATGGAGGCCATCACGGCTGCGAAAAAGGAGCCCGCTGCCAAGTTCGTTGTCGTCATCGAGGAGATCAACCGAGGCAATCCGGCCCAGGTGTTCGGTGAATTGCTGACGCTGCTGGAGGCAGGCAAGCGCACCCCCAGCGAGGCGTTGGAGCTGTGCTACCCGGATGCTGACGGCGTGCGTCGGCCGGTTCACATCCCTGAGAACCTTCATGTGATCGGCACCATGAACATCGCTGATCGGTCGTTGGCGCTGGTCGATCTGGCGTTGCGGCGCCGCTTTGCGTTTGTTGGCCTTGAGCCTCGCTTCGGGCCAGCCTGGCGTAGCTGGGTGGTGTCAGCATGCGCTGTGGATGAAGCGCTCGCGTCAGACATCGAGCGACGCATGGCCGAGCTGAACGAACAGATTGCAGCGGATGCACGCTTGGGCAAACAGTTCCGAATCGGTCACAGCTACGTCACGCCTGTGCATCGGCTGGATGGGGGTAGTACCCGGCGGTGGTTCCAGCAAGTCGTGGAGACGGAGATCGGCCCGCTGCTGGAAGAGTATTGGTTTGACTCCCCTGAGGAGGCACGTCAGGCCACATCACGGTTGTTGCAGGGCTGGTGATGGGCCGTATCGCTCCACCGGGTTTCACCGAATCGGGGTTCACGCCCGGATTCGTGGGGCGCATTCCTGTCCGGAACCTGTGGCTCTTGATGCTGTATGCGTCAGACCTGTTTCGATCTGGCGGCGCCGCCCATGTGAAGGTCGAAGAAAGCCCAGATGAATTGCCCGATCTGGTGGCGGAAATTTTAGCCCATGCCGTTGAGATTCGGCTGCACCGTCAGCTGAGCCTGGGCTACAGACCTCGGGAAGAGTGGCTCAGCCGCGTTCGTGGGCGCATCGATGTGCTGACCACTGAACGGCGCCAATTGTTGGATCGCGGCTTGGTGGCCTGCCGCTTTGCCGAACTCACCATCGACACGCCACGGAATCGTTTTGTCCGCGCAGCATTGGAGTCAGTTGCTCGTCTGGTCAAGAAGCCCACTGCCGCCCATCGGTGTCGGTCTCTCGCAGCAGCGATGCGGGCCCGAGGCGTCGCAGGCCAGCCGCCGACCCGCGCACAAATGAGCGCTGATCGCTTCGGACGCCATGATGCGAACGACCAGTTCATGGTGGAAGCGGCCAAGCTTGCCTATGACCTAGCACTACCCACGGAATCTGCCGGTGGCAACGTACTGGCGATGCCTGGCCGGGATGAGGCGTGGGTTCGCCGTCTGTTTGAGCGCGCCGTTGGCGGCCTGTATGCAGTGGCGCTCAATCCACTCGGGTGGCATGTACGTTGCGGCTCCACGCTGCAGTGGCAAATCTCGTCCAAGACGGAACGTATTGACGACATCTTGCCTGCCATGCGGACCGACGTAGTGCTCGACCATGGTGGCTCGGGGCGACGTATCGTCATCGACACCAAGTTCACCTCCATCGTTACGGCGGGGTGGTATCGGGAGCAAAGCCTGCGCAGCGGCTACATCTACCAGATGTATGCCTATCTGAGGTCACAGGTCGGCTGCGGCGGTCCGCTGGCAGACTCCGCAAGCGGCTTGCTGCTGCACCCCTCCGCTGGAACGATGATCGATGAGACGGTCGTCATACAGGGCCATCCGCTCCGCTTTGCGACCGTTGACTTGACCGCCAAGCCTGCCGAGATTCGTGCGCAGTTGTTGAGGTGCGTCGAGGTGTGGTGCTGATGCGCACCTGAATCGCGTCGGAATGAGCCAGAGCCAACTGTGCGTTCAGTCCAGTTTGATCTGGCTCGGATCACAATTGATGGCCGCCTTCCGCACAGGTGTCGCTGCGCACGTCGACTTTGGGGGCGAAATTGGCGCTTACGCAGACCTCGCCCTGAAGCGCCCATCAGTCGATCAAGGACAACGAAGATCGACATGGGCATCCCGACCAACGAAATCCGGTTTGTGCAGGAGGCCAACAACGAGGTGCAGAAGGCAGCACGGTTTGCGCCGTGAACAGCGGCAAGCCAAGCCGTCCTCTTACGCTAAGCCCCGCCCCAGCTATACCCAACACGCAGCGCCTCCCATCGCGCGCCTTCGGGCACCCAGAAGACGTTGATCTCTTTGTGATAGTCGCGGTCTTCCAGCTCGGCTTCGATGTCGGCAGGGTCGGCGTCGCCGTAGAAGTATTCGTCGGGGTTGGTGAGGCGGGCCGTCAGCTCGGCGCGGCGGGCGGCAAAGGTGTCAGAGAGGTATTTGCGAAGATGAGGCCGAGCACCAGCTGCTTGTATTCGGCGGCGTCCATGTTGGCGCGGAGCTTATCGGCGGTGGCCCAGAGGGTTTTTTTGATCTCGCCGAGTATGTAGATGCAATGGGAAGGTACCTATGCATTATTGGCATGTGCGCAGATGTGCCAATAAAAGAATGTCAGCCAGCGCTCATCCCTTGTGCGCGGCCCAGCTCGATGAGTGTTTCCTGCAGAACACGATGCAATCGCGAATTAGAGGACGCCACGGACTCTTGGGTTGGTTCATCTAGTGTTGGCCTGATGGGATATTTACTACACCGCCAAACTAATTTTTAGTTTTGCGAGCGTGGATCCGGGTGCGCCCCCGTCAACAGGTATCCACGGCGTGACCGGGGAACAAATCGGGGAACAATCAGGCGGAATCAAGCGTAAAAGTTTCTATAAAACAATGGCTTACGGACTTCATTCAGTAGACGCCAGCCCACCATACACCCGTCCAAGGGCGTCCACACTAATCCAGTGGACGCCCTTTTTCTTTGGTAAATCAAGGGCTTAGCGTCCATGGCCGTCCAGGCTTGCCCATCCCCAGCCAACGCAAACTGGGGGTGCAATTGGGGTACAAACCGAGAAATCTGGTGAAATCGGTGTTGTGTACCCCCACTTCCCTCTTTCGAAAGGGGGTTGTCATAGGAGACTCTGTACCTGCAACCAAACAACCTCCTGAGCTCAGCCCTTGCCTTCAGCGCTTCGGTTTTTCGGGTGGTCGCGAGAAATTTTCGGAGTTGATTGCGAGGGGTTGTGATAGGTCGTCCGACTCTCAAAGCACCAGGTCGTCTCATCTACGGCGTGGGGAGCAGCTGTCCCTTTCTTGTTTTTGATCTTCGGTAGCTGATCGGTTATCAATGAATGGCTATGCTCCAAATGAGCTGGCTTCAGCTTCCATGGCGTCAACGTCCAGAAGTGAAAAAAATAGCCCGCACGAGGCGGGCTAAATCATTGCATCACTCGCACAGGGGGGGCGAACCGCCGGATTTGACGGTAGGTGCATCCTAAGCCGGGTTTCGAACCGCGCACCAGGGGCGCAGCTTGCAATCGTGAAATAAGTCCGTATTGCCCAGATTGCTGAAGTGCCAACTGCGATGGCGCTGCAGGTTCCTCGCGTTTCGGCAGACGGATGCAGATGGCGTGGTGGTATTCGTCCATGTCCGGGGCTTGTTGAGCAGTTTGCCGCCTGAAGGCAGGTGGTTCAACGACTTCGTCTCTGCGCAATGGCGGTAAAGCACCGCGGCCGCCATGGATTGCTCCTGAAGAAGATCACAAAAATCGGCATGGGCTTGTGGCCCATTCTTTGGCGGACCAAGCGCATGTCTGAATGGCAACAGTTGGGGTGTGGGTTTTAGGGCGTCACGGGCCCGCCACCAAGCTACACGGGCACTTCATTGGTAATGCGGCGTGCAGGAGCTGCAAGGTTGTAGCTTCTTGTATCAATTCTTGAGCCGCAGAGGCTCGCGCTTCACAATCTTTCCTCGTTCAAGCCGGAGGCCACCATGCCAATGGAGTACTTAAGGGAGTTGGAGCGCGACGCGCTTCCCCTGATTGAATCGGATGTCGTCAACATCGACAAACTGCGTGTCTTGCGCGCTGCTGGAATGGTGGAGGTGCAGCTTCCGCCGGTTGATTCCCCCCACCAGAAAGCCCAGGTGCTTTACATCACCGGCCTCGGCTGTGCAACGCTGAGAGCCTACGGATCTCGTGTGAGAGCGCCCCGTCGGGAGCCACATTGTGATCTGGAGTCCTCCTACGATTGATTGCCAAGCCATGGCGATGCCCGGCAGCACCTGAGGCATTGGAAGAATCTGTCCTACAGATTGATGCGCTGCACAAGAAGTGCCGTAGTCGCAGGCCAAAAATACGATGAATGTTCCGTATTACTGGCACGACCACACGAAAGGCGCATATGAGCAGTTGGTACAAATTGGCTCTGGGCAATGACGAACAGGCTTTCGATCCAGCTTTGCGGATCCAGCAGATGTTCATGTCAAAGTTTCTGATGTGCCCTCCAGGGTCCGGGAGGGCGCTTTTTTCTTGCTATGACAAAGAGCACGACAACCTCTGGTTGTATTTTTCGCCAGCGGCTGAAGACATTGCATTGCGTGTGTATGCAGAGCCTTGTGACCCGCCGACTGCGCTGGACTCCATCGGACTGCTGGCTGGGGAAGGTGATGCCTTGGGGTACAGACGAACTCCCAGTGCTGACCACAGCAGCGTACCGCCCCACCTCGCAGGGGTGACCTCACAGCTTTTGCCCGCGCATGCCACTTAACTGGGTTTGTAGGCGCAGTCCTACGTCTGTCCCCACGGGGTTCTGACGTGGGCCTTGGCAGGCCCGGACCTTAATGTCCTGACGGGGCTTTTTAAAAGCCCAGCTCTTGGAGTGCACCATGTTTTTCTTCCATCCAACGTCCCACCATCTCGAAGCTTGCCCAGAGGCCCCTTTGATGCAGATGGGTCAGCCCACTGACACACTCCTGCAGCGCCAGCAAACCGACAACCTGTGTCCTGACCGCAATGACGGCCACGGTCTGGAGCGCGAGTTGCAATTTGCAGACCTTGAATATCGAGAGCTGCAAGCAATGGGTTGAATGGTGTTGTGTCTGAAGACGGATTCGTATGGGAAAAAGCGATGTCAGTGCTGACGCTGCATATCCGGCCGGAGGGGGCTCAGCAGTATCTGGCAAGGGTATTCGATGGAAAACTGCTGCTGGGCGTGCCCAGTTTGCACCCCGAAATAGACCAGGCGATCCAGGCGTATGGCCAGGGCGCAGGCTTTCCTGGCGTCACGGCCTTTGACATCTGGTACGGCGGTTGGAGTGTGGGCACCATACCGCTGGACCAGATGCGTACCGGGGCCTCAGAGCTGGCAGACCGCTTGGTCGTTCTATCGGCCGTGTTGCGTTGAAATGCCCGGCTTGCCCCGTGGGCAGGCGCTGGGCAGTTGTCACACCATGCTGTGACGGCGAAACAAAATGAAATAAACCGAAACTGCGTCGAGACCACATCGGCACGCTCTGTCGGCACCATCAGGGTCATGTTCAACACCGTCCATGAAAGGACTGCACCATGAAACCCTGGATCAAGAAAACCCTGGCGGGCATCTTCGGCGTCTCTATCGCGGTAGGCGGTTTGACGGCCTGCTCAAGCGGCCACCATCACCGTGGCCCGATGAGTGCCGAAAAGATGGCCGAAGTGCGTGGCAAGGTCGTCGAGCGGGTCAGCAGCAAGTTAGACCTGAACGATGCGCAAAAGCTCAAGCTCAATGTACTGGCCGACAAAATGGAGGTCCAGCGCACAGCCTTCATCGGCAAGGCTGCAGACCCCCGCGCAGAGATGCAGGCCATCGTGGCAGGTGCCACATTCGACCGTGTGCGGGCGCAGACGCTGCTGGAGGAAAAGACCCGCGCAGTCCAGGCCAATAGCCCTGAAGTGATCAGCGCGCTGGCTGATTTTTACGACAGCCTGAACCCCGACCAGCAGCAGAAAGTGCGCGAGCTGATGCAGCGGCGCAAGGGCTGGATGGCGCGCGGCTGATGGCGGGGGGCTTTCACATGTCACCCACGCTGGAACCCATCCACCGCCTGGCACAGGGCGTGCGCAAACATGGGCCTGCGCTGCTGGCGGGCATGCCCGATCCCCACGATGAGTTGATGTCGCTGGTCTGGGGGCCGCGTTTTGACCGTGAACATGCACTGGGCCTGGTTGCCCGCCGGCCCGCAACGGCGGCCCAGACCTTGCCCGCTCTGTTGGCCGCCGCCGACCACTTTGACACACTCCATTCCGGCGCACAGGGCCGCCTTCGCAAGTTGATCGTGCGACACCGCGCATTGCGTGTGGTGGACTGTGCGGGAGGGGTGGCCCATGGAGCTAGCGCCTGACGGTGTGAGAATTGCTCATGCACCGCATCCTGCTTATTGACGACGACGCGCAGCTTGGCCCCCCGCTGGCTATCTATTTTCAGCGGTTCGAGCTGGAGTTGATCCACGCACTCAAACCCAGCGACGGACTGGCCCAGTTGGCAGCGGGCGGGTTTGATGCCGCCATCCTGGATGTCATGCTGCCTGAAATGGATGGGTTTGAACTGTGCCGCACCATCCGCAAGCAGGGCGATCTGCCCATCGTGATGCTGACGGCCCGGGGTGAGGTGATGGACCGCGTGGTAGGGCTGGAGCTGGGTGCGGATGATTACTTGCCAAAGCCCTTTGAACCGCGCGAGCTGGTGGCCCGGCTGCAGACAGTGCTGCGCCGCCGCCGTACCAGCACACCTGGCAGCGTTGCCGATGCCACGTTGGAGTTTGAAGGCCTGAGCATTGACGCAGCCCGCCGCAGCGTGGTGCGCCAGGGGGCGGCGTTGGAGTTGACGGGCACCGAGTTCGACCTGCTGCACCTGTTGGCGAGGGAGCCGGGCAAGGTGTTCAGCCGGGATGACATCCTCAACCAGTTGCGCGGGCACGAGGCCGAGCTGTACACGCGCGCAGTGGACATTGTGGTCAGCCGCCTGCGCAAGAAGCTGGAGCCGTTGGACTGCATCAAGACGCTGCGCAACGCGGGATATTCGCTGGCGCTGCGCAGGGCGGCAAGCGCGTCTGGCGCCCCATCCTCGACATCGATCTCGTCATGAAGTCCTCTGATTCGCTGCCTGGGCACGATCCCGGTTGTCCCTGGCACCAGCGCGCGCGCGACGCTGTCGGGTATTCGCTGCGCATCCGCCTGGTGTTGGTGTTCATGGCCCTGGCCGTGACCGTCGCGGTGGTTTTCATGGGGGGCATGCAGAAGGTGGTGGCCCTGGGCTGGAAGGAAGCCGCGCGCCCGCTGCTGATGGACTATGTGGATCGTCTCACCGCCGAGATCGGCAGTCCTCCCAGCATCGAGCGGGCCCAGGCCATTGCGAACCGGCTGCCAGTGACGTTGCGCATCGACGGGCCGCAGGTCCACTGGGATTCGCATCCCGACCGGGCGCGCCCTGACTGGATGAGCGACAAGGTGGAGCGCCAGGACCACTGGAGCCGGGAAGACACCGGCTACCGGCTGCTGCAGCGCACCACGGCCGATGGCCACCACATCGAATTCGGGCTCAACGCGCTGTCGTGGGACAAGCGCCCACGCATTGCGTGGGGCACGCTCACGGTATTGTTGTTGCTCACCGCGCTGGCCTATGTGTATGTGCGCCACCTGCTGCGGCCCCTGGACGACATCCGGCATGGCGCACGGCGCTTTGGCAATGGCGACTTTGGCGAGCCGATTCCGGTGCGCCACGCGCACCGGCCCGACGAGCTGGGCCAGCTGGCGGGCACGATCAACACCATGGGCGAAGACATCCACCAGATGCTGGAGGCCAAGCGGGCCCTGCTGCTGGCCATGAGCCACGAACTGCGCAGCCCCCTCACGCGGGCGCGCCTGAACACCGAGCTGCTGCCCGAGTCGCCCGATGTACTGGCTCAGCGTGCGGCCCTGATGCGCGATCTGGGTGAGATGGCCCGGCTCATCACCGACCTGCTCGAAAGCGAGCGCCTGGCCGGACGCCATGCGGCCCTGCACCGCGAACCCACCAACCTGGCCGAACTCGCGCGGGAGGTAGTGGCGGAGCTGGAAGTGCGGCACCCCGGGGCTACGGCGATCACGCTGCTGGTGACCGGCACCTTGCCCACCTGCATGCTCGACCGATCCCGCGTGCGCCTGCTGATGCGCAATCTGCTGGACAACAGCCTGCGCCACAACGACCCGGCGGCCCAGCCGCCGCAGATCGAACTGCGGCTGCACGAAGGCGTGGTGGAGATCGAGGTGCGGGACCACGGCCCTGGCGTACCGCCCGAGCATCTGCCACATCTGGCCCAGGCGTTCTACCGCCCTGACACTGCGCGCCAACGCACCACGGGTGGGGTGGGGCTGGGGCTGTACCTGTGTCGCCTGGTCACGCAAGCCCACGGCGGCACGCTGCTGGTGCGCAACGCCGAACCGGGCCTGCGGGTGACCGCGCGCCTGCCGTGCCCGGACGGTACACCGCAGGGCGCTGCGGGCTGAATGCCGGTTGAGTACCGGTTGAGTACGGTGCGGTCGCCTGCCCGCTGAGGCATGGCGCACTGGGGTGGTGCGAGCGCAGCCGCCATCGGAGTGCAGTGCTGGGTTTGGCCTCCATGCCCCTGTGGAGGTTCTGGCGCTCTGTCAAACTAAAAATGGATAAAATTGGCCGCTAGCGCTTTATAGGTATGCGCTGGTAGCTATTGTTTTGATAGTTTCTTGATCGGGCTGATCGGGCGTCAAACCGCTCGTGCATTTGGCTGGCCCCGATCTTGCTGAACCTTGGTACCACCCCCAACACGGTGAGAGTCTAGCGTTTACCCTGTATATACAGGTATGCTTGGGCTGTCATCATGGCGGCTGCAAGCGGGTGCGACCCGGCCGGAGTGGGCAAAGGTACTTTCTTCAAACAGGAGCAGATGATGACTCGATCGGTTGTGAAATGGACGTCGCTGGCGGCAGCCGCGGCTTGCGTGATGGCAGTGGCTGCACCGGCCCAGGCGCAAGAGACCAAGATTGTGCTGGGCATGTCCGGCTGGACGGGCTTTGCGCCGCTCACCCTGGCCGACAAGGCGGGCATCTTCAAGAAGAACGGCCTCGATGTGGAGATCAAGATGATCCCGCAGAAGGACCGCCACCTGGCCTTGGCCTCCAAGTCCATCCAGTGCGCCGCCACCACGGTCGAGACGCATGTGGCATGGAACGCCAACGGAGTGCCCATCGTGCAGATCTTCCAGATGGACAAGTCCTACGGCGCCGACGGCATCGCGGTGCGCGGCGACATCAAGGGCTTTGCGGACCTGAAGGGCAAGACCATCGGCGTGGACGCACCCGGCACTGCTCCGTACTTTGGCCTGGCCTGGATGCTCAGCAAGAACGGCATGAGCCTCAAGGACGTGAAGACCACCACGCTGTCGCCCCAGGCGGCTGCGCAGGCCTTCGTGGCAGGGCAGAACGACGCTGCCATGACGTACGAGCCTTACCTCTCAACCGTGCGCGACAACCCTGCCGCGGGCAAGATCTTGGCCACCACGCTCGACTACCCCATGGTGATGGACACCGTGGGTTGCGACCCCACCTGGCTCAAGGCCAACGGCAAGGCCGCGCAGGCCCTGGCCAACTCGTACTTCCAGGCGCTGGACATGATCAAGGCCGACCCGACAAAGTCCAACGAGATCATGGGCGCGGCGGTCAAGCAGTCGGGCGAGCAGTTCGCCAAGTCGTCGTCCTTCCTGCGCTGGCAGGACAAGGCCGCCAACCAGAAATTCTTTGCCGGCGAGCTGACCACGTTCATGAAGGACGCCACGGCCATCCTGCTGGAGGCCGGCATCATCCGCAAGGCGAATGAGGATCTGGCCGTCACGTTCGACGCGAGCTTCATCAAGTAAAAACCGGAAGAAAAACGCGCCATGTCTGCCGTGCAACCCCTGTCCGTTATCGAGCCTAAAGCACGTGTGCGCCGGCGTTCGCTCGCTCCACTGGAGCCTGTGACTGCCCGTGCGCGCTGGCTGCTGGGCTTCGGTTTTTTTGTGTTGTTCGTGCTGGTGTGGGCGTTCTTCACGCTGGGCGGATTCGTCTCGCCCACGTTCCTGGCGAGCCCCGTCACCATGGCCAAGGAAGGCTGGCTGCTGTTCAGCGAATACGGCTTTCACAAAGACATCGGCATGACGGTGTGGCGCGTGTTCGGCGGCTTCATCCTGGCCGCTGTCATCGCCGTGCCGCTGGGCATCGCGATGGGCGCGTACAAGGGCATCGAGGCGTTCTTTGAGCCCTTCGTCTCGTTCTGCCGCTACCTGCCCGCGTCGGCCTTCATTCCGCTGCTGATCCTCTGGGCTGGCATTGGCGAGACGCAGAAGATCCTCGTCATCTTCATCGGCTCGGTGTTTCAGATCACGCTCATGGTGGCTGTGACGGTGGGCGGTGCGCGGCGCGACCTGGTGGAGGCTGCCTACACGCTGGGTGCGGGCCACAAGGGCATCGTCACCCGCGTGCTCATCCCCGGCGCCGCGCCCGAGATCGCCGAAACCCTGCGCCTGGTGCTGGGCTGGGCCTGGACCTACGTCATCGTGGCCGAGCTGATCGGGTCGTCGAGCGGCATCGGCCACATGATCACGGACAGCCAGTCGCTGCTCAACACCGGCCAGATCATCTTCGGCATCATCATCATCGGCCTCATTGGGCTGGTGTCCGACTTCGCCTTCAAGGCGCTCAACCACCGTCTGTTTGCCTGGAGTTTTGTGCGATGAGCCGCGTTTCCATTCAAGCCGTGTCGCGCGTCTTCGAGACCGCCAAGGGCCAGCGCACCCAGGCGCTGCAGCCGGTCGACTTCGAAGTGCAGGACAACGACTTCGTCACCATCCTCGGCCCCTCGGGCTGCGGCAAGTCCACGCTGCTGCGCATCGTGGCGGGGCTGGACCACGCCACCAGCGGCCGCGTGCTGCTCGATGGCGCACCGGTCGAAGGCCCCGGGCCCGAGCGCGGCATGGTGTTCCAGAGCTACACGCTGTTCCCCTGGCTCACCATCGAGCAGAACATCCGCTTCGGCCTGCGCGAGCGCGGCATGCCTGAATCGCAGCAGAAAGAGCGCGCCGCGTACTTCATCGCCAAGGTGGGTCTGCGCGGCTTCGAGCAGCACTTTCCTAAGCAGCTGTCGGGCGGCATGCAGCAGCGCACCGCCATTGCGCGCGCGCTGGCCAACGACCCCAAGATCCTGCTGATGGACGAGCCCTTCGGCGCGCTCGACAACCAGACCCGCGTACTCATGCAGGAGCTGCTGCTGGGCATCTGGGAGGCCGAGCGCAAGACGGTGCTCTTCGTCACCCACGATATCGACGAAGCCATCTTCATGGCCAACCGCGTGGCCGTGTTCAGCGCCCGGCCCGGCCGCATCAAGACCGAGCTGGCGGTGGACTTGCCCCACCCACGCCACTACACCATCAAGACCAGCCCCGAGTTCATGGACCTCAAGGCGCGCCTGACGGAAGAAATCCGCGCCGAGTCCATGGCGGCAGACCTGCATTGAGCCGAACCGAGCACACCGACTCATGAGCGCCCATCCTTCCCGCCGTCCCGCTGTTGCTGTTGCTCCCGCTGCTCCCGCTCCATCACGCAGCGCCAGCCGCGTGGCCGCCCCGTCCCAGGGCGCAGCAGCCGTGGCCGCGCCCGCGCAGGCCATGGCGCTGTACGAGCAGGTCAAGGACCACATCTCGCGCAAGATCCAGGAAGGCATCTGGCGCGCGGGCGACCGCCTGCCGTCCGAGAACGAGCTGGTCACCCAGTTCGGCATCTCGCGCATGACGGTGAACCGCGCGCTGCGCGAACTGGTGGAGCAGGGCCGCATCGTGCGCGTGGCCGGTGTGGGCAGCTTCGTGGCCGAAGACAAACCCCAGTCCACGCTGCTGCAGATCGCCAACCTGGCCGGCGAGATCCGCCAGCGCGGGCACGATTACCGCTGCGACGTGCTGGCAGTGGAGCGCATCTCGGCCACGCTCGAAGTGGCCGCCGCGCTGGACCTGCGCACCGGCGAGTCGGTGTTCCACTCGCTGTGCATCCACCGCGAAGACGGCGTGCCCGTGCAACTGGAAGACCGCCACGTGAACCCCCGCCAGGTGCCCCAGTTCGCTGCGCAGGACTTCACGCTGCTGCAGCCCTCCGAATACCTGGTGCGCAACGTGCCGTTCGACCAGATCGAGCATGTGGTCGACGCCGTCATGCCCACTGCAGAGCAGGCCACGCTGCTGGAGATGTCGCCGCAGGAGCCCTGCCTGCTGCTCACCCGCCGCACCTGGTCGCGCGGCGTGCCGATCACCGTGGTGCGCTGCCTGCACCCCGCCACCCGTTACCGTTTAGGCAGCCGTTTCCGAGCCGACGGAAACCCCGTCTCAGGCTGAACGTTCTGCCTGAAGAGCCTCGATTTTTCCGCTTGTGACTACTTGTATATACAGGATCAACGCCATGACAAAAACCACCACTTCATCTCTGACCCTGCACCCCGGCCATGTGTCGCTGGCTGCGCTGCGCAGCATCTACGCCGCGCCCGTGCAGCTGTCGCTCGACCCGTCCGCACGCGCGCTCATGCAAGCATCGCTGGCCACGGTGCAGCGCATCGTGGACGAAGACCAGGTGGTCTACGGCATCAACACCGGCTTCGGCAAGCTCGCCAGCACCAAGATCGCCCATGAGCGCCTGGCCGAACTGCAGCGCAATCTGGTGCTGTCGCACAGCGTGGGCACGGGCGATGCGCTTGCGGACGATGTGGTGCGCCTCATCCTGGCGACCAAGGCCATCAGCCTGGCGCGCGGGCACTCCGGCATCCGGCCCGAGATCGTGGATGCGCTGCTGGCCATGGCCAATGCCAACGTGCTGCCCGTGATCCCGGCCAAGGGCTCGGTGGGCGCGTCGGGCGACCTGGCGCCACTGGCTCACCTGGCCTGCGTGCTGATCGGCGAAGGGCAGGCCAAGGTCAACGGCACGGTGGTGTCCGGGGCCGAGGCCATGCGCTCCATCGGCCTGGCGCCGTTCGTGCTGGGCCCCAAGGAGGGGCTGGCGCTGCTCAACGGCACGCAGGTGTCCACCTCGCTCGCGCTGGCTGGGCTGTTCGGCGCAGAGAGCGTGTTCGCGGCCGCGCTGGTGGCAGGCTGCCTGTCGCTCGAAGCCATCAAGGGCTCGGTCAAACCGTTCGACGCACGCATTCACGAAGCGCGTGGCCAGGCCGGGCAGATCGCCGTGGCGGCCGCGGTGCGCGCGCTGCTGGACGGCAGCGCCATCGACACCTCGCACCCGAACTGCGGCCGCGTGCAGGACCCGTACTCCATCCGCTGCGTGCCGCAGGTGATGGGCGCGTGCCTTGACAACCTGCACCACGCCGCGCGCGTGCTGACCATCGAGGCGAACGCGGCATCCGACAACCCGCTCGTGTTCGACAACGGGGACGTCATCTCCGGCGGCAACTTCCACGCCGAGCCCGTGGCCTTTGTGGCCGACATCATCGCGCTGGCCGTGGCCGAGATCGGCGCCATCTCCGAGCGCCGCCTGTCGCTGCTGCTCGACCCGGGCCTCTCGGGCCTGCCGGCCTTCCTGATCCGCGACAGCGGCGTGAACTCGGGCTTCATGATCGCGCAGGTCACCGCCGCCGCGTTGGCGGCCGAGAACCAGTGCCTGGCCAACCCCAGCAGCGTGACCAGCCTGCCCACATCGGCCAACCAGGAAGACCACGTCTCCATGGCCACCTACGGCGCGCGGCGCCTGGGCGACATGGTGCGCAATGCGGCGGTGATGGTGGGCATCGAGGCCATGGCCGCTGCCCAGGGCATGGAGTTTGACCGCGCGATCAAGAGCTCTGCCTTGATCGAAGACCAGTTCACCGCCATCCGCCAGCGTGTGGCCTACCTGGAGCAAGACCGCTACCTCGCCACCGACATCGAAGCCATGCGCGACTGGGCCCAGCAGTCTGCTTGGCCCGCAGCGCTGACGCAGTGCCTGCCCAGCTTCGCTTGAGCCCCATGCGCGGATCCACCCCCCACACCGTTCGGGCTGAGCCTGTCGAAGCCAGGGCCCTCCCTGTGCAAGCCCTTCGACAAGCTCAGGGCGAACGGGGTGGGTGACCGTTTCCGCATCCACATCGATCAACCGCCATCACATTCACCCAGGAGCCCACCATGAACGCCAACGACGCCATCATCGCTGCCGCAGCTTCCACCACCACCCGCACCGACCCGCGCCACGACGCCAGCCGCGTGATCCGCGCGCCGCGCGGCAACCAGCTCACCTGCAAGAGTTGGCTCACCGAGGCGGCCTACCGCATGATCCAGAACAACCTGGACTCCGAAGTGGCCGAGCGCCCGCAGGACCTGGTGGTGTACGGCGGCATCGGCCGCGCCGCGCGCAACTGGGAGTGCTATGACCAGATCCTCGCCTCGCTCAAGGAGCTGAACGACGACGAAACCCTGCTCATCCAGTCCGGCAAGCCCGTGGGCGTGTTCAAGACCCACGCCAACGCGCCCCGCGTGCTGCTGGCCAACTCCAACCTGGTGCCTAAGTGGGCCAACTGGGAGCACTTCAGCGAGCTGGACCAGAAGGGCCTGTTCATGTACGGCCAGATGACCGCCGGCAGCTGGATCTACATCGGCACGCAGGGCATCGTGCAGGGCACCTACGAGACTTTTGCCGAGGCCGGCCGCAAGCACTACGGCGGCTCGCTCGAAGGCAAGTGGATTCTGACTGCGGGCCTGGGCGGCATGGGCGGCGCGCAGCCGCTGGCAGCCACGTTCGCGGGCGCGGTGTCGCTCAACATCGAGTGCCAGCAAAGCAGCATCGACTTTCGCCTGCGCACGCGCTACGTGGACAAGCAGGCGCGCGACATCGACCATGCGTTCGAGCTGATCCAGCAGCACACGGCGGCCAAGGAGGCCATCTCCATCGCGCTGCTGGGCAACGCGGCCGACGTGCTGCCCGAGCTGGTCAAACGCGCCCAGGCCGGCGGCTTGAAGCCCGACCTGGTCACCGACCAGACCTCGGCCCACGACCTCGTCAACGGCTACCTGCCCGCGGGCTGGACGGTGGAGCAGTGGCGCGCCGCGCAGCAGGACGTGACCCAGCACGAAGCCCTGAAGCAGGCCGCAGCCCGCTCGTGCGCCGTGCACGTGCAGGCCATGCTCGACTTCCAGTCCATGGGCATCCCCACGGTGGACTACGGCAACAACATCCGCCAGGTGGCATTCGACGAAGGCGTGGCCAACGCGTTCGACTTCCCTGGCTTCGTACCTGCCTACATCCGCCCCCTGTTCTGCGAAGGCAAGGGTCCATTCCGCTGGGTGGCGCTGTCGGGCGACCCCGAGGACATCCGCAAGACCGACGCCAAGATCAAGGAGCTGTTCCCCGAGAACAAGCACGTGCACCGCTGGCTCGACATGGCGGGCGAGCGCATTGCCTTCCAGGGCCTGCCCGCGCGAATCTGCTGGCTGGGTCTGGGTGAGCGCCACATCGCGGGCCTGGCCTTCAACGAGATGGTCAAGAGCGGTGAGTTGAAGGCTCCCATCGTCATCGGCCGCGACCACCTGGACACGGGCAGCGTGGCCAGCCCCAACCGCGAGACCGAAGCCATGAAGGACGGCACCGATGCCGTGAGCGACTGGCCGCTGCTCAACGCGCTGCTCAATACCTCGGGCGGCGCCACCTGGGTCAGCCTGCACCACGGCGGCGGCGTGGGCATGGGCTACTCGCAGCACTCGGGCATGGTCATCGTGGCCGACGGCACCGACGCCGCGGCCGAGCGCCTGGCGCGCGTGCTGGTCAACGACTGCGGCAGTGGCGTGATGCGGCATGCTGATGCAGGTTACGAGCTGGCGGTGGAAACGGCTAAGAAGCAGGGGCTGAAGCTGCCGATGGTGAAGTAGTCCGAAGAAAGTGAGGGAATGACAGGAATGTGAAAAAGGGAACTGCAATCCCATCAAATGGGAATGCAGGGTAGGAATGTCGCTGCAATACTTTGATACTGAGTCCATGACCGCCCGTGGACTGACCTCCGTTGCCGCCGCCGACCGTGTTCTGCACGTGCTGGCCGTGCTGGCGCAGCATGGTCAGCCCATGTCGGCGGCCGAGCTGGTGGAGGCCACGGGCTTGGCACGCAGCACGTTGTATCGCCAACTGGCGCGGCTCAAGCTGTGGGGCTTTGTGCTGGAGAGCAGCGGGCACTACGCGCCCGGGCCGCTCAGCCTGCAACTGGCCCTGGGCTTTGACATGGCGTCGCACTTGGTGCACCACGCGCGGCCGGACATGCAGGCCCTGGCCCGGCAGTCCCACGAAAGCGTGGGGCTGGTGGTGGCCGTGAACGACAGCGTGGTGTGCCTGGACATGGTGGACAGCACGCAGGCTCTGCGCTGCTCGTTTGAAAAAGGGCGCAGCGTGCCGCTGCGCGCGGGCGCCTCCGCCAAGTGCCTGCTGGCCCATGTGGCCCCGGCCACGCGCAATGCCATTCTGGACCTGCACTACGGTGCAGGCACTGCTGAGCGCCAGGCGGCGCTGACCGAGCTGGACGCCATTGCCAAGGCGGGCTATGCCGTCAGCTCCGGCGAGGTGGATGCCGGTGTCTGGGGCGTCAGCGTGCCGGTGTTCGGCTCTCCCCGGCAGGCTGCCGGGGCCATCACCCTGATGGCCCCGATCTTGCGAGCCCAGGGGCAGGAGGCCGCACTCACCGGCATGGCCGTCGTCGCCGCAGCGCGCATCTCTCGCCAACTCACTTCTCCCTGATTTCCCTCACCCCTCCCCAGGAGCTTTCCCATGAACCTTCGTCGCAACCTTCTTTTGGCCAGCCTGGCCGCCGCAGCCTTTTGCACCACGGGTGCACAGGCCCAGGACAACGTCCTGCGTGTGGGCACCGATGCCACGTTTCCGCCCATGGAGTTTGTCGAGAACGGCAAACGCACGGGCTTCGACATCGAGCTGGTGGAGGCCATTGCCAAGACCATGGGCAAGCAGGTCGAGTGGGTGGACATCGACTTCAAGGGCCTGATTCCCGGCCTGATTTCTAAGCGTTTTGACATGGCGGTCTCGGCCATCTACATCACCGACGAGCGTAAGAAGGTGGTGGACTTCACCGACTCCTACTATGCCGGCGGCCTGGTGGTGATGGTGAAGGCCGACAACAAGGCCATCAACAAGCTGGCCGACCTGGACGGCAAGAAGGTCAGCGTGCAGGTGGGCACCAAGTCGGTGGCGTACCTGACCGAGAAATTCCCCAAGGTGCAGCGTGTCGAGGTCGAAAAGAACCAGGAGATGTTCAACCTGGTGGACATCGGCCGCGCCGACGCTGCCGTGACCGGCAAGCCCGCCGCGTTCCAGTATGTGCGCACCCGTCCTGGCCTGCGCGTGCTCGACGAGCAGCTCACCACCGAAGAGTACGGCATGGCCCTGCGCAAGGACACGCCTGAGCTGACGAAGGCCGTCAACGGTGCCATCACCAAGCTCAAGGCGGACGGCACCTATGCTGCCATCGTCAAGAAGTGGTTCAGCAACAGCGCTGCCAAGTAAACCGCAGCCACACGTTGCCGAACTGAGCCATGGAACTCGATTTTTCTCCTGTCTGGGCCGGGCTGCCCCAGTTGCTGGCGGGCGCGCTGGTCACTGTGGAAATCACGGCCGCCTCGCTGCTGCTGGGCTGTGTCATGGGCCTCCTGGTAGGCATTGGCCGCCTGAACCCCAAGCGCCGGGTGGTCTACGCCCTGTGCACTGCCTACGTGGCCGCGATCCGTGGCACGCCGCTGCTGGTGCAGCTGTTCATCCTGTTCTTTGGCCTGCCGCAGTTCGGCATCCTGCTGCCCGCTTTTGTGTGCGGCGTGATTGGCCTGGGCATCTACTCGGGCGCCTATGTGTCCGAGGTGGTGCGCGGCGCCATTCAGTCCATCGACAAGGGACAGATGGAGGCGGCGCGCTCCATCGGCATGTCGTCGGGCCTGGCCATGCGCACCGTGGTGCTGCCGCAGGCCGTGGTGCGCATGATTCCGCCACTGGGCAATGAGTTCATCGCGCTCATCAAGAACTCGGCGCTGGTGTCGCTGCTCACCATCCACGACCTGATGCACGAAGGGCAGAAGATCATCAGTGTGTCGTACCGCTCGCTGGAGGTGTACCTGGCGATTGCGGTGGTGTATTTCATCCTCACGGGTGTCACTTCGCTGGTGCTGCGACGCATGGAGCTGCGCCTGCGTGCCGGGGGGATGGTGCAATGAAGAAAAATTCTGTGATGATCGGAGCAAGCCCATCCGTCGAGCCCATCGTGCGCATTCGCGGACTGCGCAAGTCGTTTGACAACCATGTGGTGCTGAACGGCATCGACTTTGACGTGCTGCCGTCGCAGGTGGTGGTGGTCATCGGGCCCAGCGGCTCGGGCAAGAGCACTTTCCTGCGCTGCTGCAACGGACTGGAGCAGCCCGAAGGCGGCACGGTCGAGATCTGTGGCCGCACGCTGGTGCAGGACGGCCGCATGCTGCCCGATCATGACCTGAACGCCCTGCGCGAAGAGGTGGGCATGGTGTTCCAGTCGTTCAACCTGTTTCCGCACCTGTCGGTGCTCGACAACGTCACGCTGGGCCCGCGCAAGCTGCGCGGCCTCTCGCGCAAGGAGGCCGACGAGCGCGCACAGGCCCTGCTGACCAAGGTGGGCCTGGTGCACAAGGCTTTGGCCATGCCAGCAAGCCTGTCGGGCGGGCAAAAGCAGCGTGTGGCCATTGCCCGCGCGCTGGCCATGGAGCCGCGTGTGATGCTGTTCGACGAGCCCACGTCGGCGCTGGACCCGGAACTGGTGGGCGAGGTGCTGCAGGTCATGAAGCTGCTGGCCAGCGAAGGCATGACCATGATGGTGGTCACGCACGAGATGGACTTTGCACGCGAGGTGGGCGATGTGGTCGTGGTGATGGACGGCGGCGGCATCATTGAGGCGGGCGTGCCCGCCACCATCTTCACCAACCCCACGCAGGAGCGCACGCGCTCCTTCCTGCAGGCCGTGCTCACGCGCGCCTGAGGCTGGGTGTGGCGTGGTGCACGACAACGGTCAACAACACAACAGGAGACAAGCCCGCATGCCCCCGCTATCACCCGCCATGGACCAGCGCTTGCAAGAGCGCTTTCACCAGCGTTTGCAGGCACGCCTGACCGCAGACGACATTGCCCGCTTCGACCGCGACGGCGCGTTGTGCATCAAGCAGCTGCTCACGCCCGAAGAGGTAGCGCTGCTGCGTGAGGGCATCGACGCCAACCTGGCCGCGCCCAGCCCGCGCGCCAAGGTGGCCAGCCGGCCCGATGACCCGGGCCGGTTCTTCGAGGACTTTTGCAACTGGCAGGACATTCCGCAGTTCGGCCGCTTTGTGCACGAGACGCCGCTGGCCCTGGCCGCGCAGCGCCTCATGCAGTCGCGCACCGTGCGGCTGTACCACGACCATGTGCTGGTGAAGGAGCCGGGCACGCGCCAGCGCACGCCCTGGCACCAGGACCAGCCTTACTACAACATCGACGGCCAGCAGAACATCAGCATGTGGATTCCGGTCGATCCAGTGTCGCGCGCGGCCACGCTCGAATTTGTGGCCGGTTCGCACAAGGGCCCCTGGCTCATGCCGCGCACCTTCATGGACAACCAGGCGAAGTGGTTCCCCGAAGGCAGCCTGCAAGATTTGCCCGATGTCGAGGCCGACCGCGACGCCTTCCCCATCGTGGGCTGGGAGATCGAGCCGGGCGACGTGGTGTGTTTTCACATGCTCACGCTGCATGCGGCGGGTGGGGTAGAGGGCACTAACCGCCGCCGCGTGTTTTCGGTGCGCTTTCTGGGTGACGACACGCGCCATGCGCCCCGGCCGTGGAAGACTTCGCCTGAGTTTCCGGGCCTGGCTGGCGAGTTGCCCGCTGGCGCGGAGATGGACCACCCGCTGTTTCCGCTGCTGGTCACAGGTGCAGGGCAGATAGCAACATCATGATGAACACGACAACAACGATGGTGATGAACTTCTTTGACCTGGCCATTACTCCGAGTACGCCCTGGAAGAACGGCGGTGGCAGCACGCAGGAGCTGGCCTGCTGGCCCCCCGGTGCGGACATGAACGGCTTTGAGTGGCGCGTGAGCCTGGCCACGGTGGACCGGCCCGGTCCGTTCTCCGTGTTCCCGGGCATTGACCGCCAGATCATGCTGCTGGGCGGCGACGGCCTGCACTTGCGCAGCCCTGGCTGGGAGCACCGGCTGGACCAGCGCTGGCAGCCGTTTGCTTTCTCGGGCGACGACGCGGTGGACGGCGCCATGCTGGGGGGCACGTCCAAGGATTTCAACCTCATGCTGCGCCGCGGCGTATGGCAGGGCGCGCTGCGGGTGGTCGGTGATGACCAGGCGCTTGGGGGCGCTGCCGCTGGCTTTTGCATGGCGCTGCACGGCGACTGGCAATGGTTGGACGCGCAGGGCGGCAATCACCGCGTGCTGCGGGCCGGGCAGGGCTTCTGGTGGGCTGGCGAAGCGGGGTCGGTGCAAGGGCTCCTTGCGCCCGTGCACGCCGGCAGCGCGGCCGGCGCCCCCGCCTTGGTGTGGATAGCGCTGGAGCACAGCTCCGGCGAAAAATATGAATAAAAATGGCCCATGGCGCTTGATGGATAAGCGCTAGCAGCTATTTTTTTTGTAGCAATTGACACCCATGATTTCTTCGGTAGACAAAGACATGCAACCTCCACACACCCGTGCGTCGCTCCCCGGCAGCACCAACAGCGCCAACAGCGTCGACAGCCCTCGCAGCGCTGATGGCATATGGGTGAACCTGAAGCCCGTGCCAGGCCTTGCCGTGGCCGACGTGCCCGTGTCCGAGGGAGAGCCTATCTGCGTGGTGGTGCAGGGTGGCAGCATGGCCTGGGTGGGGCCCGAAGCACAGCTGCCTGCCGACTACCAGGCCCTGCGCCGTTGGAACGCACAGGGCGCCCTGGCCACGCCCGGCCTCGTGGACTGCCACACCCACCTGGTCTATGGCGGCCAGCGGGCCAACGAATTCGCCATGCGACTGGCGGGCGCCACGTACGAAGAAGTGGCCAAGGCCGGCGGTGGCATCGTGTCGTCCGTCAAGGCCACGCGCGAGGCGTCCGAAGACGAACTCTTCGCCCTCGCAGCACCCCGCCTGCAAGCCCTGCTCGACGAAGGCGTCTGCGCCATCGAGATCAAGTCCGGCTACGGCCTGGCGCTGGAGCACGAGCGCAAGCAACTGCGCGTGGCCCGCCGCCTGGGCGAGGCCTTCGGGGTGACGGTGCGCACCACCTTCCTCGGCGCACATGCCCTGCCGCCCGAATACGCAGGCCGCAGTGGCGACTACACCGACCTGGTCTGCCAGGAGATGATGCCCGCGCTCGCGGCCGAAGGCCTGGTCGATGCGGTGGACGTGTTCTGCGAACGCATCGCCTTCACGCTGGCCGAAACGGAGCAGGTGTTCCAGGCGGCGCAAAAGCTCGGCCTTCCGCCCAAGCTGCATGCCGAGCAGCTCTCCGACATGGGCGGCGCGGCCCTGGCCGCGCGCTACGGCGCGCTGTCGTGCGACCACATCGAGCACCTGTCGCAGGACGGCATCGCCGCCATGAAGGCCGCCGGCACCGTGGCCGTGCTGCTGCCCGGCGCCTACTACACGCTGCGCGACACGCACCTGCCGCCCATCGCGCAGCTGCGGGAAGCCGGCGTGCCCATGGCGGTGTCCACCGACCACAACCCCGGCACCTCGCCCGCGCTCAGCCTGCTGCTCATGGCCAACATGGCGTGCACGCTGTTTCGCCTGACGGTGCCCGAGGCCTTGGCCGGCATCACCACGCATGCCGCGCGCGCGCTGGGCCTGCAGGACACGCACGGCCTTATCGCCGCCGGCCGGCCCGCCCACTTCGTTCTGTGGCCGCTGGGTGACGCGGCCGAGCTGGCCTACTGGTACGGCCACAAGCCCGCCTGCACCATCGTGCGGCAGGGGGGCGTGGCGGCCGACGGCCTGGGCATCCACACGCATCAGGAGACACTCCATGGCGCTTGACGCACCGCACAGCCTTTTCGCCGCCGATGCGCTGCTGCCCACCGGCTGGGCGCGCAACGTGCTGTTGCAGTGGGATGGGGCAGGGCGCTTCACCCACATCGCCACCGATGCTGCAGCGCCCGCGGGCACGCCGGTGGCTGCGGGCCCGGTGGCCCCCGGCATGCCCAACCTGCATTCGCACGCGTTCCAGCGCGCGTTCGCGGGCCTGACGGAATACCGCGGCGAAAGCCAGGACAGCTTTTGGAGCTGGCGCAACCTGATGTACCGCTTTGCCGCACGCATCACGCCCGAGTCGCTGGAGGCCATCGCCACCTGGCTCTATGTGGAGATGCTGGAGGCGGGCTACACCTCGGTGTGCGAGTTCCACTACGTGCACCACGATCAGGACGGCACGCCGTATGCCGACGACGCCACTCTGTCGCTGGCCCTGCTGCGCGCGGCGCGCAACGCGGGCATCGGCATCACGCTGCTGCCGGTGCTGTATCAGACCAGCGGCTTTGGCGCCAAGCCGCCGCGGGCGGACCAGGCCCGCTTCATCCGCAGCACGGACAACATGCTCTCCTTGTTGGAGCGCCTCGCGCCCGCTGCACAAGCGCAAGGGGCCGGTCTGGGCCTGGCGCCGCACTCGCTGCGCGCCGTGCCGCCGGACAGCCTGCGTGCCGCCGTGCAGGGCCTCACCGCCCTGAACCCGCAGGCGCCCATCCACATCCATATCGCCGAGCAGACGCAGGAGGTCGACGACTGCATCTCCTGGAGCGGCCAGCGCCCCGTGCAGTGGCTGCTCGACCACGCCCCGGTGGACGCACGCTGGTGCCTGGTGCATGCCACGCACATGACGGTGGATGAATACGCAGCCGCCGCGCGCACCGGTGCCGTGGCCGGCATCTGCCCCACGACCGAAGCCAATTTGGGCGATGGCATCTTCGACATGCCACTGTGGTTAAAACATGGCGGCCGCTGGGGCGTGGGCTCGGACAGCCACGCTTGCGTGAATGCGGCCGAAGAGCTGCTGATGCTCGAGTACGGCCAGCGCCTGTCGCGCCGCCAGCGCAACGTGCTGGCCAGTAGCACCCAGGCCGAGGTGGCGACCGCTATGACGCTGCAGGCTGTGGCCGGTGGTGCGCAGGCTTCGGGCCGCGCCGTCAAGGGACTTGCCGTGGGCCAGCAGGCCGATCTGGTGGTGTTGGACGCGCAGCATGTGGCGCTGCGCGACCTGCCCGCGCACAGCATGTTGTCGGCCCATGTGTTCGGCAGCCACCGCACCTCGGCCATCGACAGCCTGTGGGTGGCCGGCGTGCGCCGCGTGTCCGACGGCCAGCACACGCTTCACGAATCCGCAGCCAATGCCTTTGTGGCTGCCCGGACGGCCACCATCGCGCCGGACTGAGCTGTCTTTGTCTTATTTCTGAACCCGCCATGACCGAAAAAAATATACCGCCCCCGTTTGTCTTTCACCAAGGCACGCAGCCGCTGCTGATCTCCATGCCCCATGCCGGCACCTATGTGCCCCCGGCGCTGGCAGCGCGATTTACCGAGGATGCCCGCCATGTGCCCGACACCGACTGGCACATGGGCCGGCTGTATGGGTTTGCCAAGGACCTGGGCGCGTCCATCCTGGTGGCCACGCACTCGCGTTATGTGGTCGATCTGAACCGCCCGCCCGACGGCGCCAGCCTGTACCCCGGCCAGAGCGTCACCGGCCTGTGCCCGGTCGACACCTTTGACGACACGCCCATCTATGCCAACGGTGATGTGCCCGATGACGCAGAAGTTGCTGCGCGGCGTGATGCAGTCTGGGCGCCGTACCACGCGCAACTGCGTACCGAGTTGGATCGCATCCGCGCCCAACACGGTGTGGCGGTGTTGTGGGACGCCCATTCGATCCGCTCGGTGTTGCCCCGCTTTTTTGAAGGCAAGCTGCCGGACCTGAACCTGGGCACGGCCAATGGTGAAAGCTGCGACCCCGCACTGGCACAGCAGCTGCTGTCCATTGCAAAGGAAGCCAGTGGCTATACCGCCGTGCTCAATGGCCGCTTCAAGGGCGGGCACATCACGCGGCACTATGGCCAGCCGGGGCAGGGCGTACACGCGATCCAGCTGGAGATGACGCAGTGCAGTTACATGCAGGAGGTCTTGCCGTTTGACTACCTGCCCGAGGTGGCGGCGCGCGTGCAGCCGCACCTGGAGCGCATGCTGCGGGCCGTGCTCGCTTTTGCGGCTTCACATGGTGGGCGGTGATTCATCGCGCGTGCCATGGGGATGTTGATATTGCTCAATTTTTTGTAGCGGCCGGTCCAGTGCGGCCAAGCTTTGATGCTAGTATGGATTGAGCGGTCCCTCCACGGGATCGTCGGGCGGGCGCTTCTTGTTTTCAGCCCCACCCTGCCAGCCAATGCGGAAGGAGCCGCAGCCCCATGGACCCAGCGGCTTATTACTACATGCCCCTTTTCAAGCCCGGTGCCTCCGTGCAATGGGGGCAACGGCGCGAGACGGTCAGCCATGTGGTGGTGCGCCGCAATGCGCTCATGATCTACTTGGTGGGCCTGGATTCGCCCGTGCACCCGGACTCCCTCCAGGTGGAGCCCACGGCTTTTCACCTCACACGCGTTCCCGACAGGTTCTGACAGCAGAAATCCGCCGCACCACGGTGTGCTGAATCTTCACCCCGCCGTGTGCTGCGCCATGGCCTCGCCCAGCTGGATGGGCCTTGTGGGTGCCCACTGCGGGTTGAACTGCAGCGGCCCCGCCGGGAACAGCATGACCACCGTCGAGCCCAGCAGGAAGCGTCCCATTTCTTCGCCCTGCCGCAGGCTCACCTGCCCCTTGGCGTAGTCCCACTGCCGCAGCGTGCCCGTGCGGGGCGGATTCACCTGGCCATGCCACACCGTGGCCATGCTGCCCACAATGGTGGCGCCCACCAGCACCAGTACGAACGGGCCTTGGGCCGATTCAAAAAAGCACACCACGCGCTCATTGCGCGCAAACAGGCCCGGCACGCCACGCGCCGTGGTCGGGTTGACCGAAAACAGATCGCCGGGCACATGCACCATGCGCGTCAACTCGCCCGCGCACGGCATGTGAATGCGGTGGTAGTCGCGCGGGCTCAGGTACAGCGTGGCGAAGTGGCCGTTGTCAAAACGGGCTGCCGCTGCCGCATCGCCACCCACCAGGGCGGTGGTGGAATAGGTGTGGCCCTTGGCCTGGAAGACCTGGTCCTTGGCGATGGGGCCCAACTGGCTGATGGCGCCATCCACCGGGCAGATCAGGTCTGCCGTGGCCAGCGGGCGAGCTCCTGGCCTCAACGCCCTGGTGAAGAAGTCGTTGAACGATGCGTAGCTGGTGATGTCGGGATTGGCCGCCTCGGCCATGTTGACGTTGTAGCGGGCCACAAAACGGCGGATCACCGAGGTGGTCAGGCTGCCCAGCTGGGCCGACGCAAATTTGCCAGCCAGGGTGGTCATTGCCTGCTTGGGCATGAGGTATTGCGGCAGAACTGCCAGGCGATCAGACACGGGCGAACCCCTCGAAGACGAAAGCGAACGATTCTATCGGCGGGGCACCGCCACCCGCATGCTTCATACCCCGAGGTACTGGTCCAGCAGCTGTGGCTGTGCGTGCAGCGCGTCCGAACTGCCCTCGAACACCACTTGGCCCTTGACCAGGATGATGTTGCGGTCGGTGATCTGCGTGACGTGTTTCCAGTTCTTGTCCACGATCACGCTGCTGATGCCACTGTCCTTGATGAGGCTGCAGATGCGCCATATCTCGCGGGCGATCAGCGGGGCCAGGCCCTCGGTCGCTTCGTCGAGGATGAGCACATCCGGGTTGGTCATCAACGCGCGGCCAATGGTCAGCATCTGCTGCTCGCCGCCGCTGAGTTGCTGGCCGCCGTGGCCCAGGCGTTCCTTCAGGCGCGGAAATGTCTCCAGCACCCGGTCATAGGTCCAGTCGCGCTGGCCACGTGTACCTGCGCGCGCCGCCATCTGCAGGTTCTCGACCACGCTGAGGTTGCCGAAGATGCCGCGGCCTTCGGGCACGTAGGCGATGCCCAACCGGGCGACCTCGTAGGGCGGTTTGCCGGTCATGTTGCGGCCTGACACCGTCACGCTGCCCGAGCGCGGCTTGACGAGCCCCATGAGCGACTTGAGCAAGGTGCTCTTGCCCATGCCGTTGCGGCCCATGAGGCCGATGGTTTCCCCCTGGCCCACCGTAAAGTCCACGCCATGCAGGATGTGGCTGCTGCCGTAGAAAGTGTGGATGCCACGGGCATCAATCCATGGAGTGCTCATCTCAGTGATCCTCCCCCAGGTAGGCGGCTTGCACCGTGGCATCGGCGCGCACCTCGGGCGGTGTGCCATGGGCGATCACTTCACCATTGACCATCACGGTGAGGAGGTCGGCCAGTGCAAACACGGCGTCCATGTCGTGCTCCACCAGCATGATGGCGTGGGCGGGCTTGAGGCGCTGCAGCAGCTCCACTATGCGTTCCGCCTCAGCCACGCCCATGCCGGCCAGTGGCTCGTCGAGCAGCAACACCTGCGGCTCGGTGGCCAGGGTCATCGCAATTTCGAGCTGGCGCTGCTCGCCGTGGCTCATGGCGCCGGCAATGGCTGTGCGCCGGTCTTTCAAGCCGGAAAGCTCGATAGCGCTTTCCAGTCTTGCGTTGGTAGCTCTGTTTTTGATAGTGTTTGCACGCGTGTCCTTCCACCAGCGCAGCGGGTTCCAGGGCTGCTGTGGGTCTCGGGACTGCGCGGCCAGGCGCACGTTTTCATGCACGGTAAGCGGCAAGAAGATGTTGGTCTTCTGGTAGCTGCGGCCCAGTCCCTGGCGCGAGATGCGTTCGGGTGCCCAGCCGGTCACGTCGGAGCTCCCAAGCTGCACCTGCCCCGAACTGGGTGGAAGGTCGCCCGATAGCAGGTTGGTAAGCGTGGACTTGCCCGCGCCGTTGGGGCCGATCACGGCATGGATCTGACCACGCCACAGGTCCAGCGATACGCCGTTGACGGCGGCCAGGCCTCCGAAGCGTTTGGTGAGCTGGCGGGCCGAGAGCAGGGCGTCAGCCATGGTGTGGGTCCTCCTGCGCCTTGGCGGCCCGGCGCTGCCCCAGCATGCCCAGCAGCCCGCGCGGCGCGGCCACCACCACCAGCACGATGAAGCTGCCCATCAGCAGTTGCCAGTGTTTGGTGATGTCCTTGAATACATGCAACAGATACTCGAAGGCAAAGGCGCCCACGATCGCCCCGGCAAAATTGCCCATGCCGCCCAGGATGATCATCATGATGGCGTGGGCGCTCATGTGAAAGCCCATCAGCTCCGGGTTCACATAGCCCGTCTGCGCGCCCCACAGGTAGCCCGCCAGCCCCGCGAGCGCACCCGCCACGGTGAAGGCGGTGAGCTTGTAGCCGCGTGTGCCAAAGCCCATGGCGCGCATCCGGTGCTCGTTGATGCGGATGCCTGACAGTGCGCGGCCCAGCGGGCTCCAGAGCAGGCGGCGCAGCAGCACATAGACGATCACTACCAGCGCAAGCGTGAAGTAGTAGAAGGTCTTGCGGCCTTCCAGGTCGAACGGCAGCCAGCCGAAGATGGAGGCGTCGGGCCGGAAGTTGATGTACAGGCCGTCCGAGCCGCCCAGCACCTTGTTGTCGAAGAACAGATAGAACACCATCTGTGCGAACGCCATGGTGACCATGATGAAGTAGATGCCGTGCGTGCGCACCACGAAGAAACCGATGATCAGGGCCACCAGTCCGGCGCCCACCACCGCCAGGGGCAGCGACCACCACAGGCTCACCGGCGTATCGGCGGGCGTGAGAAAGGCCAGCGCATAGCCCGCCACGCCAAAGTAGGCGGCATGGCCCAGCGACACCAGGCCGGTCACGCCCTGCAGCAGATCGAGGCTCATCGCGAAGATGGCCATGATCATCATGCGTGTGACCATCTGCACGTAGAAGTCGCTGCCGACCACCGGGAACAGCAGCAGCGCCGCCAGCCCCAGTGCCAGGGAAAACTGCACGCTGCGCGGCAGCACCTCGATATTGGCGCGCGGGGTGCTCATAGGTGGCCGCCGGGCTGCGAAGCGTGTGGTGCGCGCGAAGTGACAAGCATCGGGGTCATCATTGTTTAAAGAGGCCTTCGGGTTTCCACAGCAGCACGGCTGCCATCAGCATGTAGACCAGCATCCCGGCCATCGATGGCAGCAACACCTTGCCAAAGGTATCCACCAGCCCCACGAGCAGGGCGGAGATCAGCGCACCACGCACGGAACCGATGCCCCCGATCACCACCACCACAAAACACATGATGAGCACGGACGACCCCATGTTGGGATAGACGCTGGATACCGGCGCGGCCACCATGCCTGCGACGGCCGCCAGGCCCACGCCCAGGGCAAAGACGATGGCGTGGATCAGCTTGATGTTCACCCCCAGCGACTCGGCCATGTCGCGGTTGAAGGCTCCGGCACGGATCTTCATGCCCAGCCGTGTTTTGGAGATCAGCAGATACAGGCCCAGCGCCAGCGCCATACAGACGCCTGAGATGAACAGCCGGTAGACCGGGTAAGAGAGGGTGTCGGTAAGCGGAATGGACCAGTCCAGCATCGCGGGGATCGGGACGCCGTGCACGTCGTCGCCCCAGAGGATGGAACGGAGCTCTTCAAAGATGTAGATGAGACCGAAGGTCAGCAGCACCTGATCCAGGTGGTCACGATGGTAGAAGTGGCGAAACAGCAGCCATTCCAGCGCGAGGCCAAACACCACTGCCAGCACAGCCCCGCCCAGGATGGCGAGCGTGAGGCTGCCAAAGTGGCCCGACAGCGAATAGCCCAGGTAGGCCCCCAGCATGTAGAAGCTGCCGTGTGCCAGGTTCACCACGCCCATGATCCCGAAGATCAGCGTAAGGCCGGCAGCCAGCATGAACAACAGCAGCCCGTATTGCACGCTGTTGAGCAGCTGGATCAGGAATGTGGCGAAGTCCATGGTGGGCAAACAGACAGTGGATCAGGTGGCGCGGCGCGTGGCCAGCAGCAGGGTGCCCATCAGCGTGAACAGGCCGCCCGAGATGCGGTTGAACCAGCGCATGCGTGCGCCGGAGCGCAGCACGGGTGCCAAGCGCGCCACGCCCAGCGCACACAGTGTGAGCACCGTGAATTCAAAGGCCACGAAGGTGCTTGCCAGCACGGCAAACTGCGGCGCCCATGCGGCGGTCGGGTCCAGAAACTGGGGAAAAAATGCCGTGAAGAACAGCAGAGCCTTGGGGTTGCTGCCGCCCACGATCAGACCCTGGATGTAGAGCTTGCGTGCGGGCACCACGGCCTTGGCTGGCGTGCCGCTGGCGGGCATCTCGTCAAACACTGTGGTCTTGCTGCGAAACGTCTTGATGCCAAGCCAGATCAGATACGCTGCGCCCGCCGCCTTGAGTACCCAGAAGGCAGTTTCCGATGCCGCCAGCAGCGCCCCCAGGCCCAGGGCCGAGAGCAGCATGGTACCGAGGACTGCTGTCACGCTGCCCGCAGCAGCGGCCAGGGCCTTGCGCGGGCCGTGCTGGAGGGAATTGGTCATGCACATGAGCATCGTCGGGCCGGGCGAAAGAACCAGCAGGGCCACTGCGGCGAGGTAGAGCAGGTAGGTACTGAGCGACATAGGAGGGGATGGGGAAAGCAAGGTGGCCGCAAAGTCCGGGCGCACAGCAGACAGGCCTGCCGTGGCGGCAGTCCATCAGTGCATTGTGTCAAAACCGCGGGGCGAACCGGACCCAAGGTCCAGTGCGCGCCGTGGCCCGGTCAGTGGGGTGGGCGCGTCAGCCCATGCGGCACCCGGCACCGCTGTCGGCCAGGGCCTTGGCGGCAATGCCGATCACCTTGTTTTCCTTGTTTTCTACACGGCGCAGGTAGATGTCCTGCACGGGGTTGTGGGCCTTGCTCATGGTCCACTTGCCGCGTGGGCTGTCGATGGTGGCGCTCTCCATGGCCTTGATGATGGCGGGCTTGGCGGACAGGTCGCCCTTGACGGCGTTGGCCCCTTGCACCAGCAGCAGGCCCGTGTCGTAGCCTTGCACCGCATAGACATCGGGCTGGCTGCGGAAAGCCTTGGCGTACTCGAGGCGGAACTGCTTGTTGCGTGGCGTGTCGAGCGAGTCGCTGTAGTGCATCGTCGTGATGATCCCGTCGGCTGCGGGGCCTGCAGCGTCCAGCACGCCTTCGGTGAGGAAGCCCGAGCCATACAGCGGAATCTTGTCCTTGAGGCCTGCGGCTGCATAGTCGCGGATGAATTTGGCAGCCCCCCCGCCCGCAAAGAAGCAGGCGACGGCGTCAGGCTTGAGGGCGGCAATTTCGGTCAGCAGCGCCTGGAACTCCACGTTGGGGAAGGGCAGGCCCAGTTCCTTCACGATGGTACCGCCCGCTGCGGTGTAGCTTTGCTTGAAGCCTTCGAAGGCCTCGTCCCCTGCTGCGTATTTCCAGGTGATCCACACCGCCTTCTTGTGGCCCTTTTCGACCATGGCCTTGCCCAGGGCCAGCGTGGGCTGGGAATTGCTGAACGAGGTGCGGAACACGTTGGGGGCACACAGTGCGCGCGTGGCGGCATGCACGCCGGCGTTGGGAATCAGATTGAGCACGCCGGTGTCGCGCGCCACCTTCTGGATGCCCATCTGCACGCCCGAATGTACGGTGCCAATCAGCACATCCACCTTGTCGCGCTGCACCAGCTTGCTGGCGTTCTCGACCCCCTTGCTGGGCTCGGATTCGTCATCCACCTTGAACCACTCGATCTCGCGTCCCCCGAGTTTTCCACCCTGCTGGTCGATGGCCAGGCGTACGCCGTTCTCGATGGCTACGCCCAGTTGGGCAAAGGTGCCGGTGTAGGGCAGCATGAAGCCCACGCGCACCTTGCCGCTTTGCGCACGCACGATGGAGGGCAGCAACAGCCCTGTGGATGCGGCGCCCACAAGGGCGGCGCTGCGGCTGATGACGAGGCGGCGGGTGGTCATTGGGCTTGTCTCCTTTGTTTAGGCTTAAAGTAATTTACTGCAAGCATTCGGTGGTGAATACCTATGGGTTACCCGTACCGCAAGGAACGGAGCCCCTGCGTTGAGCGCTGGTTCAAGGCTGCAACCGCGACCTGGTGTGCAGGCGGGTCTGCGAAGACCGGCTCAGACGCAACCGGGCGGGTGCGAAGCTTCGGCGGCGGGTTTTGCAAAAGCGTGTGCATGGATGAGTGTTTTATGAATTAAAGTGCATTTTTTGCATTTTTGTGCAGTATAGATCATGCATTTTTGGCTGTGGGAGGCTATTTAAGCCTTCGATATAAGTAGTTTCGAGCATAGACCGCACCTTGACGGGACAGCGAATGCCATCCGAGCAGAGGGTTTTATTGGGGGAATAGGAGATGTTGCTCCAGGAAAAATGGTGGCTTGGGTGACACTGGAGGCCTGTGGTGCCCCCGGGGAGTCTGCGTATCGCCCTGTTCCAGAGCTGGCGGGCCGCCATGGCCCGTTGCCTCATGCCTCTTTCATCGTCCTCTTCCTCATCGACTCCGTCGTCTTCCCCGTCCGTGCGCGTGCGCCTAGCCCGATGGTTGCGTCATTTTTGGCCGGCACCACTGGGTATTGATGGTCGCGAAAGGCTGCGTTTCATCGTAGGTGCGGTGACCGGTGTGTTGCTGACCGCATTGCTCAGCCGTTGGTGGGCTGGGGGGAGTGACTCGGGTCCCTGGATGGTGGCATCGCTGGGTGCCAGTGCGGTGCTGGTATTTGGCATGCCGTCTAGTCCACTGGCCCAGCCTTGGCCGGTGCTAGGGGGGAGTACCTTGTCGGCGCTGGTGGGCGCCGTCTGCTCCGCCATCATTCCTGATCCGGCGCTTGCAGGGGCGGTGGCTGTGGGGCTGGCCATTGCGCTGATGGTGCCCTTGCGCTGCCTGCACCCACCGGGAGGGGCAATGGCGCTGTATGTGGTGCTGACGGCGGGCGATGGCTGGCACCTTGCAGCGTTTCCCATCCTGTTCAATGTGGTCGTTCTTTTGGTCGCCGCCATGGTTTACAACGGCCTGACGGGGCGCCGGTACCCCCATCCACAACGTGTGGCCGCCAGAACCGACGTCGTCCAGGGAGCTTTTACCGCCTCGGACGTGGATGCAGCGCTCGCACACTACAACCAGGTGCTGGACGTGAGCCGTGCCGATCTGGAGGGGCTGTTGCATCTCGCAGGTCGTGCCGCCTTTCAGAGGACGCTGGGGGACGTGCGCTGCTCGGACATCATGTCCAAGCCGCCGTTTGCGGTGGAGGCCGGGGTTTCTCTCAAAGATGCTTGGGCGCTCATGCGGGCCCAGCAGATCAAGGCACTGCCTGTGGTGGATGCTCAACGCTTGGTGGTTGGCATTGTGACGGTGGCGGATTTCATGCGGCTGGCCAACCTGGATATGCATGAAGGTCTGGGGCAGCGCTTGCGCACACTGGTCATGGGGCGCGCTGGCCAGCCCCAGGCGGTGGGTGAAATCATGTCGCATCCAGTCCAGGTGGCCCGCATGGCGCAGCACGCCATGGATCTCGTGCCCCTGTTTTCTCAAGGTGGACACCACCATATCCCCATCGTGGACGGCGAGGACCGTCTGGTGGGGGTGATCACTCAGACAGACCTCGTGCGGACCTTGGCCGCAGCCGTTCAAGGGCGTGACGAGCGCGATTCTGCGGGTGCTGCTTTGGTGCAAGGGCGCCCGCCGTCGGACGCCGCCGCCATCCCATAGGCAAGACCGGGTACATCGCGGTACAATCGACAGGCTTTGCACAGTGCTTATGCCTGTCCATTGTGAAGCCGTCTCCCCCGGCCCTCTGCCTGATCTGCGCCCCGGGTGCAGCGACTCCCACCGCCCGCAATGCACCGTGTGTCGAGCACCGACCGCGCCGTAGCTGCCGTGGTGGATGCAAAAGCGTCAGGCGCCGATCACAGAATATTTGTTTTGAAAAGATAGAACATGGCCAAAGAAGAACTCATTGAAATGCAAGGCTCCGTGACGGAAGTCTTGCCTGACTCACGCTTTCGCGTGACGCTGGACAACGGTCACCAACTGATCGCCTACACCGGCGGCAAGATGCGCAAGCATCACATCCGCATTCTGGCGGGTGACAAGGTGTCGCTGGAAATGTCGCCCTATGACTTGTCCAAAGGACGCATCACCTTCCGCCATCTGGCCGGTCGCGGCCCAGGCCCCTCGGGCAACCGCTGATCTTCGGGCCTGAGGGATTTCCGGACTGGCTCGTGCTTGTTCCGGCTCTTGGGTCCAACTGTTTCTTGTGTTCTTTCATTCGCGCACTGTTTCCCCCTGAGGTGGTGCTTTCCTGGTTCTGGGCTTCGCAAATCGCTTTGTGAAAAAAACATAAAAAGCGTGTGTGGAGCCAAAAACAGGGAAATTGTCGGGTTAGAATACGAGCTGTCGGAGCGTAGCGCAGCCTGGTAGCGCATCTGCTTTGGGAGCAGAGGGTCGCGAGTTCGAATCCCGCCGCTCCGACCAATGTTTGAAGGCCTTGCAGCATATGCTGCAAGGCCTTTTTTCTTGCCTCTTCTTCTTTCCCTCTGTGGGGATTTGAGGTTCGACCTGCGTGGCGAGACGGAGCTGGATTTCCGTACCATCGGGTCTGGATGGCGGGCCAATGCCCGCGCTGACACCTTCCGCTGGTATTGCCATGAACCGTGCGCTTCCCTTGCCGTCTGTACCGTTCGCCTCGCCCGCGCCACTGCGGCGCTATGACAGCGTGGATGCCCTGCGCGGCCTGGCGATGGTGTGGATGACAGTCTTTCACTTCTGCTTCGACCTCAGCCATCTGGGTTTCTGGCCACAGAATTTCCGTGTGGATCCGTTCTGGATCTCGCAGCGCACGGTCATCGTGAGCCTGTTCCTGTTTTGCGCGGGACTGGGGCAGGCCATTGCACTGCACCAAGGACAGGGGTGGCCACGGTTTGGTCGGCGGTGGTTGCAGATCGCTGGCTGCGCGTTGCTGGTGTCCGCGGGGTCGTTCGTGATGTTTCCCCACAGCTTTATCCATTTTGGCGTGCTGCATGGCATGGCCGTGATGTTGCTCATCGCCCGGTGTACGGCTGGCTGGGGGCGGTGGTTGTGGCTGGCAGGGCTGGTGGCGGTGGCGCTTCCACCGGTGGCGCATCAGCTTCTGGCGGGCGCCTGGGCGGAGGCTGCGCCCTGGTTCAATGGGCGCGCCCTCAACTGGCTGGGCCTGGTATCGCGCAAGCCTTTTACCGAAGACTACGTGCCGGTGCTGCCCTGGCTGGGCGTGTTGTGGTGGGGGCTGGCTGCCGGCCAATGGGCCATGGCCGCGGGGCGGGAGCGGTGGGTGCAATGGCCGCTTCCGCGCGGCCTGCGGCCCCTGGCTCTACTGGGGCGATGGAGCCTGAGCTACTACATGCTCCATCAGCCGGTGATGATCGGGGTGCTCACAGCGGTGGCTTGGGTGTCGAAGGGTTAGTCAGATCGTTGTTGGGCCTGCGCCCACTGATTTCGCTGCCAGGGTCAGCTGTTGTGGCGTGGGGCGCTTTGCATCCGTCCATAAAAAAACGCGGCCTGGGCCGCGTTTTTTTGGGTGCATCGCCGGGGCGGATGCGGGTTCGCTAGTTATTCGACCTTGGCCTTTGCACGCAGGTCTTCCTGGAACTTGGCCAGTTTTTGCTGTTGCAGCTGTTGGGCCACCTGGGGCTTCACTTCTTCCAGCTTGGGCAGTTCTGCCTGGCGCACATCGTCCAGGCGGATGACGTGCCAGCCGAACTGGCTCTTCACCGGAGCGTCGGTCATCTTGCCCTTCTCGAGCTTCACCAGGGCTGTCGTGAACTCGCTCACATAGCTGGAGGGGTTGGCCCAATCGAGATCGCCACCCTTGGCGCCAGAACCTGGGTCCTTGGATTGCTTCTTGGCGATGTCTTCAAACTTGGCGCCCTTCTTGATGGAGGCGATGATGGCCTTGGCATCCGCTTCCTTTTCCACCAGGATGTGGCTGGCCTTGTATTCCTTGCCGCCGTTGGCTGCCACGAACTTGTCGTACTCGGCCTTGATCTCGGCGTCGGTCACGGGGTTGTTCTTCTGGTAGTCGGCGAACAGTTCGCGGATCAGGATGGTCTGGCGGGCCAGATCCATTTGCGCCTTGTAGTCTGCCGAGCCTTCCAGGCCGCGCTTTTGCGCTTCCTGCATGAAGATTTCGCGGGTGATGACTTCGTCCTTGATCTGGCCTTCGATGTCAGGCGTCACGGGGCGGCCCGAGCGTTCCACTTGCTGCTTGAGCGCTTCAACGCGCTCTTTTGGCACGGCCTTGCCGTTGACGATGGCAACGTTTTGGGCGGAAACGGGCAGGGCCAACGTGCCCAGCACGGCAGCGGCTACGAGGCCGGACAGGAGCTGTTTCTTCATGCGGAATCCAAAAAATGAGAGGTTGTTTGCCAGCTGAGTTCCGGCAACAAAGGACATGGGGGCCGGTTCAGAGAACTTCAATGGCGAGGGCGTGAACGCCTTGGTCAATAAATTCTTGCAGCGCATCATACACAAGGCGGTGCTGTGCGACGCGGGGCTTGCCTGTAAACAAAGGTGACGAAATGCGGACCCGGAAATGGGTGCCAAAACCGGTGCCGTTGGCCCCGGCGTGCCCTGCATGGGCGGCGCTTTCGTCAAGCACTTCCAACGCTGTGGGCGTAAGCCGGTCCGCCAAGGTCTGGTGCATTTGCTGAGCGAGGGTGGTCATGGCAGGTGGTCCTTCAGGCGGCAGGCTCGTCGCCTTCGTCGCCCTTGATGTGGGGCGCCACATAGATGCCCTGGCCGACCAGGAAGACCAGCGGGAAGGCGTAGCCCCAGAGCTTGAAATCCACCCAGGCTTCGGTGCTGAAATTGACGACCACGTAGGCGTTGATGGCCGACATGAAAGCGCAGTACACGATCCAGGCGACGTTCAGGCGGTGCCACACGCCCTCCGGCAGGGTCAGCTGGCTGCCGAGCAGCATCTTGAGGAAGTTCTTCTTCATGCCCCACACCGCCACTGCGAGGGCGATGGACATGGCACCGTACAGCACCGTGGGCTTCCACTTGATGAAGCGATCGTCCTGCAGCACCAGCGTGAGCGTGCCGAACAGCAGGATCAGCACCAGGGTGACCTTGTGCATGGTCTGCAGGCGCCGGTCGATGGCGTAGATCAGCGCCATCTGCGCGACGGTGGCGCCCATGAGCACGGCCGTGCCGACATAGATGCCGTAGAACTTGTAGGCCCCGAAGAACAGCAGGATGGGGAAGAAGTCGATCAGAATTTTCATGGAGTCAAGGGCAGGTCTCGGGGCTCAGTCCTTGCCGGATTCGAAATCCAGCGAGGCCGAGTTCATGCAGTAGCGCAGGCCGGTGGGGGTGGGGCCATCTTCAAAGACGTGGCCCAGGTGGGCCCCGCATTGTGCACACACCGTCTCTGTGCGGACCATGCCATGGCTGCGGTCCACGATCTCGGTGATGGCGCCTGGGATCGCTTCTGCGAAGCTGGGCCAGCCACAGCCGGCGTCGAACTTGGTCACGGAATCGAACAATTTCGCACCACAGCAGATGCAGTGATAGCTGCCATCGGCCCAGTGGGCTTCGTATTTGCCGGTAAAAGGGCGCTCGGTGGCGGCATGGCGCGTCACCTGCAGGGCGACGGGCTCCGCGCCCTTGTCCTTGAGGATGGCTTGCCATTCGGCATCGGATTTCTGGACGGGGTAGGTCATGATGAACAGCTGATCTCGATGGAAGAGGCCCAGTCGGGCGGGAAGGCTGCGTAGGCGTCGTGCCCGGGGTGCTCGTCGAAGGGGTGCTCCAGCAGCCGCTGCAGGGTTTGGAGTTCGCTGAAGTCGCCAAGTTTCGCGGCACGTATGGCCTGCTCGCCCAGGTGGTTGCGCAAAACGAACTTGGGATTGGTTTTTAGCATCAAATTAGCCGATAGCGCTTTATTATCAAGCGCCAATAGCTCTGAATATGATAGCAACCAGTTGTCAAAGGCGGTACGGTCGGCGAACAGGTCGCGCGCCGGCTCAAAATCGTCCTGTTGCACCGCATGCGACAAGCGGCGCCAGAAGATCGTGTAGTCCACCCCGTTCTGGGCCAGCAGCATCAAGATGCCGTCAATCAGCTCGCCATCGCCTTCACGGGCGCTCGCAAGACCGAGTTTGGCGCGCATGCGGGCCATGAACGCTTCTGGGAACACGGTCTTGTAGGACTCCAGGGCCCCCTTTGCCAGTTCCTGGTCGCCGATCAGTGGCAGCAGGGCCTGCGCCAGGCAGAACAGGTTCCAGTACGCCACGTTGGGCTGGCGGTTGTAGGCATAGCGACCCTGGTTGTCGCTGTGGTTGCACACGTGGCCGGGCACGAAGGCATCGAGAAACTGGAAAGGGCCGTAGTCGATGGTCAGGCCCAGGATGCTCATGTTGTCGGTGTTCATCACCCCGTGGCAAAAACCCACGGCCTGCCACTGGGCCATGAGGCGTGCCGTGCGCTCGCTCACAGCCTGCAGCAGCGCGGCATACGCATTGCCTCCGAAGTTGTGGTTGTCCCGGCATTCAGGGTAGTAGCGGTCGATGACGTAGTCGGCCAGGGTCTTGAGCTGCGGTTGCAGATCGTTGGCCGCAAAGTGCTCGAAATGGCCAAAACGCACAAAGCTGGGGGCCACCCGCGTCACCACGGATGCTGTCTCGACCTCTTCGCGGCGCACGGGCGCGGGCGAACCGGTGATGCACAGCGCGCGCGAGGTCGGAATGCCCAGGCCATGCATGGCCTCGCTGCACAGGAATTCGCGGATGCTGGAGCGCAGCACGGCCCGCCCGTCACCCATGCGGGAGTAGGGGGTGCGACCGGCACCTTTGAGCTGGATTTCCAGGCCCTTTTCCGTCTCTCCCAGCAAGATGGCGCGGCCGTCGCCCAGTTGGCCGGCCCACACGCCGAATTGGTGGCCGCTGTAGACGCTGGCCAGGGGCCGCGAGCCAGCAAGCAGCGTGTTGCCCGTGAAGGCTTGCAGGGCTTCGTCGCGCTGCAGCCAGTCTGTGTCCAGGCCGATCAGCTGCGCGACGGCGGTGCTGGTGCCCACCCAGTGGGGGGCGGGCAGCGGGGTGGGGCGCAGTTCGGTGAAAAAGTCTGGCCCCAAGGCTGCGAATCCGTGGTTCCAGGCCAGGCCGAGGTCGGCGGTGGGGGTCTCGCTTTCGGCGGGCAGGTTCATGGGCCGATTGTCTCGCACCAGGGATGCCCCGGCGCTTGCAGGGCCTTGAAGCGCGGCGCGGCGCGGCCTATGCGGCCTGGGTAGAGCCTTGGCCTTCGGCCTCCGGGTGCAATACCTGCGCGCGGTACTGGCCCGGTGGCAGGCCAAACCAGCGCTTGCAAGCCCGAAACAGATTGCTCTGGTCGGCAAAGCCCAGCAGGTCCGCCACCTCGGCCAGGCTGCGGCGCTCATCGCTGAGGTACTGGCGTGCCAGTTCGCAGCGGGTGTCGTCGAGCAACTGCTGGTAGCTCACGGATTCGGCCTGCAGGCGCCGCTGCAGCGTGCGGTCGGTCAGGTGCAGGCGCGCGGCCACGTCCTCGCGGCGGGGTTCGCCCCGATGCAGGATGCGGGCTACCTCGGTGCGCACACGGGTGCTGATCAGAGACTGGCCCAGTTGGTCCAGCTCGGTCTCTACCAGCCGCTCGTGCAGGGCCCACAGGCTGGGGTTGTGGGTGGGGATATCGGCGAGCAGGTCGGCCTCGGCCAGCAGAAACCGGTTGGCTGCCTGCCCGAAGCGGGGCAACATGCCAAACGCCACGTGGTAGGGCGCCTCGTTGGTGGTGGCGGGCTGCGGCGTGACCAGCTCCACCGCCAGAGGCCGGAGCTCGCGGCGCGTGAGCCAGCAGCACAGCGTGAACAGCGTGAGCAGGGCGTATTCGACACGTTGTCGCGGAATGGGGCGGGTGGCGCCGATATGGGCGATGGAGATCCAGTACCCGCGTGCATCGCGCTCCAGCGTGAAAGTGGTGCAGTCCGAGATCACCGCCATGTGGCGCGTGAGGTGCTGAAAACCGGTCAGCAGATTGGTGCCCGATGCCAGCGCATAGCCCACCACGTCCACATTGCCATAGCGGGCGGTGAGTTTCGGGCACAGCCCCAGCGCCACCTTGCCCGAGCGCGCTACCGCCAGCTCCCACAGCCGGCTTATCTTGTCTACGTCCACGCGGGTTTGCGGCAGCTGGAGCGCCGCCAGATCGATGCCCGCTTCAGCACACAACTCGGCAGCGGGCAAGCCTTCCGCAGACATCATGTCGGTGATTCCGCGTACCCAGGCGGCAGAGCTAGTGCGGGGTGTCATGGGGTGGCCATTCGATTCAGGGTTTACGCGGGGTGGTGGTCTGAAGTCAGTGTTTTGGCAAGGTTGCGATAGTAGCCAAAGGCCACCCAGTTCACACAATCGCTTTCGAGGTTGAGCCCTGGCGGTAGTGTGACTCCAGACAGAGGTTCGACCCATTCCTGAAAACCCCCAAGGAGACAAGACATGGTCGATTCGCGCTGGCGTTTGCAATGGTTGGGAGCAGTGTTTTCCGTGGCGGCGATGGCGGGCTGCGGCGGTGGCGCGGGTTCGTCGCCCGAAGTGCGCGAGACCGCGTACGGCACCTTGCGCGGCGTGGACGACAGCGCGGTGACCGGCACCTACGCGTGGAAGGGGATTCCGTTCGCCAAACCGCCTGTGGGGGAGCTGCGCTGGCAGCCGCCCGTGGCCCCTGCCGCCTGGTCCGGCCAGCGCGACGCCACGCGTTTTGGCAGTGCCTGCCTGCAAATGGGGCGCATCTACGGCCCCGGTGCCAACAACCGTTTTGACAACACCATCGGCGAGACCCTGGGCACGCCGGTGGGCAGCGAGGACTGCCTGACCCTCAACATCTGGCGCCCTGCCACAGCACAGGACAACCTTCCGGTACTCCTGTTTCTGCATGGCGGCAGTGCCATCTCGGGCTACACGGCCGACCCGGTCTACGACGGTGCAGCGTTGGCGCGCTCTGCCAACGCGGTGGTGGTGACGGCCAACTACCGGCTCGATGTCCTGGGCTACTTCCAGATGCCACCACTGCACACCGGCACGCAGCCCTACACCGGCAACTACGCGCTGCTCGACAACGTGCAGGCACTTCGCTTCATCCAGAACAACATCGCCAGCTTTGGCGGTAATGTGGGCAATGTCACGCTGATGGGGCAGTCCGCTGGCGCCATCAATGCGCTGGCGCTGCTGGTGGCGCCTCAGGCCGCAGGACTGTTTCACAAGCTCTTGCCGGTGAGCGGCGGCATTTCGCTGGCGACCAACTTGCCGCCGGGTTCGATTCCCACGCTCAACCCGGCATCGCGGTATGCCACCCAGTCCGGCATGCTGCTGGCGCACCTGGCGCTGGCCGACGGCCTGGCGCCTGCCTTGCCCGCTGCCCAGGCATTGGTGGCGGGCTGGCCTGCCGCGCAGGCGGCCAGCTACCTGCGCGGCAAGGATGCACGGGTGGTTCTGCAGGCGGTGCTCAAAAACGGGCTCACGGGCTCCGGCCCCATCCCCGACGGTGTGGTGGTGCCCGCAGACCCGATTGCAGAAATCGGTGCGGGCCGCTATCACAAGGTACCCGTGCTGTCCGGATATACGGCCGAGGAGGGCAAGCTGTTTGCGCCGTTCCTGGCACTGCTGGGCGGAAAGCCGGGCATGAAAATCTCCGATGCCGAGCGTTTTGTGATGATGCAGAACTTCAACCCCGATGCGCCCACTACCCTCACGGCCGGCGACATCCTGGATGCCTCCTACCTGCCGGTCACGGCGCCCAGCACGGGCTACAACGCGCGCACCCGGTTGCTGGGCAGCGTGTTCATCGACCCGAGCCGCGACAGCCTGCTCAATACCCTGCGCAGCCAGCAATCCACGGTATGGAGCTACCAGTTCAACTGGGCTCAGCAACCCGCACCCTGGAACGATGTGTACGGTGCAGCGCATGCGTTTGACCTGCCGTTCGTGTTTGGCAATTTCGGGCCTTCGGTCTTTGCCAAGGCCACCAACAGCACGGCCAATCAGCCCGGCCGCCTGGCGCTATCGCGCGCCATGATGGACAGCGTGCGGGCCTTTGTGCACACGGGCAACCCGAACAACGCAACGGTCAACCAAAGCTGGACACCGTGGCCCAGCCGGCTTGTATTCGACGCAGACCAGAAGGCCGTGCGCCTGAGCGTGCAGTGAGGCGGGTGTTGGTGAACGTGCCTGTGCAATCTGCAGAGTGTCAGCGTGCCGCCGTGGCGGCGAGGTACGCGTTCAACGCCTCGTCGTCCACGATGGCTACACGCCCGAAGTCCAGCGAAACGATGCCCCTGTCTTCCAGCACGCGCAACACCTTGTTCACCGTCTGGCGTGACAGACCCACCAATTGGCCCAGCTCGTCCTGCGTGAGATTCAACCGCCGTGTGCTGCGCCAGAACAGGCGGCTCAGGTACAGCGCCACACGGTGCTCGGGGGATTGTGTGCGCCCGGCCTCGATGATCGTCATGGCCTGGCCCAGGCGCATGTTGAGATGTAGCACCAGAAACTGGTTGAACGCCAAGTGCGTCTCGCGCAGCACATCAAACAGCGGCAGCGGCAGGCACAGCAAGGTGGTGGGCCGCAGCGCGACCACGTTGTACTTGCGCGGCTCGGGCTTCATGGCCGAGCCCTCGCCAAACCATTCGCCGTCGGGCACGCCGATGAAGGCCGACGACCGGCCCTTGCTGGCCGGGCTTTGCAGCATCACCAGGCCTGACAGCACGGCATGCCAGCCCTGCACGGGGCTGCCGGCGGGCATCATCACGGCGCCCTTGTCGCCCTGGGTGGAGAGCACCTCCCCCCGCAGCCGCTCCTGCAGGGCCGCGGGCACGCTGGCGAACCAGGGCTGGGCTTCGATGAATCGCTGGGCGGTGGGCGCAAAGCAGAGCATGCGCCGCATTGTCCTTGCTCCGCACGCCATGCAGGGTAATCCCTGTGCGTTTGTCAACGGGACGACAGGTGTTGGCAAGCCCGCGCCTGCGGCGCACACTGCCCTCGCATTGACGGAGCGCACGTTGCAGGATGCGGGTTTTCACCACCGGCGTGACACCCCCGAAGGCCTGTGCCGCGCTACGATGATCTTTCCATTCACCACAACATCCAAGGAGCACCCATGCTGGGTCTGATGCAGAGCCAACCGCTCTTGATTTCGTCGCTGATCGAGTTCGCCGAGCGCCACCATGGCGACGCTGAAATCGTCTCGCGCCGGGTCGAGGGCGACATCCACCGCTACACCTACCGCGACCTGGGTACGCGGGCGCGCCGGCTGGCCAATGCACTGGATGAGCTCAAGCTCCAGTTCAGCGACCGCGTGGCCACGCTGGCCTGGAACGGCTACCGCCACATGGAGATGTACTTCGGCGTCTCCGGCTCGGGCCGAGTGCTGCACACCGTCAATCCGCGTCTGCACCCCGACCAGATCGCCTGGATCATGAACCACGCCGAAGACCAGGTGCTGTGTTTTGACCTGACCTTCCTGCCGCTGGTGCAGGCCGTGCATGCCAGGTGCCCCACGGTGAAGAAGTGGGTGGCGCTGTGCGACGCCGACAAGCTGCCTGCGGATTCCGGTATCCCTGGCCTCACCAGCTACGAAGCCTGGATTGGTGCGCAGTCGCCCGACTACGCCTGGCCCGAATTCGACGAGAACTCGGCGTCGAGCATGTGCTACACCAGTGGCACCACGGGCAACCCCAAGGCTGCGCTGTACAGCCACCGCTCCACCACGCTGCATGCCTACGCCGCGGCGCTGCCCGATGTGATGTGCCTGTCGGCGCGCGACTCGGTGCTGCCCGTGGTGCCCATGTTCCACGTCAACGCCTGGGGCATTCCGTATTCGGCGGCACTCACCGGCTGCAAGCTGGTGTTCCCCGGCCCGGCCATGGACGGCAAGTCGATCTACGAACTGATCGAGTCCGAGAAGGTGACCTACGCCGCTGGCGTGCCCACCGTGTGGCAGATGATGCTGGGCCACATGAAGCCTGCGGGCTTGAAGTTCTCGACACTCAGGCGCACCGTCATCGGCGGTTCGGCCTGCCCACCCGCCATGATCCATGCCTTCAAGGAAGACTACGGCGTGGAGGTGCTACACGCCTGGGGCATGACCGAGATGAGCCCGCTGGGCACGCTGTGCACCCTGAAGAACAAGCACCTGGCGCTGAGCAAGGACGAGCAAATGAAGGTCCTGCAAAAGCAGGGCCGCGCGATCTACGGCGTGGACATGAAGATCGTGGGCGGCGACGGCGGCGAGCTGCCGTGGGATGGCAAGACCTACGGCGACCTGCTGGTCAAAGGCCCGTGGATCGTGGACAGCTACTTCAAGGGCGAGGGCGGTCACCCGCTCGTCAAGGACGCGCAGGGCCGGGGCTGGTTCCCCACGGGTGACGTGGCCACCATCGACGCCGATGGTTTCATGCAGATCACCGACCGCAGCAAGGACGTGATCAAGTCCGGCGGCGAGTGGATCAGCTCCATCGACATCGAGAACATCGCGATGGCGCACCCGGCGATCGCCATGGCCGCCTGCGTGGGCATGCCGCACCCCAAGTGGGACGAACGCCCCATCGTGGCCGTGGTCAAGCGGCCCGGCACCGAGGTCACGCGCGAAGCGCTGCTGGCCTTCTACGAGGGGAAAACCGCCAAGTGGCAGATCCCCGATGACGTGGTGTTCGTCGATGCGATTCCGCTGGGGGCGACCGGCAAGATGCTCAAGACCAAACTGCGCGAGCAATTGAAGGATTACAAGCTTCCGGGCCTCTGAAAGCATGACGGCGGTGGCCTCAATGCATAGCCATCGTCGTGGCCACCGAATCTGGCGCAGACCAGGCCAGTGCACCCGTGGAGCCGGCTTTGCCGGGCCACCGGGTGCGGTCCCCTCCCGCGCAGCGAGAGAGGGGAAGGCGCGCAGCGCCACAGGGGGTGACACCGAGTCCAGTCACGTGTGCGACGCTGGTAGGGGCAATCCCTGAGCATCGCTTTGTTGCAACGCGGTACGCTGCGTTGTGTTGATTTACAAGGAGACAAGACCATGAAATTTGCTATTAAGGCTGTAGCGGCATCGGTAATACTGGCAAGCGCTGGCGGGGCATTCGCTCAAAAGGGTGAGACTGTGAAGATCGCCTGGCTCGACCCGCTCTCCGGCCTGATGGCGGCAGTGGGAACGAACCAGCTCAAGAGCTTCCAGTTCATCTCCGAAGAGTTCAACAAGAAGAATGCGGCCGGCGTCAAATTCGAGATCATCGGCATCGACAACAAGCTGAGCCCGCAAGAGACCACCAGCGCGTTGCGCTCGGCCATGGACCAGGGAGCACGCTATGTGGTGCAGGGCAACGGCTCCGGCCCTGCCTTGGCCATCATGGATGCGCTGGAAAAGCACAACGCGCGCAACCCCGGCAAGGAAGTCCTGTTCCTGAACTACGCTGCCGTGGACCCGGATCTGACCAACAGCAAGTGCAGCTACTGGCACTTCCGTCTGGACGCCGACACCTCCATGAAGATGGAAGCGCTGACCACGTACATGAAGGACCTGCCCGAGGTCAAGAAGGTCTACCTGATCAACCAGAACTATTCGCACGGCCACCAGGTCTCGAAGTTCGCCAAGGAAATGATGCAGCGCAAGCGCCCTGACGTGCAGTTCGTCGGCGACGACCTGCACCCTCTGGCCCAGGTGCGTGATTTCTCGCCCTACATCGCCAAGATCAAGCAGTCGGGTGCCGACAGTGTGATCACCGGCAACTGGGGTTCCGACCTGGCGCTGCTCATCAAGGCGGCCAACGATGCGGGCTTGAACAACGTCAATTTCTACACCTACTACGGCTCGGTCACTGGCAGCCCCACCGCCATGGGCTCTGCGGCTGCAGGCCGTGTGTACATGGTGGCCTATGCGCACATCAACTTGCCGGGCGAAATCAACAAGATCGTGGTGGACTACAAGAAGAAGTTCAACGACGACATGTACACCGGTGCCGTGTACCACGCCTTCACCATGTTGTCCGAGGGTTTCGTCAAGGCCAAGTCCACCGACCCCGTCAAGGTGGCTGCAGTGTTTGAAGGCATGAAGTTCAAGAGCTTCAACGGCGAAGTCGAGATGCGCAAGACCGACCACCAGCTGCAGCAGGGCCTTTTCATCTCCAAGTGGGAAAAGGCGGGCGGCAAGTTCCCTATCGACTCTGAGAACACCGGCTACACCTTTGTGCCAGTGAAGTACTACGAGCCCTATGTGGCGAGCACGCCCACCTCGTGCCAGATGAAGCGCCCGTAAGCGTAAGCCCTGCGCAATCGCTTCGAGGCCCGACCACTCGGGCCTTTTTTTTACCCCTGCAGTGAAAAATTCCAATGAATCCTGAGTTTTTCGTGATCTCGCTGCTGAATGGAGTGAGCTACGGGCTCCTGCTGTTCATGCTGAGCTCTGGCCTCACGCTGATTTTCAGCATGATGGGCGTGCTCAACTTCGCACACACCAGCTTCTACATGCTGGGTGCCTATTTTGCGTTCACCATCTCCGGGGTGGTGGGCTTCTGGCCAGCGCTGGTGCTGGCGCCCCTCGTCGTATTTGTGCTGGGGGCTGCGTTTGAGCGCTACTGTTTGCGCCGGGTGCACAAATTCGGGCATGTGCCGGAACTGCTGGTGACCTTTGGCCTGTCTTACCTGATCCTTGAACTGGTGCAACTGGTGTGGGGCCGCTCCACGGTGCCTTATGGCCTGCCGGAGCAACTGCAAGGCCCGCTGTTCTCTCTGTATGGAACACAGTTTCCCAAGTCGCGCTCCTTTGTGATGCTGGTGGCGCTGGTCATGCTGGTGTCGGTGTGGTTGCTGCTGACGCGCACCCGCATTGGTCTCGTGATCCAGGCAGCGCTGAAATACCCAGAGATGGTGGAGGCGCTGGGCCATAACGTGCCGCGTGTGTTCATGCTGGTGTTTGGCGGTGGCGCAGCCCTCGCGGGGCTGGCGGGTGTGATCGGCGGTAATACCTACATCACAGAGCCTGCGATGGCCGCCTCTGTGGGCTCCATCATCTTCGTGGTGGTGGTGGTGGGGGGCATGGGCTCGCTGGCAGGGGCCTTCCTGGCATCGCTGCTGATCGGCCTGGTCCAGACCTTTGCCGTGGCACTGGACTATTCGCTGATCCATGTCTTCAAGGCCGTGGGCGTGGCGGTGACCGACCAGACCTTCGGCTACCCCTTGCTCAAACTCACGATTTCCCAGGTGGCTCCCATCTTGCCGTACCTGTTCCTCGTGCTGATCCTGATCTTCCGCCCCAAGGGCTTGCTGGGCACGCGGGAGGACTGATGCCATGAATTCCACAACAACAACCACTGCCATTTCCAGCGCCACGTCGCACTACCGGTTCAAGCCCTGGAACGTGGGGCGGTTCATCATCTGGACCCTGTTCGCGGTCATGCTTGTCGTCGCTCCCATGCTGTTTCGCAGCAGCCTGGCGCTGACCATGCTCTCGCAGATCGGCTACCTCATCATCATCTGCCTGTCCTACAACATGCTGCTGGGCCAAGGGGGCATGCTGAGCTTTGGCCATGCGGTGTACACCGGGCTGGGCTCGTTCATTGCCATCCATGCGATGAACATGGCGACCAAGGGCACCGTCAACATTCCTCTGGTGCTCATCCCGCTGGTGGGTGGCTTGGCCGGCGCATTTTTTGCCATCCTGCTTGGTTTTGTCACCACCAAGAAGTCGGGCACCACCTTCGCCATGATCACGCTGGGCATCGGCGAACTGGTCGCCTCCATGGCCTTGATGTTCCCTGAGTTCTTTGGCGGGGAGGGCGGTATCACCACCGACCGTGTGTATGGCAAGGCCTTCTTCGGCCTGAACTTCGGCTCGGGCATGCAGGTGTACTACCTGATCGCGGCCTATTGCTTCGTCTGCACTGCCGCCATGTTTGCCTTCACCGGCACGCCACTGGGCCGCATTTTGAACGCGGTGCGGGACAACCCTGAGCGCGTGGAATTCATCGGCTACAACACGCAGCGGGTGCGCTACTTCGCCTTCATCATTGCAGGCTTCTTCGCGGGCATCGGCGGGGGGCTGGCCACCATCAACTTCGAGATCATCACGGGTGCCGACAGCCTGAGTGTGATCCGCTCAGGTGGCTATCTGCTGTTCACCTTCCTGGGTGGAGCCACGTTCTTCTTCGGTCCCATCATTGGTGCGGTGTTGCTGGTGCTGGCATCGGTGCTGCTGTCCGAGCTGTCCAAGGCCTGGCTGCTGTACCTGGGCCTCGTGTTCCTGTTCATGGTGATGTATGCCCCTGGCGGCATTGCCAGCCTGATCATGATGAACCTCCGGCTGGCCAAGTACGGCAAGCTGCGCCAGCTCTGGAGTTCGTACCTGGCGCTGGCCGGTACCGCGCTGGTGGGCGTGATGGGTGCGGCCTGCATGATCGAGATGACCTACCACCTCCAGCTCAACGCAGCCCTGGGGCCAGAGCTCACGTTCCTGGGGGCCACGCTCAACGCCGCAGGCTTCACGAGCTGGTTTGGTGCCATTTTCGTGATGGTCACGGGCTTCGGGCTCTTTGAACTCTGCCGCCGCCAGTTTGTGCGGCAGTGGAGCACGATCCAGGAAGAGATCGAACATGAAATCAAGCGTGGGGAGGCGCTGTAAACATGGCAGCTGACAACCCAACCAATGCCTATGCTCTGGAACTGCGCGACCTGCGCAAGAGCTTTGGCAAGACAGAAATCATCCGTGGCGCGAACCTGGCAGTAGCCCCTGGCGAACGTGTGGCCATCATCGGCCCCAATGGCGCGGGCAAGTCCACGCTCTTCAACCTGATCAGCGGGCGGTTTGCGCCCACCAGTGGGGATGTGATCCTCAACGGCCAGCGCATCAATGGGCTGGCGCCGTACGAGATCAACCGCAAGGGGCTGTCGCGCAGCTTCCAGATCACGAACATCTTTCCCAAGCTCTCGGTGTTCGAGAACCTGCGCTGCGGCGTGCTCTGGAGCATGGGCTACAAGTACACGTTCCTGCGCTTCCTGTCGAACCTGCACGATGCCAACGAGCGCGCCAAGCAACTCATGGAGATGATCAAGCTCGACAAGAAACGCGACACGCTGGCCATGAACCTCACGTATGCCGAGCAGCGTGCGCTGGAGATTGGCATCACCATCGCCGGTGGCGCCAACGTGATCCTGCTCGACGAGCCCACGGCCGGCATGAGCAAGACCGAGACCACGCGCTTCATCCACCTCATCAAGGAGGTGACCGAGGGTCGCACCCTGCTGACGGTGGAGCATGACATGGGCGTGGTGTTTGGTCTGGCCGACAAGATCGCCGTGGTGGTCTATGGCGAGGTGATCGCCTTTGACACACCCGACAAGGTGCGCGCCAACCAGCGTGTGCAGGAGGCCTATCTGGGCTCGGTGGTTGCGGACGAGCAGGGGGCGGGACACTGATATGCTGAAAATCGAAAACCTCCACGCTTACTACGGCAAGAGCCATGTGCTGCATGGCGTGACCTTTGACGTGCAACCCGGCGAGATCGTGGCACTGCTGGGGCGCAACGGCTCGGGCCGCTCCACCACCGCCAAGGCCATCATGGGCCTGGTGGACTGGGAGGGCACACTCAACTTCAAGGGGCAGGACCTTAACGGCAAGAAGGCCTATGAGATTGCCCACCTCGGTCTGGGCTATGTGCCTGAAAGCCGCGATGTGTTTCCCAATCTCACCGTGCACCAGAACCTGCTGCTGGGCCAGAAGGGCAATGGCAGGGGCAGCCGCTGGTCGTTCGATGACATGTACGAGATGTTCCCGCGCCTCAAGGAACGCCAGCACACCGAGGCGGGCGTGATGTCGGGCGGTGAGCAGCAGATGCTGACGCTGTGCCGCACGTTGATGGGCGATCCGGACCTCATCATCATTGACGAGCCCACCGAGGGCCTCGCGCCCAAGATCGTCGAACTGGTGGGACAGTACCTGCAGACCATCAAGGCGCGCGGCATCTCGGTGCTGTTGATCGAGCAGAAGCTGACCATCGCCATGAAAATCTCGGACCGCGCGCTGGTGATGGGCCATGGCTCCATCGTCTTTCAGGGCACGCCCGACAGCCTGCGGGCGGACAACTACATCCGTAAAGAGTGGCTTGAAGTCTAGAAGGGCGATTCCCCTGAGGCGCTGCGCGCCTCGGTGCAGCCGCCAGAGGCGGCAGCCCTTTGTGCCGTCCAAGCCTGCGCAGGCAGGTTTGGACGGCACTCAGCCCCTTCTCTCAAATCGCTGCGCGATTCGGGAAGGGGGACGCAGCCAGCGCGGCGGGGCGGCCCTTGCGCAGCTGCCCTGGCCTTGGGGCGCGCCAGTTTCAAAGATTCGGGGCAGGGCGGATGCGTTGGAAGGCATGCCGCTCGCCTTGATCCACAGAGGTGCCCGGTCTTCGGTGGCGCCTCTTTTTTTGCCAGCCGGAATGTGCTCCTCAGGGGATGTCCGAAACCCCCTTGTCCCGCCCGGGACAAATTGACACGCCAAACGGGTTTGAAATCTCTACAATAAAAACGCACGACCGTTCTTTTTCACTTTCCCAGCACGCAAGGAACACCAGCATGACCGCTGAATACAAAGTCCACGGCTCCGTTGCCGTGATCACCATGGCCAACCCTCCTGTCAACGGACTCGGGTTGGCGACCCGGCAAGGCATCGTGGACGGCCTCAGCCGTGCCAATGCCGATCCAGCGGTCACCTCCATCATCATCACCGGGGCTGGCGGCGCCTTCTCTGGCGGTGCGGACATCAAGGAGTTCGGCACGGACAAGTCCCTGCAAGAACCCAACCTGCTGTCGGTGATTGCCGCCATCGAAAACTCGGCCAAGCCCGTCGTGGCCGCCATGCACAGCGTCGCCATGGGTGGCGGGCTGGAACTGGCCCTGGGTTGCCACTACCGCATTGCGGCGCCTGGCTGCTCGATTGCACTGCCTGAAGTCAAGCTGGGCCTGATTCCTGGCGCGGGTGGTACACAGCGCCTGCCACGCGTGATTGGTGTGGAGGCTGCGCTCAACCTCATCGTGAGCGGCGAGCCCGTCAAGAGCGAAATGATTGCCGGCGTGCCCGGCCAGAAGTTGTTCGACAAGCTGGCCGCATCGGCTGAGTCGCTGGCGGCTGAAGCCCTGGCCTTTGCCCAAAGCGTGGCCGATGCCCGTCCGTTGCCGCTGGTCCGCAACTTCCCTTGCAAGCACCCCGAAGGCGATGCCTACTTCCAGTTCGCGCGCAACATGGTCAAGGGCATGGCCAAGAACTTCCCGGCGCCCGCCAAGTGCGTGGACGCGGTCGAAGCTGCCACCAAGAAGAAGTTTGCCGAAGGCATGCTGGTCGAGCGCGAGATTTTCATCAACCTGATGTGGACGCCAGAATCGCGTGCCTTGCGCCATCTGTTCATGGCCGAGCGTGCCGCAAGCAAGATCCCTGATGTGGCCTCCGACACCCCCAAGCGCGACATCAAGCTGGTGGGCGTGATTGGCGCAGGCACCATGGGCGGCGGAATTTCCATGAACTTCCTGAACGCCGGCATCCCCGTCAAGATCCTGGAAATGAAGCAGGAAGCCCTGGATCGCGGCATCGCCACGATCAAGAAGAACTACGAAGCCCAGGTCAAGAAGGGCAAGCTCAAGCAGGACAAGTACGAGCAGCGCATGGCCCTGCTGTCCACCACGCTGAGCTACGACGACTTCAAGGACTGCGATCTCATCATCGAGGCCGTGTTCGAGGAGATGGGCGTCAAGGAAGCCGTGTTCAAGCAGCTGGATGCCGTGGCCAAGCCCGGCGCCATCCTGGCGTCCAACACTTCCACGCTCGACGTGGACAAGATCGCTGCCTTCACCAAGCGTCCGCAGGACGTGGTGGGCATGCACTTCTTCAGCCCTGCCAACGTGATGAAGTTGCTCGAAGTCGTGCGCGGCAAAGAAACCGCCAAGGACGTGCTCGCCACCGTGATGGCGATTGGCAAGAAGATCAAGAAGACCTCGGTGGTCTCCGGCGTGTGCGACGGCTTCATCGGCAACCGCATGATCGAGCAGTACAGCCGCCAGGCAGGATTTCTGCTGGACGAGGGCTGCACGCCCCAGCAGGTGGACAAGGCTGTAGAAAAATTCGGTTTTGCCATGGGCCCGTTCCGCATGGGCGATCTGGCCGGCAACGATATTGGCTGGGCGATCCGCAAGCGCCGTTCCGTTGAACGCGCCGACATGAAGTACAGCCGGACCGCCGACAAGCTGTGTGAGCTGGGCCGCTTTGGCCAGAAGACCGGCGCAGGCTGGTACGACTACCAAGCCGGCAAGCGCGATGCGATCCCTAGCGACCTGGTCAACAAGATGATCGAAGATCACCGCAAGGAACTGGGCATCACGCCCCGCAAGATTTCGGACGAAGAAATCGTGCAGCGCCTGGTGTTCGCCCTGGTCAACGAAGGCGCACACATCCTGGAAGACGGCATTGCCAGCAAGTCCGGCGACATCGACATGGTGTACCTCACGGGTTATGGCTTCCCCATCCACCGTGGCGGCCCCATGCACTACGCCAGCGAAGTGGGCCTTTTCAACGTGGTGCAGGCCATGGACCGTTTTGCCAAGAACCCCAACGACGATGCGACGTTCTGGAAGCCCGCTCCTCTGCTGGCCAAACTTGCAGCCGAAGGCAAGGCGTTCAACTGACATTGATGCGAAGCTGCACCGCGTGCGCAGGCCCCAGGCCGCCACGGGTGCGTTCCACCCCCTGAAAGGATTCCCCCATGACCTCCGCAGTGATTGTTTCCACCGCCCGCACCCCGCTCGCCAAGAGCTGGAAGGGTTCTTTCAACATGACGCATGGCGCCACGCTGGGCGGCCATGCCGTGCAGCAGGCTGTGCTGCGCGCAGGCATTGATGGCGCTGACGTGGACGACGTCATCATGGGCTGCGCCACGCCCGAAGGCGCCACCGGCAGCAACATCGCCCGCCAGATCGCGCTGAAAGCTGGCCTGCCCATCACAGCCTCCGGTGTCACCGTCAACCGTTTCTGCTCATCGGGCCTGCAGACCATTGCATTGGCCGCGCAGCGCATCATCGCCGGCGAAGCCGACGTGTATGTGGCCGGTGGTGTGGAAAGCATCTCCTGCGTCCAGCAGGAGATGAACCTGCACATGATCCAGGACCTGGCGCTGGCCAAGCAAAAGCCCGAGATCTACTGGAGCATGCTGCAGACCGCCGAGCAAGTGGCCAAGCGCTACAACATCGGTCGCGAAGCCATGGACGAATACGGTGCAGCCAGCCAGCAGAAGGCCTGCGCTGCGCAAGCGGCCGGTCTGTTCGACGCCGAAATCGCCCCCATCACCGTCACAGCCGGTGTGGCCGACAAGACGCTGGGCCTGATCACCAAGCAAGTGACCGTAAGCCGTGACGAAGGCACGCGTGAAGGTACGACGGTGGAAGCCATCAGCGGTTTGCGCTCGGCATTGCCTGGCGGTTTGATCTCGGCGGGCAACGCCAGCCAGTTCTCCGACGGCGCGGGCGCCTGCGTGGTGACCAGCGAAGAGTACGCCAGCAAGAAGGGCCTCAAGCCGCTGGGCCGCTTCCTGGGTTTCGCTGTGGCAGGGTGCGAGCCGGATGAAATGGGCATCGGCCCCGTGTTTGCCGTTCCGAAGGTGCTCAAGAAGCTGGGCCTCACGGTCAACGACATCGACCTGTGGGAGTTGAACGAAGCGTTCGCCGTGCAGGTGCTGTATTGCCGCGACAAGCTGGGCATTCCCGCTGATCGCCTGAACGTCAATGGTGGCGCCATCGCCGTGGGTCACCCCTATGGTGTGTCGGGCCAGCGCCTCACGGGCCACGCTCTTATCGAAGGCAAGCGCCGTGGCGCGAAGCGCGTGTGCGTGACCATGTGTATTGGCGGTGGCATGGGCGCTGCAGGCATCTTCGAAGTGCTGTAACCCGTGGCCGCAGACCGTCCCACTGACATGCATTCCAGGACGGCCTCGCCCGAGGCTTTTCTGGCGCTGGGGCGGCAGGTGCTTGCCAACCAGCCCTTCAGTGTGTTGTTGGGCGCGGAACTTGTGGCGCTGGCGCCGGGAAGGTGCGAGCTGTCGCTAGCCATCACCCCGCAGCTGCGCCAGCAGCACGGTTTTGCCCATGGCGGAGTGGTGAGCTACCTGGCAGACAACGCGCTGACCTACGCCGGGGGCACGGCGATGCAGGTGCCGGTGGTCACCTCCGAGTTCAAGATCAACTACCTGCGGCCCGCCGTGGGCGAGCGCCTGCTGGCCCGCGCTGAGGCGGTGCACCATGGCAAGCGCCAGGCGGTATGCCGGTGTGAGGTGCTGGTGATCCAGGACGGACAGGAGAAGCTTTGCGCCGTGGCGCAGGGCACGATTGCCGCGCTGGGTGCTGCTCAGACGGAGAGCGATGCTGCCGATGCGGCAGCCTGATGTGATGGATGGATACGCCAACGGATGCGGGGAGGGGATGCGGGGGCACGCTACAAATTGTTGCTTTGTCGGGGCGTGAAGCACCCGCTGGTGCGGTTGGCACGGGCAGAATCCGCCGCGACCACCGGTTTGCCGGTGGTCTTGAAGCTGTCTCTTTTTCTCCATCCCGAACCCGGTACCTTCCATGCGTTGTCTGCTTCCCTCCTTTCGCCAGTTTTTCGCCCTCTCGGCCTTTGCCGTCGCATGTGGTGCCCACGCCCAGAGCCAGACCTACAAGCTTCAGCTGCCGCTGGAATCTGACCCGGATGTGGTCCTGCAGGACATCGTGGTGGACGCCAAACAGACGCGGGTAACGTTGCTGGTCAAGAACACCTCCGACGAGGCAATTGAGGCCTGTGCACAGCCCACCGGATCGGCCGATGCGTTCACGCTCAAGGACCTGGGCAGCGGCGCCGTGCTGCAGCAACAGTCGATTGGAGGCCTGACGTTCTGCAACGTGAAGATGGACGTGGTCAAGCCCGGCCGCACCAAGCTCGTCAAGATCACATTCCCGCCACTGCCTGCACGCGCCACGCGCCTGCAGCTCGGAGAAGCCAATTGCCAGCCCAAGCCCGATTCGGACATGGAGTTCTGGTGTTTCAAGAACATCGTGCTGCCTGCACGCTGAACCCCATCGGGTGAGGGCACATCGGGCATGCACGCAGCCACAAGGAGACCTTCTGATGACCCTGCGTTCCACGCTCGACTTTCTGCTGTATGAATGGCTCGAGGCCCAGTCCCTCACGGCCCGTGCGCGTTTTACAGACCACTCGCGCGAAACTTTCGATGCGGTGCTCGACACCTGTGAGCGCATCGCCCGTGAGAAGTACGCTCCCTTCAACCGAACGGTGGACATCGAGGAGCCGCATTTCGACGGTGAAAAGGTCATCCTGCCCCAGGCGACCTACGAGGCGCGCAAGGCCTACGCCGAATCCGGCCTTCTGTCCGCAGCGCAGGACTATGAGGTCGGTGGCATGCAGCTGCCCTACACCGTAGAGGCGGCCGCCAACAGCTTCTTTGCAGTGGCGTCCATCAGCATCGGCTCGAATCTGCTCACCTCGGGCAATGCCAACCTGCTCATGGTGCATGGCACCGAGTCGCAAAAGCAGGTGTTCGCACTCAATGAATTCAACGGCCGATGGTCGGGCACCATGTGCCTGTCCGAGCCTCAGGCGGGTTCCTCGCTGTCGGATGTGGCCACGCGCGCCGTGCCCGATGGCGACGGCTTTGAGGCCGACCCGCTGGGCGCGCGGTATCGCCTGACGGGCAACAAGATGTGGATCAGCTCGGGCGACCACGAGCTCACCGAAAACATCGTGCACCTGGTGCTGGCCAAGATCCCGGGGCCGGACGGTAAGCTGGTGCCTGGCACCAAGGGCATCTCGCTGTTCATCGTGCCCAAGAAGCTCGTGGACACCGATGGCAAGCTCACCGGCGTGCGCAACGACGTGGCGCTGGCGGGCCTGAACCACAAGCTGGGCTGGCGTGGCACCACCAACACGCTGCTCAACTTTGGTGAAGGCAAGTTCCCGGTGGATGGGCGTGCAGGGGCCGTGGGTTACCTGGTGGGGCAGCCCGGCAAGGGCCTGCACTGCATGTTCCACATGATGAACGAGGCGCGCATCGGCATCGGCATGGCGGCCACCATGCTGGGGCTGGCGGGCTACTATGCCAGCCTGGACTACGCCAAGAACCGGCCGCAAGGGCGTCCGGTGCAGGGCCCCAAGGACGCTGCAGGCGCGGGTGCGGCTGCCGTGGTCAAGGACGCCGCCCAGCCCCAGGTGCGCATCATTGAACACGCCGACGTCAAGCGCATGCTGCTGGCCCAGAAGTCCTATGGTGAAGGGGCGCTGGCGCTCAATCTCTTCTGCGCCAAGCTCGTGGATGAGCAACATACCGGTGATGCCGTGGCGGCCGACGAAGCCCGCCTGCTGCTGGAAGTGCTCACCCCCATCGCCAAGAGCTGGCCCAGCGAGTGGTGCCTGGAGGCCAACAGCCTGGCCATCCAGATCCATGGCGGCTACGGCTACACGCGCGATTTTCCGGTGGAGCAGTACTGGCGCGACAACCGCCTGAACATGATCCACGAAGGCACGCATGGCATTCAGGCCATGGACTTGCTGGGCCGCAAGGTGCTCATGGAAGGCGGGCGCGGCCTGCAGCTGCTGGCCGGCCGCATCAACGCCACCATCGAGCGCGCGATCCAGGTGCCCACGCTGGCCGCGCATGCCAATGCACTGGGTGCCGCGCTGCAGCAGGTGGGGGCCGCCACCAAGGCGGCCTGGGCCACAGGCCAACCGGCTGACGCGCTGGCCAATGCGGTGCCCTACATGCAGGCCTTTGGCCACATGGTGCTGGCCTGGGTGTGGCTGGACGTGGCCCTGGCCACGCTGGCCCAGGATGCCAATCTGGCCCAGCCCGCGAGCGTGGGGCGCATGGGCGGCATGCGGTTTTTCTTTCACTACGAACTGCCGAAAATCGGCGCCTGGCTGCAGGTGGTCAGCACGCGCGATGCCACCTGCGCGGCCTTCCCTGAAGAGGCGTTTTGATGGCGGCGCAGCAAACCCTGCAACGCCTGCACAAGCTCATCTGGGTGTTGATCTACGGCGGCTTGCTCACGCTGATCCTGGGCATTGCCACGGCACGCACCAACGACGCCCTGGGCTGGAGCTTCATCGTGGTCGGTGGGGCGTTGGCTGCAGCGGGCGTGGCGCTGATTGCGGTGCGGGCCCGGTTGCACGCCGACCCCGGCCCGTAGCTGGACGCCCGACACCACCGCGACACAAAGTGCCCGCATTGCGCCGCACAATCATCGGCGCGTGGGGCCAACACCCATCAATAGATCCATCCAACACCGAAGGAGACTTTCAGCATGACCCGTACCATCCAACAACTGTTCGACCTCACTGGCAAAACCGCGCTGGTCACCGGCGGCTCGCGTGGCCTGGGGCTGCAACTGGCCCATTCGCTGGGCGAGGCGGGCGCCAAGATCCTGCTCAGTTCACGCAAGGCGTCCGACTTGGAAGAGGCCACGGCCGAGCTGCAGACCGCGGGTATCGATGCCCGCTGGATCGCCGCCGATTGCGCCAAGGAAGAAGACATCCGCCGCCTGGCCGATGAAACGCTGGAGCGACTGGGCCACGTGGACATCCTGGTGAACAATGCCGGCGCTGCCTGGGGGGCCCCCGCCGAAGACCACCCCGTGGACGCGTGGGACAAGGTGATGAACCTCAACGTGCGTGGCTACTTCATCCTGTCTCAGCACATCGCCAAGCACAGCATGATCGCGCGCCGCAGCGGCAGCATCATCAACGTGGCGTCCATTGCCGGCCTCGGTGGCAACCCCAAGGGCATGAACACCATTGCCTATAACACTTCCAAGGGCGCGGTGATCAATTTCACCCGTGCGCTGGCGGCAGAATGGGGCCAGTACAACATTCGTGTCAACGCCATCTGCCCCGGTTTCTTCCCGAGCCGGATGACAGTGGGCACCCTGAAGGCCATGGGTGAGGAAGCACTGGCGGCCCACGCGCCCCTGGGCCGCCTGGGCGACGACGAGGACCTGAAGGGCCTGTGCGCGCTGTATGCGTCCGATGCGGGCAAGCACATCACCGGCCAGTGGCTGGCGGTGGATGGCGGCGTGAGCATCGTTACGGGAGGTTAGGCAGGGTACTTCCCCCTGAGCCGCTTCGCGGCTTCCCCCTTCTCTCGGCTTTGCCGGGAAGGGGGACGCAGCCCTCGCTGCGGGGCGGCCCTTGCTAGGCTGCCCTGGCCGGGGCCGCGCCAGTTTTTGAGTTCTGTGTTCTGAGGACATGCCGTGAAAAGTTTTGGTGTCGAAATCCCCTTTGTCAGCCACCTTGGCTTCACGCTGCACCGGATGGAGGGCGGCGAGTCCGAGCTGCATTACGAGGCGAAGCCCGAGCACCTGAACTCCTTCGATGTGACCCATGGCGGCGCATCGATGACGCTGCTGGACGTGACCATGGCCACGGCTGCGCGCAGCGACACGCCCGACATGGGCGTGGTCACCATCGAGATGAAGACCAGCTTCATGCAGCCCGCGCGCGGGCCGCTGGTGGCCAAGGGACGGCTCATTCATCGCACGGCCACCATGGCTTTTACCGAAGGCACGGTGGTCGACGCGCAGGGCAAGGTGTGTTGCCATGCCACCGGCACATTCAAGTACGTGCGGCGCCTGCCGTTGGACAGCCGCAGCGCCAACGGGCTCAAGGTGATTTCCACCGATTGAGCAAAATTTTTAGATCAAATTGGCCTCTGGCGCTTTATCCATAAGCGCTAGTAGCTATTGAATTCATAGTGATAGACATTCTGAAGGAGCCTCTCATGCCCCGCAACCAACAAATCGTTCTCGACAACCGTCCCCAGGGCGAAGCCGTGGCCAGCAACTTCAAGCTGGTGGCCACCGACACGCCTGCGCTGCAGGACGGCCAGGTGCTGGTGCGCCACCACTTCCTGAGCCTGGATCCGTACATGCGCGGCCGCATGAACGAGAGCAAGAGCTACGCCGCCTCTCAAGGCCTGGGCGAGGTCATGATCGGTGGCACCGTGGGCGAGGTGGCCGAGAGCAAGCACCCCAAGTACGCCGTGGGCGACAAGGTGGTGGGCATGGGTGGCTGGCAGGAATACAGCGTGGTGGACGGCAATGCCGTGGGCGCGCTGCGCAAGGTGGACACCACGCACGTGCCGCTGTCGCACTACCTGGGCGCCGTGGGCATGCCCGGCGTGACGGCCTGGTACGGCCTGGTCAAGATCATCGCCCCCAAGGAGGGTGACACCGTGGTGGTGAGCGCCGCCACCGGCGCCGTGGGCAGCGCCTTTGCCGCGCTGGCCAAGGCGCGTGGCTGCCGCGCCGTGGGCATTGCCGGTGGTGCCGACAAGTGCAGGTATGCGGTGGAAGAACTGGGCTTTGACGCCTGCATCGACTACAAGGAACACAGCGATGTGAAGGCCATGTCCAAGGCCTTGAAGGAAGCCTGCCCCAACGGTATCGACGGCTACTTCGAGAACGTGGGCGGCTGGATCATGGACGCCGTGATGCTGCGCATGAACGCCTTCAGCCGCATTGCCCTGTGCGGCATGATCGCCGGCTACGATGGCGCGCCGCTGCCCATGGCCAACCCCGCGCTCATGCTCATCAACCGCATGAAGGTCGAAGGCTTCATCGTCAGCGAGCACATGGAAGTCTGGCCCGAGGCGCTTAAGGAGCTGGGCACGCTGGTGGGCACCGGCAAGCTGCGCCCACGCGAGACGGTTGCCCAGGGCATTGCCGCCGCGCCCGAGGCCTTCCTCGGTCTGCTCAAGGGCAAGAACTTCGGCAAGCAACTGGTGAAGCTGATCTGATGACGCTCCGCTGGATCTGGGCCCGCTTCGACGACTTGGGCGTGCACGCGCTGCACGACACGCTCGCTCTGCGCTGCAAGGTCTTCATCCTGGAGCAGGGGCCCTACCAGGACCCCGATGGCGCCGACAAAAAGTCGCACCACCTGCTGGGCTATGACGAGGCCGGTGCGCTCCAGGCCAGCCTGCGCGTGGTGGACCCGGGCGTGAACTACCCCGAGCCTTCCATCGGGCGCGTGGTCACCGCCAAGGAGGCTCGTGGCAACGGCACGGGCCGTGCGCTGATGGTGGAGGGCATAACCCGCTGCAGCCAGGCGTGGCCCGGCCGAAGCATCCGCATCAGCGCGCAGGCTCACCTGCAGCGGTTTTACGGCAGCCTGGGCTTTGTGGCCGTGTCCGACGAATACCTGGAAGACGACATTCCCCATATCGAGATGTTGTGGAGTCCCCCATGACCACTGCGACCGCCCCAACTGCCAGCCTGGCACGCACCCACGACGTGTTCAACCAGAGCACGCCCTGGGCGGATGTGAACCTGTTCACCACCAACCAGCCCCTGCAGGACGCGCTGCGCACGCACGCCCCCAGCCTGCCGCTGGCGGGCCTGACGGCCCTGGGCGCAGAGATGGGGTCGGCGGAGATGTTGACCCACGCGCGCCTGGCCAATACCCACACGCCGCAGCTGCACACGCACGACCGCTTCGGCCACCGCACCGATGTGGTCGAGTTTCACCCCAGCTACCACGCGCTGATCGGCGCGGCGCTGCGCCATGGCCTGCACGCCACGCCCTGGTCGCGCACCGGCGGTGCTGCGGCGTACGCACACACCGAGCGGGCTGCCGGCTTCATGCTCTTTACCGAGGCCGAGCCCTCGGTGCTGTGCCCCGTGTCGATGAGCTACGCCGTCACGCCTGCACTGCGCGGCAACGCCGCGGTGTGGGCCGACTGGAGCGCGGGCCTGGCCAGCACCCGGTACGACCCGCGCCTGGCCTTGTTCTCGCAAAAATCCGCGCTCACGATGGGCATGGGCATGACCGAGAAGCAGGGCGGGTCGGACGTACGCGCCAACACCACCCAGGCCGTGCCCGATGGCGAGGATGCCTGGGGCCCGCGCTACCGGCTGACGGGCCACAAGTGGTTCTTCTCGGCCCCCATGTGCGATGCCTTCCTGGTGCTGGCGCAGGCGCCCGGCGGGCTGACCTGTTTCTTCCTGCCGCGCGTGCTGCCGGACGACCGCAACGGCACGCTCAACACGATTCGCATCCAGCGCCTGAAGGACAAGCTTGGCAACCACGCCAACGCGAGCTCCGAAGTCGAGTTCATCGACGCGACCGCCTGGCGTGTGGGCGAAGAGGGCCGCGGCGTGGCGCAGATCCTGGAGATGGGCACCATGACGCGGCTGGACTGCGCCCTGGGCACCTGCGGCCTCATGCGCCAGGCGCTGAGCATCGCGCTGCACCACACGCGCCAGCGGTCGGCCTTTGGCAAGAAGCTCATCGAGCAGCCCCTCATGCGCAATGTGCTGGCCGATCTTGCTCTGGAAAGTGAAGCGGCTACCGCTCTTTCCATAAGGCTTGCGAGCGCTTTCGATCACAAAGACAAGAGCGAGCACGAAGCCGTGATGGCCCGTTTGCTGACGCCCGTGGCCAAGTTCTGGGTGTGCAAGCGCGGCAGCGTGTTCGCGCAGGAGGCCATGGAATGCCTGGGCGGCAACGGTTACGTGGAAGAGGGCGGCGAAGGCACCATGGCCCGCATCTACCGCGAGATGCCGCTCAACTCCATCTGGGAAGGCGCGGGCAACATCATGGCGCTCGACCTGCTGCGCGCCGTGCGCCGCGCCGACACCGCCGCGGCCCTGGCCGACGAACTGGCCCCCGCGCGTGGCGCCCACCCGGCGCTCGACCGCCTGGCCAGCGCGCTGCCCTTGCGTGTGGACGCGATGACCACCGAGGCCGAGGCCCGCCGCCTGGCGCAGGACGTGGCCCTGGCCGTGCAGGCCGCACTGCTCTACCGCAGTGCACCCGGCGCTGTGTTCAGTGCTTTCTGCGATTCGCGCCTGGGCGGGGACTGGGGCTACAGCTTCGGCACGCTGGGCGCGGGCGTGAACCTTGACGCCATCTTGGCCCGCGCGCTTCCGATCTGATTCACCCCACAGAATTTTGCGGAGAAATCCATGTCTCATCTCATCCTGCACCACTACCCCTCGTCGCCGTTTTCCGAAAAGATCCGCCTGGTGCTGGGCTTCAAGAAGCTGGCCTGGAAGTCCGTGATCATCCCCAGCATCGCGCCCAAGCCCGATGTGGTGGCGCTCACGGGCGGCTACCGCAAGACGCCGTTCCTGCAGGTGGGTGCCGACATCTACTGCGACTCCGCGTTGATCTGCGATGTGCTGGAGCACGAGCAGCCCGAGCCCGTGCTGTACCCGCCGCACCTGAAGGGCGTGGCACGGGTGTTCGCGCAGTGGGCCGACAGCAGCCTGTTCTGGGCGGCCATGGCTTACAACCTGCAGCCCAAGGGCGCGTCCGCCATGTTCGCCAACCTGCCGCCCAACGTGGCCCAGGCCTTCAGCGAAGACCGCCGTGAGATGAGTGCCGGCATGCAGCGCCTGCGCCCGGCAGACGCCACGGCCGCCTACCGCTCGTACCTGCGCCGCATCGCGCACATGGCCGAGGAGCATGACTTCCTGTTTGGCGCCGAGCCCTGCCTGGCCGACTTTTCCACCTACCACCCGCTTTGGTTCACGCGCCAGTGCGTGCCGGTGATGGCCGACATCTTCGCGGCCACCCCCGCCGTGCTCGAATGGATGGACCGCATCGCGGCCCTGGGCCACGGGCGCATGGAGAAGTTCACCGCGCAGGACGCCATTACCGTGGCCGCTGGCGCTGAGCCGCTGCCGCTGATGGATGACGTGTTCCAGGACGAGCACGGCATCCCCCTGGGCACGCAGGTCGCCATTGCCGCCGAAAGCTTTGGCACCGAGCCGACCGAGGGCGAACTGATCGCCGCCACCCGCACCCGCTACACCCTGCGCCGCACCGACCCGCGCGCAGGCACCGTGCAGGTGCATTTCCCCCGCATTGGATACACGTTGCGAAAGGTTGAGAAATAAATGATTGACGACTTCAAAGGCAAGACCGCCGTCCTGACCGGCGCCGGCTCGGGCTTCGGCCTCGAATGCGCGCGCATCGGCGCCCGCCTGGGCATGAACCTGGCGCTGGTGGACGTGCAGCAGGACGCGCTCGACGCCGCTGCCGCCGAGATGCAGGCCGCGGGCGTGCAGGTGCTGGCGCGCAAGGTCGACGTGTCGAACGCCGCGCAGATGGAGCAACTGGCCGCCGATGTGCAGCAGCGCTTTGGCGCGCCGCACCTCGTTTTCAACAACGCTGGTGTGGGCGCGGGCGGCCTGGTGTGGGAGAACTCCATCAAGGACTGGGAATGGGTGCTGGGCGTGAACCTCTGGGGTGTGGTGCACGGTGTGCGCCTGTTCACACCGATGATGCTGGCCGCCGCCAAGGCAGACCCCGCCTGGCGCGGCCACATCGTCAACACCGCCAGCATGGCGGGCCTGGTGGACGCTCCCAACATGGGCATCTACAACGTGAGCAAGCACGCCGTGGTGAGCCTGTCGGAAACGCTGTACCAGGACTTGTCGCTGGTCACCGACCAGATCGGCGCCAGCGTGTTGTGTCCGTTCTTCGTGCCCACCGGTATCAGCCAGAGCCACCGCAACCGGCCCGAAGACATGCCAGCCGAGAGGCCCACCAAGAGCCAGCTCATCGGCCAGGCCATGAGCGACAAGGCTGTGGGCAGCGGCAAGGTGACGGCCGCCGAGGTGGCGCAGAAGGTGTTTGACGCAGCGGCCCAGGGCCAGTTCTACATCTACAGCCATCCCAAGGCCATCGCCTCGGTGCAGACGCGGATGGAAGACATCATGCTGGGCCGCAACCCCACCGATCCGTTTGCCAGCAAGCCTGAGGTCGGCGAGCAGTTGCGTGCCGCATTGAGGGCTGAATAAGCCCCTGGCGCTTGATATAGAAGCGTGAATAGCTATTAAAAATATAGCAAATGTCTGCTGAGCCACACACCCTCGAAACGGCGCACGCTTTCACAAGCGGCTATGCGCTGTTTCCAACCGCCATTGGCCACTGCGGCATTGCGTGGCAGGGTGCACGGCTGGTGGGTGTGCAGCTGCCGGAAGATGCTGGCGAGGTGCCAACGCGTGCCCGCATGCAGCGCCGGTTTCCGCAGCTCGCTGAAAGCGGGATGCCACCCGAGGTAGCAGCCTGGGCAGCGCGTGTGGTGGCCTTGCTCGAAGGAGCGCACGACGACCTGTGTGATGTGCCCTTGGCGCTGGACACCGTGGCCCCCTTCAACGCCCGCGTGTATGAACTGGCCCGCCGCATCCCACCCGGAAAAACCATGACCTATGGCGAGATGGCTGCCGCGTTGGGCGAGCCGGGTGCCGCGCGTGCCGTGGGCCAGGCGTTGGGCCACAACCCGTTTGCGCCTGTGGTGCCGTGCCACCGTATCCTGGCGGCGAACGGCAAGACAGGCGGTTTTTCGGCCGGTGGCGGCGCCACCACCAAGATGCGCATGCTGGAGATCGAGGGCGCGTTTGCGCACGAGACCCTGGCGCTGTTTGCACCCAGAGGCTGAACGGATCAACCGCGCTTTTTGAGCAGGGGCGACCCCGCGCTGGCCATGGCCAGCTCGTGCGTGGTGTTCAGCAGGGCAGGGCCCAGGGCCTGCATGCGCTCGGGCGTCAGGCGCACCAGCGGGCCCGCAATGGTCACCACCCCGATCACCGTGCCGTTGCCCCGTCGGATGGGCGCGGCCATGGCCGCCATGGCCGGTGCAAACACCTCGACGATGGTGCTGAAGCCCTGCTGCCGTGCGGTGCGCAGGTAGGCCAGCAGGGCCTTCACGGTGGTGGGGGCGTTGGGGCCGTAGTCTTCGGGCTTGCCAAAGCCCTGGCGTGCAACCAAGGCCAGGGCCTCTTCGTCGCTCATCGTGGACAGCCAGGCGTGGCCGGCCGAGCTGCACGACAGGTTGACCGACAGGCCCATGTCCGGGTCGTAGCGAAGGCCGCGCACGGCCCCTTGCGCCTTGGCCACAAAGGTCAGCGCATCACCGTCCACCACGGCCAGACGCACCAGCTCGCCAGATTCGGCGGCCAGCCGGTCCAGCAGGGGCTGGGCAATGTCCACCACGCCCGTGGCGCTCAGATAGCCCAGGCCCAGCGACACCAGCTTGATGGTGAGCATGTAGTTGCCCTGGCTCTGGTCCTGCCGCACGTAGCCGCAACGGATCAACTCGGCCAGCAGGCGGTGCGTGGCGCTCAGTGGCATGTCCAGTTCCGAGGCCAGGCTCGACAGGGCCTTGCCTTCCGGGTGCGGTGCAAGGTGCTCCAGGACTTTGAAACTGCGTTCAAGGATGCTGCTCATGGCGGGGCTTTTTGTGATCGTGAACTGGTTTTGTCGGGATACCCAAGCGCTGGTTCTTCCGGCGCAATGTATCAAAAATTGTTAAAGGGTTTCTACTGTGGAAACAGTTTCCACTTTATTCATACGATGCAGTCCCAGATGCACCCCGGGCCTGGGGTGCACAACCCTGGTCTCTTTTTGTTGGAGAAGTCCCTGTGAAAAAAACTGCTTGCCTCCTGGCGGCCGCTGGCCTGTCCTTCTTGATGGCGCTGCCCGCCGCCGCGCAGCAGGAGCGCGTGATCCGCTTCGGGCACCTGAACAATGCCGACCACCCCGTGAGCTTTGGCGTCAAGCGTTTTAGCGAGCTGCTGGCGGCCAAGAGCGGCGGCAAGATGAAGGTGATGGAGTTCCCCGCCTCGCAGCTGGGCAACGAGATGCAGCAGCAGTCGGCGCTGCAGGGCGGTGTGCAGCAGATGTCGGCCCCGGCCACCACCTCGCTGGCCGGCATCGTCAAGGAATTCGGGTTGGTGGACTTCCCCTTCTCGGTGGCCAACTTTGCGCAGGCCGATGCGCTGCTCGACGGCCCGCTGGGCCAGGCGCTGATCGCCCGATTGCCCGAGAAGGGCCTGGTGGCCCTGGGCTACTGGGACCTCGGTTTTCGCAACGTGACCAACAGCAGGCGCCCCATCACCAAGGCCGATGATTTTGATGGACTCAAGCTGCGCGTGATCCCCAACCCGGTGTTCCTGGAGACCTTCAAGGCCTTCAAGGCCAACCCTGTGCCCATGCCGTTTGCCGAGCTGTACGGCGCGCTGGAAGCCAAGGCCGTGGACGGACAGGAGAACCCCTATGCGGTGATCCTGTCGAACAAGATGTTCGAGGTGCAGAAGTACGTGAGCGCCACCAACCACGTGTACGCCGCCAACATCGTGCTGGTGAGCAAGAAGTTCTGGGACCAGCTCACCCCCGCCGAGCAGAAGATGATGCACGACGCGGCCAGCGAGTCGCGTGGCTACCAGCGCCAGGTGAGCCGCGCCGCAGCGCAGCGTTCGGTGGGTGACCTGCAGGCCAAAGGCATGGCCTACAACGAGATCACGCCCGCCGAGCTGGCGCGCATGCAGCAGATCGCCAAGCCCGTGATCGAGAAGTTCGCGGCCACCTATGACCCGGCGATCGTCAAGCTCTACAACGACGAACTCGCCCGCATCCGCAAGTAAGCCACCTGGTCCGAAACCTATGAAAATTCTCATCCTCCACGGCCCCAACCTCAACCTGTTCGGGCGCCGCGAACCCCATATCTATGGCACCACCACGCTGGCCCAGATCAACGAGCGTTTGCTCAAGCTCGCTACAGAGCTGGGTGTGGAGCTCGACATCGTGCAGTCCAACCATGAGGGCGCGCTCATCGACTTCCTGCACGCGAACATCGATGCAGCGCAGGGCGCACTCGTGAATCCTGCGGGCCTGACACAGCACGGCGTGCCGCTGCACGACGCCATCAAGGCCATGCCTTTCCCGGTGATCGAAGTGCACATGTCCAACATCGCCGCGCGCGAAGCCTGGCGCGCGCACTCCATCATCTCGCCCGCCGTCAAGGCCACGGTGCAGGGCTTCGGGCCCCACTCCTACCTGGCCGGGCTGCGGGCGTTGGTGGACAGCCTGCGCGAGGCCGCCCAGGTTGCCTGAGCGGTGTGGGATGTACCGTGATGTGCGTTCAACATCTCCTTTGAAAAGCCACAGGCCCCCGATGGACCGGCTCTGCCCTTTGCCGTGCTGCTAGTGAGCGGTGGTTGATTCGATATTTTTGGGTCAAATAGGCCGCTGGCGCTTTGGTGGATTGCGCAACATGCTATAAAAATAGTAGCATATGTAGCGGCGTCAACACAGCCCGCTTCGCCAAAAGCTGTGCCGGCAAGGCCAGGCATCAGGTGGTGAGGTGCCTGGGCAAAAAACAGGCCCGCTGGGGTCTGTTCGACAGCGCACAGACGCGCAGTATCTGTCCCTTGTACAAGAGGATCGGAGCGTACCCGCCACGCGGTTACGCCATTCACTTGTACCAGGAGCCGCCCATGTCCCATCCATCCACCCTTGCCTCTGCGTGGGACACGTCTTCCGTGGGGCAGCCGGCAGACATCTCGCTGCTGGAACTCTCCCACCTGGGTGAACACCTGGTGCACTGCGGCGCGTTGCGGGGGCCGTTGGACCAGTTTCTCGCTGGCGCTGCATGGCTGCAGGCCTTGGTTGCAGAACATGTCGTGACTGTTGCACTCCTGGTCACGTTGCTGGTGGGGGCCGTATCGCTGGTGCGATAGGGGGCAAGCGCATGGGCTTACGCACACCATGGCCCTGGGTTCCTTCCGCGATGGATCGCATGCTCGATGCCCGGGCAGGCCCGGTGCTGGAACCCCTGCGGGCCGAAGTGTTTGGCGCGGCCCGCTTCGAGGAGCATGGCCGGCACCTCGGTTCCTCCCACGACGCGGGCAAGGCACCCTTTGGCCGCACCACGTTTTACCCGCGTCTGCAGAGCAACATCCGCGCGTTGCGGGCTGCGCACCGCTACCTGTTCGACGCGCCCCACGACGAGCATGCCATCAGCCCCGCCGCTGAATGGCTGTTTGACAACTTCCATCTGATCGAAAGCCAGCTCAAGGAGATCCGGGCCGGGCTGCCTCCGCGTTACTACCGCTCGCTGCCGGTGCTCAAAGACGCCCCGTTGGTGGGCCTGCCGCGTGTGTACGGTGTGGCCTGGTCGTTTGTGGCCCACACCGACAGCGCGTTCGATGAATCGCTGCTGGTGCACTACCTGAACGCTTACCAGGAGACCCGTGAGCTGAGCCAGGGGGAGCTGTGGGCGTTGCCCACCACGCTGCGCGTGGTGTTCATCGAAAACCTGCGCCGCCTGGCCGAGCGCCTGGCCAGCCACAAGGCTGCGCAGGAGCTGGCCAGCCTGTGCGCCACCCACTGCGAGGAGCTGACTACCCAGACCCTGGACGCTGCGTGCGCTGCCATGGAGCAGCGCGGCGTGGCCCCCGTTTTCCTGGCCCATCTGGCGCAATCCATGGCGGGGCGCAGAACGCCTGGAGGGCATACACCGGTGCAGCCCTTGTTGCCGGTGCAACAGTGGTTGTTGACCGCTGTGCCTGACCTGGTGGCGCTGCAGGCCCAGCAGCAGATCAACCAGGCGGCGGATCAGCTGAGCATGGGCAATGCCGTCACGGCGCTGCGGCGGGTGGGCGCGGCCGACTGGTCCGACATCATCAGCCAGACCAGCCTGGTGCTGCGCGCCATGCTGCAGTCGCCCGTGTTCGCGGCCGAGGACGAGTCCACGCGCAACACCACCTTGCACGGCATTGAAAACCTGTCGGCCCGCAGCGGGCAGGGTGAGGCCGCCGTGGCACAGGCGCTGCTGGTGCTGATGTCGGGCGGCCACAGCGAGCCTCAGGATGAGCCCGAAAGTGCGCAGGCGTTGGCAGGCTATTGGCTGCAAGGCGTCGGGCGCAGCCAGCTGGAGCACGCCCTCGGTACACGCCGCCATGCCGCCGATGCGGTAGCCCTGTGGCGTTCTGCGGTGGGTCTGTCGCGTGTGCCGCTGTACCTGGGCGCCTTGCTGCTGGGCTCGCTCGGCCTGCTGGCCTGGCTGATGGCGCCCCTGTGGGGTGTGCAGGCGGGGCCCGATACCAGCGCAGCCCATCTTGCGGGCTTGGCGCTGCTCGCCGTCTTGTTGCTGCTGCCGGTGTCCGAGATCGTGGTGGCCGTGGTCAACCGGCTCATTGGCGAATCCGTCCGGCCCACGTACATGCCCCGCTACCTGCTGCCAGCGGGCATTCCGGCATCGGCACGTGTGCTGGTAGCGATCCCGGCCCTGCTCAGCAGCACTGGCACCATCGACCGGCTGGTGCACCGCCTGCACCTGCATTACCTGGCCAACCCCGAGCCCTGTGCGCAGTTTGCGCTACTGACCGACGGAGTGGATGCCGATGTGCAAGACCTGCCCGAAGACGGCGCGCTGCTGGCCCATGCCCAGAGCCAGATGCAGGCCCTGAACCAGCAGCACCCCGTCACTCCAAGCAGTGCCCTGCGTTTTGTGCTGCTGCACCGTGCGCGCACCTACAGCCCCACACAGCAGCAGTGGATTGGCTGGGAGCGAAAGCGCGGAAAGCTCGAACAGCTGGTGGCCGCACTCGCCACCGGGGGGCAGGGCGCCTTCCTGGACCTGGACGAACTCTCGCACCTGGCACCGCAGACCCGCTATGTGCTCACGCTGGACAGCGATACGCAACTGCCCCCGGGCCGCCTGCGCAGCCTGGTGGGCGTGGCCGAACACCCCGAGAACCAACCCCGGCTGGATGCCACAGGCCAGCGCGTGGTGCAGGGCTACGGCATCCTGCAGCCCCGGGTGCTCGCGCCACTGCCCACGTCTGCCACCACCTCGTTGTGGCAGTGGCTGTTTGCGGGCCAGCAGGGACTGGACCCGTACAGCGCCATGACCTCCGACGTGTACCAGGATTTTTTTGCCGAAGGCAGTTTCACTGGCAAGGGCCTGCTGCATGTGGCCACCGTGCACGCCGTGCTGGGCGGGCGCCTGCCCGCCGACCAGGTGCTGAGCCACGACCTGCTTGAAGGCGCGCTGGCACGCTGCGCCGTGGTGAGCGATGTGACGCTGGTGGAGGCGGAGCCCGAGCACAGCGACACCGCCGCCGCCCGCCTGCACCGCTGGACGCGGGGCGACTGGCAGCTGTGGCCCTTTCTGGCCCAGGCCCATCGCTGGGGCCTCTCACCCACCAACCGCTGGAAGCTGCTGGACAACTTGCGCCGTTCGCTCGTGGCGCCCGCATCGCTGGTGCTGGTGGTGCTGGCCCTGGCGGGGCTGGGCCTGCCCTTGGCCAGCACGCTGGCGCTGGTGGTGGCGGCCTATGCGGCTGCGCCCTTGATGGGGGCACTGGCGGGCTGGGTGCCCAGCCGTTTTGGGCTGGTCGGCATGCGTTTTGTGCACGAAGCATCGGGCGACCTGTTAAGGGCCCTGGCCAGTGGCGTGTGGCACCTGGCCCTGCTGCCGCAGCAGGCTCTGTTGCTGGGCGATGCCGTGGTGCGCACCGTGCACCGGCAGGCTGTGAGCCGTTGGCATCTGCTGGAGTGGACCACGGCCGAGGCTGCGCAGAACACCCTGATCACAGGCCTGGGCGCCACGCTGCGCAGACACAAGGCGGCATCCTTGCTGGCGCTGGGCTGTGGCGTGGCGCTGTGGGCCGGTGGAACCCAGGCACCCTGGGCCCTGGTGGGGGCGCTGCTGGCGCTGTGGGCGCTGTCGCCGCTGCTGGTATGGCTGGCGAACAGGGTCCCGTCTGGCCGTGGCAGCCCAACGCTGTCGGCACAAGACCAGGACCTGCTGCACGGCGTGGCGCGCGACACCTGGCGTTTATTCGAGCGCTGTGTGGATGCACACAACCACTACCTGCCGCCCGACAACCTGCAGACCGCCCCGTATGAAATGGTGGCGCACCGCACCTCGCCCACCAACATCGGGCTGTACCTGCTGAGTGCCAGTTGTGCACGCCAGTTCGGCTGGATCGGCACGCTGGAGCTGCTCGACCGGCTCGAAGCCACACTGGCGACCCTGCAAGCGATGGAGCGGCACCGAGGCCACTTCCTGAACTGGTACGACACCGAAACCCTGCAGCCCCTGCACCCGCGTTATGTGTCCACGGTGGACAGCGGCAACCTCTGCGCGCACCTGGTGGCCGTGGCGCAGGCCTGCAGCGCGCTGGCGGCGCAGCCGCTGTCGCCGCAGGCGGGTGAGCAGGCCATTCGCGCATCGCTGGCGCGGCTGCAGCCCCGGCTGGGCATCCACCACCTGGGTATGCGCGGGTTGCAGCACCCCTCCGCGCTGAGCCGCCTGCTGGGCCTGCGCCCGCCCGACCCCGCGCACCTGCCTGAGGCCACGGCGTTTCGCGCGCTGCTGGCGCAGGCGCAGGACGAGCTGCGCAGCATGGCCCAGCCACGCCACCCGGCCATCGTGCACAGCCCGCCCACGGCGCAGGACGAACTGCTCTGGCTGCTGGCCGACCACCTGGCCACGCTGCAGTCGGTGGACCGTGACCAGCAGGCCGCGCACAGCGGCGGCGCGCCCGAGTCCACGCGGCGCCTCGTGGCCTTGGCCGAGGCGCTGGATGCACTGGCCTGGCAGGCTGACTTCCGGTTTCTGTACCACCCGCGGCGGCACCTGCTGCACATTGGCTACCGGGTGGACGAGCAGCAGCTGGACACCTCGTTCTACGATCTGCTCGCGTCCGAATCGCGCACCACCAGCCTGCTGGCCGTGGCCAAGGGCGACCTGCCCGTGCGGCACTGGGCGGCCCTGGGACGGCCGTTTTTTGCCAACGGCCACCATGCGGTGCTGCGCTCGTGGTCGGGCTCGATGTTCGAGTACCTCATGCCCACACTGGTCATGGACGAGCCGTATCACAGCGCCCTGGGTGAGGCAGGGCGGTCGGCCCTGCGTGAGCACGTGGCGCTGGTGCAGGGCCTGGGCAAGGACATGCCCTGGGGCATTTCCGAATGTGCCTATTCCGGACGCGACCACACGCTGGCGTACCAATACGCCCCGCAGGGCGTGCCCCGCCTGGCCTTGCGCCGCGCGCCCGTGGGCGAGCTGGTGATTGCACCCTATGCCACGGCGCTGGCTACGCAGGTGGATGCCCGCGCGGCCTGCGCGAACTTCCGCACCCTGGCTGCACTGTCGGCGCGTGGGCGCTACGGCTTTTACGAAGCACTGGACTTCACGCCCGAACGCCAGACCCATGGCGAGCGGCTCACGCTGGTCAGCACCTACATGGCCCACCACCAGGGCATGACCATCGTGGCGCTGGCCAATGTGCTGCTGCGTGGAGTGGCCCAGCGCTGGGGCACGGCGCATGCTCGCATCGAGGCCGTGCTGCCGCTGCTGCAGGAGCGCGCCCCGCGCGAGCTGCCCACCTTGCAAGCGACGCCGCCGCGCCTGCCGCCGCATGCGCGCCAGCAAAAAACGCCCGACCATGTGCGCTCTGTCACCCCGGGTGCCCACTCGCTGGAGCCGACACACCTGCTGGGCAACGGGCGCTACAGCGTCACCCTGCGTGCCAATGGGGCGGGCTGGAGCCGCTGGCACCAGACGGGCATCACCCGCTGGCGCGACGATGCGCTGCGGGATGCGCACGGCAGTTTTCTGTATGTGCGGCAGATGGGCTCCAGCGTGCCCGCGTCCGTCACCAGCCACCCCGCTCCCGATGCGCGAGCGGTGTACGGCAGCATCTTCCACACCGACCGCGTGTGTTTTGACGCACTGTGGCCGGGGCTGCGCGTGCACGCCACGGTGTGGGTGAGCCCGGAAGACGACATCGAACTGCGCAAGGTGGTGGTGAGCAACCTGGGCGACGAGGTGGTCGAGCTGGAGCTGATCTCGGCCCTGGACATCACCCTGGCCACCCATGCGGCCGACGAGGCGCACCCGGCGTTCTCCAACCTTTTCATTGCCGCCGACTGGCTGCCCGAACAGCAGGCGCTGCGGTTCATCAGAACGCCCCGCCTGCAGACCGAGACCACGCTGCAGGCCACCCACTTTGTGGCCGAGACGCAAGGCCATGTACTGGGCCTGCGTTGCCAGACCGACCGCCAGCTCTGGCTGGGGCGCAACCACACGCCCGGCCAGCCGTTGGCCCTGCTGAGCCGTGTGCCGGAGGCGCCCGCCGCGCTGGACACGGGGCTGGACCCCGTGGCCGCCCTGGGGGTGATGCTCCGCATTGCGCCAGGCGCGCAAGCCTGCGTCACATTTGCCACAGCGGCATCGCCAGACCCGGCCACGCTGCTGGCCATCATCGACAAGTACCGCCAGCCCACCTATGTGGAGCGCGCCTCGGCCATGTCGGCCACGCTGGCCAGCATCCAGTGGGCATCGCACCGCCCGCACCGCGACTACCTGCCCGCACTGCAGGCATTGACCACGGCGCTGGTGTTCACGCTGCCCAAGATCCATGCCGTGCCTGCGGGCCTGTTGACAGAGCCCCAGGTGGTCCACCGCGTGTGCGACCGCCGTGTGTTGTGGCAACTGGGCCTGTCGGGCGACCGGCCCATCGTGCTGGTGATGGCCGGATCGCCCCAGGGCATGGGCCTGCTGCGCACGCTGGCCCAGGCGCTGCGCGAATGGGCGCATGGTGGTGTGGCCTGCGACCTGGTGGTGCTCAGCAGTGAATCCCATTCGTACCATATGCCCCTGCAGCGCGAGCTGACGCTGCTGCGCGAGCACCACGATGCCGATCTCGCCACACACACCGGTCCGGCCGTGACCAGCTTGCGTGTACTGCGGATCGATGAGCTGTCGGCACCGCAACTGGGCACGTTGGCGAGCCTGGCCCGCATCACCCTGCAGGCCGATGGCCATGCACTGATCCACCAGGTGAAGGCCTGGGTGGCGGCCCATGGCGCATCCATGGCCAGCCCCTGGCGCGGCGGTGCCACCGACGAAGTGCCCACGCACCAGGGCAGCACGCGGGTGCCCGCACCGGTGGGCGGCTTTGCACCGGTCACCGGCACCTTCGGGTTCGATGTGTCGGCTGTGTTGCGGCCAGCCAAACCCTGGGTCAATGTGCTGGCCAATGCCCAGCTGGGGGCCATGGTGTCTGAAAGTGGCGCAGGCAACACCTGGGCGCTTAACAGCCGCCTGAACCAGCTCACGGCTTGGTCGAACGACCCGGTGGGCGACCCGCCCGCCGAATGGCTGCTGCTGCAGGACCGCCGCACGCGCGAGGTGTGGAGCCTGACGCCCTCGGCCTGGGGCGCATCCGATGTGGTGTACGGCGTGGAACATGCCCAGGGCACCACCACCATCCGCCACCGCCGAGGCTCGCTGGATGTAGCGGTGCGCTGGTGTGTGGACCCCATCACTGCCATCAAACAGGTGCATGTGCAGGTGCGCAACCTGGGCAATCGGCGCGAGCATCTGCGCCTGGTGGGCATGGTGGAATGGATGATGGGTGAAAAGCGCGGCGACCGTGCCACGCTGGCCACCGCACCGTGTTTTGCACCGCTGCCCGATGGCCGCTTGCTGGGCTTGTTGTGCACGCAGACCGAGGCGGCCGCAGGCTTTGGGGGGGGCACGGCCTTTTTCTGCGAGGCCTCGGCCGGGCCGGGCACGGACGACCGTGCCAACGAGAGCCTGGACTGGACCTGCGACCGCCGCGAGTTTTTCGATGCGCAGGGCGACCTGGTGGTGCCCCTGCAACTGGGGCAGCGCAGCGGGTTTGGGCTGGACCCTTGTGCAGCCCTGTCGCGCATGGTGACCTTGCGGGCCGGGGCGGCGTTCGAGCGCGTGTACCTGATGGGCTACGCGCCCACCGAGGCAGCGGCGCGCACGCTCGCGCATGAGGCCATGGCCGTGGCGGCCCGTGTGCGGGAGAAAGCGACCCTCGATGGATGGAACCTGCTGCTGGGCGCAACGCAGGTGGCCACGCCCGATCCGCTGTTCGATGTGCTGGTCAACCGCTGGCTGCTGTACCAGACGGTGTCCTCGCGCCTGTATGCCAAGGCGGGCTTTTACCAGGCGGGTGGTGCCACGGGCTACCGCGACCAGTTGCAGGATGCCATGGCGCTGGCCTGGGCGCAGCCGGGCACCTTGCGCGCGCAGATCGTGCTGTGCGCGTCGCGCCAGTTTGAGGCGGGCGATGTGCAGCATTGGTGGCACACGCCGGGCGGGGCAGGGGTGCGCACCCATTTCTCGGACGACCTGCTGTGGCTGCCCTTTGCCTGCGCGCAGTATCTGGAGCGCACCGCCGACAAAAGTTTGCTGGAGGAGCAGGTGGCGTTCCTTGAAGGCTCCGCCATTCCTGAGGGCGCTGAGGACATCTACGAATCCCCCGGCGCCAGCACCACCACAGCCAGTGTGTATGAGCATGCCGCACGCACCATCGACCGCAGCCTGCGCACCGGCGCACACGGTCTGCCGCTGATGGGCGGTGGCGACTGGAACGACGGCATGAACCGCGTGGGCGACGGCGGGCGCGGCGAATCGGTGTGGCTGGCGTGGTTTTTGTGCGCGATCGTCACCGACTGGATTCCGCTGGCCCGCGATCAGGGCGATCTGGACCGCGTGCAGCGCTGGGACACCGCATTGACCGGCTGGCGGGCTGCATTGGAAAACCAGGCGTGGGACGGCGACTGGTACCAGCGCGCCTTTTTTGACGACGGCACGGCACTGGGCAGCCCCACGCGGGACGAGGGTCGCATTGACCTGATTGCCCAGGCCTGGGCGGTGCTTTCGGGCGCCGCAGCGCCTGAGCGGCAGCGCGGCGCGATGGACGCGGTCGAGGCGCATCTGGTCAACCCCGCAGCAGGCTTGATCCAACTGCTCGCGCCCCCATTGCGCCATGCCTCACCCAGCGCCGGCTACATCCAGGCCTACCCACCCGGCGTGCGCGAGAACGGCGGGCAGTATGCCCATGGCGGCGTATGGGCCCTGATGGCCGCCGCAGAACTGGCAGTGCAGGGGCTTGATGAGCACCCCGGTGCGTTCGATGTGCCCTACCGCTACTTCACCTACTTGAGCCCGGCGCACCGGGCCCAGCACCCCGTGTGGGGGCCGGTGTATGCCGTGGAGCCCTATGTGATGGCGGCCGACATCTACAGCCAGCCGCCCTATGTGGGGCGGGGCGGCTGGAGCTGGTACACCGGCGCGGCGGGCTGGCTGCACCGGGCGGCGGTGGAGTCCATCGTAGGGCTGCAGATGCGGGCACAGGAGCTGTTTTTCACGCCTTGCCTGCCATCGCAATGGCCGGGTGCCGAACTGACCCTGGTGCGCGGTGGGTGCACGCTGCGATTCATTCTGGTGCGGATGTCCCCAGGGGCTGGGCCACCCAGCCTGCCCATGAATGCCCCGGCTGGTGCGCGCTGGCTTCAGGTGGGTGAACGGTTGCGATGGATCGATCTGTCTTCGGACCTGTGTTGTGTGATTCCCCTTCCGGTGCATGCGAACACGGTTTCTGGCGCTGCGTAGTACCACCCACGGATGGGCGCCATTTGGTAAATGTGTGTATGTGCGATACCGTACAGACCAGAAGGGTTCAGCCCCGCAAACTGGCTGCTTGCCCAGCGTGGCAGGCCCAACCGCGACGGCCGTGCGCCTCGCGTTACCAAAGGTGCCACCATCAAAAGATCCAATTCGCCCCTTCAGAATCAGCTGCTGGCCGCCTTGCCGGAGCTGGAGCTGCAGCGCTGGCTGCCGCAACTGGAGTCGGTGGAGCTGCCGTTGGGGCAGGTGTTGTATGAATCCGGTGCGGCCATGCCGTATGTGTATTTCCCTACCAACGCCATCGTGTCCCTGCTTTATGTGCTGGAGGACGGGGCTTCGGCAGAGATTGCAGTGGTCGGTTTTGAGGGGCTGGTGGGCGTCTCCATCTTCATGGGCGGCGGCTCAACCCCGAGCCGGGCTGTGGTGCAAAGCGCGGGTTCGGGTTACCGCTTGCGCGCCGATGTCATGAAGCAAGAGTTTGCCCGCTCGGGGCCCGTCATGCACCTGCTGCTGCGCTACACGCAGGCGCTCATCACCCAGATGGCGCAGACCGCCGTGTGCAACCGCCACCATTCGCTGGATCAGCAGCTGTGCCGCTGGCTGCTGCTGAGCCTGGACCGTCTGCAAAGCAACCAGCTGGTGATGACACAGGAACTGATCGCCAACATGCTGGGCGTACGGCGGGAAGGCGTGACCGAAGCGGCCCTCAAGCTGCAGCGGTCGGGGCTGATCAGCTACGCCCGGGGGCACATCAATGTGCTGGATCGCCCGGGCCTGGAGGGCCGCACCTGCGAGTGCTACGAAGTCGTCAAAAAGGAATACGACCGGTTGCTGCCCAAGGGCGTTGCCAGTTAGCGCGCCTCCCCACTGATGGGAGGGCCGGGCGGGGCGTGCTGTGTGCGCTGGCAGACAGTCAGGGTGCCAAGGGGCGCCCACACTGGCCGAAGACCTGCGCGGGGAAAGCCTCCACGCGGTTGTCATGATGCCGCTTCTTTGAGCGGCGCTGGCCGACCCGTGAGACACCTGGATGCACCGCCCCGAAAACGCCCTTCTTCACCGGCTGCCCCCGGCTGCGCGCCAGCAACTGCTGGACCATTGCGAGCCGTTCGAACTCGTGCTTTCCGCAGAATTGAGCGTGCGGGGCAAGCCGCTCGAATATGCCCACTTCCCCATTGAAGGTTTTTTGTCCCTGGTGATCGATGTGGACAGCCACCCCCCGCTGGAAGTCGGCATGGTGGGGGCCGAGGCCATGCTCGGGTCAGAGCTGATCTTGGGATTGGCCGCCACACCCTGGCGTGCCTTGGTGCAGGGGGCTGGGTCCAGCTGGCGCATTGGCGCCCACGAACTCCGGGCACAGATCACAGAGATTCCGGCACTGGAAACCCTGCTCCAGGCCTGTCTGCTGGCGCGCCTGCACCAGCAGACGCTGGCGGCGGCGTGCCAGCGCTATCACCTGATTGCGCCGCGCCTGGCGCGCTGGCTGCTGATGAGCCAGGACCGGTCGCAGTCAGAGCACTTTCATGTCACCCAGGAATTCATGGCGCTGATGCTCGGCGTGCGAAGGGTGGGGGTGACCGAGGCGGCGAGCCACTTTCAGGACGATGGGCTTATTACCTACCACCGGGGCGAACTCACCGTGCTCGACCGCCCGGCGCTGGAGGCCGAGGCCTGCAGTTGCTATGCCGCCGACAAGCAGATCTACCAGCGGTTGATGAAGGCCCAGCGCTGAGGCACGCTGCGCCCGTTGGCAGGTCCCGGCGCCCCTGTGATGGGGCCAGGTGGGGCTTACTGCTTGATCAACAGTTCGTCCTGAATGCTGCGAACGCCTAACACGCTGTGGGCCAGGCTCACCCAGCGGCTCTGCTTGGGGGTATTGTCTGCGGACTGATCGGTTTCCAGCGCCAGGGGATCGCTCAATGGCACCACGGCGGGGGGCGGGACCGAAGGCGGCTCCTCAGGATGGGTGGCTTCAGGGTGGGGGGCATGGCCCAGAAGGCGCTGGGTGCGCAGGGCTGTCGGGCTGGGGGTGTAGTTCTTGCCGATGGCCAGAGCGGGGGGTATGCCCGTGGAAAACATGAAGCTGTCCACCGAGCTCACGCCGGGCACGGTTTGCGCCACAAACACCGCCAGATCAATCTGTGTGGGGTCTGCCGCCATGCCGCTGAGCAGCACCACGCCCCGGTGCGATTCGACACCGATGTGAAAGCTGTTCACCACCGGCGAGAGGATGAGTGCGGCCCGAACCCGGGAGGTCAGCACACTGTCCTCCAGGTACGCGGTAGGTGAGGGACTGGCAGGTGCCCAGTCGGTGACCATGTCGATGCGCTTGCAGCCCTGCAGCGACATGACAGCAAGCGCCCCCAGAAGGGCGCCAGAAAATTGGCGGGGTGTGGGATGGCGCATGAAACAGTCCTTTGGAAAGGCGGCCACCATGGTGGTGGCTGTTGTTTGCACTGTCCCATGGTGCGCAGCGGCCGTCTGTTCGTAACCGTACCCACGGGGGTGTATTACTTTGTGCGAAAAGCGCTCACTGGATCAGCTCGCTTCACCATAAAACGCGAATCCACGCCGGTCTCGCTTGGCCGCGTACATCGCCGCGTCGGCGCATGCCAGCAGGTCTTCGGCCGCCGTGCCGTGCTGCGGGCAGATGGCAACGCCAATGCTTGGGCACACCCGCAATTGCAGGCTGGCGACTTTCATGGGGCGGGACACAGCGTCCAGCAACTTGCTGCACAGCTGGCGCAACGGTCCCGTGTCGGCAATACCTTGCAGCAGGCAGGCAAATTCGTCACCACCCAGGCGCACCACGAGGTCGCCATGGCGTACCGCCGCACTCAGGCGGGCGGCCGCTATGCGCAGCACCTCGTCACCTACGCCATGCCCATGGGTGTCGTTGACGGCCTTGAAGTGGTCGAGGTCGATGTAGATCACCGTGGGCCCTGGGTGGCCGGGGCGGCGCTGCGCCAGGGCATGGCCCAGCTGCTGCAGCAGGTGCCGGCGGTTGGGCAGCGCCGTCAGTTCGTCATGCAGTGCCTGGTGGCGCGCCCGCCGTTCACCGCTGCGCACGCAGGCCAGGTCGGCCTCGGCTTGAATGAGCGCTAGGTGGGTGCCTTGGTAGGTGCGCTCCAGCTCCTGCCGCTGCGCAGTCTCTCGTTCGAGTGCCTGGTGCATCTCCTCCAGGGCAGCAACACACTCGCGCAGATTGAAGTCCGGCCCTGGTTTGGCGGTGGGTGTGGGCGCCAGTCCATTCGGGATGGTATCGCCAGAGGGATTGAGAAGGCGCGCGCGCAGCGTCCCCAGCACCTGGGTCCAGTGTTGAATCTGTATTGCGCTGGGCCACGATGTGGTGAGCGTCTTGCCGAACAGGAATTGTCGTTGGTGGATACCCATGCGCCGCTCCTTTTTGGAGACGCTGCCTTGGCCTGAGAAAGATCTGGGCAGCGCGGAACTGGGACCAAACCACCGCCATCAGAACAACGTCCTTACTCGTGACACAGTCTGACGGCTTGAAAGGGCGTTCACTGTCTGCCAGCGCACATAGGCTGAACGCGGGGTCGGGGTGGTGGGTGAAAGTGTCTTGCGCGGTACGGGCTGGATCGGCGTGGCCGAGTTCGGTTGGCAGGCTGGATGTTGCGCGCAGCCACCACAGCCTTTACAGAAGGGCGTTGAGTGCTACATTCATCAGAGCGCCCGGCCGCAGTTTGCGCTGCGGGTTGCGCGCACCACCCCACCGCTGCTCCAGAGGAACCCGCCCATGTCACCGGAACGCCAGCGACTGATCCGCCTGTTGTTCGATGAGTACATCGAGATGTATGCCGCGCGGGATGCACGTCTGGTCACGCGCTTTAGCGATAACTTCAGCGGCTTTGCGGGCAGCAGCGACCAGCTGATCAAGAGCCGCAGCGAGTGGGTCGAGGTCACGCTGCAGGACTTTGCCCAGGTGCCAGGCCGCATCGGCATTGACGTGGTGGACCTTTTCCCCCAGGAGCTGAGTGATGACGTGGTGGCCGTCACCGCGTTCTTTCATATCCAGCTGCCCATCCCCGACGCATTGTTTGCACGCGAGACCGCGCGGCTGGTGCTGGTGTTTCGCCACGAGGGCGATGACTGGAAGATTGCGCACAGCAGCATCTCCATCCCGTTTGGTGTGGCCCGTGCGGGCGAGGTGTACCCGGTGGACCGGCTGCAGGAGCACAACCGCGAGTTGCAGGCGCTGGTTGACGAGCGCACCCAGGCCCTGGCCCAGGCCAACCAACAGCTGCAATGGATCAGCAACACCGACGGGCTCACCGGCATCGCCAACCGGCGCCACTTTGACCAGGCCCTGGCGCACGAATGGGCGCGTGCCCAGCGCGCCCAGGCCCCCCTGTCGCTGATCATGCTGGACGTGGACGTGTTCAAGCATTTCAACGACCACTACGGCCATCTGGCGGGCGATGCCTGCCTGCAGGCGCTGGCCCTGACCCTGGCGCAAACCGGCGGGCGCCGCGAGGGGGACCTGGCAGCACGCTTTGGCGGCGAGGAATTCGTGGTGCTGTTGCCCGCGTCGGATGCCCAGGCCGCCATGGACGTGGCCCACCAGATCCAGCACGCCATCCAGGCGCTGGCCCTGCCGCATGAGGGCGCACCCTCTGGCATCGTGACCGTGAGTTTTGGCGTGGCCACCGTGGTGCCCCAGCGCGACCAGGCCCCCGAAGAACTGGTGCGCCGCGCCGACCGCGCCATGTACCGCGCAAAGCAGGGCGGGCGCAATCGCATCGAGCAGGCTCCAGACTGAGGGGTTGGGCTTTGGTGCGACCACTGCCCGCAGTGGCATGGCCGCACTCTTATGCCGTCCATGCAGGGTTTACCCGAAATGCATGCACCGAAATGGTGACAATGGGCGGCTATGCATTTCTCCCGCTTCTACAAAATGGCCCTCATCCTGGGCCTGCTCTCGGCCATTGGGCCGTTTGCCATCGATATGTACCTGCCCGCGCTGCCAGACATTGGCGCCAGCCTGGGGGCGTCGGTGGGTGCCGTGCAGTGGAGCCTGACGGCTTTTTTCCTGGCGCTGGGGGCGGGCCAGCTGTTCTATGGCCCCGTCTCCGACATGGTGGGGCGCAAGCCACCGCTGTACTTGGGCCTGGGCCTTTTCACGCTGACCAGCGTGGGCTGCGCGCTGGCGACGGACATCGAAACCCTGGTGGCCCTGCGTTTCCTGCAGGGCCTGGGCGCGGCGGCGGGCATGGCCATACCGCGTGCCGTGGTGCGTGACCTGCACACGGGCACCGATGCAGCGCGGCTGATGTCGTTGCTGATCCTGGTGTTCAGCGTGTCGCCCATCCTGGCGCCGCTGGCGGGCAGTGGGGTGATTGCGCTCACGGGCTGGCGTGGTGTGTTTTGGGTGGTGGCCGTGGCCGCCGTGGCGGGGCTGGCGCTGGTGTACGGCGGCCTGCACGAGACACGCCCTGCGTCCGACCGCGTGGAAAGCAGCCTGGGCGGCGCCCTGCGCGCCTATGCGCTGCTGCTGCGCGACTGGCACTACCTGGGCCTGGTGTTCATTGGTGGCTGTGCCATGGCCGGGTTTTTTGTGTACCTGGCGGGCTCGCCTTTTGTGCTCATCAACCACTACGGCCTGTCGCCCACGCAGTACAGCGTGGCGTTCGGGGTCAACGCGGCGGCGTTCATCGGCGCCTCCCAGTTCACCGCCACGCTCGGCGAGCGTTTTGGCATGGCGCGGGTGGTGAAGGTGGCGGCCACGGCGTCGGGCGCGGTGATGGCGTCCTTGCTGCTGTATTACCTGGCCGGGGGTGATGACCTGGCCGTGCTGATCGGCTTGTACTTTGTGGCCAGCGCGCTCATGGGGCTGGTGATCCCCACCACCTCGGTGCTGGCGCTGGAGAAACACGGCGCCATCGCCGGCACGGCGTCGGCCCTTCTGGGCACACTGCAGATGCTGACCGGCGCCCTGGCCATGGGCGTGGTGGGCCTGTTTGCCACCGGCAAGCCCTTGCCCATGGTGATCGGCATGGCCACCGGCGCACTGGTGGGCGTGGCGCTGGCGTGGATCACGCTGGGTGGCAAGCGCGGCGCGCTGGTACATGCCTAGCTGTGCAGCAACTCTTGTAAAAACATGGAAAAAATACTGCTAGCGCTTAATGGGTAAGCGCTAACAGCTATGAATATAGGAGTAATTGGCCGCGATGAGACGGCCACTGTGCGGACTCTTTCTGTGCTACGCGCTCGCCGTTCAGATAGATGTACTGAACCAGCTTGCGGGAGCCAGGGGAGTATTCGGCCAGCAGGTTGCCGTGCACGCCGTAGAACTCATGCGTTGTGATGCCTCCCTGGATGACCTGCGTGCGCTTTTGGTCCCCGTCGTAGGTGTACTGCACCCGGGCGGCGGCGGTGGAGCAGTTGATGCACTTGAGGTTGGGAACGCTGTCGTACTCGAAAGTCCGGGGGCCGCGCACGATGATGTTGCCCATGGCGTCGTAGGATTGATTGGCTTTCCTGGTCGATAAAAACCGGCCAGTGCCCACCATGGTTTTTTGCGACACCTCTGTAGCTCGAGTTCAAAGCCATTAGATCCAGCCCCGAGTCACAGACGTCATCTGCATCCGAACCTTCGCATACCAGCCAGTATTGTGGATGGCCTGTTATCTCCGCAATCGGTGGCTAATGACTGGCTGATATGGACACAAGTCCAAAAGGCTGCAGCTGACTTGGCCTCTGAGAAAACGTTATTGGCACAAATTTTCAGCAGCGCTTTTGAGATTCGCAATGAACTCTGAAAGAAGAATGCGTTGTCCCAACTTCCCATCATTCTTTGGGAATGCAATGCATACTGAATCGCGCCCTTGCTCGCGATCCAACAGCAGCAAGAACTGTCCCTCATAGCTCACCTCAGCAATAAGATGCTCATATCCAGGTTCACTCAAAACTACCGTCTGCCATTTGACATCTCTCATATGCTGCCTCTTATGGTTCAAGGAACCCTGTGAATTTCCCATCCGGCCCAAACCGAGCGCCACGCCCACCAGGGCTTTCGCGAACGTCAACGCCTCCATGACGGTTTGGTCCGTCAACGCGCTCCGGGGAATTCACAATGCCGTCCAACGTTCGTTGACCTTGAGTATTTTTATCCTCTGGAGTGCCTTTCACCGGATCGAAGGCGCTACCTACTCGATCCCCGTGCTTTTGTTGCGCTCGTCCAGCCTTGGTTAGTCCTCCCCTGTCAGGTTCGCTTCCCGACGCAGGATCCGGCGGGATCGACGCGGCACCTC
>NZ_LMJH01000001.1:1574261-1574435 GCF_001428965.1 Acidovorax sp. Root275 | reverse complement strand
TCCGGTGTCAGGTGGTTCGCCGCTCCAACAAGTACTGCTGCAGTCACCAAGACTTTCAGAGCCAAAGTTGCAGACCTCCCATCCGGGTCCACATACCTGTAGGGGTTGTTGTTGGCATACGCATAGCGGTTGAAGCTGTGCGGGTTTTCCGGGACGATTCCCTGGGGATCAATC
>NZ_LMJH01000001.1:1574063-1574129 GCF_001428965.1 Acidovorax sp. Root275 | reverse complement strand
GGCGCCAGCGCTGGCTGCAAAGGCGCCGAAGGCCAGCAGCAGAGCAAGGCGTGCCAGAAGGCGTAG
>NZ_LMJH01000001.1:1573123-1574024 GCF_001428965.1 Acidovorax sp. Root275 | reverse complement strand
GGGGGAGTAGTCGGCCAGCAGGTTGCCGTGGGCACCATGGAACTCATGCGTAGTGATGCCTCCTTGGATAACCTGAGTGCGCTTCTGGTCATCGTCGTAGACGTATTGCGCGCATTGAACAGTTAATTACTAATGCCGCAGCTTTGCCTGAGGGGTGTTCTGCCGGTAGTTTCTATCTGCGCTGTCTGGAATAAGTTGCTAAATCAATAAACTCATGTTTCGTGGATCAATAATGATATGGCCGTGTATTTGGAGTATTTTCTTAATTTTTGATAAAACATCTGCGCCGGAATCTGTGGGGAGGTGTATCCAGGCGAGACATCTTCCTTTTTTGTATTCAAGAAATTTTGCCGAGGATTCCTCGGATTCCGAGGTCTCTGGTAATTTATGAATAACACAAAATTCCATAAATTCATTTTCCTTCAATTCGCCGGAATGAATTAAAAATTTCAAGTTTTCGCAATCAATTTTGTCTGGGATTGCACTTATGCCAAGGAAAACATTTTTAGGCACTCCTTCTCTCCACATTTCCTCTTGGAGAGTGGTTTTGCTGTATTCTGGATGCAATAGCAGGCCTGGAAGTGACCAGGCCTCAAGTTCATGAATATATTTCATTGTGGATAGCGAATTTTTATGTCCCGACTCCCTGAGGGTCGGTGAACGTGTAGTGTGTCCAGGCCCGTTGTAGTCGAGGTATGTATACCTGCAACGCTGCCATCGGGCAAAATTTTCTGACCATTGTCACCTGCAGTTCCCGGCAGCGAATCTAGGTCCTTTTGTGCATCGCCCCCGGGCTTGACATACTGCCCTTTCGTTGGCCGCCCTTTGGCGTCCGTTTCGTTTTTCAATCCTTCTGTCAAGCCATTTACCGCCGTATCTACCTGCCCTTTGGACGTATCTG
>NZ_LMJH01000001.1:1572897-1573116 GCF_001428965.1 Acidovorax sp. Root275 | reverse complement strand
TCCGGTGTCAGGTGGTTCGCCGCTCCAACAAGTACTGCTGCAGTCACCAAGACTTTCAGAGCCCAAGTTGCAGACCTCCCATCCGGGTCCACATATTTGTAGGGGTTGTTGTTGGCATACGCATACCGGTTGAAGCTGTGCGGGTTTTCCGGGACGATGCCTTGGGGATCAACGCTGGTAAAACGCCCGATCAGGGGGATGTAGTAGCGCGCCCCCATA
>NZ_LMJH01000001.1:1572700-1572823 GCF_001428965.1 Acidovorax sp. Root275 | reverse complement strand
GGCGCCAGCGCTGGCTGCAAAGGCGCCGAAGGCCAGCAGCAGAGCAAGGCGTGCCAGAAGGCGCAACCAGAAGGAGTGGAGCGTGGAGATCGAGATCATTGTGCGGACTCCTTCTGGGCGATC
>NZ_LMJH01000001.1:1570842-1572622 GCF_001428965.1 Acidovorax sp. Root275 | reverse complement strand
TTTGCGGTGTTGCCTGGCGTTGCCGTCATGCTACTGAGCAGATTGCTGCTGTCGTAGTGGTAGCAGGTTGCCGTGGGCGCCATGGAACTCATGCGTTGTGATGCCCTTTGAGTGGGCGGAAGCGGTTCAGGTATATTGGTTTGCATAGACAATAGCTTCTCGCTGCAACAGATCGATACTGTGGGAAATTTTCCCCAGTCAGCATTAATTCGCATCGCAAATGTCGTCGATGTGCTCGCCAGTGAGGAATGTACGATGCCAAAAGTGACCCAATAAAGATGACCCCCCCCAGCTCTGTACAGCTCAGCAAGTTTCTAAGCCTTGTCCTTAGGCATAAACCTGATGCCATCGGGTTGGCTCTAGACCCCCAGGGCTGGGCTTTAATCGATGAGTTGATCGTCCAGAGCCGCACCGCCGGTACCCAGTTCACACAGGAGGATTTGCTGTGTGTCGTCAAGACCAGTGAGAAGAAAAGATTTTCCCTTTCTAAAGACGGGCAACGCATCCGAGCGGCACAAGGGCATTCGGTGGTCGTAGAACTAGGGTTGTCACCCAAGGAGCCGCCGAGCCTCCTATACCACGGGACCGCAACGCGATTCGCCGAATCGATCCTATCTATCGGGCTAAAGCCGCAGGCTCGACAGCAGGTTCACCTGTCCGCAGACGAAGCAGTTGCCCATCGCATTGGACAGCGTCACGGCAAGCCAATTGTCTTTAAGGTCGAAGCCCTTTGCATGCATGTAAGGGGTTTCGCTTTCTTCTTGGCAGATAACGGCGTATGGCTGACTGATCAGGTGCCGCCCGAATTCTTGGCACACTCGTCATTTAGCACGGCGGATTCCGCGATGACCTCAAAGCAGCCAAAGCTATCGACATAGATCACAAAGTGGCGCATGACCCATCTGTCTCGCCATTCAGGCACTGCATCGTTTCGTAATTCCGCCACCCAATCGGACTCCGTGACCTCGCAGACCGTGTCGTAAGTATCAGTGAGATGCCAAAGGGTGCAATAAATCTCCGCGCGTTTGCGGAAGGCCCGTGGCTTGACGAATAGCACGTCCATCTGGCGCTCGTGTCCATCGTCATCGAAAACCATCGAGAGCAAAAGCCCTCTGTCTTCATCGATAATTTTCGGCTCACGAACCGCCGCAGTAGAAGGGCACGGGAGTGAGAAGATCGGTAGCTTTTCCATCATTGCCCTCCGGAACGACGAACCGTGTCAAATGGGCCGCCAGGGTTGTGCGATAGTTGATCAGTGAGCCTCTTCTCAAATTCTCCGCTGCCAGTTCGATTAACCGTATTCCACTCTGACCTTGCGACCCCTGCCGAATCAAGCGCCTGCGAAGAACGTGTATTCAAGATGATGGTCTTGCTATCTCGAACGATGTAGTCGATCGGAACTTCAGATGGCTTCATGGCACCAGAGCGGAGTGCAGCAGCCACTTCATCAACACTCTTGCCTGCAAAAATACCGTCCTTGCTGAACATCGCGCCATAGGTTTTCTGTGCAAACTGAGCATCGGCGGCTATTCCCTTCGCCGCAACTGATCCGGCAACTACTTTTTCCGCCGCACCGCCTGCCCCGCCTGCAGCCATCGCCGTAAATTTTATCGATTCGACTGCAAGACCCTTTAGGTACCCCATCGGGTCGAAGTTTGGAAACACGTTCACTTCGGCCTGCCGCCCATCCGGGTCCACGTATTTGTAGGGGTTGTTATTGGCGTAGGCGTACCGGTTGAACGAGTGAGTGTTTTCTTCTTTGAAGTCAACCGGATCAACG
>NZ_LMJH01000001.1:1570733-1570821 GCF_001428965.1 Acidovorax sp. Root275 | reverse complement strand
CTGGTCGTACGGCTTGCCCGCAAACCACAGCTTGTTGTTGGCACCGGCGGCGGGCGCTTGCAGGCGATGCCCGTAGGGCAGGTAGTTC
>NZ_LMJH01000001.1:1570454-1570606 GCF_001428965.1 Acidovorax sp. Root275 | reverse complement strand
CTGGGCGCCAGCGCTGGCTGCAAAGGCGCCGAAGGCCAGCAGCAGAGCAAGGCGTGCCAGAAGACGCAANGTAGATGTACTGAACCAGCCTGCGGGAGCTGGGGGAGTAGTCGGCCAGCAGGTTGCCGTGGGCGCCGTGGAACTCATGCGTT
>NZ_LMJH01000001.1:1479084-1570383 GCF_001428965.1 Acidovorax sp. Root275 | reverse complement strand
TTTGCGGTGTTGCCTGGCGTTGCCGTCATGCTACTGAGCAGATTGCTGCTGTCGTAGTGGTAGGAAAGTCGTAATCCTGGAATAGTCTGCGACGTGATATTGCCAGCGCCATCGTAGGAAATACTTCCGGAACCTTGCGGTGTTCTCAGGCTGGTCAGGCGATCCAGGTTGTCATATCCAAAGGTGCGGTCATAAGCATTGTCGATGCTGTCTGAAATGCCGGTCAGATTGCCAACGCCGTCGTAGGACAGTGAGGACCGGCTGTAGGGGGTTGATGACCGAACTGTAGAAAATGAACTGGGCCACAGGCGAGAATTTTGGCTGTACTCTGAGGAGACGCCATTCGCATACGTAATCCTGTTGACCTGCCCTGATGGCCAATAACTGACACTGGTGATATACCCGGAGACGGAAGTAGGGCGCCCGAGCGCATCCACGCCGTAGCGCACAATTTCACCGGAGAAAGGGTAGGTAATGGAAGTCAGGTGGTCATTTTCGTTGTATCCATACCTGGCCGTCCAGGTCATTCCATTGGCATTCAATGTTTCAGACTGGAGGTTTCCGTTTCCATCATAGGAAAAGCTGCGGGTAGCATCTGTCGAGAATGTTCGCAGTAAACGGTGCCTGTCATCATAAGTGTGGGTAACAGAAGGCGTGGCGCCTGTGTAATTGATGGTTCTCAGCCGATTCTGGCTGTCGTAACTGTACGTGGTGGTGCCTGAAGATCCCACATTCTTGGATGTCATATTGCCCGCTGCATCCCGGCCGTAGGATGTCGTGCCCGTTTCTGGATGGGTTGCGGAAATCATATATCCACTGCTGTTATAAGAATAGTGCCTTGTTATCCCAGCTTGCTTGGCAGACGTAATAAGGTCCTTGCTGTTGCGGTCGTAGTCCATGCTCGCGCTGGAATCAGGCGTAGTGATGGCCATCAGGAATTTTTTGTCAGGGTCGCCATATGCGCGATAGTAATTAATGGTGGTATTGCCATTTTCATCTCTGACCGATTTGGAGGAAGATCCATAGTTGATGAATTTGGATGTTCCATCTGGATTCCGGATTTGAGCGACGCGATCCAGAATATCGTAGGAGTACGATGTGCCCGAGCTGCTGCCGGGGTTGGATATGAATGTAGTGCGCCCCAGTGCATCTGTGGAGTATGAGGTACTGATACCCCCTCGGGTGACTGAGAATACTCTTCCGAAGGAGTTGTAGTTGATCGTTTCTGTCAGTGATCCACGCGTTGCGGTGCGGCTTCGGCTGGTGTAGCTGATGTTGACGTTATTGCCCTCTGGGTAGTCCACAGAGGTGATCCTGTTCATGGAGTCATATCCATAGCGAGTTGTTTCACCTCCAATGGTTTCGGAGGTTACATTGCCAGCGTTGCTCACTTCTCGTGTTATGGAAATTCCTTCAGGCTGGCTTTCGTTTTGTGCAACACCACGGCTGTAGTTGGAATAACTATGCGTTAGCGACCTTGGGAAGGTGGCGCTGCTTACATTGCCGGCGCTATCGTAGGTTCGGCTGATCGAGGCACCATTTTTTGTCTCATTGGTCATGTTGCCGCTGCTATCGAAATCCCGGGTGATCGAGTGACCCGAGGAACTTTCGTTTTGCGGCTGCCTGATGATCCACTTCGATGTATTTGTATAGTAGCTGACGGTAGTTGTTCTGTCGCCACCCCTTGTGCCTGATTCGGTGATGGTGCGAGGGTTTCCATAACTATCGAAATTGCTATAGGCAGTATCGTAGCTTGCGCCGTCGCGAGTAATGGTTTTGCGTGTGAGCAACGGTGCATTGGTTTCAAGATAATCGAATCTGGTCACAAATGCTCCGGGCCGAACATAGGTTTCCGTGGAAATTCTCTGTCCACTCCAGGTGTATTGTTCAGTTTGTTCGTCGCCAATGCGTTTCTGGATCAACAAACCGACCTTCCAGATGCTGCCAGCGCCAGCATAGTTGGGGCCTACGTGCTTATAGGTCGTCGTTCCTTCTGGCGAGGTGACTCGAGTCGTATCCAAGGAGCTATTGCCCCCGGGGGAATAGTCGAATGACCAGATTCCTCCCGTACTCATTGACTTCTTGCTCACAACATTGGATTTGCTGGCTGGATTGGACTGTGAGTCAAAAAATACGAAATCGTAGGTGTAGGTGATGCTCCCGCCTTGTGGTGTTGTGGCGGAACGCATGAGATAGCTCCCGGCAGAGGCACCATTATTTTCCGAATAATCGTACTCCCAGGTAGCATTGTCTGGCCTGGTAACGGTGCTCAGTTGATAGACTCCTGCGATACCAGAGGGCTTGTAAGAATAATCGTAGGTTTGTCCAGCACTGGTTATGCTGCTAATCCGTGCAGTTGTTTTTCCTGAGTCAATGTATGTAAATGAGGCAGATCTTCCATCACTGGTCTAATGCTGCGTATCTCTGCGCTAGATGCCGATGCATAATTAATGTTGATGTAGTTTCCATTGCGATCCGTGATTTTTTTGGTGTGCCACTCATACATTGGATTAGCGGTCGACCCGGATCCCAACGCTTGGGTCATGTCATAAACCATCCCGTCGGGTGAGGTAACTACCAAGCCTATGCCACTGGTGCTGCACATAGCTTTCCATCGCTGCGTGGTAATCATCAGCGGAGAATTTTGGCCGGTGAAGGTAAGCAGCTGCCGACTGCCATCTGGAAGTTCTAGGATGGGGTTGTCTGAAACGGACTCAAGATTTTGATTCAGACAAGGGTATGAGTTTCGAGACTTTAGAATGCGACCAAAATGCAGGGTCCATCCCAAGCCAGCGCTCATTCTGGGCTGTGTCGGGTTGGCAGGATCGACACTGCTGCTGTTGTAAGAGCGGACAATGGTTAAATCCATTCCACCGTTGCCAGGAATTCTGAGGTCTATGTAGTGTCGCTGGAGTGCACCCGTAAACGGGTCGATATTTTCATTTTGGCTTTGATTGACGAATGCCCTGTTGGGCTGAATGCCAGGTTCTTTGTAGAAGTCTGGAATCGCCTCTTGTGCGTGTCCGATAGCGGTTGTGGAAAATAAAATGGCCCATAACCATTTTGCGGATTTATTTTTCAAAACTTCCTCCCTGTGATTAATATTGCTTGGTGCTTGCTATCGATGGATGGTTTTGCTTCACCGCCTTGTAGTGAAGTCAATTTCATCGATAAAATTAATGGTCATCAAAAATATAGGTGGTGCGGCGCATGCGCAGAAGTGGGTGCCAATTAGAGAATCCCCGTCAAGAGTTTGTAACTACCAACTCTGGTAGGTGTTGTTTGCTGGCATTGAGGTTAGGTCCTTTCGGTGTTGACATCTGGGGTCTAGACGATGCTCGCTAAGTCCCACCCAAAAAATCACCGGGCAATGGTGTGATCGTGCCGGCCTTTCTTTCAATAGGCCCGAGCAACTGCGATGGCTTGTTCTCGGTCGTATGGCCGTTTGGGCCTGTCTGCCTAAGGCCTGATGCCTGGGCAGTACAGTCGGGCGTTTGGAGTCACGCTGAGCGAACACAACCTAGGGCGTTTCCCCCAAAAATTCGGGTGAAAATTGGCCCTGACGCTTATGGTGCGAGTGCTAGCAGCTATGAATATGTGAGTAGCTGGCTGCACAAAGCTGGCTGCGGCTTCGGGCCTCCATCGTGCCCACTTTCAAACGCCTGGACGTCCCTGCCGTACATGCGTCGCCAGCACCGCAGCCACTTCTTCTGCCACGCCCCGCACCGTCAGCGGCGCGCAGCCCTCGGCGTGGTTGCTGATGGTCACAAACGCGTTCTGCCGCCGGCGGGTGATGCCCGCAATCACGCTGGCAAGCTCGGCGCGGGTTGGCAGGTCGGGGTGGTGCAGGCGGTCATACGGGTCGTACAGCCGTTCCGCCTCTTCATAGCCATAGGGGCCGTGCACCGGGTTCAGGTTCCAGCGGCACACCAGGGGGCCTGGCCACAGCGCGCGCAGCATGGGCAGCTGTTGCTGCAGTGGCGGCATCTTGGCGTGCAGGCCCAGGCAGTAGGTGGCACCGGCTTCGCGCAGCACGGCGGCAAAGTCGGGGGTCAGCCATTCGGGGTCGCGCACTTCCACCGCAATCACCCCATCGGGCGCCGTGGGCGCGAGGGCTGGCAGGGCGAGCAGCATGGTGCGCAGGCGCTCCAGCAGCAGCGGCAGGCGGTCCAGCTGCGCCAGCGGCAGCGGGCTGAGCTGGAACACCAGTGCGCCCAGCTTGTGCCCCAGGCCTTGCAGGGCAGGCTCCACACACTCGCTGCGGGCCAGTTCGGGGCTCAAGAATGCTGGATTGGCCTGGCGGCCCCGGCCGTCTTCGCTGCGCACCAGGGCGTCGGTCACCACACTTGGTGCCTTCACCACAAACCGGAAGTCGTCGGGCGCCTGCGAGGCGTAGCTTTCGTACTGGCTCACGGTGAGCGGCCGGTAAAAGCTGCGGTCAATGCTCACGGTGCGCATCAGCGGGTGCTGGGCATATACCGCCAGGCCTTGCTTGGACAGTTGCGTGTCGGAATGTTCGCCCTCCCACACCAGGCCTTTCCAGCCGGGGTAGGTCCAGCTGGAGGTGCCCAGGCGCAACTGCCGGGGCAAGGCGGCGGCCAGGGCGGTGAGCGCGCCGTCGGGAGCCATGGCGGCTACTTGGCTGGAGCGTTTGCGCTGGGCAGGCGGTGCGGCGTGTTCTGCGGCTTCGGGCGCAGCGGCTTTGGTGGGCCGGGTGGAATGACGGAAAGGCGCGGGAGGTGTCGGGGCTTCGGGACTGCCGAACAGATCGTCTTGCATGCGGCGGGCAGGGCAGGTAAGTGAAGGGGCCAGTGCGCGGGGTCACAACCCCGAGAACAACCCGCCCTCGTTCAGCAGCTCGTACGTGATCTCCGGCCGCTGGTCCATGCCCTTCTTGATGGCGGCCGGGATGGCCTGGCGCGTCTTGCGGCACAGGCCGCGCTGCTCATGGACCAGGATGGTGATGCCGCGCAGGGTGCGCACTTCGTTGGGGCTGGGGGCGATGGTCAGGCGCAGGCCCAGCTGCTGCTCCATGCGCTCCTGCAAACGCCGCAGGTCGCTCAGGCTGGTGATGTTCTCCAGCCGCTGCAGCAACTTCTTTTCTTCAGCCTGGGTGAGCTGCAGGATGCGTGCCTCCAGCACGGCATCGGGGGATTGCAGCAGGGCATCCCGGTCGCAGACACAGGCGCCCGGCGGGCATTCTGTGCGGATAGGGAAAGAGAGGGAAGGGGCATCCATGCAGGGGACTGGGGCTCGGTGGCCTGCGCATTTTAAGAGTGCCTGCGAAAAGTAGTGCTCTGTGACTTCGTTCTTGCGGAGCCCATACAGGGCCGTGGGTCTTGCTCGCCATGCACCGGTCTGGAGGAATGTGGTGTCGGCAGGCTTCGATACCACTGCCAGAAACGACTAGCGCGCCAGAAAGGCGCGCTAGTCGAGTCCCTGCCGATGCAGTTATTTCAATCGAGGCAGATCAGCGGAGATTGCCCCGCTTGCGTTGCAGCCATACTGAGCCCAGGAGCGCCAAGCCCAGAAGCATCATGGCGTATTCGCTCAAGGTGGGGATGTTGCTGACGGGCGCTACGCCCCGGGCGATGGTGTAGAAAGCTCCTGTGGTGAAGTTCCCGTCACCCACACCCGCGCCCCCCAGAGGGGAGCCACCCGCGTTGATCGAATTGTCGTCAGTCACGTCCAGGCGTAACGTGCCGTTGCCTGTTCCAGTATTGACGGTCACGGTGTAGACGGCGCCTGCGCCACTGACGCCGGTGATGGAGGCGCCCGCAATGGTTCCGGTGCTTGTCAGAGCGAAGTCCGCCGCATCCACACCAGTGACCGGGGTGCTGAAGGTGACGGTGTAGTCCACCGACGCTGCTGCCGTCGGGTCCACATCAGCGCGAACGATGGACTGCACGACCGGACAGCCGTCGGTACAGCCGCTCACTTCAAAGATGCCACCGCCTTCTGGAAGGCCTTCGATCACGACGCTGAAACGATAGCTACCCGTTTGCTGGATGCCCAGGAGGAATCGGACGTCGATGGAGGCACCCGCGGCCAAGGGTGTGCCCAAGGTCACGGCCCCGGCGGACAGGGTGGAATTGAAGCCACCGCCGTTGGGTTGCGAAGGCGGTTGCTCTAGCGTGGTGCCTTCCACGGTCACGTTGCTCGTGCCAGAGCCGCAGGGCGCGCGGTCTACGGTGACCACCACGCTCGAAGATGTGCGGGGGCGCAGATCCGCAATGCCGGAAGGAGCGGGGAACGTCGTCAGGTCAATGATCTTGAAGCGCAGCCGCGTCAGGTTGCCACCACTCGTATTGGTGAAGGTCCGGCGGACGTCCAGCGTGCCAAAAGTGGAGTTGTTGGCGGGGTCGCTCGTCAAGTCCCGCACCGAGTTGGGCGGCGCTGGCGCGGCCACACAAGGGTCGAGCAAGGCGGGGCTGACGATGCTGCCGATGACGGGGCTGCTCAGGTTGGAGGGCGATGGTGCCCCCAGCCGCTGTCCGGCGCCCGCCGAGGTACCGTTGGTGTCTACAAAATAGAAATCGGTGGCGTTGTTGTTGGTATCGATGGCCACGCCCGTGGTCGCGCAGGCCGTGAAACTGGCGATGGCGCCTTGTTTTCCACAAATGTCGCGGGTAAACGAATAGTTGATGGAGAAGGGGGTCAGTGCGGAATACCCCGTGCCTTCCTTGTACAGCGTGTTGGCCTCCGACGTGGAGCCCACGGCATCAAGGCGGTTTGCCAGCAAGAACTCGGCGGGGGTATTGCTGCTGAACAAGGCAATCCCGGCATTGTCGGGAATGTCCGTGACGTAGGTGGCGTCGCCCGTGGCCGTTGTGCCATTGCCAGCGGGGTAGCCGCCGATGGAATAGGCACCGCTGTTGGTGCACAGGTAGTGCCCGTGGGCGGGGATGACCGTGCCATTGGGGACGGAACACCGCAGCACGCCATCCGACGCTGCAACGCCGTATCCGGTGCCGGTGCCGGTGGCGACTACGGTCAGTGGTGCAGCAGTTTCGTTGTAAAGCTTGATGAATTCATCATTGGCGCCACTGGGGCCGCGCACCCGAAATTCCCCAATGATCAGTGCAGAAGCCTGGGGCGCTGCGATGCACAGCAGGATGAAGGCCATCGCACTGAAGCGGCGACGCACCAAAGAAAAAAAACTTCGAACAAGACAGTCGAATCTCATACATCCTCCGGCACAAAGTGCGTGGTTTAAGGCCGCAAGTGGATGTGTAAATGAGAAAGGAGGCTGCCTACCAGTTCACATACAAAAGCAATTTTTACGGGGCTTTTACAGGATGCGCCTTATCTGTAGCCCGCGCAATAGGTACAGGCCAGAAGGGGGCCAGTTGCATTGCGGTCATTTCTGAGGCTTTTGAATATCGGCCCGGTGCGTCCATCCGGGCTATTGCGCCCGTGTAGCCCGAAATGCCTGTGGCAAACTCGCGCGCTTCGCGTATTTTTTCGAGTTTCAGAGAGTTTGCCCACCCATGCAGCAGATCGTCCGGCAGTTGGCCGCAGAAATCAAAATCAGTGAACAACAGGTGCGCGCAGCGGTGGAGCTGCTCGACGGTGGCGCCACAGTGCCTTTCATCGCCCGCTATCGCAAGGAAGTGACGAATGGGCTGGACGATATCCAGCTGCGCGAGCTGGAAGCGCGCCTGTCCTACCTGCGCGAGCTGGAAGACCGCCGTGCCGCCGTGCTCAAGAGCATCGACGAGCAGGGCAAACTGACCGACGCTTTGCGCGCCGCCATCGCCGCGGCCCCCACCAAGCAGGAACTGGAAGACCTCTACCTGCCTTTCAAGCAAAAACGCCGTACCAAGGGCCAGATGGCGCGCGAATTCGGCATCGAACCCTTGGCCGACAAGCTGTTTGCCGATCCCACGCTGGACCCTGCGGCCGAGGCCGCCGCCTTCACCAAGCCCCCCGAAGTGCTGGACGATGGAAAGACGGGCGCCGATTTCTCCACCGTGCCGGCCGTGCTCGACGGCGTGCGCGACATCCTCTCCGAACGTTGGGCCGAGGACGCCGTGCTGGTGCAGTCGCTGCGCGAATGGCTGTGGACCGAGGGCTTGCTGCGCAGCAAGAAGGTGGAGGGCAAGAACGAGAACGACCCCGAGGTTTCCAAGTTTCGCGACTACTTCGAATACGACGAGCCCATTGGCCGCGTGCCATCGCACCGGGCGCTGGCGGTGTTCCGGGGCCGTGGGCTGGAGATCCTGGAAGCCAAGCTGGTGTTGCCCGTCGAGCCCGAGCCCGGCAAGCCCAGCCTGGCCGAAGGCAAGATTGCCCTGCACCTGGGCTGGAGCCACGCAGGCCGCCCGGCCGACGACCTGCTGCGCAAGTGCGTGGCCTGGACTTGGCGCGTGAAGCTGTCGCTCTCGACCGAGCGCGACCTGTTCGCCCGCCTGCGCGACGACGCTGAAAAAGTGGCCATCAAGGTGTTTGCCGACAACCTGCGCGACCTGCTGCTGGCGGCCCCTGCGGGCCCGCGCGTGGTGATGGGCTTGGACCCCGGCATCCGCACCGGCGTGAAGGTGGCCGTGGTGGACGCCACAGGCAAGCTGGTGGAGACGGCCACCGTGTTCCCGCACGAGCCGCGCCGCGACTGGGAAGGCTCGCTGCACACCCTGGCCAAGCTGGCCGAAAAACACGGCGTGAACCTGATCGCGATCGGCAATGGCACGGCCAGCCGCGAGACGGACAAGCTGGCGGCCGACCTGATCAAGCTGGCAGCCAAGGTAGACCGCGCGATTGAAAAAGTGGTGGTGAGCGAAGCCGGGGCGTCCGTCTATTCCGCCAGCGAATACGCGTCGCAAGAGATGCCCGATGTAGACGTGAGCCTGCGCGGTGCGGCGTCCATCGCACGGCGCCTGCAGGACCCGCTGGCCGAGCTGGTGAAGATCGACCCCAAGAGCATCGGCGTGGGCCAGTACCAGCACGACGTGAACCAGAGCGAGCTGGCCCGCACCCTGGGCACGGTGGTGGAAGACTGCGTGAACTCGGTGGGCGTGGACCTGAACACGGCGAGCGTGCCGCTGCTCTCCCGCGTGTCGGGCCTGTCGGGCAGCGTGGCCAAGGCCGTGGTGCGCTGGCGTGAGGCCAATGGTGCGTTCAAGAGCCGCAAGCAGCTCATGGATGTGGCGGGCCTGGGCGCCAAGACCTTCGAGCAAAGCGCGGGCTTCCTGCGCATCCGCGGCGGCGAGAACCCGCTGGACATGACCGGCGTGCACCCCGAAACCTACCCCGTGGTCGAGCAGATCATGGAGAAGACCGGTAAGCCCGTGGCCGAGATCATGGGCCGGGCCGACATGCTCAAGACCTTGAAGCCCGAGCTGTTCGCCAACGACAGGTTCGGCGTCATCACCGTCAAGGACATCCTGGGCGAGCTGGAAAAGCCCGGCCGCGACCCGCGCCCGGACTTCAAGGTGGCGCGCTTCAACGACGGCGTCGAGGACATCAAGGACCTCAAGGAAGGCATGATCCTGGAAGGCACCGTGAGCAACGTGGCCCAGTTCGGCGCCTTCATCGACCTGGGTGTGCACCAGGATGGCCTGGTGCATGTGAGCCAGCTGGCGCACAAGTTCGTGAACGACGCACGCGAAGTGGTCAAGACCGGCGACATTGTCAAGGTCAAGGTCATGGAGGTGGACGTGGAGCGCAAGCGCATCGGCCTGTCGATGAAGCTGGGCGACGCGCCGCCGCGCCAGGGTGGCGACCGGGGCGCGCCGCGGGACAACCGGTTCGAGGGCGCGGGCCGGGGCTACGCCCAGCCCCAGCGCCGCGCGCCCGAGCCCACACAGCAGTCGGCCATGGCATCGGCATTTGCCAAGTTGCAACAGGCCAAGGGCCGTTGACCGATTGGGGCGGGATTGCGGCGGTATGGGGGCCATAATCGCCAGCAACCCCAACTCTGGTGCCTGACCCCATGGAGCTGAACGCACTGCTCGCCCAACCCGTGGCTCTGCCCAGCCTTCCGCGCACGGTGGCACTGCTGATGAGCGAGCTGGCCCATGAAGAACCTAGCCTGCGGCGCCTCAACCAGCTTTTTGGCACCGACCCGGCACTGGCCGGGCGGCTGCTGGAGCTGGCCAATTCCCACACTTTCCAGGTACCGCGCCAGATTGCGGGCATCCCCGAAGCGCTGACGCTGCTGGGCATGGCCCAGGTGCGCGCGCTGGTCACGTCGGCGCCGCTGGGCACCACCTCACGCTCCGTGCCTGGGGTGAATATGCAGCAGTTCTGGCGCTACAGCCTCAACACCGCCAAGCTGGCGCGGTCGCTGGCGGGCATCGTGCACCAGAACCAGATCGCCGCGTACACAGCCGGCCTGCTGCATGCGCTGGGCGAACTGGTGATTCATCTGGCCGACCCGGAGAAAGCCCAGTCGGTCAACACCCTGGTGGCGCCGTTCGACCTGCGGCGCGGCAAGATCGAAGAACGCATCTTTGGCTACGGCTACGGCCATGTGACGGCCGGGCTGGCACGCCGCTGGCGGTTGCCGGAGGTGGTGGTGGACGCCTTGCAGCACCAGAGCGCGCCGTTTGACAACAATGCCTACGAGCCCCTGGCGGGCGTGATCCACCTGGCCGCCTGGCGTGCCCGGGCCCGCGAGGCGGAGCTGGGCGAAAAGGAACTGGCCGTGTCCTTCCCCGGCGAAGTGGGCCTGGCGCTGGGGCTGGACATCGACATGGTGCTGCAGCAAGACCCTATCGACTGGACAGCGAAGCCCGAGGCTGCCGACTACGTGGTCTGAGAACCGGTTCTGAGGACGCAGCCCTTGTGGCTTTGCGAAAATGCCGCCCATGAAAGCCCTGCGCATCCATGCCGGCCCCCGCGCCCGCCAACACCTTGAAAGCCACGGGTTGCAGCCCGGCGATGTGGGCGTGATCCCTGCTGCAGCTGGAGGGCCGAAGGGACTGATCCTGGGGCCATTGGACCGTTTCATCTTTGGTGAATGGCTGCCCCAGTCTAGCCAGCCGGTCCACCTGGTGGGCGCCTCGATTGGTGCCTGGCGCATGGCCACGGCCTGCCTGCAGCAGTCGGTGGCGGCCTTCGAGCGGCTGGAGCACGACTACATCCACCAGAACTACGACCTGCCGCCTGGCAAGAAGCGCCCCACGGCCGCGCATGTGAGTGAGCGGTTTGGCCAGAACCTGCAGGCGTTCTACGGCGGGCGCATCGACGAGGTGCTGAACCACCCGCGCTACCGCCTGCACATCGTCACCTCGCGCGGGCGGCACCTGCTGGGGCGCGAACACCGCGTGGCCACGCCGCTGGGCTATCTGGGCGCCTTTCTGACGAACACGGTGCACCGCAAGGCGATGGGGGCGTGGCTGGAACGGGTGGTGTTCTCCTCGTCCGATGCGTCCAGGACCTCCGCCGAGGGGGCGGGGGCTGCGTGTGCTGCATTGCCCTTTGGCACCTCGGACTACCGCACCCGTCAGGTGCTGCTGCACGGCGGCAACTTCATGCAGGCGCTGCAGGCCAGCTGCTCGATTCCGTTTGTGCTGCAGGCGGTGCACAACATTCCGGGCGCGCCCCGTGGGGCATATTGGGACGGGGGCATCACCGACTACCACCTGCACCTGGCCTACGGCCGGCAAAAACAGGATGCTATTGAATTAATAGCTGATGGCGCTTATCCATCCAGCGCTGGCGGTCAAAAAGACTTAAATTCTGGCCCCACTGCATCGCCCGGCCTGGTGCTGTACCCGCATTTTCAGCACCGCGTGGTGCCTGGCTGGCTGGACAAGGGGCTCAAGTGGCGCCACCACTCCACGCCCGCACTGGACAACATGGTGGTGCTGTCACCCAGCCCCGATTGGGTACAAAGCCTGCCCAACGCCAAGCTGCCTGACCGCAACGATTTCACCCACTACGGCGCCGACGGCGCCGCACGCGCCAAGGCCTGGTTTGCGGCCACGCGGGCCAGCCAGCAACTGGTGGACGAGTGGCAGGCATGGCTGGCGCGGCCGGACATGAACGCCGTGCAGCCCTTGTAGGGGCCACGGACCGGCCACGCGCCCAGAAGTACTCAGGTCGAAGCAGGCCGCCGTGCCGCCTCCTGCACGGCCCGGGCCGCGTGGCGGGCGGCGTGTTCGCGGGCCCAGGTCAGCACCTCGTGTGCCGGCATCGGCCGCGCAATGCCAAAGCCCTGGGCGCGCTCGCAGCCCAGCTCGAGCAGCCGGGCCGCCTGCGCGGCCGTCTCCACGCCTTCGGCCACCACATGCCGGTGGAAGGCGGCAGCCAGCGCGACGATGGCGCTCACGAGCGTGAGGTCGTCGCCATCTTCCAGAATGCCGCGCACGAACGACTGGTCGATCTTGATCGTCTCGGCGGGCAGGCGCTTCAAGTAGGACAGCGAGGAGAAGCCGGTGCCGAAGTCGTCCAGCGCAAAACGCACCCCCAGCGCCTGGCAGCTTTGCATCATGTGGCGCATGTACTGCATGTCTTGCAGGGCCGCAGATTCGAGGATCTCCAGCTCCAGGCGGGTGGGCGACACCTCGGGGCAGGTGTGCAGGATGTCCTTGAGCCGCTCGACAAAATTGGGCCGGTGGAAATGGGGCGCCGAGATGTTCACGCTCACCTCCCACAGCATGCCGGCGTCCGTCCACTGCCGCATCTGCGCCAGGGCCTGTCGCAGCACCCATTCGCCCACTTCCACCTCCAGCTCGGCATCCTCGATCAGCGGCAGCACATGCTGCGGGCCCAGCAGGCCCTGGTCGGGGTGTTGCCAGCGCAGCAGGGCCTCCAGCCCCAGGATCTCGCCGGTGCGCAGGTGGATCTTGGGCTGGTAGTGCAGCACCAGTTCGCCCGCATGCAGCGCCTGGGCCACGCGGGTCTGGCGGGTGTGCTGGGTCTGTACGGCGTGGTCCAGCTGCACGTCGAACACATGCATCTGGTTGCGGCCAAAGCTCTTGGCCTGGCACATGGCCTGGTCGGCGTGGCGCAGCAGGGTGTCGGGGTTGGCGTCGTCCTGCGGAAAAACGGCCACGCCCACACTCACGGTGGTGTGCAGCACGCGGTCGTCAATGGCGTAGGGGGCGGCCAGCTGTTGCATGAGCACGCCCACGCGCGCCTCGATGGCGGGCACATCGGGCAGTTCGCCCAGCAGCAGCACGAATTCGTCGCCCCCCATGCGCGCCACGGCGTCCTGTGGCGTGATGAAGGCGCCCAGGCGCCGCGCGGTTTCCTTGAGCAGGCGGTCGCCCACGCGGTTGCCATGGGTGTCGTTCACGGTCTGGAAATGGTCCAGGTCGAGCATGCACACTGCCAGCAGCAGCCCCTTTTGCCGTGCCACGAAGATGGCATGGGTCAGCCGCTCGGCCAATGCGGCGCGGTTGTACAACCCGGTGAGCGGATCGTGCCGGGCATGCCACGAAATCTGGTGGCGCAGGTTGCGGGTTTCGGTCACGTCGCGGAACACCAGCACGCAGCCCACGGCCATGCCGTCGCCCTTGCGGATCGCCGACGCGGTGTACTCGATGGCGTAGCGTTCGCCCGAGCGGTGGATCAACACCTCGTACGTGACCTGCTGCAGGGCGCCGGGCACGGTGTCCCGCTCGGCGGCCGAACTGGCGTTGCGGCTGGCAAGCTCTTCGTACAGGCGAAAGACGTCGTCCAGCTGCCGCCCCAGGGCCTGGTCGGCCGTGAAGCCGGTCATGAGCTGTGCGGCCTCGTTGATGGTTTCGATGCATCCCGAGAGGTCGGTGGTGATCACCCCATCGCCGATGGAGGCGAGCGTGACCTCAGCCCTTTCTTTCTCTGCGCGCAGGGCCTCCTGGGCGCGTTTGCGTTCGGTCACATCGACCAGGGTGCCGATGGTGCCGGCCAGCGTGCCCCGGGTGGTGGTGAAGGGGGCCTCGTAATAGGCCATGTCCCGTGGGGGCTGGTGGTTGGCGGGTTGCACGCGGATCTCGTTGTCCTGCGCCTGCGCGATCTGGGTAGAACGCTCGGGCGACAGCTCCTCCGGATACGCCGGTGGCGAGGCCTGTGCACTGCCTGCGCTGGCAGGTGCGTGAAAAATTCGCTGCCAGGCACGGTTGACTTCAAGGGTGACGCCGCTGGCATCCCGCACGAACACCGGCAGGGGGAGGGCGTCGATCAGCTGGCGCGTGAAATGCAGTTGCTCGCTCTGCTGCTGCTGGGTTTCGCGCAGCGACAGCACCAGCGACTGGACCTTGCCCGCCATGTCATTGAAGGTGGCCGCCATGGCGCGCGATTCGAGTGTGCCCGTGACCTCCATGCGCGTGTCCAGGCGGCCCTGGCGGAACGCATCCGTCGCTTCGGCCAGGCGGCGCAGCATGCGGGCATTGGCCCGCAGCAGCAGCGTGAGCAGAAACAGGATAGTAAAAATATTGAGTGCGGAGATGCGCAACTGCACTACCACCGTGCTCCAGACCTGGCTGACGAGGGGCGCCGCCTGCAACGTCACCGTCAGGCGCCCAGGCGGCCCGCCATCGGCCAGGGCCTGGCCGAACTGCTGCGAGGGTGGCGTGATGTTGACCCATTGGGCAAACCAGTCCGGGGCAGTGGCGGCCATGCGGGGCGCCCGGGCTTCGGTGGCGGGCTCGTTGCCCACTTGCCATTTCAGCGAATGGATGCCCGGCCCGAAGCTGGCAAGCCCTTGGCTGAGCAGCGTGGCCTGGGCTTCGCGGTGGGAAGTGGGCAGGGCCACCAGCGAGGGCAGCAGTGCATCGGCCGCGCGCCGCAGCTCGGTGGCGGCGTGGCGGCGCACCTCGTCGGTTTCCGTGGCCACCAGGTAGTGGTAACGCACTGCACTGACCAGCACGATGATCAGCGCGATGGGTACATACAGCCGGGGATAGGTGCCCCGCAGGAGCCAGGTGCTGAGATTTCCGGTGCGCATGGACAGTGGCCCTCCCCCCTTGGAACACGCTCCAGTACCCAGGGTAATAAATTGTTAATTAATTGTTGATTGGTCGGAGTCTAGCGCGTAGTGATGCGCGTCGGATGGGTTTGGACAGCGCAATCCTGCGCAGTGTGGCGACAGCAGGAAGGCCCGTGCGGGGAATGGGGAACTGAGCGCGCCGGACGCTCCGGCGTCGCATCTCGACCCTCAAAGATCGCCGGTGTGCTTCGAGCCTGATAAAAGTCTTTTTGGAGATCGGGTTGGAGTGCAATCGGGATGAATGGATGCCTTGGATGCGCCGCATGGGCTCGCGCCCATGCAAGCAGCCGGGGCGTCAAACCACTCAAGTTCATCGGCCCGATTTCACTCCAACCCTGCGGGCAAGTGCCTTGCAGGGCGGTCTGCGGCGTTGCGGCGTTTGCCAATAGCCGAGCTATTGGCTGCACCCCGCGCCTGGCATCCCATCCCGGCAAGGCACTTGTGCGACTCCAAAAAAGACTTTGAGCAGGCTCTTACAGCGACTGGGCCAGCATGTCGCGGTACTCCTCTGGCGTGGCAATGCGCGGATTGGTCTTGTGGCAGTGGTCGGCCATCGCGCCCTTGATGATGTCGTCGAACATGCCCTCGGTCACCCCCATGGCTGCCAGGCCCGTGGGCAGGCCCAGGCGGGCGTTCATGTCGCGGATAGCTTCAGGGATGTCGCCCGCACTGGCCAGGCCCATGGCGTGGGCCATGCGCTCCAGGCGGTTTTCCTTTTGCACCGATTCGGCCGTTGCATTGAAACGGATGACAGCGGGCAGGAACATGGCGTTGAGGGTGCCGTGGTGCAGGCGCGGGTTCACCCCGCCCAGGCTGTGGCTGAGTGAGTGCACGGCGCCCAGGCCCTTCTGGAACGCCATGGCGCCCTGCATGCTGGCGCTCATCATGTGCAGGCGCGCGTCGCGGTCGCTGCCGGTTTTGGTGGCTTGCTCGATGTTGGCCCAGCCGCGCGTGAGGCCATCAAGCGCAATGCCATCGGCCGGGGGGTTGAAGGCTGCCGACATGAAGGTCTCCATGCAGTGCGCAATCGCGTCCATGCCGGTGGCGGCTGTCAGCATGGGGGGCAGGCCCAGCGTGAGTTCGGGGTCGCAGATGGCGGTTTTGGGCACCAGGTTCCACGAGTGAAAGCCCAGCTTTCTGTGGTCATCCACGATGATGATGGCGCCGCGCGCCACCTCGCTGCCCGTGCCGCTGGTGGTGGGCACCGCGATCAGCGGCGCTGCGCGGTCGGTGATGCGCGGCGAGCCGCCTTCGATGGTGGCGTAGTGGGTCAGCGGCCCCTCGTGCGTGGCGGCGATCGCAATGCCCTTGGCGCAGTCGATGGCCGAGCCGCCTCCCACGGCGATCAGGCCGTCGCAGCCCTGGGCCTTGTACATCTCCACGGCGGCGCGCACGGCGGCTTCGGTGGGGTTCGACGGCGTCTGGTCAAACACCGCCACGGTCAGGCCGGGCAGAGCGTCCAGCGCCTTTTGCAGCACGCCTGCGGCCTTCACACCGGGGTCCGTAACGATCAGAGGGCGTGTGATGCCGACACGCTCGCATTCCTGCTGGAGCAGCTTGACCGCGCCGAATTCGAACTGGATCTGGGTGACGTAGTAGATGAATGCCATGGTGCAACAGGATGTGTGAATAAAAGCGCCAGCGATTACGATAGCCCGCCAGCCTTCAGAGCGGTCAACAAAACTCAGCGAACCGGTTCTGGCTAGGCGCTGCGTCGCAGGCAGTACGGGTAGTACGACAAGACGCGGCAACGACACCAGAAGAGTTTTGTTGGCCGCTCCAATCCCACTTTATAAGGAGGAGACACGCATGCATACGAAGCAAACCCTGATGGCAGCCCTGATGGCCGTCGCATCTGTGACAAACGCCCAGGCCCAGTGCCTCACCGATGCGCAGGCCGCCGACATGGTGGCCAGCTACATCGCCAAGACCCCCGCAGCCAACCCCGAGAACCTCTCGGACGCCGATGGCGCCTGCACGCGCGGCAAGGTCAACGCATTGCTGGCGCAGCGCCTGGGCAAGGTGATTGGCTACAAGGCGGGCCTCACCAACCCTGCCGTGCAAAAACGCTTCAACACCGACAAGCCCGTGTGGGGCAAGCTGTATGAGGGGATGGTGCTGGAGAACGGTGCCACGGTGGACGCGGCGTTTGGTGCCCGTCCGCTGTACGAGGCGGACATGCTGGTGCGCGTGAAAAGCGCCGCCATCAACCACGCCAAGACCCCCATGGAAGTGCTGGAGGCGGTGGACCAGATCATCCCTTTCATGGAGTTGCCCGATCTCATGGTGCAGGCCCCACCCAAGCTCAACGGCGCGGGCGTGTCGGCCATCAACGTGGGCGCGCGCCTGGGTGTGGCCGGCGCGCCCCTTGCAGTGCCAGCCTATCGCGGCGAGCGTTTTGTGATGTTGAAGGCGCTGGCGGATATGAATGTCTCGCTCAGCGATGGCAGTGGTGCGCGACTGGGCGGCGGCAAGGGCAGCGACATCCTGGAGCATCCGCTCAATGCTGTGGTGTGGCTGGCTGGCGCATTGGCGCAGGAAGGGCTGGCCATGCAGCCGGGCGACCTGATCAGCCTGGGCTCGTTTTCGCCGCTGCTGCCGCCCAAGGCAGGCCTTGTGGTCACCGCGACCTACGACGGCCTGCCGGGCGCCGCGCCCGTGCGTGTGACCTTCAAGTAAACGACCCAAGCCTTGCCCGCACGGTGCGGGCTGTTCCCCTGTTGCCGAGACCTTGACCGTTGACCGATCTGCACATCCACCACACCCGCCTCACCCCCCAGATGCGCAGCGTGCTCGAACGCATGGCGCGTGCGGGGCACGCCCCGCTGCACACCCGCTCGCCCCAGGATGCACGCACTGCCTACCAGGCGGGAGCCGATGTGCTGGAGGTGCCCAAGGCGGCCCTGGCGCGGGTGGAGGACCTGCACATCCCCGCGCGCGATGGCCATGCGCTGCCCGCGCGGCTGTACGCACCGACCACGGAAGTTGGCCTGCCGGTGCTGCTGTACACCCACGGCGGTGGCTTCACCATCGGCAACATCGCCACCCACGACATCCTGTGCCGCGAGCTGGCGCGCCTGGCCGGCTGCATGGTGGTGTCGCTGGACTACCGGCTGGCGCCGGAGCACCGCTTTCCGACGGCCAGCGACGATGCATGGGATGCGCTGAAGTGGCTGGCAGCGCAGGCCACCACCCTGGGGGCGGACCCGGCGCGCCTGGCCGTGGGTGGCGACAGCGCAGGCGGCACGTTGGCTGCCGTCAATGCCATCCTGGCGCGGGATGCGCGGCTGCCCCTGGCGCTGCAGCTGCTGATCTACCCGGGCTGCGCGGCCCACCAGGACACGCCGTCCCACAGCACTTTCGCGCATGGCCTGGTGCTGGAGGAGCCCGCCATCAGCTGGTTCTTTGGCAACTATGTGCAAAGCCACGAGGAGCGCGAGGACTGGCGTTTTGCCCCCCTGCTCGCACCGGATGTGGAGGGCGTAGCCCCGGCCTGGGTGGGCCTGGCCGAATGCGACCCGCTGGTGGACGAGGGCATCGAGTACGCCGACAAACTGCGCCTGGCCGGTGTGCCCGTGGACCTCGACATCTACCGGGGCGTCACCCACGAATTCATCAAGATGGGCCGCGCCATCCCCGAAGCGCGCAAGGCCCACGCCGACGCGGCCCGTGCGCTGCGCCGGGCCTTTGGAATGGAGTGAAGACCACCATGCAACGCAAAGACTTCCGCTGTTTCCACCGCCTGCGCGTGCGCTGGGCCGAGGTGGACATGCAAAAAATCGTGTTCAACGCGCACTACCTCATGTACATCGACACGGCCATGAGCGACTACTGGCGTGCGCTGGGTTTGCCCTATGAGGCGAGCATGCTCACCCTGGGGGGTGAGATGTATGTGAAGAAAGCCACGGTCGAGTACCACGCCTCGGCGCGTCTGGATGACACGCTGGACGTGGGCCTGCACTGCACACGCATCGGCAATTCGTCCTGCCTGTTCACGGCGGGCATTTTCAACGGCGACCGGCTGCTGATTTCGGCCGAACTGGTCTATGTGTTCGCCGACCCGGCCACGCAGACCTCGCGCCCGGTGCCACCTTCGCTGCGCGCCATCTTTGAGGGCTTTGAGGCCGGTGCCGACATGGCGGAGGTGCGCACGGGCGACTGGAACACGCTGGGCCGCGATGCAGGCCGCGTGCGCACGGAGGTGTTCGTGCACGAGCAGGGCATTCCTGCCGAAATCGAGGCCGACGTGCAAGACATCTCGGCCCGCCATGCGGTGCTCTACAACCGGCTGGGCATGCCCATTGCCGCCGGCCGCCTGCTGCAGCCACAGCCAGGCCTGGGCCGTATTGGCCGCATGGCGGTGGACCGATCGGTGCGTGGCGCGCAATGGGGGCGGTTATTGCTGGATGCGCTGGTCGCCGCTGCGCGCGCCCGGGGCGATACGGAGGTGCACCTGCACGCCCAGCGCAGTGCTGAAGGCTTCTACCGCCGCGCCGGGTTTTCGGTGGTGGGGGAGCCCTACGAGGAGGCCGGCATTGCGCACATTGCGATGGCGCAGCGTTTGTAGCTGATTTGCTATTGAAAAGTGAGCTACTGGCGCTTGTCTGAAGGGCGCCAGGGCCTGTTTTTATTCAAATATCGTCGAGCAGGGCGTAGGGCAGGGGCAGCAGGGACAGCGCCACGCCGTCCGTGGCACCCACCTGCAGGCTGGTCGCCTCTTGCGCCGCCGAGATCTGCAGCGAGACGATGGCATCAAAGCCGCCGTCCGGGGCTGGTGCCACTTGCACCACCGTGCCGCAGGGCTGTTCCAGGTCCGCCGTGCTGAACACTTCGGCACCCACCACCACGTCGGCCGCCGCATGGGCCACATAAGCGCGCCGCTTGAGCGTGCCCCGGAACTGGCTGCGCGCCACCACTTCCTGGCCGGGGTAGCAGCCCTTCTTGAAGTTCACACCGCCCACCGATTCGTAGTTGAGCATCTGGGGCACGAAGGCTTCGGCCACGGGCGTTGTCAGGGTGGCCACGCCGCTCTTCACTTCGCTCCAGCGCCACAGGTCTGGCGCCAGAAGAGCCCCCGGTGGGGCGGGTTCGGAGACTGGCGCCACCCACAGTGCACGGGGCTGGCCATCGGCGGGATACAGGTGGACCACCGACGCGGTGCCCACATCGGCCTTGGTCCAGGCGGGTTGGCTGCCGCCGGGCACGGCATCCCCGGCCAGGCCGTACAGGGCAAAGTCGTGGGTCGCGTCGGTCAGCTTGGCCTTGGCGCGCAATACGAACATCGACAGGCGCTTGAGCGTGGGGGGCAGCAGGTCGCTGCTGCAGACCAGCAGCACCTCCGTGGCGCTGCGCTTGAAGCCGATAAAGCTGGCCTGCATGCGGCCCTTGGCCGACAGGAACGCAGCCAGGCGGGCCTGGTCCATGCCGAGCAGGGCGAAATCCTGGGTGAGCTGGCCGTGCAGAAACTTGGCAGCGTCTTCGCCTTCCACGCGAATCACGCCGAGGTGGGACAGGGGGGCAATGCCGTTCAAGGGATAAGTCATCGCTGAATTATGATGCCCGCTCCCATTCATACAGGTATCAGGGTTGTGCGACGTTTACTGGCTTTGATCGTGTTGGTTCTGATCGCATCGGGTGGTGCGGCTTTCTGGTGGCTGCACCAGCCGCTGGTGGCTGGCACCGAGCCTCTGGAGCTTGCCATCGAGCCCGGTACCACACCCCGGGGCATCGCCCGCGACGTGGTGGCCGCAGGGGCGCGTGTGGATGCCCGTGTGCTTTACGCCTGGTTCCGCGTCTCGGGCCAGGACCGTGCCATCAAGGCCGGCAACTATGAAATCCCCCCCGGCACCACGCCCCGCAGCCTGCTGCAAAAGCTGGTGCGCGGCGAAGAGAGCCTGCGCGCCATCACCCTGGTCGAGGGCTGGAACTGGCGCCAGGTGCGCCAGGCGCTCGCCAAGGAGGAGCAGCTCAAGCGCGACGCCGCCACGCTGACCGACGAGGCGCTGATGGCGCAGTTGGGCCGCCCCGGCGTGGCGCCCGAGGGACGTTTCTTCCCGGACACCTACGCCTATGCCAAAGGTTCCAGCGACATCGCTTTGCTGCGCCGGGCGATGCATGCCATGGACCGCCGCCTCGAAGCCGCCTGGGCGCAGCGCGCTGCGGACACGCCCCTCAAGTCGGCCGAAGAGGCCCTGACCCTGGCCAGCATTGTCGAGAAGGAAACCGGCAAGGCCAGCGACCGTGGGCAGATTGCGGGCGTGTTCGCCAACCGCCTGCGCGTTGGCATGCTGCTGCAGACCGACCCCACGGTGATCTATGGCCTGGGCGAGAAGTTTAATGGCAACCTGCGCCGCCGCGACCTGCAAACCGACACGCCCTGGAACACCTACACCCGCGCGGGCCTGCCGCCCACGCCGATTGCCATGCCCGGCAAGGCATCGCTGCTGGCGGCCGTGCAGCCCGACGCCACACGTGCCCTGTACTTTGTGGCCAAGGGCGATGGCACCAGCCACTTCAGCGCGTCGCTGGAGGAGCACAACCGCGCCGTTAACCGCTACCAGCGCGGCCAGCAGTAGTGCAGGGTGGTAGAGACTCCGGTCTCTCGCCAGAGCCACAGATTCAACCCAAGGTTTCCATGTCACGACCCGGTCTGTTCATCACCTTTGAAGGCATCGACGGTGCCGGCAAGTCCTCCCACATCGAGGGCCTGGCCTCCGCCTTTCGGGCGCAAGGCCGTTCCGTCACCGTCAGCCGCGAGCCAGGCGGCACGCCGCTGGCTGAAAAACTGCGCGAGATGGTCCTCAACGACCCGATGGACGCGCTCACGGAGTCCTTGCTGATCTTTGCCGCCCGCCGTGACCACCTGCGCAATGTGATCGAGCCCGCCCTGGCGCGGGGCGATGTGGTGCTGTGCGACCGGTTTACCGATGCCACCTTTGCCTACCAGGGCGCAGGGCGTGGCTTTGATCTTGGTGTGCTATCAGTATTGGAGCGTCTTGCGCAGACTGGACTTGCGCCAGAGGCCGATTTGATGCGTGAGCCTGATCTGACGGTGTGGTTTGACCTGGCACCTGAGGTGGCGGCCGAACGCCTGGCCGGTGCGAGGGTGCCCGACCGTTTCGAGGCCCAGCCTGTCGAGTTCTTCCGCCGCGTGGCCCAGGGCTATGCCGACCGGGCCGCCGCAGCACCGCAGCGCTTTGCGCGCCTGGATGCAGCGCAGGAGCGCCACCGGGTGTGGCAGCAACTCACCAGCGTGTTTGTGCGCAAGGGCTGGCTGGCGATCATGGTGGCGTCGCAGGGAGGGCCGCAATGAGCGAGCCAGCCGTGGTTCTGGCGCCCTGGATCGCGGCGCAACGCACCAGCCTCTTGGCCCAGCGTGGCCATGCGTGGTTGCTGCAGGGGCCTTCTGGACTGGGGCAGTACGCCCTGGGCATGGAGCTGGTGCGTGCGTGGCTGTGCGACGTGCCGACAGAGCGGGGCGCCTGCGGCCAGTGCGGCAGCTGCCACGCCATTGACGTGCGCACCCACGCCGACCTGTGCGTGCTGATGCCCGAGGTGCAGATGATGGCGCTGGGCTGGCCCCTGTCGGAAAAGGCCCAGGCCGACATCGACGACAAGAAGCGCAAGCCCAGTCGCGAGATCCGCGTGGAAGCCATGCGCGATGCGGTGGAGTTCTCGCAGCGCACCTCGGCGCGTGGCAAAGGCAAGGCGGTGCTGGTGTACCCGGCCGAGCAGATGAACCACATCACCGCCAATGCGCTGCTCAAGACGCTGGAGGAGCCGCCGGGCGACGTGCGCTTTGTGCTGGCCAGCGAGGCGGCGCACCAGCTGCTGCCCACCATCCGCAGCCGCTGCCTGGGCCACTCCATGGTCTGGCCCGCAGAGGAGCAGATGCTGCAGTGGCTACAAGGGCAGGGCATTGCTGCGGATGCCGCTTTGGCGTTTCTGCGGGCCGCAGGCGGGCGGCCCGACGATGCCCTGGCACTGGCGCGCTCTGGCCGCAGCCCGCAAGCCTGGTCGGCCTTGCCGCAGGCGGTGGCCAAGGGCGATGTGACCGCACTGGGAGACTGGTCGCCCGCGCAGGTGATCGACGCACTGCAGAAGCTTTGCCACGACCTGCTGGCGGCCAGCGTGGGCGGCGCACCGCGCTACTTTGCGCCCGCAGACCTGCCCAAGGCGCTGCCATCGTTGGGTGCTTTGACACGCTGGTCGCGCGCGCTGGCCAAGGCCGCGCGCACGGCAGACCATCCCTTCAATGCCGGCCTCATGCTGGAGGCGCTTGTCGCCCAGGCGCGAAACACCCTACACTCCAAGCACTGAGCCGCACCACAGATCCATGAGCAGTCCATCCACCGCCCCCCGCCCCAGCGTCATGCAGCTGGCCATCAAGGAAAAGGGGGCCCTGTACGCGGCCTACATTCCCTTTTTTGCCGAAGGGGGCATTTTTGTCCCCACCCAGCGGGACTACAAGCTGGGCGATGATGTCTATGTGCTGCTGACGCTGCCGGATGACACGCAGCGCTATCCAGTGGCCGGGCGCGTGGCCTGGGTTACCCCGGCGCGGGCTGCGGGCAATCGCACGCAGGGCGTGGGCATCCAGTTTCCCAAGGACGAAAAGTCGCGCCAGCTCAAGGCCAAGATCGAGGAACTGCTGGGCACGTCCCTGGGGTCCGACCGGCCCACCCAGACCATCTGAGCCTGGCCCACTGACCGTGCCGACCCGCGCAGGCTGGTCGGCATTTTTTATGGGTGCCCACGGCGAGGGCGCGGATGGCGTATCTTTACCCCGGAGCGCTGCGCCGCCGCCGATGGCACGCGTTGCGCCCCAGAAACGATTAATTTGAAACTGCATGTTCACTGATTCGCACTGCCATCTCAATTTTCCGGAACTGGTGAGCCAGTTGCCCGCCATCCGCCAGGCCATGGCCGAGGCGCAGGTTGACCGCGCCCTGTGCATCTGCACCACGCTGGAAGAATTCGACGGGGTGCATGCCCTGGCCATGGCCCACGACAACTTCTGGAGCACGGTGGGTGTGCACCCCGACAACGAAGGCATCGCCGAGCCTTCGGTGCAGGATCTGCTGGACCGTGCTGCCTTGCCACGTGTGGTGGCCATCGGCGAAACAGGGCTCGACTACTACGGCATGGAAGACCGCAAAGGGGGGCGCAGCATTGCCGATCTGGAGTGGCAGCGTGACCGTTTCCGCAACCACATCCGTGCGGCCCGGGTGTGCGAAAAACCCCTGGTCATCCACACGCGCAGCGCATCGGACGACACCCTCGCCATCCTGCGCGAGGAGGGCGAGGACGGCCCCGGCAACCGGGCCGGTGGCGTTTTTCACTGCTTTACCGAATCCATGCAGGTGGCGCGTGCGGCGCTCGATCTGGGCTACTACATTTCGTTCTCGGGCATCGTGACATTCAAGAGCGCCCAGGAGCTGCGCGACGTGGTGGCCTTTGTACCGCTGGACCGTACCCTGATTGAAACCGACAGCCCCTATCTGGCGCCCGTGCCGTATCGCGGCAAGACCAACAACCCCTCGTATGTGCCCTACGTGGCCAGGCAGGTGGCCGAGACCAAGGGGCTGGCGCTGGAAGAAGTGGCCGAGGCCACCAGCCGCAACTTTGACATCCTGTTCAAGGGGGTGACCGCATGATTTGCCATCGCCGCAGTGTGTTGGCGACCTTGGCGCTGGGGCTTGCCGCCCCTGGCATCTGGGCCGGAGCCTACGAGGATTTTTTTGTCGCCATCCTGCGCGATGACGATGCTGCGATTGCCGCGCTGTTGCGCAGGGGTTTTGATCCGAATACGCGCGATCCGAAAGGGCAGGTGGGCCTCACCATCGCCTTGCAAAATGGTTCGGTCAAGGCCTTTGCGGCCTTGTTGGCCTCCCGCCAGGTGGATGTCGAAGCACGCAATGCGCAGGACGAAAGCCCCTTGATGATGGCGGCCCTCAAGGGCAACGTAGAAGCCGTCAAGGCGCTGCTGGCACGTGACGCCGACGTGAACAAGACGGGCTGGACGCCCTTGCACTATGCGGCCTCTGCAGGCTCGCGCCAGCATGCAGCCATCATCGCATTGCTGCTGGAGAACCATGCCTACATCGATGCAGCCTCGCCCAACGGCACCACGCCCCTCATGATGGCTGCGCATTACGGCTCCAGCGAGGCCGTGCAGCTTTTGCTGGACGAGGGCGCTGATCCAGCACTCAAGAACCAGCTGGGCCTCACGGCTGCAGACTTTGCCCTGCGTGTGAGCCGTACCGAATCTGCCGACAAGATCGCCGCAGCCATACGCAAGCGGCAGCCCAACCGGGGCCGTTGGTAGGCGCCTTGCGATGGGCCATCGCGCAGCAGGCGCGGTGTTTTCAGATCATTGCAATGCGGCAGCTTCGCCCGAGGCAGGCCGCGTCTGAAGGCGTGCATACAGCCCGCCCATTGCCATCAGCTCCGTGTGGGTGCCTTGTTCGGCAATGCGCCCACGTTCCATGACGACGACCCGGTTGGCATGCTCGATGGTGGACAGGCGGTGCGCAATGACCAGGGTGGTGCGCCCTTGCATCAGGCGCTGCAGGGCATCCTGTACCAGCCGCTCGGATTCGGTGTCCAGCGCCGAGGTGGCCTCGTCCAGAATCAGGATAGGGGCATCCTTGTACAGTGCCCGCGCAATCGCCAGCCGCTGGCGCTGCCCTCCCGACAATTGTGTGGCGTTGTGGCCCACCACGGTGTGCATGCCCCGGGGCAGTGCTGCCACGTGCTCGGCCAGGTTGGCAGCGGCCAGGCACGCCTGCACGCGCGCCTCATTCACCTCATGGCCCAGTGCTACGTTGGCCGCGACGGTATCGTTGAACATCACTACGTCCTGGCTCACCATGGCAAATTGCGAGCGCAGCGATCCCAGGTCCCACGCGGGCAGCGGGCTTCCATCCACCAGAATTTCACCCGAAGCGGGCGTCACAAACCGTGGCAACAGGTTGACCAGCGTGGTCTTGCCCGCACCGGACGGGCCGACCAGGGCGACGATTTCGCCAGGCTCCACGCGCAAGCTGATGTGGTCCAGCGCCGGGGCGTGGTCAGGGCCAAACGACACCGTGACCTGCTTGAGTTCCAGCGCCCCCTGGGCGCGGTCCTTGCGGAACTGGCCGCCCGCTTCGGCTCCGGTGTCTCCCAGCAGTGCCAGCCCCCGCTCCAGGGCGGCGACGCCCCGTGTGATGGGGCTGGCGACATCGGCCAGGCGGCGTATGGGGGCAATAAGCATCAGCATGGCCGTGATGAACGACACGAAGCCACCGACGGTGACATCCTTGGCGTCCACAGTGCCGCGGCTTTGCCACAGTGCAATGCAGATCACCACGGAGAGCGCTGCAGCGGCCAGCAGCTGGGTCAGCGGCGTCATGGCGGCGGAGGCGATGGTGGACTTGATCGCCAGGCGCCGCAGGCTCTGGCTCAGGGTGGCGAAGCGCCCGGCCTGCCCAGGCTGCGCGCCGTGCAGCCGCACCATGCGGTGGGCCAGCACGTTTTCTTCCACCACGTAGGCGAGTTCGTCGGTGGCCTGCTGGCTGCTCTTGGTCAGGTGATAGAGGCGCCGGGACAGCGTTTTCATGATCCAGGCCACGCCCGGCACGACCACGGCAACGATCAGCGTGAGCTGCCAGTTGAGGTACAGCAGATACACCAGCAGCGCCACCAGCGTGAATCCGTCGCGCGATACCCCGAGCAGTGCCTGCACGAGCAAGGTTGCCCCGGTTTGCACCTCGTACACCACCGTATTGGACAGCGTGCTGGCCGACTGCCGCGAGAACAGGCCCATCTCGGCAGCCAGCACTCTGTCGAACAGCGACTGGCGCAGCGTCAGCATGCCTTCGTTGGCAATGCGTGCCAGCGCGTACTGGCCGACGAACTGGGCAACTCCACGCACGAAGAACACGCCCAGGATGGCCAGTGGCACCATCCACAGCTGCAGGGTTCCCTGGGTGAAGCCTCGATCGAGCAGAGGTTGCAGCAATGCTGGAATCAGTGGCTCGGTGATCGCGCCCACGAGGGTGGCTACCACCGCGAGGCTCCAGGCCATCCGCTGGTTGCCAAAATAAACGGACAGCCGACGCAGGCGAGTGGCCAGGCTTGCAGCGGGCGGGGAGGGAGTATTGGGAGGCGCGGTGCCCGTGTCTGTGGCTTGCATGTGGCCCGGATTCTACGGTTGTGGGCTGTGACGGTGCCGGTGAGACATTTCTTCGCAGCAGGTTGTGCGCTTCAAAAAATCGGCACGGATATGTCCTGAGGTCGCACGTTTTGTCACAGGGGTTTCCCTGCTGTGTGTAACATTCGGGTTTGCCTTTCGGCATTTGTTCGGCTACCGCTGGATGCCAATGACCACAGATCGAATCTCTACATACCCATCTCCTGCGGCTTTGCCGCATCCCTTGCGCCGCCACATGCTGGCAGCGCTGCTCTCGACCCCCGCACTGCCAGCCCTTGCGCAATTTCGCGTTGAGGTCACAGGTGTTGGCTTGACCCAGTTGCCCATCGCGATTGCACCGTTCAGGGGCGAGGCGCAGTCACCCCAGAAGATAGCGGCCATCGTCCAGGCTGACCTGGAGCGCAGCGGCCAGTTCCGCGCTGTGGATGCCTCCGGTGCGGTGCTGGATGAAACTGCCCGCCCGGATGTAGCCCTGTGGCGCCAGAAGAGTGCGGACTCTCTGGCCACCGGCAGTGTCACGCGCCTTGCGGATGGGCGCTTCGATGTGCGGTTTCGCCTTTGGGATGTGGTGAAGGGACAGGACCTGGGTGGCCAGAGCTTTGTGGTCACCCAAGGCGATCTGCGCTTGGTGTCGCACCGCATTGCGGATTTCATCTATGAAAAGCTGACGGGCGAGCGCGGCATCTTCTCGACACGCATCGCCTATGTCACCAAGACAGGTTCCCGGTACAGCCTTTGGGTGGCAGACGCTGATGGCGAGAATGCCCAATCGGCACTGTCAAGCCCCGAGCCCATCATTTCTCCCGCATGGTCGCCCAATGGCGGGCAGCTGGCCTATGTGTCGTTTGAATCTCGCAAGCCGGTTGTCTATGTGCATGATGTGGCGTCCGGCCGCAGGCGCCTGATTGCCAACTTCCGGGGGTCCAACAGTGCCCCGGCCTGGGCTCCGGATGGCCGCTCCCTTGCCGTGACGCTCAGCCGCGACGGGGGTTCCCAGCTTTACACCATCGACGCCAACGGCGGCGAGCCGCGCCGCCTCATGCAGAGCGCCGGCATTGATACGGAGCCCATGTTCTCCGGTGACGGTCGCAGCATCTACTTTGTCAGTGACCGTGGTGGCGCACCGCAGATCTACAAGGTCTCCACATCCGGCGGCAATGCGGAGCGTGTGACGTTTACCGGCAGCTACAACATCTCCCCCAGCGTCAGTCCCGATGGTCGCTGGCTGGCCTACGTCTCCCGTGTCGGTGGGGCTTTCAAGCTGCACGTCATGGACCTGTCCTCTGGCACCGTGAATGCGGCCACGGACACGACGGCCGACGAGAACCCCAGCTTCGCGCCCAATAGCCGCCTCATCGTTTATGCCACCCAGCAGCAAGGTCGTGAGGCGCTCATGACCACTACGTTGGACGGCAAGATCAAGGCCCGGCTTGCCGGTCAGGCGGGTGATATCCGCGAGCCCGACTGGGGTCCGTTTCAAAAGCAATGAACTTATCCGCACTTTCAAATATCAAGTTTTCAGGAGAATTTTGGATGATCAAACGTTTTACCCTTGCCCTTACCGTCGTCGCACTGGTTGCCGGATGCAGCTCTGGCGTGAAGCTGGACGATGTGCCTGTCGAAGACAAGAACGCCACCTCCACCATGGGCGGTAACAGTGGCGCCAACTCTGGCAATACCGCACAGAGTGGTGTGGCTGGTGTGGATCTTGGCCAGTCGGGCCGTGATGCTGCGGGGCCTGTCGGCGTGAGCCGCATTGTCTATTTTGACTACGACAGCTATGTGATCAAGCCGGAATTCCAGTCGCTGATCGAAGCGCATTCCCGCTTCATCAAGGCAGGTACCAACCGCAAGGTGATGATTGAAGGCCACACGGATGACCGTGGTGGTCGCGAGTACAACCTGGCGCTGGGCCAAAAGCGTGCCGAAGCGGTGCGCCGTTCGCTGGCTCTGTTGGGCGTGCAAGACAGCCAGGTGGAAGCCGTGAGCTTTGGGAAGGAAAAGCCTGCAGCCCAGGGTAACTCCGAGGACGCGCATGCGCAGAATCGCCGGGCAGAACTGTCCTACCGTTGATGCGCGCGATTTTTTTGTCCTATCGTCTCAAGGCGTTGGCGGCAGTAACGCTGTCGGCCGCATTGGTGTCTACGGGCCACGCCGCAATTTTCGAGGATGGCGAAGCTCGCCGTGCGATCCTCGAAATGCGGCAGCGTGTGGACAGCATGCAGCTGTCTCAACAACGGACTGCGGAAGAAATGCGCAGGCTTGGCGAAGAGAACGGCCAGCTGCGGCGCAGCCTGCTGGATCTACAAAGTCAGATCGATGCACTGCGCGCGGAGCAGTCAACGCTTCGTGGTCAGAATGAACAGCTGTTGCGCGATGCGGCTGATCTGCAGCGGCGCCAGAAAGACATTGCCCAAGGGGTAGACGACCGTCTGCGGCAGTTTGAACCGGTCAAGGTGACCTTGGATGGGCAGGAGTTCCAAGCAGATCCTGCGGAGAAAAAGGACTTTGAGACGGCGTTGGCCGTGTTTCGTTCGGGCAAGTTTCCAGAAGCCGGTGCGGCTTTTGCAGCCTTTGTCCGACAGTATCCACGCAGCGGCTTCGTGCCTTCGGCGCGCTTCTGGCTCGGGAACGCACAGTACGCTACCCGCGAGTACAAGGAAGCGATTGGCAATTTCAAGCTGATGTTGTCTGATGCCCCGAGTCACGCACGTGCGCCAGAGGCTGCTTTGTCCATTGCCAACTGCCAGATTGAACTCAAAGACACGCGAACGGCTCGCAAGACCCTGGAGGATCTCGTGCGCGCGTACCCGCAGTCCGAAGCTGCTGTGGCGGCCAAGGAACGCCTGTCGCGCTTGAAGTAATGGTCAGCGAAGCGCGTTTGCAGGCAGCACCACCCGCCGCGGGGGTGCTCGAAGATATAGCGCTTGAACGCCGTTTTGGCGGGCTGGAGCGACTGTATGGCGTAGAAGGGTCACGCCGCATCCGCAGGGCGCATGTGGCGGTGGTAGGTATCGGGGGGGTGGGCTCGTGGGCCGCGGAGGCCTTGGCGCGCAGTGGGGTGGGGGAGGTCACCTTGATCGATCTCGACCATGTGTCCGAGTCGAACATCAATCGCCAGATTCACGCGCTTACCGAAACGGTCGGACAGGCCAAGGTTCTGGCAATGCGCGACCGGATTTCCCAAATACACCCCCAATGCAAGGTCCACTGCATAGAGGATTTTGTGGAGCCCGGGAACTGGCCCAGTCTGCTCTCCCTGCCCGTTGATGCGGTGATTGATGCATGTGATCAAGTTCAAGCCAAGACGGCCATCGCGGTCTGGGCCCAAGCCCAGAAGGTTTTGCACATCACGGTTGGCGCGGCTGGGGGCAAACGCCATGCGCACCAAGTGGATGTGGACGATCTGGCCCGGACGACCCACGATCCTTTGCTGGCGCAACTTCGCTATCGCATGCGCAAGCATCACCGCGCAGCACGCGATGGTAAAAAAATAGGAGTAACTTGCGTCTTCAGCCGTGAAGCGGTGGCGCCGCCCGATGCGTCATGTAATTTAGAAGGAGATGGTTCCCTGAACTGTCATGGGTATGGCTCGGTCGTTGCGGTGACGGCCACCTTTGGTCAGTGTGCTGCGGGGTGGGTGCTGGACAAACTCGCCGCAACTTCCCAAAAGGCCGAAAAAACGACGCTATAATTCAAGGCTTTGCAGCAGTCTGCCAAGATTGGTTGCAATCGGTTGGGACGTTAGCTCAGTTGGTAGAGCAGCGGACTTTTAATCCGTTGGTCACTGGTTCGAATCCAGTACGTCCTACCACCCGATTCAAAGCATCAGTCGTTTGGTGCAAACAAAGGCCTCCTTGCGGAGGCCTTTGTTTTTTGCGCGATCCGCCTAGGCGGATGCACGCTGCCATGCAGCGTTGTTCCTGGCGCGCACTGGGTCGTATCAAGCCGCTGTATTAGGTTGTCTCATTGTGGGGGGCTGGGGAAAACAGATCCCAGCTGGCAATGAACAGGGCGGCGATGACTGGCCCAATCACGAAGCCGGTCAGGCCAAAGAGCGCCATGCCTCCCAGGGTGGATATCAGCACGACGTAGTCTGGCATTTTGGTGTCCTTGCCCACCAAAATGGGGCGCAGGACGTTGTCCACGAGGCCGATCACGCCAACGCCAAATGCGGTCAGTACCACGCCCTGCCATACAGCACCTGTCGCCAGAAAATAGATGGCCACCGGCACCCAGATCAGCCCGGCCCCGACAGCGGGCAGGAGTGACAGGAATGCCATGGATACGCCCCACAGCACGGGCCCCTGGATGCCCAGGATCCAGAAAATCAAGCCACCCAGTGCTCCTTGTGAAGCGGCCACAACGATGTTGCCTTTGACGGTGGCGCGGATGACGGTAGTGAACTTGCTCACCAATTGGCGCTTGTGTGTCTCATCCAGTGGCGTGGCTTGGCCAATGCGCAAGGCCAGGCTCGATCCGTCGCGGAGCAGGAAAAACAGCAGATACAGCATGATGCCGAAGCTCACGATGAATTGCAGTGTGTTTTGCCCAATGCTCAGTGCTTGTGTGGCAATAAATTGGCTCGCCTGGACGGCCACGGATGAAAACTTTTGTTGCAGTTCGCCAACGGTCGTGAGATTCAATCGGTCCAGCAGATTGGCTGCCCAAGCGGGCAGGGCGGCGATCACCTGCTGCAGATAGAGCCCAAAATTGAGCTGGCCGGAACGCATCCGCTCATAAATCACGGTGGCTTCCTGGGCCAGCGATACCGTGATGGCCGTCATGGGCAGGATGACTACGATCAGGCACAGTCCCAGCGTGCACAGCGCGGCAAGATTGTGCCTCCGGGGCATGCGCCGCAGCAGTTTGCGGTGCAGGGGGGCAAACAAGATTGCCAGGATAACGCCCCAGAAGACGGCTCCATGGAACTGCCAAAGGATGGCTCCGAAGGCGATGGTGACCAGGGCCAGCAGCAGCAAAAAGACTTTGTTCTGAAGGGTAGGTGGCGTCATGTGGGTAGGTGGCATTGAGATACCCGGAATGTACGCGAGCCCGGATTTCTATCTGATTTTTGCGCCAGCCCTGCCACGTCTGCCAAACCTTTTCCGTTGGGCGGTTGGCTGTTCAGTGGCACAATGGCGCCCGTACCAAGGCCCTTCCCCAGCCACAGTCGCATCCGCCAATCGGTTCAGCCGTGTCGCGGAAGGTTTCTCAACCAGCTAATGCTTTCCCAAGGAAAGCGGAGGTCAGCGGAATATGAGCGATACGACGTCCGTCTATCAAGCCTACCAAGGCAATACTTACCTCTTCGGCGGCAATGCGCCCTATGTCGAAGAAATGTACGAGAACTATCTCGCCAATCCAGGCAGCGTGCCTGACAACTGGCGTGAGTATTTCGATGCATTGCAGCATGTGCCTGCCGTTGATGGCTCCAACGCCAAGGACGTACCCCACCTCCCCGTCATCAATGCTTTTGCCGAGCGCGCCAAACAAGGCGGTACCAAGGTCGTGGTCGCCACGGGGGCTGATTCGGAACTGGGCCGCAAGCGCACTGCCGTTCAGCAACTGATCGCAGCCTACCGCAACGTTGGCCAACGCTGGGCCGACCTGGATCCGCTGAAGCGCACAGAGCGCCCCGCAATTCCTGAACTCGAACCTTCTTTCTATGGTTTCAGCGATGCTGACCAGGAAACCGTGTTCAACACCAGCAACACGTTCTTCGGCAAAGAATCGATGCCGCTGCGTGAGCTGATCAACGCGCTGCGCGAAACGTACTGCGGCTCCATCGGCGCTGAGTACATGTACGCCACCGACCAGAACCAGAAGCGCTGGTGGCAGGAAAAATTGGAAAAGATCCGCAGCAAGCCCAGCTTTGGTGTGGACAAGAAAAAGCAGATTCTTGACCGCCTGACGGCAGCCGAGGGTCTGGAGCGTTTTCTGCACACCAAATACGTCGGCCAGAAGCGTTTCTCCCTCGAAGGGGGCGAAAGCTTCATTGCCGCCATGGACGAACTGATCCAGTCAGCTGGCGCCAAGGGTGTGCAGGAAATCGTGATCGGCATGGCCCACCGTGGCCGCCTGAACGTGCTGGTCAACTCGCTGGGCAAGATGCCCAAGGACCTGTTTGCCGAGTTCGATCACACTGCCCCGGAAGAATTACCCGCCGGCGACGTGAAGTACCACCAGGGCTTCAGCTCGGACGTGACCACCCCTGGCGGCCCGGTTCACCTGTCGCTCGCGTTCAATCCATCCCATCTGGAAATCGTGAACCCTGTGGTCGAAGGTTCCGTGCGTGCCCGCATGGACCGCCGTGCCGATCCCCATGGCAAGCAAGTGCTGCCCGTGCTGGTGCACGGTGACGCGGCCTTTGCCGGCCAGGGGGTGAACCAGGAAACCCTGGCGCTGGCCCAGACTCGTGGCTACTACACGGGTGGCACGGTGCACATCATCATCAACAACCAGATTGGCTTCACCACGTCCGACCCGCGTGATACGCGTTCCACGCTGTACTGCACCGACATCGTGAAGATGATCGAGTCGCCCGTGCTGCACGTGAACGGTGATGACCCCGAGGCCGTGGTGCTGGCCACCCAGCTCGCTCTCGAGTTCCGCATGGAATTCAAGAAGGATGTGGTGGTGGACATCATCTGCTTCCGCAAACTGGGCCACAACGAGCAGGACACCCCAGCGCTGACCCAGCCGCTGATGTACAAGAAGATTGGTGCCCACCCTGGCACCCGCAGGCTGTATGCCGACAAACTGGCCGCGCAAGGCCTGGGCGAGACGCTGGGCGACGACATGGTCAAGGCCTATCGAGCCGCCATGGACGCGGGCAAGCACACGGTTGATCCGGTGCTGACCAACTTCAAGAGCAAGTACGCCGTGGACTGGAGCCCGTTCCTGGGCAAGAAGTGGACGGACGCAGGTGATACCGCCATCCCCTTGGCCGAGTGGAAGCGTCTGGCCGAGAAGATCACGACCATTCCTGAGAGCGTGACGCCACACCAGCTGGTCAAGAAGGTGTACGACGACCGCGCTGCCATGGGCCGTGGCGACATCCCTGTGGACTGGGGCATGGGCGAGCACATGGCGTTCGCGTCGCTGGTGGCCAGCGGCTACCCCGTGCGCCTGTCCGGCGAAGACTGTGGCCGTGGCACGTTCACGCACCGCCACTCGGTCATCCATGATCAGAAGCGCGAGAAGTGGGACATCGGTACCTACACGCCGCTGCAGAACGTGGCCGAGAACCAGGCTCCTTTTGTTGTCATCGACTCCATCCTGTCGGAAGAGGCGGTGCTGGGCTTTGAATACGGCTACGCATCCAACGATCCCAACACGCTGGTGATCTGGGAAGCCCAGTTCGGCGACTTCGCCAATGGTGCACAGGTTGTGATCGACCAGTTCATCGCCTCGGGCGAAGTGAAGTGGGGTCGTGTCAACGGCATCACGCTGATGCTGCCCCACGGCTACGAAGGCCAGGGCCCCGAGCACAGCTCGGCCCGCCTGGAGCGTTTCATGCAGCTGTCGGCCGATGCCAACATGCAAGTGGTGCAACCCACCACGGCCAGCCAGATCTTCCATGTGCTGCGCCGCCAGATGGTGCGAGATCTGCGCAAGCCGCTGATCATCATGACGCCCAAGTCGCTGCTGCGTAACAAGGACGCGACCTCGCCGTTGTCCGAGTTCACCAAGGGCAGCTTCCAGACCGTGATCCCTGAGCAGGATGAAGCCATTGTGAAAAAGGCTTCCAAGGTCAAGCGCATCATTGCCTGCTCGGGCAAGGTGTACTACGACCTGGTCAAGAAGCGCACCGAGCGCGAAGACGACGACGTGGTCATCCTGCGCGTGGAGCAGCTCTACCCCTTCCCGCACAAGGCGTTTGCCGCTGAAATCAAGCGCTATTCCAACGCCACGGATGTGGTGTGGTGCCAGGACGAGCCGCAAAACCAGGGTGCCTGGTTCTTCGTGCAGCACTACATCCACGAGAACATGCTCGAAGGCCAGAAGCTGGGCTATTCCGGCCGCGCGGCTTCGGCGTCGCCTGCCGTCGGTTACTCGCACCTGCACCAGGAACAACAAAAGGCGCTGGTGGACGGCGCGTTTGCCAAGCTCAAGGGTTTTGTCCTGACCAAATAAGGCCAGCTGCGACCCGACAACAGAACAAAACCCCATTCCGAAAGAATTGATATGGCTATCGTAGAAGTCAAAGTCCCCCAGCTGTCCGAATCCGTGGCCGAAGCCACCATGCTGACGTGGAAGAAAAAGGCCGGTGAGGCCGTGGCAGTGGATGAGATCCTGATCGAGATCGAGACCGACAAGGTCGTGCTCGAAGTGCCCGCACCCTCCGCAGGCGTGTTGACCGAAATCGTGCAGGGCGACGGCGCCACCGTGGTGGCCGACCAGCTCATCGCCAAGATCGACACCGAAGGCAAGGCTGGCGCTGCGGCTCCTGCCGCCGCTCCAGCGGTTGCCGCATCGGCACCCGTCGTTGTTGCCCCCGCACCTGCGGCCGCTGCTGGCGGCTCCAAGGGTGACGTGGCGATGCCCGCCGCCGCCAAGCTGCTGGCCGAGAACAACCTGTCCGCATCGGTCGTGGCCGGCAGCGGCAAGGATGGCCGCGTGACCAAGGGCGACGTGCTCAGCGCAGTGGCGGGTGGTGCTGCCAAGGCTGCTGTGGCCGCCCCAAGCGCTATTCCCACGGGCGTGCCTACCAAGGCACTGCCTCAGGTGTCGGCCCCTGCCGCCAAGGAAGACCTGGGTGACCGCCCTGAGCAGCGCGTGCCCATGAGCCGCCTGCGTGCCCGCGTGGCCGAACGTCTGCTGCAATCGCAGTCGACCAATGCCATCCTGACCACGTTCAACGAAGTGAACATGGCGCCGGTGATGGACATGCGCAAGAAGTTCCAGGACACCTTCACCAAGGAACATGGCGTGAAGATCGGCTTCATGAGCTTCTTCGTGAAGGCGGCTGTGCACGCCCTCAAGAAGTACCCTGTGCTGAACGCCTCGGTCGATGGCAACGACATCGTCTACCACGGCTACTTCGACATCGGTATCGCCGTGGGCTCGCCCCGTGGCCTGGTGGTGCCCATCCTGCGCAACGCCGACCAGATGAGCTTTGCCGACATCGAGAAGAAGATCGCCGAGTTCGGCAAGAAGGCCGCAGAAGGTAAGCTGGGCATCGAAGAAATGACCGGCGGCACGTTCTCGATTTCCAACGGTGGCACCTTCGGCTCGATGATGTCCACCCCCATCATCAACCCGCCCCAGTCGGCCATTCTGGGCGTGCACGCAACCAAGGACCGCGCGGTGGTGGAAAACGGCCAGATCGTCGTCCGTCCGATGAACTATCTGGCGATGTCCTACGACCACCGCATCATCGACGGCCGCGAAGCCGTGCTGGGACTGGTGGCGATGAAGGACGCGCTGGAAGATCCATCGCGCCTGTTGTTTGATATCTGAGGTGGACCTGCGATGCTGCAGGCTGTTTGTGCAACTGCGGCATCGCTTTTGTTGCTTACCTCGTGTGGCGTAGCAAAAGTCTCTTCACAGGCGGTCGGTGCTGAACTGCGTGGTAGCTACCGGTTGGTTTGCAACTCCTTGCAAGGTCCATTGGACGCTCTATCCCGCTTGCGAAAAGACTGTAGTTCCAATGCGGACATGGCAGGAATCCGTGTCAGCAAGGGCGATACCGGTCATTGGATCGTGACGAACTTCGCTGACCAGCCTCTGGCTGTTTCCGTTGAGTGGAAGCAAACGGTTGTTGAAGGCCATCCTTGCCTTGGCGCACCGTTTGTCTCTCTCTGCAAGGTCCCTCGTGGCATTTCAGTTTTTGGTGCCGTGGGTGGCGACACTCCGATCTCTTCCGCGACCGGGTATGTCTTTTTGAGTCAAGGGCTTATCGCCGATTTGATAAAGGTTGAAACAAATGAGTAAACAATTCGATGTCATCGTCATCGGCGGTGGCCCCGGCGGCTACGTTGCCGCCATCCGCGCTGCCCAGCTGGGCTTCAACGTGGCCTGTATCGACGAGTGGAAGAACGAAAAGGGCGGCCCGGCACCCGGAGGCACCTGCACCAACGTGGGCTGCATTCCCTCCAAGGCGCTGCTGCAGTCGTCCGAGCATTTCGAGCACGCCAACAAGCACTTTGCCGACCACGGCATCACCGCCACCGGCGTCAAGATGGACGTGGCCAAGATGATTGCCCGCAAGGACACCGTCGTGAAGCAGAACAACGATGGCATCCTGTACCTGTTCAAGAAGAACAAAGTCAGCTTCTTCCACGGCCGTGGCTCGTTCGTCAAGGCCGCCGAAGGTGGCTACGAGATCAAGGTGGCTGGCGCCGCTGAAGAGTCGATCACCGGCAAGCAAATCATCATCGCCACCGGCTCCAACGCCCGCGCGCTGCCCGGCGCGCCGTTCGATGAAGAGTTCGTGCTGTCCAATGACGGCGCGCTGCGCGTGGGCGCCGTGCCCAAGAAGCTCGGTCTCATCGGCTCGGGCGTGATCGGGCTGGAAATGGGCTCGGTGTGGCGCCGCCTGGGTGCCGAAGTCACCATCCTCGAAGGCCTGCCCACCTTCCTGGGCGCGGTGGATGAGCAGATCGCCAAGGAAGCCAAGAAGGCGTTCGACAAGCAGGGCCTGAAGATCGAGCTGGGCGTGAAGGTCGGCGAGATCAAGACCGGCAAGAAGGGCGTCTCCATTGCCTACACCAACGCCAAGGGCGAGGCCCTGTCGCTGGACGTGGACAAGCTCATCGTCTCCATCGGCCGCGTGCCCAACACCATCGGTCTGAACACCGAAGCCGTGGGCCTGGCCCTGGACGAACGCGGCGCCATTGTGGTGGATGCCGACTGCAAGACCAACCTGCCCGGCGTGTGGGCGGTGGGTGACGTGGTGCGAGGCCCGATGCTGGCCCACAAGGCCGAGGAAGAAGGCGTTGCCGTGGCCGAGCGCATTGCCGGCCAGCACGGGCATGTGAACTTCAACACCGTGCCCTGGGTGATCTACACCAGCCCCGAGATCGCCTGGGTGGGCCGTACCGAGCAGCAACTCAAGGCCGACGGCGTCAAGTACAAGGCGGGCACCTTCCCCTTCCTGGCCAACGGCCGGGCACGTGCGCTGGGCGACACCACCGGCATGGTCAAGATGCTGGCCGATGCCGACACCGATGAGATCCTGGGCGTGCACATCGTGGGCCCGCAGGCCAGCGAGCTGATCTCCGAAGCTGTGGTGGCCATGGAGTTCAAGGCCAGCAGCGAAGACATCGCACGCATCTGCCACGCGCACCCCAGCCTGAGCGAAGCCACCAAGGAAGCGGCCCTGGCGGTGGACAAGCGCACGCTGAACTTCTGATATCTTGAATAAAAAAGGGCTCCAGCGCTTGATAATCAAGCGCTGGTAGCTATTAAATTCATAGTATCAGAGTGGTGCCCATCCAGTGACTGTCAAACAGGCTTACCTGGCCGAGCTGGCCGCCAAAGGCTACCAAAGCGACCCCGCCCAACTGCGGGCCGTGGACGCACTGCAGCGCTGCGCGGACGAATGGGCTGCCTACAAAGCCCGGCGTTCCAATGCGCTCAAGAAGCTGATCAACCGCCCTGACATTCCGCGCGGCGTGTACATGTACGGCGGGGTGGGGCGTGGCAAGAGCTTCCTCATGGAATGCTTTTTTGATGCCGTGCCCCTGAAGCGCAAGGTGCGCCTGCACTTTCACGAGTTCATGCGCGAGGTGCACCGCGAGCTGGCAGCCTTGCAGGGCACGGTGAACCCGCTGGATGTGCTGGGCGAGCGCATTGCGCGGCGCTACAAACTCATCTGCTTTGATGAATTCCATGTGGCGGACATCACCGACGCGATGATCCTGCACCGCTTGCTGGCGGCACTGTTCGACAACGGTGTGGGTTTTGTCACCACCTCCAATTTCAAGCCCGACGACCTGTACCCCGGCGGCCTGCACCGCGACCGCATCCTGCCAGCGATTGCACTGCTCAACGAAAAGCTCGAAGTGGTCAATGTCGACAACGGCACCGACTACCGTCGGCGTACTCTGGAGCATGTGAGGCTGTACCACACGCCGCTGGGCCCCGAGGCGGATGCCGAGATGGGCCAGGCGTTCGACCAGCTGGCCGAAGTGCACGACGAAGATCCGGTGCTGCACATCGAGGCCCGCGAGATCCGGGCCCGCCGCAAGGCCGGCGGGGTGGTGTGGTTCGACTTCAAGACCCTCTGCGGCGGCCCCCGGTCGCAGAACGACTACCTGGAAATTGCGACGCAGTTCCATACCGTGCTGCTCTCCGACGTGCCCTACATGCCGGTGAGCATGGCTTCGCCTGCGCGGCGTTTTACCTGGCTCGTGGACGTGCTGTACGACCGGCGGGTCAAGCTCATCCTGTCTGCTGCGGTACCGCCCGAGCAGCTGTACACCGAAGGCCCTCTGGCGCATGAGTTTCCGCGCACGATTTCGCGGCTCAACGAGATGCAGTCGAAGGAATTCCTGGCGCTGGAGCGTCGCACTGTCGATACGGGGCTGACATGATCTTCAGGCGCTTGGTCTTCTCCACCATCTTCTCGCTGCTTGCCTGCGGGCTCACCGCTTCGGCTATCGCGCAGCCGGCGGCCCCGGGCGCGGAGGTCCACCGGCAGCAGCAGGCGGCTGCCACGGCGGCGCATCGCAAGGCAGAACACGACCGCATCCGCCACGAACGCGAGACCATCAAGGCCAAGCGCCAGCAGGATGAGTCGGCCTGTTACCAACGATTTTCCGTGGAGGACTGCCTGCGCACTGTGCGGGCCGGAGTGCGCGACGCAGAAGCCCGTCTGCGCGCGCAGGAAATTGAGCTCAATGATGCCGAGCGCAAGGAAAAAGCTGCGGAACGCCTCCAATCCATCGAAGAAAAGCAGGGGGCGGTACCGAGTCGTCCTGCAGAGGGCAGCAGCGCTGCCAGCGCCGTGTTGCGCAAGCCGTCGCAAGACCCCCAGGGCCTGAAGTCACAGCGTGACCATGAGGCTGAACAGCGGGCACAGCAGCAGCGCAGCAAGGTGCAAAAGCAGGCACAGGAGCAGGCAGCACGCACCAGTGGCAATGCCGAGCGTGCCGCAGAGGCTCGCGCACGCCATGCGCAAACACTTCAAGCGGCAGAGGAACGCCGCGCGCGTGTCGAGAAATCCCGCTCAGAGGCCGCCGCCCAGGGGCGCCTGCCCGCCGCGCCATTGCCAGCAGGCTCGGCAGCACGCTGACAGGGCGTGTGTCCCAGGGCGCTTGGCACGGCACGGTGCGTCGAGTCGGAGAGACGCCTGAAGAAGCAACGGCCCGGAAGGAATGGCGCCTGCGCCGCTCTGTTCGGTGGGGGTGCAAGCTTTTTGCTTGCCCGGCCAACACGTACGAATGAAAACTACTTCAAGGGCGGCCTGCGTCAGCGGGCACCAGGCGGACGACCTTTTTTTCTTCCGCCAGGGCCTCCATCTTCACGATGACCAGCGAAAGATTGTCGCCACCGCCTCGCGCGCGGGAACGGGCTTTTTCGATCAGGAATTCCGTGGCTTCCCGTGGCGAGAGAGAGTCCACCACGGAGCCGAGTTCGGTGGGGGAAAAGTAGTGCCATACCCCATCACTGCAGGCCATGAGCACATCGCCGGGCTGTAGCTGCGGGATCACATGGGTGGTGATGGGCGGGTCGCTTTCGGTGCCCAGGCAGCCGACCAGTATGTTCGAGTGTGGATGGTTGTTGGCCTCGGCTTCCGTCAGCTCTCCTCGGTCCACAAGGGCCTGGACATAGGAGTGGTCGCTGGTGCGGAACACCATGCGCGCGCCTTGGAAGTGATACAGGCGCGAGTCGCCAGCATGTACCCAGTGGCAGTCGCCCCGGGGGTTGATGAGGAAGGCCGCGATGGTGCTGTGTGGTTCCTGCTCGGCAGAGATGGCTGTGAGCCTGATCACGATGTGAGCTTCTTCCACCATGCTCTTGAGCATCGCCACGGGGTCGTCGGTGTCTGGCGAATAGCGCTCGAAGAGTTGGCGGGCCGTCATCATGACCTGGTCAGACGCCTTGCGCCCGCCACTTCGGCCCCCCATGCCATCGGCAATGACACCCAGCACGCAGCCGTTGTGCCGCTCGTGGGAGATCAAGGCCACCTGATCTTGCTGGTACTCCCGGTCACCCTTGTGGATGCCGGTGGACGCGATGAGGCGAAACGCTTTGGTCATGCTGGTGATTGTGGGGGCGCGTACGCAAACGGCCGTCGCGGAAAGGGTGCCAAACGCGTATTATCCGCCCGCCTGTGGCATTTTTGCCATCCCACGGCCCCCGCCTTGAACCCTAGCCTCCATTCCCCCCAGCGACAACTCATTGAGCTGCGCATCGAGCATGCTGATCTGGATGCGTTGATCGACCTGTGTGCACCTGAGGGGGCGCCGGACGAATTCACGCTGCGCCGCCTGAAAAAGCGCCGCCTCGCTCTGCGCGATGCCCTGGATCGCCTGGAACGGGATCTCCAGCCCCAAGAGCCCGCCTGATGGCTCTGATGGAGATGGTGCAGGAGGTGTTTGCCCCCGGCGGTGTGTTGGCGCGGGCGGATGTGCACTTCCAGCCCCGGGAAGGGCAGACGGAAATGGCCATGGCCGTGGCGCACACCATTGAAATGGGTGGCGCGCTGGTGGTGGAGGCGGGGACGGGGGTGGGCAAGACGTTCTCCTATCTCGTGCCGGCACTTCTGAGTGGCGAGCGGGTGCTGCTGTCCACTGCCACCAAGGCGCTGCAGGACCAGCTGTTTGCGCGCGATCTTCCGCGCCTGGCGCAGACCCTGGGCCTGCCGGTGCGCATGGCGCTTCTCAAGGGCAGGGCGAGTTATCTGTGCCTGTACCGGATGGAGCTGGCGCGCCAGGACGTATCCGCTCGTGAGCCTGGCGTGGCGCGTGTGCTGGCCAAGGTGGAGGGTTGGTCGCACGCCACGCGCTCGGGTGATCTTGCGGAACTGACGGGGCTGGACGAACGGTCGCCCGTGATACCGCTGGTTACTTCCACCCGCGAGAACTGCCTGGGCTCGCAGTGCCCCCGCTTTCGTGAATGCCATGTGCATCTGGCGCGGCGCGAGGCGTTGGCTGCGGACATCGTGGTCATCAATCACCACCTCTTTTTTGCCGATGTAGCCGTGCGCGAGTCGGGTATGGCCGAACTTTTGCCGACGGTGCGCGTGGTGGTGTTTGACGAGGCGCACCAGATCAACGAGACGGGCGTGCAGTTTCTGGGGCTGACGCTGTCCACGGGCCAGCTGATCGATTTTGGCAGGGATCTGCTGGCAGCCGGGCTCCAGCATGCGCGGGGCCTTGCCGATTGGTCAGGGCTTGCCAGCCAGGTAGATCTGTCTGCCAGGGATTTGCGCCTGGCGGCGGGAGATATGCGGGGCGGTGCAAAGCTGCGCTGGACCGATGAAACACCCGAGGGGGTCGGGCAGGATGAATGGCTCGTGGCCATCCGCCGCATGGCGCTAGCCTGCGCCCAGGCTCAGGAGGCACTCGACACCGTCAGCGAAATAGCGCCCGACTTCGTGCGCTTGTACGAGCGGGGGACAGAGCTGCTGGCGCGCTTGGCCCATTTTTCTGGTCCTGGCAACCCGGATACGGTGCGCTGGGTCGATGTGGGGGCGCAATTGCGCTTGACGGAATCCCCCCTCGACATTGCCGAGGCCATGCGCACGCGCCTGCTGGCTGCACCCGCAGAACCGGTGGGAGAAGATGGATGGCCCGGGGAGCCTGCCGCAGGGCCCGGCAGGGCCTGGATTTTTACCTCGGCCACCTTGGGCGATGACGAACACTTGAGCTGGTTCACGGAGCGGGCGGGTTTGCAGGACGCACAGGTCCTGCGGGTCGCGAGCCCGTTCGACTATGCGTCCCAGGCGGCCCTGTATGTGCCACGCCACCTGCCGCCTCCGGCCGACCCTTCGCACAGCGCGGTGCTTGCGCAATGGGTGGCACATGCTGCAGCGCAGCTGGGCGGCCGCACACTGGTTCTGACGACGACACTCAAGGCCCTGCGCACGATTGGCGACGCGCTGACAAGTCAGTTTGTCGCGTCAGGGGCGCTGGAAGTGCTGGTGCAGGGCGAATGGCCCAAGCGCCGGCTGATGGAGCGCTTTCGCGAAGGCAGCGATCATGGGCAGCGAGGCTGCGTGCTGGTGGCGTCTGCCACGTTCTGGGAGGGTTTTGACGTGCCGGGCGATGCGTTGCAACTCGTCGTGATCGACAAGCTTCCTTTTCCTCCTCCGGGAGATCCCTTGGTGGAGGCACGCACGCAGCGCATTGAAAAATCTGGTGGAAAAGCGTTCAAGTCGTATGCGCTGCCCGAGGCGGCCGTCGCGCTCAAGCAGGGGGCGGGGCGGTTGATACGGCGTGAGTCCGACCAGGGCATTCTGGTGGTAGGTGACACCCGCCTGGTCACCATGGGCTATGGCAAGCGCCTGCTGGCGGCCTTGCCTCCGATGCGGCGCCTGGAGTCGGAGCCAGAGTTTGACGCCGCCCTTCAGGTGCTTACCAGACCTTCCACCACGGTTCAGCCTTTTCCTTGAGGCCGCCGCGCAGATAGGCGCTTTGGGGGTAAGAGGTGTCCATCACGCGGCGCGCATCGTCACGCAGCTGTGTCATGCCCAGCGCGTCGTAGGACTGGATGAGGATGTACAGCGCTTCTTCCAAGGCTGGCACGCCCTGGTAGTCCGCCAAGGCCAGCTGCGCGCGGCTGATGGCCGCCACGTAGGCACCGCGCCGGAAGTAGTAGCGCGCCACATGCACTTCATACTGCGCCAGCGAGTTCACGATGTAGGTCATGCGCTGGCGTGCGTCCTGCGCGTAGCGGGATTCCGGGAAGCGGGTGGCCAACTCGCTGAAGGCCTCGAAGGAGTCCTTTGCCGCTTTCTGGTCGCGCTCGGAAAGATCCTGGCGAGAGATGAACGAGAACAGACCGAGGTTGTCGTTGAAATTCACCAGGCCCTTGAGATACAGCGCATAGTCAAGAGCGGGGCTGGCAGGATGCAGCTTCATGAAGCGGTCCAGCGTCGCGATGGCCTGGGCTTTTTCGCCAGCCTTGTAGTGCGCGTAGGCCTTGTCGATCTGGGCCTGCTGGGCCAGTGGAGTGCCTGCGGCACGTCCTTCGAGCTTTTCGAGCAAGGGAACGGCCTTGTCGTAGGCTCCGCTGTTCATTTCGTCCTGTGCCTCCGAATGGATGCGGTTGGGGCTCCAGTTGGCCGTTTTGTCTTCGGTCGTGCTGGAGCAACCTGCCAGCAGACCGGCAAGCAGCAGGGCAGAAACGAGGGGCAGTGGGGCACGCAGCATCGCAGGCAGCTTTCAGCAAAAGAGGAAACAGGGGTGCAGGATATCTATGTCTGGGCTGGTCCAGCGGACCGACCGCCCTTGGTATCCGGGGCACAAAAGCATTGTACCGGGGGCGGCACCTGTCAAGAGGCGTTGCGCGGCGAGCTTTCGCCCGGGGAGAGGTGCCGGGCTTTCTACAATGGCCCCATGTTTGTTCACTTGCGCCTGCACACCGAGTTTTCCGTCGTCGACGGTACCAATCGAATCGATGAGGTGGCCAAGGCGGCTGCCAAAGACGGCCAGCCTGCCTTGGCCATCACCGATCTCAACAATCTTTTTGGCGCGATCAAGTTCTACAAGGAGGCGCGGGGCAAGGGCGTCAAGCCTATCCTCGGGGCCGAGATTTTTCTGGAAGGTGAGGCGGGCGCAGCGCCCTCGCGCTTGATAGTCTTGGTGCAGAACCGGCAGGGCTACCTCAATCTGTCCGAACTGCTGGCGCGTGCGTGGACGCGCAATGTCGTCAAAAATCTGGCGCTGTGCACCTGGGCCTGGCTGGAAGAGCTATCCGAGGGGCTGATTGCCCTGGCCGGGGCGCAGGCAGGGCCTGTGGGGCAAGCACTTCTGAAGGGTGATGAGTCGGGGGCCGCCCAGGTTGCCCTGCGCCTGGCGGGGTTGTTTCCTCACCGGTTTTACATCGAGTTGCAGCGGGCGGGCCGCGTGGACGATGAAAGCCATGTGGTGGCCGCAGCCCAGCTGGCAGCGCGCCTGAGTTTGCCGGTGGTGGCGACCCATCCGGTGCAATTTGCCACGGCGGACGACTATGAAGCCCATGAGGCCCGCATCTGCATCGCCGAGGGCGAGATCCTGGCGAACCCGCGCCGGGTTCGCAAGTTCACCCGGGATCAGTATTTCAAATCGACGGCCGAGATGGAGGCCCTGTTTGCCGATGTGCCCTCTGCCATCGCGAACACCGTGGAAATTGCCCAGCGCTGCAATCTCACCCTGGTGCTGGGAAAGCCGCAATTGCCAGACTTTCCCACGCCCAACGGCATGCCGATCGACGAGTATTTCCGCGTGGCATCGTTCGACGGTCTGGAGGAGCGGCTGAAGCTGCTGTTCCCCAAAGAGGCTGAGCGGGACCAGCAGCGCCCGCGTTATGTGGAACGCCTGGAGTTCGAGATCGGAACCATTCTCAAGATGGGTTTTCCGGGCTACTTCCTCATCGTGGGGGACTTCATCCAGTGGGCCAAGAACAATGGCTGCCCCGTGGGGCCTGGCCGGGGATCGGGCGCGGGCTCTCTGGTGGCGTATGCCCTCAAGATCACCGACCTGGACCCCCTGCAGTACAACCTGCTGTTCGAGCGGTTTTTGAACCCTGAACGGGTGTCCATGCCCGACTTCGACATCGATTTTTGCCAGTCCAACCGCGACCGGGTGATCGACTATGTGAAGGATAAGTACGGCAAGAACGCCGTGAGCCAGATTGCCACCTTTGGGACCATGGCTGCCAAGGCGGCCATCCGCGACGTGGGCCGGGTGATGGACATGAGTTACATGTTCTGCGATGGCATTTCCAAGCTTGTGCCGGGCAAGCCCGGCATGTCCTACACCCTGGCATACCCGCCCGAGGTGAAAAAGGACGGCGACAAGAACAACTACGCGCTGGAGCTGGAGCCGCTGCTGTACGAACGCGTGCAGAAGGAAGAAGACGTCAAGACCATCATCGAGATGGCGCAGAAGCTCGAGGGCATGACCCGCAACATCGGCATGCACGCGGGCGGGGTGTTGATTGCACCTGGCAAGCTCACGGACTTCTGCCCGCTCTACCAGCAGCCTGGCAGCGAATCGGCCGTGAGTCAGTACGACAAGGACGACGTGGAAGCCATTGGCCTCGTGAAGTTCGACTTCTTGGGCCTGGCCACCCTCACCATTCTGGAAATCGCGCGTGAGTTCATCATCAAACGCCACAAGGGCCAGGAGAACTTTGCCTTCGAGACCATTCCGCTGGACGATGGTCCCACATATCGGCTGTTTTCCGACGGCAAGACTGAGGCCGTGTTCCAGTTTGAAAGCCGCGGCATGCAGGGCATGCTCAAGGAAGCGAAGCCGAGCCGGCTGGAAGACTTGATTGCGCTGAACGCGCTGTACCGTCCAGGTCCCATGGACCTGATCCCGAGTTTCGTGAACCGCAAACACGGCAAGGAAGTGGTGGAGTATCCCCATCCGCTGGTGGAGCCCGTGCTGGCCGAGACCTACGGGATCATGGTGTACCAGGAACAGGTGATGCAGACCGCCCAGGTGCTCGGGGGATACAGCTTGGGTGGTGCCGACATGTTGCGCCGCGCCATGGGCAAGAAGAAGGCCGAGGAGATGGCCGAGCACCGGGAGATCTTCCGAAAGGGTGCGGCCGAAAAGAACATCAGCCAGGAGAAAGCTGACGAAGTGTTCGATCTGATGGAGAAGTTCGCAGGCTACGGCTTTAACAAGTCACACGCGGCTGCTTACTCCCTGTTGGCTTATCACACGGGTTGGCTCAAGGTGCACTTCACCGCAGAGTTCTTCTGCGCCAACATGACGGTCGAAATGGACGACACCGACAAGCTCAAGGTGCTGTTTGAAGACGCGCAGAAAATGGGGCTCTCGTTCGAGCCTCCGGACGTCAACCGAGGTTTCTACCGGTTCGAGCCCGTGACCGACAAAATCATCCGCTATGGCCTGGGCGCCGTTAAAGGCACCGGCCAGCAGGCCATCGAGGCCATGGTGGCTGCGCGCGAAGGACGCGGTGAGGGGCCGCATGGCACCACTACCGGGCCCTTCAAGAGTTTGTTCGAGTTCTGTCTGCGTGTGGACAAGGCGCGCATGAACAAACGCACGGTGGAGGCGCTGATCAAGGCGGGTGCTTTTGATTCGATCAACATGAACCGGGCAGCGATGGTGGCGTCCATCGACCGGGCTTTTGACTTTGCGGCCGCCACGCTGGCCAACGTGAACCAGGGTGGGTTGTTCGACATGATGGGTGACGATGCCCATGGTTCCAGCACGCAGGAGCCTGAACTGGTGGACGCGGTTCCCTGGGGGATCAAGGAACGACTCACCCTGGAGAAAACGGCGGTCGGGTTCTATCTGTCGGGCCATTTGTTCGATGAAGTGGCCACCGAGGTGCGCCGCTTTGTGCGCACCCAGATCGACGAGTTGCTGGACAGCCGCGAACCCCAGGTTCTGGCCGGAATCATCAGTGATTTCCGGGTCATCAATGGACAGCGGGGCAAACTGGGCCTGTTCAAACTGGATGACAAGTCTGCCGTCATTGAGGCGTCTGCCGATGAGGCCTTGCTCAACACGTACCGAAATCAGCTCAAGGAAGATGAGTTCGTGGTGATGATGGGACGCCTGCAACTTGACCACTTCAGCGGTGGCCTGCGCGTGAAAGTGCAGCAGGTGTGGGACTTGGCTGGGGCACGCTGCCGGTTTGGCAAATACCTGCATGTGATGGTGGGGGACAAGGTGCCGGATGTTCCGCGTTTGGTGCAGGAGTTTCCTCCCCGGCGGGAGGAGGTTGCCGAAGGCGAATTGATGCATGGCCTGCGCGTGCGCATGGGCGTGCGCTGCAAGGCCGAAGATGCAACTGCCGTCGCTGAACTGCAATTGGGCGAAAACGCACGCTTTTTCCCTACTGACGCCGCTTTGGCTGCCTGGACGGCGCAGGTGGGGTCGGGGTCGGCTGCGGTGGTTTACGAGTAAGGCAGCGCTTCCCAAAATATCCGGGGCAACTTGGCTTGAAAAATACAGGGTCAACAACCAACTTCTCTTGCGGCAGCCCCTCGCGTGGGTCGCTAGAATGATTTTCATGGCAACAAAACCACCTTCACCCCCCACCGCGCCGCCCGTGACCCGGCCAGCGCGGGATGATGGCGGTTCGGTCGTGCTCGAAAGACGCACACAGAAGACCCAGCCGCCCCAGATGTACCAGGTGGTCATGCTCAATGATGACTACACCCCCATGGAGTTTGTCATCGTCGTATTGCAGGAGTTTTTCAGCAAGGACCGTGAACAAGCCACCCAGATCATGTTGAAGATCCATCTCGATGGCAAAGGCGTCTGCGGCGTGTACTCCCGCGATGTGGCTGCCACCAAGGTGGAACAAGTGCTTGACGCCGCCCTCAAGGCGGGCCACCCACTGCAATGTGTCAGTGAGCCTGTTGAATAACAGGTTTTTGATCCCGATCTACAGTTATCCCTTCCACGCAAGCACAAAGGAGTTCACATGATTGCCCAGGAACTGGAAGTCAGCTTGCACATGGCCTTTGTTGAGGCCCGCCAGCAGCGCCACGAGTTCATTACCGTGGAGCATCTGTTGCTTGCATTGCTCGATAATCCCAGCGCAGCGGAGGTGCTGCGCGCTTGTTCTGCCAACATCGATGATCTGCGTTCATCGCTGGCGAATTTCATCAAAGACAACACGCCTCAGGTGGCTGGCACCGATGAGGTGGACACCCAGCCTACGCTGGGCTTCCAGCGTGTGATCCAGCGCGCCATCATGCACGTGCAGTCCACGGGCAATGGCAAGAAGGAGGTGACGGGTGCCAACGTGCTCGTGGCCATCTTTGGCGAAAAGGATTCGCACGCCGTGTACTACCTGCACCAGCAGGGCGTGACGCGCCTGGATGTGGTCAATTTCATTGCCCACGGTATCAAGAAGGGCGAGCCGCCGGAGCCGGCCAAGGCCGAAAACCCGTCTGAAAGCGAAGAGGGGGGCGCGTCCGAGCGCAACGAGAAAGCGTCGCCACTGGAGCAGTTCACCCAGAACCTGAACCAGGCCGCCAAGGAAGGCAAGATCGATCCGCTGATCGGTCGCCACTACGAGGTGGAGCGCACCATTCAGATCCTGTGCCGCCGCCGCAAGAACAACCCGCTGCTGGTGGGTGAAGCCGGCGTGGGCAAGACCGCGATTGCCGAGGGCCTGGCATGGCGCATCACGCAGAACGACGTGCCCGAGATCCTCGCCGAGGCCGTGGTGTATTCGCTCGACATGGGTGCGCTGCTCGCGGGCACCAAGTACCGGGGCGATTTCGAGCAGCGCCTGAAAGGCGTGCTCAAGTCGCTCAAGGACAAACCCAACGCCATCTTGTTCATCGACGAGATTCACACCCTGATCGGTGCGGGTGCGGCCTCGGGTGGCACGCTCGATGCGTCGAACCTGCTCAAGCCCGCGCTCTCCAGCGGCCAGCTCAAGTGCATCGGCGCGACCACTTTCACGGAATACCGTGGCATCTTTGAAAAGGATGCAGCGCTGTCGCGCCGTTTCCAGAAGGTGGACGTGGTCGAGCCCAGCGTGGCCGAAACCATCGACATTCTCAAGGGCCTGAAGTCGCGCTTTGAAGAGCACCACAGCGTCAAATACGCGGCGGCGGCCCTGCAGGCGGCAGCTGAGCTCAGCGCCAAGTACATCAATGATCGCCATCTGCCCGACAAGGCCATCGACGTCATCGATGAAGCGGGTGCGGCGCAGCGCATCATGGTGCCGAGCAAGCGCAAGAAGACCATTGGCAAGGCAGAGATCGAAGAGATTGTGGCCAAGATCGCGCGCATACCGCCCGCCAATGTCTCCAATGACGACCGCGGCAAGTTGCAGACGCTGGAACGTGACCTGAAGAGCGTGGTGTTCGGGCAGGACAAAGCCCTGGAAGTGCTTGCCAGTTCAGTGAAGATGGCGCGGTCTGGCCTGGGCAAGGGCGACAAGCCGATCGGCTCGTTCCTGTTCAGCGGCCCCACGGGCGTGGGCAAGACCGAAGCCGCCAAGCAGCTGGCCTACATCATGGGCATCGAGCTCCTGCGCTTCGACATGTCGGAATATATGGAACGTCATGCCGTGAGCCGCCTGATTGGTGCGCCTCCGGGCTATGTCGGGTTCGACCAGGGCGGCCTGTTGACCGAAGCCATCACGAAGAAGCCACACGCTGTGCTGCTGCTCGACGAAATCGAGAAGGCGCATCCGGACATCTTCAACGTGCTGCTGCAGGTCATGGACCACGGCACGCTGACGGACAACAACGGCCGCAAGGCCGACTTCCGCAACGTCCTGATCATCATGACGACGAACGCCGGCGCCGAGACCATGAACAAGGCGACCATCGGCTTCACCAACCCGCGCCAGGCGGGCGACGAGATGGGCGACATCAAGCGCCTGTTCACGCCCGAGTTCCGCAACCGGCTGGACGCCATCGTCAACTTCAAGGCGCTGGATGAGCAGATCATCCTGCGCGTGGTGGACAAGTTCTTGCTGCAGCTGGAGACGCAACTGGCCGAGAAGAAGGTGGAAGTCACCTTCACCGACACGCTGCGCAAGCACCTGGCCAAGAAGGGCTTCGATCCGCTGATGGGTGCCCGCCCTATGCAACGCCTGATCCAGGACACGATCCGCCGTGCGCTGGCCGATGAGTTGCTGTTCGGTCGCCTGACGGAAGGTGGACGCCTGACGGTCGATATCGAGCTGAAGACCGACGACAAGGGCGTGGAAACCTCCGAGGTATTGCTGGATATCCAGCCGCTGGCCAAGAAGGAGCGCTCCGCGAAGTCCGAGCCCGCCGAGCCTGAGGAAGCCACGGCAGACTGATAGGCATTGGCGCCGCTGGCGCTTTGGCAACACGCACCGGCCCCCTCCTGAAGCCAGCCATCATTGCGATGGCTGGCTTTTTTTCGCCCCTGCGTCGCGCACCGGTTTCGCCATCCGCCATGCTGCATCTGCAGCTTGGTTGCGAAACCTGCAGGGACAGGCATTGATCCGCCGCGTCAGCGAATCGGTGGGTGCGGACGCCGTGCGCAGTCCCAAGGTCTTTGAAACGTTTTCGTACAGTTCTGCAGCAGGCTGAGGGGGTCGGGGCGGGATACTGCGAGCTCATTCAGGAGACAACCCATGACCATTCCCACCCCGACACCCTCCGCCCCGATTGTCCAGGGTGCCGCCTTTCGCGCGCAGCGTCTGGGCGCGATCAGCCGGTGCATCGCCATCGCCAGTTTGGGCGCGGTGGTGGCCGGTTGTGGTGGAGGCGGAGAGGGTGACGCGTCGCCGGTTTCGGCGCCTCCCGTTTCGCCAGCGCCAGGCGCACCCGCGCCTGCACCCGCACCAGCCCCTGGGGTCAATGTCTATGGTGATGTGCGGGGCGCAACCCTGGGCGTGGGCGCACCGCTGAATGGCGCACTGCCGTTCCCTGCCGACAATGCCTGGAACGCGGACGTCACCACGCGCGCGGTGGACCCCAACTCCGATAACCTCATCGCCAGCATCGGCCTCACCCGGGGCTTGTTTCCGGACTTCGGCGCGGGCCTGTGGGAAGGCGCGCCCATCGGTATTCCCTATGTGGTGGTGGCGGGCACCCAGCCACGTGTGGCTGTGCAGTTCACCGACTACGGCGACGAGAGTGATGCAGGCCCGTACCCGATTCCGCCCAGCGCGCCTATCGAAGGCGGCCCTTCCAGCGCGGGTGACAGGCACGTGATCGTGATCGACCGTGACAACAACCGCCTGTATGAAACCGGCAACAGTTATCCGCAGCCCGATGGCAGCTGGCGTGCGTCAGGTGGTGCCGTTTTTCACCTGGACAACAACAACGTGCGCCCGACCGCGCAGCCGCGATGGACCAGCGCGGACGCCGCGGGCCTGCCGATCTTCCCGGGCCTGGTGCGCTATGACGAGGCTTCGCTGGGCCCCGGTGGCATCCGCCACGCGCTGCGCTTCACCGTCAGCCAGACCCGACGCGCTTACGTGCCGCCCGCCACCCACTGGGCGTCGAGCAATACCAGCCTCAACCTTCCTCCCATGGGCATGCGCGTGCGCCTGAAGGCGGGCTATGCGATCCCGGCGGGTTTCTCTGCCGAGACACGCGCCATCCTCACCGCCCTCAAGACCCACGGGATGATGGTGGCCGACAACGGCTCCAACTGGTACCTGAGCGGGGCGCCGGACGAGCGCTGGAACAACGACCGCCTGAAATCCGAGCTGCGGCAGGTGTTGGGCCGGGATTTCGAGGTCGTGCGCATGGACGGGCTGGTGACGCCGTGAGGCTGCCTGCTGGGGAGTCCGTCGCGCTGTTTATTCGGGCACCCTAAGCCGCTCCAGCAGTTCCACGGTGGGATAGCCGTCCGCCACAACGCCCATGCTGCGCTGATAGCCCCGCAGCCCTGCGCGGGTGGCGGGGCCCATCACGCCATCCGGGGTGCCGGCCGCAAACCCTTTGCGGTTGAGTGCCTCCTGCAGCTCCTGCAGTTGCTGCCGTGACAGGGGCGCGAGGTCGCGGGGCCATGCGGCAACCACCGGTCCGCCGCCGCCGATCTGGCGTGACAGCAGTGCCACGGCCAGCGCGTAGTTGACCGAATTGTTGTAGCGCAGGATGGCCCGGAAGTTGGCTCCCACCAAGAAGGCCGGGCCGCGTGCGCCTGCGGGGCTCACGATGAAAGCCCCGCTCAGGGTCGGCAGCGCTTGGCCGTCGATGGCCTTCACGCCTTCTGCTTCCCATTGCGCCGTGGTTTGGCGCGTGCCCGGGTCTGCCCGGGCATGGTCAAACGAGGGCGGCAGCAGCACTTCGGTGCCCCAGGTTTCGTGGGCTTGCCAGCCGGACCGAGCCAGAAAGTGGGCTGTGGATGCCGCCACATCGGGGACACTGCCCCAGATGTCGCGGTGGCCGTCGCCATCGGCATCCACGGCGTAGGCCAGAAACACCGAGGGCAGGAACTGCGTGTGCCCCATGGCGCCTGCCCAGGAGCCGAGCATGCGGTCCGCTGCGATGTCGCCCTGGTCCACGATGCGCAGCGCGGCAAGCAGCTCGGCCTGCGCCCAGGTGCGGCGGCGGCCTTCATAGGCCAGCGTGGACAGTGCGTCCACGGTGCGGAATGTCCCGAAGTTGCTGCCGTAGTTGCTCTCCATGCCCCAGATGGCGGTGACCACGGTGGCCGGCACGCCATAGCGGGCGGCCGCGGCCTCCAGCGTGGCGCTGTGCTCGGCCAGCTTGGCCTGCCCCTGGGCAATGCGCTGTGGTGAGACCGCGCTGTCAAGGTAGGCCCAGGGTGCGCGCGTGAATTCGGGCTGGGCCCGGTCAAGCTCCACCACGCGCGGTTGCCATTGCGCCCGACCCAGCACATCGCGCACCGTGCGAGGCTGGATACCTGCCTGCAAGGCTTGCGCTGAAAATGCGTCGCGCCATGCAGCAAAACCCGCAACATGGTCCACGCCCATGACTGGGCCGCCCGTGGATGCGGGCGCTTCCAGGCTCGGTGCACCAACCGTTGCAGGTGGCGCGGTGGGTGGCAAGGGTGCTTTTACCGCTTCCGGGCGAGGGGTGGGCGTTGGGGCTGAGGCGCAGCCCGCCAGGGCCAAAGTCGCCACCCACGCTACCAGCGGGAGCGAGAACGCCAGGGAAGGGGAGGGCCGTGGGACCGAGGAATCTGCTGGAGGGGTACGTTGCATGCGCCATTGTCCTGCGCGGCGGTGCCCGAGCCCTGCCGCAGGTGTATCACTGCGTGAAAGGGCTGCCAGGGTGGCAATGTGCATTTGCTATAAAACCAATAGCTGCTTGCGCTTTTACAGTATGCGCTAGGGGTCAAAAAGTGCCTACGAATCAGGGTACAGTTCGATGTCTTCTTTGCCCTGCCCTTGTCCCGCCCCTGTTTGCCCACCGACCATGGCCTCCCATACCTTCCTCTGGCACGACTACGAAACCTTTGGTGCCAACACGCGCCGTGACCGGCCTGCGCAGTTCGCGGCCATCCGGACCGACGCTGAGCTCAATGAGATCGGCGAGCCGCTGATGTTCTATTGCCAGCCCGCCAACGACTACCTGCCTGATCCCGTCTCGTGCCTGATCACCGGCATCACGCCGCAGCTCTGCCTGGAGAAGGGGGTGCCCGAGCACCAGTTTGCTGCGCGCATCGAAGCTGAATTTGCCCAGCCTGGCACCATCGGTGTGGGCTACAACACCATCCGGTTCGATGACGAGATCACGCGCTTCATGTTCTGGCGCAACCTCATTGACCCCTATGCGCGCGAGTGGCAGAACCAGTGTGGGCGCTGGGACCTGCTGGACGTGGTGCGCATGACCTACGCGCTGCGGCCCGACGGCATCACCTGGCCCAAAAAAGAAGACGGCTCGCCCAGCTTCAAGCTGGAGCATCTGTCCAAAGCCAACGGCCTGCTGCACGAGGCGGCGCACGATGCGCTGTCGGATGTGCGCGCCACCATTGCGCTGGCACGGCTCATTCGCCAGCACAACACCAAGCTGTTTGACTTTGCACTCAGCCTGCACAAGAAGGACCGTGTGGCGGCTGAACTGCGCCTGCCGGCCACCGCCATCACGGCTCGGCCGTTCCTGCATGTGTCCGGCATGTTCCCTGCCGAACGGGGTTGCCTGGCTGTCATGTGGCCGCTGGCCAGCCACCCCACGAACAAGAATGAACTCATCGCCTGGGACCTGGCCCATGACCCCGCACCCCTTGCCACCATGGGCCCCGACGAGATCCGCCTGCGCATGTTCAGCAAGGCCGATGCGTTGCCCGAGGGCGTGACACGTCTGCCGGTCAAGACCATCCACCTGAACAAGTCACCCATGGTGGTGGGCAATGTGAACACGCTCACGCCCGCGCTGGCGCAGCGCTGGGGTATCGACATGGCGCAGGCCGCCCAGCACGCCGAGGTGGCGCACGCGCTGCCCGACATGAGTGGCATCTGGCCCGCCGTGTTTGCCCGCCCGCAAGAACCTGCACCGGATGTGGACCAGGATCTGTATGGCGGTTTTGTGGGCAACAACGACCGGCGTTTGCTGAACGATCTGCGCGCCCTGGGGGGCGACAAGCTGGCCAAGGCCCGGGCGAATTTTGATGACCCGCGCCTCGCAGAGCTGCTCTGGCGCTACCGGGCGCGCAACTTTCCGCAAACGCTGTCGCCCGAAGAGGCAGAGCGCTGGGAGGCGCACCGCGCAGCCTGCCTGTTTGATGGCGAGGGCGGGGCGCGCACGGTCGAGCAACTCTTCACCGAGATCGATGAAATGTCGGAAACTGCCGATGACCGCGCGCAGGACATCCTGGGCGCCTTGTACGATTACGCTGAGCACATCGCGCCGGAGCGCTGACCCCCCTGAGGCGCTGCGCGCCTTCCCCCCTGAGGGGGACGCACCCGGTGGCCTGGCGGAGCCAGTTCCACGGGTGCGCTGGTATTGGGACGCGCCAGTATTCATCGCCATGCCTTGCACGCAGACCAGTAAAAACAGCCGCAGATTTTTATGACGACACCGCAGAACCAACGTTTTACCACCCAGATCCTGCACGCAGACCGCCAGGGCGGCGCTGAGCATGGGGCCATCCACAAGCCGATCCATACGTCCGTCCAGTACGGCTACGACAAGGTCGAGGACCTGATCGCCGTGTTCCAGGGCACGGCCAAAGGCGGCTTCAACTATGCGCGGCAGGGCACGCCCACCACGGCGGCGCTGGAGGCCAAGATCACGCAGATGGAAAAAGGGCAGGGCACCATCGTGTTCGCCACCGGCATGGCGGGCATCTGCGCCATCTTTCTCACGCTGCTGAAGGCGGGCGACCATCTGGTGGCCAGCCAGTTCGTGTTTGGCAACACCAACAGCGTGTTCGGCACGCTGGCTGACCTGGGCGTTGAAGTGACCCTGGTGGACGTGACCGACGCCGCCAACGTGGCCGCTGCGGTGCGGCCCAACACCCGTATGGTGTTTGTCGAGACCATCGCCAACCCCGGCACGCAGATCCCCGACCTGGAAGCCGTGGGCACCGTCTGCCGTGAGCGCGGCGTGCTGTACGTGGTGGACAACACCGTGGCGTCGCCCTACCTGTTCCGTGCGTCCACGGTGGGCGCGGGGCTGGTGCTCAACTCGCTCACCAAGAGCATTGGCGGGCAGGGCGCGGCGCTGGGCGGCGCCGTAACAGACACCGGTCTGTTCGACTGGAGCACGTACCCCAACATCTTTGCGCCCTACCGCAAGGGCGACGCCAAGGGCTGGGGCCTGCAGCAACTGCGCAAGAAGGGCCTGCGCGACATGGGTGGCACGCTGTCATCCCACGCCGCGCACCAGATCGCGCTGGGTGCTGAAACCCTGTCGCTGCGCATGGACCGCACCAGTGCCACGGCCCTGGCCCTGGCGCAGTGGCTGGAGCAGCACCCTGCCGTCTCCCGCGTGCTCTATCCCATGCTGCCCTCGCACCCCCAGCATGCCTTTGCCAAAAAGCACCTCAAGGCCGGTTCGTGGCTGCTGTCGTTCGAGCTGCGCGACCCCGACCAGTGCCTGCCCGTGTGCAACCGGCTGCAGCTGCCGATCAAGGCCACGGGCCTGGCAGACACGCGCACGCTCATCATCCCCGTGGCCCACACGATTTTCTGGGAAGCTGGCCCCGCCGTGCGAGCCACCATGGATATTGCCGACAGCATGATCCGCGTGTCCGTGGGCCTGGAAGACTCCGAAGACCTGCTCGCCGACTTTGAGCAGGCCCTTGCGGGGGGCTGACCTGCCAAAGACCTTCCCAGGAGCCCCACACATGGCCACAGCAACCTCGGCACCCCCCGCCAGCATTGGCAAGTACCGTATCGAGCGCGAACTGGGCCGGGGTGCCAGCGGCATCGTGTTCCTGGGGCTCGACGGCTTTCGGGGCCGCAAGGTGGCCATCAAGCAGACGCATGCCCACCTGCTGAAAGTACCCGAGCAGGCTGAGCGCTACCGCAAGCTGCTGCGCAACGAGGCCGCGCTTTCGGGCCGCCTGCGCCACCCCAACATCGTGCGCCTGCTCGATGCGGACGAGGAGGCGCTGCCACCCTACCTCGTGCTGGAGTACGTGGACGGACAGCCCCTGTCGGCCTATGCCACGCCCGATACATTGCTGCCCGTGCCGCAGGTGCTGGACATTGCCTTCAAGTGCTGCAATGCGCTGGAGTACGCCTGCCGCGAAGGCCTGGTGCACCGCGACATCAAGCCCGCCAACCTCATGCTGGCGCAGGATGGTGACGTCAAGCTGACGGACTTTGGTGCGGCGCTGTCGCTGCGCAGCGATGCCACGCAGCTGTCGGGCCTGGTGGGCTCGCCGTCGTACATGTCGCCCGAACAGGTGCGTGAACAGGACCTCACCCACCACAGCGACATGTTTTCTCTGGCCGTGGTGGTGTACGAGCTGCTCACGGGCCGCCGCCCGTTCGACGGTGACACCGACTTTGCCACGCTCTACAAGATCAGCAACGAGGCACCCACGCCGCCGAGCCTGCTGCGTGCATCGCTGCCAGCCCATGTGGACGCCGTGCTGTTGCGCGCCCTGGCCAAGCAGCCCTCAGACCGTTTTGAGACCTGGGACGATTTTGCGCAGGCGCTGCTGACTGCACACCAGGGCCTGCCGCGCCAGCGGTCACAGGACACCGAGGCCGAGCGTTTTGCGCGCTTGCGTGCGCTGCCGTTTTTTGCCGACTTTCACGACGTGGCCCTGTGGGAGCTGATGCGCCTGGGCAACTGGCGCAGGCTTGGGGCGGGCACGGTGCTGATGCGCGAAAACACGCCGGGCGATTCGTTCTGCATCCTGATCGAGGGCCAGGTGGCCGTGAGCCGCCAGGGCTGGAACCTCAGCACGCTGGGCGTGGGCGTCACCCTGGGTGAAATGACCTACCTGCGTCCCGACAACAGGCTTCGCACCGCCACCGCCGTGGCCGAGACGGAGGTGCTGGTGCTCAAGGTCCGCAACCCGGCGCTGCGCGGGGCGTCTGAAGACCTGCAGTCGTGTTTTGACAAGGCCTTCATCAAGCTGCTGGTGGGGCGGCTGATTGCGACCAACGAACAGCTGGCAGAGTGGGAGCTGGTGGCTGCCCCTGCATCGCCCTCGGCACCGCGGGGTTGAAACACCGGGTTTGCGCAGGCCGTGCGGCGCGGCAAGGTTCTCAGTGCGCCACGGTTTCCAGCAGCAATTCGTCGATCGGGGCGGGGCGGCCCAGGGCGTATCCCTGGGCAAAGTGCACGCCCAGTCCTGTCAGCAGGTTCACGATGGCCTGGCTTTCGGCAAACTCCGCGACGGTCTTTTTGCCCATCAGGCAACCGATTTCGTGGATGGACTTCACCATGGCAAAGCTCACGGGGTCATCTGCCATGTGCTTCACGAACTGCCCGTCGATCTTGAGCATGTCCACCGCCAGCTCGCGCAGGTAGGCGTACGACGACAGTCCGCTGCCAAAGTCGTCCAGGGCGAACTGGCAGCCCCGGGCGCGCAGTGCGTGGAAGAAGCGGTTGGCCGCCGCCAGGTCGCCCATGGCGGCCGTTTCGGTGATCTCGAAACACAGGCGGTCGCAGCGTACCGAGGTCTGGTCCATGGCCTGCAGCACCTGGCTCAAAAAAGCGGCATCGCCCACAGACTGGCCTGACAGGTTGATGCAGCACAGCTCCACGCGATCCTGGTGCTCCGCCATCCAGGCCAGGGCGTTCTTGATGACCCATCGGTCCACCCGGGCCGCCAGGTGGTAGCGTTCCACGGCGGGCATGAATTCGCCCGGCGAGACCAGTTGGCCGTCGGCGGTGCGCATGCGCAGCAGGATCTCGCAATGCAGGCCATGGGGCTGGCTGCCATGTGCCGGGCCCAGGCGGGTGATGGGCTGGCCAAACAGCTCAAACCGGTCGTGCTGCAGCGCATGCTCTATGCGGCTGACCCATTCCATGACGCCATAGCGCTGCGCCAGGGCAGGGTCGTTCTCGGCATAGACATGGATGCGGTTGCGGCCCCCATCCTTGGCCACGTAGCACGCGCTGTCTGCCGCCTGCAGCAAGGCGCCCACGCTTTCGGTGGCGGCGTCGAGCATCACCGCCCCAATGCTGACACTCACGCTGAACACATGGTCGCGCCAACCAAAACGGAAAGCGGCCAGGCCCTGCTGCATGCGCTCGGCCAACTGCAGGGCCTGCTGCAGATCCTGTTGCCACAGCAGGATGCCGAACTCGTCGCCCCCCAATCGGCACAGCAGGTCCTGGGGCTGCAGGTGGGCCAGGAACAGGCGCGCCACCTGCCGCAGCAGCTCGTCGCCTGCGGCATGGCCGCAGGTGTCGTTGATCACCTTGAAGTTGTCGAGATCGAGGTAGCACACGCAGTGGTGGGCCGTGGCGTCGCGCGTGGCGGCGAAGGCCTGGGCCAGCAGGTGTTCGAATGCACGGCGGTTGCCCAGGCTCGTGAGCGTGTCGTGCATGGCCTGGAACTCCATTTCGCGGCTCAGCCGGCTGGCTTCGGTCACATCGCGAAACACCAGCACCACGCCATCGGCATGCCCGCCCGGGCGCAGCAGCGGCGAGGCCGACAGGTCCATCAGCAGGGGCGCACCCGCCTGGGGCGTGGACCGCAGCTTGCCATGCAACTGGGTGCTACCTTGTGCGAGCGCGCGGCCCACCAGGTCGGGCGCAGTGTCAGCGCCGGCTTCGATGGCCAAGCCCAGGACCTCCTGGTGCCTGCGCCCGCAGGCTGCGGCCAGCGACCACCCCGTCAGCGCCTGGGCGGCGGGGTTGAGGTACTGAACCAGCCCTGCAGCGTCGGTGGTGACCACGGCGTCGCTGATCGAGTGCAGGGTGACCTGCAGGCGTTCCTTCTCCTGCAGCAGAGCCTCCTCGGCTTCGCGCTGTGCGGTCATGAAGCGCACCCGGTCCAGCGCCACGGCCAGATGCCCGGCGGTGGCCTGCATCAGCGCAATCTGCCAGGGCTTGGGGGGGCGCACGCCTTCCTCGTCGCCATAGGTGCCCATGCCCAGTGCGCCCAGGCGCTGGTTGGCCATGATCAGCGGCACATTGACGATGGTGCGGTTGTGCAGCACGGCTACCACAGCCTTGTTGGTGCGTGGGTCGGTGCGGGCGTCTTCCACCACCACGACGTGCGTGGCCTGCATGATTTCCTCGAGCAGCGCATCTCCCTTCACGGGGATCTTCATGGTCTGCAACTGGCGGCTCAGGGCGCTCTCCTCGCCGCCGCTGGTGTGGGTCAGGAAGTCCAGCATCCCCGAAGCGTCATCGATCAGTGCCAGCCAGACATGGCGGTAGTCAAAAACGCTTTCCCCCATGGGTTTCACGGCGTCGAGCACATCGGACAGGGTCCAGGCGCGTTCCAGGCGTTTGCACAGCTGGAGCAGGGCGTCTGAGTGCCTGCGCTCTTGCGGGTCGTGTGGCGCCATCGGATCGGGGGGCAATGTCATGGGATGGGGCGAAGGGCGCTTTCCGGGAACTTGTGGGAGCCACAAGGGGAGGCAGGACCGGGGCACCATCGTGAAGCCGCCGGTATGCCGATGTTGCCGAGCATAGGTACCAGACCTGCAACCCGCATGGTGGAAACCACCAATGGGCGCTGTGTTGCCTCAGGAAGGGGCCAGTGGTTTCGCCGGGGTGACGGACTGTGGGCTGGGCGACACAGGCAAAAGCGGGGTGGTGGTTTTAAATGAGAATTGTTATCATTTGATTGCCTGAGTACGCTACCTTCGTTCACCGCAAAAGGCTCTACCGGAGCCCGTCATGCACCCTTTCCCTCCCTCCAGCTCTACCGACGACGTGCCTGGGTCGCGGGCGCTGGTATCCCGGCGCCAAGGGATTCCCCATCTTCAGGGTCGGCAGTGGGTGGGGCTGGCCATCGTGCTTGCGGGGCTGGTGGTTGCCACCGCGCAAGTGTGGCAGTGGATAGCGGGACAACCCCTGGTTTTTGCCGCACTGCTGGGTGGCATAGCGGCTGCGCTGGCCACGGCCCTCGGTACGCTGCCGGTGCTGCTGTCGCAGCGGCTGCCTGAGCGCACGCAGGATGCGCTGTTTGGCTTTGGTGCGGGCGTCATGCTGGCCGCGTGTGCGTTCTCCCTGATCATTCCAGGCATCGCCGCCGCGCGGGCTGCCGGAGCGGGGCCCTGGGCTGCGGGTGGCGCCGTGGGCGCCTCCATTTTGCTCGGGGCGCTGGTGCTGCTGCTGATGGAGCGTTGGCTGCCGCACGAGCATTTCATCAAAGGCGTGGAAGGTGGACACACCGCGCGCACCTTGCGGCGGACATGGCTTTTTGTGTTTGCGATCGGCCTGCACAACCTGCCGGAAGGGCTCGCCATTGGTGTGGCTTATGCGGGCGGCGACAACTTGCGCGCCAGTGCCCTCGCCACGGGCATTGCCATTCAGGATGTGCCGGAAGGCCTGGTGGTGGCGGTGGCTCTGCTGGCGGCGGGTTACCGGCGGGCCTTGGCCGTGGGGCTGGGCATGGCGTCGGGCCTGGTCGAGCCCGTGGGCGCGGTGCTGGGTGCGGCCGTGGTTGGCTACAGCGCGAGCCTGTTGCCCTGGGGACTGGGTTTTGCGGCGGGCGCCATGTTGTTCGTGATCAGCCACGAGATCATTCCCGAATCCCACCGCAAAGGACATGAGGCCTGGGCCACAGGCGGCCTCATGCTGGGCTTTGTGATCATGATGCTGCTGGATACGGCGCTGGGATGATCCCTGCGGGCTGGAAATACAATTGCTATATTAATAATAGCTATGAATTGTTACTGGACAGGCGATAGTGCCTTTTTCAATAATATTCTCTCTGCGTTCTATCCGAAGAACTGGTAACACACTGCAATGGCCGCCACCACACCGGCCAGTTCGGCCAGCAGGGCGCAACTGACGGTGTGCCGTGTGCGCTGGATGCCCACCGCGCCGAAGTACACCGCCAGCACGTAGAAGGTGGTTTCGGTGCTGCCCTGGATGGTGGCCGCTGCCAGCGCGGCGAAGCTGTCCACCCCCTGGGTCTGCATGGTCTCGATGAGCATGGCGCGCGCGGCGCTGCCGGAAAACGGTTTGACCAGCGCGGTGGGCAACGCATCGACGAACCGGGTGTCCGCGCCCAGCATCTGCACGCACCAGCGGATGCCGTCCAACACATAACCCAGCGCCCCCGATGCGCGAAACACTCCCACTGCACACAGCATGGCCACCAGGTAAGGCAGCAGGCCCTTGGCCACATCGAAGCCTTCGCGCGCGCCTTCGATGAACGCTTCGTACACGGCCACCTTGCGCCACGCGCCGATGGCCACAAACAGCACGATCAGCGCAAACAGCGTGAGGTTGCCCAGCAAGGACGACAACTGGGCCAGTGCGGTGGCGCTCAAGGTGGTCAGCAGCGCCATGAAGCCGCCCAGCACCAGGGCCACAGGCAGCAGATAGGCCAGCACCACGGGGCTCCACAAAGGCAGGCGCTGCACCGCCGCCACGCTGAGCAGCCCCACCAGCGTGGAAGCCGATGTGGCCAGCAGGATCGGCAGGAACACCAGGGTAGGGTCGGGCGCGCCCTGCTGCATGCGGTACATGAAGATCGTCACCGGCAGCAGCGTGAGCGAGGAGGCGTTGAGCACCAGGAACAGGATCTGCGCGTTGGTGGCGGTGTCGGGCTCTGGGTTCAGCTCCTGCAGGGCTTTCATCGCCTTCAAGCCCATGGGGGTGGCTGCGTTGTCCAGTCCCAGGGCGTTGGCCGCAAAGTTCAGCGTCATGAGGCCCAGGGCCGGGTGGCCGCTGGGAACCCCGGGCATCAGCCGCCGAAACAGCGGCGCCAGCCAGCGCGCCAGTGCGTCCACGATGCCCGCCTTCTCGGCAATGCGCAAGAAACCCAGCCAGAGCGTGAGCGTGCCAAACAACAGCACCATCACCTCGACCGACAGCTTGGCCATGGCAAACAGCGCCTCGACCATGGCGGCAAAGATCTGCGCATTGCCGCCCACCAGCCATTGCGCCAGGGCTGCTACGGCAGCGGTCAGGAAAAAGCCCAGCCACAAGGTGTTGAGCATCAGTGATCCTGAAGGATGGAGGAGCGGAGTGCATGCATGGTGGCGAGGTTACCCGCCCCCAGGTCTGGCGCTGGCTTGAACGTGGCGGCAGGGCAACGGCTCGGTCAGTGGTACCCTATAGGGTTCGGTTCAAACCTGTGCAAAGGCCTTTTTCGGGGCTTTCGGTGCCTGGATGGGCCTCCCCATATACCTATCGACAGGCGCCCTGGCGCGCCACAACTCCAAGAAAGACATCACCATGGGCGCGCAGTGGAAAGCAAAAGGCAAGGCACAGGTGGCGGATGCCAAGGGCAAGCTGTTTGGCAAGCTGGTCAAGGAAATCACCGTGGCCGCACGCGGCGGCGCTGACCCGGCCGGCAACTCCCGCCTGCGCCTGGTGGTGGAGCAGGCCCGCAAGGCCTCGATGCCCAAGGACACGCTGGAGCGCGCCATCAAGAAGGGCTCCGGCACGGGCGCTGACGCCGTCAACTACGAACGTGTGATCTACGAAGGCTTTGCGCCCCACCAGGTCGCCGTGATGGTCGAATGCCTGACCGACAACGTCAACCGCACGGCACCCGAAATGCGCGTGCTGTTCCGCAAGGGGCAACTGGGCACATCCGGCTCGGTGGCCTGGGACTTCAACCACGTCGGCATGATCGAGGCCGAACCCGCCACGCCCGGCGCAGACCCCGAGCTGGCCGCCATCGAGGCAGGTGCACAAGACTTTGAAGCGGGCGACGAAGAAGGCACCACCACCTTCTGGACCGACCCCACCGACCTTGACCTGGTGAGCCGTGCGCTGCCCGCCCATGGTTTCAATGTGCTGTCGGTCAAGCTGGGCTACAAGCCCAAGAACCCCGTGAACCCCGCCAACCTGACGGCCGAACAGCTCGAAGAGGTGGAGAACTTCCTGGCTGCCATCGATTCCAACGACGACGTGCAGAACGTTTTTGTGAGCCTGGGCGGCTGATGGCGGTGATTTTCTGGTTCTGCGCGCAGTGCCGGTTCCGCCCCGTCCCCGCTCCATCCAATCTTCCATGACCGCAGACCACTACGCCGCCCTTGGGCTGGCGGCCAACGCATCGCTGGCCGACATCAAGAAGGCCTTCCGGCAGAAGGCGTCGTTCTATCACCCGGACCGCAACGACGCCCCCGACGCCGCGCAGCGCTTCCAGGCCGTGCAGAAGGCCTACGAGGTTTTGTCGGACGACACCGCCCGGCAGGCCTACGACGACAACCGCCGCCGCAACCTGCTGGACGACCCGCTGCAGACCGCCCAAGAGATCTGGCAAGCCTATTCCACGCGCATTTTGACGCCCACTCAGTGAAACTTTCCCCTTACTTTTATGACCTGCGCTCCGCCTACCAGGCCGAGCTGGATGACCTGCTGTCCGACTCCGAAGGCAAGGACGTCTTGCGCAAGCGTTTGGCCGAAAAGCGCAACGAGATTGCCTTTCTGGTGCAGATGATGGAGCCGGCGCCCGAGATGGTGGCGGTGGTCTTTCATCGCGGCTTTCGGTTCTCCAAACCTGCCGCGGTGGAACACCTGCTGGGTTTGCCGGTGGACGAATTGCCCGACTGGCACAGCCTCACGCATGCCATCACGCTGGAGCCCTGGGCCACCAGCCTGGCGCAGACCGTGCTGCGCGAACCGCAGGGCGCCCGCTTCATGGCCGTGGCTGCCGGGCTGGAATACCTGCAGCAGCACGCCCGTCTGGCGCCCCAGGCGGCCTCGCATGCCGATGGCGATGGTGACGGCGATGCGGAGGACGGTGAAGACGCCGCAGAGCATGATGACGACTACGACGCGCTGAGCGCCGATGACGCCGCTGATCCGAAGAACAGCCGCAGCCGCGAAGAGGCCAGTTCCAACTGGCTGTCGGACGTGGGCTTTGACCGGAAGGACTAGCCCCAGGGGATGATGCCCCCCTGTGTCGCTTCGCGCCTTCCCCCCAGGGGGACGCCGCCAGCGCGGCGGGGCGGCCTTTGCGCGGCGACCGCTGGCTTGGGGCGCGCCAGTTCCATAGGCCAGCGCGGCGCGCTTGGCGCAACGGACCAATGAAAAGGAATTTCGCATGAGCAACAACACCCATCTCGCCCTCATCACCAAAACCACCAGCCTCATCGCGGCGGGCGACATCGTTGGCGCTGAATCGGCGCTGGCCGAACTGGCCGATACCGATGGGGATGGTGCGCTCATGGTGGTGCTGGACCAGCTGGCGCCCAAGGACATCCTGGCCGTGATGCGCGAGTACGACGACTCCAAGGCTTCGGTGGTCAACCTGCTGGTCACGCCGGAACAATTTGCCCGGGCCATGGTGCTGGAGAAGCAATACAAGGACCTCACGCACACCCACCTGCGCAACATGGTCAACGCCGTCATCTTTCGCGACGACGCCGACCCGGTGGAGTTCCTCACTGCCATCGGCAACCTGGAAGGCGGCGCCGAGGCCCTGGCCAACTACTTTGCCGAAAAGTGGAGCCGCATCGAAGCCTTTGCCCGCACCGGCACATTTGACGCAGTCGAAGACTACGGCGTCACGCTGACCGACGACGAATTGCTGGCCTCTGGCTATGTGCAGCCCCGCATCGACCTGGACGAGGTCGCCGACCGTGACTGGATGCAAATGGCCTGGCTGCTGCGCTACGAGTGCCGCGACCTGTTCATCGAAACGCTGCTGGTGCTGCGCGCCAAGGCCCGCGCCTTTGACCTGGGCCTGGAAGAGGGTGATGAGCCCGCCGAGGAAGACGATGGCAAGTTCGAGACCAGTGAAACCGATCGCGGCAAGGCCACGCCGGCAGCCCGCACCTCTGACGAAGAATCCGCGATTTAGATGACAACTCCCTGTGGCGCTTCGCGCCTTCCGCCTTCTCTCCAATTGCTGCGCAATTCGGGAAGGGGGACACCGCCAGCGCGGCGGGGTGGCCCTTGCGCGGCGGTTCTGGCCTGGAGCGTGCCAGTTTCATGGCCCACGAGCACTGCGAAGCGCGATAGATACTGATATGACTGTGCCCAACACGCCTTCTTCAACGACTGACGAGATTGCAGCCGCCAACGCGCTTCAGCTCCACGACGCCCGCCCGTTCTTTGAAAAGGCGCTGGCGTATGGTGTTCAGCATGGCGTGCTGGGTGCCGAGAAACTGGCGGCCATCAACACCGACGCGCCCAAGGGCATGGTGCAGATTGCGCGCTACTTTGGCAGCGAGTTTCTGCGCCCCGAGCTGGAGAAGGCGCGCGACCGCATGGTCAACCTCATCAGCCTGTACCTGCTGGACACGACCGGGGGCGACCTGCACGATGCCGCCATCTCGCTGCGCGACCATTCGCTGCTGTCGCGCTCCAAGGGCGGCTCGGACATGCTCAAGCGCCTCATTGCCATGCCCGAGAGCAGCAACTTTGGCATGGCCGGCTATGCCGATGCCGAAACCCCGCTGTTGGCCGTGTGGTCGCTGCGCAGCCATGCCGACTACCGGGCCGAGCTGGCACGCCGCACGCAAATGGCCCAGGCCATCCATGCGGCACAGTGGCTGGCCGAGCAGTTTGATCTGGACCCCGACGAGCTGGAGGCTGCGGGCGCCGACGCAGAAGCCGTCATCCGCGCCGGCTTGCTCATGGTGGCCCTGGCGCCCAAGGCCATGGACCTCGGCGAATGGCCCAACGCCGCCACATTTGAAAAAGTGCTGCTGGCACAGCGCAAGAAGAAGCTGGCGCCCCCCGCACAACTGCGCCTGCCCCCCGGCTTGCCTGCCGAATTGCGCGAGGTGGTGCAGGCGCATTGCGCCGGTGTGCTGGCCGACCTGCCCAAGCTGCTCGACGCGGCCACATCCGTGCGCACTCTGCTGCGCCCCACCGGCGCCTTCCGCGCGCGCTACTTTTTGCTGGACGACCCCTTGGCCGAGGTGGACAACTTCCACCGCAGTCTGGATGCGCTGGAAGAGGGTGGAGAACCCCCGCTGCCCGCCAGCAAGACCTGGACGAAAACGGTGCAGGGCAATGACGACGAGCATTCGCTGCTCACGCTGTTCCTGTGCCTGGCTGCGGGCGTGCCCAAGAAAACCCTTCTGACCGAAAAGACCGCCGCCAGCCTGGTGCGCAAGGCGCGCAAGTCCGGCCTGCAGCCCGCACTGGCCACCGAATTCATCCACACCCACGCGCCCGGCGTGCATCAGCAGGACTACACCGCGCTGTGGAATAGCTTTGTGCAGGACGCGGAAAAGACCTTGCTCAGCGACATGGACTACCAGATGCACGATGCCCTGGCGCTGCTGCGCCGGGAGTGCAATGTGGTGGGGTAGCCGCCACTGGGGGCGCGGCGCATGGTGATTGCAGCGTTGCGCGCCCGTTGCCGGGGGCGGGTTTCTGGCCCTTGTCTGCCGTCGATGCCGCTGGATTGCTGCACCGGTCTGCTCCATTTGCGGCATTTGCGCCAAGCGGCAGCTTTACACAGGTCAAGCAGCCTCGCCGGGCAGGACAGTGCCTTGCGGCGGCCCGGTTAACATTCCAGCCGCCCGTCAGCCCGTCCTTCCAGTGCACAGCCCCACACTCATCCTCCTCGCAGCGCTTCTGACCGCGCTGGTCACCACGGTGCTGTATGCCGTGTGGTCGTTCAACAAGAACATCCCCGGCTTGCGCCTGTGGGTGCTGTCATTCCTGCTGGGGTCGGTGTTCAGCGTCAGCCTGCTGGTGCGGGACTGGGTTCCCCAGGTGGTGGCGGTGGTGATCTCGCAGAGCGCGGTGTCGCTGGCCGCCTACCTGTGCCTGATGGCGAGCCGCATGTACATGGGGCGTCGGCCGTTTTCGCACATCTATGCCGTTGTGGGCATCGGGGTGGTAGTGGCCTCGTCGGTGTATTTCACCGTGGTACAGCCCCACCTGGGCATGCGGTTTGTGTTTGCGGGCCTGGGCGCGGGCATCTGCTTCTTGCTCACGGCTCACACCCTGGCCGACGGCGGTGCGCGCCGCGTGCCGGCGCGCTACCTGTTTGCAATGGTCGTGGGCCTGCACGGGCTGTTCTTGTTGCTGCGGCCCGTCTTGTTCAAGCTGGGCACGGTGGCGCCCGGGGGCCTGCCGGATGCCTCGCTCGCGTCGCGGGTATCGCAGTTTGTGGTGCTGGAGTCCATTGTGGCGGTGGTGCTGCTGGGCTTTGGCGCGCTGATCCTGGCCAACGAGTTCATCACCAGCGAGCTGCGGCACCTGGCCGAGGTGGACCCGCTGACCAACGTGTTCAACCGCCGTGCGTTTCTCACGCTGCTGGACAAGGCCATCAGTGCTGCCCAGCGCACCAAGACGGATGTGCCCGTGCTGGTGATAGACCTCGACCACTTCAAGAACATCAACGACACCTGGGGCCACGGGGCGGGTGACGATGTGCTGCGCCATTTTGTGATGCTGGCCCACCGCTGCCTGCGCAAGGAAGATGGGATGGGGCGCCTGGGGGGCGAGGAATTCGCCATCTTCCTGCCCAATGCGAGCGCTGGCGGCGCACTGGCAGTGGCCGAACGCCTGCGCGCGCTGGTCGAAACCCAGCCTGCGGTCACTGGCCAGCGGCCCATCCCCCTGACCGTGAGCGTGGGCGTCACGCTGTGCGCCCATGCCGACTCGGCCGGTGCTGCGCTGAAGAGGGCCGACGAGGCCATGTACCTGGCCAAGGAACGTGGCCGCAATCGGGTGGAGGTGTCGGAACAGCCTGGCGGTGCCCCGGCAGCCCCGGTGGCGACCGCTGCCTGAACCGCCCCATGCACCGGGTGCGGTGCGGCGGCGCCCCGTGCGGGCGCAACCAGCCGTGGTTTCTGGCGTTGCCCACCCGCCCGGCAGCCGGGAAACGCGAAACGCTGCCTGTGTCGGCTGCCCGACCTTCGTGGTGCTGCCGCAGTATTCGCCTGCCGCAAAATGGCGGATACCCCTTCGGCCCACCCACACCAGACCACAACCCCATGGCAGTGAATCCCAACGTCAGCAACCCGGGCGCCGCGTCCGATGCGTCGCCCTCCACACCCGCTGCACCGCGCAGGGCGTTCCTGAAATCGGGCACGGGGCTGGCCGTCCTGGGAGGGGCAGCGGCCGCCGGGGCGGGTTACCTGCTTTACCGGCCCGGCAATGACCGGCAACTGGTCTTTGGCAACCTGCGCGAGGCCATGCAAGAGGTAGAGCGCCTTGCGGGCGCCGAGGTCCAGCCGCTTGCGCCCGCCACGGCCTGGAACTGGTCCCAAACGCTGGAGCACTGCGCACAGAGCATCGAGTTCTCGCTGCAGGGTTTTCCGGCCCCCAAGTCGGCGCTGTTCCAGAACACGCTGGGTGCAGCAGCTTTCAACGTGTTTGCCCTGCGCGGCCGCATGAGCCACAACCTGGCAGAACCCATTCCCGGCGCGCCCGCGCTGGATGCGTCCACGCCCGACGCGTCAGCGGCCCTGGCCCGGCTGCGCAAGGCCGTGCAGGACTTTGCCGCCCATGCCGGGCCGCTGCAGCCGCACTTTGCCTACGGGGCATTGAGCCGCGCGCAGTACGAGCAGGCGCACGCCATGCACTTGGCCAATCACCTGTCGGCGTTTGATGTGCGGGGCTGAGTGGAGGGCTGGTGCAACGCGTGCGGTGTGGGCCGCGGAATTCAACCCTGACTGAGTTGTCTGCTATAAATAATGTAGCTATTAGCGCTTGTTCAATAAGCGCTGGAGCCATTTTCTTAACATTTTCTGATTGTCAGATCAGCCCAGATCGTCAAAGTCCCACTGGGCGCACAGCGCCTCAAAGCGATCGGCGTCCAGGGCGCTCAGGAACAAGCCCGGCTCTGCAAGCTCCCCCTCGGCATGCAGGTACCACACCAGCGCCTGCGGCCCCACGGTGAAGATGCGCAGCCCCGCTACATCCACCACGGCCTGCGCCTGCATGGCGTGCAGCAGCGCTGCCAGGCCCCCCTGCGTTGAGAACCCATGGCACGCGCGCATGCCGCAGAACGGGTAGCCACCCTGGGCCATCTGGTAGTAGGCGATGGTGTGCAAAAACGCATCCAGGCCCAGGTCTTCCTCGTGCCAGTCGGGGGCGTCCAGGTCGGTGGTTTGCCATACCCGCTGCTGCGCATCGGTGGCCCACCAGCACACGGCCTGGTTTTCTTCCAGAAACAGCAGCTTGTCGCCCAGGCACTCCAAATCCTGCAGCGGCGCAAACCGCTGAAAACCGGCCATCAAATCGGCACGCCTGCCCACGGCGGCGTAGTAAGCGTGCAGGGCAGGGGGCACCTTGCACCCCAGGCGATGGCTTGCGGCAGCCAGTTCATCTTCCGTCGGCCCGTCTTCGGCGCTGACAGGACGGCCCAGCAACCAGGCAAGGGTGTCGGAAAGGGGCGGGGGGGTGAAGGCGGTCATGGGTTTCGGTTGTGAGAGCCACGCGCGGCCGGTGCAGGCCGGATGTTGGGGGGACGATTGATGCAGGTCAAGAGAGGGCGTGCTGCAGCTTGGGGCAACGTGGAGTGCAAAGCTACCATCCCCCGATGGGCCCAGGTGCCCACAAGGATGGACCATGAGCAAGCATTGGAAGACAGCGGCGGCCCTGGCCGTGGTGCTGCTGGGAGGAGGGCTGCTGTTGCACTGGGCACCCTGGCAGGCCAAGGGGCCCGGCCCCGGTTTTGTGAGCGGCAACGGCCGCATCGAGGCCACCGAGATCGCTGTGGCCACCAAGCTGGCGGGGCGTGTGCTCGATGTTTTGGTGGCCGAGGGCGATTTTGTGAAGGCGGGGCAGCCCCTGGCCCGCATGCAGATCGACGGCCTGCAGGCCCAGCGCGAAGAGGCCGTGGCCCGGCTGCAGCAGGCGCAACTGGCCATCAGCAGTGCCCAGGTGCAGGTGGCCCAGCGCGAGAGCGACTACCAGGCCGCCTTGGCCGTGGTGGCCCAGCGCGAGAGCGACCTCGACACCGCCCGCCGCCGCCTGCCGCGCTCTGAGCAGCTAGCGCGCGAAGGCTTTTTCTCCAGCCAGTTGCTCGACGATGACCGCGCCAAGGTGCGCAGCCAGCAGGCCGCTGTGACGGCTGCCAAGGCCCAGGCCAAGGCCGCGCAGGCGGGCATTGGGGCATCGCGCACGCAGGTGACCAGTGCCGAGGCGAACGTGCGCGCATTGGAGGCCACGCTGGCCCGCATCGATGTGGAGCTGGCCGACAGCGAGCTCAAGGCGCCGCGCGACGGCCGCGTGCAGTTCCGCGTGGTGCAGCCTGGCGAGGTGGTGGGCGCGGGCGCACGGGTGCTGCAGCTGGTGGACCTGAGCGATGTGTACATGACCTTCTTTTTGCCCGAGACCGTGGCAGGCCGCGTGGCACTGGGCAGCGAGGTGCGCATCGTGCTCGATGCCGCGCCGGGCTTCGTGATCCCGGCCACCGTGTCGTTCGTGGCCAGCACCGCGCAGTTCACCCCCAAGACGGTGGAGACCGCGAGCGAACGTCAGAAGCTCATGTTCCGCGTGCGGGCCCAGATCGACAAGGCGCTGCTGCTGCGCCACCAGGAGCAGGTCAAGACCGGCCTGCCCGGAGTGGCCTGGCTGCGGGTGGACCCTGCGGTGGAATGGCCCGCCAATCTCGCCGTCAAGGCCGACCAGTGAGCCTCCCCGGCAGCGTGGCACCCGTGGCCCGCCTGCGTGGCGTGGGCCAGCGCTACGGGCACACGGTGGCGCTGGATGGCATCGACCTGGAGGTGGCCGCCGGCCGCATGGTGGGCCTGATCGGGCCGGACGGCGTGGGCAAGTCCAGCCTGCTGGCGCTGGTGGCGGGTGCCCGTGCAGTGCAGCAGGGCACGGTGGAGGTGCTGGGCGGCGACATGGCCCAAAGCCGCCACCGCAGCCGGGTGTGCCCGCGCATCGCCTACATGCCGCAGGGCCTGGGCAAGAACCTGTACCCCACGCTGTCGGTGGAAGAGAACCTGCAGTTCTTTGGCCGCCTGTTCGGGCACGACGCGGCCGAGCGTCGCCGGCGCATCGATGAACTCACGCGCAGCACGGGGCTGTATCCGTTTCTGGCGCGGCCTGCGGGCAAGCTCTCGGGCGGCATGAAGCAAAAGCTGGCCCTGTGCTGCGCACTCATCCACGACCCCGACCTGCTCATCCTGGACGAGCCCACCACCGGCGTGGACCCGCTGGCGCGCGCGCAGTTCTGGGATTTGATCGGCCGCATCCGCACCGCGCGGCCGGGCATGAGCGTGATCGTGGCCACGGCCTACATGGAAGAGGCCCAGCGTTTTGAATGGCTGGTGGCCATGGACGAAGGGCGCATCCTGGCCACGGGTACGCCTGCCGAGCTGATGGCCCGCACCGGGCACGATGCGCTGGAGCAGGCCTTTGTGGCCCTGCTGCCCGAGGCCAAGCGCCGGGGCCACCGGGCGGTGCAGATTCCGCCGCTGGACCGGTCGCAGGCAGACGACGCAGCAAACGTGGCCATCGAGGCGCGCGACCTGACCATGCAGTTTGGCGACTTTGTGGCGGTGGACCATGTGAGCTTTCGCATCCAGCGCGGCGAGATTTTTGGCTTTTTGGGCAGCAATGGCTGCGGCAAGTCCACCACCATGAAGATGCTTACCGGCCTGCTGCCCGCCAGCGACGGGCAGGCCTGGCTGTTTGGCCAACCGGTGGACCCCAAGGACATAGCCACGCGGCGGCGCGTGGGCTACATGTCGCAGGCGTTTTCGCTGTACAGCGAGCTGTCGGTCGAGCAGAACCTAGTGCTGCACGCGCGGCTGTTCCACGTGCCAGAGGCCGAGGTGCCCGCGCGGGTGGAGGCCATGCTGGAGCGCTTTGACCTGCAGGCCGCCCGCAGCGCACTGCCCATGAAGCTGCCCCTGGGCATGCGCCAGCGCCTTTCGCTGGCCGTGGCCATGGTGCACCAGCCCGAGCTGCTGATCCTGGACGAGCCCACCTCGGGCGTGGACCCGATGGCGCGCGACCACTTCTGGCGCCTGATGGTGGAGCTGGCGCGGCGCGACAAGGTCACCATCTTCATCTCCACCCACTTCATGAACGAGGCCGAGCGCTGTGACCGCATCTCGCTGATGCACGCAGGGCGCGTGCTGGAAAGCGCTGCGCCGCAGGAGATCGTGGCAAAGCGCGGCGCCGCCACGCTGGAAGAAGCCTTCATCGGCTACCTGGAAGATGCTGCGGGCACGGCCCAGGCCCCTGTACCCGTGGCGGCTTCGGGCCCCGCTGCGCTATTGCCGGTGTCCGCGCCCAACACTCCCCCCTGGCCCACCCGCCTGCGCCAAAGCCTGGCCCGCATCCACAGCACCCAGTGGCGCGAGGCACTGGAGCTGCGCCGCGACCCGGTGCGCGGCGCCATGGCGTTGCTGGGCTCGCTGATCCTGATGTTCGTGATGGGCTACGGCATCAGCATGGACGTGGAGAACCTGCGCTTTGCCGTGCTGGACCGTGACCAGACCGCGCTGAGCCGCGCCTACACGCTGAACCTGGCGGGCTCGCGCTATTTCACCGAACAGCCGCCCATCACCACCTATGCTGAGCTGGACGCACGCATGCGCTCCGCCGAAATATCGCTGGCGCTGGAGATCCCGCCCGGCTTTGCGCGCGATGTGGCACGCGGCCAGCCGGTGCAGATTGGCGCGTGGGTGGACGGCGCCATGCCGCAGCGCGCCGAAACCGTCATCGGCTACGCCCAGGGCCTGCACCAGCAGTGGCTGGTGGAGCAAAGCCGCAGCCGCACGGGCGTGGTGCCCCGGGGCCTGCTGGAGGTGGAGCCGCGCTACCGCTACAACCCCGACGTGCGCAGCCTGCCGTCCATGGTGCCCGCCGTGATCCCGCTGCTGCTGCTGATGCTGCCCGCCATGCTCACGGCCCTGGCCGTGGTGCGCGAGAAGGAGCTGGGCTCCATCATCAACCTGTATGTCACGCCCACCACGCGCACTGAATTCATGCTGGGCAAACAGCTGCCGTATGTGCTGCTGGCGCTGTTTAATTTTGGCCTGATGTGCCTGGCGGCGGTGACGGTGTTTGGCGTGCCGATGACGGGAAGTTTTGCCACGTTGACATTGGCCGCCGTGGTGTTCAGCCTGTGCTCCACGGGCATGGGCCTTTTGGCCTCCACCGTCACGCGCAGCCAGATTGCGGCGATGTTCTTTGCCATGGTGGGCACCATCATTCCTGCCGTGCAGTTTGCGGGGCTCATCAACCCGGTGTCGTCCATGACGGGCTTTGCGCGCTGGGTGGGCGAGGCCTACCCGGCCAGCCACATGTTCACCATCAGCCGGGGCGTGTTCAACAAGGCGCTGGGCCTGCAGGATTTGCAGGCCGAGTTCTGGCCCATGCTGGTGGCAGTGCCGGTTATCGTTGGCGCTGCGATTGCGCTCCTCAAAAAGCAGGAGACCTGACATGGCGCTGCGTGGCCGCTGGTCCAATATTTTCCGCCTGGGCATCAAGGAGCTATGGAGCCTGTGGCGCGATCCAGCCATGTTATTCCTCATCGTCTACACCACCACGCTGGCGGTGTACTCGGCGGGCATGGCGCAGCCCGAGACGCTGTACCACGTGCCCATTGCCATCGTGGACGAGGACGATTCGGCGCTGTCCCAGCGCATCGCCACGGCGTTCTACGCGCCCCAGTTCACGCGCCCCGCCATGATCGGCATGCGCGAGGTGGACCCGGGCCTGGACGCAGGCCGCTTCACGCTGGTGCTGCACATCCCCGCGCATTTCCAGCGCGATGTGCTGGCAGGCCGGGTGCCGCAGGTGCAGCTCAACATCGACGCCACGCGCATGGGGCAGGCGTTTGCGGCCAATGGGGCGGTGCAGCAGATCGTGCAGCTGGAGGTGGCCGAGTTCGTGCAGCGCGACCGCGCCGTGGCCGCCCAGCCCATCGAGCTCACGGTGCGCTCGCGCTTCAACCCGGCGCTCAACCCCGCGTGGTTTGGCTCGCTGATGGAGCTAATCAACATCGTGACCATGCTCTCCATCATCCTCACAGGCGCCGCGCTGATCCGCGAGCGCGAGCACGGCACGGTGGAGCATTTGCTGGTGATGCCCGTCACCCCCGGCGAGATCATGCTGGCCAAGGTCTGGGCCATGGCGCTGGTGGTGCTGGTGGCTACGTGGATTTCGCTCACGGCGGTGATCCGCTGGGCGATTGGTGTGCCCATCGAGGGCTCGGTGCCGCTGTTCCTGCTGGGGGCCACGCTGCACCTGTTTGCAACCACCTCCATGGGCATCTTCATGGCCACGGTGGCGCGCAGCATGCCGCAGTTTGGGCTGCTGATGGTGCTGGTGATGATGCCGCTGCAGATGCTGTCCGGCGGCGTCACCCCGCGCGAGAGCATGCCGCTGTGGGTGCAGTACGGCATGGCCCTGGCGCCCACCACGCACTTCACCGAGCTGGCCCAGGCCATCCTCTACCGGGGCGCGGGCTGGGCGGTGGTGTGGCCGTCGCTGGTGTGGCTGCTGGGGATTGGGGCGGTGCTGTTCAGCCTGGCGCTGGCGCGGTTTCGCAGGACGATTGCGCGCATGGCGTGAACGCTTGAAATGCTATTGAATGTGTAGCTGTTTGCGCTTGATACATAAGCGTGAGAGGCTAATTTGACGTGAAATGCACTTTGTCGGGCCGGCCCGGCAGGTGCAGTTGCGCCACGGGTGCCGGGCTGCTGGCCAGCCGCTTGCCGCGCCGCCACACGCCCAGGCGCGCGGCGCGCAGGCGGATGGCTTCCACCGGATTGCGCGCGTGCAGCAGCACCAGGTCGGCATGGCAGCCGGGGGCGATACCGTAGCCCTCCAGCCCCAGCAGCTTGGCGGGATTCGCCGTCACTGCGTCAAAACACTGCCGCATCGCGGCCTGGCTGGTCATCTGCCCCACGTGCAGGCCCATGTGCGCGGCCTCCAGCATGTCGGCGCTGCCGCCGCTGTACCAGGGGTCGAGCACGCAGTCGTGGCCAAACGCCACCGTCAGGCCCGCAGCCATCAGCTCGGGCACACGGGTCATGCCCCGGCGCTTGGGGTAGGTGTCGTGGCGGCCTTGCAGCGTGATGTTGATGAGCGGGTTGGCCACCACGCCCAGGTCTGCCTCGGCCATTAGCGCCATCAGCTTGCTCACGTAGTAGTTGTCCATGCTGTGCATGGAGGTGAGGTGCGAGCCCGTCACGCGGCCCTGCAGGCCCAGGCGCTGGGTTTCGTACGCCAAGGTTTCCACGTGGCGCGAGTGTGGGTCGTCGGATTCGTCGCAGTGCATGTCCACGCGTTTGCCGCGCTCGGCGGCCACCTCGCAGAGGATCTTCACGCTCTCGGCCCCTTGGGCCATGGTGCGCTCGAAGTGCGGAATGCCGCCCACCACGTCCACACCCATGTCCAGCGAGCGTTTCAGGTTGTCGAGCCCGCCGGGTGCGCGCAGCACGCCGTCTTGCGGGAAGGCCACCAGCTGCAAATCCAGGTAGGGCGCCACGCGCTGCTTCACATCCAGCAAGGCCTGCACGGGCAGCAGGCCGGCGTGGCTGGTGTCCACATGGCTGCGAACGGCCAGCAGCCCGCGCGCCACGGCCATGTCGCAATACCGCAGGGCGCGCTCTACGATGGCATCGTGCGTGAGGGTCGGCTTGAGTTCGCCCCACAGCGCAATGCCTTCGAGCAGCGTGCCGCTCTCGTTCACGCGCGGCTGGCCGTAGCTCAGGGTCGAATCCATGTGGAAATGCGCGTCCACAAACGGCGGGCTGACCAGCAGGCCGCCCGCATCCACCGCCTCGTGCGCGGGGGCTTGCAGGCCTTCGGTCACTTCGACGATGCGGCCGTCCTGCACGGCAATCGACATGTTCTGGCGGCCGTCGGGCAGGGTGGCGTGGGTGATGAGCAGGTCAAGCATGGCGGGTGGGGTCGTTGCTGTCGGGTTTATTCAAGACAAAGGCGGGCTGCATGCCTAAGCTGTGGCTTTCGCTGGAGGCATCCAGCCATTTCAACGCATTTTTTGCAAAGGCAGTTTTCATGCAATTTGGCTACACCATTCTCTACGTCGAAGACGTTCCGAAAACCATCGCTTTCTACGAGCAGGCCTTCGGCTTTGCGCGCCGTTTTTTGCACGAGGCAGGCGATTTTGGCGAGCTGGACACGGGAGCCACTTCGCTGGCTTTTGCTTCCTTGCGGCTGATGGTGGAGCTGGGCAAGAACCCCCAGCGCGTGTCGGCCGATGCCCCCAGCTTTGAGATCGCCTTCACCACCGCCGATGTAGCCGCCGCCTTGCAGCGTGCGGTGGACGCTGGTGCTCGGCTGGTACAGGCCCCCGAGCAGATGCACTGGGGCCAGACCGTGGCCTATGTGGCGGACATCAATGGCGCGCTGGTGGAGCTGTGCACGCCCATGGGGGCGCCCGCCTGAGCGTATTGCACAGCCTTGAAACGGATTCAGGAGACAGCTGTCACTGCAGAGGCGGTGCATGATGGCCTGCCAACCGGTGCGCGCTGGCGTGCAGTGGAGGAGCGGGGGGGGGCGCAGGCGCATGGCTCAACGCCTTGGGGTGGTGCGCCAGCGCAGTGCGCCAGGCCGGTGTCCTGCGTCGATGGTGATGCCAAAGAGTGCCCCATCGTGCCCTGACTCAGCCCGCGCCGTGAAGCGGATGCCCTGCCGGGTGGCCTGGCATCGCATCTGGCTCAGCGATATCTCGGCGTGGTCGTTGTTGAGCGCCGCAATGCCCTCGGTATGCACCTCTGCCGCGCTGCCATTACTGTCGCGCCGCAGCCATTGCACATACACAAACGACTGGGCATAACGCGTGGCGTGCACGATGCGGTACGTGCCCGCGCCCTCTGCTGCGGCCATGGGCCATTGGCCGCACACCTGCACCCAGTCCACGTCCGGCGCTGCCGCAAAGGCGGCGTAAGGAATGTCGGCACCCAGCGCGTGGGCTTTGCCGCCGGTGCTGGCAATGGTGGCCAGCGTCAGCACCATGGCCCAAAAAGCTGACGCCGTCCGCCTCCGTGTGGGGCTGGGCAAGCTCATGGCTGCCAGCGCACCTGCACCGCCCAGCCCGTGGCGGCAAGCAACTGCTTGAGCACCGCCTCGGCATTTTCCTTGGCCGTGGCCAGCGTGTTGCCAGCCTGGCAGGCGCGCTCCATGTCCTGCTGGGCCCGCTGCAGGGCCGTGTCGATGGCCTGGGTGCGGTTGGCGGTGCCGGGGATCAGCGGTTCGATGCCCGTCCCCTGCACGGCATAGAAGTAAGACCCGCCCTGGTCCCGGGGGCCGTGGTGGACCCGGGCAGACAGCGTGGCGGGCATGGGCAGCCACAACACGGCCGTCCGGGCGGCGGGGTCCACGGCTTCATAGCGGGCTTGGCGCATGTCGGCGCCCACCAGGCAGTCCCCCTTGGCCACCAGCAGCACCTGAGTGCCGCCCAGGCGCAGTTCCCACTGCGTCCACGGAATGCCCTGCGTAATCTGCTGCGTAAACTCGATGACGTTGGCGTAACGCACCTTGACCGAGACCAGATGCCCCATGCCTTCGACCGCCAGCAGCGCGGGCGGTGGCACAGGCGGCGCGGGCTTGAACGCCACCCACCACATGCCGGCCGCGCCCAGGGCAGCGGCCGCCATTGCCGCAAGGAAAAGCTGAAATCGGCTCATGGCCCGTACCTGTGGGGGCTGCACACGCTGCTGCAGCTAGGCGCCGTGGCGCCGGTAGCCAGCCAACAGTGCCGCCAGCACGCCCATGCCCACGGCGCAACTGCGGTTGAGCCAGCGCAGGCCGCGCTGCGAGAGCCAGCGCACGGCTTGCCAGCCGGCGGTGGCATAGACCACCATGACCAGCGTGTCCAGGCCCACAAAAAGCGAACCCAGCACGGCGTACTGCACCGTCTGGGGCTGGGCCGGGTCCACGAACTGCGGCAGAAACGCAGCAAAGAACAGCAGCGTTTTAGGGTTGGACAGCGCCACGCCCAGGCTGCGCACAAAAGCGGCCCGGCCCACGGCCTGCTGGCCCGGCACATGGGCCAGGGCAGCTTTCACATCCACCGGCGGGCTGCGCCACAGTTGCATCGCCAGCCACAGCAAATACAACACCCCGCCGATGCGCACTGCATTGAACAATGTGGCCGATGCGTTGAGCAGCGAACCCAGCCCCACGGCCACCACCGCGATCAGGATGCCCGCGCCCAGCCCCGCACCCGCCATGCCCCAGGCCGCGCGCCGCATGCCGCCGGCCATGCCATTGGCCAGCGCCAACAGCATCGTGGGACCAGGGATCACGGCCAGCGCCAGCGAGGCGGCAGCGAACATGAGCAGCGTTTGCAGCGTAGGCATTCAGCGTTCTCCTTTGCGGTAGGGCTTCATCAGCGCCTGAGGATACGCTGCCTCGCGCGCCACCAGCACCAGCGCCAGGATGGAGAGCAGGTACGGCAGCATCAAATACACCTGGTACGGCAGCCACGCGTCGCCCGCCTGCTGCAGCCGCAACTGCAGCGCATCGAAGAACGCGAAGAGCAGGGCCCCCAGCAGCGCCTTGCCCGGCCGCCACGAGGCAAACACCACCAGCGCCACGCAGATCCAGCCGCGCCCGTTCACCATGTTGAAGAAGAACGCGTTGAACGCCGACAGCGTGAGGAACGACCCTGCGATGCCCATCAGCGCCGAGCCCGCCACGATGGCGCCCGTGCGCGTGGCCGCCACCGAGATGCCCTGGCCCTCGGCCGCCTGCGGGTTCTCGCCCACCATGCGCACGGCCAGGCCCAGCGGTGTGCGCATCAACACCCAGGCCAGCAGCGGCACCAGCAACAGGGCCAACAGCGTGAGCGGCGTCTGTGCAGACAGGATAGGAATGCCCAGCCACTCCATGGGCGCAAACGGCTCGATGGTGGGCGGCGTGTTCACCTTCGGAAAACTCACGCGGTAGCCGTAGTAGCTGAGCGCCGTGGCCAGCAGCGTGATACCGAGGCCTGACACATGCTGCGACAGCGCCAGCCCCACCGTGAGCCACGCGTGCAGCAGCCCGAACACCGCCCCGGTCAGCGCCGCCACCAGCACCCCCGTCCACAGCCCGTAGCCTGCGTACACCGCCAGCCAGCCGGTGAAGGCGCCCGCGACCATGATCCCTTCAATGCCCAGATTGAGCACGCCCGCGCGTTCGCACAGCAGCACGCCCAGCGTGCCCAGGATGAGCGGCGTGGCCACGCGCAGGGTGGCGATCCAGAAGGCGGGGTTGGCGAGGATGTCGAGCAGTTCGGTCATGCGCTCGCCTCTGAGTGATTTACTTCTGTTTTGATAGCTGCTGGCGATTTATGGATAAGCGCTAGAGGCCAATTTTGCTTGAAATTTTGGTCTGAGTGATTGTTCATGGCGGTGTCACTTCCAGCGAATGCGGTACTGCGTGAGCAAGCCAGCCACCAGCACCGCAATCAACGAGGTCGCCACGATCACATCCGCAATGTAGGTGGGCACGCCCACCGCGCGGCTCATGCTGTCGGCCCCCACCAGCACGCCCGCCACAAAGGTGCCCGCTGCGATCACGCCCAACGGGTGCAGCCCCGCCAGCATGGCAATCACGATGCCGCTGTAGCCGTAGCCCGGCGACATGTCGAGCGTCACATAGCTGGTGCGGCCCGCCACCTCGATGGCACCCGCCAGCCCCGCCAGCCCGCCCGAGAGCAGGGCCACCAGCACGACGGTGCGGGTGATGGGCACACCGGCAAACGCGGCAGCCCGCGCATTGGCACCGGCGGTGCGGATGTCAAAACCCGGCACTGTGCGTGCCAGCAGCGCCCACAGCATCACGGCCAGAGAGATGGCCCACAGCAGGCCCGTGTGCAGGCGCGTCTGGGGTACCAACTTGCCCAGTTCCATGTCGCTTTGCAGTGCCACACTCTGCGGCCAGCCCATGGAGAGCGGGTCTTTCATCGGCCCGTCGAGCAGGGCCGAGACGAGCAGCAGCATGATGAAGTTGAGCAGCAGCGTGGTGACCACCTCGTCCACCCCCAGCCGCGCCTTCATCAGTGCCGGGCCCAGCAGCAAGGCCGCCCCGGCCAGCGCTGCCGCCAGCATCATGAGCGGGAAGAGTAGGTAAGGCGACCATTCCAATCCCGTGCCGCCATGCATGCCGCCCATGGCCACGGCAGCCAGAGCACCTGCGTAAAGCTGCCCCTCCGCCCCAATATTGAACAGCCGCGCGCGGAACGCCACGGCCGCCGCCAGTCCCGTCAGGATCAGCGGCGTGGCGCGGGTCAGTGTTTCGGTCAGCGCAAACACCGAGCCAAATGCACCTTGCAGCAGCAGCGCATAGGTCTGCCCCACCGGCGCTCCGGCCCACATCACCAGCAGGCCGCTGATGAGCAGCGTGAAAACCACGGCGCCCACCGGTGCCAGCACGTAGGCTGCGGGAGAGGTGTGATTGCGTTTTTCGAGTCGCATGGTGATTTTGTTCTTGTACGTTGGGTCAGTGCATGGCGCCTGCCATCGCCAGCCCAACCGCCTCGCGCGTCCAAGTATCCGCAGGCCGCGCCTCGCTCAGCTGCCCATCGTGCATCACCGCCACGCGGTCGCCCAGGGCCAATACTTCATCGAGGTCATCCGAAATCAGCAGCACGGCCGCGCCGCCGTCGCGCGCGTTGATGAGCTGCTGCTGCACAAACATCACGGCACCGATATCCAGCCCCCAAGTGGGCTGGTGCGCGACGATGAGTTGGGGCGCAGTAGCACTGTGGCCCGCCTCATCCTCAGGCGGCAGCAGTGCCCGGCCAAGGATGAGCTTTTGCATGTTGCCGCCCGAAAGCGACCGGGCTGGCGTGTCGAGCCCGCCGCCACGCACATCAAAGGTCTCGGCCACGTGCTGCGCGTGTTGTCGGGCTGCACGGCGCTTGACCCAGAAGGCCTTGAACCATGGGTGCGCAAACCAGTGGCTGCGCAGGCGTTCCGACACGGCGTTTTCCCACACCGGCAAATCGCCCACCACGCCCACAGCGTGCCGGTCTTCAGGGATGCGGGCCACGCCCTGGTTCACCAACCACGCGGGCCGGGCTTGCAAGGGCGCGCCGCGCAGCGTGGCCTGGCCCGCAGTGGCGGCGCGCACGCCACACAGCACATCGGCCAGCGCGACCTGGCCATTGCCGCTGACGCCCGCGATGGCCACGATTTCGCCTGCGTGGAGGGTGAGCGACACGTTCTGCAACCGGTCACGGCCGGTGGGTGTGGTGCTCACGTTGTGCAGGCTGCAGACGGCAGCACCCACCACCCGGGCCGGGCGCCGCGCAGGGGCTTCGATGGCATGGCCCACCATCCACTGCGCCAGTTGCCCTTGGGTGGTGCCCTGCGCGGGCGCCTCGGCCACCAGCTTGCCCTGGCGTAGCACGGCCACGCGGTGCGACACGCGCAGCACTTCGCCCAGCTTGTGGCTGATGAAGATGATGGACAGGCCCTGCGCCACCATCTGCGCCAGGGTGTCGAACAAGGCCTCGCTCTCCTGCGGGGTGAGCACCGCAGTGGGTTCGTCGAGGATGAGGATGCGCGCGCCCCGGTACAGCGCTTTCAGGATTTCGACCCGCTGGCGTTCACCCACCGAGAGGCCGCCCACGCGGGCATCGGCATTCACGGGCAAACCAAACTGCTGCGCCACGGCCAGCAGCTTGGCCCGCGCGCTACTGCGGCGCGAGAACGGCTGCCACAGCGGCTCGGTACCCAGAAGCACGTTGTCCAGCACCGTGAGGTTGTCGGCCAGTGTGAAGTGCTGGTGCACCATGCCAATGCCCGCCGCCAGCGCTGCGCGCGGCTGGCCGGGCGGCAGGGGTTGGCCGAAGACTTCGATGTGTCCTTCGTCGGCTACATAGTGCCCGAACAGGATGGACATCAGCGTGGACTTGCCTGCACCGTTCTCGCCCAGCAGGGCCAGCACCTCGCCACGCGCCAGGGTCAAGCTGATGCCGTCGTTGGCGACCAGCTTGCCAAAGCACTTGGTGATGTTTGTGAGGCGCAGTACGGGTGCCATGTCAGTCCTCCACGGTGCCGCGCGCTAACTGCAGTTGGCTGTCGCCCCCTCTCCCCTCGCGGGAGAGGGGCGCGGCTTACGCATCAAGCACAGCGCCGGTTTCCAGCTTCCCCCTCTACCCAACCCCTTCCTCACGAGGGGGAAGGGGCTCAGGGCGCGCAGCGAACAGTGCGGTTGAAGTGAACTCACTTCCAGGCCGCCAGAAACGCCTGCAGCACCTTCGCCGAATTGGCAGCTGCCAGGCCCATGAAGGTGCCCATTTCATTCTCGCCGTCACCACCACCCGCCAGGTCACTCAGCGAGCGAAAAGCGATGTACGGCACGCCATTGCTGTGCGCCACCATGGCGGTAGCGGCGGTTTCCATGTCGAGCACGTTGGCCTCGAAGGTCTTGAACGCGTATTCGCGGAATGCCTTGTTGTCCACAAATGCCTGGCCCGACACGCCGCTGCCGCCCACCACGAGTTGCGGGCGTTGCTTCAGGCAGGTGCTCGCCAGGCAATGCTCCAGGCCTACGTTCTGAAGGCTGCGTGCGGTGGCCAGCATCTTCGGGTCGGCTTCAAACCAGAACTGTTTGGTGATGCCGGGCTTGGCTGCCGACCGCACTTCGACGGGGCGCGGGTGCATCATGCCGAAGGCGGGCATCGTCAGCTCGCTTTTCATCCACGCTGGGGCGCTGTACTGCCCGGGCTTGTCTTCACGCGCCATCAGCCATTCCATGTACTGGCCCCACTGCGCGGGCACGGTCACGTCGCCAATGTGCAGGCTGGGGTTCACGCCACCGGCGATGCCGGAAAAGACAATGTGGCTCACATGGAAGCGGTCCAGCACCAGCTGCGTGTTCATGGCCGCGTTGGTCATGCTGATGCCCGAGAGGAACACGACCACGGGCTTGCCTTCGAGCGTGCCGGTGGTGAACTCCACGCCGTTGACGCTGTGCTTGGCGGGTTGTTGCACCTTGGGCAGCAGCACCGTCAGTTCGGGCGCAAAGGCCGAGATGACGGCGATGCGCGGTGTGTCATCCAGCCGAACGGCTGTTTTGCCAGGCGAGGTGGCGGCACAGCCCGCGACCACTGCGGCCAGGGCCAGGGCGCCCAGCAGGCGGGTGCACCGGGTTGTCAGAGACGGCTTGGTGGTACGGGGCGTGTGCATGGTGTGGTGCCTTGTGGGTCAGAGACAGAAGGGTGTGAGGAGATACAAGCAAACAGGCCACCGCGTTGCAGGGGTGGCCTTTAGAACAGGTTCTTAGACACGAAGCGGGCAGTGCGCCCGCGATGGAGGTGTGTCTACTTGGCCGTGGACTTGGGCTGGCTGTCATCCACCTTCACGGTGAACTTGCCCGCCAGGATGTCAGATTCCTTGGCCTTGACCTTGGCGACGATGTCGGCGGGGATTTTCTTCTCGAACGTGCCCAGTGGGGCGAGTTCCGAGCCCTTGTGCTTCATCATCGAATACGGGCCGTAGTCCTCGGGGGTGAACTTGCCTTCCTTGACCAGCTTGAGCGCACGGTCGATGCTGGGCTCCATATGCCACAGGGCCGAGGCGATGACGGTGTCGGGGTACTTGTCCTGCGTGTTGATCACGTTGCCAATGGCGAGTTTGCCTTTTTCCTTGGCCGCGTCGCTCACGCCAAAACGCTCGGCATAGAGCACATCGGCGCCCTTGTCGATCATGGCAAAGGTGGCTTCCTTGGCCTTGGGTGGGTCAAACCAGCTGTTGATGAAGGTGATGGTGAACTCGACCTTGGGGTTGGTCTCTTTGGCGCCCGCCATGAAGGCGTGCATCAGGCGGTTGACTTCGGGGATGGGGAAGCCGCCCACCATGCCGATCTTGTTCGACTTGGTCATGCCGCCCGCGATCATGCCGCTGAGGTAAGCAGGCTCCTGGATGTAGTTGTCGAACACGCTGAAGTTGGGTGCCTGCGGCTTGCCCGAGGAGCCGAGCAGGAACGATGTCTTGGGGAAGTCCTTGGCCACCTTGCGGGCGGCGGCTTCCACCGCAAAGGCTTCGCCCACGATGAGCTGGTTGCCGCCCGTGGCGTACTCGCGCATCACGCGTTCGTAGTCGGCGTTGCTGACGTTTTCACTGGCCTTGTATTCGATCTCGCCGCGTGCTTCGGCCGCCTTGAGCGCCTTGTGGATGCGGCTGACCCATTGCTGTTCAAAAGGCACCGTGTAGATCGCCGCAACCTTGATCTTGGACTGCGCTGTGGCCAAAGAGGGTGCCATCGCCATGGCGGCAGACAAGGCCATGGAGGTGCAGAGCAGGCGTCCGGTGAAGATACGGCGAGTGGTCATGGTGGGGGTCCTTCAGGCAATCGAATGAGGAGGAGAGGTCCGGTCCTCATGCAATTTGTGCGCCAGTCGTGCGCAGCGCCAGGGGAGCGGGCCGCAGACAAGTCTGCCAGAGGAAAGCCACCAAGTGGTAAAAAAATCGCGGCGCTGCGGTTGTCTCCATCAAAAAAAAGCCACCGCAGCGCCCAAAGGCGCGATGGTGGCTGGGGCATGCAACAGTGCCATGCGCTTATTTGGTGCCAAAAATCCGGTCCCCCGCATCCCCCAGGCCCGGCAGGATATAGCCGTGGTCGTTGAGCTCGCGGTCGATGGCGGCGGTGAAGATCGGTACGTCGGGGTGGGCCTTTTGCAGCGTGGCAATGCCCTCGGGCGCGGCGAGCAGGCAGACGAACTTGATGGAGCGGGGGTTGAGCTTCTTCAAGCGGTCCACGCAGGCGGCGGCCGAGTTGCCGGTGGCCAGCATGGGGTCTACCACGATGATGTCGCGCTCGTCCATTTCGGACGGCATCTTGAAGTAGTACTCCACGGGCTGCAGCGTGGCCGGGTCGCGGTACAGGCCGATGTGGCCGACGCGGGCGCCTGGCACCACGTTGAGCATGCCGTCCAGAAAGCCGTTGCCCGCGCGCAGGATGGAGACCAGCACCAGCTTCTTGCCGTCGATGACCTTGCCGGTCATGGTCTCCAGCGGGGTTTCGATCTCGAAGTCCTGCAGCGGCATGTCGCGCGTCACTTCGTAAGCCATCAGGGTCGAGAGCTCGCCCAGCAGGCGGCGAAAGCTGTTGGTGCTGGCGTCCTTTCGGCGCATCAGCGTGAGCTTGTGCTGCACGAGGGGGTGGGTGATGACGGTGACATTGCTTTGGGGTGCGGAGCTCATGGCGCGGCCTCTGGTCTACGGGATGAATGAAGGGTGTTGGCCGTATTTTGACCTCCCTTCTTCCCCGGTCCGTAGAAACTGGCCTTGAGGCCCTGGGGAGCTGTGGAGCTGGCTGTGCCAGGCCACCGGAGTCGCCCCCTTGAGAGGAGGGGGCCGCAGGGGGCCTCGGAAAGTATTCCAGGGCCCGTTTCCCTGTCTATTCCTGTGCGAAGGGAGCCCCGACCGTGCCACTTGCTGTTGCACTCCCATGGCCACGTGGTGGGCCGGGCGGCGTTACTGGCGCGGCGCTCTCGGTGCATGGTGCTTGCGCGCACCCTCGCGGATGTCGAGGGTGTGCGTTATGGGGCGTGCGTTACGAGTAATGCAGCGTCATGGGGCGCACTGGGCCCACCAGCAGGCAATGTTTTCGCGGTAGGGCTGAACGGCAACCCATTTTGGGTTGCTGGCTGCGTTGTCAAACGCAGCTTCGCGCAGGCCCCATGCGCCGTCGGAGCCGGGCTTGTAGACGTTGTTGAAGTAGGTGAAGACCTGCCCTGGGGCGGTGCCGTTGGCATTGGTCCACACGCCCATCAGATCGCGGTACACATCGCCCATGCGTGCGTCGCGGTTGGCGTTGGTAAACAGCTGAGTGACGGCTGCGTTGGCCGTGGTGACCACGGCAAGGTGTTGCCCCCCTTCGTAGGCGAACAGGGGTTTTTTGAAATTCTTGTCGGAGACGATAGCCTTTTGTCCGTTGATCCAGCTGGTCACCTGGTCGATGGCGCCATGCGGGATTTCGGGGGACTTGAGCGGGGTGTCGGCAATGGAGTTGCCATTTGCGTCTTTGGCGCGCAGTTCCTTGAAGAGGGTGCTGAGTCCGCCGTCGGATTCATGCGTCCATGTCTCCACGGCCGCAATGTGCTCACCGTCGCCCAGATAGCCGCCCACATAGGGGGCCACGGCCACAGCGTCGATGGCGCTGGCACAGCCGCCTGCAATGTGCCCGTGTTTCACGGCCAGGGGGCAGCGCAGCAGGGGCAGGTCGGGGTCTATCACGGAGATCTGCTGATTGACCACGCATTGCACGCGGGACGACTGCGCACCAAACTCCTGCTTGATGATCTGGCACAGCTGGCTGGAGCGCAGTGCGTAGTAGTTGATGACGCGGTCGTGCACGCTGCCTTCACCGTTGAATTTTTCACTGCCCTGACCCGCGAGCCACTGGTAGTTTTGCGAGAAGCCGTAGCCGTTGTTCCACGGTTCATTGCCGTATTCCACGATGAATTTGGCGGCCGGGTTGAGGCTCTGCTTCACGAGCTGGGCGAGGCTCCGCGCATAGTCGTCGCTGGCGTGGAAGGGGATGTTGAGCCAGGCATCGGCTTGCAGGGTATTGGCCAGGTTCACGGCCATGCCCACAGGAACGCCGTAGTCCGTGTTCCAGGTGTAGTGGGCTTTGAGTGGCCGCGTTTCCCATGTCGCAAGGGGGGAGCTGTTGGTCTTGAACCAATCCATGAAACGCAAGGCACGGTAGCCGCTGAGGTCGCCCAGGAAATTGGGAAACCATATTTGGGTCTGCGACAGCTCCACCAGTGACTTGTAGCTTGTGCCCACGCAGGCACTGCTGTCCGCAACCCATTTGAATCGGTTGTTTCCACAGATTCCTCCTGGTGCGAGGATGCGGATATTGCGCAGATGGTTGCCGGGGGTGACCTTGGAGATGTTGATGAACAGGTTTTCACTCAGCCCGGCGTCGTCCAGCATGTTGAAGGTGGCGTGGCCTGGTTCCACCTTCTTGAAGTCTCTGGCCGAAGCACCTGCAATGTAGAAGTCGCCCTCTCCTTCGTAGTAGACATGATAGATACCTGTCAGGCGGGACTTGGCGCTTTTGTTGTCCAGGATGGCGGAGCTGACACTGGCGTAGCCCGCCTCGTCGGGGTTGGCTGGCAGGCTTTGTACCCAGCCGTTGGCATCCAGGTCAAGGCGCTCATAGGGAGCAGAGCCCCATGCGCCGGTCTTGCTGGTAGGGCTCCACTTTTGCATGCGCTTGGCCAGGTCGATGGTGGGCATGTCGCTGCTGTCGGAGGTGAATGCCACCAGATTGATGGCTGCGCCACCAGCGTGGCGTGTTCGCACCAGGGACGTATCCAGCGGGGCAAGGCCGTTGCCATCGTCTTCGCCAATGGTGCTGGCGTGGATGGTGTTGGTGGTGGACTGCGTGGTGCTGGTACTGGCGGAGCCACCGCCGCAGCCTTGCAGCAGACTCGCGAGAAGGATGCCCCACAGGGCGTGATGGGTGAGTTTCATGGAATGAATGGGTTCATTGAATGATGGATAGGTGAGGGGGTGTGTGGCTTGGTGTCGTCGTGGTGGCTGGTCTCCTCCCTGGCTTGCATTTGTATTTTTCTTGGTGGGGACGCGGCTTAAGGTGCTCGGTGGCGATCAAAAAAGCGCACGTAACCTTCGTAGGCGAGGTCGGGACGGTCGTGGTAGCGAGAGTCAGCGTCGTAACTGCAGGCCTTGGCCTGGGCTTGCGTGTAGGCCTTGCATAGCGCAGGGCCAAAGTCGGGGTAGTGCAGCGCGTCTTGCTGCTGCATCTCAGCCAGGGTGAGCTGCTGGCCTACCACGGGGCTGTCATAGCGCAGATGCACAGCCGGGGCATTGCGGGTGACGTCGCGCACGGCGCTGCCATAGCGGTCGGCGTTGGGGTTCTTGCGGTTGAACGCGCGCAGAAAGTCGTCCCGTGCGGGTTCGACGAGAAACCACTGCGCGAAGTCGTTGCCGTCGTAACTCGTTTGCGCGTTGACCCCAAACACTGCGCGCACGCGGGGGGAGGTGAGGTGCGGTTGCAAGGCCGTCCATACACCGAGCGTGCCGCGTGACTGGCCCACCAGAAAGATGTTGCGTGGGTCGACTTGCAGCGCCGATGCATGAGCCACGAGGTAGTTCAAGGCCTGGGCAATATCGGTGTGGGGGACAGGGCTGTTGGGCTGCGTGGGTGCGTTGACTACGGGATGGCGGAATTCCAAGGACGCAAATGCGTAGCCCCCGAGCAGCGCTGGTTTTAGCAGCGTGTCCCGCAGGGTGGCATCAAGTGCCTTTGTGCGGCCGTTGGGGTGGGCCCACACGATGAGCGGCGCGGTTGTCGCTGAGGCCGAGCCGGTTGCGGGGTAGAAATCCAGGTTTTGCTGCAGCGCTGCACCGTCCAGGGTGGGCTCGTTCCAACCCGCATTTCCCCAGCACAGGGTGTCATGGTCTTTGTCGGGGCTGAGCGTGCGTGTTGCTGGGGCGGTGGGGGTGCACCCTGGGGGGGCTTCTGTCTGCGCTTGCTCATGAGCGAGGGGGGCGGCCGCGGTGGCAAAGCTGCCGTCATTGTCAGCGCCACCGCACGCGGCCAGGCCGAGTGCGAGGGTGGTGGTGATCAGGCGGCACAGTGTGGTTGCACGCAGGTCGCGGGCGGTTGGTGGGGGCATGGCGGACTCCGTGGTGACTCGGTGGGTCGCGCCATTTCACGTAGGGAGCCGTTGAAGGAGTGTTGCCACTCGGTAACGCTGTGGCTAAAGATTGTGTCTAACTGTTGTACGCGCAGGTCGTCTCGCTGAAGTTTTCCCTGTGTTGCTGCAGCATCAATTCGCGTGCCTCCCCGGGAAAAACGGCTCGCATGGCCTTTTTTGGGGGGCGAGAGGCCGGGATAGGTTGACTGGGCCGCCTGTCAGGAAAGGAAGGCCTGCACTGGAGGACGGCACTGCATGCTCCTTTGGAAGGTGACGATGTGGGGATAACCCAACAAATCGACCCTGGAGAAAGCTGAGACATACAAGAGCCATCGCCTAGCCCCTTGGATGGCAAAGCAGCAGGCAAAAACAGCAGGGTCAGGTCCTAATCTGCCAGAAACCGCGCATAGCGCGCCAGATCGACATTGCCCCCGCTGATGAGGATGCCCACGCGTTCGCCGTGCAGCAACTTGCCGCCGTTGTCCGCGCCCGAGAAGGCTTGCGCGCCTGCATAGGCCAGGGCGCCGGTGGGTTCCACCACGATCTTCATGCGCTCGGCAAAGAAGCGCAGGGATTGCATCAGCTGTTCGTCGCTCACGCTGATGATGTCTTCGGCATGGTCGCGGATGATGGGAAAGGTGAGTTCGCCCAGGGCCTGTGTTTGCGCGCCGTCGGCGATGGTGTGGGGTGTGGGGATGCGGACGATGTGCCCGGCGCGCAGCGACTGCTGGGCGTCGTTGCCGGTTTCGGGCTCGACGCCCACCACGCGGCACTGGGGCGCCAGGGCCTGCGCGGCCAGCAGGCTTCCGGCCAGCAGGCCGCCGCCGCCCACGCAGACGAACAGGTAGTCCAGGTCGGGCACTTCTTCAAACAGTTCCTTGGCAGCGGTGCCTTGGCCTGCAACGACGTGCGGGTGGTCGAACGGCGGTACCAGCGTCATGCCGCGCTCCAGCGCCAGGTGGCGGCTGATGGCTTCGCGGTCTTCGGTGTAGCGGTCGTAGGTGACGACCTGGGCACCATAGGCCCGCGTGGCCGCCATCTTGGAGGCGGGCGCGTCTGCGGGCATGACGATGACGGCGGGCATGTCCAGCATCCGGGCGGACAGTGCAATGGCCTGTGCATGGTTGCCGGCCGAGAAGGCCAGCACGCCGCGCTCGCGCTGTTCGTCGGTGAATTGGGCCAGGGTGTTGAAGGCGCCGCGAAACTTGAAGGCGCCAGTGCGCTGCAGGTTCTCGCATTTGAAGAACAGTTGCGCGCCGAGCAGTTCGTCGGCGGTGGTGGAGCGCAGCACCGGCGTGTGGTGCGCCATGCCCTTGAGCCGGTGCGCGGCGGCGGCCACGTCGTCGTAGGTAGGCGGGGTCACACTGGGCAGCGTCATGGCGGCATCCTCCATCAGGGCGAAAGCGGGGCGGCGATGGCCCACCCCTGGGCGGCTACATGATAGCCCGTCAGCATGGAGTTTTAAGTAAAAATGGCCGCCAGCGCTTGTCCTGAAAGCGTGGGTAGCTATGAATTTTGATAGTTTGGCACGCGCGCATCAGCGCAGGTGCCCTGCC
>NZ_LMJH01000001.1:995137-1479050 GCF_001428965.1 Acidovorax sp. Root275 | reverse complement strand
AGCGCCGCAACGCCGCAGACCGCCCGCCAAGACCGCTGCCCGAAGGGTTNGGAGCGAAATCGGGCGATTGGAAGCCCCGGCTGCTTGCATGGGCATGAGCCCATGCGGCGCATTCGAAGCATCCACTCATCCCGATTGCGCTCCAATGCGACCCCTGCGAGATCATGAACACGTTCTTAGCCCAGCTCGCTGAACCGCTGCAGCGGCGTGAGCGCCGGGAAGTCGCCCGCGCGCTTTTGTTTCATCGCCGTGACGGACTCGCGCACATGCTGGTTGCTCCAGATGGCGCCCTGCAGCCAGCCCATCTGGCGCAGGCTGTCTTCCACCGAATGGTCGCGCGCGTAGTTCACGGCCTGTTTGGTGCCCCAGATGGCCACGGGCGGCTTGCTGGCGATCTCTTGTGCGCATTGCAAGGCAGCGGCGAGCATCGCTTCTTGGGTCTCGAACACTTCGTTGACCAGGCCGTAGCCCAGGGCCCTGGCGGCGCTCAGGCGGCGGCCGGTGTAGGCCAGCTCTTTCACCACACCCAGCGGGATCAGCTTGGGCAGGCGCTGCAGCGTGCCCACGTCGGCCACCATGCCGATGTTGATCTCCTGGATGCAGAAGAACGCGTCGGCCGTGGCGTAGCGCACACAGGCGGCGGTGACCATGTCCACCGCACCGCCGATGCAGCCGCCGTGGATGGCCATGATCACGGGGATGCGCAGGCTTTCGATGCGGCTGAAGGTGGCCTGCATGTCGGTCAGCAGGTCAAAGATGGCGGCGCGGCCCTCGGGGCTCTGGTCGTCCATGGTGATGGCACCGCCGAAGGTCTCCAGCGCCATGCCCGCGCTGAAATGTTTGCCGGTGCTGCTGATAACCAGCGCCCGCGCCTCGCCCGATTTGTTCAGCTGGGCCAGCACCTCGTCCAGCTCGCGCCAGAAGGTGGGGTGCATGGTGTTCATGGCCTCGGGGCGGTTCAGCACCAGGTGGGCGACATGGTGGGTGATGCTGAGGGTGAAGCAGGTGGGGGTGGTGTTCATGGACTGTCACTGTAGACCCGCTGGCCCACCCGGGGTCGTCGCCTGGGTGACTTTGGGTATTTTTGGCCGATGGCGCTTGTCTGGTAAGCGCTTCAAGCTATAAAAAAAGGAGTAACTACCGGGGTCGCCGTGACTACGCGGTATTCCGCCGGAGCGGATGTCGCTCAATCGCCGCCGCCCCCACCGCAGCCGCCGCCATCGCCCCCTCCATCTCCGCCGCCGTCGCCACCACCGCCATCCGAACTCTCGGCGCCGCCGAAGTCGCCCGAGCTGCCGCTGTAGCTGCCGTCCGAGAAGCTGGTGCCGCAGTAGCTGTCGCCACCGCTACCACCCGCGTCGCTCTTGCGGGCGATGTCGGAACAGTCGGGCACGTAGGTGAAGCCGCCGGCAATGGCGAACTTGGCATCCAGCGCAAACAGCAGGGGCAGGCGGCTGGGGGCCTTGGGGTCGATGGACTCCTCCTTGCACACCCAGTACCAGCAGCGGCGCAGGCCGTCGTTGTGCCGCGCCTTTTTGCCCAGCGCCTCGGCCGGGGTGTGGTGCAAGAAGAAGCCCAGGGCGTTGTGGCACCAGGCTTTGTAGGCCTGGGTGTGCAGGATGAACTCATGCCACAGTACATCGACCGCCTTGGAGGGCATGGCCACAAACTGCTTGTTGCCGCGCAGGCAGGCCATGAAGAACTGGCGCAGGCCGCGTTCGACCAGCTCGCAATCGCGCGTGCTCAGGTGCGGGTAGGTTTCACGCAGCTTGCGCTGCAGAAAGCGGGGCAGGGGGGCTTCGCGGATGGTGCGCTGGCGCACCGCGCGGGTCCACTGGATCACCAGGGCCGTGACGACGACCGTGGCAAAAAAATACAGGATCCAGGGCCAGCGCAAGCGCCAGGCACCCGCAAAGATCCCGACGATAGCGGCCACCCACACGCCAATCGCCAGCAGCACAACCTTGCTTCCCCACCACAGCAGAATGTTTTCGATGCGTTTCATCGTCCCTCCTTTTGTTGTTATGTGGCGATTTCACGGCGGTCATGTGACTGATTGATGACACTTTGGACGATGTCTTCAGATTGTCACGCGTGGATTGCCAGCGGCACCACCAATAGCTGACGGTCCGGCGATGGGGCCGCGCTGGGGATGCAAGGCAGGGGCGGGAATCTGCGCCCCTGCCGGGTTCAACGCCGCTTGCTGCCGCCGAAGATGCTGCCCAGCACCCCGCGCAGGATTTCCTTGCCGATGGTGGTGCCCATGGTGCGCACCGCCGACTTGGCCATGGTCTGGGCCAGGCCGTCGCGTTTGCCACCACGCGGGCCGGTGGTGCCAAACAGCACGTCGTTGAGCCCGCCCATCAGGCCGCCGCCGCTGTCTTCCGTGTTGGCGGGTGCTCCTTTGCCACTGGCCGGCGCTTGCGCACTGGCTTCGGCCGCGCGGCCCTTGAGCTTTTCGTAGGCCGATTCGCGGTCCACCAGCTTTTCATACACGCCCGCGACCAGCGAGTTGGCCACCAGCACCTGGCGCTGCTGCGGTGTGATGGGGCCGAGCTGGCTGCCGGGTGGCAGTACGAAGACGCGCTCGGTGATGCTCGGACGGCCCTTGGCATCCAGAAAGCTCACCAGCGCCTCGCCCACGGCCAGCTCGGTGATGGCGGTTTCGATATCGAGGCCCGGCTTTTGCCGCATGGTGGTGGCCGTGGCCTTGACGGCCTTCTGGTCGCGCGGGGTGAAGGCCCGCAGCGCATGCTGCACACGGTTGCCCAGCTGGGCCAGCACGCTATCGGGGATATCGAGCGGGTTTTGCGTCACGAAGTAAACCCCGACGCCCTTGGAGCGCACCAGGCGCACCACGAGTTCGATGCGCTCCACCAGCACCTTGGGCGCCTCGTTGAACAACAGGTGGGCCTCGTCGAAGAAGAACACCAGTTTGGGCTGCTCGGGATCGCCAATCTCGGGCAGTTGCTCGAACAGCTCCGACAGCATCCACAGCAAGAACGTGGCGTACAGGCGCGGCGAATTCATGAGCTTGTCGGCCGCCAGGATGTTGACCACGCCATGACCGTCCACCGTCTGCATGAAGTCCTGGATGTTGAGCATGGGCTCGCCGAAGAACTGCGTGCCGCCCTGCTGCTCGATCTGCAGCAGCCCGCGCTGGATGGCGCCCACGCTGGCGGCGCTCACGTTGCCGTACTCGGTGGTGAACTCTTTGGCGTTGTCGCCCACGTACTGCAGCATGGCGCGCAGGTCTTTGAGGTCCAGCAGCAGCATGCCGTTGTCGTCGGCGATCTTGAACACCAGGTTGAGCACACCCAGCTGGGTCTCGTTCAGGTTGAGCATGCGGCCCAGCAGCAGCGGGCCCATGTCGGACACCGTGGCACGCACCGGGTGGCCCTGTTCGCCGAACACATCCCACAGCGTGGTGGGGCAGGCCAGGGGGGCGGGCAGGGGAAGGCCCCGCTCCTTGAGCACGGCAGCCAGCTTGTCGCCGATCTTGCCCGGCTGGCTGGCGCCCGTGAGGTCGCCCTTCACATCGGCCATGAACACCGGCACGCCAATGCGCGAGAAGTTCTCGGCCAGGGTCTGCAGGGTCACGGTCTTGCCGGTGCCGGTGGCGCCGGTGATGAGCCCGTGGCGGTTGGCCAGGCCGGGCAGCAGGTGGCATTCGATGGTGTCGTGCTTGGCAATCAGGAGGGGTTCGGCCATGGCGGAGGTTCCGGGTGGAGTCAAAAGTAAAATCGCGGTCAGTAGATTAAATCAATACAAAAGGACTTCTCGTGGCAGGACACAGCAAATGGGCGAATATCCAGCACCGCAAAGGGCGGCAGGATGAAAAACGCGGCAAGATCTGGACCCGCATCATTCGTGAAATCACTGTGGCTGCCCGCTCGGGCGGCGGCGACCTGTCTGCCAACCCCCGCCTGCGCCTGGCGGTGGACAAGGCCAAGGCGGCCAACATGCCCGCCGACCGCATCAAGTACAACATCGACAAGGCCACGGGCAACGCCGAGGGATTGACCTACGAGGAAATCCGCTACGAGGGCTATGGCATTGGTGGCGCAGCGATCATGATCGACACGATGACCGACAACCGGGTGCGCACCGTGGCCGAAGTACGACACGCGTTCAGCAAACACGGTGGCAACATGGGCACCGAGGGCTCGGTGGTTTTTCAGTTCAAGCACTGCGGCCAACTGATTTTTGCCCCCGGCACCAGCGAAGACAAGGTGATGGAAGTGGCGCTGGAGGCGGGGGCCGAAGACGTGGTGACCGACGACGACGGCGCAGTAGAGGTGCTGACCGCCCCCGCCGACTTTGAAGCCGTGAAGAATGCCCTGGAAGCGGCAGGCCTGACGCCCGAAGTGGCGGGCGTGACCATGCGGCCTGAAAACACCATCGAACTGACGGGCGACGACGCGGCGCGCATGCAGCGGCTGCTGGATGTGCTGGAGGACCTGGACGATACCCAGGAGGTCTACCACAACGCTGCCCTGTGACATTGCGCCTGTGGACCGCCGCTTTTTTCTTGCGCTGACTTGTTTTCCGACTGATATTTCCCCGAACCCCGCCAAGCAGCCCAGCGCCGCGAGCAGGGTTCACCAAAGGTTCCTATGAAAGTACTTGTGATTGGTGGCGGCGGCCGTGAACACGCGATGGCGTGGAAACTGAGCGAGTCCCCCAAGGTGACCAAGGTGTATGTGGCGCCTGGCAATGGCGGCACCGCGCTGAACTCCAAGCTTGAGAACGTGGCCATCACCGACGTGCGCGAACTGCGTGTGTGGGCGCAGGCCGAAAAGATCGCACTGACGGTGGTGGGCCCCGAGGCGCCACTGGCGGCGGGTGTGGTCGATGAGTTCCGTGCCAATGGCCTGCGCATCTTCGGCCCCACCAAGGCTGCTGCCCAGCTCGAAAGCTCCAAGGCCTTTTCCAAGGCCTTCATGCGCCGCCATGGAATCCCCACGGCCGACTACGACACCTTCACCGACCCCGCTGCGGCCCACGCGTTTGTGGACCGGCTGGGCGCGCCCATCGTCATCAAGGCCGACGGCCTGGCGGCGGGCAAGGGCGTGGTTGTGGCCATGACGCTGCAGGAGGCCCATGATGCTGTGGACTTTATGCTGGTGGACAACAAATACGGCGTGACCCACAACGAAGGTGGCGCGCGTGTGGTGATCGAGGAATTCCTTGAAGGCGAGGAAGCTTCCTTCATCGTGCTGTGCGACGGCAAGAACGTGCTGGCCCTGGCCACCAGCCAGGACCACAAGCGCCTCAAAGACGGCGACGAAGGCCCCAACACCGGCGGCATGGGTGCGTATTCGCCCGCTCCCGTGGTCACGGCCGATGTACATGCCCGCGCCATGCGCGAAATCATCCTGCCCACGATCCGTGGCATGGAAAAGGACGGCATCCCTTACACCGGCTTCCTGTACGCCGGCCTGATGATCGACGCCAAGGGCCAGCCCAAGACGCTCGAATTCAACTGCCGCATGGGCGACCCCGAGACGCAACCCATCCTCATGCGCCTGAAAAGCGACTTCAGCGACGTGATGGCTGCTGCCGCTGACGGCAAGCTCGACCAGATGGAACCGCAATGGGACCGCCGCACCGCACTGGGCGTGGTCATGGCCGCCCATGGCTACCCGGAGAACCCGCGCAAGGGTGACCCCATCACCGGCCTGCCAGCCGAGGCGGACGATGCCGTGGTGTTCCATGCGGGCACGCAGCTGAAAGACGGTGTGGTCAGCGTGACCGGTGGCCGCGTGTTGTGCGTGACGGTGCTGGCCGACAGCGTTAAGCAGGCGCAGCAGCGTGCCTATGACGTGGCGCGCGGCATCCAGTTCGATGGTGCGCAGTACCGCCGCGATATCGGCTTCCGTGCCCTGAAAAGCTGATGGCAGATGCACAAAGCCTGAACACCGCCGACACGGTGACCCGTGTGCGCGGCTATCTGCAGGGCCTTCAGGCCCGCATCACCGATGCGCTGGAAGCCGTGGAAGCCGCTGAAGGCGAGGGCAGTGCACGCTTTCTGGCCGACGCCTGGAGCAAGCCTCCCGGGGAGCCACTGCAAGGCGACGGCATCACCAAGATCGTGGAAGGCGGCCGCGTGTTCGAGCGCGCGGGTTGCGGCTTCAGCCATGTACGCGGCCCCCAGCTGCCACCCTCGGCCACGCAGCACCGGCCCGAGCTGGCGGGCGCACCGTTCGAGGCCATGGGCGTGTCGCTGGTGTTCCACCCGCGCAATCCCTACGTGCCGACGGTGCACATGAACGTGCGCGTGATCGCGGCTGGTCACCCTGGGCAAGCGCCGACCTGCTGGTTTGGCGGTGGCATGGACCTCACGCCGTACTACGGCTTTGAGGAAGATGCGGTGCACTTTCACCGCACCTGCCGTGATGCCTTGGCACCCTTTGGTGACGACAAGTACCCGCGCTTCAAGCAGTGGTGTGACGAATACTTCTACCTCAAGCACCGCAGCGAGCAGCGAGGCGTGGGTGGCGTGTTCTATGACGACTTCTCGGAGCTGGGCTTTGAGCAAAGCCTAGCGATGACGCAGTCGGTGGGCGACGCCTTTTTGAAGGCCTACCTGCCTATCGTGGAAAAGCGCCAGGGCACGCCCTACGGCGAGCGCGAGCGGGACTTCCAGCTCTACCGCCGCGGCCGTTATGTGGAGTTCAACCTGGTCTGGGACCGGGGCACGCATTTTGGCCTGCAGTCGGGTGGGCGCACTGAGTCCATTTTGCTGTCCATGCCGCCGCTGGTGGCGTGGTCGTACCAGCGTTCGGATGCGGCCGATTCCGCCGAAGCTGATCTCACGCAGCGCTTTCTGCTGCGGCGCGACTGGCTGGCTGGCGAGGCTGCTGCAGCGGTTTGAAAGCCTTGACAAGCGCAAAAGCTATAATTTCAATAGCTGCCCGCGCTTTTCACACCAGCGCAAGAGGCCAAAAACACCTCAAACTGCCGCAGCGCCCCTGCGCAACACCAGCGCAACACCCAAGGCGCAGCCCTACTGGTTGCGCGCTGCGTTGCACGCTATATTGATTCCATTTCCTCTCTATTCACCGCCTGATGACCACCTCCACCAAATCGGAAACCGCCGCCAAAAAAGACGTCACCAAACTCCAGCGCGCCATCGTCGATGGCCTGGAGGACGTCAAGGCGCAAGACATCCAGGTCTTCAACACCGAGCATCTCTCGCCGCTGTTTGAACGGGTGATCGTGGCATCGGGCACCTCCAACCGCCAGACCAAGGCCTTGGCTGCCAGCGTGCGCGACGCGGTGAAAGAAGCGGGCTTCACCAAGCCGCGCATCGAAGGCGAAGACAACGGCGAATGGATCATCGTGGACTGTGGCGCCGCCGTGGCGCACATCATGCAGCCCGCCATCCGCCAGTACTACCGCCTGGAAGAGCTGTGGGGCGACACGCCAGTGCGCCTGAAGCTGGGCGCCGCCAAGCCGGTTTCCAGCGCCGCCACCGAATTGGCCGAAAAGAAGTCGGCCCAGAAGGCTGCCAAGTCTGACGCCAAGGCTGCCGGCAAGGCGCCCGCCAAAAAGGCAGCCGCACCAGCGGTGCCGGCCCGGTCGGGCAAAGCTACGGTCAAGGCCGTGGCCAAAACAGCTGCCAAGTCCGCTGCCGCACCTGCTAAATCTGCTGCGAAACCTGCAGCCAAGACAACAGCAAAAGCACCTGCCAAAGCCATCACCAAGGCCCCAGCCAAGACCCCCGCAAAAAGCAGCAGTGCCAAGGCCGCACCAGCCAAGGCGCCCGCAAAGCCAACCACTGCCGCCAAGAAGCCCGCAGCCACCAAGGCACCGATCAAGACCGTGGTCGTCAAGCCATCGGCCCCCCGCAGCAAGACCGCTGCTGCCGCCAAGACCGGTGCCAAGCCCGCCGCAACTCGCGGCGGCGCAGCTGCCAAGCCCGCAGCCAAGAGGGCACCGGGCCGCAAGTGATTGCAGCCTCGGCCCATCGACGACCACCTGTACCCGCGCACTGCGCCTGAGTTGCCATGAAGCTGCTGATCGTGGCCGTGGGCCAGCGCGTGCCCGACTGGGCGCAGACTGCATACGACGACTACGCCAAGCGGTTTCCGCCGGAGCTCAAAGTCGAACTCAAAGCCGTCAAGACCGAACCGCGCGGCTCCAAAACGCTAGAGACGCTGTATGCCGCCGAGCGCGAGCGCATTGAAGCCGCCATCCCCCGGGGCACGCGCGTGGTGGCGCTGGACGAGCGCGGCACCAACCTCACCACCAAGGCCCTGGCCGAGCGCCTGAAGGGCTGGCAGCTGGGTGGCGACGATGTGGCCCTGGTTATCGGCGGCCCCGACGGGCTGGACCCGGCCTTTCGCCAGGGGGCGCACGAGCGCATCCGCCTCTCGGACCTGACTTTGCCACACGCCATGGTGCGGGTGCTGCTCATCGAGCAGCTGTACCGCGCCTGGTCGGTGAACGCCGGGCACCCCTACCACCGCGAATGAGGCCTGGATCGGGGTGTGGGTGAAGTACTATATTTTTTATAGCTGCTAGCGCTTGATGGATAAGCGCTAGAGCTGATTTTTATTCAAAATCCGTTCATGCCCGACTTCATCTACCTTGCTTCCCAAAGCCCGCGCCGGCGCCAACTGCTCGAACAACTTGGGGTACGCCACGAACTGCTGCTGCCCAATGTGGGCGGCGACGAGCCCGAAGACGCCGAAGCCATCGAGGTGGTGTTGCCCGGCGAAGCGCCCACGGCGTATGTGGAGCGCGTGACCGCCCTCAAGCTCGACGCTGCCGTGGCCCGGCGTGCCCGCCGTGGTTTGCCCGATGCGCCCATCCTGTGCTCTGACACCACCGTGGCCCTCGGCCGCACCATCTACGGCAAGCCCGACGACGCGCTCCATGCCGCGCGCATGCTGGCCGAGCTGGCGGGCCACGAGCACCGCGTGCTCACCGCGGTGGCGCTGCAGGTGGGCCCCAAGCGCCTGAGCGCGCTGTCCATATCCCGAGTGACCTTTGCAGCCATGACCACCGCGCAGATTGAGGCCTACGTGGCCACGGGTGAGCCACTGGGCAAGGCCGGGGCTTACGGTATCCAGGGCCGGGCTGCTGCATATGTGGAGCACCTGGCTGGCAGCTATTCGGGCATTATGGGGCTGCCGATGTACGAGACGGCACAGCTGCTGCGCGCGGCAGGTTTCGCCATCTAGGCGACAGCAACAACAGACAACAACAACGCCATGCAACAAGACATCCTGATCAACTGGTCGCCCCAGGAAACCCGCGTGGCCGTGGTGGAGCACGGCGCCGTGCAGGAGCTGCACATCGAGCGCACGCTGGAGCGCGGCCTGGTGGGCAATGTCTATCTGGGCAAGGTGTCGCGCGTGCTGCCGGGCATGCAGTCGGCCTTCATCGACATCGGCCTGGAGCGCGCGGCCTTTTTGCATGTGGCCGATGTGTGGCAGCGCCAGCCCGATGGCGAGCCGCCCGCATTTGCCCGCAAGAACGAGCCGCAGGTGCCGATTGAAAAGCAGGTGTTCGAAGGCCAGTCGCTCATGGTGCAGGTCATCAAGGACCCGATTGGCACCAAGGGCGCGCGCCTTTCCACGCAGATCAGCGTGGCCGGGCGCCTGCTGGTGTTTTTGCCGCAGGACGACCATGTGGGCGTGTCGCAGAAGATTCCGCCCGCAGAGCGCGATGCGCTGCGTGCGCGCCTGCAGGCGCTGGTGGGCGACAAATCCACGGGCGGTGGCGGCGGGTTCATCCTGCGCACCAATGGCGAAGACTCTACCGACGAAGAACTGGCCGAAGACATCGCCTACCTGCGCAAGACCTGGGCGCGCATCAAGGAGGCATCGCTCAAGCTGCCGGCCATGTCGCTGCTGCACCAGGACCTGGACCTGCTGCAGCGCGTGCTGCGCGACCTGGTGGGCGACCACACGCAGACCATCCGGCTCGACTCGATGGAGCAGTTCCAGCGGCTGCGGGCGTTTGGCGTGGAGTTCATGCCCGCCGCCGCCGGCAAGCTGCAGCACTACAAGGGCGAACGCCCGATTTTTGACCTGTACTCCATTGACGAAGAAGTGGCCAAGGCCCTGGGGCGCCGCGTCGACCTGAAGTCGGGCGGTTACCTCATCGTGGACCAGACCGAGGCGCTCACCACCATCGACGTGAACACCGGCGGCTATGTGGGCGCCCGCAATTTCGACGACACCATCTTCAAGACCAACCTCGAAGCCGCGCAGGCCATTGCGCGCCAGCTGCGCCTGCGGAACCTGGGAGGCATCATCATCGTGGACTTCATTGACATGGTGCGCGACGACCACCAGCAGGCCGTGCTGGCGGAGTTCAAAAAACAGCTCGCCCGCGACCGCGTGAAGACCATGGCGGGTGGCTTCTCGCAGCTGGGGCTGGTGGAAATGACGCGCAAGCGCACCCGCGAATCCCTGGCCCACATGCTGTGCGAACCCTGCGAGGCCTGCCAGGGCAAGGGCAGCGTCAAGACCGCGCGCAGCGTGTGCTACGACGTGCTGCGCGAGATCCTGCGCGAAGCGCGCCAGTTCAACCCGCGCGAATTCCGGGTGGTGGCGTCGGCACGGGTGGTGGAGCTGTTTCTGGACGAAGAGAGCCAGCACCTCGCGGGGCTGTCCGACTTCATAGGCAAGCCGATCTCGCTGCAGGCCGAGAGTGCAATGGGGCAGGAGCAGTACGACATCGTGCTGCTCTAGCGCCCCGGCGCCCCTCGCGGCCGGGGCGCAGCATCAGCTCTCGATCTGCATCGCAGGGCGTGCCTGCACCCGCGCCAGCCAGTCCTTCACGTGCGGGTGCGCATTCACCGGCGCGCCCAGGTACACGCTGTAGCCCAGCACCGACCCCACCACCAGGTCCACCAGCGAGTAGTCGGCCCCCAGCATCCAGGGCTGCGCGGCCAGACGCGCGTCCAGCACCGCCAGCAAATCGTTCAGGCCCGCTGTGGCCGCCTGTGCATGCACGGCGCTGCGCAGGGAATCCTCGCCCTGCGTGGCCACGTGCAGGCGCACCAGCACCGCGCCGTAGGTCACGTACGACCAGGCACACCACGACAGGGCCTGCAGCGCCTCGGGCGTGCCCGCTGCGGGCCACAGCCCGCGTTCGATGCCAAAGCGATGGCCCAGCCACAGGTGAATGGCCAGGGTCTCGAACATGGGGGCACCGTCCACGGTCAAGGTGGGGACCTTGCCGTTGGGGTTGAGGGCCAGGTACTCCGGGCGGTGCTGTTCGCCGGTGCGGATGTCGACCTTCACGCGTTCGTGGGGCACACCCAGTTCGACAAGGGCGCAGGCGATAGGGCTGGCGCTGGACATGGGGTGCCAGTAGAGGACGATGGACATAAAAAGCTCCTTGGGGTTGTGGAAGAAAAGGTGGTGCCACTGTAAGAACCATTGCGGACAATTTTGGCCCTCAATGCGCAGTACAGTCACGCCATGCTCACGTCATCCACCCGCCTGTTGCGGCTGCTTTCCTTGTTGCAGACGCGCAACCACTGGATGGGGCCGGAACTGGCCGAGCGCCTGGAGGTGCATCCGCGCACCCTGCGGCGGGACATCGACCGCCTGCGCCAGCTGGGCTACCCCGTGCATGCCAGCAGCGGTGTGGCGGGTGGATATGCCTTCCGGGCCGGGCAGGCGCTGCCGCCCTTGCTGCTGGACGACGGCGAGGCCCTGGCCGTGTCGATTGCGCTGCGCACCGCCACAGCGGGTGCGGTGGGCGGCATTGAAGAACCGGCGCTGCGGGCGCTGGTCAAGCTGGAGCAGGCCATGCCCGCACGGCTGCGGCAGCAGGTGGACGCACTGCGCTCCACCATCCTGCCCATGGACCGTGTCGGGCCGGTGGTGGATGCCTCGCTGCTGGCCACACTCGCATCGGCCTGCCGAGACCAGCTGCGCCTGGCGTTCACCTACGGCGACAGCCGGGGCCGCAGCGCTGAACGCAGCGTGGAACCCCAGGGCCTGGCCCATACCGGCCACCGCTGGTACCTGGTGGCGTGGGACCGGGTGCGGGAGGACTGGCGCACCTTCCGCATCGACCGCATCGTAGGGGTGCCCATGGTGGGCGCCCATTTCGCGCCCCGGGTGTCACCAGACGGTGGGGATTTGAAGGCGTATGTTTCGCGCTCGCTGGCGGTGGCCCCTTATGCGGAGCAGGCGCGCATTGTGTTGCATGCGCCGTTGTCAGAAGCGGTGCACCGCATTCCCCCGTCGGTCGGTGTCCTCAAAGCCTTGGATGCCGAGCGCTGTGTGCTGGAATGCGGAGCCCATTCGCTCGATACGCTGGTGTATTGGCTGGTGGTGTTGGACCTGGATTTTGAGGTGCTGGCCCCACAGGCGTTGAAGGACCGGCTGAAGGCGATTGGCGAGCGGGCCCTGCGCTGTGCACCCTGAGAGAAAACAGGGCTTTCGGGCCTACGGCACAAACCGATAGCCGATTCCCGCCTCGGTCACCAAGTGCCGGGGCATGGACGCGTTGTCTTCCACCTTCTTGCGCAAGTTGGCCAGGTGCACGCGCACATAGTGCGTGTCCTCCGCGTGGCCCGGCCCCCACACGGCCTTGAGCAGTTGCTGGTGGGTGATCACGCGGTCGGGCTGGGACGCCAGGTGTGTGAGCAGCTTGTATTCGATGGGCGTGAGGTGCAGGGCCTCGCTGCCATGCCCTTCCGTGTGGCGCTCCACGGTGCGGCGGGCCAGGTCCACGGTGATGTTGCCGAACTGGATCACGGGTTGCGCCTCGGCGCTGGAGGACCGCTGGCTGCGCCGCAGCTGCGCGCGCACGCGGGCCATCAGTTCGCCCGAGCCAAAGGGTTTGACCAGGTAGTCGTCGGCCCCAGCATCCAGCGCCGCGATCTTGCTGGCCTCCGCGCTGCGGGCCGAGAGCACGATGATGGGCATGGCCGACCAGGTGCGCAGGTCGCGGATCAAATCGACGCCATCTCCATCGGGCAGGCCCAGGTCCAGCACCACCAGGTCGGGGCGGCGGGTGCCGGCCTCGATCAGGCCGCGCTGCAGGGTGGCGGCCTCGTGCACGGTGTGGCCTTCGGTCTCCAGCGTCAGTCGCACAAAGCGGCGGATATCGGCTTCGTCTTCGACGATGAGGATATGCGTGGGCAGGTCGGTCATGGCATGGCATGGATGCAAGGGTGTCAGGCGTCGGCATCATCGCCCAGGTCGGTGGGCGGTGTGCCGCGTGGTAGCAGCAGCGTAAAGCGCGCCCCGGCGGCCTGGCCTTGGGCGTTCAGGATCGTATCGCCCCGGATGCTGCCACCATGCGCCTGCACGATGGCGCGGCAAATCGCCAGCCCCAGGCCGACGCCGGGCGTCGCGCTCTCGCGGGCGCCGCGCTCGAACTTTTCAAACAGCAGCTCCTCGCGGCCTTTGGGCAGGCCCGGACCTTCGTCGGTGAGGGTCAGTGCCACCGCGTCGCTTTGGGGCTGCGCGCTGATGTGGATGGTGGTGTCTGCGGGCGTGTACTTGGCGGCGTTTTCCAGCAGGTTGACCAGCACGCGCTCCATCAGCACGGCATCAATCTGCAGCAGTGGCAGGTCGTCGGGCAGAGTCACTTCGACCCGGTGCGCAGCGATGGCGGGGGCACTGGCGGCCAGGGCACTGCCCACCACTTCTTCCAGCGGCTGCCAGGCTTTGTTGAGCTGCACGGCCCCGGCCTCCAGTCGGGCCATGTCCAGCAGGTTGTTGACCAGTGCGCTCATGCGCTGGGCGGATTGCTGGATGGCGCCGGTCAGCTCTTGTTGATGGGCGGGCAGGGGCGGCTGCACCATGGCCAGTGATTCCGCCAGGCCGACCAGTGAGGCCAGCGGGGTGCGCAGGTCGTGCGAGATGGCCGACAGCAGCGAGTTGCGCAGCCGCTCGGACTCGATCTGTACCGTGCTCTTTTGCGCCACGTCGATGTAGTGGATGCGTTCGAGCGAAATGGCGAGCAGCGAGGCGCAGGTCTGCAGCAGGCGGCGCGGTTCTACGCCCGGCACCTGGCCTTGCGGCATCGCCACCACCAGCACGCCACGGATGCGCATCGGCGCCTTGAGCGGCAGCACCAGCGTGGGGCTGGAGTGCAAGGTGTCCGTGCCCCGGCCTGCGGGCTCGCCGCGCTCAAATGCCCATTGCGCCACGGCCATGTCCACGGGGGCGTTGCCTCCGGGCAGAACCTGCAGGCGGTTGTCATCGTCGGCCACCACCAGCGTGCTGCCTGCGCTGAATTCCCCCGTGATAAAGCGTGCGCCAATCTCGGCCACCTGTTCGGGCAGCAGGGCGGCAGACAGGTCCCGTGCCATGTCGTACAGGCTGCGCACGCGGTGTTCGCGGTCGGTGGCGGCCTCGGCCTGCACCTTGAGCCCGGCGGTGAGCTGGCCCACCACCAGGGCCACCACCAGCATCACGGCGAAGGTGACGACGTACTGGGCGTCGCTCACCGCAAAGTTGAAGCGGGGTGGCACAAAGAAAAAGTCAAAGAACCCCACGCCCAGAAACGCGGCCATGATGGCCGGGCCGCGCCCGAATCTGAGAGCCACCCCCACCACCACCAGCAAAAACAGCATGACGATGTTGGTCAGCTCCAGCACATTGGCCAGCGGGGTGGCCACGACGGCGGCAATGCAGCAGGCCAGGGCTGCGGCGATGTAGCCGGGCCAGAAGGGCGGGCGCGTGGCGGACGGGGTGGTGCTAGCGATGGGCTTGGCGTTGTCTGCCGGGGTTGTGCTGCCTGTTCGGCCCACCAGCGTGCCGACCTGCAGCAGGTCGAGGTCGCTCGCCAGTTGGCCGACCTGCTCCGCCAGTGTGGCTTGCCACGGCCAGCGGCGCGTGCTGCGGCCCATCACCACGCGCACCAGGTTGTGCTCGCGCGCATAGCGCACCAGGGCCTGGGCGGGCTGGGCAGCAGGCAGCACGGCGCAGGCGGCGGCGCCCAGCTGCTGGGCGATTTTCAGCGTGCGCTCCACCTGCGGATGCAGGGTGGCCGACTGGCCTTGCTGCTCGGGCGTTTCCACATGCACGGCGTGCCATGGCAGGTCGAGCTGGGCGGCCAGGCGGGCGCAGCTGCGCACCACTTTTTCGGCGTTGTCGCCGGTGCCCACGCAGGCCAGCAGGGCCTCGCGGTTGGGCCACACGGCTTCGGCAGTGGTGGTGCTGGCGCGGCGGTAGGCGCGCATTTCATCGTCCACCCGGTCGGCAGTGCGGCGCAGGGCCAGCTCGCGCAGGGCCAGCAGGTTGCCTTTGCGAAAGAAATTGGCGGCGGCGCGTTCGGCCTGCTGGGGCAGGTAGACCTTGCCAGCTTTGAGGCGCGCCAGCAGCTCGTCGGGCGGCAGGTCGACCACCACCACTTCATCGGCTGCGTCAAAGAACTGGTCGGGCACCGTCTCCCACACGCGGATGCCGGTGATGCCGCTCACGATGTCGTTCAGGCTCTCCAGGTGCTGCACGTTCATGGTGGACCACACGTCGATGCCTGCAGCCAGCAGCTCTTCAGCGTCTTGCCAGCGCTTGGGGTGACGCGATCCGGCCACGTTGCTGTGGGCCAGTTCGTCCAGCAGCACCAGGCCATCGGGGTGCGCGGCGCCCCAGGCCAGGGCGGCGTCCAGGTCAAACTCGGGCAGGGTGCGGTCTTTGTAGGGCAGGGCGCGCAGCGGCAGGCGGGGCAGGTGCGCTGTCAGCGCCTCGGTGTCGGCGCGGCCGTGGGTCTCGACCACGCCAATGGTGACGGGCAGGCCCTGCGCCTGCGCCGCCCGCGCGGCGGACAGCATGGCAAAGGTCTTGCCCACCCCCGCGCAGGCGCCAAAAAACACCTTGAGCCGCCCACGCTGCTGCTGGGCCTGCTCTTGCTGGATGCGCTGCAGCAGCGCGTCGGGGTCGGGGCGATCCTGCATGGGCACAGTGTATCCACCAAATATGAGTCAAATCGGCATCTGGCGCTTGTCTATTAAGCGCAGACAGCTACTGTTTTGGTAGCGATTCGAGTGCGAGGTTCAAGGCCAGTACATTCACACGCGGCTCGCCCAGCAGGCCCAACCAGGGGTTGTTGGTGTGCTGCTGCACCAGGGCTTGCACTTGCGCCACGGGCAGGCCCCTGGCTCGGGCCACGCGCTCTGCCTGGTAGTCGGCGGCTGCCGGGCTGATGTGCGGGTCCAGCCCGCTGGCCGATGTAGTGACCAAGTCCACGGGCACGGGGCGGGTGTTGCCGGGGTCGGCGGCGCGCAGGGCGTCGATGCGTGCCTTCACGGCTTCGGCGAGCGCCGGGTTGGTGGGGCCCAGGTTGGAGCCCCCCGAGGCCGATGCGTTGTACGGCATGGGTGCCGTGGCCGAAGGGCGGCCCCAGAAGTGGCCGGGCTCGGTGAACGACTGGCCGATCAGCTCCGAGCCCACCGCCTTGCCACCTTGCGTGATGAGGCTGCCGTTGGCTTGGTGCGGGAAGGCCGTTTGTGCCACACCGGTCACGGCCAGCGGGTAGAGCAGGCCGGTGACGATGGACAGCACGACAAACAGCGAGAGGGCGGGGCGCAGCAGGCCGCCTGGGCTTGCGGGCACGTCGTCGCGGGGGATACGGATAGGCATACGATTTTCCTTTTCAGTCATTCGGTGGGCTATGTCTTTGGATGGGGCGTGGCTCAGGTCAGGCCAGTCGCTGCGAGCACCATGTCAATCAGCTTGATGCCAATGAACGGCACCACCATGCCCCCCACCCCATAAATGGCCAGGTTGCGGCGCAGCAGCGCGGCGGCACCCACGGCGCGGTAAGCCACGCCCTTCAAGGCCAGCGGGATCAGGAAGATGATGATCAGCGCGTTGAACACCACGGCGGACAGGATGGCCGACGAGGGGCTGGCCAGGTGCATGAAGTTCAGGGCAGACAGCTGCGGGTAGGTGGTGACAAACGCCGCAGGGATGATGGCGAAGTACTTGGCGATGTCGTTGGCAATGCTGAAGGTGGTGAGCGAGCCGCGCGTCATCAGCATCTGCTTGCCGGTCTCCACAATCTCGATGAGCTTGGTGGGGTTGCTGTCCAGGTCCACCATGTTGCCCGCCTCTTTGGCGGCCTGGGTGCCGGTGTTCATGGCCACGGCCACGTCGGCCTGGGCGAGGGCGGGCGCGTCGTTGGTGCCATCGCCCGTCATCGCCACCAACTGCCCAGCGGCCTGGTAGCTGCGAATGAGCTGCAGCTTCGCCTCGGGCGTGGCCTCGGCCAGAAAGTCGTCCACACCCGCCTCGGCGGCAATTGCGGCAGCCGTCAGGCGGTTGTCGCCCGTCACCATCACGGTCTTGATGCCCATGCGGCGCAGCTCGGCAAAGCGCTCTTTGATGCCGCCCTTGACCACGTCTTTGAGCTCCACCACGCCCAGCACGTGTGCGCCGTCGGCCACTACCAGGGGGGTGCTGCCGCGGCGCGATACATCGTCCACCGCCGTCTGCACGGTGGTAGGAAAGCGCCCGCCCAGCGCCTCCACATGTTTGCGGATGGCATCGGCCGCACCCTTGCGCAGCAGGCGTGGGCCGGGCAAGTCCACCCCGCTCATGCGGGTTTGCGCCGTAAAGGGCACAAACACCGCCTGCAGGCTGGAAAGGTCGCGTTCGCGCAAGTTGAACTTCTGCTTGGCCAGCACCACGATGCTGCGGCCTTCGGGGGTTTCGTCGGCCAGCGATGCAAGCTGGGCGGCGTCGGCCAATGCGGCATCGGTCACTCCGGGGGCAGACACGAACTGGCTGGCCTGGCGGTTGCCCAGGGTGATGGTGCCTGTCTTGTCCAGTAGCAGCACGTCCACGTCGCCCGCCGCCTCCACCGCGCGGCCCGAGGTGGCGATCACATTGGCCTGCATCATGCGGCTCATGCCCGCCACGCCAATGGCGCTGAGCAAGCCTGCGATGGTCGTGGGGATCAGGCACACCAGCAGGGCCACCAGCACCACCAGGCTCACAGGCTCGCCCGCGCCGCTGGCCTGCACGCTGAACATCGAAAAGGGCAGGAGCGTGACCACCACGCCCAGGAACACGATGGTCAGCGCCACCAGCAGGATGGTCAGCGCGATCTCGTTGGGGGTCTTGTGGCGCTTGGCGTTTTCCACCATGGCGATCATGCGGTCCACAAAGGTCTCGCCAGGGTTCACGGCCACGCGCACCACGATCCAGTCCGACAGCACGCGGGTGCCGCCGGTAACGGCCGAGAAGTCGCCGCCCGATTCGCGGATCACGGGGGCCGACTCGCCCGTGATGGCGCTCTCGTCCACCGAGGCCACACCATCGATCACCTCGCCGTCGGCAGGGATGGTGTCGCCCGCCTCAATCAACACCACGTCGCCCTTGCGCAGGTTGTCGGCCTCCAGCGGCAGCCAGGTCATGGCGGTGCGTGGGGTGGCCCGGTCAAACTGGCCATCGAGTTTCTTGGCCCAGGTCTGCTTCTTCAGGCCGCGCAGCGAGGCCGCCTGGGCCTTGCTGCGGCCTTCGGCCATGGCCTCGGCAAAGTTGGCAAACAGCACGGTGAACCACAGCCACAGCGCCACGGCAGCCGTGAAGCCCTCGGGCTTGCTGGCGGCCAGCGCGGTGGTGAAGGCGCTGCCCACGTACACCACAAACATCACCGGGTTGCGCCATTGCACGCGCGGGTCCAGCTTCTTGAAAGCCTCCAGCAGCGCGGGGCGCACCAGGGCAGGGTCGAACAGGGTCAATGTTTTGCGAGTCATCACAATCTCCCAGCCATTTATCAACGGGGTGTGAGCACGAGATGCTCTACCACCGGGCCCAGCGCGAGGGCGGGCACATAGTTCAGCAACCCCACCAGCAGCACCACGCCCGCCAGCAGCGCCACAAACAGCGGGCCGTGGGTGGGCAAGGTGCCATCGGTGGCGGTGGCGCGCTTCTTGGCGGCGAGGGACCCAGCCATGGCCAGCACGGGCACGATCACGCCGAAGCGGCCCAGCCACATAGCCACGGCCAGCAGCACGTTGTAGAAGGGGGTGTTGGCCGACAGGCCAGCGAAGGCGCTGCCGTTGTTGTTGGCGGCGGAAGACAGCGCATACAGCACCTGGCTGAAGCCGTGCGCGCCAGGGTTGGAGAGGCCTGCGCGGCCCGCCTCGCTCATCACCGCCACGGCGGTACCGAGCAATACGAGCAACGGCGTGACGAGGATGGCGATGGAGACGAGCTTCATCTCATGCGTCTCGATCTTCTTGCCCAGGTACTCGGGCGTGCGGCCAATCATCAGCCCGGCTATGAACACGGCCATGATGGCGAACACCAGCATGCCGTACAGGCCCGAGCCGACACCGCCAAACACCACTTCTCCCATCTGCATCAGCACCATGGGCACCATGCCGCCCAGGGGCGTGAAGCTGTCGTGCATGGCAATCACTGCGCCGCAGCTGGCCGCCGTGGTGATGACAGCGAACAGGGCGGAGGTGGTGATGCCAAAGCGGGTCTCCTTGCCTTCCATGTTGCCGCCTGCCTGCAGGGCGCTGGCAGCCTGGTCCACACCCAGCGATGCCAGCAGCGGGTTGCCTTGCTGCTCGAAGGCGGTGGCTGCTACTACTGCGACCACAAAGAGCAGGCTCATCGTGGCCAGAATCGTCCAGCCCTGGCGCTCATCGCCCACCATGCGGCCAAACACCAGGCACAGTGCGGCGGGGATGAGGAAGATCGCCAGCATCTGCAACAGGTTGCTCGCGGCCGTGGGGTTCTCGAACGGGTGGGCCGAGTTGGCGTTGAAGAAGCCGCCACCGTTGGTGCCCAGCATCTTGATGGCCAACTGCGAGGCCACGGGGCCCATGGCCAGCGTTTGCGTGGTTTGTGTAGCGGGCTCGGTGACCGGGACGCCCTGGGCGTCCAGCACGGGCTGGCCTGCGCCATCGAGCTTGGGGGCGTCGTAGTGCACAGGCTCCAGCGTCTGCACTTCGGTGTAGGGCGACAAGTTCTGGATCACGCCCTGGCCTGCAAACACCACGGCCAGCACCAGCGACAGGGGCAGCAGCACCCACAGCGTGGCGCGGGTCAGGTCCACCCACACGTTGCCGATGCTTTGTGCAGAGTGGCGCGCAAACCCGCGTACCAGGGCCACCACCACCACGAGGCCTGTCGCGGCAGACAGAAAATTTTGCACCGTCAGCGCCAGCATCTGCGTGAGGTAGCTCATGGTGCTCTCGCCACCATAGCCCTGCCAGTTGGTGTTGGTAACAAAGCTGATGGCGGTGTTGAAGGCCGAATCGGGTGCCACCGCAGCCATGCCCTGCGGGTTGAGCGGCAGCACCGCTTGCCAGCGCTGCAGCGCATACACGGCCAGCACGCCCAGGCCGTTGAACACCAGCAGGCCCAGCGCGTAGCGCAGCCAGCCGGTCTCTTCCTCGGGCCGCACGCCTGCCAGTCGGAACAGCGGGCCTTCCAGCCGCCGCCCGAGGGCAAAGCGTCCCGCCATCACGGTGTCGATGTAACGTGCCAGCGGCCACGCCAGCGCCAGCAGCAGGGCCAAAAACACCGCCAATTGCAGCCAGGCACTGGTGCTCATGAAAAGTCCTCCGGCCGCAGCAGTACGGCGACCAGGTACACCAAGAGGGCCGCAGCCAGTACGGCCGCCAGAATCATCCAGCCGCTGGTCATGACCGCCCCCCTTGCGCTTGGCGCTGCAGCAGTGCGCAGCCCTGGGTCAGCCCGTAGACGGCCAGCCAGAGCAGGCCTCCCGCCGCCAAAAAAATCCAGTCCATATCGTCCTCCTTGAGACATGGACCGATGCTAGGAACCACCGTATCAAGATGGGCGCAAGAGTGCGGGGCGGGGTATCAAGAACGCATCAAGACGCGCAGGCACCAGGGCCGGGCCAACAGAAAGGGGGTGTTGGGATTTGCTATTGAATTTATAGCTAATAGCGCTTATCAATAAAGCGCTAGAGGTCATTTTTATCCATATTTTTCTCTGTGCGGACCACTGGCCTGCTGGTTTTGCGCTGGCGCCTGGTGTCTTTGCGGCTGCGCACCTTGCCGAGGTGCGGCACGCGCTGAGACCTGCTCCTGCCCATCGCGCGTCACGAGAGCGCATATGCCGGCCTGGAGCACAGACGCTCGCAAGCTGCGATCATCCCCACCCTGCATTCGCTTCTTTCCTCCATGACCCAGGCCACTCCGCTCCGTCCCAGCGCTTCCAGTCCGCTCGATTCGCTGGTCCCTCTGCTTTTTGTGGCGCTCTGGAGCACGGGCTTTATCGGCGCCAAGCTGGGACTGCCGTATGTGGAGCCGCTGACTTTTCTTGCGCTGCGGTTTGCCATCGTCATCGTGCTCATGCTCGCGGTAGTGGCCGTGGCGCGTGCACCCTGGCCGCTGTCGGGCAGGGCCTGGTTGCACATCGGGGTGTCGGGCCTGCTGGTGCACGGCGTGTACCTGGGCGGGGTGTTCATTGCCATCGGCCACGGGCTGCCGTCGGGCATCACGGCGCTGGTGGTGGGGCTGCAGCCACTGCTGACCGCTTTGGTGGCGGGGGCCCTGCTCGGTGAAAAGGTGCGGGCCGCGCAGTGGGCGGGCCTGGCCCTGGGCTTTACGGGTGTGGCGCTGGTAGTGGCCGGCAAGGTGGCTACCGTGCCTGCGGGTGCTTTGTGGGGCATGCTGTTGCCCGCTGTGGTCGCGCTGCTGGGCATCACCGCTGGCACGCTGTACCAGAAGCGGTTTTGTCCCTCGTTCGACTTGCGAGCCGGCTCGGTGATCCAGTACCTGCCCTGTGCCGCCGCCATGGCCGTGGTCGCCTACGCCACCGAATCCATGGCCATATCGTGGACCGGAGAGTTTGTGTTTGCGCTGGGCTGGCTCGTGTTGGTACTGTCGCTGGGCGCCGTGAGCCTGCTGAACCTGCTCATCCGAAGGGGCGGGGCAGTGAACGTGGCCAGCCTGTTTTACCTAACCCCGCCCACCACCGCGCTGATCGCCTGGGCGATGTTTGGCGAGACGCTCAGCGGCTGGGCGCTGGTGGGGATGGCGCTGGCGGCTGCGGGTGTGTGGCTGGCAAGGCAGGCCCGATGACGATCTCATCAGCCTGGGCATGGTGCGCGTAGCGTCAGTCCAAGACCCTTAGCCGGATTTGCGTCCCGTCAGGAAGCGTCTCAATCTGGTGAGCAATGTCCCCCGAGAAGCGCACGAGTTCGATTTGTGGCGCGGTGCCGAGATTGTCACCGCCATAGATGCCGCCCAGAACACCAGGAATCTTGAGACAGTATTTCCTACCGCTTGTTAACGGGCCGCATCTGCTGCTTGCCGAATCGACAAGCGCAGCCATGTGCCAGTCCTCTAAAAAAGCAGGATCGCTTGAGAGCGCATCAAACTCCGGGCGATTGGTTGCAATGACTTTGCAGTAGCAGTCTTCTGGGCACAGTCGCCAATAGCAGCCATGCTCGTCTTTGATGATGAGATTGCCGAAATCGTTTTCGGCGACGACCTCTGTAGGCTCGATTCCAGCCCAGCCCCAAGACTCGCGAATTTCGTCAATGAGGCTCATTGTTGGGAAAATATGGTGCAACAAGCTGGTCAACCTTACAGCGTGCGCAGCCGCTCCAGCGCGACACGCAGCGTTTCGTCCTTCTTGGCGAAGCAGAACCTCACCACACGCTGGTCAAACCCGTCGCCATAAAACGCCGACAACGGAATCGCCGCCACGCCCACTTCACGGGTAAGCCACTGGCAGAAATCGGCCTCGTTCAAATCGCTGATGGCCGAGATATCCACGCACTGGAAGTAGCTGCCGGTGCTGGGCAGCAGCTTGAAGCGTGAGCCCGCAAGGCCCTGGCGGAACAGGTCGCGCTTGGCCTGGTAGAACGCGGGCAGCTGCAGGTAGGGCGTGGGGTCTTGCAGGTAGGCGGCCAGGCCGTGCTGCATGGGGGTGTTCACCGTGAATACGTTGAACTGGTGCACCTTGCGGAACTCGGCCGTCAGCGCTGCGGGGGCGGCCACGGTGCCGACCTTCCAGCCGGTGACGTGAAAGGTCTTGCCGAAGCTCGACACGATGAAGGCGCGGTCGGCCAGGCCCGGAAAGCGCGCGGCGCTCTGGTGGTCAGCGCCGTCGAACACCATGTGCTCGTACACCTCGTCGCTGATCAGCAGGATGTTGGTGGGCGCGAGCAGGTCTTCGAGCTGGCGCATTTCCTCGGCCGTCCAGATGGTGGCGCTGGGGTTGTGCGGGCTGTTGATGAGGATGGCGCGGGTGCGCGGCGTGATCGCGGCGCTGATCTTGGCGAAGTCGGGGCGGAAGGTGCCGGGCGTGAGTGGAACGCGTACGGCTTTGCCACCGGCCAACTCGATGTTGGGCACGTAGCTGTCGTAGCAGGGGTCGAGCACGATGACTTCGTCGCCCGGGTGCACGATGGCCAGGATGGCGGTGATGATGGCCTGCGTGGCGCCGGCCGTGATGGTGATTTCGGTGTTGGGGTTGTAGGCGCGCCCGTGCAGCGCTTCGATCTTGTGGGCTACGGCCTCGCGCAGCGCGGGGATGCCGGGCATGGGCGGGTACTGGTTGTGGCCGGCCTGCATGGCGGCGGTGACGGCGTTTACCAGCTCGGGGGCACATTCAAAGTCCGGGAAGCCCTGGCCCAGGTTGACGGCCTTGTGCTCGGTGGCCAGGGCCGACATCACCGTGAAGATGGTGGTGCCGACATTGGGCAGTTTGCTGGGGAAGGCGGGTGTGCGTGCGGTGGCAGCAATGGAGGCGGCGTTAGCTTGGGTCATGGCGCAACAACGTGGAAATCAGTGTGTTCTGCAATCAGCTGGATGGTGGAGCGGTCACAGCTCGTAGTCGTTGACGTGCCCCGTCATGGCGCGGGCGATGAGGTCGCGGCTCAGGCGGTCGCTCAGCAGTTCGGCAAACTTGTAGACGAAGTTGCGCAGGTAGGCGCTGCGCTTGAAAGCAACACGGGCCACGCTCTGGCCGAAGAGGTGCCCCACGGGGCGCACGGCCAGGTCGCCCACCGGGTCGTCGCGCATTGCCATCTCGGCCACGATGCCGATGCCCAGGCCCAGACGCACATAGGTCTTGATCACGTCGGAGTCGATGGCTTCGAGCACGATGCGCGGCTGCAGCTTGCGGGCGGCAAAGGCCTGGTCGATCTTGCCCCGGCCCGTGAACGAGGGGTGGTAGGTAATCAGCGCCTCATGTGCGAGGTCGTCGAGGCCGATGCGTTCCTTCTGCGCCAGCGGGTGGTCGTTGGGCACCACCAGCACGTGCTGCCATTCGTAGCAGGGCAGGGTCACGAGTTCAGGGTAATCGGCCAGCGATTCGGTGGCCATGCCGATTTCTGCCACTTCATCGATCACCATGCGTGCCACCTCGTGCGGCGTGGCCTGGTGCAGGCTGATGTTGACCTTGGGGTAGGCCTCGCGCAGCCGGGCTACGGGCACGGGCAGCACATACCGGGCCTGGGTGTGGGTGGTGGCGATGCTGAGGGTGCCGCTGTCTTGCGCGCTGAACTGTTCGCCAATGCGCTTCAAGTTACCGACCTCGCGCATGATGACCTCGATGCTTTTGAGCACATGCTGGCCGGGCTCGGTGATGCGCTTGAGGCGTTTGCCGTGGCGGGCAAAAATGTCCACGCCCAGTTCTTCTTCCAGCTCGATGATGGCTTTGGAGACGCCTGGCTGCGACGTATGCAGGGCCTTGGCGGCTTCGGTCAGGTTGAGGTTGCGGCGTGCGGCCTCTTGAACGAAGCGAAATTGGTGCAGGTTCATATCTGATATCGCCTAAAGGGTTGCATCATTATGCTGCAAGCATCTAAGGGATTTCGACAGAACCGTCAATTTTGAGGGGGCTCGCAGGCAATTTCTGCCATCAGGGCGGTCATGCGCGGGTCTTCGCCGATGGCGGTCTGCACATGGAATTGAACGTCGGGGTGGGTGGCGCGCAGTTCCTGCACCAGCAGGGGCAGGTCTTCGCGGGCATGTTTGCCAGTGCCCAGGAACATGGGCACCACCGTGACTTGGGTGGCGCCTTGGGCTGCGAGCTGGCGGGTGGCGTCAGCCAGTGAGGGGGCGCACAGCTCCAGGTAGGCGCAAAGGACCGGCCGACCGGGCTGTTGCGCTGCGATGCGCGCCGCAACGGCCTCCAGCGGCACGCGCCAGAGTGGATCACGAGAGCCGTGTGCGAACAAAATGATAGCTGCTTGCGCTTGCTGCATAAGCGGTAGAGGCCAAAAAGGCTTAAAAAGTTTTTACCGGCGGAGCACCAGCCAGCCAAACGCCGCCAGCGACAGCACCGAATAGATGAGCCCTGGCGCTGCAGCGGTGAGCCAGGGCGACCAGTTCTGCAGATTGCCTGCATAGCCAAACACGTTGTTCAGCAGGAAGAAGCTGATGCCCGCCATGACCCCGCCAAACACATAGCCCGCAATGCCGCCCGAGCGGAAATGCAGGTAGGCAAAGGGCAGGGCCAGCACCACCATTACCAGGCAACTGAGCGGGTAAAACACCTTGCGCCAGAACTCGATCTCATACCGCTGGGCGGACTGGCCGTTGGCATCGAGGTGGCGGATGTACTGGAACAGATCAATGGTGGCCATGCGGTCCGGCTTGAGCAGCGAGGCGGCCACCATGTCGGCGCTGATGCGGGTGGGCCATTGCAGGGTGGGGGCGTCCAGGTGCTCCACACGCGCCTCGTCGCTGCCGCGTTGTTCAAACCGGCTGCGCTTTACATTCTCCAGGTTCCATGCCCCTTCTGACCCAAACTGGCCTGTCGCAGCGCGCGTCTGCGATGCCAGCCGGCCCTTGGCATCGAATTCAAAGATGCGCACGTCCAGCATGCCGCCATTGGGCGTGAGGGCGCGCACGTTCACGGCATAGGAGTGATCGTCCTGGCGCTCCTTGAGCCAGGCGCCGGTGGCGCCCGTGGTCAGGCGCCCCAGGTATCGCACCTTGACCAGCTGGGCCGTGCGGTCTGTGAGCGGCGCAATGTAGTCGCCGACCGCAAAGGTCAGCAGCACAAAAAAACTGCCCAGTGCCACCAGGGTGCGCAACGCGCGCCAGGGGCCCATGCCGCTGGTGCGCATGATGGTGAACTCGGAGCTTTGGGCGAGCCGCGCCATCACGAAGATGGTGCCGATAAGCACGGTAATGGGCAGCAGCTCGTACAGGTGGCTGGGAATGCTCAGCACCACGAACAGGAACGCGTGCGAGAGCTGGTAACCCTCGGCGCCGGTGCGGCCCACCCAGCGCAGTTCGTCCACCAGGTCGAAAAAGAAGAACAGCGCCAGAAATCCGGCGGTGACAAAGGCGACGGCAAACAGGGCTTCGCGGTGGATCAGGCGGCGGATGGTTTTCATGCAGGGCTCCTGGTCGGTCTGGGCTGCCAGAGCCGCCGCACGGTCCAGTGGTTGTGGCGCGCAGCCAGGATCAGCAGCGTCATCGTCAGCATGCCGCCATGCAGCAGCACCATGAAGCTCACCAGGCCCAGCCGGCCCGCGCCCACCCAGCTTTGCCCCAGCGTCATGAGGTTGTAGTACACGATGAAGGCAAAAAGCGCGAATACCAGGCTGGTGCTGCGTGCAGCGCGCGGGTTGACGCTGGCCACGGCCAAGCCCAGCACCACAAAGTTGATGGCGGCCAGCGCCAGCCCCAGGCGCCAGCCCAGCTCGGCACGGTAGGCGGGCAAGGGTTGCATCAGCAACTCGTGCGTGGCGCGGGTCTTGACGGAGAGTTCTTCCGCCGAGCCGGCGGGGGCGGAGCCAATGCGGGTGCCGTATTCGACGAACTCGCTGATCTTGACGCCGGGTTTGTCGCGCGAGGTCTCCAGCCGCTGGCCTTCGCTCAGCACCGCCATGCGTTCGCCGCCCCGTGTCTCGAGCCGGGCGCTGCGTGCAGAGGTCACGGATTCGCGGGCGCCGTCGGTGGCGGCGATGAAGATGTTGTTGCCGGCTTGCGTGTCAGGGCTGTCCTTGTCAATAAAGAACACCCGGCTGCCGTTGGAGGATTCCTGGAATTCGCCAGGCGCGATGCGATCGATGTCGCTGCGCTGTTCGTAGCGCGTCTTGAGTTCCTGGATCTGGGAGTTGGCCCAGGGCCAGACCAGCAGCGACAGCACGGCAATGATCACCATCACCGGCCACGCAAAGCGCAGCAGCGGCCGCAGCAGGCTGATGAGGCCACGGCCACTGGCAAACCAGATGACCATTTCACTGTCGCGGTACATGCGCGACAGCGTGCCAACCACGGCGATGAAGAGGCTCAGGCTCAGGATGGTGGGCAACTGCCCAAGGACGGTGAAGCCCATGACCAGCATCACATCGGAAGGGCTCACGCTGCCCTTGGATGCCTGTCCCAGGGTGCGGATGAGCATCATGGTCATGACCACGGTCACCAGCACCACGAGCGTCGCGCCGAAGCTGCGCGCCAGCTCCTTGCGGATGGATGAATCGAATAACATTGGTGAAGAGCGCGCTATGCACTTTTGCGTGCATGTCAAAGTGCATAGCACGCTCAAAAGGAAAACACCGATTATGAACTTTGATCTCAAGACCCTTGACCTTGCTGCGGCAGCTTCGGAAAAATGCGACCTGTTGGTCGTTCTGCTGCCTGAGGGCTTCAAGCCTGGCAAGGATGCACTGTCTGCCCTGGCGGCGTTGGCGCTCAAGAACGGAGATCTGGCCACCAAGGCGGGCAAGCACCTGCAGCTGTACCAGGTGCCTGCTGTTGCCGCCCGTCGCGTGGTGCTGGTGGGCCTGGGCGACGGGTCTGCCCGCGCCACGCGCCAGGCGCTGCAGGCGGTTGGCGGTGCCATCAAGGCGCCGCAAACCAAGCGGGTGGTGCTGTGTTTTGCTGGCGTCGTGCAAGCCGCATCCGTCAGCGCCGCTGTGCAAGCTGTGGCCGAAGTGAGCTATGTCTACACCACCACCAAGACCAAGGTCGAAGCGCGCAGCCTGAGCCGCTGCGTGGTGGGGGTCCATAGCGCACCAGATGTGCGCGAAGACTTCGACGCTGGTGTGGCCCTGGTGGCTGGGGTGGAGTTTGCGCGGGAATGGGGCAATCGCCCGGCCAACCATGCTACTCCCAGTCTGCTCGCCGATGCGGCCAAGACCCTGGCCAAGCTGCCCCGTATCCAGTGCAAGGTGCATGGCCCGGCCGAAGTGGCCCGGTTGGGCATGGGCGCCTTCCTTGCCGTGGCACGGGGTTCCGAGGAACCCCTGCGATTCATTGAATTGCGCTACAACGGCGCGGCCAAGGACCAGGCGCCGATCGTGCTGGTGGGCAAGGGCATTACCTTCGACACCGGAGGTATCTCGATCAAGCCCGCCCCGGAGATGGACGAAATGAAGTTCGACATGTGCGGTGCTGCCAGCGTGCTGGGAACGTTCCGCGCATTGGGCGAGCTGCAGCCCTCTGTCAATGTGGTGGGGCTGATCCCCGCCTGCGAGAACATGCCCGATGGCCGTGCCGTCAAGCCGGGTGACGTGGTCACCAGCATGAGCGGACAGACCATCGAAATCCTGAACACCGACGCCGAAGGCCGCCTGGTGTTGTGCGACGCGCTCACCTACGCCGCCCGTTTCAAGCCTGCCGCCGTGGTGGACATCGCCACGTTGACCGGCGCCTGCGTGATTGCGCTGGGTGGCGTGCGCAGTGGGCTGTTTGCCAATAACGATCCCCTTGCATCTGCGCTGCAGGAGGCTGGCGAGTCTGCGCAAGACCCTTGCTGGCGCATGCCGCTGGACGACGACTATGCCGACGGTCTCAAGAGCAACTTCGCGGACATGGGCAATGTGGCCGGGCGTGCGGGGGGCTCCATTACCGCCGCAAAGTTCCTGCAAAAGTATGTGGGCGACCTGCCATGGGCACACCTGGATATTGCTGGCACGGCCTGGAAGGGGGGAGCCGCCAAGGGAGCCACGGGGCGGCCCGTGGGACTTCTTGTGCACTATCTTCTGGGGCAGGCCAGTGCCAAGCCGGTTTCCAAGCCTGCGGCGGCAAAACGCTCCGTGCGCATCAAGGCTGCCTGAGCGTACGATGACCGAGGTTGCGTTTCACTTCAATGCGCCGGACAAGCTGGCCTATGCATGCCGCTTCGCCCGCAAGGTGCAGCGCAGTGGGGCCCGGCTGGTGATTGCGGCGCCGCCCGACACGCTGGCGGTGCTGGATCGCATGCTCTGGGCCCTGGCACCACAGGACTTTGTGGCCCATTGCCTGGGCGATGCCGATGAAGAACTGGTCCACGCGTCGCCGGTGTTGCTGACTGCCGATGCGCGGTCTGCCCCGCACCACGAAGTGCTGCTGAACCTGCATACGGAAGTGCCCGAAGGATTTGGCCGGTTTGACCGACTGGTGGAGGTGGTGAGTGCACAGGATGAAGTGGATCGTGGCGAGGCCCGGGGGCGCTGGCGCCACTATGCATCGCGCGGCTACGCCATCACCCGCCACGACCTTGTGCTGAAAGCTGGCTGATGGCACTGCCTCCTTCCAAAACCCCTCCACGTTTTATTCCCACCCTCACCGAAGTGGTGCAGGTGCCGGACTCCGTGCCCCTGCAACCTGCAGCGGGTGCACCATTGCGCACGACGGTCATGTCTCCGTCCGCCTTGTCGAGTGCGCGGCCCCTTGCAACAGCGCCGCAGCCGGCGGCCCGTCCATTGAGTCCGCCATTGCCCAGTGCCCGCCCGCCTGCTGTGGTCGCGCCACGGCCTGCAGCTGCTCCCATGCCTGTGCACGCAGCGTCCCCTGCTGTGGCTCAACGGGCACCCGCTGCGGCGGTTGTGGCGGCGCCTGCGCCTCTTATGGCTCCCTTCGCCGCCGTGGCTGCAAAACCGGTGTTGACGCGGCCCCTGCCTGAAGGCATGGAGGAGTACATGGTGCACCGGGTCATGCAGCGGGTGGATGTTGTGCTGGATCAACGTTTGCGCGAAGCAATCGCCACGGTGGTGCAGGAGCAGACACGATCGGTGCTGCCGCGGCTGCGTGAAGAGATTGAATCCGTGGTCCGGCACGCTGTGTACGAGGCGGTGGCGGATGAGTTGGCCAGTGGCGCACCCTCTGTGCCAAAGGGATGACAGGGTATTCCCCTGTGGTTTCTCTCGCGTTTAATCGTGTTCCCTAATGATCTGGCCCGTAAATTGCGATATGTTCGCCTGCGTTGAGACACAAGAAGATTCTCAGCGTTTATCTTTACTGGAGATTTGATATGCAATTGAAGTTGAAACTGACCGTGGTTGCTGCTATCGCGGCTGTTGCTGGTGTGGCCTCTGCACAAGAGCAGGTGGTCAAGATCGGCCATGTGGCTCCGGTTTCTGGCGCCCAAGCCCACTACGGCAAGGACAACGAAAATGGCGCCCGCATGGCCATTGAAGAGCTGAATGCTCAAGGTGTCACCATCGGCGGCAAGAAGATCAAGTTCGAACTTCAAGCCGAAGACGACGCTGCCGATCCAAAGCAGGGCACGGCCGCTGCACAAAAGCTGTGCGACTCCAAGGTCGCTGGCGTTGTCGGCCACCTCAACTCCGGTACCACCATTCCTGCTTCCAAGGTCTACAACGACTGCGGCATTCCAATGGTGACGGGCGCTGCAACCAACCCCAACCTGACCAAGCCTGGCTACAAGACCACGTTCCGTATCATCGCCAACGACAACGCGCTGGGCGCTGGTCTGGCGTTCTACGCAGTCGATACGCTCAAGCTGAAGACCGTTGCCATCATCGATGACCGTACCGCTTACGGCCAAGGTGTGGCAGACGTGTTCAAGAAGACCGCTGTTGCCAAGGGTATGAAGGTGGTGGACGAGCAGTTCACGACCGACAAGGCCACTGACTTCATGGCCATCCTGACCGCCATCAAGTCCAAGAACCCCGATGCCGTGTTCTACGGTGGTATGGACCCTCAAGCCGGTCCTATGCTGCGCCAGATGGAACAGCTGGGCATGGGCAATGTGAAGTACTTTGGTGGTGACGGCGTCTGCACGTCTGAAATCGCCAAGCTGGCTGCCGGTGCCAAGACCCTGGCTAACGTGATCTGTGCCGAAGGCGGTTCCTCGCTGGCCAAGATGCCTGGCGGTACCGCCTGGAAGGCCAAGTACGATGCCAAGTACCCGAACCAGTTCCAGGTGTACAGCCCTTACACCTACGATGCCACGTTCCTGCTGGTTGACGCCATGAAGCGCGCCAACTCGGTGGACCCCAAGGTGTATGTGAACGAACTGGCCAAGGCGAACTTCAAGGGTGTGACCTCTGCCATCGCCTTCGAACCTAACGGCGAAATGAAGAACCCCTCGATCACGCTGTACGTCTACAAGGACGGCAAGAAGACCCCTCTGTAATTGGAGGGGTCTCACTTGCAAGGCACTCTGTGCCTTGCAGGGCCAAAACAAAAGGGCTTCCTTCGGGAAGCCCTTTTTGCTTGTGGAAGCGTCACTTGTCTGTAGCTATTCAGTTTGTTGGCGCAGCACTCCGAACCGGGAATTCATCGAAGAACAGACTGAACGAGAGGGGGCCACCAAAGCGCAAAGCGAAACCGAGACGAACTCAACCACCTGCAAGGTTTTTTTGCCCATGGCGGAATGGCCCAGTGGGATTTCTTTGTATCAACGCCTTACCTGCAACGCACCTGGATTCACGATGTTGGTGGGGGTGCCTTTGATGAAATTCACCACATTGTCAAACGCTGCACCAAAGTAAAGCTCGTAGCTGTCTTGCTCCACATAGCCGATATGGGGTGTGCAAATGCAGTTCTCCAGCCGGAGGAGGGCGTGACCCTGGAGGATGGGCTCGCTCTCGAACACATCGACTGCGGCCATGCCGGGGCGACCCCGGTTCAAGGCTGCGATCAGTGCGTCGGGTTCAATCAGCTCGGCCCGCGAGGTGTTGACCAAAAGCGCGGTGGGCTTCATGCATGAGAGATCTTCGAGAGAAACGATGCTGCGTGTTTCATCGTTCAAGCGAAGGTGCAGCGAGATCACATCGCATTGCGAGAAAAACTCTTCGCGCGTGGTGGCAGCCTGGTAGCCATCCGTCAGGGCCTGGGCGCGTGAGGCTTCGCGTCCCCAAATGCGGACGTTCATTCCAAATGCACGTCCATAGCCCGCCACCAGTTGGCCAATGCGGCCATACCCCCAGATCCCCAGCGTTTTGCCACGCAGCACGTTGCCAAGGCCAAAGTTGGCGGGCATGGAAGCTGTCTTCAATCCCGATTGTTGCCACGCGCCGTGCTTGAGGTTGGAGATGTACTGTGGCAGCCTGCGCATTGCCGCCATGACAAGGGCCCATGTCAACTCAGCGGGAGCTACGGGGGAACCTACGCCTTCTGCCACCGCTATGCCACGCTCGGTACAGGCTGCCACATCGATGTGGTTGCCGATCTTGCCGGTTTGCGCGATGAGCTTGAGGCGGGGCAGTTTTTCCACCAGTTGCCGGGTGATCTGCGTGCGCTCCCGCACCAGAACGATGATGTCAGCGTCCTTGAGGCGAACCGAAAGCTGGCCCAGTCCTTTGACGGTATTGGTGTAGACCTTGGCGGTGTACGCGTCGAGCCGGGATGCGCAGTGGAGCTTGCGGACTGCGTCCTGGTAGTCGTCGAGAATCACAATGTTCATCCCGACATTGTGCCTTGGTGAAGCGGCCTGCATCACGCCGGGCGGCCTCCTTGCGCATCAAAGGTGTTGGACTTTTCGTGACGGAGTGTTGGCACCACCTGCCAGAACGAGTGCGTATTCTTGTTCACCCATGGCCTCAAGGAGGTCGAAAACAGGTCCCTGATGCTGGCAGGGGCAACGGAGTAGCCCACATGCGGCGGGATGCGACGGGGAGTGCGGTGGCTGCGCCTCGAGCTATTTTGCTTAAAACCATTAAGGAAGGCCCCGAAATGAGAGGGCATCAATGGCTCGTTGTGAGAGATGGCGCCGCCTCAACAGGTTTGCAGCGCTGCCTCTGATGCGGCCATTCGGTCCAACTCAGCGCACACATCCGCCATGCGGCCAGCGATCACCAGCCGGCCCGAGCCGCCCGATGCTGGGGCTCGGCGCAGGACCTTGGCCGTCCTGCTGGCAGAGCCTTCTGCCGACCACGGTGATCCACAGGGGTTGCGGGTGGTCGCAGGCGAAGACGTGAACACTCCGCCGCTGGTGGTTGCCAGTCGAGTTGGGGCTTCGGTGGGCGGTGTCTGAGGATTGACCGTAAAAGGCCAATTGCCACGCAGCGGGCGCTGGTGCGGGATGCCCGCGGGGCGTTGGTGGGGCTTGCGGGTGCCTGCATCACTGTGGCTGCTGCCCCGGGCCGCATCTTCGGGATGGGCATCGGCTGTGGATGAGTCTGCCGCAGACTGCATTTTGAGAGGGCTTGCGTGATGGAGCCAGCGGGTCAGTGAGCGCAGTGGGGTGGAGAGTGCAGAAAAGGTGGTCAAGGCAATTCCCATGTGAAAACTCCGAAGGTCGGGGGTTGGACATAGGCAGGATTGCAAATCGAACCGGCACCGCAGGGCTGGCGTACCTGTTTTACCGGTACACCAAACGCCCGCCACCTGCAGTGCGGCAGCTAACTAGGGAATGAATGTGATGGAGCGCTGTGGCTACATCAGCATGGTGTTGCGGATGAGTCCGACCGCGAGACCTTCGATCTCGAACGGTTCGCCAGGCTGCACCACGATGACCGGGTAATCTGGGTTTTCGGGCAGCAATTCGATGGCCGTGGCGGTGCGACGCAGGCGCTTGACCGTCACGTCGTCTCCCAGGCGGGCCACGATGATCTGGCCGTTGCGGGCTTCACGGGTGGACTGCACGGCCAGCAGGTCGCCATCCATGATGCCGGCATCGCGCATGGACATGCCGCGCACTTTGAGCAGGTAATCGGGCTTGTGATGGAAAAGGCTGTTTTCCACACTGTAGGTCTGGTCAACGTGTTCCTGCGCGAGAATGGGCGAGCCCGCCGCCACGCGTCCCACCAAAGGCAGAACCAGCTGTGAAAGCCCGGGAATGGGTAGGTTGAACTGGCTGCCACGTGCTGCATTGATGGAGCGCACCGTGTCGCTGCGCAGACGGATGCCACGGGATGTGCCGCTGACCAGTTCGATCACGCCCTTGCGTGCCAATGCCTGCAGATGCTCTTCGGCCGCATTGGCCGACTTGAACCCCAGTTCGGCCGCGATTTCTGCGCGGGTGGGAGGCGCACCAGTGCGTGCAATGGCCGTCTGGATGAGATCCAGAATCTGTTGCTGGCGGGCGGTGAGTTTCGGGTTGTCGAGCATGGTGGTTTCCGGTGGAGGCGGCTACAGTGAAGGACAACTGTTTTTTAATCCAGTAACTGTATTTTTCACCAGTTTTTCGGAGTACGCAAGTGAGTGGGCAAAAAATTGTAGTTTTGGGCACCGGGGGAACCATTGCGGGCACATCCGCGCAGGCTGGTGACAACATTGGTTACACCGCTGCACAGGTGGGCGTTGAGCAACTGCTTGCGGCCGTTCCCGGATTGCAACAGGCGGCGCAGGGCGGGCTGGTGGCGGAGCAGGTGGCCCAGATCGACAGCAAGGACATGGATGGCCAGGTGTGGCATGCGCTGGCGCTGCGCTGCGCACACCACCTGGAAGATCCGGAGGTGCGTGGTGTAGTCATTACCCACGGAACCGACACCCTGGAGGAGACGGCTTGGTTCCTGCACGAAGTGCTGGATACCCGGGCGAAACCCGTGGTGCTGACCTGCGCCATGCGCCCAGCGACAGCGCTCACGCCCGACGGCCCGCAGAATCTTCTGGATGCTGTTGCCGTGGCGGTTACACCCGGTGCACGGAGTGTGCTGGTGGTGGCCGCTGGGGAAATCCATGGGGCGCGGCAGGTTCAGAAGGTGCACCCCTACCGGGTGCATGCGTTCAACTCGGGCGAGGCTGGCCCTTTGGGCTGGGTGGAGGAGGGGATTCCCCGCCTGGTGCAGGATTGGCCGCCAGCGCTTGGTAAATCTGCATTTAATGCTATTAAAAATAGAGCATCCTCCTTTGCCTGGCCCCGCGTGGAAGTGCTCGTCAGCCACGCTGGCGCATCGGGCGCCATGGTGGATGCGCTGGTGCGTGATGGGGTCCAGGGGCTGGTGGTGGCCTGTACGGGCAATGGCACCATCCACCACGCTCTGGAGGCCGCGTTGCTGCGTGCACAGGATGTGGGTGTGCGGGTGGTGCGGTCCACACGTTGCCCCGAGGGGCAGGTGCTGCCCAAGCCGGGGGATGCGTTGCCCGACTCCAGAGGACTCTCGCCCTTGAAAGCCAGGATCTCGCTGATGCTGGAACTGCTGCACTGAGAAACAAGGCCGCCCCGATGTTTTTTGCTGCCCTCAAGACCCATGCGTGGGCCTACCCGGCGCTGGAGGTGGTGCACATCGTGGGCATTGCCTTGCTGCTGGGCAATCTGGTCTTGCTGGAGCTGCGGGTGTTTGGTCTCGGGGCGGCATTGCCCGTCAAGGACCTTGCGCGGCTCAGCCTGTCGCTGGCGTTGTGTGGTTTTGGACTGGCGGCTGCGTCGGGTCTCTTGATGTTTGCCACGCAGCCTGCCGAACTGCTCGCCAGCCGCGCATTCACCTTGAAGATGCTGCTGTTAATGCTTGCAGGCTGCAACGCCGCGTGGTTCCATGGGCGGGGTTCGCTGGCGCGCCTGGACGGTCTGGCCCGGGTGCAGATGCTGGGTTCCACCATGATCTGGCTGGCTGTGGTGGTCTGTGGCCGCTGGATTGCCTATCTCTGATCGACACGACAAGGGGAGAATCGATGACCCACCTGCAACGCCGCCACGTGCTCCTGGCCGCCTCCGCCGTTCCGCTGGGGGTGCACGCCCACCACGGCTGGAGCAGTTTTGATCCTGAGCGTCCCATCTATCTGGAAGGTAAGGTACTCAAGGTGCGCTGGCAAAACCCGCATGCCGAGCTGGAACTGGAGATACCTGCCGAACTGAAGCTGCCTGTGGATCTGGCCCAGCGCGTGGTGCCGGCCCAGACCTCCCCCGTGGACGGCAAGGCCCTGCTGGCCAAGGCGGTGTTGCCCAACCGCAAAGACCGCCGCTGGGAGGTCGAACTGGCGCCCCTGACCCGCATGCAGGCCTGGCAGGTGCAGGAGATCAAAACCGGCGCGGTGGTATCGGTGGTGGGCTTTACCCTGCGTGAAGAGAAGGGCGATGCGGTGCTGCGGGCGGAGTATCTGTTTGTGGATGGCAAGACCTACGGATTGCGCTCCAGCCCAGCCTGAATAACCAGGATGGCCTGGCTTCCAGATGGAAGCCCTGAAGCGGTTGCCTTCGCCGCATAAAAAAAGCGACGCCCGGGGTGCCTGGGCGTCGCTGGTTTCGGGGGCGTGTGCCCCACGCGTCAGCTGGCGAGTGCCTGCAGCGCGCGTGCCGTGATTTCGTCTACGCTGCCCGTGCCGCTGATGGCGCGGTACTTGGGTGCAACCTCAGGCTCGGCCTTGGCCCAGTTGCTGTAGTAGTCCACCAGCGGGCGTGTTTGGTCGCTGTAGACCTGCAGGCGCTTCTTGACGGTTTCTTCCTTGTCGTCCTCGCGCTGGATCAGTTCTTCGCCCGTCACGTCGTCCTTGCCTTCCACCTTGGGTGGGTTGAACTTGACGTGGTAGGTGCGGCCGCTGGCAGGGTGCGAGCGGCGGCCGCTCATGCGTTCGATGATGGCGTCAAAAGGCACATCGATTTCGAGCACGTAGTCGAGCTTGACACCGGCCGCCTTCATGGCGTCTGCCTGGGGAATGGTGCGCGGAAAACCGTCGAACAGGAACCCCTGTGCGCAGTCGGGCTGCGTGATGCGTTCCTTCACAAGACCGATGATGATGTCGTCACTGACCAGGGCACCCGAATCCATCACGGCCTTGGCCTGCAGGCCCAGAGGCGTGCCAGCCTTGACGGCGGCGCGCAGCATGTCGCCGGTGGAGATTTGCGGGATGCCGTACTTCTGGCAGATGAATGTGGCTTGCGTGCCCTTTCCGGCGCCAGGCGCGCCCAACAGAATCAGTCTCATGGAAGTCCTCGAAGGTTAGAAATCGGTTGGCGCCGCTGGCGGGGACGTTCGAAGGGCGCCTGAAGCCGTTCTGTGCGCCCGGGATGCGGTGCTCTCGTTGCGGGCGAGGATAGCATGCGACTCCTTGCGCTGACTTACACCCTGCACCGGTTTTGGCAAGGGTGCCGCAGCGTGGAGAGCCGCTGCATGGAGCTGGCAGGTGCATCACACGCAGCCGGGCGCCACCTCAGCGAAAAAGGCCGCGCACCCGCTCCAGGTCTTCGGGCGTGTCCACACCCGGGCCCGGGGCGGTTTCTGCCAGGTGCACCGCAATGCGGTGGCCGTGCCACAGCGCGCGCAGTTGCTCCAGCGCTTCCACCGCCTCGGTGGGGGCGGGCGCCAGGGTCGGAAATTCCCGAAGGAAGCCTGCGCGATAGCTGTAGATGCCCACATGCCGCAATGGCACAAACCCCGCTAGGGCCGCCACGCCGGGTGCCGCCGCGTGTGCAGCGCCTTGCCACCAGGGCGAACCCACATGATCACGCGCAAAAGGGATGGGCGCCCGGCTGAAGTAGTGCGCCAGGCCGCGCGCGTCGAGCACCACTTTCACCACATTGGGGTTGGTGTAGTCGGCCAGGGATGCAATGGCGTGGGCTGCGGTGCCCATGCTGGCCTCAGCGCGGGCAGGCAGCAAGGCCGCGACGGCGTTGATGAGGCCGGGATCCATCAGGGGTTCATCGCCTTGCACGTTGACGACCACGTCGTCCCCGTCCAGGCCCAGTTGTGTGCAGGCCTCGGCCAGGCGGTCGCTGCCGCTGGGGTGGTCAGCGCGGGTCAGTATCGCTTGCACGCCATGGGCGGCGCATGCCTGCAGGATGCGGGGGTCATCGGCGGCCACCACCACGCGGGCTGCCGCGCTCTGGGCGGCACGCTGGGCCACCCGCACCACCATGGGCAGGCCTGCGATATCGGCCAGGGGTTTGTCGGGCAGGCGGCTGGATGCCATGCGGGCCGGGATCAGCACCGTGAAGTGGCTGCCCGCCGCCGCAACGCCTGGAGCGATGGGGGCTGCGCCTGCGCTGCTCACTGCTCCAGTTCCTCGTCGGTGAGCGTGCGGGCTTCGTTTTCGAGCAACACCGGGATGCCATCCCGCACCGGATAGGCCAGGCGGGCGCTGCGGGAGACCAGTTCCTGGGCATCGCGGTCGTAGGTCAGCGGGCCTTTGGTGACGGGGCAGACCAGCAGTTCAAGCAGTTTGGGATCCATGGTGACAGCGCTTTCCAGGAGGTTCGTTCAGGCAGGCTGGGATGATAGCGGCGGCCCGGGCGGTGAATCGTCAATGGCTGCGGACGCCCAAGGCCTGCAGCCGCGCATCCAGCGCCGCAAAAAAAGCCGGTTCAATCTGCAATTGCAGGGGCACGGCCAGTGCGTCCGGATGGTACCGCCAGAGCTTGACGGCATCTTTTTCTGTGCAAACAAGCGTGTAGCGCTTTTCAGGATTACGGTTCCAGCTATCAAAATTGTAGTGATCTGGCAAGGCCTCCGTGTGTGCCAGTTGCAGTGCCTCGGACTGCAGCATGGCAAAGAACACTTCGGGGCGTGCCACGGCCGCCACGGCGTGCAGCGGCTGGCCGTGCAGGTCAGACAGCGGTACCCGGGTGCCGTCCGCACGCAGGGCGTAGGGGGCCAGACGGCGCTTGAGGCCGTAGGCATGGGCGGGGTCGCTTCCAGGCGGCAGACCCCCTGCATGCAGCACAAAATCCACCGCGCGTGGCCAGGGCTCACGCAGGGGCCCCGCCGGCAGCAGGAAGCCGTTGCCCACGCCCTGTTCGTTGAAGATGCAGACCTCCAGGTCGCGTGACAAGGCCAGGTGTTGTAGGCCGTCGTCGCACACGATCACGTCGGTGTCGGGGGAAGCAGCCCGCAGGGCGCGGGCGGCGGTGATGCGGTGGGGCGCAACAAACACGGGCACGCCACAGCTGCGCGCGATGAGGGCGGGTTCATCGCCCACCTCGCGGGCCGGGCTGTCGGGCGCTACCGCGCGGCAGTCGGTGGTGCTGCGGCCATAGCCGCGCGAAACCACGCCGGGGCGCAGGCCCAGGCCTTGCAGGTGCTGGACAAGGGCAATGACCACGGGGGTTTTTCCAGCGCCTCCGGCAATCACATTGCCCACGACGATGACGGGGCGGCCTGGGTGTTCCGCCTTCAGCATGCCCATGCGATAAAGAGCGTGTCGGATGCCTACCAATGTTCGGTACGCCAGCGAGACCGGCCACAGTGCCAAAGCGACCGGGCCGCGCGTTTGCCAGGTCTTTTGCAACCCCGTGGCCTGGGGTAAAACGGTGTCGCGTGCTGCGGCTGACGAAGAGGGTGAGGGCGGCTGCGGCCCGGGGGCAGCCATGCCGTGTCAGCGGCTGGTGCTGCGCGCCGCGGCCGACGACTGCGTGGCAAACGTGATCTGCGTGAGGCCCACGCGGCGCGCGGCCTCCATCACCGAAACCACGGACTGGTGCGGCGCCATCGCATCGGCACTGATGATGACCACGCTGCCCGGGCCCGCGCTGGCGGCGCTGCGCAAGGCCTGCGCAATTGCATCCACGCTCTTGCCGTCCACGCCCGCCTTGTTGACGGCATAGCGCCCGTCGGCGGCCACGGACACGATGACTTCCTTCGGGTGGTCGCGCTGCTGCTCGGCATCGGCCACGGGCAGCGTGAGCTGCAGCTCGGTGAACTTGCTGTAGGTGGTGGTCAGCATCAGAAAGATGAGGATCACCAGCAGCACGTCGATGAACGGGATCAGGTTGATCTCCGGCTCTTCCTTGGCGCGGGGGCGGAAGTTCATGGAGCTTATTTGGCTTTGCGCAGACGCAGGATGTGGCGGACGAATTGTTCCGACGCCAATTCCAGGGTGAGCAGGTAGGCATCCACCCGGGCGCGGAAGTAGCGCCAGAAGATCAGCGCCGGAATGGCCACGATCAGTCCGAACGCCGTGTTGTACAGCGCCACCGAAATGCCATGTGCCAGCTGGGCCGGATTGCCGCCACCCATGGCCTGGCCCACGCCACCGCTGCCGGATTGGGAGCCGAAGATCTCGATCATGCCGATCACCGTGCCCAACAGGCCCAGCAGCGGCGCGGCCGAGGCGATGGTAGCCAGGGCCGCCAGGTACTTCTCCAGCCGGTGGGCCACGGCGCGCCCGGCGCCTTCCATGGCGGCGCGCAGGTCGGTCTCGCTGCACTGGGGGTTGCTGTTGAGCGTGCGCAGGCCACTGGCCAGCACCTCGCCCAGGGCGGAGTTTTGCGCCAGCTGGTTCACGACGTCGGGGGTGGGTACGGCCTTGGATGAGACCGTGATCGCTTCATCGAGCAGTTTGGGGGGGGCGACACGGGCCGTTTTGAGGGCCACAAAGCGTTCGAAAACCAGCGCCATTCCCAGGATGGAACACGCAATCAGGGGCCAGATGGGCCAGCCTGCGGCTTGTATGATGGACAGCAAATCTCTCTCCGCGCAGATGAAAGCAATCGGCGATTATGGCCCAGCTTGCAGGGCCCACTTCGTCACAAACCGTTACGTTGCTGTGCGCGCCACTGCCCCGTCTGCTCACCCACAAAAACTGTGGATAACTTTGTGGGCAACCCGGTTCTGCAACCCCGCAAAGTGGCGTCCCGCCGTGCTTGCAACAGATTGATGAAAAATTGTGCAGTGAAAAAACCATATAAATCAATAACTTGCACGTGCGCTCGTGTTTTGCAGCCCATTTGTAACGTGCCGATGTCGAGCCCCTCCGCTGGCCTGATTCTGTGGAGTACTCCGGCTTCCAATGGGGCGCAAACGCCCGCCGTTTCTAATGTCTGAGCGCCCAGGCCCAGCAGTGGCGCCCCGTGTGTGGGAGGTTGGCGCGCTGTGCCGCGCCATTGCTGATGCTCTGGAGGCGCGCTTCAATCCTGTCGCGGTGCGCGGCGAGATTACGGGCTTCTCGCGCGCATCCAGCGGGCATTGCTACTTTTCGGTCAAGGACGCCAACGGCCAATTGCGCTGCGCCATGTTTCGCCGTGCCGCCGGCCTGCTTGACTTTTCGCCGCGCGATGGCGAATTGGTGGAAGTGCGGGGGCGTCTGGGGGTGTACGAAGCGCGCGGCGATCTTCAGTTCATTGTGGAAAGCATGCAGCGGGCCGGGCAGGGCGCGCTGTTTGAGCAGTTTCTGCGCCTGAAGGCCCAACTGGACGCTGAAGGACTTTTTGACAACGCCCGAAAGCGCCCGTTGCCTTTGCAGCCGCGTGGCATTGGCCTGGTCACGTCCACCGGGGCGGCGGCCCTGCACGATGTGGTCACCGCGCTGCGCCGGCGCGTGCCCCACATTCCGGTGGTGCTGGTGCCTGCGCAAGTGCAGGGGGCTGCAGCGCCTGCTGCGCTGGTGGCTGCGCTATCAAAAGTGTATCTGCTCGCGCAAGCTGGACAAGCGCCAGGGGCTGATTTTGCCAAAAATCCGCCCATCGACGTGATCCTGCTGGTGCGGGGGGGCGGTTCCATCGAAGACCTCTGGGCCTTCAATGACGAGCAACTGGCCCGCACCATCGTGCAAAGCCCGGTGCCGCTGGTGTGTGGCGTGGGGCACGAAACCGACTTCACCATCGCCGACTTCTGCGCCGACCTGCGGGCGCCCACGCCCACCGCCGCCGCGGAGCTGGTGGCCCAGCCCCGCGATGTGTGGCTGGGTGCGCTGGGGCTGCTGGCTGGACGCATCAGCGACGGTGTGCAGCGCCAGCTCGACGCACGGCACCAGCGGCTGGACCAGGCCGCGGCGCGGCTGGGCCGCCCGTCGGGCCTGGTGGCCCGCGAGCAAATGCAGCTGGCGCGCCTGGCCCAGCGCATGCGCCACGGAGTGCTATTAAAATTGCAGCGGCTTGCGCAATCACAGAAAGCGCTGGAGGCCGATTTGCCTCAAAAAATGCAGCGGCGCCTGGTGCAGCAGGCCGAGCGTCTGGACCGTGCGGCCCTGCGGCTGGATCTGCTGGACCCGCGCCTGGTGCTGCAGCGCGGCTATGCCCTGCTGACCGACACCGAGGGCCAGGCCGTGACCAGCGTGCGCCAGGCCCACCCTGGCGATGCCCTGCGCGCAACACTGGCCGACGGCGTGGTGGACATGACGGTGGCCCAGCCGCGCCTGCTGTGATGTCTTGATGCCGTCGGGTGGGCTTGTTGCTGTAGGACAGCGGCGGTTTGTGGTGCTGCGGGCCGGATCTGGGTGGCCTCACGCTGCACAGGTCTGCTGATGTTCCTACAATGCCCCCTTCGCGCTGTGTCCGACTGCATTGCTCAGGAAAGAAAGCGTTGCAGATGGCATCCCGGAATTTCAAACCACAAGGAAACACCACCATGGAACATACCCTTCCCCCGCTGCCCTACGCCATCGATGCCCTGGCGCCGAACTACAGCCAGGAGACTCTGGAGTACCACCACGGCAAGCACCACAACGCGTACGTGGTGAACCTGAACAACCTGCAAAAGGGCACTGAGTTTGAAGCCATGACGCTCGAAGAGATCGTCAAGAAGTCGAGCGGCGGCATCTACAACAACGCGGCCCAGATCTGGAACCACACGTTCTTCTGGAACTGCATGGCTCCCCAAGGTGGCGGTGAGCCATCCGGCGCGCTGGCTGCGGCCATCAACGCCAAGTGGGGCAGCTACGCCGCCTTCAAGGAAGCGTTTGTGAAGAGCGCCGTGGGCAACTTCGGTTCGGGCTGGACCTGGCTGGTGAAGAAGGCTGACGGCAGCGTGGACATCGTCAACACCGGCGCCGCCGGCACGCCGCTGACCACCGCCGACAAGGCGCTGCTGACCGTGGACGTGTGGGAACACGCGTATTACATCGACTACCGCAACATGCGCCCCAAGTTCGTCGAGACCTTCCTCTCAAGCCTGGTGAACTGGAAGTTTGCGGAAGCCAACTTCGCCTGATGCACGGCGGGCCCGCTGGGTGAACCAGCTGGCGAACCAACAAAAAACGGCCCTCGGGCCGTTTTTTGTTGGGAGGTTCGATTGTTCAATCGATTTTCAAGCCCCATGGGCTGCTAGCGCTTGATTATCAAGCGGTAATTGCTATTAAAAATATAGCAAACAAGGCCCGGCTTGGCCCTGTTATTTGCGGATGAACGGCGCGCCTGCGAGCTTGGTGCCGGCCTTGATGCCCTTCTTGGCAAACCAGCCCTGGTTCATCTCCAGCACGTAGCGCACGGGCTTGGTGGAACAGTGCGAGTCCAGCGTCTGGGGCTTCATGTCCTCCAGGTTCACGATGGTGCCGTCATCCGCCACGAAAGCGGCCGTGAGCGGGAGCAGCGTGTTTTTCATCCAGAAGCACTGCTGCGAAGCTTGCTCGAACACGAACAGCATGCCCTCGTGCTGTGGCATCTCCTTGCGAAACATCAGGCCAGTCTGGCGCTCCTGGGGTGCCTGGGCCACCTGGGCGTCGATGCGGTGCATGCCTGCGGTGAGTTCGATCCGCTGCAGGTTCAGTTGTGGCCCTTCCTGGGCCGTGGCCACTGCGGGCAGCGTGAGTCCGGCCAGCATGGCCAAACCCAGGGCGCAGGTGGCGCGGCGGGCAAGGCAGTCCAGACGCTCGAGGCGTGTGGTCCCGGTGGTGGGGGGCGGGGCGGCGCGAAAGGCGGTCATGGGAGAGGCTTTCTGATCAACACGGATACGAACACGATGGGCTGATTGCATGGCGGGCGGAAAGTTCGCAGCGCGGCCCTGCCCATAAAAAAGCCCGCAGCTGCGGGCGATTTTGAATCAACGGGGACCTGGGAGGAGGTTGGAGGCCTCAACCATGTCTCTGTTCCCGGGTTCAGGCGGCTTTGTGGGCCGTCTTTTTCTTGGCGACCTTTTTGGTGGTCTTCTTCTTGGCGGTCTTGGTTGCCTTGGTCTTGGCTACCGGTGCAGGAGCCTGGGCAGCCATGGGGGCGGCTGCGGGTGCAGTGGCGGGGGCAGGAGCGGCTGCAGGCGCCTGTGCAAAAGCACCAGCGGTGAACAGACCGGCCACGAGGACAGCGAGGAGTTTTTTCATATATGCCGTTTCCAGTGTGAACGAAGGGTTGAGGGCCGCACGAAAACCGTACGGCTCCACTCGCAACGATAGCAGCGCGCGGTGCGTTGACAGGGGCTTGGGCGAAAATTTTTGTCATTAGAATGGTTCGAAACCACACTGCTTTGCCGTATCTGCCGAATCCGTTTTGGCGCACACAGGAGACATCTCACCCATGACCACCTACCAGCACATTTTGGTGCCTGCTGAAGGCCAGAAAATCACCGTCAATGCCGACATGTCCCTGAATGTGCCGGACGAGCCCATCATCCCCTTCATCGAAGGCGACGGCACCGGCCTGGACATCACGCCCGTGATGATCAAGGTGGTGGATGCCGCCGTGGCCAAGGCCTATGGCGGCAAGAAAAAGATCCGCTGGATGGAGGTCTATGCGGGCGAGAAATCGACCAAGGTCTACGGCCCCGATGTCTGGCTGCCGGAAGAAACCCTGCAGGTGCTGCGCGAGTATGTGGTGTCGATCAAGGGCCCACTGACCACGCCCGTGGGCGGCGGCATCCGCTCGTTGAACGTCGCCTTGCGCCAGGAGCTGGATCTATATGTCTGCCTGCGCCCCGTGCAGTATTTCAAGGGCGTGCCATCGCCGCTCAAGGAGCCCGAGAAGACCAACATGGTGATCTTCCGCGAGAACTCGGAAGACATCTACGCCGGCATCGAGTTCGAAGCCGAATCCGACAAGGCCAGGAAGCTCATCAAGTTCCTGCAGGATGAAATGGGCGTGAAGAAAATCCGTTTTCCCAACACCTCGGGCATCGGCGTCAAGCCTGTTTCCATCGAGGGCACGGAGCGCCTGGTGCGCAAGGCCATCCAGTACGCCATCGACAACGACAAGCCCAGCGTGACCATCGTGCACAAGGGCAACATCATGAAGTACACCGAAGGTGGCTTCCGCGATTGGGCCTACGCCTTGGCGCAGAAGGAATTTGGCGCCGAGCTGATTGACGGCGGCCCATGGTGCCGCCTGAAGAATCCCAAGACCGGCAAGGAAATCACCATCAAGGACAGCATCGCCGATGCCTTCCTGCAGCAGATCCTGCTGCGTCCCGCCGAATACTCGGTGGTGGCCACGCTCAACCTCAATGGTGACTACATCTCCGATGCGCTCGCAGCGCAAGTGGGCGGTATCGGCATTGCGCCTGGCGCCAACATGTCTGACTCCGTGGCCTGTTTTGAAGCCACGCATGGCACGGCCCCGAAGTACGCAGGCAAGGACTACGTGAACCCCGGCTCCGAGATTCTCTCTGCCGAAATGATGCTGCGCCACATGGGCTGGATTGAAGCGGCCAACTTGATCATCAGTTCGCTGGAGAAGTCGATTGCCTCCAAGAAGGTGACCTACGACTTCGCCCGCCTCATGGACGGCGCCACCCAGGTGAGCTGTTCGGGTTTTGGCCAAGTAATGATCGATCACATGTAAACCTGCACCAACGCTTGCGCATCCCACAAAGCCCCTGTTCCCATGGCGGAACAGGGGCTTTTTTTATGGCCATGCCGATGCGCAGCAGGCCCCGCAGCCGTGCCGACCCTGGCGTTGCCGCCAGGGGGTCTCCTTGGCATTTGAATGTTGGCAATCTGGAGACTTCCCGCCTAATATGAGGCCAGCCATGGACCAGGGCTGGTGATGGCAGGGGCTTGCATCCGCACGCACACACTACAAAGGGATGCAGGTGGGGGTGGTCCCTACAGGGAGGGCTGCATGGCGTCTGATTTTTCTGCCGCATATTGGGAGCAAAACCCCGATGCGCTGCTGGTGCTGTCGCCCGAGGGCACGGTGCTCAACTGGAACCCCGCTGCCGAAGCGATCTTTGGCTATGCGGCTGCAGAAGCGCAGGGCAGACCCCTCATTGATCTCATTGTTCCCGAGGACCGGTCCCATGAGGAAGCGGACATCCGCGCGGAGGCCCTGCGTGGCTTGACCACCGTGCATGAGTCGGTGCGCCGTCGCAAGGATGGTTCGCTGGTGCACGTCAACGTGTCCACCAAGGCTGTGTACGACGAGGCCGGCCAACTGCTGTACTTTCTGTCGAGCAAGAAGGATGTCACCCAGCTCAAGGTCCAGCGCGAGGCCAAGCTGCTCGAGGCGCGGTTTCGTGACCTGCTCGAATCCACCCCCGACGCGATCGTGATGGTCAACGTGACGGGCCGCATCGTCCTGGTGAACTCCCAGGCCGAGCGCGTGTTTGGCTACGAAAGGGCCGAATTGCTGGGGCAGGCGGTGGAGGTGCTGTTGCCTCACCGCTACCGGGGTGCACACCTGGGGCACCGCAGCGGTTTCTTCGGAGCACCGCGCACCCGCACCATGGGGGCGGGGCTGGAGTTGTTTGGCCTGCGCAAGGACGGTGGGGAATTTCCGGTGGAGATCAGCCTGAGCCCGATCCACACCGAAGAAGGCGCGATGGTGATGAGTGCCATCCGCGACATCACCGACCGCAAGCGGGCCGACCAGAAGTTCAAGGACCTGCTGGAAGCCGCGCCGGACGCGATGGTCATCGTCGACCGGGAGGGCCGCATTGTGCTGGTCAATTCGCAGGCCGTGAAACTGTTTGGCTGGAGCCGCGACGAACTCCTGGGCCAGAAGATTGAGCTGCTGGTGCCCGAGCGCTTCAGCGGCCGGCACCCCGAACATCGCCACCGTTTTTTTGCGGAACCACGCTCCCGCTCGATGGGCGCGGGCCTTGATCTGTATGGCCTGCGCAAGGATGGTTCCGAGTTTCCGGTCGAGATCAGCCTGAGCCCGCTGGAGACGGAAGAAGGCCTGTTTGTCTCCAGCGCGATCCGTGATGTGACCGAGCGCAAACGGATCGAACGGGCCTTGCGCGACAAGAACCTGGAGCTTGAAAATGCGGCCTTGGTCAAAGACCGCTTTCTGGCCAGCATGTCCCACGAACTGCGAACCCCGCTCAACGCCATCATCGGTTTCACGGGCACCTTGCTGATGCAGTTGCCGGGGCCGCTCAACCCTGAGCAGGACAAGCAGTTGCGCATCGTGCAGACGGGGGCGCGGCACCTGCTCTCGCTCATCAACGACTTGCTCGATGTGGCCAAGCTCAGCGCCAACAAGGTGTCGCTCCACGTCGAGGCACTCGATTGCCGCGGCATCGTGGCAGAGGTCGCCGCCACGCTGGAGCCGGAGGCCGTGCGCAAGGGGCTGGTGTTCAACGTACAGGCCCCCGCCCAGGCGGTGCAGTTGCACACCGACCGCCGGGCTTTCAGCCAGATACTGATCAACCTGGTGGGCAATGCCATCAAGTTCACGCCACAGGGGCGTGTCGATGTGGTGCTGGAGGAAACTCCCGCGTCCCAAGGGCGCACCGTGCAGGTGTCGGTGCGCGATACCGGGCCCGGCATTCCCTTGCAGGAGCAATCGCGGCTCTTCGAGGCCTTCTCCAGGGGCGAAAGCGCCGACCGGCGCCACCACGAAGGCACCGGCCTCGGGCTGCACCTGAGCCGCAAGCTTGCCGAGGCCCTGGGGGGAAGCGTGGGCTTGGAAAGCACCGAGGGGCAGGGCAGCACCTTCACGGTGAAATTTCAGGAGACCAGCCCATGAAAGCCACGATCCTGGTTATTGAAGACGATGACGCGAGTCGGCTGCTCGTCACCTATCTGCTCGAAAACGCAGGACACCGCGTGCTGCTGGCCGAAAACGGTGCGCTAGGCCTGGGGCTGGCGCTGGCCGAAGGGCCCGACCTGATCCTGTGCGATCTGCAAATGCCTGTGATGAATGGGTATGAGGTGGCACAAAGCCTGCGCTCGCACCCCACATGGCGTGTGGTGCCGTTGGTGGCGGTGACCGCTTTTTCCATGCCGGGCGACCGCGAGAAGGCGCTTGAAGTCGGTTTTGACGAGCACCTGTCCAAGCCCATCACGCCAGAAACCTTCGTGAGCCAGGTCGAGGCGTTTCTGGGCTCGTCGTCCTGTGCGCCGCCGGGCACGGCCTCACATTGGTCCCCGGGGTAGCATGGCCAAGATCCTTGTTGTCGATGACCTTCCGGCCAACCGTGCGCTGGTGGTCACGCTCATCGGGCACAGTGGCCACCAGGCCCTGGAGGCCTCAGACGGTGCCGAGGCGCTGGCCCTCGTGCGTGCCGAGCATCCCGATCTGGTGATTTCCGACATCCTGATGCCGACGATGGACGGCTACGAATTTGTGCGCCAGCTGCGGGCCGACCAACAATTGGCCGCAACGCAGGTGATCTTCTACAGCGCACACTACCGCGAGCAGGAGGCCCGCAACCTGGCACTGGCCTGCGGGGTGACGCAGGTGCTGGTCAAGCCCTGCGAGCCGCAGGACATCATCTCGGCCATTGAACAGGCCTTGTCGCAGGTGCCGCCGCAGCCCTTCCATCCGCTGGAGCACAGTTTTCAGACGCTGCACCTGAAACTCATGACAGACAAGCTCACGGGCAACATCGCCGAGCTGGAAGCCATGAACCGGCGCTTGGCGGCGTTGACCGATCTGAACCTGCAGCTGGCCTCCGAGCGGGACCCGCAGGTGCTGCTGGCCAATGTGTGCCGTGGCGCACGCGAGCTGGTGGGGGCGCAGTATGCGGTGCTGGGTGTGGTGCGCAAGCAAGGCGATGCCTCCATTACCTGCACCAGTGGCATCGAGCCCGCGCTGACTGGGCTGCTGGACCTGCCGGTGGTTTCGCATGGCCTTCTGGGGCAGTTGCGTGCCGCACGCCGCTCGCAGCGCCTGGCCAATGAAAGCGGAGACCCGAGCGAGATCGGCCTGCCTGCGGGCTACCCGCCACTGCATACGGGGTTGATTGCGCCCATCACCTCGCTCTCGTTTTCCTATGGCTGGATCTGCCTGGCCAACAAGCAGGGCGAGGATGTGTTCAGTGCCGACGACGAAAAAGTCCTGGCCATCCTGGGGGCCCAGGTGGGCCGCATCTACGAAAACGGCAGCCTGTACATCGAGATCCAGAAACACGCCGAACAACTGCAGGTGGAAGTGTTCGAGCGCCAGCGTGCCATGGACGCGCTGCGCGCCAACAAGGCCAGCCTGCGAAGGGCGCAGGCACTGGCCAAGATCACCCATGTGATCAGCGGACCCGATGGCGCTTTTGAAAGCTGGCTGGACACGCTGCCAGACATGCTGGGGCTGGCCGAAGAGGCCATGCCAAAGTCCGCGCGTGATTGGCTGGCGCTGGTGCACCCGCAAGACCGCGAAATGTTCCGCCAACATGCGCTGCAGGCCGCGCACCAGGGGGCTCGCCTGGATTTCACCTACCGAGTGCTGCGCGCAGATGGCGAACTGCTGCACTTGCGGCAGGTGATGGAGCCCCTCGAAGACGAGGCAGGCCGTGGTGAACAAAGCCGCTGGTTCAACACCATCCAGGACGTCACCAAGGAAAAACGCGCCGAAGAAGAGTTGCACGAAAGTGATCGGCGCTTCAACGACATGCTCGACAAGGTCGAGATGATCTCGTTGATGCTCGATTGCGAAGGTCGCATCACCTACTGCAACGACTACCTGTTGCGCCTAACCGGGTGGCGGCGCGAGGAGGTCTTCGGGCAAAGCTGGTTCTCGCTGTTTCTGCCACCGGAGCTGGCGGATGTGCGTGATGTGTTCGCCGATGTGCTGGCGGATCGACCCTCGGCCTGGCACTACGACAACGAAATCCTCACCCGTTCTGGCGAACGCAGGCTGGTCCACTGGAACAACACCGTGCTGCGGTCGGCGGGTGGACAGGTGACGGGTGTGGCCGCCCTGGGTGAGGACATCACCGAGCGCAAGGACGCCGAGCACAAGATCAAGCGGCTCAACCGCGTGTACGCCATGCTCAGCGGCATCAACACATTGATCGTGCGGGTGCGCAAGCGCGATGAGCTCTTTCACGAGGCGTGTCGCATAGCGGTGGAGGAGGGGCAGTTCAAGATCGCGTGGCTGGGCAGGGTGGACCTGCCCAGCCAACAACTGGTTCCCGTGGCGCTGTTCGGGGCTGGAGAGGATTTCCTGTCGCACATCCGGGACCGCCTGCGGCTTCACGCGCAGCCCACCCCGGGCGAGAGCCTGAGCGCGCAGGTGGTGCGCACGGGGCTTCCCGCCGTTTGCGACGACGTGGCGGGCGACCCGAGAATTCTCTTTCCAGACCTGCTGGCGCAGAGCGGGGTGGCATCGCTGGCCATGCTGCCCTTGTTGGTTGCGCGCGAGGTGGTGGGGGTGCTGGCACTGTTTTCCGAAGAGGTGGGTTTCTTCGACGAGACCGAGATGAAGCTGCTGACCGAGCTGGCCGGGGACATCGGTTTCGCGCTGGATCACCTCGACAAGGAAGACCGGCTGAGCTACCTTGCCTACTACGATGAGATCACCGGGCTGCCCAACCGCACCCTTTTTCTGGAACGCACCGGCCAGCACTTGCGCCCGCGCGATGGCCCCCGGTCTTTGCTGGGTATCGCGCTGATGGACATCAGCCGCTTCCGCTTCGTCAATGACACGCTGGGGCGTCAGATGGGTGACGAATTGCTCCGGCAAGTGGCGCAGCGGCTGCAGCACGCCGCAGGGGACGTATATGACGTGGCGCGCATTGGCATCAACAGCTACGGCATCGCGGTGACCGATGCGCGCGATGCAGGGTCGGTGGCACTGGCGGTGGATCATCTCTTGCGCGCCTGTTTTGACACGCCATTTGCCCTGGGCGCCACCGAGCTGCGCATGGCCGCCAAGGCGGGTGTTGCCTTGTACCCCATGGATGGCACGGATGCCGAAACGCTGCTGCGCAACGCGGAGGCGGCTGTCAACAAGGCCAAGGCCTCGGCAGACAGCCTGCTGTTCTACACCTCCGAGATGAACACCCGGGTGGCCGAGGCTCTGGGCATGGAAGGCCGCCTGCGCGAGGCCCTGGAGCGGGAACAGTTTGTTCTGCACTACCAGCCCAAGCAGTGTCTGGCCAGCGGCGTGGTGACAGGTGCCGAGGCCCTCATCCGCTGGAACGACCCCGAGCGTGGCCTGGTGCCACCCGGGCTTTTCATTCCCATCCTGGAGGAAACGGGCCTCATCTACGACGTAGGCCGCTGGGCGCTTCAGCAGGCGCTGGCGGACAACCAGCGCTGGCGGCAGTCCGGCCATGCACCGCTGCGTGTGGCGGTCAATGTGTCGTTCCTGCAGCTGCGCCACCGCAGCTTTGTGGCCGAGGTGCGCGAGGCGCTGGCCTTTGACCCGACCGCAGGGGCGGGGTTGGAGCTGGAAATCACTGAAAGCATGGTGATGGAGGACGTGGAGCACTGCCGCCGCAGCCTGCACGCCCTGCGTGAGATGGGCATCACGATCGCCATCGATGACTTTGGCACCGGGTTCTCGTCTTTGAGCTATCTGGCCACGCTGCCGGCTGACACCCTCAAGATCGACCGCTCTTTCATCCTGGGGATGGACACGGGCCAGCAGGGCCAGGCCTTGGTCTCGGCCATCATCAGCATGGGCCACTCGCTGGGACTCAAGGTGGTTGCCGAAGGGGTCGAGACGGACGACCAGCGCCGCCGGCTTGGACTGCTGGGTTGCGACGAGATCCAGGGCTACCTGCTCAGCAAGCCGGTAGCCGCAGAGGTGTTTGAGGCCCGTTTTCTTCTCCCTCTGGCGCAGGGCCGAGCGGCACATTCTGGGACGTGAACCTGGCCGGCGGCCCCACTGACTTTCCTTGCCGCTACGGCCCCAGCGGATGGGGGGCCGCCGCTGCGAAGTGGAGGGTTCGCGTCGAGATGGCCCCTGCGATATGTTCGTCATGGGTCACCAGCACCAAAGCGGCCCCGGTTTCCTGCACCGCATCGAGCAGCACTTTCAGCGACTCGTGTTGGGTGATCGGGTCCAGCCGTGACGTGGGCTCGTCGGCAAACAGCAGCGCCGGTTGCGCCACCAGCACGCGTGCCAGCGCAATGCGCTGCAGCTCGCCGCCCGACACCTGGTCGGGTTTTCGCGCCAGCAGGTCCTCGGGCACGCGCAGTTGGGCCAGGCGCTGCTGCACCGCCTTCCAGTCGCAGCGGTGCAGGCGGGCGGCATCGCGCAGCGACTGGGCCAGGCTGATGTGCGGAGCAAACGAACTGACCGGGTCCTGGTAGAGCTTTTGAAACGCGTGCGGGCGCAGCCGGGCGCTGCGCTCCACACGGCCTGTGTCGGGCGCCACCAGGCCCAGCAGCACATTGCCCAGCGTGCTTTTTCCGGTGCCGCTGGGGCCTTGCACGGCGATGCGTTCGCCGCTGCGCAGCTCCAGGTCCAGCGGCGCAAACAGCTGCTGCGCGCCATAGGCTTTGGAGATGCCGCGCGCCTGCACGACCGGCTCGCCCAGCGAAGGCGCTGCAAACGGCAGCCATCGCGCCGGGTCGGCCTGCAGCAGCTGGCGGGTAAAGGCGTGCTGCGGCGCGGCGGCCACGGCGTGGATGTCGCCTTGCTCTACCGCCTGCCCGTGGCGCAGCACGATGACCTGGCCACCCAGCGCCTGCGCCACCTGCATGTCGTGGGTGATGGTGAGCAGGCAGCCGCCCGCCTGCAGCACGCCCTGGAACAACTCCACCATGCGGTCGCGCCAGTGGGCGTCCAGCCCCTTGGTGGGCTCGTCCACCATCAGCACCGGGGCGCCCCCGGCCAGGGTGATGGCGGCCACCGCGCGCTGCGCCATGCCGCCGGACAGTTGCCAGGGGTAGTGGCTGGCGGCGGCGCCCAGGCCCGCAGCGTGCAGCACCTGTTGGGCTTGTGTGCTGGCTGCGCTGGGGGGCTGCTGGTGCAGCAGGCGGTACACCTCGGCCAGCTGCGGTGCCACGCGGGCCAGCGGGTTGAGCGCCAGCGAGGGCTCCTGCGGCAGCAGCGCCAGCTTGCGGCCCCACAGGGCGCGGCGCGCGGCGGCGTCCTGGGCGCGGGTGGTGGTGCCATCCAGCGTGATCTGGCCCGTGGCCTGCAGCGCAGGCGGCAGGTTGCCCATGATGGCCTGGGCCAGCAGCGACTTGCCTGCGCCGCTTTCGCCCACCAGGGTCAGCGCCTCGCCCGGCCGCAGGCTGAAGCCGATGTCGCGCAGCAGCCGCTTGCCGCCCACCTGGATGCCCAGGCCCTCCACGACCAGCAGGGCGTCGGATGTCAAAGGCGTGGTCATGCGGTCTCCCGGTCGGGGTTGAGCAGCATCATCGCGGCCACCAGCCACACCAGCAGGGCGGTGGGGGCGGCAATGAGCCACGGGGCTTCTTCGTAGTAAGGCATGGCCTCGGTCATCATCAGGCCCAGCTCGGGCGTGGGCGGCTGCATGCCCACACCCACAAAACCCAGTGCCGCCAGCGCCAGCACAGCTTGCGACGTGGTGAAGGCCAGCAGCGTGCCCAGCGTAGGCGCCAGCGCGGGCAGCAGGTGGCGGCGCAGCACATAGCCGCGCCCAAAACCCAGCAGGCGCGATGCCTGCACCGCGTCGCCCGCCAGCACGGGCCGGGCCACTGCACGGCTCACGCGGAAGTATTCCACCCACAGCGCAGCCGACAGGCCCGCATACAGCGCCCACAGCGCTCCGGGCGCCAGGGCCACGATCAGCAGCACCAGCAGCAGGCCGGGGATGGCGAGCACCGAGTCCGACAGCATAAGCAGCGCCCGCTCGGTGCGCCCGCCGCGCCATGCGGCGGCAATGCCCAGCAGCGTGCCGGGCACGGCGGCGCTCACGGCCGCCAGCAGTGCCATGCCCAGCGACAGCTGCGCCGCATGCGCCAGCCGTGCCAGGGCCGAGCGGCCAAGCACATCGGTGCCCAGCCAGTGCTGGGCGCTGGGGGGCGCCAGGGCGTTGCGCAGGTCTTGCACCACCGGGCTGGCGCCCACCAGCCAGGGGCCGAGCAGGGCAAACAGCGCCAGCAGGCCGAGCAAGGTAATGCCCAGCACGGTGCGAACAGGCCAGCGGAGAGGACGCGGGGGGACAGAAGGCACTGCCTCAGCGCCCCCGTGGAACTGGCTTTGCCAGGCCACCGGGGTGCGTCCCCCCTCTGGGGGGATGGCGCGCAGCGACTCAGGGGGTCTGCTCATTTCGCCACCTTTTGTGTGTGTCGGGGGTCCAGCGCCAGGCACGCCGTATCCACCAGCAGGTTGAACACTACAAACAGCACACCCATGCACAACGCCGTGCCCTGCACCACGGGGATGTCGCGCCCGAACACGGCGTGCACCAGCGCATGGCCAATGCCGGGCCAGGCAAACAGCGTCTCCACCACCAGCGCGCCCTCCACCAAGAACAGCGCCTGCACGCCCAGGTAGGCCGTCACCGGCACGGCGGCATTGCGCAGGCCATGGCGCACCAGCGCCTGCCAGTCGGTCAGGCCCTTGGTGCGCGCAAATTCGAAAAAGGGCGATACCACCACCTCGCGCATCGCGGCGCGGGTCACGCGCGCCAGGCCTGCGGCCAGGCCCAGTCCCAGCGTGAGCGCGGGCAGCACCAGGCTGGCCTGGCTCTCGTCACCGCCCGCAGGCAAAAAGCCCCACTGCACCGCCACCAGCAGGATGAGCAGCACCGACAGCAAAAACGGCGGCAGCGCGCGCAGCACCACGGCCATCAGCCAGCTGGCCTTGTCCACCCAGCCCTGGGGGCGCAGTCCGGCCCATACGCCCAGCGGCACACCCACGGCAAAGGCAATGGCCAGCGCGGCGGACGACAGGCGCAGTGTGGCGCCCAGGTGGTGCGTGACCTCGTGCCACACCGATCGCTGCGACACCAGCGACTGGCCCAGGTTGAAGGTGGCCATGTCGCGCCACCAGTGCAACAGCGCCAGCCAGCCGGGGCGGTCCAGCCCCAGCTCCGCGCGCACGGCGTCGGCGGCGGCGTTGCTCACCAGGTCATAGCCATAGCGGCCCGCCGCCACGCGCATGGCCAGGTCGCCCGGCAGGGCGCGCACCATCAAAAAGCACAGCGTGCCGATCAGCAGGGACACGGCCAGCACCTGCACCAGCCTGCGGCCGAGCAGGGCGGCCCAGGGTTTTGAAATCAAGGGGTTCATGGGTTGTTCCACTCCATGCCGGTCAGGCGGTAAGAACGCTCCAGCGGGTCCAGCGTGACGCCCGCCAGCCGGGGCGCCACGGCCACATGCTGGCGGTACCACGCCACGGGGATCACGGGCAGCTCCGCTTGCAGGGTGTGCGTGATGGTGTGCCGCAGCGCGCGCGTGCGCTCGGGCGGCGTCTGGGTGCGCGTCAGCTCTTGCAGGGCCTGCACCACGGTGTCGCTGTGCCAGCCCATGGCGCCCCAGTCGCCGCCCTGGGCGGCGAAGTCGCCCGCCAGCGTGCCTGTGGGGTCGGGCACGTTGGCGTAGTTGCGCGCGGCCAGGGCCAGTTGCAGGCTGCCGTCGCGGTGGCCCCGGGGCACGTCGCCCGAGTTGCCGATGCTCACCTTCACCGCCATGCCCGCCAGCCGCCACTGCTCCTGCAAGGCGGTGGCAATCAGCGGCAGCTCGGGCCGGTCCACAAAGGTGCGGATCACCAGGTGCAGCGGCTGGCCGTTTGTATCGCGCAGGCCGTCGCTGTGGCGCTGCCAACCTGCGGCGCGCAGCAGGCGCGCGGCGACTTCGGGGTCGTGCTGCAGCGGGGGCAGGTGCGGGTTGTGCCACGCGCCCAGTGTGGGCGGCAGCAGCTGCGTGGCGGCCAGCGCCTCGTCGCCCATCAGCGCCAGGGCAATGCCCGCACGGTCGATGGCCAGGCTCAGCGCCTGGCGCACGCGCACATCGCGCAGCGCGGGCAGGCCCGCATTGAGCTTGACGATGACGGTGCGCGGCAACGTGACCGATGCAATGCGCACGGCGGTGCGGCGCGCCAGAGCAGGGTTTTGCGCATGGCGCTGCAGCCGCCGCAGGCTGGCCGGGTCCAGCCCATAGGCCAGATCGGCCTGGCCGCTCTCGGCCATCAGCGCGCGGGTTTCGGCGCGGCTGGCAGCCAGGTAGCGCACGGCAGCAATGGCGGGGCGTGGGCCGTCGTAGGCGTCAAACACCACTGTCTCCACCTGCTGCGGCGGCACCAGCACCGCAATGCGGTAGGGGCCGCTGCCAATGATGCTGCGCACCTTGCCGTCGGCCCCATAGCTGGCCGGGGCCAGCACCATGGCGCTGGAATGCGCCAGCAGCGCGGGCAGGGCAGTGTGGGGGCGTTGCAGGCGGATGAGCACCGTGCCCTCGTCGGGCGCGGTGATGGACTCAATGGGCGCCTGGCTCAGCAGTGCGGGCGCCACCTGCGCGGCCTGCAGGCTGCGCACCACGGCGGCGGCCGTCACCGGCGTGCCATCGTGAAAACGCGCCCCGGGCCGCAGCTCAAAGTGCCACACCAGCCCATCCGCCGACCGGCGCCAGAGCCGCGCCAGCGCGGGCCGTGGCTGGCCATCGTCTGCAGCGTCCAGCAGGGTTTCGGTGACCTGCAGGCGTGTGAACACATAGCCACTGCTGGCGGGCGCCAGGCCGCTGATCTCCCACGGGCCGACGATTTGCAGCGGTGCGGGGGCGGAAGCGGGTGGTGTGCCTTGTGCCCAAGTGGCGGGCAGGGCGCCCGCCGCCAGCGCAGCCACTGAGCCCTGCAGGGCATGGCGCCGTCTCAGCGGCCGAAGAAAAGTCGAGAAGGTGTTCATTTCAGTTTTCCATAGCACTGCGCGTTCGCCGCAACCGACGAAACTGGCGCTGCCAAAGACCAGTGCCCCCGCGCAAGGGCCGCCCCGCCGCGCTGGGGGCGCCCCCCTCCCGCGTAGCGTGAGAGGGGCTGAGAGGCGCGGCTCCAAGCCTGCCTGCGCAGGCTTGGACGTCCTCGAAGGGCTGCCCCCTCTGGGGGCCGCACGGAGGCGCGAAGCGACTCAGGGGGGCTTCATCAAAACTTCGCCTGCAGCCCGACGGTGACCGTGCGCGCCGCCCCCGGCGCCACCCACACGCGGCTGTATGAGCTGGTGTAGTGCACCTTGTCAAACAGGTTATCCACGTCCAGCGACAGGTTCAGCGTGGGGCTCAGGCGCCAGTACGCCATCAGCTTGGCCGTGGTGTAGCTGGGCAGCTCAAACGCGGCAGTGCCTGCATTGGCCTCGGCCTGCGTGCGGGCCTGGCCCAGGCGTTTGCCCATGTGGGTTACGCCGCCGCCCACGCCATAGCGCTGGCCGTTGGTCAACTGGTTTTCGTACACCGCCAGCACGCTGCCGTTGATGCGCGGCACGTTCAGCAGGCGGCCACCCACCTCCAGTGTGTTGTCGCGGGTCACCTCCACATCGTTGATGACCAGGCTCGCATTCACGCGCCAGTGGGTGCTCAGGCGGCCCGCCAGGTCCAGCTCCAGGCCCCGGCTGCGCACCTCGCCTGCAGCCACCGAGAAGCCCGTGTTCAGCGGGTCGCTGGTCAGCACATTGCGCTTGGTGATGTCGAACAGCGCCGCCGTGGCGCCCAGGCGCTGGTCGGCGCTCTCCCACTTGGCGCCTAGCTCCAGCGCACGGGATTTTTCCGGGTCAAAGCCGTTGCCCGCCACATTGCTGCCCGTGTTGGGGCGGAACGAACTGCCCGCATTGGCATATACCGTCCACCCCGGCGTCGGCAGCCAGCTCACGCCCAGGCGCGGCGACACGGCCGATGGGCTTTGCGCCGTGGTGCGGTTGGTGATGCGGTTTTGCAGGCTCTGGTCGTAGTTGTCTGCCCGCAGCCCGGCCATCACGCGCCATTGCTCGCCCAGCTTCAGGGTGTCTTGCACATACAGTGCCGTGTTGCGTTGCTTCTCCAGCGTGTCGGTATTGCGCCCCGGCGCGGGTTGGGACTGCCCGTACACGGGGTTGAAGATGTCAATGGCATACGGCGCGGCAGCGCTGGGGTTCACGCGCAGCATCACCGAATCCATGCTGAACCGGTAGCTTTCCACCCCCACCAGCAGCTCATGCTCCAGCCCGCCCGTGCGCAGGGTGCCCTGCAGCTCGGCCTGCACGGCCACATCGTCCGACTGGAAGTCGCGATGCCGCCGCTGGCGTGTCAGCGTGCGGCCATTGGCCTGCAGCGCGGTGGCCTCGGTCGAGAAGCCTTCCATTCCCGTCTCGCGGTACGACAGCCCCACGCGGCTGCGCCAGTCAGGGTTCCACTCGTGCGACAGCACCAGCTGGTGCGTCTGGTTGGTCACCGTCACATCGCCATCGGCAGGCTCGCCCAGAAAGCGGCTGGCGGGCACCGCGCCCAGACGGTTGTTGACCGCCACCACACCCCGGTCCAGCGGCGTGGCGTGGCGCAGAAATTCAGCCGTGTACTCCAGCACCGTGTCGGGCGAGAGCTTCCAGGTGATGGCCGGGGCCACCACCTGCCGCTGCGCGCGCACATGGTCGCGAAAGCTGCCCTTGTCCTCCACCGCCACGTTCAAGCGGTAGGCCAGCCGGTCGCTGATGGGGCCCGTGGTGTCCAGCGCCGCTCGGCCCAGGCCGTAGCTGCCCGCGTAGGCCTCCACCGAATGGGCGGCCTTCCACAGCGGCTTCTTGCTCACGATGTTGAGCGTGCCGCCGGGCTCGCTGCTGCCATACAGTGCTGCCGCAGGGCCCTTGAGGAACTCCACCCGCTCCACCCCCGCCAGGTCGCGCGGCGCGTTAAAGCCACGGTTGGACGAAAAGCCGTTGAGCAGCGTCGCCATGCCCGTGTTCTCGTTGCCCGGCAGGCCCCGGATGGCGATGTTGTCCCACAGCCCGCCAAAGTTGTTCTGGCGCGAGACCCCGCCCACATAGTCCAGCACATCATCCAGCCGCGTGGCGCCCAGGTCGTCCAGCGTCTGGCGCGACATCACGCGCACGGACTGCGGCAGCTCGCGCAGCGGCAGGCTGGTCTTGGCGCCCTCGGCCTCATCGGCGTAGTAGGTGCCCGAGGCGCTGCGGCCCACCACGTCCACGGCAGACAGGGTGGGCGGGGTGATCACATCGCCGTCTGCGGCCCAGGCGGGGTGCAGGGATGCCAGAAACGCGGCAGCCGCCATGGCCGTCAAGGTGGGGCGCGGCAGAGAGGCGGGGCGTGAAGAAGAAACAGACGCGGATGAAGAACGCATGGCAAACCAGTCCAAAAGCGGTGAATGCAAAAGCCAGGAGCAACGCGGCTCACACCCGCCTGGGAGTTGGCAGGCGCACATTGCCGCGTGCCCACACCCACCCCACGGGGGTGAATGCAAGGGCGAAAACGAGAAGGGGATGCGCTGGAGAGCGCGGGCTGGCTGGGGCCCGACGCGTGTCAGGCCTGGCTGGCGGGTGGAGGATCGCGTGCCGCAAACGGCCAGCGCACCTGCTGGGCCGTGAAGGGGTCTGCGCTGTGCGGCGCGATGGCGCCGGGTTCTGCGGGGACTTGCGGTGGGCGAGCCGGTGCATGCGCCAGCCCCGCCTCCAGCGCGTGGGTCAGGCACCAGGCGCAGGGGGTGTGTGTCTCTTCGCTGTGCTCGTCGCTGGCTGCGGAGCTGGTTGCCGCGTAGGCATCCACATCGCCTGCGGTTGCCGAGGTTGTGGCGCTGTGCGCCACCTCCTGAATGTGCCGCGCCTCGTGCAAGGGCGCGCCCGCCAGGGCGTTGAACAACGCCACCAGCAGAAGCACGATGTGGAAAGGCAGGGTGGGGATGGTGCGGCGCAGCATGAGGGGATGCGAATCATACTCAACTGCGGGCAGCTGATTGGTCGGAACGTCTGAAGTGAGTCCACGGCGTGCCGGTCATGTCCCTGGTGGACCCCGGTGCCAGTCTGGTAAGCGCGACCGAGGCGCTGGCCCTGGGGCGGTTGACTGGTTGGACTATATATTTGATAGCTACTAGCGCTTTATGGATAAGCGCTAGAGCCACTTTTTATTCATATTTTTAGTGCCGGGCCCCCACCAGCTGAGCAAAGCGTGAAAGCAGGCTGGCCGCGTGGGGCGTGGCCTGCACCCGCTGCTGCAAGGCGCCGGCATCCACCCCCGTGCGCCGCAGCGATGGTGCAAAACATTGCACATACTCGCGCATCACGCCATCGCTGAACTCGGGGTGAAACTGCACGCCCCAGGCGCTGGGGCCCACGCGAAACGCGTGGTGGGCCTCGTGCGCATTGGCCGCCAGTGCCACCGCACCCGGGGGCAGGCGGCGAACCGATTGTTCGTGCACCACCTGGGCCACAAACTCGGTGGCCAGGTCGTCAAACAAGGCATCCCCCTCGGCTGCTGGCAACTGTCTGATGGCCACGGTGCCAATCTCCAGCCCGCCAGGGTGCCGCGCCACCTCGCCGCCCAGCGCATGTGCCAGCAGCTGGTGGCCGTAGCACAGGCCCAGCACGGGCACCTGGGCTGCCACCACCGTTGCCAACCATTCTGCAGCGCGCTCGCTCCATGGTTCACGGTCCGTCACCATGGCGGGCGAGCCCGTGACCACGACACCTGCAATGCCCTCCATCGCAGGCCATGGCGTGGTGGTGCGGGCATCCAGGGTTTGCACGGGCAGTGCCGGGAGGTTGCCGTTCTGAGCCAGACCCCGAGCAATCCAGTCTTCAAAGTCACCGTGCACAGCACGCAGCGACGGCAGCGCGTCGCCGGTTTTGAGAATCCAGAGCGTGGGAGTGGGCGAGAGAGGCATGTCGCGAGGGTGCATCCGTTTTCAGGTTCAATCGGGCGTATTCATCAGATGCCAATATGCCCATGGACCCGAACGCGCTTTGGTAGAGGTGCGGACTAGCGTTAACTTAAGCGGCGTCGTCAGGCGTACGCTTGAAGGAGGGCTTGGGCGTCTGCGCGCCGACTGCTAAATGCCCAGCTTGTGGAAGAAGACCCGGTTGCGCATGTCTGCATCACGCAGGACCTTGTCCCAGCTGAGTACCTCGATATAGAGGTTGATGTTGCCGATCCAACTGAACCAGCCGCGCTTGTCTGGCATCGGAGTGAAGTTCTTTTCCGTCAAGAGCCACTTTTCTACCTTCGCAGATAAATCGCACACCACATAACCATAGAACGGCGTATTGGCCTCGATGTTGATCTTTCGTCCAAGCGGAGTGCGGTAGCGGCCCTCGCGAATGCTATTCACGTACCTGACGATCTGAGCAATGGGATCTTCTTTTGAAGAAGGGTTGACGAAGTCGTCTCGGTTTGGCTTCTTGAACTCAAAAACGATCACCGGATTGCTTGTCTCGTTATCGACTCGGAACGCAATGCGCCGGTCAAATACCAGGAGATCAGGTCTCTCGCTCACGCCCCCGTTTAGAGGCAGATCGGACGCTACGTAGCTTGTGAAGGTAAGACGTTCGTCAAGTATCCAAAGATTGTGATTTTCGTATGTAGTCAGCAGATCATCGGATTTCGTAGGGAAAATAATGTCGTGAACGGCGGTTTCGGAAGAGTACTTACCTTCTATGTCTAGTTCGAGGCTACGCTTGAAGATATCGAGGACTTGCTTTCGAAGTGCGACGTAGTGCACAAGATCATTTTTGCTTGACTCAGATATTTTGCTTGCTACTGCCGCCACATTTACAGAGAGCTCGCTTGCGGTGGCCGAACTCAGAAGTGCAGTCACCTCACCTCGGACTTTTATCTCTTGTTTGAACTTCTCTTTTTGGAGTAACGCTTCGAGTTCAGCGTCGGAAGGGTTGGTGGGGAATGCTGTCACATCTAGCGTACGGACCAGTGACTTGTGCCAAGGTGCTTGATCCTCAACGTAGGACTGAATGCGCTGCTTCTTCTTCTCTTGGCGCGATATCACTTGATCTGCAACCGCGCTCTTCGTAACTTCAGCGGCCTTGGCTTCGATATCTGTCTGAGATATCCCGTAGTTGAGATCGTTTTCCTTTTGGAATTCGAAGGCGCCTCGCTCCAGCGAGACATTAGCATCAAGGTAGACACTAAAAACGTATGCCTTCAAGATGTAGTTCCGACGTTTTTCTTCGACGTCGTCTCGGTTCTCCACAAACTCATCCGCAAACTCCGGCACGTAACTCTGCAGGGAAGTCTCCGTCACCTCTCGTTTATGGGCGACAAGGCTAACCTTGCTAATTTTATTTCTAGGGTAGAGCAACTTGAATACTCGGACAACGAAGGTTTGCGGCCCCGCATTACTTTGAAGGCTAAAATTATTCTCTGCAAGCGCGAGTTCTTGGATAACAGCCCCTGCACTTTCAAGATATTGATTCAGAATAATCGACTCACTTCCATCAGCCTCGGCTAAAGAAATCGTCGGACACTTGTAGCCGTTGGTTATAAAGTACGGAAGCAGTATCTCCACAAGTCCACGCGCCATCGTGGACAACTTTCGAGGAAGAGAGCCAGACTTCTCTGAAGTAAGAGTAACAGTTGTGCCCGTAGTCGTAGTTTCGCTCTCGACCACCTTTTCATTGACGATGATCTCCTGGCCCTTCCCCATAGAAAAGGTTCTCTTCTTGAAGGCTTCATCAAAATAGCAGCTCTCAACTGTCAAGTCATCAAAGTACTTTAGGCATGTAAATCGACCGAATCCCTTGCCCCCTTGCTTGATTTTGAGGTCGCTGTAAAGCGTGTCAAAGCTGTTTCGATTCTCGTCAGTGAATCCGACGCCGTTGTCCGTCACTGAGACGTCGAGGATCTTAGACTCGCCATCGTCGACCTCGGACTGCGGGGAGCGCCGGACTCTGATTTCGACTGTGCCATTTGCCTCTTCTTTGGCTTCGATCGCCTCAATGGCGTTGACCACGGTCTCTACGATTGGCGTGTAGACGGTGGTGCTCGACCGAATGTTCTCGATTGCTCGCCGGATATTGACGTTGCTCATTGGGTTATCAGAAAAGATAAATCGTAAGGCCTAGTCAGAGGTGCGCCGCTGTGGGTCCCCCAGCCGCCTAACGGTTGAAGTGAGCGGCTTGCGGTACGCAAGTCCACTTAACTGCCGGATTAGGCATCGCGCTATGCCTGTCTACACGAGAAGATTATTTTCGACACTGCCATGTGCCGAACACGAAGGGCAATCAAAGAGGATATATCCCAAAGCGGGAGAAAATTTACCCTCACCGAATTGATGAGAAGTCCAAGTGAAACTGCACCCTTTGCAGGTAACGCGGGCAGTCTGAAGACCACCTTTTATCGACTTCGATGCCATGCGATTGCTATTTGTCTCTCGCGACTCAATGTAGTTGAATATCGCATCGGCAATCAGAAAATTATCAGTTTCGACGGTCATAATTTTTCCATTTTCTGAAATTTGATGTAAGGAGCGGCCGGAGCCTCAGACGGAGAGGCAGTTTGAAGCGCAGCCTTAAACTGCCTCTTTCGATGGAATGGTTAGCTCTTTTTGAGTCTGAACAATATAGTCCGCGATTAGGTCTGTCGCCACGTTGATAGACAAAAACTGTGATGTAGTTAGGAGTATTCCTATCGGTATTGCAAGCACTTCGGATTCTGTGATCGGACACAGCGCCAATATGGGAGAGCCACTAAAGCCATTGAGTTCTCCATCTGCCCAGCTTCCGTTTTCAATTTTAAACCAATTTTTAAAATTTCCTTCTCCAGCGAGATTTGCGTGAAACCCTCGAGGCTGAAGCATTGCTTTATTTGATTCGTAGTCAATCGACTTGGAGGTACCAGGAAATCCAACCGTTCTAATCTTTCCTTTGTCTGCGATGATTGCATTGATGATGTAATTAGCATCATCTTGATGCTGTAGGCGTAGAGCTCTCTTCATTAAAAGTTCATGCTTATCTTTTGGAAGGTCGTCAACTACAAATACGACAACATCTTCCATTTCATCTGGGTCTTCATGATACGACGTTTCTAAACAACACAAGAAGGGCACAGCCTCTTTGTTGTCTCCATCAAAATGAAGTGGAATTTTCAGATTGCCTTTTTTTGTCCCGTCGCTGTCTACGACGCAGTGTCTAGCCGTAATGAAGAATATTGCTTCATAGGGAGGGAAATAAGCAAAAAACCCCGTGCCACTAAAGAATGGGTATTCAGGATGATCGTCGTGCTTGAGAACAATTCCCGCGACGCTTTGGTAAGGTATGTATTTACTCGTATTCAATTTAAAATCCGAAGATAAAATCTAACGACCAAGTTCAGCGAGCGGCGAAGCTGCACGCTACAACGCCGGGTGAGAAAAAGAACCACCGCCAACTACTGGGCACAGGCCTAAACCGACGGGACTATGAAAAGAAGATCTGCCCGTCCGACTACCACAAGCGGTGGAGCCCGATTTGGCACTTAAACCGTGCCCACCACGGGCACTGCCAGCGCAAACCCAATGGTGAGAAGAAGGATAAAGGGCGGGATTAGCCATGCGAAAGATTATTGCGGCAAGCTAACTAGAAATGGACGACACTACAAACGAAGCCGTGTGTCGGATAAAAATTCTGACGTCGTTTTCTCCAGCCAAACTCATTCCCCCCCCGGTTTAGCCAAACCTAAAACCCGGATGAAAATTACAACGGGCGCTGTAACGACATGCTACAGCGCCCGTTCTAATCTGCAAAGGGCCGCAATCCCCGCAAATCAAGCCTTTTTCTGGACCATCTTGATCACGCTGGAGAAATCCTCTGCTCCGTGCCCTGCAATGCTATGCGCGGCATACAGGTTGCGCGCCAATCCGCCCAGGGGAGTCGATGCCTTCACAGCCGCCGCATTCTCTTGCGCCAGGCCCAGATCCTTCAGCATCAGGTCCGTCCCAAACCCCCCCGCGTAACCCTTGCTGGCGGGCGCGGTTTCCATCACGCCGGGGAAGGGGTTGTACTTTTCCAGTGCCCAGTTGCCGCCCGAGCTGCGGCGCATGATTTCGCTGAGCACCTTGGGGTCCAGGCCGTTGGCTACGCCGAGAGCAATGGCTTCGCTGGTGCCTGCCATCAGGATGCCCAGCAGCATGTTGTTGCAGATCTTGGCCGTCTGGCCTGCGCCCACGGCACCGGCATGGAAGATGTTGGCGCCCATCTTTTCGAGCACGGGGCGGGCGCGTTCCAGGTCGGCGGCGTCGCCGCCCACCATGAAGGTAAGGGTGCCTGCGATGGCGCCGCCGGTGCCGCCGGAGACGGGCGCGTCGATAAAGGCCACACCCTTGGCCTTGGCGGCCTCGGCCACTTTGCGGGAGGTGGCGGCTGCGATGGTGGAGCAGTCGATGATCAGCGTGCCCGCAGGCAACTGGGCCAGCAACTCGCCCGCGCCGAGGAACAGGCCTTCCACATGCTGGCTGGCGGGCAGCATGCTGATGACGACTTCGGCGCCTGCGACTGCCGCCTTGGCGTCGGTGGCGATGGGCACGCCGTCTGCGGCCAGCTTGTCGCGGGCGGGTTGCGAGAGGTCGAATGCGCGCACTTCGTGGCCTGCCTTGTGCAGGTTGTGTGCCATGGGGCCGCCCATGTTGCCGAGGCCGATGAATGCGATTTTCATGCTGTGTTGCTCCTGGATGTCGTTGTGATGGTGAAAGGGAAGATGTACGGTTTGATATGAATTTGATAGCTGTTAGCGCTTATCCATCAGGCGCTAGCAGCCAAAATGACTTGAAGTCTAGGGGCTGATGTCGGCTCCACGGCTTGCCAACTCGGCGCGCAGCACCGAGCGGTGGCAGCGGGCTTCGTCCTCGCAGTAGCAGCCCAGCGACATGGCGCTGTGGTGCGACAGCGCAGCCAGCAAATCGAGCGTGCGGCTGGCCTCGGGCTGGGCCAGTTCTTTGCGGAACTGTTTGGTGAAGGCCTCCCACGCCTTGTCGCCTTCTTGGCCGGTGGGCACCTGCTGGCCCTGGGCCATGAGGTCGGCGCTGGGGGAGAGCATGGGGTACCACACGTCGTAGTAGTCGCGGCTGGCGAACTCGGCCTTGGGTACGCCGCGCGGCGGGCGGCGCACGGTGCCAATGCGCGTGCCTTCCCCAGCGGCGCGCGAGGTGCCAAGGCGGACGATGCGAAGGGGCATGGTGGTGGGCTCCGGGGAGGACGATGGAAAGGGCGGGTCGATCAGTCGTCGGCTTCGAAAATGCTGTGCTTCTTGGCAGCGGCTTTTTTCTTCGGCTTGGCGCTGGTGCTGGCGGACGCTTTCTTGGCTGCAGCCGTGGTTTTTGTTGTCTTTTTCTTTCGCGGCGAAGCCTTTGCCAGCGGGTTGTAGGCCAGTGCTTCTTCCAGCCAGAAGCTCCACTGCGCGCGTGTGGTGTAGCCGTTGGGCTCCACCCAGAAGTAGCCCTTCATGCCGCCGCCGGGCGACAGCTCGCGGGTGTTCTGCATCTCCTGCAGTTCGCCGTGGCGGTCGGGTGGCAGGCGCACCAGCAGCTCTTCGCCTTTGACCGCAATGCATATCTTGCCGTCCACAAAAAAAGCGTGGGTGCCGAACAGCGGGCGCTCGTCGACATCGCTGCGGTGCGCGAGCGCCGTGCGCACGGCGTCGATCAGGTGCAGGGTTTCGTCGGAGAGGGGGCGGGCGGGCATGGCTTCTGATTCACATGGGCTGATGAGGTCGCTATCTCAGATGGCTCTCACTCCCTCTCCCCTTGTGGGAGAGGGCCGGGGAGAGGGGGTGAAACGGGCGCGGCGCGGGTGCGGGCCCCCTCTCCCCAACCCTCTCCCGCGAGGGGAGAGGGGGTAACCCCCCAGCGCCGCTGCGGGTGCGTGGGCTGATGTTCCTGTCTGAGATATGTATTTCATGAGGGAAATTGGCCGTTACCGCCCGTCGGATAAGCGCTAGCAGCTATGAAAACAGGAGTAAGCGCTCAGCGAATCACCTCCGTCGCGTCCCCATCCAGCATGCGCCGCGCAATGATGACGCGCATGATTTCGTTGGTGCCTTCCAGGATCTGGTGCACGCGCGCGTCGCGCAGCAGGCGCTCCAGCGGGTATTCGCGGATGTAGCCGTAGCCACCGTGCAGCTGCAGGGCGTCGTTGATGACGGTGAAGCCTGCGTCGGTGGCAAAACGTTTGGCCATGGCGCAGTAGGTCGATGCATCGCGGGCCCCCGCGTCGAGCTTGCTGGCCGCCAGGCGCACCATCTGGCGCGCGGCGACGAGCTCGGTCGCCATGTCGGCCAGCTTGAACTGCAGGGCCTGAAAGCTGGCGATGGGTTTGCCGAACTGTTTGCGGTCTTGCATGTACTGCTGGGCGGCGTTCAGTGCGCCTTGCGCGGCGCCCACCGAGCAGGTGGCGATGTTGATGCGGCCGCCGTCCAGGCCTTTCATCGCGATCTTGAAGCCTTCGCCCTCGCGGCCCAGCAGGTGGTCGGCGGGGATGCGGACGTTGTCAAAACTGATGGTGCGCGTGGGCTGGCTGTTCCAGCCCATCTTGTGTTCCTTCTTGCCGTAGGTGATGCCTGCGGCGTCTGCGGGCACGGCAAAGGCGCTGATGCCGCCCGCGCCCGATGCAGCATCGCCCGTGCGTGCCATCAGCACCAGCACATCGGTGGCGCCCGCGCCGCTGATGAAGGCCTTGCTGCCGTTGATGACGTATTCGTGGCCCACCAGCTCTGCGCGCGTCTTGAGCGAGGCGGCGTCCGAGCCCGCGCCGGGTTCGGTCAGGCAGTACGACGCGAGCTTTTCGCCCGTGGTCAGCAGCGGCCCCCAGTGGTCGCGCACGGCGGGCGTCGCCCAGGTGCCCAGCATCCAGGTGGCCATGTTGTGGATGGTGATGAAGGCGGTGGTGCTGGGGTCGATGGCGGCCATTTCCTCGAACACCAGGGTGGCGTCCAGGCGGGGCAGGGCGAGGCCACCGGCGGCCTCGGGCGCATACAGGCCACAAAAGCCCAGCTCGCCCGCCTTGGCGATGGCTTCTTTGGGGAAGATGCCTTCAGCGTCCCACAACGCCGCGTGGGGCGCGAACTCGGCATGCGCAAAGTCGCGGGCCGTCTGGGCAAAGGCGCGTTGTTCTTCGGTGAGTTCAAAGTCCATGGTGTTCTGTCTCGTCGTCGGTTCTTGTTGTTCTGGGGGCCTTGCTCAGGGCTTGGCGGACGGGTGGTCCAGCGTGAGCCAGCGCATCAGGCCTTTGCGGCGCGCCTGGGTTTCGGCCGTGAGGCACTCGTGGTACAGACGCGGCCACTGGGGCTGCGACTCGGCACTGCGCGTGGCCTGCTTGCAGCGCGTGGTGCGTTCGCGCTGCCAGGCGGTGTGCTCCTGCCGCAGCTGGGGCCGTTCGTGGGCCGACAGGGCGCGCATCACGTCGCCGTAGAGGATGGCGATTTCGGTGTCTGCCGCCTGGAAGGCTTGCACGGCGCATGCGTTGGTTTCTTCCACGGTGCCGCCGGGCTTGCAGGCAGCACCGGCCTGTGCGTGGGCATCGGCACCCATCAGCATCACGCAAGCAGCACCGAAGACCATGGCCCATCCCCGCATCGTTGTCAGATCAATTTGCATGCCCCGCTTTTACCACCGCGCGCAGTCGTTGAAACCGGCGCGGCCCAGGCCAGTGCCACCGTGCAAGGGCCGCCATCAAGCGGTTCAGGCACAGGTGGCGTCCCCCTTCCCGCGCAAAGCGCGAGAGAAGGGGGAAGGCGCGCAGCGCCTCAGGGGGATGTCACTTCAAGCTAATCGTCGTGTTCACACCATGCGACGTGGTGCTGTCATCAAACCAGCGGGCCGTCACCGTCTTGGTCTGCGTGTAGAACATGACGACCTGCTTGCCGTAAGGGCCCAGGTCGCCCAGCTTGGACGCGCGCGAACCCGTGAACGAGAACAACGGCACTGGCACGGGGATTGGCACGTTGATGCCGACCTGGCCCACGTCGATCTCTTCCTGGAACTTGCGTGCAGCCGCACCCGACTGGGTGAAGATGGCGGTGCCGTTGCCATTCGGGTTGCTGTTGATGAACTCGATGGCTTCATCGATGTCGGCGGCGGGCACCAGGGCCAGCACGGGGCCAAAGATTTCCTGGTCGTAGATGGCCATGCCGGGCTTCACGTTCGAGAAGATCGTCGGGCCCACGAAGTTGCCCTTTTCATAGCCGGGCACCGTGGGCTTGCGGCCGTCCAGCTCCAGCGTGGCGCCGTCGGCAATGCCGCGTTCGATCAGGCTTTCCACACGGGCCAAAGCTGCACAGGAGACCAGTGGGCCCACGTCCGTGCCCTTTTCGGTGCCGCCGTTGACCTTGAGCGTCTTGGCCTTGGCCACCAGCTCGGGAATCCACTTTTGCGCCTCGCCCACCAGCACCACCACGGGCAGGGCCATGCAGCGCTGGCCGGCCGCACCAAATGCGGCACCGGCGATGGCGTTGAGCGACTGTTCCTTGTTCGCGTCGGGCAGGATGATGGCGTGGTTCTTGGCGCCCATCATGCATTGCGCGCGCTTGCCGGCCAGGGTGGCGCGGTTGTACACATGGGTGCCCACCTTGGTGGAGCCCACGAACGACACGGCCTTGATGTCCTTGTGGTCGCAGATCGCGTTCACGGCCATTTCGCCGCCGTGGATCACGTTGAGCACACCGGGTGGAATGCCGGCTTCGAGCGCCAGTTCGACCAGGCGCATGGTCACCATGGGGTCCTGCTCGGAGGGCTTGAGCACGAAGGTGTTGCCCGTTGCAATCGCCATGGGGAACATCCACAGCGGGATCATGGCGGGGAAGTTGAAAGGGGTGATGCCCGCGCACACGCCCAGCGGCTGCAGCAGGGTGTAGGTATCGACGCCACCGGCCACGTTGTTGGCCAGCTCGCCCAGCTGCAGGTTGCCGATGCTGGCCGCGTGTTCGACCACTTCCAGGCCACGGAACACATCACCTTCGGCGTCCGGCAGGGTCTTGCCTTGTTCTGCCGTGAGGATCGCGGCCAGCTCGGCCATGTTTTCGCGGATGAGCTGCTGGTACTTGAGGAAGATGCGGGCGCGGGTGCCGATGGGCGTCTTCTTCCAGGTCTTGAACGCTTCCTTGGCCGATGCCACGGCGGCATCGATTTCTTCGGCCGTGGCAAAGGGCACGCGGGCCAGCACCTGCTGCGTGGCGGGGTTGACCACGTCGCGCCATTCGGTGGTCTTGGACTCGACGAACTGGCCGCCGATCAGCAGCTTGACGGTGGGGGCCAGTGCGGCCACGTTGGTGGGTGCGTTCATGGGTTTGTCTCCGGGGGGTTGGAAAGGGCCCGCAATGCAGGCCAACCCATGCATGTTATGCGTGCAAATATGTAATTACAATGCGGCAAACTGCAAGTTCAATGTGCTTTTATGCACATCCGGACGATGGTCGTCTTGACTGCGGCATACCCGGCGGGGCGCCATCGCATCCCTGCGGCGGGTAGTGGGGCCGGGCACCGCAAAACAAAAAGGGCAAACGCAAGCGTTTGCCCTTTTTTGCACCCGTTCTCGCGGGGCGGTTTCGCTCAGTTTCTGGACGGAAATACGCCTTCCAGGGCAATGATGTAGTTCATGCCCAGATGGGGCTGCATGATGGAAAACGGCTGATTGCCCCCGGCACTGCCGGTCGTCGTGCTGCTCATGGGCAGTTGGGTATTGGCGGTACCGCTTGCCGCGTATTGCGCATTGCGCTGGTTGGACCCGGCTGGTATGGCCGTGGCGCCGGGTTCCTGCTGAGTGCCCAGGGTAGTAGATGCCAGCGGGGCAGGGGCTGTGTGCACATGGGCTGGCATTTGCGTGCTGTTAAGCGTCTGGGTGCGCTCGCCCCCAATCTCACCCACGAGCACTGGAGGAAACCCCGGCCCCTGTCCTGTGCCGACGGGAACCCGGCCGCGCAAGTCCGGCAGTGCAAAGGTGTTTACCCCGTCGCCGCCGTAGGTGGTACCGAGAATGGCAAACAGTGCGGAGTTTTGGGAGATGCTGAGAAGCTGGCCATTGCAGAATGCCCAATTCCTCGGGGCGAAAGTGCCCGAGAACATTCTGATTTCACCCATCATTGGATTCATAGGTATTCCTCGTCAAGTCAAAAAATAGCCGGTTGTCCAGCCGCCATGTGCGGCTGAGGACACGGAGAGGGCGGGATAGGCTTGGCGCTCACGCCAAGCCTGGGCATTGAGCACGGTGGAGCGCTCCCACAGCGGGCCGACGCTGTCACTGGCGGTATCGGCCCACCTGCGTACACCGCGAGGGCCGGTTAGCGAGGCTGTGTGCAGCGTTGCCCAAAGGTCGTGTGCGCTGGTCCCCGGGGTGGCCGCCGCCAGGGCGGTGCCCAGGCTGAAGCCCGCCTCGGCACCCAGCAGTGCGCCTGCTGTCCACGCAAGGCCTGCCTGTGCGAAGCCGGCCTTCCAACCAGGCTCTGCGATGTTGGCGGTGGGCCAGCTTGCCACGGTCCATGCACGAACGCCCGAGGCGCCATCGGAAAGCCAGGGAAACCCCGCCAATTCGGTGCGCAGCGAGTCCGTCTGGGCTTGCCACCATTGGGTAAAACGGTTCGCCTGAGAGCCGGAGAACAACGCAATCACCACGTCGGGTTGCTGCGAAACAATCGCCTGTTTCAGGTCACCAAACTCTGGTGAGCGTCCTGGTGCGCCTGCAATGTGGCGGCCCACGATCTGCCCGCCCAATGAGCGCCAGCGGTGCTGGAAGGCCTGGATGAAGTCATACCCCGACTCGTGCCAGCCCATCGACAGGAAAGCGCGTGGGCCACATTGCGCATGCACCTTGTCGGCCAGGGCAGATGCCATGGCGCACAGCTCAAGACTGTGGCGAACCTGCAGGGGGTGGTGCTCCGAAGGGGCTGCGATGTCGGCCCCGCTGTCGCTGATCCAGAGGGGCACACCGGCCTTTTCCGTCAGGGCCAATACCTTTTTTGCCAGCAAAGGGGGCATCCACCCCATCACGGCATCGATCTTGCCGTCCTGCAGTGCGGACCCGATGGCCTTGGCGGGGGCTCCAGGCAAGGGGCCTGCCGACAGCCAGGTCAGCCCGACCTGCGAGGCGCCAGCCTGCGCCAGGCCCAGCTCCACGCCTTGCCGGTAGTCGTGTGCAAGCTGCGGCAGCTTTTCTGACGCGGGCGCGATGCCCAGAATGCGCCACTGGGGGCGAGTCGGGCCGACGGAAGCGAGAACAGGTGCCGAGAGCTGGACGCCGGTGGCCGCCACCGCTCCGCCCGTGGCCAGGAAATGGCGCCGATGCAGGGGCGCGATCATGGTAGTGCCTCCTCAACCAGCGGATGGGAGGTCGCCGAACGGTGGGATTGGCGCAAGTCCTGAATCCTCTGGTAGTGAGGGGCGATCCATTGTGCAGTCAGGGATTGGAGATGGTCGCTTGCCATGCTGTGTTTGGTTTCCGTGTCTGGAACATAGGCTTGGTGGGGGTGCTTGCCGTGCCGCGTGATGCGTTCGCGCATCCGCACACGATCATCTGCGGACATGGGCCAGCGCATGTGCACAAGCACGTTGGTTTCGATGGTGCTGGGCAGCTCGGTATGGTCGAGCAGCAGCGTGCGTGCGGGGTCGAACTCCCGGGCCATGGCCGCATAGATATCGCCCAGCACCCGTGCGCAGTAAAGCTCAGGGTGCATGGCGGCCAGCTCCTGCAGGCTGAGGCCATCCAGGCAGGCGCCCAGTGTGCCCGGCACCAAGAAAAATGCGCGCTCTCGCATTTGCGAAACCAGCACCGACAGCGGTTCCCGGGCGAGGAACACCCAGCGCGCTTCGGGCCAGGCCTCGGCCACCAGCGGGGCTTTGTCCGTGTTCCAGGCGTCGAGCTTGAGGCTCACGGATTCGAGCCGTGGGCTGGCGCTGTCGCAGCGCTGGGCCCAGGCGCTGACCCATGCGCGCAGTGCACGCACGACCTGCGCCTTGTCGATGAGCCCGCTGGGCAAGGCCTGGCGCAGCAGAAAGTCCACCGGAGCGGGCTCCGACAGCTGCAGATGGTGCGGGCTTTCGGCCAGCGCCTGGGTGATGAGCGTGGAGCCACAGCGCGACACGTGGAAGATGACGAGCGAGGGATCCAGGCCCGGCGACTGCTCATGCCAGGCCAGCAGGTCGTGAAGTGGCGTCTGGCGCCGGAACGCCGAATGGAAAGGGCGCTGCATCTGGCTCTGGATGCCGTGCTGGAAGAAGGGCTCTCGCAGCGGCTCGTCGAGCAAGCGGATCCAGTCCACCATCACCTGGCCCTTGGCGATATAAAAACGGATCGGGCGCCAGCCGCCGAAGTTCACAGAATCCATTGTTCCACCCATGCGCGGCGCCCGGCCTTCAGGGCCGACTCCACATCCGATGCATCAAATTGAAAGCCCGCGTCCTGCCCCATGCGCACCGATTCGTGCACGAACTCGGTGGTGTTGGTGATGGCGCTGAGCCTTGCGGAGTGCTCTGCATCTGCTCCCACAAAGTCACGAAACCGGATGAACTGGCTCCACGGGTCGCTGGGGTCGGGCAGGGGCTCGCCGCCATCGCTGGCGCGGAAGGCCTCGAACAGGCGCATGTCCACCGAAGTGTCCGCCACCAGGTGGACCCGGGGCTGGCTGCCCCGGTTGCGCACGCGGTGCGGGAGCGATACGTCCACGTACCAGCACTCGCCGGCCCGCAGCGGGATGCGCTCGCCATCAACATGGAAGAACACCTGCTCGCCCGTCTGCAGCGGCACATGCAGGCGGGCCTCGCCGCGCGCTGCGCACACACCGGCATCGGTGTGCTCCTTGATCTCGCAGCCCGGCAGCAACTGCATGAGCCGCACGGACTTCCATGGCAAAGCCATGGTGTCCAGCATGGCGCACAGCGTGGGGCATTGTTCCAGGGCGGGCGTGTTGGCATAGCCCGATGCCGCCACATCAATAGGGACGATGTCGATGGGGGCCTCAGGCGCAGAACGCAGCGCAAGCGCCTGCCACCCGCCGTCGTGGCGGCCTTCGTTGAAATGCGTGCGCCAAAGGGACGCAGGCAGGGCATTCACCTCGGCCAGGGCGGCTGCGGTGTCAAACCGCCAGGGCAGTCGGGCTGTCCGCATGCCCTGCACCATCAGGCCTTGCGGCTGCAGGTAAGAAAGCGAGGATTCCGGAGACGTCATTGCGCGCAGATGGCGTAAGCGCTGCAGGCGGTGGTCAAAGCGGGAACACGGTAGGAGTTCAGAAGTCGAATGCTCCAACTTTGCACCGAAGCGCCGCAGGTGCCGCCCACCGTGGGGTAGTTGGCGGCGATGAACACGCCGCCCGCGTCGATCCCGCCAGCACCGCTGGCACCCTCGTACCCGCCCCCTACAACCTTCTCCCCGGGCAGGCAGCAAGCGGTCGCGTTGCAGCTGTCCGCCGTGCCCGTGCCGGATGCAGTCCGCACGTTGACATTGAGCGATCCCGCAGGGCCTGGGAGGCCAGTCGCACCCGTGGCGCCTGTGGCACCTGCCGGGCCCACCGTGCCCGTGGCTCCGGTGGCGCCCGTGAGACCTGCTGTTCCTTGCGCACCAGGGCTTCCTGCAGGGCCGGTAGCGCCGGTCGCACCCGCAGAGCCCGTGGCCCCCGTCGGGCCTGCTGCACCTGTTGCGCCCGTCAGACCAGCCGGGCCTGTGGCACCGGTGGCGCCCGTAGCCCCTGTGAGGCCAGCTGGGCCCGTGGCGCCGGTGGCTCCCGCAGTCACGCCCGGTGCACACTGGCCGAGCCGCCCGGTTGGGCCGTCAAAACACAGCACATTGGCATTGGTATTGGCGGTTCCCGACAAGCTGGGAACCCGCACTTCGCCGGAGTCCTGCACGCGCAGGCGCTCGGTATTGGCGGGCCCCTTGATCACGAACCCTCCACCGGGCGGCGGGGTGATGCTCACATCCGCAGCATGGACAGTGAAAGTGGCCAGTACCAGGCAGGCCTGGCCAGCCCAAAGCGACTTATAGGGAAAGGTGGTGCGTTGCATAGAGGTCGGGGACTAAGGATGCGGGTGGGCAAAGGAGGGCAGGGTGTGGCCCACGGTGCGCAAAAAGAGGGGGGGCTGATGGCCAATGGCCACACAGGTGTGCGCCATGGCCAGGCGCTGCAGGCAGCGTGGCGCGTGGTTGGGCACAGGCGTGCCTGCGGGCAGCCCCGAAGGCTGCGCAAATGCGTTCATTTTTTCTCCCTTGCGCTGGACTGTTTCTGGCGGCCATCGCGGCCGCCATGGCTGTAAGGCTCTTGTGGTTGCGCTGCCCAGTTTCTGACTGGTGTCAGTGCGGGCGCAGTGTGCAATAAAAAGCATACTGTGTAAATTTCTAAATGACATGTATCACGCGATACATGTCCGACATAACGATCCAGGGGGCCTGATCGGCCTGGAGCGGTCCGGTTTTGAGGGTGCTGAAGTGGGTGTTTTTCCGTCTTCACTGTGCGGGGCGCCACAATCGAGACATGGATTGGGACCATTTCCGCTACTTTCTGGAGCTGGCGCGCGCCGGCACGCTGGTGGGTGCCGCACGCCGCCTGGGCGTGGAGCACACCACCGTGTCGCGCCGCCTGCAGGCGCTGGAAAAGCAAGTCGGCTCGGCCCTGTTTGCCCGTGCAGCCGGGGGCCACCGGCTGACCGAGGCGGGGCGGCAGCTGATGCCCAAGGTGGAGGCGATGGAGGCGGCCTTTCTTGCGGTCGAGAGTGCTGCACCGGGTGTGCGCCAGGGGCTGCACGGCCTGGTGCGCATTGGTACCACCGAAGGGTTTGGCAACCTGATCCTGGCGCCCCAGCTGGCCCGCTTTGCGCTGGGCCACCCGGGCCTGGTGGTGGACCTGCTGGCGCTGCCCCGGCTGGTGCACCTGTCGCGGCGCGAGGCAGACATCGTGATTTCGCTGGAACGCCCGGCGCGCGGCGCGGTGCTGGTGGTCAAGCTCACCGACTACGTGCTGCAGCTCTACGGCACGCGCGGCTACCTGGCGGGCCATGCGCCCATCCACACGGCCGAGGACCTGCGCGGCCACACCTTCATCAGCTATGTGGATGACCTGCTGTTCAGCAAGGAACTGCAGATCCTGGACGAGTTGCACCGCCCCGCGCATTTTGTGCTGCGCAGCACCAGCATCCTGGCGCAGTACGAGGCGGCGCGCGCTGGTGCCGGGCTGGCGGTGCTGCCCGCCTTCGTGGCGGCGCAAGACCCGTCGCTGGTCCCGGTGTTGCCCGGGGTGGCGCGGTTTCAGCGCACGTTCTGGATGTCGATGCCTGCAGAGAACAAACACGTTGCGCGCATGCAGGCGACCTGGGCGTTCTTGCGCGAAACCGTGGCTGCGCAGCAAGGGCTGCTGCTGCCAGCGGTCAATGCTATTGAATGAGGAGCTAATGGCGCTTGATGGATAAGCGCCAGGGCCAGTTTTGATGGTTATTTTCGCCCAGTGCCGCCTTTCTCTGGTCTTTTCTTTCAGCTGCCGGGTCTCTAGCATGTGTGGCGGATGCAGGATGGATCCGCCGAAGAAGGAGGCTTGCGATGGCCAAGTACCGGATATTGAGCCTGGATGGTGGCGGGCTGCGGGGGCTGATCACGGCACGGCTGCTCGCGCGGCTCAATGTCCAGCCGCAGATTGCGGGCTGGCTGGATACGGTGGATCTGTTTGCGGGCACCTCCACGGGCGGCATCCTCGCGCTCGGCCTGGCCTGCGGCAAGACGCCTGAGGAAATCTGCACCCTCTACCAGCAGCGCGGTGGCGTCATCTTTGACGACAGCCTGTGGGACAACGTGCGCGATCTGGGCAAGACGGTGGGCGCCGATTACTCCAGCAAAGGCCTGAGAACGTGTTTGCGATCTCGCAGGGGTCGCGTTGGAGCGCAATCGGGATGAGTGGATGCTTCGGNNNGCGGCGCTTGCCAATAGCCGAGCTATTGGCTGCGCACCGCGCCTAGCATCCCATCCCGCCAAGACTGCTGCGCGACCCCTGGGAGATCGCAAACACGTTCTTAAGGCCGAACTCAAGGCTGTGTTTGGCGACCTGCAGCTCAAGGACATCCTGCGCAAGGTGGCCATTCCCACGTTCGATCTCGACAACGAGGAGGTGGCCGCCAAGCGCACCTGGAAGCCCAAGATCTTCCACAACTTCAAGGGGGCCGATTCCGACGGCGAGCAGCTGGTGGCCAGCATTGCGCTGTACACCAGTTCGGCGCCCACGTACTTTCCTTCCGCCGACGGGTACATCGATGGTGGCGTGTATGCCAACAACCCCAGCATCGTGGCGCTGGCCCAGGCCATCTCCCGCCGCAACCAGCCCGCGGAGCGGGCGGCGCTCGACGAGGTGGTGATGCTCTCGCTGGGCACGGGTGTGAGCCTGACCTACATCAAGGGCCAGGCGCTCGACTGGGGCTATGCACAGTGGGCGCAGCCGCTGATCAATGTGCTGATGGACGGGGTTGCCGGCATCTCGGACTACCAGGCGCAGCAGCTGCTGGACGACCGCTACCACCGGCTGCAGATCGTGTTCAATCCGAACGAAACCATTGCGCTGGACGCGGTGGACAAGCTCGGCCGCATGGACGAGATCGCCTCCCACCACCCGCTGCAGAACACAGTGGACTGGATTCGCACTGCATGGATCTAGCAGGCGGTGTGACACAGGAGGCTGCCCAAAACCGCCAGCGCCCTCGTCGTGCCCTGTTGCGATTGCTTGCAACGTGGCCGGGGCAGAGGCGCGCCCATGCGGGCTGTAGTGGATAGGATCGTCTCGCCCTGTACCCCAACCCGACTGCCGCCTTCATGACCACGACGCCCGCCGCCCCGCCAGCCTCCCGCCCTGCGCCGCCCCCCATCCGCACCCGCCAGCGTGCAGCAGCCGTGGTGCGGCGCGCGGACGGCCAGGTGCTGCTGCACCGCCTGGAGCGAGACACATTCTGGGCACTGCCGGGCGGCGCCATCGAGCCGGGGGAGAGCGCCTCGGAGGCCATTGCGCGCGAGCTGCACGAAGAGCTCGACACGGCCGTGGCCCTGGGAAACCTGGCCTTTGTGGTGGAAAACTTCTTCTGCCATGCCGGTGACTCGTACCACGAGATCGGGCTGTACCTGCATGCGACCCCGCTGCCTGGTTCGCTGCTGGCGGCCTCTGACGGGCCGTATGAGGGCGTGGAGGGCAACCAGACGCTCATCTTTGCGTGGTTCCCCCTGCATGAGCTGGCCGCGCTGGACCTGCGGCCCGCCTTTTTGCGCAGCGCGTTGGCCGAGCCTCCCAGCTCGGCCGGGGCGCTGCACATCGTGCACCGCGATGCACCCCAGCCAGCGTCCGCCATTGTGGATACTCCGCTGTCTTTTTCTTGAACCGAGGCCCTTGCGATGAAACTGCTCCAGGTTTGCCATGCCCGCAATGCCCGCCACGCGGCACTGATTTTTCTGGTGGCCCTGGCCGCCTGTGGTGGTGGGGGCTCGGCCGATGGGCCCACTGCAGGTGCCGATGCGCCATCTCCGGCCCCGGCCCCGGCGCCCGCACCTGGTGCATCCCCTGCGCCCTCCGTACCCGGTGCGCTGTCGCCCACCTACACCGGCGAAGGCACGTTCTACGGCGCCACGGGCGAGGGCAACTGCACCTTCGACGCGAGCCCCGGCAACCTCATGGTGGCGGCGATGAACGGCCCTGACTACGCGGGCAGCGCCGTCTGCGGCCAGTTCGTGGCGGTGACCGGGCCCAAGGGGTCCATCACCGTGCGCATCACCGACCAGTGCCCCGAGTGCAAGACGGGCGACCTGGACCTGAGCGAGTCCGCATTCGCCCGCATTGCCGACCCCGTCGCGGGCCGCGTGCCCATCCGCTGGCACGTGGTGCCGGGTGATGTCACCGGCCCGGTGAGCTACCGCTACAAAGAGGGCAGCAGCCGCTGGTGGGTGGCCATCCAGGTGCGCAACCACCGCCTGCCCATCACCGGCCTGGAGATCAAGCCCAGCGGCAGCGCGGACTGGATCGCCGTCGCGCGGACCGACTACAACTATTTTGTCCACCCCAGCGCAATTGCCACCGGCCCGCTGCAGGTGCGCATCACCGCCCTGGGCGGCGCGACGCTGATCGACACCCTGCCAGAGCCCTCTGACGGGGTTGTCGTCGCGGGGGCGGGGCAGTTTCCATGATCCATGTGCCGGTTTCGCCCCTGCCATCCTCTGACCACCTGGCGCCGCACCGTGAACTCTCTCGAACTCCAGTCCTATCTGCACCAGCACATCCCTTTGTCCCAGGCCATGGAAGTCACCGTGGTCGAGGCATCGCCGCACCAGGTGGTGCTGAGCGCACCGCTGGCCCCCAACATCAACCACCGCGAGACGGTGTTTGGCGGCAGCGCGTCGGCCGTGGCTATCCTGGCCGCCTGGTCGATGCTGCACCTGCGGCTGTCCGCCGAAGGGCTGGGCAGCCGCTTGGTGATCCAGCGCAACTCCATGGACTATCTGGCGCCCATCGACGGCACCTTCACCGCCGTGGCCCAGGCGCCTGCGGAGGGCGTGTGGCAGCCGTTCAAGCGCATGCTGCAGCGCAAGGGGCTAGGCCGCATCGCGCAGGCGTCCGCTCTGCACTACCAGGGCCAGCCTGCGGGCCAATTGGTGGGGGAGTTTGTGGCCTTTGGGCCTGGCTACCAATAACCGTTGCGGTACAACACACTATCCACCGAACTCGAAGGAGCACAGCGTATGGGATTGCTTGACGGCGTGATGGGTAACGCATCCAAGATTGATGCTGCCAAGATCCAGGAGGAATTCAGCCGCATCCTGCCCCGGGGGAGGTGGTGGAGCATGCCTACCAGCTGATCCGCGACTATTTTGTGTTTACCAACAAGCGGTTGGTGCTGGTGGACAAGCAGGGCATGACGGGCAGCAAGGTCGAATACCACTCCCTACCGTACAAGAGCATCACGCACTTCAGCATCGAGACCGGTGGCACGTTCGATCTGGATGCAGAGCTCAAGATCTGGATCTCTGGCTCAGCAGCGCCGTTTCAAAAGCAGTTCAACAAGAAGCTCAGCATCTATGAGGTGCAGTCGGTGCTGGCCAGCTACGTGCTGAAGTAACGCGGTTTACCCAGTTTCATCCGGGCATTGCAGCAATGGGGGTCGCGTACCCTCAGCTCACTGGGCGAAGCGGTGGCCTGTCCTTTTGACACAGGCACCTGGGCTTTCGCCACACAGGAGTTCACAGCGATGTCCCCCCTTATCTCTGGCCTGGCTTCGGTCGCCTCCTTGATTTTCAACGCCACCGCCGGTGGCCCTGGCAAGTCGTCTGCGTCGCGGCGCAGCGGGGCCGATGTGGAACCCGAGCCGTCTGCCGTGCTCACCCTGAGCCCGCAGGCGGAGGCCATGGCGGGCTTTGCAGGCAAAGGCATCCTGGTGTCGCAGGGCAAGTTGGAGAACACCCTCGGTGCGGTGGCACGCGGCAGCGCGGGTTCGGCCACCAATGCAGCGTCGGCCGCATTGTCGGGCCGCCCAGTGTCCACTCAGGATTTTCAGGAACTGCTAACCCGTTTTGGCGCCGACGATGCGCAAAAGGCGCAACTGACGGCGGGCTTTGATGCGAACAAGGACGGCTCCATCACGCAGGATGAATTCTTGAAGGGCCTGGCCAAGACCAAGGGCGCCCAGGCGGGCAGCGATTTTTCGCAGGCCGTGATGCAACTGATGGACCGTAACGGCAATGCCGATGGCAGTGTGGCGGACAAGGAGTTTGCTGCGTTTTCGACCGCGTTTGCCGCGACGGGCGCCAAGCGGGCTGGGGTGGCGTAAGCGGCGGCTTCGTCTGGGCGCGATGCGCGGTTCCGTTCACAAAAAAGCACAACGGCCCGTCTCGGGCCGTTCTGCTTTTTGCGGTTGCCGCTGCCCACTTTTCAGGGGCTGGCGGCATGTGCGCAGTGCGGTCAGAGGTCTATATCCGACCCATGAGCAGCAAGATCACCAGGATCAGCACCACCAGGCCAATCCCGCCGCTGGGTCCGTAGCCCCATGAGCGGCTGTGGCCCCAGGTGGGCAGTGCGCCGACCAGGATGAGGATCAGGACGATCAGGAGAATCAGCGAAAGTGACATGGCGGTTCCTTGTTGTGGGTTGCGGTGAATGCATTGTTGGGCGCATCCACCGCGCTACCCGCAGGTGCCACGCCCGCACGGCGGTCAGGGTTTTCCGACACGCCGTGTGGGATGGAGGGCTGAGGTCGTGCTGATGGGAAAAGATGAAATGCTATTGAAAATATAGCTGCTAGCGCTTTATGGATAAGCGCTAGCGGCCAATTTTTCTCAAATTAGTGCGCCCCGGCCGCATCTGCAGCACCTGCGCCCCCCGTTCTGGCGGGGCGGCGGGTCAGCCAGATCAGCCCAATCAACAGCAGGAACAACCCGGCCGATCCCAGAAAGATGTCGTTGGCCGCACGGGTGAACGCCTGCTGGTCGATCAACCGGTTGACCTGCGCCAGCGCCTGCAACTGGGTGAGCCCCGTGGCAGTCAGGGTGTCGAGCGTCTGCGCAAACACGCCCTGGCCCTGCACCAGCCCTTCGGTCAGGTGCGCATGGTGCATGGCGGCGCGGCTTTCCCACAGCGTGGTGGCGATCGACGTGCCCATGGCCCCAGCGGTGATGCGCACAAAGTTGCTCAGGCCCGCCGCCGCCGGGATGCGGTCAGGCGACACACCCGCCAGCGTCAGCGTGGTTAGCGGGATGAAGAAGAACGCCATGGCCGCGCCCTGCAGCAGGGTGGGGATCAGGATGTGGATGAAGTCCGTTTGCACCGTGAACTGCGAGCGCATCCACAGCACCGTGCTGAACACGATGAACGCCCCCGTGGCCATGCGGCGCGGGTCCCACTGGCCCACCTTCTTGCCCACCAGCGGTGTGAGCAAAATGGCAAAAATGCCCACCGGCGCCAGCGCCATGCCGGCCGAGGTGGCGGTGTAGCCCATCCACTGCTGCAGCCACAGCGGCAGCAGCACCACGTTGCCGAAGAAGAGGGCGTAGGCCACCGACAGCGCCAGCGCCCCAAAGGTGAAGTTGCGGCCCTTGAAGAGTTTCAGGTCCACCACCGGGTGCTTCTCGGTCAGCTCCCACACCAGGAACACCGCAAACGCCACCACGGCGACCACGGCCATGGTGATGATCTCGCCCGAGGCAAACCAGTCCAGCTCCTTGCCCTTGTCGAGCATGAGCTGCAGCGCGCCCACCCACAGCACCAGCAGGCTGAGGCCCACCGTGTCGATGGGCAGCTTGCGGATGGGTGTCTCGCGCTGGCGGTAGATGCCCCAGGTGAGCAGCCCGGCCAGCAGGCCCACGGGCACGTTGATGTAGAAGATCCACGGCCAGGAGATGTTGTCGGTGATCCAGCCGCCCAGCAGCGGCCCCACCACGGGTGCGACCAGCGTGGTCACGCCCCACAGCGCCAGGGCCGTGCCCGCCAGGGCCTTGGGGTAGCTGGCGAGCAGCAGCGTCTGGCTGAGCGGGATCATCGGCCCGGCCACCAGGCCCTGCAGCACGCGGAAGAACACCAGCATTTCCAGCGACGAGGCAAAGCCGCACAGCCAGGAGGTCAGCACAAACAGCATTACGCTCATGGTGAACAGGCGCACCGCGCCAAAGCGCTGCGTGAGCCAGCCGGTGAGCGGCACCGAGATGGCATTGGCCACCCCAAAGCTGGTGATGACCCAGGTGCCCTGGCCGGGGCTCACACCCAGGTCACCGGCAATGGCAGGGATGGAGACGTTGGCGATGGACGAATCCAGCACGTTCATGAACGTGGCCAGCGACAGGGACAACGTGCCCAGCAGCAAGGCCGTGCCTTGCAGCGGTGGGTAGGCGGCAGGTGGTCCGGGTGGGGCAGGGGGAGGTGTTGCAGCAGGCGCTGAATGGGCGGGCGCCTGGTCTGCAGTGGGGTTGGCGGCAGTCATGCTCTATTCACCCTGTTTACTGCACCACCGGGGACTGCATGGCGGAGGGCGCTGGGGCCGATGCATGCTTTTGGGCTTGCACAGGCGCCTGTCCGTTGACTTTGGGCGACGCCACGGCCACTGCAGCCTTGCTGCGGCCCAGGTTGGCCGCAATGATGTGGGCCACCTCGTCGTCGGCGGCCTTGAACTGCTCGTCGAACACAGCGGTGGCGGCCACGGGCGTGGTGCGCTGGGTGTCGGCCAGCGTCTTGCCGCTCTGGTCGGCAGTGTCCACCTTGACTTCCATCGACAGGCCCACGCGCAGTGGGTGCTCGGCCACTTCCTTGGGGTCGAGCGCAATGCGCACGGGCACCCGCTGCACCACCTTGATCCAGTTGCCCGTGGCGTTCTGCGCAGGCAGCAGCGCAAAGGCGGCGCCGGTGCCCGCGCCCAGGCCCGTCACCGTGCCGTGGTACGTGACCTTGGTGCCATACACGTCGGCTTCCAGCTCGGCGGCCTGGCCGATGCGCAGGGTCTTGAGCTGGCTTTCCTTGAAGTTCGCGTCCACCCACAGGTCGTTCAGCGCCACCAGCGTCATCAGCGGTGCGCCGGCCTGCACGCGCTGGCCCACCTGCACGCCGCGCTTGGCGATGTGGCCGTCCAGCGGCGCCACGAGCTGGGCGCGCTGCACGGCCAGGTAGGCCTCGCGCACGCGGGCCGAAGCGCGTTGCACATTGGGGTGCTGCTCGATGGAGGTGCCTTCGGTCTGCGTCTGGCTGGCGGCCAACTGCTCCTGGGCGGCCACCACGGCGGCCTGGGCTGCGGCCACGGTGCTCTTGGCGGCGGTGACCTGGGCGTTGGCGTGCTGGAACTCTTCCTTGCCCACGGCGCCGCTGGCCATCAGAGGGGCGCGGCGGGTCACGTCGTCCTGCAGGCGTGCGGCTTCGGCCTGGGCGCGGGCCAGGTCGGCGCTGCGCAGGCTGACCTGGGCCTTCAGCGTGGAGTTGTTGGCAAACAGTGTGCGCACCTCGCGCACGGCCTGCGCCAACTGGGCTTCGGCCTGCTCCAGCGCCACGCGGGCGTCGGCGGGGTCGAGCTTGACCAGCAATTGGCCGGCCTTCACGTAGTCGGTGTCGTCTGCACCGATGGAGACGACCGTGCCGCCGACCTGCGGCGTGATCTGCACCACGTTGCCCGCCACATAGGCGTTGTCGGTGGTCTCCACATGGCGGCCGTTGGCCCAGTGCCAGGCGCCCCAGCCAATCGCCACCAGCGCAACGGCGGCGGCAATGATCGTGAGGCCCCGGCGGCGGGCGGTGTTGGCTTCGTTGGCGGTGAGGGGTTCGCTGTGGGCGGTCATGGCAGTGGTCTTTCAGGAATGTGTTGTTGTGTGTTTTTTGATCGGGTCGGGCCTTGCCAGCTACTCACGCAACGGGCGCGGCCGAGGCCAGTGCACCCGTGGAACTGGCTTTGCCAGGCCACCGGGTGCGTTCCCCTCCCGCGAAGCGAGAGAGGGGGAAGACGCGAAGCGGCTCAGGGGGTGTTTCATGCCGCCGTGTCGTCCGTCCAGCCGCCGCCCAGGGCCTTCATCAGCACCAGGCGTGTGTCGAGCTGGCGGGCACGCAGGTCCACGGCCAGGCGGCGCTGGGCCAGTACCTGGCTTTCGGTGGAGAGCACCACCAGGTAGTTGCCCAGGCCCGCGCGGTAGCGCTCCTGCGCAAAGCGGTAGGCTTTTTCGGCGCTGGCCACAGCGTCGTCCTGCAGCGTTTGCTGGCGGTTGAGTGACTGGATGGAGGCCATGGCATCGCCAGCTTCCTTCACGGCATCGAGCACGGCGCCGTTGTATTGGGCAATGGCAACGTCCAGCTCGGCCTGGCGGCCCCCCAGCTGGGCGCGCAGGCGGCCACCATCAAAAATGGGCAGGCGCAGCGCGGGCGTCACGCCCATCTGGCGCGAGCTGCCGTTGAACAGCCGGTCCAGGCCCAACGAGTTCAGGCCGATGAAGGCACCGATGTTGATGTTGGGATAGAACTCGCTGCGCGCGCTGTTCACGCCCTGGGTGGCAGCCTCCACGCGCCAGCGCGCGGCCACCACGTCGGGGCGGCGGCCCAGCAGGTCGGCACCCAGTACCTCGGGCACGGCGGTGGGTTGCAGTGCGGCGAGTTGCGGCGTGACCGTGGGCAGCGCGTCGGGCGCCTGGCCGGTCAGCACAGCCAGCTGGCGGCGGGCCAGGGTGATCTGTTCTTCGAGCGCTTCGATCTGCGTGCGTGCATCGGGCACGGCGCCCTGGGCCTGGGTCAGCTCGACCTGGCTATCGAGGCCTGCGGCGGTGCGCTCTTGCGTCAGGCGGCGTTGCTCCTCGCGCTGGGCCAGGGCCCGCACGGCAACATCGCGCTGCGCCACCAGCCGGGCCAGCGCCACATAGCTGCGGCCCACCTGCGCGGCCAGGGTGTTGGCGGCGGCTGCTGCATCAGCCTGGGCGGCGCGGGCCTGGCCGAGGGCGGCCTGCAGCTCGGCGGCATGCTGGCCAAAGAAGTCGGGCGACCAGCTCAGCGAGGCCTGCACGGTGCCGCTGTTGTAGGTGTTGCCTGCGACAGGCGCGGGCACCAGTCCGTTGGCGGTGTAGCGCTGGCGGGTGGCGTCCACGCCCAGGGTTGCTTGGGGGCCGTTGGCGGCCTCGCGCACCTGGCTCAGCGCCACGGCCTGTTCCAGCCGGGCGCGGCTCACGGCCAGGCTGGGGTTGCCTTGCAGGGCCTGGTCGATCAGGGTGTTGAGCTGTTCATCGCCCAGCGCCTTCCACCATTGGGTGGGGGCGGCAGTTTCGGTGGCTGCAGCGTTCAGGCCGGCGGCCGACGGGGTGGTCTGCGCCAATGGTGTGTGGCTGGGGCCAGGGTTGGCGCAGCCGACCAGGAAGAGGGCGGCGGCCAGGGCAATGGCCGATACCGCCAGGTGGGCGATAAGGGCAGAGCGGGTGGACAGCGGAGCAGGGGCGGTGGGGGTCACGGAAATCTCCAGGACGGTTTTTTGGGTGTTGTGTGGAGGAAAACGAGGGCGTTGGAAACGGGCATGGCCTGGGCCAGGGCCACCGGTGGCGCCCCCCTTCAGGGGGAAGGAGGCGCCGAAGGCGGCACAGGGGGTTTTCCGTTCACGAGCATGCGGCGCAGCATGGACAACAGCAGTTGCCATTCGTCGTGGCTGAAGTCGCTGAGGTGGCCGTTGAGCACGTCGGCCAGCACCGGGGGCACCAAGGCGGCGATGCGTTGGCCTTCGGCGGTGAGCTTGAGCTGCACCACGCGCCGATCGACCGTGGAGCGCTCGCGCACGACCAGGCCTTTGGCTTCCATGCGGTCCAGCGAGCGGGTCATGGAGGCGGGGTCAGTCTCCAGGTCGCGCGCCAGACTGGCCACGGTGGCGGTCTCGTTCAGCGAGAGCTTGAACAGCGGCAACCATTGCGCATAGGTCAGTTCGTGGGATGACAGCTGCGCATCGGCCTGGGTGCGGATGGAAGACATCACCTTGCGCATCAGGTAGCCCACGCTGTTCTCAGGCTGCAACTGACCCGCGTTGTAGAACCCCGCGTGGGGCAAAGAAGGCTTGGAGGTGTCGGAAGTCATGGCGGTGAATTTAATTGACTAGACAATGATTGTCTTTGCAATTAAATAAAGACCACGACAATAAAATGGTTATAAGAGGCGATAATTTGCTATATAAAGCATAGCTTGTAACGCTTTTGGAATAAGCGCTGGAGGCCAATTTGGCACTGATTTCCATCGCTGGGCGGGGCGCGCACCATTTCCAGTGCCCAAGCGGGCTGACCGCGGCCGTTCTACCGCTCGGTCAGATGCTGAGCCCAAGCGGGTAGCGGCTGGGCCAGTGCCTTGACCTCGACGGGCGAGCACACCGCCACCAGTTGCGGTCCGGTGCCGTCGGCCTCTGCCGCGTCATACAGGTAGGCCACGTCGGCCCGCCTTACGGCCTGGGCCAGGTTGTCCATGGTGCGGGGGTAGCGGGCCAGGATGCGTTCGGGCGGCACCGCGTGCCCGCCTTCGCGCACGCGCTGCGCCACGCGGGCCAGCAGCCGGGCCGGGTCGTTCAGCGCCACGATGTACAGGGCCACGGTGTAGCCGCAGCGCTGGGCTTCTTCGATCAGCGCCAGTTTGGAGGGGTGCGAAAACACGGTTTCGCTGGCGAAGTCTGCGCCTTTGCTCATCAAGGCAGCGCGGCGTGCATCGGCCCAGTGGCGCGCCGCTTCGGACCGGGCTTCGGGGTCAGCAATGTGCTGCAGGTGCGCCTGTTCGTACAGATCGGCGTTCACAAACTCCAGCGGCGGGCCCAGGATGCCTTCGCGCACCAGGGCGCGGTACAGCGTGGATTTGCCCGCGCCGTTCGGGCCTGCCAGCAGGTGGAACCAGCGAGGTGGCGTGTTGTGGCGGGGCGGCGGGGAGGGCTGCTGGGCGGGGGCCACCATGCAAGGTCAGACGACGGGGGCGGCGGCTTTGGCCTGGTTCTCCCGCACCACTTCACGCACCCGCTGCGCCAGCGTGCCGCGCGTTTGGGCTGCCAGCAGGCGGGCAGTGAGTGCGTTCACCGACGCGGGGGCTGCCAGGGTGGCGGGGCGCGCGGCAGCGGCTTCATACTGCTCGATGGCGCTGCGGGCCTCTTGCACGCTCAGGCCCGTGTGTTCCACGATCTGGCCCAGCGTGGCCCAGTATTCGATCTGGCTGGCCACCGAGCGGCGCATGGGCTGCGCGGCCTGGCGGGCCTGCTCCACCAGGTGGGCGGGGAGCTTGACGGAAGAAAAGGCGGTGGCGGACATGGCGATCTCCTGATTGGCGCATTTTGCGCCAATCAGGGTGAATTGGCAATGCGCGTGGGGGCGACCTGGGCTTCGGGCGGTACCATGCCTTGCCTTCCACCCCCTTCCTTCCTGCTCATCGCCGAATAGCCGCCAGCCGCCCCATGACTGCCACCACCACACCCGCTTCCGCCCCTGCTGCCACCGCACCCTTGCGTTTTGCCGTGATGGGCGCTGGCGCCGTGGGCTGCTACTTCGGTGCCTTGCTCGCCCGCGCGGGCCATGCCGTCACGCTCATCGGGCGGCCCGCCCATGTGCTGGCCGTGCGTGACCACGGGCTGCGGCTGCAGACGGAGGCGATGGATGTGCATGTGCCTCTGGCGGCCAGCACCGAGGCCAGCGCGGTGCACGGCGCAGACGTGGTGCTGTTCTGCGTGAAGTCGTCCGACTCGGAAGACGCCGCGCAGCAGATTCGTCCCCACCTGGCGCCTGGCGCGCTGGTGCTGACCTTGCAGAACGGTGTGGACAACGACGAGCGCGTGCGCGCTGTTCTCGATGCCAACACCCCGGTGGCGGCCGCCGTGGTCTACGTGGCCACCGCCATGGGCGGCCCCGGGCATGTGGTGCACCATGGCCGGGGCGAGCTGGTGATTGCGCCATCGCCGCGCAGCGACGAGGTGGCCCGCCAGCTGACGGCTGCGGGCATTCCCACCCAGGTGTCAGACAACGTGCGCGGGGCGCTCTGGGCCAAGCTGGTGCTCAACAGCGCCTACAACGCGCTGTCGGCCCTGTCGCAGCAGCCCTACGGCCCGCTGGTGCAGGTGCCCGGCGTGACGCAGGTGATTGCCGACATCGTGGCCGAGTGCCTGGCCGTGGCTGCTGCTGACGGAGTGGCGATTCCGGGCGATGTGCAGGCGGCGGTGCGCGGCATTGCCAGCACCATGCCCGGGCAGTATTCGTCCACCGCGCAGGATCTGGCGCGTGGCAAACCCACCGAGATCGACCACCTGAATGGCTACGTGGTCAAGCGCGGCGCCGCCTTGGGCGTGCCGACGCCGCTGAACCACGCGCTGCAGGTGCTGGTCAAGTTGGCCGAGATGAAGCGCGCTGCTGGCTGAACCGGGGGGCCGTCAGGCCAACGCAGCCTCTTCCAGCAACCGCTCGCGCACTTCCTGCGCGGCCTGCACCATGTGGCGCAGGGCGGCTTCGGTCTCGGGCCAGCCCCGGGTTTTGAGGCCGCAGTCGGGGTTCACCCACAGGTGCTCCACGGGCACGACCTCGGCGGCCTTTTCCAGCAGCGCGGCCATCTCCTGCACGCCGGGCACGCGGGGCGAGTGGATGTCGTACACGCCGGGGCCGATCTCGTTGGGGTACTTGAAGTCGCCAAAGCCCTGCAGTAGTTCCATATCCGACCGGCTCGTTTCAATCGTGATCACATCCGCATCCATGGACGCGATGGCGGGCAGGATGTCGTTGAACTCGCTGTAGCACATATGGGTGTGGATCTGCGTGTCGTTGCGCACGCCGCTGGCGCTGATGCGGAAGGCGCGGGTGGCGCGCTCCAAATAGCTCTTCCACCCCGCGCGGCGCAGCGGCAGCCCTTCGCGGATGGCGGGCTCGTCGATCTGGATGATGGCAATGCCTGCGGCTTCGAGGTCGCACACCTCGTCGCGGATCGCCCAGGCGATCTGGTCGGCCGTGGTGGCGCGCGGCTGGTCGTCGCGCACAAAGCTCCATTGCAGGATGGTGATGGGGCCGGTGAGCATGCCCTTCATGGGCTTGGCCGTCAGGCTCTGAGCGTACTGGGTCCAGGCCACGGTCATGGGCGTGGGGCGGGCCACGTCGCCGTAGATGATGGGTGGCTTCACGCAGCGCGAGCCATAGCTTTGCACCCAGCCGTTGGCGGTGAAGGCAAAGCCGTCGAGCTGCTCGCCAAAGTATTCGACCATGTCGTTTCGCTCGGCCTCGCCGTGCACCAGCACGTCCAGCCCCAAGGTTTCCTGCTTGCGCACGGCCAAGGCAATTTCAGCTTCCATCTTTTGTTGGTAATGGGCTGCATCGAGTGCCCCGCGCTTGAAGGCGGCACGGGCCGCGCGGATCTCCGCCGTCTGCGGGAACGAGCCAATCGTGGTGGTGGGCAACAGCGGCAGCTTCAGTCGCGCACGCTGGGCTTTTTGCCGGGCAGGGAAGGCGCTGGCGCGTTGGTCGGCCCCTGGCGCGGCCGCAGCAAGGCGGGCCGCCACGGTGGCGCGGTGCACACGCGGGCTGGCGCGGCGGGCGGCCAGGGCGGTGCGGGCGGCGTGCAGTTCGTCGTCCACCGCCGCCTCGTCTTGTGCCAATGCGGTGGACAGCACGCGCAGCTCGTCCAGTTTTTCCACCGCAAACGCCAGCCACGACTTCACCTCGGCGTCCAGCTGTGTTTCGGCCTCTAAGCTGAACGGCACATGCAGCAGCGAGCACGAAGGTGCCAGCCACAGCTCGCCCTGGTGCTTGTCGGCCACGGGCCGCAGCTTTTGCAGCGCCGCATCCAGGTCGGTGCGCCAGATGTTGCGGCCATCCACAATGCCCACCGACAGCACTTTGTGCGACGGCAACCAGTCGGCCACGCCCACCAGCTCGTCGGGCGCGCGCACGGCATCCACATGCAGGCCGGCCACGGGCAGCTGGCAGGCCAGGCGCAGGTTCTCGGCCAGGGGCGAGAAGTAGGTGGCCAGTAGCAGCTTGGGCGCGCTGCGGGCCAGTTGCCAGTAGCTGGCCTCAAAGGCATGGCGCCACGCATCGGGCAGGTCCAGGCCCAGGATGGGCTCGTCGATCTGCACCCATTCCACACCCTGGGCCTTCAGGCGCACCAGCACGGCTTCGTACACGGGCAGCAGTTGCTCCAGCAGGCTGAAGCGGTCAAAGCCCGCCGCCTTGGATTTGCCCAGCCACAAAAAGCTCAGCGGCCCCAGCAGCACGGCCTTGACGCGGTGGCCCAGCGCCTGGGCCTCGGCCACCTCGGCAAACAGGCGCTCGCTGGCCAGGTGGAACTGGGTGTGGGCGCTGAACTCGGGCACGAGGTAGTGGTAGTTGGTGTCGAACCACTTGGTCATCTCCAGCGCGGGTTGGCCGGGGGTGTGGTGCTGGGCTGTGCAACCGGCGCTGCAGCCTTGGTGGTTTTCAGCTTGGGCCGACACGCCCCGGGCCATAGCAAAGTAGCGCGCCAGCTCGGGCGTGTGGGCGTCAAAGCCAAAACGCGCAGGCTCGCAGCCCAGCAACTGGATGTGGTTGGCCACATGGTCGTACAGCGCAAAGTCGCCCACGGTCACACAACCCAGGCCTGCGTCGGCCTGCGCCTGCCAGTGCAACCGGCGCAGTTGGGCAGCGGTGGCCTGCAGCTCGGCCTCGGTGCTGTCGCACCGCCAGAAGGATTCGAGCGCGAATTTCAGCGCACGCTGCGCCCCCATGCGCGGAAAGCCCAGGGTGTGCGTGCGCACGGGGCGGCGGGTGGTTGGAGCGGCGAGCGACATGGTGATTTCCTTCTTCTGAATGGAGCAATGCAATGAAGGCACCGATGGTCGCGCGGGCTCGTTTATTATTCAAAAGAAAGTTTTAGTCGATCAACTTGAAAATTAATAATGAACCAGTCGATCCTGGAAGTGCGCCACCTGCGCACGCTGGTGGCCTTGCGTGACAGCGGCAGCCTGGTGCGGGCCGCGCAGTTGCTCAACCTCACGCAGTCGGCGCTGTCGCACCAGATCAAGCTGCTGGAAGACCGCTACGGCCAGCCGCTGTTCGAGCGCAAATCGGTGCCGCCGCAGTTCACCGCCGTGGGTGAACGCCTGCTGGCGCTGGCCGATGCCGTGCTGCCGCAGGTGGAAGGGGCCGAGCGCGACATTGCCCGCCTGGTGCTGGGGCAGGGTGGGCAGATGCGCATTGCTGTGGAATGCCACACCTGCTTTGACTGGCTGATGCCCGCGATGGATGCGTTTCGCACCCGCTGGCCCGAGGTGGAACTGGACATCGTGAGCGGCTTCCATGCCGACCCCGTGGGCCTGCTGCACCAGGGCCGGGCCGATGTGGCCATCGTGTCCGAGGTGGATGCCGACGAGGCGGGCGTGGACTACCACGCGCTGTTTGGCTTCGAGATCCGCGCGCTGCTGGCCAACACGCACCCGCTGGTGGCCAAGCCGCACCTGGTGGCGCAGGACTTTGCCGACCAGACCATCATCACCTACCCCGTGCCCGACGAGATGCTGGACCTGATCCGCCAGGTGCTGGAGCCCGCCGGTGTGCGCCCCCCGCGCCGCACCACCGAGCTGACGGTGGCCATGCTGCAGCTGGTGGCCAGCGGGCGCGGCGTGGCGGCGCTGCCGCTGTGGGCGGTGCAGAGCTACCTGGACCGGGGCTATGTGACGGCGCGGCCCATTGCGGCAGGACCTGGCGACAAAGGCCTGCGCGGCGAGTTGCACGCCGCCTGCCTGCCCAGCCTGTCGGCCAAGCCGTACCTGCAGGACTTTGTGCAGGTGACGCGCGAGACGAGTTTTGTGACGCTCAAGGGCGTGGAGCTGTTGTGACCGGATCAGGCGCGTACTTGTCGCCCACCTCCTCGCGCAGCGGGTGGGTGTCGTAGACGATGTTCATGTCGCGGATGCGGGTGCTGCCCGCGTCGAAGGTGAACACATCCACGCAGGTGAAAGTCACCTCGCGGCCATCGTTCAAGGTCCAGTCGTAGCGGAAATAGGCGGCGACCCGCACGGCGCCGCCGTTGTCTGGCTGGGCGGAGACAAAAAGATCCAGCACGGTGATCACGCTGCGGCTGGAGGCCTGGGCGAGCTTTTGGAAAAAGTCGCTCGCGCGCATGGTGCCCAGAAAGGGCGAGTGCACCACGCCCTCGTCTTCAAAGCAGGCGATCAGCCCGTCGGTATGGCTGGCGTGCAGGTGGGAGAGGTAGGTGCGGACGGTGTCGATGGGGGTATGGCTCATACGTGGCGATGCAAAGGGCGTGGAGTGGAGTGGAGTGCGTAGCTTCGCCAACTCCGCGCCGCACGACAAGAGACAATGGCGGCTTATACATAAAAGATGTTTATGTATCTGCGCTACCTGCAATACCTCCATGCGGTCATCGAACAGGGCTCGTTCGCCTTGGCGGCCAAGGCCTGCGGCGTGTCGCAGCCTGCGATCAGCCATGGCATGAAGGCGCTGCAAGCCCACTTCGCGCAGCCCTTGCTGGTGCGAGAGGGGCGCCGCCATGTGCCCACCGACCTGGCCCGGGCCGTAGCCGCGCAGGCCCTGCCCCTGGCACGAGGGGTGGAGGCGCTGCCCCGCGCGTCAGTGGTTGCGGCAGACCGATACCTGCTGCGGGTGGGGCTGACGTCTTCTGCGGCGCTGGTCTGTGGACCGCTGCTGTATGCCAGCTGGTGCCTGCCCAACGCCCGGCGCTCGCTGGAGATGGCGACGGCCGATGAAGGCAGTCTGCTGGAAGGCCTGCTACAGCGGCGCTTTGATGCGGTCATTGCCCCCAAGCCGCGCAAGTTTGCGCATCCCGATGTGACGGAGCGCCCCCTGTACGAGTTGCATCCCCAGGTCTATGCGCGCAAAGGCCACCCATTGGTCCGGGCCCAGTCGCTGGCGCAACTGCAGGGCGCTGCGTGGGCGTGTGTGGGGCCCAGTGTCAGCGGGCCCGTGGATGTCTTGACGGAAGCGCACCGCGTGCGGCGAATGCCTGCCCCAAGGATGGCGGCGCGCTGCCCCGACTTTGCCAGCATGCTGCATCTGATGGCGCAGTCCGACCTGCTTGCCGTCGTGCCACATCCTGCTTTGCTGGGCGGGGCGGCCGCGCTGGTGGCGCCTCTGCGGCTCGCGGAATCCTTGCCGCTGTACGGCATGTGGCTGTTCGAACTGGGTGCCCGAAAGTCCCGGCTCGGCCCAGAGGTGTTTGCGCCCGTCGGTTGAACATCGCTCACCGAGGTTGATTGACAAATTGCAAGATTGCGAAGTGTTTGAAATTGGCGTTGCAAGACTCCATAATCGCCTTTCTTCATCTCACCGCAGAGCCGTCGCACCATGCACCACCCGCACTCAGCCCCTTCATTTATCCGCCCCTTGATGGCCTCTCTCGCGCTGGCGTTTGCCGCCACCCTGGCCCACGCTGCACCTGTGGCTGAGGTCCATGCGCTGGCCCAGAAGGAGCAGCAGCCGCTGCTCGACACCCTGCGTGACCTGGTGCACATCGAGTCGGGCAGCAAGGACATCGAAGGCCTGAACCAGATCGCCGAACGCATTGCCAGCCAGCTCAAGCAATTGGGCGGCACGGTGGATGTGCTGCAAACCAGCGACATCTACCGCCTCGACGACACCCCCGAGAAGGTGGGCCCTGCCGTGCAGGCCGTGTTCAAGGGCACGGGCAGCAAGAAGATCATGCTCATCGCGCACATGGACACGGTGTACCTGAAAGGCATGCTCAAAGGCCAGCCGTTCCGCATCGATGGCGACAAGGCCTATGGCCTGGGCATTTCGGACGACAAGCAGGGCATCGCGCTCATCATCCACACCGTGGCCTTGCTGCAAAAGCTCAACTTCAAGGACTACGGCACGCTCACCGTGCTGATCAACGGCGACGAGGAAATCAGCTCGCCCGGCTGGCGCAGCACCATCACCCGCGTGGCAGCCGAGCAGGATGTGGTGTTGTCGTTCGAAGGCGGCGGTACCGATGGCACGCTGCGCCTGGCCACCAGCGGCATTGGGGCTGCCTACCTCACGGTGCAGGGCAAGGCTTCGCACGCCGGGGCCAAGCCCGAAGATGGTGTGAACGCGCTGTACGAGTTGTCGCACCAGCTGCTGCAGATGAAGGACCTGTCGAAAAACGACGAAGGCCTCAAGCTCAACTGGACGGTCTCCAAGTCCGGCACCAACCGCAATGTGATTCCCGCCGAGGCCACCGCCCAGGCCGATGCGCGTGCCCTGAAGGTGGCGGACTTTGACGGGCTGGAGAAGTCGCTGCAAGAGAAGATCAAGACCCGGCTGCTGCCCGCATCTAAGGTGGACGTGAAGTTCGAGGTGCGCCGCCCGCCACTGGAAGCCAGCGAAGCATCGCGCCGCGTGGCGGGTTACGGCAAGGTGATCTACCAGGAGCTGGGCCTGCCGCTCAACGTGGTCGAAAAGGCGACGGGCGGTGGTACCGATGCAGCATTTGCGGCGCTCAAGACCAAGGGTGCCGTGGTGGAGGGCATGGGCCTGTCGGGCTACGGCGCGCACTCCAACGACGCCGAGTACGTGCAGATCAACACCATCGTGCCGCGCCTGTACCTGGCCACGCGCATGGTGATGGACATCTCCAAGGGTGTGTTGAAGTAACCGGGACGGCGCGCCCCTGGCGCGCGCGTTTCTAGGCCCTCGCCGACGCATGCCGGCGAGGGCTTTTTTACATCAGGCGACCGGTACGGGTACGCGCACGGAACCCCTGGCGTAGAAGGATTCCAGGTTCTCCAGCACCAGGTCTGCCATGGCACGGCGGGTTTCGTGGGTGGCGCTGGCGGTGTGCGGGGTCAGCACCACGTTGTCCAGCGCTATCAGTGCGTCGGGCACGCTGGGTTCGTTCTCAAACACGTCGAGCCCGGCACCGGCGATGCGGCGTTCGGTCAGCGCTTCGATCAACGCGGCCTCATCCACCACACTGCCGCGCGCCACATTGATGAGGTAGCCGTTCGGGCCCAGGGCGTTGAGCACATCGCGGTTGACGAGGTGGCGCGTGCCAGTGCCACCGGCGACGGTCAGCACGAGGTAGTCGGCCCACTGCGCAAGCGCAGTCAACGACTCGAAATAGGACAGTAAGCAACCTTCGGCCGGGCGTCGGTTGTGGTAGCCCACCTCCATGCGGAAACCGCTGGCGCGCTCAGCCACCGCCTGGCCGATGCGGCCCATGCCCACAATGCCCAGGCGCTTGCCCGACACCCGGGTTCCCAGTGCGAAGCGGGCCTGGGGCCATTCGCCGCGGCGCACAAAACGGTCACTGGCTGCAATGCCGCGCGACACATCCAGCATCAGCGCAAACGCCATGTCGGCCACGCAGTCGTTGAGCACGCCGGGTGTGTAGCCCACCTGCACGCCACGCGCCTTGGCAGCACCGATGTCCAACGCGTCAAAACCTACGCCGAAACTGCTGATGACCTGCAAACGCGGCAGGGCGGCAATGACCTCGGCCTTGAGGCCGATGGATGCCGTCGTCACCACCCCGGTGAATTCCGCGCCCTGTGCGGCCAGAAAGGATGCCGGATCGGGCTGGTCGGCCAGACAGGCGACGTGGTACCGGGTTGCCAGTTCGGCCTCCAGCGCGGGAAGGGGCAGGCGGCCGATTTGCAGAATGCGGGGCTGGGAATTTTCTGTCATGGGCTTCGTTGAGCTGAAGTGCAAAAACAAAGGGCCGCACGCGGCGGCCCTGCGGGTTACATCATGCCGCCGTGCGCACGGCCTGGCGGGCCAGGAGCTTCCACTGCCCGCTTTGTTGCTGCCACACGCCCAAGATCTTGATCTGCACCTTGCCGGGCTTGCCCGAGTCGTTGGTGTCGGCCGTGAGGGTGTGGCGCACGATGGCGGTGTGGCCCACGACCTTGATGGTCTGGTCGGAGATGGCGATGGTCACGAAGTCGGACTTGCCTGCGACCAGGTCGCCGATGAAGCTGTCCTTGGTGTCCACACGGCCGCCGGAGTGCCCGTAGCTCAGGTCGTCTGCCACCAGGGGGGCCAGCGCGGCGGGTGTGGGGTCGATCATGGCCAGGCGCAGGCGTTCGGCAGCAGCGGCCACGGCCTGCTCGGACCCGGCAGATGCGGTGGTCGTCGCGTGGGTGGCGCAGCCGCTCAGCGTGACAAGGGCCAGGGCGCCGGCTGCGGCGAGGATGAGAGTCTTGAGCATGTGGTGTGTCTCCGTAATGGTGTTGTATTGGCGTGCCGTGCGGGCACCACGCGCCCGTGCACGGCCAGGCGCGTGGTGTGAGGTGTATGGAAATCGCTGGAAAAAAGGGCCTGGAAAACCAGGCCCTTGACTCACTTTCGGGTTGCTTACTGCGGGCCGAGCTTGTCGATGAGCGCCTTGAGCTCTTCCATCTCGCCGGGCTTCAAGTCCGTCAGCGGAGCCCGCACCGGGCCACCGTCGTGGCCCACAATCTTGGCGCCCGCCTTGATGATGCTCACGCCATAGCCTTCCACCCGGTTGCGAATCGCCAGGTAAGGCATGAAGAACTCCTTGAGCAACTTGTGCTGCGTGGCGATGTCGTCGCTGGCCACGGCCTTGTAGAACTCCATCGCCGTCTTGGGGATGAAATTGAACACCGCCGACGAGTACACCGGCGTGCCCAGCGCCTTGTAGGCCGCTGCATACACCTCGGCCGTGGGCAGGCCGCCCAGGTACGAGAAGCGGTCGCCCATCTTCATGAAGATGGAAGACATGGTCTCGATATTGCCCACGCCATCCTTGAAGCCCACCAGGTTCGGGCAGCGATCGGCCAGGATGGCCAGGGAATCGGCCGTCAGCTTGGTGCGGTCACGGTTGTAGACGATGACCCCGAACTTCACGCTCTTGCAGACCGCCGCCACATGCTCGATCAAACCCTCTTGGCCGGCTTCGGTCAGGTAGTGGGGCAAGAGCAGGATGCCGTGGGCGCCCAGGCGCTCGGCCTCCTGGGCATGGGCGATGGCGGTGCGGGTGGGGCCGCCGGCACCGGCAATGATGGGCACCTTGCCGCGGCAGGTGTCCACGGCGGTCTTGACGACCTCGCTGTACTCGGGGCCCGACAGCGAGAAATACTCACCCGTGCCGCCGGCGGCGAACAGGGCGGTGGCGCCATAGGGGGCCAGCCATTCCAGGCGCGCGGCGTAGCCCTTGGCGTTGAAGTCGCCCTGGGCATCGAAGTCCGTGACGGGGAACGAAAGCAGGCCGGAGCCCATGATGGATTTGAGTTCTTGCGGGTTCATGGTGATGGTGGGTCTGGTGAGAAAAACCTTGAAAGCCTTGGAGCTTCGAAGTGGAAATCAGTCGAGCTTGATGTTGGCGGCCTTCACCACGGTGGCCCAGCGGGCGCGTTCCTTGGTGAAGAACTGGTCTTGCTCGGCGGGGGTCATGGTCACCACTTCAGCACCCTGGCCGGCCAGGCGCGAGCGGATCTCGGGGGCGCGGATGGCCGTGATGAGTGCCTTGTTGAGCTTTTGCACGATGGCATCCGGGGTGCCGCGCGGCACGAGAATGCCTTGCCATGTGCCCGATTCGAAACCAGCCACGCCTTGTTCGGCGAGGGTGGGCACATCGCCAATCAGCGGCATGCGCGTGGCTTTGGAAACGCCCAGCACCTTGAGCTTGCCGTTCTGCACTTGGGGCAGGGTGGCGAGCATGCCGTTCATCAGGATCTGGGTTTGGCCAGCCACGGTGTCTTGAATGGCGGTAACGCCCCCCTTGTAGGGGATGTATTGCCACTTTGCACCGCTGGCGCGCTCCAGCGCCACGCCCGCTACGTGCGGCGCGCTGCCGGTGGCCGTCACGGCAAAGTTCAGGTCGTTCTTTTTCGAATACGCCACCAACTCCTTGAAGTTGTTGACGGGCACCGAAGGGTGCACCACCAACAGGTGGGGCGAGTACGCCAGCATGGTCACGCCACGCAGGTCCTTGGAGGGGTCGAACGACAGCTTGGTGTAAACCGAGGGGCTGATGGCCAGCGCACCCACGTCGCACAGCAGCAGGGTGTAGCCATCGGGTTCGGCCTTGGTCACAAAGTCGGCACCCAGGTTGCCGTTGGCGCCGGGCTTGTTCTCGACGATCACCGTCTGCTTGAGCGATTCGGACAGCACTTGGCTGATGGAGCGCGCAATGATGTCCGAGCTGCCGCCTGGAGGGTAGGGCACCACGATGCGCAGGGTCTTGGCAGGCCATTCGGCGGTCTGTGCGGTGGCAGAGGCCGCAGCAAGGGTGGCGATACACGCCAGAAAGGCGGCTCTACGACGCAGGGTCATGGAATGTCTCCGTGAATTAAGTTGTTAGTCATCGTACAACTAAGATTGCAAAATGGCAATAGGAATGGTGGGGATTGGGATCTTTTTAGGTGAAAAATCAGGGTTTCTACCAGCATTTTTGCGTGAATTTCCCTATGGTATCGCCGGAAAAATCCCGCGAGCGGCAGTCTTCAAAATTGGGGTAATCCCTGCATGAAGAGTTGGAAGTTATAGCGACAATACAACTCTTGTTGTACGACAACATATAACGTATGACAAAACCCAAGACACTCCGCCGACCACACCGAGTCCCGGTCAGTGGCTGGCGGATGAACACCCACATGGCAAGCGGTGGCTGCGACCACCGCGCCGATCACTTCAGGAGATGGCAATGACCGCTGTACTTCGCATCCGCACCCGGGCGGCGCAACTGGCACTGGCTGCCGCTACCTGCCTGGCCACGCCCGGCGCCTGGGCGGTCACCTGGGTCTATGTCTCCAACGCAGACAGCCAGGATGTGTCGGTGTTCGAGCTGGACCGAAGCGCCGCAGCGCTCAAGCCGGTGGACACCATGGCGCTGGGTGGCATGGCGATGCCCATGGCTGTGAGCCCGGACAAGAAGGTGCTGTACGTGGCGCTGCGCTCGCAACCGTTTCGGGTGGTGAGCCTGGCGATCGACCCCGCCAGTGGCAAGCTGCGCAAGCTGGGCGAGGCCCCGCTGGCCGACAGCATGGCCAATATCGATACCGATGCCACGGGGCGCTGGCTGTTTGCGGCGTCCTACCCGGGCCACAAGATCACGGTCAACAGCATTGGCAAGGATGGGGCGGTGGGCGCTGTGCAGCAGCTCATCCCCACGGCGCCCAATGCGCACGCCATCCATGCCGATGCCGCCAATCGCCATGTGTTTGCCACCAGCCTGGGCGGCGACAACCTCTCGGCCTGGCGCTTCGATGCCGAGACCGGCAAGCTCACCGCCAACGAGCCGGCAGTCACCACGGTGACCCCTGAAAAAGCGGGCCCGCGCCACTTCGTGTGGGACAAGGGGCAGCGCTTTGTCTATTTGCTGAATGAACTGGACGCCTCCGTCCATGTGATGGCCTACGACGCCACGCGCGGCACGCTGCGCGCGGTGCAGCGCACCACAGCGCTGCCGGCCGGCTTTACCGGCAAGCCCTGGGCGGCCGACATTCACCTGTCGCCCGATGGCCGTACGCTGTATGCGTCGGAACGTACCTCGAGCACGCTCAGCAGCTTCCGCATCGACGCGGCCACGGGCCAGCTGCAACCGCTGGGCCAGGTGCCCACCGAAAAAACCCCGCGCGGCTTTGCGGTGGATTCGTCGGGCCGGTTCCTGATCGCGGCGGGGCAGGAGTCCCACCAGGTTTCGCTGCATCCCATCGACCCCACCACCGGCATCCCGGGCACCCCAACGCGTGTGCCTGCGGGCAAGAACCCCAACTGGGTCGAGATCGTTGACCTGCCTTGAGACGGCCTGAACCGTAGAAACGCCAGAGCGGTTCCTCCATTCGGTCCATCCATCCACCATCCATAAACCAGGAGACTTTTCATGCAACGCAGAACCCTCATCCACACAGCGGCCCTTGCCGCGGCCGTGGGCTTCATCGGCCTGCCCGCCGCCGCCCAGGGCACCTGGCCCACGGGCAAGCCGATCAGCTACGTGGTGCCGTTTGCCGCTGGCGGCACCACCGACACGCTCGGCCGCCTGATCGGCCAGCAGTTGGGCACCGCCCTGGGGACCACCGTGGTGGTCGAGAACAAGGGTGGCGCGGCCGGTAGCATTGGTTCGGAAGCCGCAGCGCGCGCCGCACCCGACGGCTACACCCTGCTGGGTGGCACCGTCAGCTCCCACGCCATCAACATCAGCCTGTACCCGAAGCTGGGCTATGACCCCATCAAGTCATTCAGCCCCGTCACGCTGATCGGTACCAACCCCGTGGTGCTGGTCGTGGCCGCCAACAGCCCACACAAGACGCTCAAGGACGTGCTGGCCGCCGCCAAAGCCAAGGAGGGCGGCCTGTCGTCGGCCTCCGCCGGCACCGGCAGCTCGCAGCACCTGGCTGTGGAACTGCTGGCCTACAAGTCGGGCGTGAAGTTCACGCACATCCCGTACAAGGGCAGCGGCCCCGCCATCCAGGACGTGATCAGCGGCCAGGTGGACATGATGTTCGACACCACGGTAGTCGCTGCACCGCACATCCAGAGCGGCAAGCTGCGCGCCATTGCCGTCACCTCGCCCAAACGCCTGGCCTCCATGCCCGATGTGCCCACCGTGGCCGAATCGGGCGTGAATGGCCTGGCCGACTTCCAGGTGCAGTCGTGGCAGGCGATTTTTGTGCCCGTCGGCACCCCCACACCCGTTGTCACGCGCTTGCACGACGAGATCCGCAAGATCCTCGCCCAGCCCGACATGCAAAACCGCCTGAAGGGGTTTGGCATGGAGCCGGCCGACCTGAACGTGACGCAGATTGCCGCCTTCCAGAAGGCTGAAGTCGAAAAGTGGGCGCAGGTCATCAAGGCGGCGAATATCAAGGTGGATTGAGCGAGCAATCCGTTGGTCTGCCCTTGCTGGGCAGGGTGCGGGATGGCCTTAGCGGGCCATCCCTTTTTTTTGCCCGTCGTTGCAACAGGCTTGCAACGGGTGCGGACGAAAAGCAGGGGCATGGCTGGGAAGGGTGCAACGGATCGGGCGCCGCCGCAGTGAGACAACGCTGGGCGGCGTCTCCCATTTGTCTCCCCAATTGGCAGGCAGAAACGCGGGTGGCGCATCTGCCATTTGCATGGTTTGACTCCCTATCCCCAATCTTCTGAAGGCCCCCGTATGACACACGCAACCCATCCTCTTCTCACTCGGCGTCGCAATGCACTGGGCACCGTGGGCGCGCTCACGGCGCTGACCTTGAGCGCGTGCGGAGGTGGCGGCAGCAGCAGTTCCAGCACGTCGAGCAATGCGGCGCTCTCCGGGCTGAGCGTGTCAGAAGAAGGGTTGAGCCCGGCGTTTGATGCGGCCACCACCAGCTACGACCTGGCGGTGGCCAACACCGTTGCGTCGCTGAAGCTGGTGCCAACGACTGCGGGCGCCGATGCCAGCGTCCAGGTCAACGGCACCACGGTGGCCAGCGGCAGCAGCACGGCGACGGTGGCCCTCGCCGAGGGAGCGAACACGCTGTCGGTCGTCGTCACTGCGGCTGATGGCAGCACCGCGCGCACTTACACGGTGCGGGTCACGCGGGCGCCGGCCAGTGCGTCCCCAGATGCGTGGCTGCGCGCACTCACGCTGTCGTCGGGCGAGCTGTCGCCCACGTTCGCGGCGGGCACCACGGCCTACACGGTGGCGGTGGCCAATGCCGTCTCGATGGTCACGCTCACGCCCACGGCCACCAGCAGCGCCGCAAGCATCCGTATCAATGGCGTGGCCGTGACCAGCGGCAGCGCGTCGGCAGCCATCTCGCTGGCCGTGGGCACCACCACGCTCACCGTGCGCGTCACCGCCCAGGACAAGGTCACCACGCGCAGCTACACCATCGTTGTCACGCGGGCCGCCACCACGGTGTCCAGCGATGCCTCGCTCAAGGCACTCGTGCTGTCGGCTGGGGCGCTCACGCCGGCCTTCGCTTCCGCCACCAGCAGCTACACCGCCACGGTCGCCAACAGCGTGACGTCGGTCACTGTGACGCCCACGGCCACCAGCGCGGCGGCCACGGTTTTGGTGAACGGCGTGGTGGTGGGCAACGGCAGCAATTCCGGCGCCATCGCGCTGGCGGTGGGCAGCAACACGATCAAGATCGTCGTGACCGCGCAGGACGGCGGCACCAGCAGCAGCACCACCGTGGTCGTGACGCGGGCCGCAGCCTCCGTGTCCACGGATGCGAGCCTGTCTGCGCTGGTCCTGTCGTCCGGCAGCCTGTCACCATCCTTTGCGGCGGCCACAACGTCCTACACGGCGGCCATCTCCAACACCGTGACCTCAGTGACCCTTACGCCGACCACTGCAAGCAGTGGCGCCAAGGTCACGGTCAACGGCAGCACGGTGGCCAGCGGATCGGCGTCATCCGCCATCACCCTGGCGGTGGGGCGCAACACACTGAGCATCGTGGTGACGGCTGCAGATGGCGTCACGGCGCGCACCTACACGGTGGTGGCCACACGCGCCGCCACGGGCACCTGCACACTCACGGCCACCGAGACCCAGGGGCCCTATCCACTGCTGGCAATCCTGTCGAACTCGGCCATGGTGCGCAGCAACATCACCGAGGGCAAAACCGGCGTACCGCTGACGGTGACGCTGACGGTGCAGGATGTGAGCAATGGCTGTACACCTGTGTCCGGTGCAGCGGTCTACATCTGGCACTGCGACAAGGATGGCCTCTACTCGGGTTACAGCACCGGCACCAATGCGGGCCAGGCGGGGCTGACGTATCTGCGCGGTATCCAGGTGACCAACAGCAGTGGCCAGGTCACCTTCACCACCATCTACCCCGGCTGGTACGCAGGCCGCATCACGCACATCCACGCCCAGGTCTATCTGAACGACAACCTGAGCGTCACCGCCACGGCCACCACCCAACTGGCCTTTCCGCAGGATGTGACGACGGCGGTCTACAACAGCACGCTGTACAGCGCCAAGGGCCAGAACAACTCGGTGGCGAGCTTCGCCGCCGACAACGTGTTCAGTGACGGCACCAGCACGGAGATGGTGGCCATCAGTGGGAGTGTGGCGAGCGGCTACGCGGGGAGCCTCACCGTCAACATCGCCTGAGTACGCGAACGAAGCTCCGGGCTATTGAGGCCGACCCAGTGAACCCAGAGCCCCAGTTTCCCGCTAGGGTTCTGGGTCGCGCAGGGCGCCTTCTGCATGCGCCCGGTTGGGTTCAGACGCCCACGGGGGCGTGCACACCACCGTTCGCTCCGGATCTTTCGGTCAGGCAAAACGCAGGATGCTGGCCCGTGAGCAGCAGAAACATCGCAAACACCGGCCCTTGCATGTTGCGCTCGTCGCTGGAGCTCTCCAGTGCCTGCCAGGTGCGCGACTGCACACCGCCTCGGCTGCCCGTCTGCAGCGGGTAACCCATCAGCTCCGCCGCCTGCGCCTGGCTGAGCCCTGCGGCAATGCGCGCTGCCTTGAGCTGGTCGCCCGTGGGGGTGGGCATGTCGAGCGGAATGGGTGTGGTGGTGGACATGGGTAGGCGGTTTGAAAGTTGTTTGCTATTAAATTTATAGCTACAAATGCAATGTGAACAAGCGGTAGGGCCTATTTTTACCCAAAATTAGCAGATCGCCGCCACGTTGCAGGGCACGCTGCATCAACACCTGGCTGCCGTGGCAAGGATAAAGGGCCCCCTAAAATCCGCGAACCACACCAAGTAGTAACGCCGCGCCGGGAGGGGATGGAATGAGTTACACGCTGCAGCTCTGGGAAAAACCTGCCGATTGGCCCTGGCCCACCACCAAGGCGGAGGCCGAAGCACAGTTCGAGCGCGCGGCTGATGGCCCCAGGGGCCCGCTGAACCCCAAGTTCGTGGCGTGGGCCCGGGTGGTGGAAGATCGGTTCCCCGAGGCCTGGGACATCTGGCTGGGCGGCCCAGAAGACACCGAGCCCACGTTTGGCTTCGGTCTGAACACCCGCATGTCGGACTGGGGCCCGCCGTTTGACCATGCCTGCGAGCAGGCCCATAGGCTGGGCCTGAACCTGTATGACCCCCAGAACGGCCTGCACTACCTGGCCAACGGCGATGTGCCCGAAGAGCCGGATCTGCAGGTGCGGCATGCGGTCAGCGCCCGCAAGGCGGGTGACGACGCCACGGCCTGGGCCGAGTACCGGCGCTGGGCGGCGCTCGGCAACAAACACGCCCTCTACGCCATGGGCCGCGCGTTGCGCTTTGGCACGATGGGCCAGCGTCGGCACTTCGACCTGGCAGCCGTGCTGCAGACAATGGGTGCGCACGATGCCCAGACCCAACTGGATGCCAAGGGCTTTTACGAACGCTTTCCGGCGGAGGCGAAAGCGCGTGTGCAGACGCTGTCCGCGCGCCTGAACTCTGCGTCGGGTGAGCAGCTGCTCAAGATCGTGGACGACGAGCGCAAGGCCGTGGACGATGCCTTTGTGCATGCCGAGCAAATGGCGCTCTTCACGCGCAAACGCATCGAAGCCGCCGACACCGTGATGGCAGTGGCTGCGCAGGGCCATGAGGTGGCGGCGTTTCAGCATGCGCTGGAGACGGTGATCGGCTGGGAACAGCCCAATTACGAGAGCGCCCGCTACTGGTGCCACCGGGCCGCCGACTGGGACTACGAACCCGCCAAGCGCTTGCTGGCGTTGATGCACGAGCGTGGCTGGGGCGGCCCCGTGGACAAGGAAGAGGCCGCCAAATGGAATGCTGCGGCGCAAGCGCAGCGGCAGCAGGCGCAAAAGATGCAGCAACGCCAGGAAGAGTCCGACTCACCGGGCGGCCTCAGCCTGGCACCCATGGCCCCTGCACCTTCGTCCTCGTCTTCCTCTGCACCCGTCGTGTGGACCGGCTCGGTCACGCGCGACCTGGTGGGCTGGTTCGCGCGCGAAGGCGACCCCCATGCGGCGTTCAGCCTGGGCACATCAGACCAACATGGCCGCGACGGGGGACCCGTGAACCTGGCCCAGGCCCGCGCGTGGTATGCCCAGGCGGCCGAGGCGGGCCATGCCGACGCGACCTACAACCTGGCCCTCTTCGTCGAGGAGGGTAGGGGTGGACCCAAGGACGCCCTGGTGGGCAAGGCGCTTTTCATGCTGGCCCATGTGCGCGGCAGCACCCTGAGGGTCGAAAACTTGCGAGTCTCTCCGGCCGAGCAGGGCCCCGTGCGTGCATTGGTCACGACCCTGCGCGCGCCAGGCCGTCTGCGTGCCGTGCTGCAGGAGCGGGGGCTTGCCCCCAGCGCAGAGGCTCGGTCGGTGTCCGCCCCTGCCGCGGCGGCCGGTGTGGTGGCGGCCGGACTGTCCGCATCGGAGTGGGGCCGGGCCGACACAGCCGCGCCAGCGCCCGCGCGTGCCCAGCCGTCCCAGGTTCCGGCGCCCAGCCGCTCACGCAGCGGGGTGGACGATGACGAGGAGGGGGAGCACAGCCGTGGTGCGCGGTCCGCCTTCTCCCTGCATCTGGGCCATGTGGCCCTGGCCATTGGCGTGGCCAACGCGGTGCTGCTGATTGCGTTCTTCAAGCCTGGCGCGAGCTTCCGCATGGGAATGCTCATCCTGGGGTGTGTGGCAGCCTATGGTGCGTGGCGCACTGCGCGGGATTTCGACTGGTCACCCGTCACACGCGCCGTGGTGGCACTTCTGGCAGGGATTCCCATGCTGGGCATGGCCGTGAGCCTGGGCCTGTTGTTCAAGGCCGTGCGCGAGCGCTGAATTGCAATTCACGCGCTAGCCTGTGCGCTCAGGCAGTGACCTCATGTGCCAGCATCTGCGCAAAGTACGACTCGGGCTCGATGTTGGTGTAGTTGGGAATGTCGGCCATCAGCGCCGCCGCCGTCTGTTTGGCGGCGATTTGTGCCTGCTTCAGGTCGCTGAAAAAAGCATTGGTCAGCGCCACCACCTGGCCGGGGCGGGGCTCGCCGGGGTAGAGCACGCGGTCGCTCTCCAGCCGCACCAGGCCCAGTGGCTGCAGGGCCGAACGGGCGATGCGCATGTGTTCGCCGTGGTAGTAGTCATGGTTGAAGGTGGCGTCTTCGCGCCAGCGGTACAGGGCGGTGACTTTGATCATCGAAGCCTTTCCATCACGTGTTGAAAACCGCCACCGTAGGGGCAACGCGTCGGCTGCACAGCCGCTTGCGCGACAGCCTGTCGCCCAGGCGGCTTGGTGCCGATCCCTGTCAGATCAATCCTCTTCCGATTCACCCAGGAATCCACCACTCTGGTGACCCCACAGCCGTGCGTACACGCCACCCTGCGCCAGCAGTTGCGCATGGGTGCCTTCTTCGACGATGCGGCCCGCGTCCATCACGATGAGGCGGTCCATGGCGGCAATCGTGGACAGGCGGTGGGCAATCGCGATCACGGTCTTGCCTTGCATGAGGCCGTCCAGGCTTTGCTGGATGGCGGCTTCCACCTCGGAGTCGAGCGCGCTGGTGGCCTCGTCCAGCAGCAGGATGGGCGCGTCCTTGAGCATCACGCGCGCAATGGCCACGCGCTGGCGCTGGCCCCCCGAGAGTTTCACGCCGCGCTCACCGACATGCGCCTCGTAGCCTGCGCGGCCCTGCAGATCCGTCAGCGTGGTGATGAAGTCCGCCGCTTCCGCGCGCTCGGCGGCCTGGTGCAGGTCGGCTTCGCTCGCGTCGGGGCGGCCGTACAGGATGTTGTCGCGCATGGAGCGGTGCAAGAGCGAGGTGTCTTGCGTGACCATGCCGATGTTGCGGCGCAGGCTGTCCTGCGTGACCTGGGCGATGTCCTGCCCATCGATAAGGATGCGGCCCGACTGCACGTCGTGAAAACGCAGCAGCAGGTTGACCAGGGTGGACTTGCCTGCGCCCGAGCGGCCGATGAGCCCGATCTTCTCGCCCGGACGAATGGTCAGGTTGAGCCGGTCGATGACCGGGCGGGCACCGGGGCCGCTGCCGTAGGCAAAGCTCATGTTGTCAAAACGCACCTCGCCCTGGGTCACGCTGAGAGGCGTCGCGCCGGGCGCATCGACCACGGTGTGGGGCTTGGTCAGCGTGTTGATGCCGTCCTGGATGGTGCCCACGCTCTCGAACAGGGTGGTCATCTCCCACATCACCCAGTGGGCGTGGCCCGACACGCGCAGCGTCATGGCGGTGACGGCGGCCACGGCCCCGGCGCCCACTTCGCCCGCCGACCACAACCACAGCGCGGTCCCGCAGGCGCCCAGAATCATCGCCACCACCAGGATGTGGTTCACGATCTCGAACCGGCTCACCAGCCGCATCTGCGCGTAGCCGGTGAGCTTGAACGCATCCATGGCGGCACGGGCAAATTCAGATTCGCGCCGGGTGTGCGAGAACAGCTTGACGGTGGCTATGTTGGTGTAGGCGTCGGTGATGCGCCCGGTCATCACCGAGCGCGCATCGGCCTGCGCCTTGCCCACCTTGCCCAGGCGCGGCACAAAGTACCAGCAGGCCAGGCCGTAGGCGACGATCCATACCGCAAACGGCACGATCAACCGCGCATCGAACCCCGCGAGCAGCACCAGGATGGTGGCGATGTAAATGCCCATGCCAATCACCACGTCGGTCGTCGTGAAGATCATGTCGCGCACGGCCAGCGCGGTCTGCATGACCTTGGTGGTGATGCGGCCTGCAAACTCGTCGGCATAAAAGGCCATGCTCTGGCCCAGCATCAACCGGTGAAAGTTCCAGCGCAGGCGCAGCGGGAAGTTGATGGCCAGCACCTGGTGCTTGATGCTGGTCTGCACCGCCACCAGTGCCACCGAAGCCAGCAGCAGCGCGGCGATGCCGATCAGCGCACCTTTGCGCTCGGCCCACAGTGCGCCCGGGGCCGTGTTGGATATCCAGTCCACCACGTAGCCCAGCACGGCAAACAGCAACGCTTCGTAGAAGGCGATGGCCGCAGACAGACCGGCCATGGCCACCACGTAGCCGCGCAGGCCACGCGTGCCATCCCACACAAAGGCCATGAAGTCCTTCGGGGGCAAATGGGGTTCGGCGGGGGGATAGGGGGGAAGGCGGCTTTCGAAATACTTGAACACGTAGCAAGGCTCCTCTGTGCCCGATGGTAGAGGCTCTGCGCGCTGGGGTGCTGTCAGCAGAGGGCTTGTCCGCGACTTCTGTAGGTGAACCGCGGGACCACCAGCAGCGAGCGCATTTTTATGCGCGCTGCAGCCGCGTGCTACGAAAACTGTTCCAGCAAAAAATCCACGAAGCTGCGCAGCTTGGGCGAGCGGTAACGGTCTGGCGGGTACACCACGCTCATGGGGCGGCTCGGGAGTTCATAGCTTGCAAACAGCTGCACCAGGCGGCCCGCGCGCACATCGGCTTCGAGCAGGATGGCCGGCTGCAGGACGATGCCCAGGCCGTGCAGCGCCGCCACCCGCAGCGCCTGCCCGTTGTTGACCTGCAGCCGCCCCGACACGGGCACGCGGCACACACCATCGTCGCCTGTGAGGCTCCATTGCATCAGGGCGGAAGGGCTGAACGACAGGCATTCGTGGCCGGTGAGGTCGCCCGGCCTTTGGGGGGTGCCAAGCCGCGCGAGGTAGGCGGGAGATGCGCAGACCATCAGCCGGTAAGGCGCCAGGGGCCTGGCGATCAGTGCGGAGTCCGGCAGGTGGCCGATGCGGATCGCGGCTTCAAAGCCTTCTTCCAGCAGGTCCACGACGCGGTCATTCAGCGCGATGTCCACGCTGACGTCGGGGTAGCGGTCAAGGTAGGTGGACAGGGCGGGCATCAGCGCCTCGGCACCAAAGGTGACCGGTGCGCTGATGCGCAGCTTGCCTGCCGGGGCCAACTGCTGGTTCTGCGCCAGGGCATCGGTCTCGGCCACCAGGCGCAGGATTTCCTTGCAGCGCGCGTAGTAATCCTCGCCAAAGGCCGTGAGGTGCTGGCGCCGGGTGGTGCGGTGCAGCAGCTGCGTGCCCAGCCGCTTCTCCAGCGTGCGCAGGTGGTTGCCCGCCATGGTGGCCGAGATGCCGGTGGCCACGGCGGCGGCACTGAGGCTGCCTTGTTCCACGGTCAGCACATAGACCTTCATGCTGTCCAGCATGTCCATTTGCAACTCCTGATTTTAAATGATTGCAGTGAATCGAAGTTTATCTGTCAATGATGGTGAATCACACTGGCGCGGCAGGTGTTGCCCCGGCGGGGCGGCACCCCATCCGTTTTCTTTTCTTTCCCACATCACAAGGACCTGCCGCCCATGAAAGCCGTTGAACTCACCGCGCCCTCGCTCACCGCGTTCCGAACCACTCAGCTCCCAGACCCCGAGCCCGCCAGGGGCGAGGTGGTGGTGCGGCTGCGGGCTGCCTCTCTCAACTACCTGGATGTGGCCATCGCCACGGGGGGGTTCCCGGTGGCGGGCTTTCCGATGGTGCCGGTGGCCGACGGCGCGGGCGAGGTGGCTGCCCTGGGCGAGGGGGTGGCGGGCGTCGCGGTGGGCGACCGGGTGATTCCGCATTTCATGCCGGGTTGGCTGGCTGGCGCCATCACCCCTGGCCATGTGGCGGCGTTGCGGGGCGTGACCCTGCCGGGTTCGCTGGCCGAATACGTGGCCGTGCCGGCTGCCAGCCTCGTGGCCTTGCCGCCGCACCTGGATTTTGTGCACGGTGCGGCGCTGCCGATTGCGGCCACCACCGCCTGGAATGCGGTGCGGTCGGCATCGGTGCGTCCAGGGTCCGTCGTGGTGCTGCTGGGCACAGGCGGCGTCAGCATTTTTGCGCTGCAGTTCGCCAAGGCGAGCGGTGCCAAAGTGATCCTGGCTTCATCGTCCGATGACAAGCTGGAGCGTGCGCGCCAGCTTGGCGCGGACCACCTGATCAACTACCGCGCCACCCCCGCTTGGGACGAAGAGGTGCTGCGGCTCACCAACGGGCGCGGTGCCGACCTGGTGGTGGAAACCGTGGGCGCCGCTACCCTGGCACGCTCGCTGCAGGCGGCTGCGTTCGGCGGCACGGTGTTCACGGTGGGCTTCGTCACGGGATCGGTGGCTTCCATCGACATGCTGCCTGTCATCGTGAAAGCCTTGCGCATCGTGGGCAACAACACGGGGTCGGTGGCCGACCTGGCGCAAGCCACGCAGGCCATTGCGGCGCACCGCATCGTGCCCGCCATCGACCGCGTGTTCGGCATCGATGAAACGCAGGCCGCGTATGCCGAACTCAGCGCGGGCGGGCGGCATTTTGGCAAGTTGGCCATCGTGCATTGACGCGGCACAGGTAGGGGGCTGCAACGCCCTGCCGTCGGCCGATTCGGCGTGGCGCCGCGCTACAGCAGCACGGTGACGACCACAATCACCACGCCCAGCGCCAGGTTCACACCCACCCAGCTGCGGATGCTGCCCAGGGCCTTGCCCCCGGCGGGCCAGTCCGACGCAGCCACCGCCCGCTGCAGGCGCTTGAACAGTGCAAACCGGATGTGGCCGAAGATGGCCATCATGGCCAGGCCCAGCGTGGCCATGATGGTCCAGTCCAGCGGCATGGCAAAGCTGCCGCCTGCCTGCACGGTCTGTTTGGCCACGCGGCCGATCATCCACAGCCCGCTGCCCAGTACCACCACCACCGCCACACTCACCGCAGCCAGAAAACGCTGCAACACATCGTGCATGAGCCGCACACGCAGCGGCGGCTCCAGCGACTGTGCTGCAGGGCGCAGGAAGAAATGGGCAAACACCATGCCGCCGATCCACACGATGACGGACAGGACATGGGCGAGCTGGAGTGCGTTGTAGAACATGGTGCTGGAGAACGAGGAGGACATGGATGGAATGGGATGGAGCACTGAGGGGTCAGGAAAGGCGCTTGCCAGGGCAATTTTTTGCGGGAGCGAACAGGGTGCGCGCCCTGCGCAGGCCAACGGGCAGGAACACAGCCAGCACGATCAACCCCCAGATGGTCCCATAACACCAGCTGGCCGGGCCATGGCGGCCCATGCTCTCCAGGCCCGTCGTGGTTTCCAGCCAGGACCAGAAAGGGTGCAGCAGTACCGTCACCATGAACGCCAACGGCAAGGCCAGCGCCGTGACGCCCGGGCTGGTGGCCAGCATGCGCAGCCCGTGCCCGCGTGGTGTGGTGCTTTGCGGGGGCGTTTGTGGGGGGGAGGTGTGATTGGCTGGGGCTGCGGGTTGCGTCATGGTGGCAGTCCGCCCTGGGGCGAAGCCACCCGCACCTGGTTGCCACCGTTTTTCTTGGACAGGTACATCGCCTCGTCCGCATGCCCCAGCAGGTGGTGTTCCTCGCCCCCATGCTCAGGGTAGATGGACACGCCGATGCTGGGCTGGATGGTCAGGTGGATGCCTTCCAGGTCAAAGGGCTGGCCAAAGGCCGCCAGGATCTTCTCGGCGGCGGCCGCAGCGTGCTCACGGGCATGGCCGCTTTCGAGCAGCACCACAAATTCGTCGCCGCCCAGGCGGGCCACGGTGTCGGAGCCACGCACGCATTCCAGCAGCCGCTGGGCCACACGCTGCAGCAGCAGGTCGCCCATGGCATGGCCCAGCGTGTCGTTGACTTGCTTGAATCTGTCCAGGTCGAGGAAGAGCAGTGACAACAGGCTTTGATCGCGCCGCGCGCGGGCCAGCGCCGTCTTGAGGCGGTCCAGAAACAGCTGGCGGTTGGGTAGGTGCGTGAGCTGGTCGTACTGCGCCATGTGCTCCAGGCGCTCGTGCATCTGCTTGCGCTCGATGGCGGCTGCGACCTGGGTGGAGACAAACTGCAGCAGTTCCTTGTCTTTTTCGGTGTAGCGGCCCTGCTCGTTGTAGCTTTGCAGCACCAGCGCACCAATGGCACCTTTCTGCGTTTGCAACGGCACGCCCAGCCAGTACAGCGGCGCGCGTTCGTGTGGCAGCTGCTGATGGAGCAGCGCCTCCAGGGTTCCGGCGGTGTCGGAGGGCGGGGGGTTGTCGGGGGTCAGCAGCAGGGTGCGGCCGCTGCGGATCACCTCGGCACACAGCGCATCCTGCACCAGGGTCGTCGGCGTGGGGGCGGGCCCCGGTTCGTTGACGTGGTACGGAAAACTCAACGAATCACTGCAGGCGTCGTAGAGCGCGACCGCGAAGTCGGTGGCAGGCAAAAGCCGTCCGATGATCTGGTGGATGTGCTGGAACAGTGCCTGAAGATTCTGGGTGGTGTGGGCAGCCTCGGAAATCGCATAGATCACCGCCTGCATGGACTCGGTGAACTTGCGCTCGGTGATGTCGTGCGCCACGGCCAGCCGCAGCTGCTTGTCGGGCAGCCAGCGCGCTGTCCAGCGAATGTGGGCGATGGAGCCGTCCTTGCGCACATAGCGGTTTTCAAACTGCAGCTGCAGGTGGCCTTCCATCACGCGCTGTGCCTGGCGCTGGGTGATCGCCAGATCTTCGGGGTGCACCATGTCGAGCATGCGCTTGCCGATGACTTCCTGGGGCGCGTAGCCAAAGATGCGCTCGAACGCCGGGCTCACAAACTCAATGGTGCTGTCCACATGGACGACGCAGACCGCGTCGAGCAGCAGGTCCACCACGTTCTGGGAAGGAATGCTTTGCATGGGGGGTAGCGCGCACAAGGTGCTGGGAAGACCCATTGTGCCGTGTGCTCCGTTCTTGTGCGGCACGGATGCAGGCCGCAATCCAAGGGCTATCCCGGAGAGATATGCTGATTGCTATGTAATTGATAGCTATTGGCGTTTGCAGTTAATGCGCTGGTGGCACTTTTTATCTGTATTTTTCTTCCAGCCCGTCCCAGGCGCTCTTGCGCACCAGCCGTTGGCGCTCCGCGAACGGCGCCACCAGGGCCGGGTCCTCATCGATGCGTTGGGTGTCGCGCAGCACGGTCAGTGCCTTTTGCATGCCGGCCACCGCGCCCTGCAGCGCCGCGTTGGCGTACAGCACCAGGCCATAGCCCAGCCCCGCCAGTTCTTCGGCACTGGTGATGGGCGTCTTGCCGCCGATCACCATGTTCATCAGTTGCGGCGCCGCCAGCCGCTGGGGCAGGGCGCGTATCTCTTCCAGCGAGGTGACGGCCTCGACAAACAGGATGTCGGCGCCCGCTTCCTGAAAGCGCTGGGCGCGCTCCACGGCGGCCTCGAAGCCCTGGGTGGCGCAGGCATCGGTGCGGGCCAGGATGAGGGTGCCTGTATCGCGGCGCGCGTCCACGGCAGCCTTGATCTTGCCCAGCATCTCGTCGGTGCCGATCACCTCCTTGCCGTTGAAATGCCCGCAGCGCTTGGGGCTGACCTGGTCTTCGAGCTGGATGCAGTCGGCCCCGGCGCGCTCCAGCGTGCGCACGGCGTGGTAGGTGTTGAGGGCGTTGCCAAAGCCGGTGTCGGCGTCCACGATGAGCGGCAACTCCACGGCGTCGCGGATGCGGGCCGTGTGGTCTGCAATGTCGGTCAGGCCCATGAAGGCCTGGTCGGGCAGACCGAACCACATGTTGGTGACGCCTGCGCCGGTGATGTAAATCGCTTCAAAGCCCAGGTCGGCCACCACGCGGGCGGAGAGGGCGTTGAACGCGCCGGGCACGATGACGCCCCGGCGGGCGTGGGCCAGGGCTTTGAGTTGTTGTCTGGTGGTTTGCATGGCGTTTCCTTGTGGTTTGATGCACTGAGCGGGTGTGGCTCGTGTTGCTGAAACTGGCGCGGCCCAAGCCAGCGGGCGCCGCGCAAGGGCCGCCCCGCCGCGCTGGCGCCGTCCCCCTTCCCGCATCGCGCAGCGAGGCGAGAGAAGGGGGAAGCGGCGCAGCCGCTCAGGGGGATGGCACTCTGATCCAGCCTTCCATGAGGATGCGGGCGCTGCGGCTCATGAGGGCTTTGGTGACTTGCCAATCGCCGGCGTCGTTCTGCCGGGCCTCGGCCCCCACGCGCAAGGTGCCCGAGGGGTGGCCAAATCGCACGCTGCTTCGCACGCCACCGCCCGCCGCCAGGTTGACCAGCGTGCCTGGTATGGCAGCGGCAGTGCCAATGGCCACGGCTGCCGTGCCCATCATCGCGTGGTGCAGCTTGCCCATGGAGAGCGCGCGCACCAGCAGGTCGATGTCTTGCGCCTCGATGCGTTTGCCGCTGGAGGCGGTGTAGCCAGCCGGGGGTGCCACAAAGGCGATCTTGGGGGTGTGCTGGCGGGTGGCGGCTTCGCCCAGGTTCTGGATCAGGCCCATGCGCAGGGCTCCGTGGGCGCGGATGGCTTCAAAGCGTGCAAGCGCCACCTTGTCCTCGTTGAGGTCGCCTTGCAGTTCGGTGCCTGCGTAGCCAGTGTCCTGGGCATTCAGGAAGATGGTAGGGATGCCCGCATGGATCAGCGTGGCGGCAAAACTGCCTACGCCGGGAACCTCCAGCGTATCCACCACGTTGCCGGTCGGGAACATCGATCCGCCCGCGTCTCCTTCGTCGGCAGGGTCCAGGAACTCCAGCGCCACCTCGGCGGCTGCAAAGGTCACGCCGTCCAGCTCAAAGTCGCCCGTCTCCTGCACCTGCCCGTGGGTGATCGGCACGTGCGCCACGATGGTCTTGCCAATGTTGGCCTGCCAGATCCGCACGGTGAGGTTGCCATTCAGCGGAATGCGTGCGGCATCGATCAGCCCCATGTGGATGGCGCACGGCCCCACGGCGGCCGAGAGGTTGCCGCAATTGCCGCTCCAGTCCACAAAGGGCTTGTCGATGGACACCTGGCCGAAAAGGTAGTCCACGTCATGGCCTGGGCGTGTGCTGCGGCTCAGGATCACGGCCTTGCTGGTGCTCGACGAGGCATTGCCCATTCCGTCGATTTGCTTGCCATACGGGTCCGGGCTGCCCAGCACGCGCAGCAGCAAGGCGTCGCGGGCGGGTCCGGGTTGTTGGGCAGGGGCGGGCAGGTCCTGCAGTTGGAAGAACACGCCTTTGCTGGTGCCGCCACGCAGGTAGGTGGCGGGGACTCGAATTTGAGGAGATGGAAGCATTGGGGGCAAGAAGGAGCAGGCCGGTGCAGCCGGATGGTGGGTGACGGCGGTTCAAAACAGCCGCAGTTGTGTGTTGGAGGGATCTGGCGGTACGGGCTGCAATGGCCAGCGGCCAATGGTTTCGTAGCTGTAGCTTTTGCCGTTGCCGCCCACGACCAGCAGAAGTTCATCGAGGGTCCAGGCAATCGGGTCCATCCGGGTGGGGCCCAGGCGGGTTGGCGCCCAGTAGCTGATCGTGCTGTGTGGTGTGTGGCCCGTTTCCGTTGCCAGTCCTTCTTCGTACAACGCTTGTCGGACGGCAACAAGCAAAGCATCGAAGCAGTGCGGCCTTCCACGAGCCCTAAAGGACCAGTGGATTGTGTTTTTGCCCTGTTCTTTGTGCACCCCGTCGCGGATCCGGTTGAGCACCAGCGTGCAGGCCTGCGCCCTCACGCGTGCGCCCGCGCGCAGCATTTTCTGGCGCACCTCCGGGGTGTCCCCATAGCGGTCTGACAGGGTCTGGTGCCAGTTGTCCTGGGGGACAGTGTGCTGCTGTCCAGCCCATTGCGTGCAACGGCCCTCCACATCGCTGCGGCCACTTCAGGCGATGGCTTGGCCACGAAGATCAATCGGGGGCCTTTCATGGCCTGTGCCTCGCTCCGCATGGCTGGCGGCCAGGAAGTCCTGCGCAAAGCGCTGCAGGACGCCACCGGCTTCGTAGATGGAAACCTCTTCGGCCGTATCCAGGCGGCAAGTCACAGGTACTTTGGCGCATCCCCCATTTTGACGGCGGATGACCAGCGTGAGGCAGGCGCCTGGCGCGCGGTGGCCTTCCACGTCGTAGGTCTCCGTCCCATCCAGCCCCAGCGTGGTTCGGTTGACCCCCGCCTCAAACTCCAGCGGCAACACCCCCATGCCAATCAGGTTGGTGCGGTGGATGCGCTCGAAGCCCTCGGCCACCACCACCTCCACACCCGCCAGCCGGACGCCCTTGGCGGCCCAGTCGCGGCTGGACCCCTGGCCGTAGTCGGCACCGGCAATGATGATGAGTGGCTGGCGGCGGTTCAGATAGGTTTCCATGGCCTCCCACATGCGCATGACCTGGCCTTCGGGCTCCACGCGGGCGAGCGATCCCTTTTTCACTTTGCCATCCACCACGGCCATCTCGTTGACGAGCTGCGGGTTGGCAAACGTGGCGCGCATGGCGGTGAGGTGGTCGCCCCGGTGCGTGGCGTAGGAGTTGAAGTCCTCCTCGGGCACGCCCATGTGGGCTAGGTATTCGCCCGCTGCGCTGTCCCGCAGGATGGCGTTCGAGGGTGACAGGTGGTCGGTGGTGATGTTGTCAGGCAGGATGGCTAGCGGGCGCATGCCCGTCAAAGTCCGCGGGTGGGCGGCCAGCGCGCCGATGCCCTCGGTGTCCCAGTAGGGCGGGCGGCGGATGTAGGTGGACTGCGGGCGCCACTCGTACTGCGGCGACACGCGCTGGCCATCGTCGTGTCGGATGGCGAACATGGGCTCGTACACGGCGCGGTACTGCGCGGGCTTCACGGCAGTCTTCACTACGGCGTCGATTTCTGCGTCACTGGGCCACAGGTCTTTGAGGCGAACTTCCCTCCCGTGCACCACCGCCAGCACGTCTTTTTCAATGTCAAAACGCACCGTGCCCGCCATCGCATAGGCCACCACCAGCGGGGGCGAGGCCAAAAACGCCTGCTTGGCATAGGGGTGGATGCGCCCGTCGAAATTGCGGTTGCCCGAGAGCACGGCGGTGGCGTACAGGTCGCGGTCGATGATCTCCTGCTGAATGGCAGGGTCCAGCGCGCCACTCATCCCGTTGCAGGTGGTGCAGGCAAAGGCTACGATGCCAAAGCCGAGCTTTTCCAGGTCGGCCAGCAAACCCGCTTCCTTCAAATACAGCTCCACCGCCTTGGAGCCGGGCGCCAGCGAGGTCTTGACCCAGGGCTTGCGCGTGAGGCCCAGCCGGTTGGCGTTGCGCGCCAGCAGCGCGGCGGCGATCACGTTGCGCGGATTGCTGGTGTTGGTGCAGCTGGTGATGGCGGCAATGACCACGGCGCCATCGGGCATCGTGCCGTCCTGTGGTGCGGGCATGGCCCAGGGGCCTGCGATGCCTTGGGTCGCCAGGTCGGACGTGGCAACGCGCGCATGCGGGTTGGAGGGGCCGGCCAGGTTGCGCACCACGCTCGACAAGTCGAACACCAGGTTGCGCGCGTAGACCGCATCTTTGAGGGTGTCGGACCACAATCCCGCTGCCTTGGCATAGGTCGCGACCAGCTTCACTTGCTCCGCCTCGCGGCCCGTCAGCGTCAGATACTCCAACGTCTGTTCGTCGATGCTGAACAGGGCCGCCGTGGCGCCGTATTCGGGCGCCATGTTCGAGATGGTGGCGCGGTCGCCAATCGTGAGCTTGGCTGCACCGTCGCCAAAGAACTCCAGGTACGCACCCACCACCTTGGCCTTGCGCAAAAACTCGGTGAGCGCCAGCACCACGTCAGTGGCGGTGATGCCGTCCTGGCGATGGCCGGTCAGCTCCACGCCCACGATCTCGGGCAGCCGCATCATCGATGCACGCCCCAACATCACGTTCTCGGCCTCCAGGCCGCCCACGCCAATGGCGATCACGCCCAGGGCATCCACATGGGGGGTGTGGCTGTCGGTGCCCACGCAGGTGTCGGGGTAGGCCACGCCCCGGTCGGCATGGACCACGGGTGACATTTTTTCCAGATTGATCTGGTGCATGATCCCGTTCCCCGCCGGGATCACATCCACATTGGCAAAGGCTTTTTTCGTCCACTCGATGAAGTGAAAGCGGTCCTCGTTGCGGCGGTCTTCGATGGCGCGGTTCTTGGCGAAGGCATCGGGGTCGAGCCCGCCACATTCCACAGCCAGGGAATGGTCCACGATGAGCTGTACCGGCACCACAGGGTTCACCTGAGCCGGATCGCCGCCTTCTTTGGCAATCGCATCGCGCAGGCCCGCCAGGTCCACCAGGGCCGTCTGGCCCAGGATGTCGTGGCACACCACGCGCGCCGGGTACCAGGGGAAGTCGCGGTCGCTGCGCCGTTCGACGAGCTGGCGCAGGCAGTCGTTGATGGTGGCCGGATCGGCGCGGCGCACAATGTTTTCGGCGTGGACCCGGGCGGTGTAGGGCAGGGTGGCCCAGGCGCCCGGTTGCAGAGATTCGACAGCCTCGCGGGCATCAAAGTAGTCGAGCTGCGTGCCGGGCAGCTTCTTGCGATACAGAGTGTTCATGAGCGTGGGGCAGGGAGCTGCGGCCGTTTGGTTTTACTTGCGGTCCTGGATTGGTACGAACGCCAGGTCTTCGGGTCCGGTGTAGTTCGCACTCGGCCGGATGATCTTGTTGTCCTGCCGCTGCTCGATGATGTGCGCTGCCCAGCCGCTGGTGCGTGCGATGACGAACAGCGGCGTGAACATGGCGGTGGGCACACCCATCATGTGGTAGCTCACGGCGCTGAACCAGTCGAGGTTGGGGAACATCTTTTTCACCTCCCACATCACGGTCTCCAGCCGCTCGGCAATGTCATACATCTTGGTGCTGCCAGCCTCTTGCGACAAGTTGTGCGCAACGCCTTTGATGACCACATTGCGCGGGTCGCTCACGGTGTAGACCGGGTGGCCGAAGCCGATCACGACTTCCTTGGCCTCCACGCGGCGGCGGATGTCGGCTTCGGCCTCATTGGGGCTGTCGTAGCGTTTCTGGATCTCGAACGCCACCTCGTTCGCGCCGCCGTGCTTGGGGCCGCGCAGTGCGCCGATGGCGCCGGTGATGCACGAGTACATGTCGCTGCCCGTGCCCGCCACCACGCGGGCGGTGAAGGTGCTGGCGTTGAACTCGTGTTCTGCATAGAGATTGAGTGAGGTGTGCATCGCACGCTCCCAGGCGGCGCTGGGCTTGGTGCCATGCAGCAGGTGCAAGAAGTGCGCACCGATGGAGTCGTCATCGGTCTCCACCTCGATGCGACGGCCCGAACTGGCCCAGTGGTGCCAGTAGAGCAGCATCGAACCGAGAGATGCCATGAGCCGGTCGGCAATGTCGCGCGCACCGGGCAGGTTGTGGTCATCCTTTTCGGGCAGCGCACAGCCCAGGGCCGAGACGCCCGTGCGCATCACGTCCATGGGGTGGCTGGCGGCGGGCAGTTGCTCCAGCGCCTGCTTCACACTCATCGGCAGGCCGCGCAGGGCCTTGAGCTTGGCCTTGTAGGCGCGCAGTTCGGCGCGCGTGGGCAGCTTGCCATGCACCAGCAGGTGGGCGATTTCTTCAAACTCGCAGACCTCGGCAATGTCGAGGATGTCGTAGCCCCGGTAGTGCAGATCGTTGCCCGTGCGGCCTACGGTGCACAGGGCGGTGTTGCCCGCCGTCACGCCCGAGAGCGCGACGGACTTCTTGGGCTTGACGCCCGGGGTTTCAACGGTGGTAGTCATGCGGTCTCCTGGTTTACATATGTGTTGGTGATGGCAGCGGGGCGGCCTTTGCCATCCACCGCCACCATTTCAAAAATTCCCTTCAGCACTTCGTCCTGGGGCGAGCCCAGCGTGGCGGCCAGACCGGTCACGCACACGGTGAGCGAGCTGCGGCCGACGCGGGTGACCCAGGCGCGCAGCGTGAGCACATGGCCCACGGGCACGGGGGCCAGAAAACGCACATCGGTCACGCCCGCCATCACCACATCGCGCAGTGCGGCGCCGCGCGCTGCCAGAAACGCCGCCTTGGCCATGAGTTGCAGGGCGTTGCCGCCAAACAGCGTGCCGTAGTGGTTGGCCAGGGTGGGGAACACGATCTCCGTCAGCTCGACGGTGCCAGTGGGGGTTGTCATGCTTCGCAATTTACGCACAATGGCATCCCTCTGTAAGTCCTGAATTGGTGAATGATTGCGAATGCAAAACCATCAATTTGCAAATATTGCGAATGATGGTGAAGGTACTGCTAAGCGCCACTGAGAAAGATGGAATGAAAAAAACCTTCATGGGTGTGCGCCTGCGCCGCCTGCGCGAAGAGCGCGGCATGACCCAGATTGCGCTGGCGCGGGCGCTGGACCTGTCCGCTAGCTACCTCAACCAGCTGGAGCAGAACCAGCGCCCGCTCACGGTGCCTGTGCTGCTCAAGATCAATGCTGTGTTCGGCGTGGACGTGCAGCGCTTTTCGGACGACGACGAGGCGCGCCTCATCACCGGCCTGCGCGAGGTGCTGGCGGACCTGCCTGCCGGTGTGGGCAGGGAGGGCGCGGGCGATGCCGTGTCCCTGGCCGAGATCCGCGAGCTGGCCGCCGGCATGCCCGCTGTGGCGCGCACGCTGCTGGCGCTACACCAGCGGCACCGCCAGGCGCTGGAACGGCTGGAGGCGCTGGGCAGCCTGGGTGACGACCGCAGTGGGGTGGCCCCACTGCCCAGCCACCCGCCCATGGCCTATGAAGAGGTGCGCGACTTCTTCTTTGCACGCCAGAACCACATTGCCGAGCTGGACGATGCTGCCGAACGCTGTGCCGCCGAATGGGGCCTGCTGCCCGGGCGAGCCGACGAGGCGCTGGCCCAACGCCTGCTCGTGGCCCACGGAGTGCGTGTGGTGGACGTGACCGACCTGCCAGGGCAGGCGCAGCGCGTATTCCATGCCGACACGGGGGTGCTGCAACTGGCGGCCGGTCTCGAACGGGGGCAGCGTGCCTTCCAGATGGCGACGCAGCTGGCGTTTCTGGAGCAGGGTGACGCGCTGCAGCGCATTGCCGACGGCGCCGCGCTGTCGAGCGACCAGGCCCGGGCGCTGGCACGCATTGGCCTGGCCAACTACTTTGCGGGGGCGCTGGTGCTGCCCTACACGGCCTTTTTGCGGGCGGCCGAAGCGGCGCGCTACGACATCGACCGGCTGGGCCACCAGTTTGGCGTGGGCTTCGAGACGGTGTGCCACCGCCTGTCCACCTTGCAACGCCCCAGCGCGCGCGGCGTGCCGTTCTTCTTCATCCGCGTGGACCGCGCGGGCAACATCAGCAAGCGGCAGTCGGCCACGCACTTTCACTTCAGCAAGATCGGCGGCACCTGCCCACTTTGGAATGTGTACGAGGCCTTCGCCCAGCCAGGCCGCACCGTGCCGCAGGTGGCGCGCATGCCTGATGGCCGCGCCTACCTGTGGGTGGCCCGCGCGGTGTCGCGCAGCGGGGGCGGGTGGGGCGTGCCCGGCAAGGAGTTCTCGGTGGCACTGGGCTGCGACATCCGGCATGCACCGCAGCTGGTGTATTCCCGTGGGCTGGACCTGGCCAACCCCGAGGCCGCCGTGCCGATTGGCATGGGCTGCAAGGTGTGCGAGCGGGACGCCTGCCCGCAGCGAGCCTTCCCGCCCATCGGGCGGGCGCTGGATGTGAACGAGAACCGCAGCCGGTTCGCGCCGTATCCGGTGGCCGTGAGCCACGCACCGAGGCCGTCTTGACCCAGACTATAAAAATCACTCATCAATTCATAGCTGAAGACGCATGGGGCTGTTGCGCTGACGGCACTTTCCACCAAATAACTGGTTGGTAACCAGTTGTTATACCGAAGGTTGCTCCAAAGCCTGGTGGATTGCCGCTATCCTGCGTTTTGCCCGGCGTCCTGGTGCGGCTGCCGCCGCGTATACCCATAACGCCAGTACCACTGCCCAGGCTCTGTTCTGATACCGAATGCCAACCCGCCCCACGCCATGGCCCCTCTGACGCAAAACGGTCGATACCGGCACTGGATGGCCGGATTGAGCGTGGCCGTGCTCGGGGTGACGATGAGCCTCTGGCTGGCATGGCAGCAGGCCGATTCCGTGGCCCAGGTCGGACGGGCGCGGTTCATGCAGGAGGCGCGCGCGTTTGCCGATGCGCTGAGCCAGCGCATCGAAGGCCATACCGAAGTCGTCAACGGCCTGCGTGGCCTGTTCACAGCCAATCCCCACCTCACGCGCCTGGAGTTTGAGCGTGCAGCCAGCGACCTGGAGGTGGGCCAGCGGTATCCCGGTGTGCGCAATCTGTCGTTCACCCGCTGGGTGCCCGGGGCCGAACGGGCGGCCTATGAAACCCGCGTGCGCGCCGACACATCGCTGACGACCCAGGGCTACCCCAACTTTGCCATCCGGCCGCCGGGCGAGCGGGCTGAGTATTTTGTGGCGGAATACCTGTGGCCCATGGCCGGCAACGAAAGTGTGCTGGGCCTGGACATCAGCGCCCAGCCCACCAACCTGGCCGCCATGCAGTACAGCCGGGACAGTGGCCACACGGTGGCCTCGGCGCCGTTCGATTTGCTGCAGGAGGAAACCCACCGCCCCGGTTTCGTGATCCGCGTGCCGGTGTTCGATTACACGGCGGGCACGCCAGAGCCGCGTTTCATCGGTGCCGTGGCATCGACCATCCGGGTGTTCGACCTGGTACAGGCGCTGGGCAGCCAGGGGTTGCTCAATGGGATTGTGGTGTCCATGGAAGACTACGGCTCGGTCCGGGCGGGCTCCATCGACACCACGGTGCGGCCCTTGCTCGCGCAGTCTTCCGCGGCGCTGCCGGGCGCGTCGCCCTTTGTGCGCGAGTTGCAGGTGCATGACCGGCGCTGGCGCCTCACCTTCCACCCTTCGCGCTCGTTCCTGTCGCCGTCCGAGGCGCGGCTGCCCGTGCTGGTCGGCCTGGGCGGCGCCCTGGTCTCGCTGCTGCTGGCATCTACCGTGGGCCTGCTGATGCGCCAGCGCACGCTGGCCCTTGCGCGGGCCCAGGCGTCCGACGAAGCCCGGCACGAGAGCGAAGAACGCTTTCATGCCCTGTTCAACCAGGCCAGCGTGGGCGTGGCGCTGCTCGATACCTCCACCGGCCAATTTCTGCGCGCCAACCAGCGCTATTGCGACATCGTGGGCTACAGCCCCGAGGAAATGCGGGCGCTCCAGGTCCAGGCCCTCATCCACCCAGACGACCTGGAGACAGACGCGCAGCATCTGGAGCGCCTGAAGAAGGGGGATGTGCCCGAATACCGGCTGGAAAAGCGCTACCTCCACAAGAACGGGCAGGTGGTGTGGGTAGACCTCACGGTGTCGCCCATGTGGGTGCCGGGGGCCAAGCCCGACCACCACATCGCGGTGGTGCAGGACATCACGGCGCGCAAGCGCATGGAAGACACCCTGCGCAGCAACGAGCACCGGCTGCGCGGCATCCTGGAGCACCTGCCCATGGGGCTGTGCCTAGTCCAGCCCGACGGGCGCATCAGTTTTCGCAACGCGCGTTATGTCCAGATCTGTGGCTACACGGCGGAAGACGTGCCGGACGTGGAAACCTGGTGGCAGCGCGCTTACCCCGACGAAGCCGAACGCGCCGCTGTCCACGGGGCCTGGCGCAGGGCCGCGCAGCAGGCGCTGGCGGGTGACGGGGTGATAGCCGCCAGCGAATACACCATCCGCTGCGCCGATGGCACGCGGCGCCCGGTCGAGGTGTCCGGCGTGGTGGTGGAGGGCGGGCACCTTGTGACCATGCAGGACCTGAGCCAGCGCAAGGCGGCCGAGGAAGAGATCAACTACCTGGCCTACTACGACCCGCTCACCCGCCTGCCCAACCGCCGCCTGCTCATGGACCGCCTGCAGCAGGCGCTGGCCACGAGTGCCCGCCACCAGCGCAGTGGCGCCTTGCTGCTGCTGGATCTGGACAATTTCAAGACACTCAACGAAACCCGGGGCCACGACAGCGGCGACAACCTGCTGCTGCAGGTGGCGCACCGGCTGCGCAGCTGTGTGCACGAAGACGACACCGTGGCCCGCCAGGGGGGTGACGAGTTTGTGGTGGTGCTGGAAGACCTGGGTGACAACCCGGAGGACGCCGCAGCCCGCAGCGAAGAAGTCGGCCAGCGCATCCTGACTGCACTGCGGGAGCCCTACCTGCTCAATGGCGCCGCGCACCACAGCTCGCTGAGCATGGGGGTCACCATTTTCAGCGGCATGCGCGAGACGGTGGACGAGCTGCTCAAGCGGGCCGACCTGGCCCTCTACCAGGCCAAGAATGCGGGCCGTGACACCTTGCGCTTTTACGACCCCCAGATGCAGGCGGCCGTCAGCGCGCGCGCCGCACTGGAGCTGGACATGCGCATTGGCCTGGCGCAGGGCCAGTTCGAGCTGTACTACCAGCCACAGATCGACCGGGGCCGCATCACTGGGGCCGAGGCATTGCTGCGCTGGCGCCACCCGCGCGATGGGTTTGTCTCGCCCGCACATTTCATCCCGCTGGCGGAGGAGACCGGCCTCATCCTCCCGCTGGGTGAGTGGGTGTTGCAGGCGGCCTGCGCACAGCTGGCGCGTTGGGCGCAACACCCCGACCTGGCTGTGCTGGGCATGGCCGTGAACGTGAGCCCGCGCCAGTTCCACCAGAGCGGTTTTGTGGCCCAGGTGCTGGCGGCACTGGCCAGCTCGGGGGCGCAGGGGCCCCAGCTCAAGCTGGAGATGACCGAAGGCCTGCTGCTGCAGGACGTGGAAGACACGATCGAGAAGATGGGCCAGCTCAAGGGGTATGGCGTGGGCTTCTCGCTGGACGACTTTGGCACCGGATATTCGTCGCTGGCCTATCTCAAGCGCCTGCCGCTGGACCAGCTCAAGATCGACCAGAGCTTCGTGCGCGACGTGCTTACCGACCCCAACGACGCCGCCATCGCCCGCACCGTGGTGGCGCTGGGCACCAGCCTGGGCCTGCGCGTGATTGCCGAAGGGGTGGAAACCGAGGCCCAGCGCGAGTTTCTGGAGCGCCACAACTGCCACGCCTGGCAGGGTTACCTCTTCAGCCCGCCCGTGCCGGTGGCGGAGTTCGAGGCGCTGGTGCGCAAAACCAATGGGGTGGACGCGCAAGACGCACAGGATGCGTAGCCCGGGAACGCTGCTCCAATCCGGCCCCGGGCCTTGCTGGTACTGCGGGGAGTATCAATATTGGTAGCAATAAATCGTTGCTGGATAAGCGGCAGCCCCCATTTTTTCCAAATGTTTCCGTTGTGCCCTGGCTGTGGGGCGCTACCGTGCCGCCGAGGACCGGTGGCTGTCAGGCGGCGCGGTATCATTCCGCCCTTGTGCGACCTGCGTGTTCCGGCCCGGAACGTCCATCCGGCGCCACTTTGCATCCCTGCCTCCATCCTATTTTTGCCCGCCCCCTGACCCGTGCGTCTCACCTCGATCAAGCTTTCCGGTTTCAAGTCGTTCGCTGAACCCACCAACTTCATGCTGCCCGGGCAACTGGTGGGCGTGGTGGGGCCGAACGGCTGCGGCAAGTCCAACATCATGGACGCGGTGCGCTGGGTGCTGGGCGAGAGCAAGGCCAGCGAGCTGCGTGGCGAGTCCATGCAGGACGTGATCTTCAGCGGCACCACCACCCGCAAGCAGGCCAGCCGCGCCAGTGTGGAGTTGGTGTTCGACAACTCCGACCACCGCGCAGGCGGCCAGTGGGGCCAGTACGGCGAGGTCGCGGTGCGCCGCGTGCTCACGCGCGACGGCACCAGCAGCTACTACCTGAACAACCAGCCGGTGCGCCGCCGTGACGTGCAGGACGTCTTCCTGGGGACGGGCCTGGGGCCGCGGGCCTACGCCATCATTGGCCAGGGCACCATCAGCCGCATCATCGAATCGCGCCCCGAAGAGCTGCGCCTGTTTCTCGAAGAGGCCGCCGGTGTCTCCAAGTACAAAGAGCGCCGCCGCGAGACGGAAAACCGCCTGTCGGACACGCGCGAGAACCTCACGCGGGTCGAAGACATCCTGCGCGAGCTGAACGCCAACCTCGAAAAACTCGAAAAGCAGGCCGAGGTGGCCGCCAAATACAACACGCTGCAGGCCGACGCCACGCTCAAGCAGCACCAGCAGTGGTTTTTGAAGCGCGCCGAGGCCGAAGAGCAGCAGAACAAGGTGCGCCTGGACGGCCTGCAAGCCGTCAACGACCTTGAATCGCGCATGGCCGACCTGCGCGCCGTCGAGTCCGATCTCGAAACCATCCGGCAGGCCCACTATGCGGCGGGCGACCAAGTGAACCAGGCCCAGGGCAAGCTTTATGAAGCCACGGCCGAGGTCGGCAAGCTCGAAGCAGAGATCCGCTACGTGATCGAAGGCCGCCAGCGCGTGGAGCAGCGCTTGCTCACGCTGGCCGAGCAGATCGCCCAGTGGCAGGCCCGCAAGGAAGAGGCCGACATCGAACTCGAAAACCTGGCCGGTGCCGGTGTGGACGCCGAAGAACGCGCCGAGATGCTGGCCGCCCAGGTCGAAGAGCAGGCCATGCAGCTGCCCGACCTGGAAGAAGCCCTGCGCCAGGCCCAAAGCCGCACGGCCGAACAGCGCAGCAGCGTGGTGCAGGTGCAGCAGCAGATTGGCGTGCTGGCCGCCGAGCAGCGCAGCATCGACGAACAAAGCCGCCAGCTCGACAGCCGCTTCGAGCGCCTGCGCACCGACCGCAATGCGCTGGCCGCGCCCGATGAAGCCCGCCTGACGAACCTGCGCGAGCAGCTCGAAGAAGCGCAAGAGATCGCCGAAACCACCGAGGCCCGCCTGCACGAACTGCAGGAGTCCGTGCCCCAGCTCGACGACGACCGCCGCACCCGCCAGCAGGCCGTCAACACCGAAAGCGCCCGCCAGGCCGAGCTGTCGGCCCGCATGGAGGCGCTCAAGGCGCTACAGGAAAAGGTCAAGACCGACGGCAAGCTGCGCCCCTGGCTGGCCAAACATGGCCTCGATGGCTTGCAAGGCCTGTGGAGCCGCATCCACATCGAACCCGGCTGGGAAAACGCGCTGGAAGCTGCATTGCGCGAGCGCCTGGCCGCGCTGGAAGTAGGGCGCCTGGACATGGTGCGTGGCTTCCTCGGCTCCGGCGGCAACGACGCGCCCCCAGCTCGGCTGGCCTTCTACAGCGCCCCCGCAGCAGGCCACCCCGAAACATCGTCCCCCCACGCCCGCCTTTCGGACCTGCTGCGCCTGAACGATGCGGGCCTGCGGGCCGTGTTGGTGGACTGGCTGCAAGGCTGCTACACCGCGCCCACCCTGGACGACGCTTTGGCCCGCCGCAGCACGCTGCAGCCAGGCGAAGTGGTGTTTGTGCCCACGGGCCATGCCGTCAGCGCCCACAGCGTGAGCTTTTACGCGCAGGACTCCGAGCAGTCCGGCATGCTGGCCCGCGCGCAGGAGATCGAGCACCTCGAAAAAGAATTGCGCGCGCAGGCGCTCATCGCCGAAGAATCGCGCACCGCCCTGGTCCGCGCCGAGGCCGCGTATGCCGATGCCTCCCAGCGCTTGGTGGCCGCCCGCCGCGAAGCCACCGAAACCCAGAGCCGTGCCCACGAGCTGCAGGTCGAAACCCTGCGCCTCACGCAGTTGGCCGAACAGACCCGCGCGCGCAGCCAGCAAATCGACGGCGACCTGGCCGAAGTGGAGGCCCAGCTGGCCGACCTGCAGGAACGCCGCGTGGCGGCCGAAGCGCGTTTTGAAGAACTGGACATGCAGCTGGCCGACAGCCAGGAGCGCGAGGCGCAACTGGGCGACAAGGTCATCGAGGCTGAGCGCAAGCTCACCGCCTGCCGCGAACAGCAGCGCACGCTGGAGCGCCAGGCGCAAGAGGCCACGTTCTCCCAGCGCAGCCTGGAAGCGCGCCGCGCCGAACTCAACCGCTCCATCGAAACCGCCACGCAGCAGGCCAAGGCCCTGGCCGATGAAGAGCAGCGCGCGCGCGACGAGCTGGCCCGCCTGTCCGACGCCGCCGCGCAAGGTGGCCTGCAGGCCGCACTGGAAGTAAAGATGGAGCGCGAAAAAGCGCTCGGCGCCCAGCGCAGCGAATACGACGACCTTACGACGAAGCTGCGCGCCAGCGATGAACGCCGCATGCAGCTCGAACGCGCGCTGGACCCGCTGCGCGCGCGAATCACCGAATTCCAGCTCAAGGAACAGGCCGCGCGCCTGGGCCTGGAGCAATACACCACCTTGCTGGCCGACGCCCAGGCCGACCTCGAAGCCGTGGCCCAGTCGATCACCGACGGCAATGTGCGCGTGGGTGGCTTGCAAAGTGAAATCGACCGCCTGCACCGCGAAATCGCCGCCCTGGGCGCCGTGAACCTGGCAGCACTGGACGAACTCAAGCTCGCCAGCGAGCGCAAGATCTTCCTCGATGCGCAGACAGCCGACCTGACCGAGGCCATGAACACGTTGGAAGACGCGATCCGCAAGATCGACGGCGAAACGCGCCAGCTGCTCTCGGGCACCTTTGACACCGTCAACGGCCACTTTGGGCGCATGTTCCCCGAACTGTTCGGCGGTGGCCAGGCCAAGCTCATCATCACGGGCGACGAAATCCTCGATTCCGGCGTGCAGGTGATGGCCCAGCCCCCGGGCAAGAAGAACCAGACCATCCACCTGCTGTCGGGCGGCGAGAAGGCGCTCACGGCCATCGCGCTGGTGTTCGCCATCTTCCAGCTCAACCCCGCGCCGTTCTGTCTGCTGGACGAGGTGGACGCGCCGCTGGACGATGCCAACACCGAACGCTATGCCAAGCTGGTCTCCAGCATGAGCAAGGGCACGCAGTTCTTGTTCATCAGCCACAACAAGATCGCGATGGAAATGGCCGAACAACTGATCGGCGTGACCATGCAGGAGCAGGGCGTGTCGCGCATCGTGGCCGTCGATATGGAATCGGCCCTCTCCATGGCAGACGCTTGAAACAACCCACCCAACCATGAGCACATTGCAACTGAGTCTGGCCATCATCGGCGGTCTGGTGCTGGCCCTCATCGTGGCCTACAACACCTGGACCTCGCGTCGCAATGCGCCCAAGCGCGCCCTGCCGCAAGACCCCGTGGACCCCGCCGCTGAACCGGCCCAGCGCCAGGAGCCCGGCTTCGACGCGGGGGCTGCCGTGGCCATGCCGCCGGGTGAATACCACGGCCTGGACCGTGGCCCCGATCCGTCGGAGCACGCCGTGGACGCTGACGAGGCCTTGCAGCTGCCCGTGCCGCCGTTCTCGCTGGAGCGCCGCCCCGGGCTCGATCCGCTCATTGATGTGATTGCATCACTGCAGCCTGAGCATGTGGTCTCGGGCGACGCTGCCCTGGCTGCGCTGCCGCCCACGCGCCGCGCAGGCAGCAAGCCGTTTGCCATCGAAGGGCTCAACGAAGCGACCCAGCAGTGGGAAACCCCTGCACCTGGCCAGCGCTACCAGAGCTTCCAGGCCGGCGTGCAACTGGCCAACCGCATGGGGGCGCTCAACGAGATCGAGTTTTCGGAGTTTGTCGTCAAGGCCCAGGCGTTTGCCGACACCGTGAACGCCGCGCCCGACTTCCCCGACATGCTGCAGGAAGTGGCCCGCGCGCGTGAGCTGGACCAGTTCGCCAGCGACCACGACGCTCAGCTCATGTTCATGCTGCGCGCCCGCCAGGCCGCCTGGAGCCCCGGCTACGTGCAGCAGAACGCCGCCCGCTTGGGTTTTGTGCCCGGTGCCATGCCCGGTCGGTTGGTGTTGCCCGCCAGCGCACAGGGCCTGCCACCGCTGCTCACGCTGGGCTACGACACCCAAGCCGCGCTGGCCGAAGACCCCGACCAGTCCGCCATCCGCGACATCACCCTGAGCCTGGACGTGGCCCAGGTGCACCGCACCGAACAGCCTTTTGCGCGCCTGCGCGACGTAGGGGCCGCGCTGTGCGAGGCCATGGACGGGGTGCTCTGCGACCAGAACGGCCAGCCGCTGCCCGCGATGGCCATGGACCCGATTGCTGCGGACCTGGAGCTGCTGTATGACCAGCTGGATGGACGCGATCTGTCGGCGGGTTCTGTATTGGCGCGGCGCCTCTTCAGTTGAGCGTTGGTGCGGTCATGACCGACAGTCTGGACCTTTTTTCGGCCCCAGCGCCCGCAGATCAAGCGCAACCAGCTATCAAAATCAAAGCGCTGCGCGACCAGCTCAACCAGTGGGCGCACCAGTACTACGTGCTGGACGAACCCACGGTGCCCGACGCTGAATACGACCGCGTGTTCCGCGAACTGCAGGGGCTGGAGGCCGCGCACCCTGATCTGGTTACCCCCGATTCACCCACGCAGCGCGTGATTGGCGCGGTGATGGAGGGCCTGGCCTCGGTGCGCCACGCGGTGCCCATGCTCAGCATCCACACCGAGACCGACACCGAGGCCACGGGCGCGCAGGCGTTTGATGCCCGCGTGCGGCGCGAGCTGGGCCTGTCGGACGCCGATCCCGCCATCGAATACGTGGCCGAACCCAAGTTCGATGGCCTGGCCATGAGCCTGCGCTATGAAAACGGCCGCCTGGTGCAGGCCGCCACGCGGGGTGATGGTGAAGTGGGCGAGGACGTGACGCACAACATCCGCACCATCCGGCAGATTCCGCTCACGTTGCCCGACGGGGTGCCACCCATCCTCGAAGTGCGTGGCGAGGTTTACATGCGCCGTGCGGACTTCGACGCGCTCAATGAGCGCCAGCGGGAGCAGGGCGGCAAGACCTTTGTGAACCCGCGCAATGCGGCTGCGGGTGCGGTGCGCCAGCTCGACTCCAACATCACCGCCCAGCGCCCCTTGAGCTTTTTTGCCTATGGCCTGGGCGCCATCACGCCGCCCGGCGATGGCGGGCCGGTGTTCCGCACGCACTACGAGATGCTTCAGACGCTGAAGTCCTGGGGTTTTCCGGTCGCAACGCAGGTACAAATTGCGGTGGGTGCTACTGAATTGGTAGCATTTCATCAGCAGGTGGGTGCCAGCCGCGATGCGTTGCCGTACGACATTGACGGCGTCGTCTACAAGGTCAACTCGCTGCAGCTGCAGCGCGACCTGGGCTTCAAGACCCGCGAACCCCGCTGGGCCGTGGCGCACAAGTACCCCGCGCAGGAAATGGCCACCAAGATCGAAGGCATCGATGTGCAGGTGGGCCGCACCGGCAAGATCACGCCAGTCGCGCGCCTCGCGCCCGTGTTTGTAGGGGGCGTCACCGTTACCAATGCTACGTTGCACAACCTGTTCGAGATCCGCAAGAAGGGTGTGCGCGTGGGCGACACCGTCATCGTGCGCCGTGCGGGCGATGTGATTCCTGAGGTGGTGGGCGTGATGCCTGGCAACCGCATGGGCTATGTGCCCAACTTCCAGATGCCCAAGGCCTGCCCGGTGTGCGGCAGCGACGTGGTGCGCGAAAAAGGCGAGGCCAACCACCGCTGCACGGGTGGCCTGTTCTGCGCCGCGCAGCGCAAGGAGGCCATCCTGCACTTTGCCGCGCGCCGCGCCATGGACATCGAAGGCCTGGGGGACAAGCTGGTGGACCAGCTGGTGGACGCCAACGTGATCCGTACGCTGCCCGACCTGTACCGGCTGGGCCTGACCTCCCTCATCGCGCTGGAGCGCATGGCCGAGAAATCGGCCCAGAACGTGCTGGCGGCGCTCGAAAAATCCAAGCAGACCACCTTGCCACGTTTTCTGTTCGGCCTGGGGCTGCGCCATGTGGGCGAGGCCACGGCCAAGGACCTCGCACGGCACTTTGGCACGCTGGACGCCATCATGGATGCGAGCGTGGAGCAGTTGCTGGAGGTGAACGATGTGGGCCCCGTGGTGGCACAGAGCCTGCACACCTTCTTCCAGCAGCCGCACAACCGCGAGGTGGTCGAACAACTGCGCGCCTGCGGCGTGACCTGGCCCGAAGGCCCTGTGGCCGAACGCGCCCCGCAGATCCTCGCGGGCAAGACCGTGGTGCTGACCGGCACCCTGCCGACCTTGAGCCGCGACGCGGCCAAGGACATGCTCGAAGCTGCCGGCGCCAAGGTGGCCGGTTCGGTCAGCAAGAAGACCAGCTACGTGGTGGCGGGCGAAGAAGCCGGCAGCAAGCTGGCCAAAGCCGAAGAGCTCGGCGTGCCCGTGCTGGACGAAGCCGGCATGCTGGCATTGCTGTCGGGCACGGGCGCCTGAGGCACTCTCCCCTTTCTCTGAGTTTTTGATGCGCACATTGCTGCTTTCCTTCCAGGCCCGCGCCGCGGCCCTGTTCCGCTGGCTGGCCGGCCTGTTTGCCTGGATGCCCCGCCCGCTGCGCCGCGCGCTGATGTGGGGCGCCCTGGCGCTGCCCGCCACCGTGCTGGTGTACACACTGGCGTTGATCCCGTTCACCCCCTCCATCAGCGACATCCGCAAGGCCAAGAGCGAGCTGCCCGCGCAGCTCATGTCGGTGGATGGCAAGCTGCTGGCCGAATACCGCTGGGCCAACCGTGAATGGGTGGAACTCAACCAGATATCTCCCAACGTGGTGAATGCGCTCATCGCCACCGAAGACCACCGTTTCTACGACCACTTCGGGCTCGACTGGCGGCGCACGGCGTCGTCGGTGGTGCACACGCTGCGCGGCGACCCACAGGGCGGCTCCACCATCACGCAGCAGCTGGCGCGCAACCTGTTCCCAGAGGAAATCGGGCGCTCGCGCGTGTTCCCGCAGGCCCTCACGCGCAAGCTCAAGGAGGCGATCACGGCGGTCAAGATCGAGGTTTCGTACACCAAGGAGGAGATCCTGGAGACCTACCTCAATACCGTGCCGTTCCTGTACAACGCGTTCGGCATCGAGATGGCGGCACGCACCTATTTCGACAAATCGGCCGACAAGCTCAATGTGCTGGAAAGCGCCACGCTGATTGGCATGCTCAAAGGCACGGCCTACTACAACCCCGTGCTCAACCCTGAGCGTGCCCAAGCACGGCGCAACACCGTGCTGTCGCAAATGGTCAAGCGCGGCAAACTGGAGGAAAAGCAGCTGGAGGCGCTGCAAAAACGCCCGCTGCGCGTCAATTTCGAGCGGCAGACCGAGGTCATGGGCCCCGCACCGCACTTTGCGATGCAACTGCGCAAGCAGCTCATCGCCTGGGCCGACAGCAACGGCTACAACCTGTACTCCGATGGCCTGGTGATCCGCACCACCATCGACTCGCGCCTGCAGGCCATCGCCAACCAGGCGGTAGCGCGCCAGGGGCGCCAGCTGCAGGGGGTGGCCGACACCGCCTGGTCCCAGCGCAATGGCTGGGGCCCGAAGAGCGAACTGGTGCAGACGCTGGTGCGCGAAAGCGCCGAATACCGCGCCGCCGTGGACAAGGGCCAGGCCCCCGAAGAAGCGTTGCAGGCGCTGCTGGATGACACCACCTTCCTGCAAAAGCTGCGCGCCGAGAAGACGCGCGTGCAGGCCGGGTTCCTGGCGCAGGACCCGGTCACCGGCCATGTGCTGGCCTGGGTGGGCAGCCGCGATTTTGCGCAAGACCCGTTTGACCATGTGCAGGCGGCGCGGCGCCAGCCCGGCTCCACGTTCAAGCCCTTTGTGTATGGCGCGGCGTTTGCCAGCGGCGCGTCGCCCGACGACACGCTGATGGACGCGGCCGTGGAAATCCCCCTGGGCGGGGGCCGCGTGTGGCGCCCCACCGATGGGGGTGCGCCCAGCGACCAGCCCATGACGCTGGGCGATGGCCTGGCATTCTCCAAGAACACCATCACCGCGCAGGTCATGCAGCAGGTGGGCCCCGCCCGTGTGGCCGAGGTGGCGCGGGCCCTGGGGGTGCGCCAGTCGCCGCTGGAAGAGGTGCCGTCCCTGGCGCTGGGCACCAGCCCGGTCACCCTGAAAGAAATGGTGACGGCCTACAGCTCCATCGCCAACCTGGGCCGCTATGTGGAGCCGGTGTTGATCACCCGCATCGAGGACCGCCACGGCAAGGTGCTGGAGACGTTTGCCCCCTCAGCCCCTGAAGAAGTTTTCGAGCCGCGCGCAGCGCAGACCCTGCGCAACGCCATGCGCGGCGCCATCGACAAAGGCACGGCCACCGCGATCCGCAGCCGCTACGGCATCCAGGCCGATGTGGCAGGCAAGACCGGCACCACGCAGGACAACACCGATGGCTGGTTCATCCTGATGCATGCGCGCGTTGTGGCCGGTGCCTGGGCGGGCTTCAACGACGGCCGCATCACGCTGCGCAGCGACCACTGGGGGCAGGGCGCCCGCAGTGCGCTGCCCATGGTGGGCGAATTCATGCAGCAGGCGATCCGTGCCAAGGTGATCAACGGCAACGACCGTTTTGTGGACGAGTTTGTGGATGCCCCACCACCCCCCGCCGATGGATCGCTGGGTGCCATGCGCGACTGGATCCGAGGGCTGTTCGGGGGCAATCCGCAATCCCCGCCTGTTCCGGCACCCTGGCCTGGTACTCCGCCCCGGCCCGGCAGCGATGGCCTGCCACCGGTGACGACAGACCCAGCCGGTTCATCGAGGCCGCCTGTGCCGCCCGAGGAGCGGGTGGGCGGGTAAGTCCGAACCGGCGGGTGGGCGGCGGACGAACCTCCGCACACCGCCGCCACAGAGACGTTGCGCGCTGCGGGCCGATCTTGAGCAGACCTCGACGTTGTAGGACGGCGTCGCCAGTCATTGCACAGTGCGGGCGCCGCCTGGCTTATGCGCGCAACCGAACAGACCCTCCAGGGTGCGTCCCGCACATTGGTCCATGCAGCCGTTGTTGGGCTGCATGCAACGCCAAAGGACTCACCATGAAAACGATTACCACCACCTTGCTTGTGCTGGCCACCCTCACCCTAGGCGCCTGCACGGGCCCTATGGGCCCCCCGGGAGCACAGGGCAATACCGGCAACACGGGGTATACCGGCAAGACCGGTGACACAGGAGCTACGGGCAACACGGGCTACACCGGTGCCACAGGCAGCATGGGGTCCACAGGGGCCACTGGCGGGCAGGGCAGCACCGGTGCCACGGGCATGCAGGGCGCGACGGGCTACCAGGGGGACACAGGCGCCACGGGTGCCAAGGGCAATACGGGCAACACCGGAAGCAAGGGCAACACCGGGAATACCGGCACCTCGGGCGACGGCAGCACGGTCATCGTGATACCCGCCAAGCCTTGACGATCTGCGTGCGGCTGCTCACGGCGCCGCAACAGCCGATCTGCTGAACGGCCGAAGTCAGGCCACCGTGCCAGACCAGACGATGGCCTGCGCCACGATCACGGACTGGCCATTGAACGTGGCGGCTGGAGACCCGTACAAGCGATAGCCCAGGGCCAGCGCATCGCTGACGCGGCGGCAAAAGCTGGCGTCGTCGGGGCCGGTGAGCAGGCGGTAGACGGGCAGGCCGTCCGGTGGTGTACTGGACGGGGCGGGCGATGCAGGCGCTGTGAAGACAGTCATGGCGCGGCCTATTCGATATCAATGAAGTGCATACCCATGGTGCCCGCCTTGCGGTCGGCAAAGTAACACTCCAGCGTTTCCTTCACGGTGCGAAACGCGAGTTCGTCCCACGGTACCTCGTCTTCGGCAAACAGCCGGGCCTCGATGGTTTCGTAGCCGGGGTTGAACTGGTCGCTCAGCAGCGTGGCGCGGTAGAACAGGTGCACCTGGCCCACGCGGCGCACGTTGAGCAGGCTGAACAGCGGGCCCATTTCAATCTGTGCGCCAGCCTCTTCATCGGTCTCGCGCGCGGCGCCCTGGGCCGTGGTTTCGTCCAGCTCCATGAAGCCTGCGGGCAGCGTCCATTTGCCCCAGCGCGGCTCGATGTTGCGCTTGCACAGCAGGATGCGGCCATCGGGCAGCGCGGGCACCGTGCCCACCACGTTGAGCGGGTTCTCGTAGTGCACCGTGTTGCAGACGGGACACACCGCGCGCTGCTTGGTGTCGCCATCGTCCGGCAGGCGGTAGACCACGGCGGTGCCACAGGCGCGGCAGTGTTTGATGGGGCTGCGGAAGGTCATCGGAGGATTTTCTGGATCAAATAGGCTGCTAGCGCTTGTCGTATAAGCGCTAGCAGCTATGAAAAGCATAGTGTAGGGGCTGCGCACCCAGGCCAGGGTCGCGCGGCGCCCTGGCCGGGGGCGTCACACCACGCTCAGCCGCAACGTGCCCAGGCCCTCGACGCCACCCTCCAGTACATCGCCGCGCACCACGGCGCCCACGCCTTCGGGGGTGCCTGTGTAGATCAGGTCGCCGGGCTGCAGCTCCCACGCGGCCGAAAGGTGCTCGATGGTTTCGGCAATGTTCCAGATCAGCTGCGCCACGGTGCTGCGTTGCTTGTCCGCTCCGTTGACCTGCAGCCAGATGGCCGCCTTGGCCACGTCGCCAGCCTGCGTCGCAGGGGTGATGGGGCCAATGGGCGCGCTGGCGTCAAAGCCCTTGCCGATGCACCAGGGGCGGCCCTGTTTCTTCATGTCGTTCTGCAGGTCGCGGCGCGTCATGTCCAGGCCCACGGCGTAGCCATAGATGTGTGTGAACGCATCGGCGGCAGCGATGTTTTTGCCACCCTTGCCGATGGCCACGACCAGTTCGATCTCGTGGTGCAGGTTGGCCGTCAGGCTGGGGTAGGGCAGCTGGCCGGTTTCGCCCGCGTTGACCACCACAATGGCATCGGCGGGCTTCATGAAGAAGAAGGGTGGCTCGCGGCCGGTGAAGCCCATTTCCTTGGCATGCTCTTCGTAGTTGCGGCCCACGCAATAAATGCGGTGCACGGGAAAGCGGTCGCCGCTGCCCACCACGGGCACGCTGGCCACGGGGGCGGGAGAAAACACGTAGCTCATGTCAGCCTCTCGAATTTCTGGGTTCAATGGAAATGAATGATTGCCCGACGGAGCGGATGCCAGGGCATGGACTGTGTCGCAAAAACCCCGGGTTGGACCCGGCGCGGCCTCGGTGTGGCAGTGTGCCATGGGCGCGGGCCGTCTGCTGTGGGGCGCTACACTCGCGCCCATGGCAAAGAGCTTCGATTTCCACAACACGCCAGGCCACCTGGTGCGCCGTGCCCACCAGCGAACCGTGGCGCTTTTCATGGAAGAAACTGCGGGGTTTGACGTGACGCCGGTGCAGTTCGCCATCCTGCATGAATTGCTGGCCCGGCCCGGTGAAGACCAGGTCACGCTGGCGTCCCGCGTGGCGTTTGATGCGGCCACGTCGGGTTCGGTGATCGGGCGGCTTGAAAAGCGCGGCTGGATTCGCCGAGAGCCTGATACCGGCGACCGCCGCCGCAAGCTGCTGTGGATCACCCCGGAGGGCGAAGTGGCCGCGCTGCAGATGCGTGATGCCGCCCAGCGCGTGCAGGAGCGGTTGATGGCTCCGCTCAATGCGCAGGAGCGCGTCGATCTGATGTCCATCCTGTCCAAGGTTGTCTACAACCACCAGGACCCTGCGGGAGCGTCGGGCGCCTGACGGACCACGCGCGGGGCGGCGCCAAGGCCAGCGTACTGCGCGCCAGCTGTAGCTGCGGTGCCCCGCCCGCCACGTTTTTGACCCTTCCATTCAACAACGGATTTCTTGCATGCAGCTCTACAACTACTTCCGTTCTTCCGCCTCGTTCCGCGTGCGCATTGCGCTGCAGATCAAGGGCCTGTCTTATGACTACATCCCCGTGCACCTCGTCAAGGGTGAGCACAAGGCCCCCGCGTACGCCAGCCGCATCGGCGATGCGCTGGTACCCACGCTGGTGATCGATGACGGAGCGGCGCTGTCCCAGTCGATGGCCATCATCGAATACCTGGAGGAAACCCACCCTACGCCCGCGCTGCTGCCTGCCACGCCCCTGGCGCGGGCACACGTGCGTGCGCTGGCGCAGATGGTGGCGTGCGAAATCCATCCCATCAACAACCTGCGCGTTCTCAAGTACCTGGTGCGCGAGCTGAAGGTGGACGAGGGGGCCAAGAATGCGTGGTACCACCACTGGGTGCGCAGCGGGCTGGAGGCCTTTGAGCGCCAGCTGGCACTGTTGGCGCAAGAGCGCGAAACCCAGGGCCTGCCTCCCTCCGTGCTGTGCTGGGGCGACACCCCCACGCTGGCCGACTGCTGCCTGGTGCCGCAAATCTTCAACGGCCAGCGTTTCAACGTGGACCTCGGTGGCCTGCCACTCACGATGGGGGCGTTCGACGCCTGCATGGCGTTGCCCGCATTCCAGAAGGCCCAGCCGTCCGCCTGCCCGGACCACGAAGCTTGACCCCGCACGAAGCCCCTCTGGCGGCGGCCGACTGCCTGGTGCCCGACTGGCCTGCACCCCCGGGCGTGCGCGCACTGTGCACCACCCGTGCGGGTGGAGTGAGCCTGCCGCCCTATGACAGCCTGAACCTGGGTACCCATGTGGGGGACAACCCCGCTGCGGTACACACCAACCGCCTGCGGCTGCAATCCACGGTGGGCGCTGCGCCGACGAGCGCACGGCCAGTGTTTCTGAACCAGGTGCACGGCGATGGCGTGGTGCACCTGGATGGCAGCACGCCTGACGGCATCGACGCCGATGCCTGCGTGGCCACTGCGCCCGGAGTGGCCTGCACCATCATGGTGGCCGACTGCCTGCCGGTGCTGTGGGCCCACCGCTCTGGCCAGATGGTGGCGGCAGCGCATGCAGGGTGGCGCGGGCTTGCTGGGGTGGGCGGGCAGGGTGTGCTGGAAGCAGTTTTCAAGCGTTTTGAGGCCCTGGCGCTGGATGGAAAAGCGCTGGGTGCTATTAAAAATGGAGCAATCAATCTTGCCCCAACGCTCGCCCAGGACACGCTGGTCTGGCTGGGGCCCTGCATTGGCCCCCAGGCCTTCGAAGTGGGGCCCGAAGTGCGCGCAGCATTTTGCGAGGCGAATCCGGTTTCAGAGACGTGTTTTATGCCGAGCGGCGATGTCCGGGGCAAATACCTGTGCGACCTGGCCGGACTGGCACGGCTGCGGCTGCAGGCCCTGGGAATCACCCACATCCATGGCAACGACGGCACATCATCCTGGTGCACCGTGACCAACGCCTCACGGTTCTTTTCGCACCGCCGCGACAGCGCTGCCCTCGGCGGCAGCGGGCGCTTCGCCGCCTGCATCTGGCGCAGCTGAACCAAGTAATTCAGGGCTGGCTGCGGCAGCAGCGGCGGCCTGCCCGGCATCGTAGGCCGCTTGTTCCGCAGCCTCACGTGCCTTGATCGCCCGCTTGCGGGAAGGTGTGCCAAGGATGTACACCAGAATGCCCATGGGCAGCAGGCCATATAGCGCAAAGGTGATCACGGCGCCCAGCACCGTGCCGTTGGGGCTGGTGGCTTCGGCCACCGCCATCATGAGGGTGACGTACGTCCAGGCGATGACGATGAGGTACATTGGTTTGTGTTCACTGGAAGGGTTGAATCCGTTGCCATGTGCAAAGGGCTCGGCAACAATGAACCCGAGAGATAAAAAACCAGAAGCTTTGCCGCTGCGAGCGACCAATCACTGAGGAAAGAGCATGAATTCTGAATCACCCTGGGCCGAGAGCGCCGAGCAGTTCCAGAAGATTTTCGGGCAAAGCTGGTCGCAGGCGCTGCAGTCGTTCCAGAAGCTGGACATGGGTACCCAGGTACCTGCAGCACCACCCCTGAAATTTTCACCCACCAAGCTGCAGTCCCTGCAGCAGCAGTATCTGAAAGACGCGCAGGAACTCTGGGCCCAGGGCCTGCAGGGCGCTCCTGAAGTCAAGGACCGCCGCTTCTCCGGTGAGGGCTGGGCCAGCAACCCCGTTGCCGCGTTCTCGGCGGCAGCCTACCTGCTCAATGCCCGCACCCTCATGGGTCTGGCCGATGCGGTGGAGTCCGATGAAAAAACCAAGGCCCGCATCCGCTTTGGCGTGGAGCAGTGGATGGCCGCCATGGCACCCAGCAACTTCCTGGCCTTCAACGCCGAAGCGCAGAAGAAAGCCATCGAAACCAAGGGTGAAAGCATTGCCAAGGGCATGCAGAACCTGCTGCACGACATCACCCAGGGCCACGTGTCGATGACCGACGAAAGCCTGTTCGAGGTGGGCCGCAACGTGGCCACCACCGAAGGTGCCGTGGTGTTCGAGAACGAATTGTTCCAGCTGCTCGAATACAAGCCTCTCACCGCCAAGGTCTACGAGCGCCCGTTTCTGCTGGTGCCGCCGTGCATCAACAAGTTCTACATCCTCGACCTGCAGCCCGAGAACTCGCTGATTCGCTACGCCGTCGACCAGGGCCACCGCACCTTTGTGGTGAGCTGGCGAAACCCCGACGACAGCCTGGCCCACAAGACCTGGGACGATTACGTGGAGGACGGCGCCATGGCCGCCATCGACGTGGTGCAGAACATCACGGGCGCCGATCAGATCAACGCGCTGGGCTTTTGCGTGGGCGGCACCATTCTGAGCAATGCGCTGGCCGTGCTGGCAGCGCGTGGCGATGAGCCCGTGGCCAGCGCAACGTTCTTGACCACGCTGATCGACTTCACCGACACCGGCATCCTCGACGTGTTCATCGACGAGGCTTTCGTGAAGTTCCGTGAGATGCAGATGGGCAAAGGCGGCCTCATGAAGGGGCAGGACCTGGCCTCGACCTTCAGCTTTCTGCGGCCCAATGACCTGGTGTGGAACTACGTGGTGGGCAACTACCTCAAGGGCGAAACGCCACCCCCGTTCGACCTGCTGTACTGGAACAGCGACAGCACCAACCTGCCGGGCCCGTTCTATGCGTGGTACCTGCGCAATTTCTACCTGGAAAACAGCCTGGTAAAACCCGGCAAGCTCACGGTGTGCGGCGAGAAGATGGACCTTGGCAACCTCACGCTGCCCGTCTACATCTACGGCTCGCGCGAGGACCACATCGTGCCCATCAATGCCGCCTATGCCTCCACCCAGGTGCTGCCCGGCAAGAAGCGTTTCGTGATGGGGGCCTCGGGCCACATCGCGGGCGTCATCAACCCACCCGCCAAAGGCAAGCGCAGCCACTGGATCCGCGCCGATGGCAAGCTGCCCGCCACGCTCGACCAATGGCTGGACGGCGCCACCGAGCACCCCGGCAGCTGGTGGACCGACTGGGCCGGCTGGCTCAAAGGCCATGCGGGCAAGCAGATTGCAGCGCCCAAGGGCTATGGCAAGGGCACCAAATTCAAGGCCATCGAGCCCGCACCTGGCAGCTATGTGAAGCAGAAATCCTGATACGCAAAAGTCCTGACTTTCAGCACTGCGAGAATTACCAAGCAACCAACAACCTCCAACCACAAGGACATTCCATGGAAGACATCGTCATCGTTTCGGCCGCCCGCACCGCTGTGGGCAAGTTTGGTGGTGCGCTGGCCAAGACGCCTGCGACCGAACTGGGCGCCATCGTGATCCGCGAAGCCATCGCGCGCGCGGGCCTCTCGTCCGACCAGATTGGTGAGGTCATCATGGGCCAGGTGCTGGCGGCTGGCGTGGGCCAGAACCCTGCACGCCAGGCCTCGATGAAGGCCGGTGTGGCCAAGGAAACCCCGGCGCTCACGATCAACGCGGTGTGCGGCTCCGGCCTCAAGGCCGTGATGCTCGCCGCCCAGGCCGTGGCCTGGGGCGACAGCGAAATTGTGGTGGCCGGTGGCCAGGAAAGCATGAGCCTGGCACCGCACGTGCTGCCGGGCTCGCGTGACGGGCAGCGCATGGGCGACTGGAAGCTGATCGACACCATGATCGTGGACGGCCTGTGGGACGTGTACAACCAGTACCACATGGGCATCACGGCTGAAAACGTGGCCAAGGCCCATGGCATCACGCGCGAAATGCAGGACGCCCTGGCATTGGGCAGCCAGCAAAAGGCCGCAGCCGCGCAAGACGCCGGCAAGTTCGTGGATGAAATCGTGGGTGTGAGCCTGGCGCAGAAGAAGGGCGACCCCATCCTGTTCAACGCGGATGAATACCTGAACCGCAAGACCAACGCTGAAGCGCTGGCAGGCCTGCGTCCCGCGTTTGACAAGGCGGGCAGCGTGACTGCTGGCAACGCATCGGGCCTGAACGATGGCGCAGCCGCCGTGGTGGTGATGAGCGCGAAGAAGGCTGCCGCCCTGGGCCTCAAGCCTCTGGCCCGCATCGCAGCCTTTGGCACCAGCGGCCTGGACCCCGCCACCATGGGCATGGGCCCCGTGCCCGCATCGCGCAAGGCCTTGCAACGCGCGGGCTGGAACGCTGCAGATGTGGATCTTTTCGAACTGAATGAAGCCTTTGCTGCGCAAGCCTGCGCCGTGAACAAGGAGCTGGCGATTGATCCGGCCAAGGTCAATGTGAATGGTGGTGCCATCGCCATCGGTCACCCCATCGGCGCCTCGGGTTGCCGTATCTTGGTGACGCTGTTGCACGAAATGCAGCGCCGCGATGCCAAGAAGGGTCTGGCGGCGCTGTGTATTGGTGGCGGCATGGGTGTGTCACTGGCCTTGGAGCGTTAACACGCGCCTTTTCGCACCTGTGGTTTAGCTGTTTCTCGGGTGCAAGGCCAAAATCAAAGCCGCGTTGCGACGCGGCTTTTTTGTTCCCGGTGGCGGCAGCCCCAACTTCAGGGGAGAACGTTGTCGCAAGATGTTTCTCTTTTCTGTCCGATGAACTGCAGGCTGCAGCCTGCACCAAAACCGTGATTGGAAAAGAGGCCTAGTACGTCAGGTGTGCGACGCATGGCGATATGCCAAAAAGAAAAGGGCTTCAGTGTTTTCCTTCACGGCAGTGGTGAATTTCTTCGGTAGAGTGGCTGCTGAGCAAATCACCAACAAGGAGAAATCACATGAGCCAGAAAGTTGCATACGTCACCGGCGGCATGGGCGGCATCGGGACTGCCATTTGCCAGCGCCTGCACAAGGAGGGCTTCAAGGTCATCGCAGGTTGTGGCCCTACCCGTGACCATGCCAAATGGCTGGCGGAGCAAAAAGCCCTGGGCTACACCTTCTATGCGTCGGTGGGCAATGTGGGCGACTGGGACTCCACGGTGGAGGCTTTCGGCAAGACCAAGGCCGAGCACGGCACCATCGACGTGCTGGTGAACAATGCTGGCATCACCCGTGATCGCATGTTCCTCAAGATGTCGCGCGAAGACTGGGATGCAGTGATTGAAACCAACCTCAACAGCATGTTCAACGTCACCAAGCAGGTCGTGGCCGACATGGTGGAAAAGGGCTGGGGCCGCATCGTCAACATCAGCTCGGTGAATGGCGAAAAGGGCCAGGCGGGCCAGACCAACTACTCGGCAGCCAAGGCCGGTATGCATGGCTTCTCGATGGCCCTGGCACAAGAACTGGCCACGAAGGGTGTGACGGTCAATACGGTGAGCCCTGGCTACATCGGCACTGACATGGTCAAGGCGATCCGTCCTGACGTGCTCGAAAAGATCGTGGCCACTGTTCCTGTCAAGCGCCTGGGTGAACCCAGCGAAATCGCTTCGATCATTGCGTGGCTGGCTTCGGAAGAAGGTGGCTACGCGACCGGTGCCGATTTCTCGGTCAACGGCGGTCTGCACATGGGTTGATGCCCTGAGGCTTCAGAAAAACAAAAACCCCGCATTGCGGGGTTTTTTGTTGAAAGGAGCAAGAGGGAAGGGGCTGCCGGGTATCTTGCTTCGATGGGCCTATGAAATGGGCCATTCGGTGGAAACACATACCGTGCCTTGGTACGTTTTGTGCTTCACTTTGGTGGCGGGCATTGGGTTGGCCTACGAATTTCGAGAATTGGCTGCCACGCCTTCAGAAGCGGGCTGGAGCGCGCTTGCGATCGCGTTCGTCTTCGGGCCAAGCGGACAAGATTGCGGTGGTATTCATGCTGAAAAACTCCTGTGATGTACCAACAACGCGGTCAATCCACAGTCCGTTGACAGCGCTTCGCAAAAAAATGCAACCGCAAGTGCCCGCACATTGAGAATGTAGTTTGCTACCAAAAAAGAAGCATAAAATTGTTTCTGCATAAGCGAAAGGGCCACAAAATGTGGCCCTTTCAATTACATCAAATTACATTTTTATCCTGCAACCGACGCAGAAATTTCTTCCAGTGCAGAAGAAATTTCCAGCCACCGCTCCTCCAGTTGGGCCGTCTCGTCATTTCCCGCCTTGAGGGCGCGGCCACATTCTGCGATCTCGGCAGGGGCAAGGGCTTGGGTGAGCTTGTGCTCCAAAGCGGTGCGCTCAGCCGCCAAGGCAATCAGGCGCTTGTCGATGTGTTCCAGCTCTTTTTTGAGGGGCCGGGTTACTTCTGCCTGCTGTTGGCGCGCCTGGGCATCGAGCTTGCGCTGCTCTCGTCCATCCCGTGACGGTAATGCGGTCGGAGCTGGCGCAGGCACCGGTGCGGCGACAGGGACTGGATTGGCAGTAGGTGAAGGTGCAGCGGCCAATGGAGGCGCAGAACTCGCCACCGAGGTCTGTGCCTGCTCGGCCAGGCGTGCCTCTTCGCGCAGGCGCTTGGACTCTTCGAGCAGGTAGCGCTGGTAGTCGTCCAGATCGCCATCGAAGGGGCCTACAACACCTCGTCCCACCATCCAGAAGTCCTCGCAGACCGAGCGCAGCAGCGAGCGGTCGTGGCTGACCAGCATGACGGTGCCGTCGAAGTCGTTGAGCGCCATGGCCAACGCCTCGCGGGTGGCCAGATCCAAGTGGTTGGTAGGCTCGTCGAGCAGCAGCAGGTTGGGGCGCTGCCAGACGATCATGGCCAACACCAGGCGGGCCTTTTCGCCACCGCTCATGGTGCCCACGGCCTGCTTGACCATGTCGCCCGTGAAATTGAACGTGCCCAGATAGCTGCGCAGGTCCTGTTCGCGGCTCGGCTGTTTGAGGTCGGGGCCTAGCTCCTTGGCGAGGCGGATCATGTGCTCCAGCGGATTTTCTGCAGGGCGCAGCACGTCGAGTTCCTGCTGCGCAAAGTAGCCGATGTTCAGTCCCTTGCCCTCGGTCACGCTGCCGCCCAGGGCTTTCATGGTGCGGGCGATGGTTTTGACCAGGGTGGACTTGCCCTGGCCGTTGGCCCCCAGGATGCCGATGCGCTGGCCGGCCAGCACCGAGCGGTTGACGCCCGTGAGGATGGTGGTGGGCGTGCCTTCGTCGTCCACATAGCCGAACGATGCATCGCTGATGGCCAGCATCGGGTTGGGCAGGTTGGCCGGTTCCTTGAATTCGAACGTGAAGTCGGCCTCGGCCAGCACCGGTCCAATCTTCTCCATGCGTTCGAGCTGCTTGACGCGGCTTTGCGCCTGCTTGGCCTTGCTGGCCTTGGCCTTGAAGCGGTCGATGAACTTCTGCAGGTGGGCCATCTTCTCCTGCTGCTTGGAGAAGCTGGCCTGTTGCAGTTCAAGTTGCTGCGCGCGCAATTCTTCGAATTTGCTGTAGTTGCCGCCGTAGCGGTTCAATTCGCCTTGCTGGATCTGCAGGGTGACGTTGGTGATGGCATCCAGAAACTCGCGGTCATGGCTGATCACGATCATGGTGCCTGCGTAGCGCTTGAGCCAGGCTTCGAGCCAGACCAGGGCATCCAAGTCCAAGTGATTGGTGGGTTCATCCAGCAGCAGCAGGTCGCTGGGGCACATCAGCGCGCGTGCCAGCTGCAGGCGCATCCGCCAGCCGCCAGAGAAGCTGTTGACCGGCTGGTCCAGCTCGCTGACCCGAAAGCCCAGGCCCAGGATCAGCGCCTGTGCGCGTGCGACCGCATCGTGCGCGCCGGCATCGTGCAGGTCCGAGTAGGCGTGGGCGATGGCCATGCCGTCGTCGCTGGCCTCGGCTTCTACCAGTTGGCGTTGCACCTCGGCCAGGCGCGTGTCCCCCTCCAGCACAAACTCGGTGGCCGGCTGGTCGGTTTCGGGCATGTTCTGCGCAACCTCGGCCATGCGCCAGCTGGTGGGGATGTAGAAATCCCCCCCGTCTTCGTGCAGCTTGCCGCTGAGCAAGGCGAAAAGGCTGGACTTGCCCGCGCCATTGCGGCCCACAAGTCCAACGTTTTCGCCAGGGTTGATGGTGGCGGAAACGCTGTCGAGCACGACTTTGGCGCCGCGTCGCAAGGTAACGTTCTTAAGGGTGATCATCCGGAGCTCAGAAAAAAGCGCACCCGCGCTGGGCGGGTGGCATGAAAAAGCAGGGGGCCAGGGCCGTTGCAAACGGTGCAACCGATGCAAAAGGCGGTGGCGCGCAACCCTCTATTGTGCCGTGAGCCGGGATTGGGCGGTCAAAGCCTGCCGGGTCACCAGTAAAACCTGGTCTTCGCCAGCACTGGTATCGAGCCAGAAAACAGGCAGTTGGGGGAACGCGGCTTCGAAGTAGGCCCGCTCGTTGCCGATCTCCAGAATGATCACCGCATCCTCGCTCATGCAGGCCGGAGCCGCAGCGAACAGCTGGCGCACGAAATCCATGCCATCGTTGCCACCGGCCAGGGCCAGCTCGGGTTCTGCGCGGTATTCCGCAGGCAACGCCGCCATGCTGGCCGCGTTCACGTAGGGCGGATTGCACAGGATCAGGTCCCAGGGCCCCGGCAGTGCAGTGAGACCATCGGAGAGTTGCAGCTGGATGCGGTCTTGCAGGCTGTGTCTGTCCACATTGATGCGTGCCACGGCCAGCGCATCGGCTGAAATGTCAGCGCCCGTCACCTGAACCTCCGGCCAGGCCATGGCCGCCAGCACGGCCAGGCTGCCGTTGCCGGTGCAAAGGTCCAACACCCGGTGGGTGTGGTCGCTCAGGTACTCGTCCGCACCACCATCGACCAGCAACTCTGCGATGAAGCTGCGCGGGACAATGGCGCGTTCATCGACGTAAAAGGGCACGCCTTGCAGCCAGGCCTCCTGCGTGAGGTAGGCGGCGGGTTTGCGGGTGCGGATGCGCTCTTCAAAAAGTATAGCTACTCGCGCTTGATCGGCGGGCGCTACGGGCTGATTTTTGATGGAATCAGGGGCGTCTGACAGGTCACTGTCCAGCGGCAGGCCCAGGCGCCACAAGACGAGCCAGGCGGCTTCGTCGTGCGCGTTGGTTGTGCCATGGCCGAAGGAGACGCCTGCTGCCACCAGGCATTGCGCACCGGATTCCACCAGGGCACCCACGGTATTGCCCGCCGGAATGAGGGGTTGCTGCTGCACACTCATGCCGACACCTTGCCCAATGCAAGGGCCTGGGCCTGCAGGTTCTCTAGCGTGCGGCGGTAGATGTTCTTGAGCGGTTCGATGTCGGCCACGACGATGTGCTCGTCGATCTTGTGGATGCTGGCGTTGGGGGGGCCGAGCTCAATCACCTGGGGGCACACCTGGGCAATGAAGCGGCCGTCGCTGGTGCCGCCGGTGGTCGAGAGTTCGGTGGTCAGACCGGTCTCTGCCGTGATGGCTTGCTGCACGGCCGTGACCAGCTCGCCCGGGGTGGTCAGGAAGGGTTGGCCGCCCAGCGTCCAGCGCAGGTCGTATTCGAGACTATGGCGGTCCAGCAATGCGTGTACACGCTGCTGCAGGCCTTCCGCCGTGGATTCGGTGGAGAAGCGGAAGTTGAAGTCCACCACCACATCGCCTGGAATCACATTGGTGGCGCCGGTACCGCCATGTATGTTGCTGATCTGCCAACTGGTGGGCGGGAAAAACGCGTTGCCTTGGTCCCACACGGTAGCCGCCAACTCCGCCAAGGCGGGCAGGGCCTGGTGGATGGGGTTGCGCGCCAGTTGCGGGTAGGCGATGTGCCCCTGGATGCCGCGCACGGTGAGCTTGCCGCTGAGCGTGCCGCGCCGTCCGTTCTTGATCATGTCGCCGGTTTTTTCGACAGAGGTGGGTTCCCCCACGATGCAGTAGTCGAGCTTTTCGCCGCGTGCCTTGAGCTGCTCGATCACGACCTTGGTGCCATCCACCGAGGGTCCTTCCTCGTCACTGGTCAGAAGGAAGGCCAGCTCGATCTGCGGATCGGGCGTGGCCGCCAAAAACTCCTCCACGGCCACGACGAAGGCAGCGATGGAGGTTTTCATGTCGCTGGCGCCCCGGCCATAGAGCTTGCCGTCTTTGTGGGTGGGGATGAACGGGTCGCTGCTCCATTGGGTCAGGGGGCCTGTGGGGACCACATCGGTGTGGCCTGCAAATACTATGTTTTTGATAGCTGTTTGCGCTTTCCCATCAAGCGCTACGGGCCTTTTTGCCCATAAATTGCTGACCCGGAAGTCTGCCGGGCCACTGTCCAGCCGTTCACACACAAAACCCAGTGGCACCAGTCGCGCTGCCAGCAGGTCGAGGCAACCCGCATCCTCTGGGGTGATGGAGGGCAGGGAGATGAGCTGTTCGGCGAGGTGCAGGGTGCGGGACATCAGAGGCGTCGAAAAAGGGGAGGGAGGGTGCCGAAGGCGACTCAGGGAGTCACGCTGCGGGCTTGACATCCAGCACGATCTCGGTGAACGAAGGTGCATCGTCGGGTGTGTCCCGCGCTTCCTTCTGGGCCTTGGCAGCGTTGGCGGCCAGGGAGAAGTCGTTTTGCAGGCGCCACATCAGGTTGGTGGGCGAATCGGCATACGACATACCTTCCTTGCGGTCGATCTTGGCATCCATGATGAGTCGGGCCAGCGCTTCCTCAAAGGTCTGCGAGCCTTCCGCCATGGATTTTTCCATGGCTTCCTTCACGCCGGAGAAATCGCCTTTTTCGATCAGGTCGGAAACGAGCTTGGTGTTGAGCATGACCTCCACCGCAGGTGCGCGGCTCCCGTCGATGGTGCGCACCAGCCGCTGGGAGATGATGGCCTTCATGGCGGATGCCAGGTCACCCAACATGGTGGGGCGGACTTCGACAGGATAGAACGACAAGATCCGGTTGAGCGCGTGGTAGCTGTTGTTGCCGTGCAGCGTGGCCAGGCACAGGTGACCCGACTGGGCGTAGGCAATGGCGGCCGACATGGTTTCGCGGTCGCGGATTTCGCCGATCAGGATCACGTCGGGCGCCTGGCGCAGCGCGTTCTTCAGGGCGGTCTGCAGCGACTGGGTGTCGCTGCCGATTTCGCGCTGGTTGACGATGGACTTCTTGTTCCTGAACTGGTATTCGACCGGGTCTTCAATGGTGAGGATGTGGCCCGTGAGCGCTTCGTTGCGGGTGTCGATCATCGACGCCAGCGAGGTGCTCTTGCCCGAGCCCGTGGCGCCGACCATCAGGATCAGGCCACGTTTTTCGAGGATCAGTTCGCGCAGCACGGGCGGCAGGCCCAGGGAGTCGAATTCGGGAATCTGCTGCGAGATGAAACGGATCACCACCGCATAGCTGCCACGTTGGCGCATGGCGCTCACCCGGAAGCGGCCCACACCACTGAGCGGCACCCCCATGTTGAGTTCGCCGGTTTCTTCCAGCTCCTCAATGCGGTCCGGGGGAACCACCTCGGAGAGCAGGTTGCGCGGCGCGTCGGGCGGCAGGATCTGGTTGTTGATCGGCACGCACTCGCCGTTGATCTTGATCAGCGCCGGGGCATTGGCCGACAGGTAGACGTCTGATGCCTTCTTTTCGCTCATCAGGCGAAGAATCCGCTCCATCGTGCTCATGGTGTTTCCCTCTTGTTGTCGGTATCTGTCGGCGGGCAGGCGGGAGGGCCTGCCCCCAGGGTGCGCTGTCAGTCGCGCAGCAGGTCGTTGATGCTGGTCTTGGAGCGGGTTTGCGCGTCCACCTGCTTGACAATGATGGCAGCGTACATGCTGTACGGCGTGCCGTTGGCAGCGGTCTTGGGCAGGTTTCCGCTGACCACCACCGAACCCGATGGCACGCGGCCATAGCTGATTTCGCCTGTGGCGCGGTTGAAGATGGGGGTGCTCTGGCCCAGGTATACGCCCATGCCCAGCACCGAGTTTTCTTCGACGACCACGCCTTCGACCACTTCGGAGCGGGCCCCGATGAAGCAGTTGTCTTCAATGATGGTGGGGCCGGCCTGCAGGGGCTCCAGCACGCCGCCAATGCCCACACCACCCGACAGGTGCACGTTGGAGCCGATCTGTGCGCACGAGCCCACAGTGGCCCATGTATCGACCATGGTGCCTTCGCCCACATAGGCGCCGATGTTCACGTAAGACGGCATCAGGATCGCGCCCTTGGCGATGAAGCTGCCACGGCGGGCCACGGCGGGTGGCACCACACGCACGCCAGTGGCCTTCATTTCTTCTTCGGTCAGGTGGGCGAACTTGGTCTGCACCTTGTCGTAGAAGCCCAGGTCACCGGCCTTGACCACTTCGTTGTCCTTGAGGCGGAACGACAGCAGCACGGCCTTCTTGATCCACTGGTGCACTGTCCATTGGCCCACGCCCTCGCGCGTGGCCACGCGCAGGGTGCCGTTGTTCAGCTCGGCGATCACATGCTCGACAGCGTCCTGGATCTCCTTGGGGGCGGCGGCGGGCGAGAGGCTGGCACGGTTGTCCCAGGCGTTGTCGATAAGGGTTTGCAGTTGTTGGGTCATGTTGTTGTCAGTCAGTCTCTAGGTCTGTCGGTCAGGCAGTACGGGATTGGATGAATTGCACGATGCGCAGCGCGGCTTCCGCGCATTCTTCGGTTTCTGCCACGAGGGCCATGCGAATGCGTTGGGCACCAGGGTTGCTGCCCTGGGCCTCGCGGGCCAGGTAGCTGCCAGGGAGCACCGTGACATTGTATTGAGCCAGAAGGGCTCGCGCGAACTCGGCGTCATCCATGCCCAGCGCGTCGGGAACCTTGGCCCACAGGTAGAAGCCGGCATCCGGAAGGGCGACTTCCATCACGCCCGCCAGCAGGGGGGTGACCTGGGCGAACTTCTTGCGGTAGCGCATGCGGTTTTCCACCACATGCTGCTCATCACCCCACGCGGCAATGCTGGCTGCCTGCACGATGGGGCTCATCGCGCTGCCGTGGTACGTGCGATACAGCAGAAAGGACTTGATCAACGCAGCGTCGCCTGCCACAAAACCGCTGCGCATGCCGGGAACGTTGCTGCGTTTGGAGAGGCTGGTGAAGGAGATCAGGTTTTTGTAGTCGCTGCGGCCGAGCTGGTCTGCAGCCTGCAGGCCCCCCAGCGGTGGTTCATCGCGGAAGTAGATTTCGCTGTAGCACTCGTCCGAAGCGATGACAAAGCCATAGCGGTCGCTCAGTTCAAACAGCTTCTTCCATTCACTCAGCGGCATGACGGCGCCGGTAGGATTGCCGGGCGAACACACGAAGAGCAGCTGGGTCCGCTGCCACACCGTCTCCGGCACTGCGTCCCAGTCCACGGCGAAGTTGCGTTCCGGATCGCTGGCCGCGTAGTAGGGTTCGGCGCCCGCCAGCAAGGCTGCGCCTTCATAGATCTGGTAGAACGGATTGGGGCAGACCACCAGTGGTCGGCTCCGCGAAGGGTCGATGACGGTCTGGGCAAAGGAGAAAAGCGCTTCGCGTGAACCATTCACGGGCAGCACCTGGGTGGCTGGGTCCAGCGCAATGGCATACCGCAGATCCAGCCAGCGGGTGAAGGCCTCGCGCAACCCCAGTTCACCTGCCGTGGCGGGGTAGCTCGCCAGTCCACTGAGGTTGTTACTGAGTGCATCCTTGATGAACTGCGGTGTAGGATGGCGTGGCTCGCCCATGCCCAGACTGATGGGGCTGTAGGCGGCCGGGGGCGTGACCCCCGCAAAGAGCTGTCGCAGCCGCTCGAAAGGGTAGGGCTGGAGATGGGAAAGCAGGGGATTCATGGGGCGCCATTATGGGCGATGGTCCCCCGATCAGTCCGGTGCTGGAGCGGGTGTGGCCTGCCTGGGCTGGCCGACAGGAACCCCCGCAGCAGCGATACACCTTGTGGTCTGTCAATCCGCCGTAAGTGCATGCACCTAGGATTCGTGCCATTTGGCAAGAACGATAAGAGGAGACACGATGTCAGGATTCCTACCGCTGCGTCCGGGGCTCTGGTGGATGCGCAGGTGGCATTTGCCTGGCAAGCTGCTCTCGTTGAGCCTCCTGGTAGGGGCTGCGTTGGCCATTGCTGCGTTTGGGGCACCCTGGTGGTTGCTTGCGCTGGGGGGGCTCGTTGTGGCGTATGCGCTGCTGGTGCTTTACATCAGCCTTTCGACAGACCTCGCAGGCTTGGCACAAACCATTGAGTTGACCCAGGTCGGAGATCTGCGTGCGCAGCACCGCCGAGACTACGGGCAAGACGAGGTGGGCGATATGGCGCAGTCGCTTGAGCGCATGGTGATCACCCTTTCGTCGATGGTGGCCGATATCCGCAGCAATGCAGCGCTGGTCGCCCATGCTGGGCAGAGCCTGGCCGAGGGCAACCGCTCGCTGGCTGACCGCACCGAGCAACAGGCTGCCAACCTGGAGCAGACCGCAGCCAGTGTGGAGCAACTGTCATCTGCGGTGCAGAACAACGCCCAGACCGCCCACAGTGCGGATGCACGGGCCGCGCAGGTGCGCGACGCGGCCGACGTGGGCGCCCAGGCCATGGCGCGGGCTGTGCAGTCGGTCGAGGCCATTCAGCAAGGCGCGCGCCGCATGACCGAAATCATCGGCGTGATCGACAGCATTGCGTTTCAGACCAATATCCTTGCCTTGAACGCTGCAGTCGAGGCTGCGCGCGCAGGAGAGCAGGGCCGTGGTTTTGCCGTGGTGGCGGCAGAGGTGCGCACGCTGGCCAAACGATCCAGTGACGCGGCGCACGAAATCCGCGAGTTGATTGGTGCCTCGGTCAGCCAGGTCGAAACCAGTGCGGGCCTGATCCGGTCGGCCGGGGAGGGCATCTCCGACATGGCCGGGGGCATTCGCAGCGTTGCGGCCAGCATGAGCGAGATCTCCGGATCGAGCGCCGAGCAAAGCACGGGGCTGCGCGAGGTAAGTGCTGCGGTGCAGCAACTGGACCAGATCACCCAGCACAACGCCCAGATGGTGGGCCATGCCGTGCAACAGGCCGAGGCCCTCGAAAATCGCGCATCCACCTTGTCGCGTGCGGTCTCCGCATTCCGTTTGCAGCAGGGCACGGCCGAGGAGGCCGTGGTGTTGGTGGGCAGGGCCGTGGCATTGCACAAGAGCACCTCGCGGGATCAGTTCCTGCGCAGCATCACTGACAAGAACCAGCCGTACCACGACCGGGATATGTACGTGTTTGTGCTCGACACGGCAGGTACCTACCTTGCCTTTGGGGGCAACACCGCCAAGGTGGGGACGCGTGTGCAGGACATCCCCGGCATTGCGGGCGACCGGCTCGTGAGTGACATTGTTTCCCAGGCGGACCGTGAGCCGGGATGGGTGGAATACGACATCACCAATCCCTCCACGGGCGTGGTGCAGACGAAGATGTCTTATGTCAGCCGCGCAGGCGATCTGTATGTGGGATGCGGGGTGTACAAGGCACTTGCGGCACGCTGAGTTGCCGGGTCTTTGGCACAGACAAATTCACCCAAGCAGCCTGCGATACCAGGCTGCAGGTGGTGGTACAGGGTTTGTTGCGCTGGGCACCTCAGGAGCCACTTGGGGTGTATCAATGGGCATGAGCGCTATTCGGTGAATTCCCAATCCAAGGGAGCGCTTGTCCGTGCTCTCCGGATTCAGATCGCAGGGTCGTACCAGGGATGAACCCAGGAGTGCCACCCGCACCCGGTCGGTACGGCTTCGCAAGACCGCGTCAGGAACGTGTGCCTCCAGGACGAGCGTATCACCCACCTGTTCGTGCCTGAGGGCAATCGCTTGCCCATTCACCATCAACTGAAGCTCGCTGACGGCCGCCATCGTCAGCATGTGAATGACCTCTAGCCGCAGCCGATGATCGCCGCCAGCCGTGGGGCGGAAGTCAATCCACGCCTCGGGCTCCAGACCTGTCCAAGCGAAGTGGCGTTGCCCCTCGGCCTCGCGCACATGCCAGCCCCTTCCAGGGATGGGGCGGTCAAAGAGGTAGTCGTGCCCTGGTGGCAATGAATCGAGCCAATGGGAATCGGGTTCGTCCAAGGGCGCTTGAAGGTACCGGTTGAAGCCCATGCGGTCTTCGCCCCGCAACATGACGCAGGGAAAAGGTTCGCTGACCTTTGCGATGGGGACCGTGACTCGGACAGCCAATCCAAGCCTGTGTTCCGTAGTCCGGTTGGGGTTGGAGTGATGTAGCAGCCGTTCGTTGAAGAGAAAAAACTGACCGGGTTCCAGCACCATGGCCAACTTGCTGGTCTCGTCCACGTAGTCAGGGTCTGAAGCGATGCCTCCGAACCGAAGGCTTTTGGCAGGATCGGTATCGACGGCCGGAGGGATGATCTGCCGGTGCGAACCCGGGATGATTTCCACACACCCATTTTCCAGCGTTGCCGGCGTAATCGCCAGCCAGGCTGAAATGTTCAGGATGGGTTCCATGTTCCAGTTGTAGTGATCCTGGTGCCACGGGTATTCCTCTTGCTGTTCTGGCCGGGCAGGCGGCTTGTTGAACAGGTTGGAATTCCACAGAACGAGATCCGGCCCATAGAGAGAAGCCATGCGCTCCACAATGGCCGGAGCCGAGCACATTGCATAGACCGCCTTGCTGTCGAGGTGCCGCACACGCAGGCCAAACGGGCAATAGGGCGTAGGTGTCGGCAACACCCGCTCAGACACCGTTTTGCGGAATTGTTCCATTTCGTGGGGCGTGAATGCCGTGAACGGCCCCACATAGCCCTGTGTCCGGAATTGCTCAATTTCTTCGGGAGACAAAGAGAAAGAGACTTCAGCGGTGTCTTTGTTCATGGGTGCTTGCGTAGAAATGTCAGTCAATTGCGGCGTCGCGCTGTCGTGCTGGTTGGCAGGAGCGCGCTCCATCAGCTCGGCCAATCGCGCGTAGGCGGCCCGCCCCACACTGACCTGCTGCCGCGCCGCTTCCAGCAATCGCGGCCGTTCGGACACGGCTGCACCCCACACATCCTGTATGGCGGTGGCCAGGTGCGCAGCAGTGTCCTCCCGATCCAGAAATACGATGCGGCAGGCGGCGCCAAACTGGGCTTGAAGCCCTTGCATTTTCGACCGGTAGTGCGGAGACGCCACCAGCGCGATCACCGAAACGCCTTGCGATAGCGCGAACACCGCTGCGTGGTAACTGCCGGTAATGACCATTCGGCATGCACCGATCTCCCGCACCACGTCCTGCGGCGTCGAGACGAGGCTGGGGACGTATTGGATACCTGCAATGCCCTGGAGGAGAGAGGCAATGGCGTCAGGGTCTGAAGGCCCGGAAAGCGAAATGGGCACACCGGTAACGGGCACACCCAGGCGTGCAATGGCAAGGCCCAACCCTTCGCGCAGACGCAAAAGGGTACTGGCATCAACACCAGCGTAGTCCGCTTGGCGGACATTAATGCCCAGAGATTCGCCCAACATGGAAGGGCGCAAGTCAAACGCCAGCTCAATCGCCTCGTCTGCGGCCACGATCAAGCGTTGTTCTGGAACACCGTGGGATCTCGCCACCATCGGACTTTGCTGGGATTCTCGGCACACGACCAGACTCAGAAGAGGAAATACGCCCACCATCTTCTGAGAAAGGCTGCGAACGCTGAGAGGTTCAAATCCACAGCTCAGAATAATTGCCGGCTTGCCAAGCTGGATACCCGCTTCCAGCGTATGCAAAATGGCTTCTGCCTGGTTGGAAAAATCATCACTGAAATATCCGCCCCCCGTCGCTATCACCATGTCGCAGTCCATCAAGGCGGACACAATGCGCGCGGTGTCAGAGGATGCTTGGGTTTCCGGGTTCTGTGAATTCGCATCGAGGCTGATCAGTGACAGGGGGGCGCGTTCCTCGGTCAGCTCCAATACCATGACCTCGGGACAGTCCTTCTTGAGCAAGGCAGCATTGCGAGTTATCCAATGGATTTGACAATCAGGCCAGAGATACCGCAAGCGCTGAAAAATGACTTGGTAGATTGCCCTGTCTCCCAAATTGTCATTGTTGGAAAAATAGTTTCCAGAATCGACCAGAATTCGATGAGATGCCATTTTATGGTGCCGAAACTAATTTGAAATCAGTGTTTCATCATGGATCGATACCAAACCGAGTATGGTTGGGCGATCCACCACTTTAGGGGCAATCGACCATAATGTCGACGCACTACGCCCATGGCCTCCCGATAATGCTCCTTGCGCCGAGTGCTGGTCTTTGTGGCATCGTGCTCACGGTTGGTTGCGACAAAGGAGTCCACAAATTTCAATGGCCCCAATATTTTGTAGAGGCGCCACCAAAGGTCGTAGTCCATGGTCATATGCAATGACTCGTCCACGCCTTCAACGGCATTCCATGCCGTTCGGCGAATCAATGCCCCGGGTTGCGAAACAATACAAAATTGAGCCATCCACCACTCGCTAAAAGGTCGGACCAGCACAGGGCGGGTTTTTCCGGTGCTTTCCGCATAGTTCCACACCCGCCCATAGACCATTGGAGCGGCAGGGTTCAATTGCAACGCTTCGACCAGATTTTTCAGAGCACCTGGCAATAACCAATCGTCGCTATTGAGCCAGCACACAAAAGGCGCGCTTCCTTTTGCAATTGCCTCATTGATGGCCGATGATTGCCCCATATCCTTGCAACTTCGCCAACCCGCAAGTTGTGTTTCCCAACGGCGGATGACCTCGATCGATTCGTCGGTGGAACCGCCATCTGCGACATAGACCTCGACCGGGACGTTTTGCGCAAATATGGACTCCAGCGCCGCATTCAGGTAGCGCCCCTGGTTATAGGAGGGCACGGCTACCGTCACCAAAGGCTTATCCACAGGATCATCCATTGGCACGTTGCAGCGTTGAAACGTAGTCCTGATAGACCATGGTCAACCCGTGCTGTAGCCCAACCTGGGCACGCCAGCCCAATCCTTGCAAGCGGCTCACATTCAGGAGCTTTCGCGGCGCGCCATCCGGCTTGGTGGCGTCAAATTCGATCTTCCCTGTGTATCCCACCACTTCGCCGATCAACTGGGCAAGCTCTCGAATGGGCAGGTCTTCGCCAGTCCCTAAATTGATGTGGGACAACCGGGGTTGTGTGCAGGCGTTATAAACCGATTGATCCAGATTCATGACATGGATGCAGGCTGCTGCCATGTCGTCGACATAAAGAAATTCGCGTCGCGGCGCACCAGTTCCCCAGATCACAACACTAGAGGATCGGGCTAATTTTGCCTCGTGAAAACGACGGATAAGTGCCGGTATGACATGGCTGTTTTCTGGATGGTAGTTGTCGCCCGGGCCATAGAGATTGGTGGGCATCACGCTGCGATAATCGGTGCCATATTGCCGGTTGTAGGACTCACACAGCTTGATGCCTGCAATCTTGGCGACGGCGTAGGGTTCGTTGGTCGGCTCCAAAGTACCGGTCAGCAGCGCCTCTTCAGCCATAGGCTGGGACGCAAGCCTGGGATAGATGCAACTGGACCCCAGGAACATCAGGCGTTGAATACCCGCACGCCATGCCTCATGCACGACATTGGCCTCAATCATTAAGTTTTGGTAAATGAATTCTGCGGGATAGGTATTGTTGGCATGTATGCCCCCCACCTTGGCCGCCGCAAGATAGACATGGGCGGGTGCTTCAGCCTGGAAAAAGGAACGCACATCGGCCTGACAGGTCAGATCGAGTTCGGCATGGGTGCGTGTGATGATCTCGACATTGCCCCGTTGCTTCAGCGCCCGCACGATGGCTGAACCGACCATGCCGGAGTGGCCGGCCACATATACCCTCTCGGACCGGGTCGTTGGGCTTAACTTGATCGCGTTCATAGGCCGGACCCCGGTGCTTCTTCTCCAGATTGGAGCAGTCCAGTCATCTTCCAATTTGCTTCACTTCTCATTTCCAATTCCTTGGTCTTGGACTCCGTCCAATTCGCCTATCACTGCGTTGATGTCCTGCAACGACTGGAACAAACACTGCCATTTTGATGGGCACCCAGATCAGCGCACCCGCTTGAGAGGTTGGCGTATGCGGAACGCCAAATCTCGAAGCATGTGCCTTGACAGATAAGGAAGCACCGCACTTCGTATCTCCTTATAGTCAGGAACTCTGCCAAGAATTTTCTCGCGTATCCGATTCATTTCCTGCTGGCCGATATCGTTGATATTGGCAGAGGTTTTTTGGTGCTCATGAACCCGAAAGGCCCCCAGAAAAAGGGGTATGTGAGCAAACTTCGCTCCAGCGTCTCGAAAGCGTATCAGCAAGTCCCAATCCATCGCGAACCTGAATGATTCGTCGACTTGGCCTCCAGCCTTGTCCCAGATACGTCGTCGCCAGAAGAGTGTCTCCTGCGGAATATAGTCTGCCCATGACAGCACGACACTGTCATGCCCAGGCATGATCCAACGGCCAATCTCCATCCCATTCCGGTCGATGAGCAGTCGGTCACCATAAACCACATCTACCTCTGGATGGCGCACGAAGTAATCCGCGACCGTATTCAATGCGCCCGGCAAAAGCAGGTCGTCAGAATTAAGCCAGGCCATGATCTCACCCTCAGTCCGGGCAAACCCTCTGTTGATCGCTTGCGACTGCCCTGTGTCTTTTTCTGATACCCATCCAGATATTTTTCCTTCGAATTTTTCCAGGATGGAAACGGTTTCATCTGGAGATCCGCCATCTTGAATGAAGTATTCCAAATTTGAATATTTCTGATCAAGAATACTGGTTATTGTTTTTTCAATAAAAGTACCTTGCTTGAATGAGGGTGTAATCAATGAAATTTTTGGTGCAGCTGGAAGTTGCTTTGCATTTTGGTACAATTTAAAATGCATCATTGGCCTCGGTGGATACTGGTTGAGATTGCCCAGTCTCGGCATGAAGGGGGTCATGATATATCGAACAATGGGGTTTGGAGACCCAAATGCTGACGAGGCGATATGCAAAATTGCGCGACAAGCCCCAAGCACACGATGGTAGATTTTAATTGTTATCATTATTTTTGCGGATTTCAGTTTTATCCTGGGGGAATTGACGGTTTGCTAAAATTATTTTAATTTCCATCGGGTGCGGTGAGGACTTCTATGTATTGGTGAATGTCGCTATGGATAAAGTTCCTGCTCACCGCAGTTTGCTATGAATTCGCCGCTTGCCGGAAGTCCAAACATGCCCAAAAATGGGGCTGATTCCGTCTCATAGCTCCAGTCAATTCGAAATGGCCCAAACCAGCCGGTGGTATCAAGTTCTCGACCTTTGTTGATTTCGGTGGGTTGATGAATTCCGATTTTCAAGGAATAAAGTCCCGCCTCGATATTTAATGTTACCTTGAACACAAAGACCGCGTTGCGCCCGTCTTCTGTGTCGCAGTTTTCTATGCCAAGACGGCGCGCATTGGTTACAAAGATGACTTGATCAAACCTATTTTTAATGGCCAATGCAACTGTCGTTCCCACATCGCCTACAAGGCTTTGATAATATACTTTGATGTATATATCAGAACCCATTTGAGTGCGTTCAGTTTTATTATTATTCTGATCCTGGATGCTCACTGCAATCAGACGGCCCGGATGGTTTTGAGGTCTAGACCACAGCGCATCACTGAAAATTGCAGCGAATCGAACATCAGAAGACTCCGGGACGTAAGAGAGGGGTGCGGGTATTTCTGCTGTATTGGCGGGCTGGGATGGTGCATCCTCGTTGAAATAATGCCGTATTGCAGACCCGCTGTCCCCAGTGAATTCAGCCGAGCCGTGGCGTAAATAAATGGCTCTCTTGCAGAGATCGCGCACCGTGCCCATGTCGTGCGACACAAAAAGCAGGGTCAAGCCGTCCTCCCGCATCTTGCGAAGGTGCCCAAAGCACTTTTGCTGGAAAAAATAGTCTCCCACGCTCAATGCCTCGTCGACGATCAATATGTCGGGTGTCAGTGCCACCTGCACAGCAAAGGCCAAGCGTACGAGCATGCCACTGGAGTAGGTTTTGACTTGCCGATCCAGCACATCGCCAATGTCTGCAAACGCAGCAATATCGTCGAATCGGTGCTCTACCTCTTCCCGCGTCAAACCCATCAGCAGGCCATTCAGGAGGACGTTCTCCCGTCCTGTGTACTCTGGGTTGAAACCGCTACCCAGTTCCAGCAATGCCGCCACACGGCCATTCACCTGCACTTCGCCGGTTGTCGGCGTGAGGGTCTGGGTCACTATTTCCAGTAATGTGCTTTTCCCGCTGCCGTTGCGACCGATCACGCCCAGCGATTCTCCTCGAGCGACTTCAATGTTAATGTCCTTCAGGGCCCATACTTCCTGCATTCCTCGGGTGTGTCTGGGGGACAGTGCGTGCAAGAATCGTGAGCGCTGATCGTCGAATATCCGATAGCATTTACTGACGTTTTTGACGGAAATGACAATATCCGACATTGCTCAAACCATATCCGCAAATGTGGTGCGCAGGCGCCTGAAGAGTGTCAGCGATGCCCATGAGAAAACACTGGCGAGACCGATATAGACGGCAAGTCCCAAGAAGGAGGGCATGCCTCCCGCCAGAAGTACGAGGCGAAACTGCTCCACAATGAAAGTCAGGGGATTCAGCATCAGCAAATTCTTGATCATGTCAGGGGCGGAATCCATGCTGTAGAAAATGGGGGTCAAGAAGAGAAGGCTGTGGCTGAGCATGCCTGTGAGTTGACCGATGTCTTTCACCGCGACACCAATGGCCGAGAGAAGCCATGCGAGTCCGAGCAGTACGGGCGCAAAGCACAGCAGGACGAGCGGGAAAAGAAATACCGTGGGCCGGGGCATTCCCACGAAGATCACATACCCCGCCAGCAAAATCCCCGTGCCCAATAACGCCTGCAGGTAGGCAGCGGCCACCGTGACGATGGGCAAAAGCTCCAGTGGAAAAACCACTTTTTTCACAAAATTGGGGTTGCCGGTGATCAAGAGCGGCGATTTGCTCAGGACCTCAGAAAATGCGTTGAACACGATCAGGCCAGCGAACAGCATCAACGCATAGTCCACCGCACTGCCCGAGTTGTTCCAGCGGGACTGGAGAATTACCCCAAATGCGATGGTATAGATGCCTAGCAGAAAGAGGGGGTGGGCCAGTGACCAGAAGACTCCACCCAAAGAACCCCGATATTTGCTGGAAAATTCGCGTTTGACCAATTCAAAGACCAAACTGCGGTGGCGCCACAATGTGAAGGGAAGGCTAGATTGCATTGATTGCACATCCCTTGTGAAACTCTCGGTGCGGCAGTATTTTTTTCTTCGGCACGGGCGGTCGTCCACACTGGGCTATTGCGCGATGCGCATTGTTGAGAAGATCCATGCAGGATTGTCTTCTGGGAAGGCACTTATTGAAGCATTGCACATTAACTTGCCCGGAGGTCCGCATGTAGGGCACATGGGCTGAATGTGAAAATTTGCACCAATGTGCTCGATTTTGAGGTGTTTGTCTTCTCTGAACTTGCACCTGAGGGCTTGGCCTCAGGGTCTCCTGGTCTCTGAGGGGCGTGGGCCGGGAGTCAAACCTCCAAGAAGCCACGCCTAGCGCGGTGCTTGGGATCGGCGCTGACGGGCCCGCTCCAGAGCCGCTGCAATGGTGGCCTGGCGGGTGGCATGAGCGGCTGTGGGATCGGCGGGGCCCATGGGCGCGGAGCCGTCACCAGCGGAGGCCGGTGCATCGATGGCTGTTTGAGAGGTTTCATCATCTCCGTCCGCGGCGGCCTCCAGCGGCAGGCGCCCACGGTGCGCTTGGTAGCGCAATTGGGACTGCAGCGCCAATGGGGCGGACCATGCGGCCCAGCCGGTGGCGTTGCCGCTGACGTTCTCAAGCTCAATGCAATCCACGGGGCACACCGGGATGCACAGTTCACAGCCGGTGCAATACGGCTCGATGACGGTGTGCATCTTCTTGTGGGAACCCACGATGGCATCGGTCGGGCAGGCCTTGATGCACAGCGTGCAGCCAATACACCATGCTTCGTCGATGTAGGCCACGGCGCGCGGTGCTTCCAGGCCGTGCTCAGCGCTCAGCGGCAGCGGCGCCTGCCCCGTGATGGCGGCAAGGCGGGCAATGCCCTCGGCGCCTCCTGGAGGGCACTGGTTAATGGGCACGCCGTCCTTGGCAATGGCCCGGGCGTACGCGGAGCAGTCCGGGTAGCCGCAGCGCGTGCACTGCGTTTGGGGCAAGGCTGCGTCAATCCGCGCCGCAAGCGTGGACACGGCGGCGGATGGCGTGGAAACCGGCGGCTGGAGCTCGGTCAAGCCTTGCGCGCCGCACTGCGGCGGGTGCGGGATGTGGCTGCTGCGGTCACCGTCGTGGCCTTCGCAGGCGTGGCCGCTACCACCTCGGCGGGCGCGGCAGCCCCGGTGGTGGGCTTTTTGCCGGTGGTGGCTGGTGTTGGAGTCACCCAGCGGGTGGCCACAGCCGCCGTCGCCTTGGTTGGGGGCTTGGCGGCCACTTTGGCGACCGTTTTAGCTTCCGGTTTGACGGCTGCTGCTTTGGCCACGGGTTTTGCGACGGGCTTGGCCACAGCCTTGGGGGCGGGGGCTGCGGCTTTTGGGACTGCGCGCAGAGGCGGGTTGTCGTCCGGGGTGTCCATCACAGGTGCTGCCGCCTTCGTCTGCGGCTTTTCGTGCTGCAGGATGAAGGAGCGTACCTGGGGGTAGACCACTTCGCGCCAGCGCCGGCCGCTGAAGATGCCGTAGTGGCCCGCGCCCTTGGCCTCCAGGTGGCGCTGCTCCTTGCGCACGATGCCGCTGCACAGGTCATGCGCGGCTTCAGTCTGGCCCGAGCCGGAGATGTCGTCGAGTTCGCCTTCCACCGTGAACAGTGCGGTGGTGGTGATGTCCTGTGGGCGTACGCGCTCGATCTTGCCGTCGGGGGAGCGCACATCCCAGGTGCCGTGGACCAGCTTGTACTCCTGGAACACGGTCTCGATGGTTTCCAGGTAGTAGTCCGCGTCCATGTCGAGCACGGCGTTGTATTCGTCGTAGAACTTGCGGTGGGCCTCGACGCTGGCATCGTCGCCTTTGATCAGGTCCTTGAAGTAGTCGTAGTGGCTGCTGGCGTGGCGGTCAGGGTTCATGGCCACAAAGCCGGTGTACTGCAGGAAACCGGGGTACACGCGCCGCCCCGCGCCCGGAAAGTTCTCGGGCACGCGGTAGATCACATTGTTCTCGAACCACTCGAAGCTGCGATTCGTGGCCAGGTTGTTCACCGACGTGGGTGATTTGCGGGCGTCGATGGGGCCGCCCATCATGGTCATGGTCAGCGGTGTGGTTTCGCCCCGGCTCGCCATCAGGGACACGGCTGCCAATACGGGCACCGTGGGCTGGCACACGCTGATGACGTGGCAGTTGCCGTAGATGCCTTGCAGGTGGCGGATGAACTCTTGCACATAGTTCACGTAGTCGTCCAGGTGGAACTCGCCATCGGCCAGGGGCACCAGCCGTGCGTTCTTCCAGTCGGTGATGTAGACCTTGTGGTCCTTGAGCATGGTGCGCACGGTGTCGCGCAGCAAGGTGGCGTAGTGGCCCGACAAGGGGGCCACGATCAGTACCACGGGCTGTTCCTTGAGCTTGGTCAGGGTGGCGGTGTCGTCCGAGAACCGCTTGAAGCGGCGCAGTTCGCAAAACGGCTTGTCGACCTCGATGCGTTCGTGCACTGCCACACCGACACCGTCCACATCCACCGAATGGATCTCGAAGGCTGGCTTTTCGTAGTCCTTGCCCAGGCGGTACAGCAGTTCGTAGCCCGCAGACATGCGCTGCGCCAGGGGGCTTTCGCTGAAGGGCGACATCGGGTTGCTGAACAGCTTGGCAGCAGCCTGTGCGAAATCGGTAAATGGCTCCATCAGGGAGCGCTGGGTTTCGTAAATGTGATACAGCATGGGCGAAACTCCGTTATGTTGCAGTGCAATATAGCAGCACTTGGTAACAAGCGCATGGAGGAAAACCACCAGTCCCTAGTCACCTATGCGACAAATTGGTGTAGTCGGCAGGTGCCTTGCTCCACAAAAGGGGGAAATTGAATTGCTATAAAATAAATAGCATTAAATTCAATCCAGATAAGCGGAAAGCCCTTCTAAAAGCAAATTACTGAAGCTTTGGTTCGGTCTGCTCCTGCAGCCATGCCTCGAAAGACTCCCGGGCCGAGTTGCGCAACGCGGGGCGGAACGCAGCCTTGTTACTCAGGTACAAGCAGTGGCGGATCACGGTGTACGGATTGAAGCTGGCCTGGGGGTTGTGTTCTTCAAAGTGCTGCTTGTAGCGCTTGACCACGCCCACGGTCTCGCGCATCAGCGCATTGAAGCGTGCCCGCGTCATGCCACGCGACCACGCCTGGATGTCGTCCACAAAACCGTCCACCTTGGAAGGCTCGAACTCAAAATCCTTGAAGAAGTGCGTCGCAATCTTGAGGAAGGTGAACGCATTGAGCTCGCTGCTGGGAGCCTGCGCCTTGCTGGGGGCCTGGGGGTTGTCGACGGCAGCGGGGTCGGGCAGCGGCTCTGCGGTTTCGTCGGGTGCCTGCAGCAATTCAGCGGCCGTGGCGTCGCGGATCTGGCGAAACTCGCGGTCGGCCAGCTCGAACAGGGCAGACAGCACGTTGATGCGCCGCTTGAGTTCGCCGGGAATCGACTTCTTGTATTTGATCCGGTGGTCCAGCACGCTCCAGGAGTCCTGGATGATGGTGCGCACCTGCAGCTCGAAGGGCAGGTGGGCATAGGCGGCGTGCTCGGGCTGGGTGCGCTCCGTGGTGCTGAGCTTGAGGTCCAGGTGCAGGCCCTTGTAGCCAAACGAGGCCTCGGTGCTCTCCACCGCCGTCACCTTGTCGGTGACATCGATCACGGCAAAGTGCCCGCGCACGATGGCCGCGATCTTCTCCAGCTCGTCCTCGTACAGGCACACCACCCGCACGCCGACCAGGTCGGTGATGTAGCTCTGGATCTCGTAGGGCGTGTTGTTTTCCTCCAGCGCCGGGCGGTACTTGCGCACAAACTTGCGGATGCACTCGTCCGCATCCTTGACGCGGCCCTCCACCTTGGCGACTTCCACGCCGCCCGCACGCGTGACCACGGCGGCGACCATGTCGGTGAGGGCGGCGCAGGCCGCGTCCAGCGCCACAGACTGCTGCGCGTAGAACGCACGGAAATGGGATTCCTCCAGGTCGAAATCAAGCGATGGCATGCCAGGTCTTTGGTGTGCGAGGGTGGTTGGGGGGAGCTGTGCTCAGGCTCCTGGAAAGTATTGGCGACGGTGCGAAGGAAGCATATCCAACAATGCCGACCATGCGCTGCGCCTGGGTGAAAAGTGTGTGCGCAAATACTGCTTTTTTGTGCGGGACAGGTGCTCATAATGGTGGAGTTCGCCCACGGTGGCGGCTTTCGCTGACCGCAGCGGAATCACCCCCAAGAACGCCATGACGCAACATTCTCACCAAGGGACCGAGGTAGCCGCTGAGTCGGCGCCAGCCGTACCGTCCCCGGATGGATGGAGTGGGGCCACCAACCATCGGTGGCTGCCCGTGTTGCTGCCGCCCCTGGTGGGGCTGCTCACCCTGGGATTGACCTTTCTTTATTGGCAAAGCGAAGAAGGCGGCGCCCGCGCCAAGCGGGAGCAGAACTTTCAGGCCGCGGCCGACCAGATCGCCTACAACCTCAAGGACCGAATGGCCACCTACGAGGTGGTGCTTCGTGGGGTCAAGGGGTACTTTGAAGGGTCCGAGCGCATCGACCGGGCCGAGTTCCAGGCCTATGTGGGCGCCCTGCAATTGCGGGAAACGCGCCCGGGCCTGCAGGGCGTTTCACTCATCCTGCAGTTGCCTGCGTCCGCGCTGGCTGCGCACCTGGATGACATGCGCCAACGTGGGTACGCCCAATACACCGTGCGCCCCGAAGGCGCACGCGAGGTGCTGGCCCCCATCACCCACATCGAGCCCCTGGAGGGCAACAACCTGAAGGCGCTGGGGTTTGATGTGCTGACCCTTCCCCCCGCCAAGGAAGCGCTGGACCGCGCCCGCGACACCGGGATGCTGGCGTTGTCCGGCCAGCTGACACTTCTGCAGGACAACAGCCCAGGCTTGGTGATGTACATGCCGCTGTATGGCGCGGGCACCGATGCGCGCACGGTGGAGGGCCGGCGCACCGGGCTGGCCGGTTGGGTATCGGCGCCGTTTCGGCTGGAAGACGTGGTCCGCGGCATGTCGCGCGAGTTCGATGCCGACATCGGTTTCCGGATCTCTGACGGCACCCAAGCTGGCGCCGCCGAGACCCTGCTTTTCACCAACGTTGCGCGGCCGGCTGAGGGCACTGAAACCGCCATCCAGGCTTTGCAGGCCCGGCGTGTGCTGGAGCTGGGCGGCCGGCGCTGGGTACTGCACATGTCGCCCCAGCCAGCGTTTGCCGAACGCTTCCAGGACGAAGGCCACCACCCCGTGGCCCTGATGGGATCGGTGCTGAGCCTGCTGCTGGCCTGGTTCACCTGGCTGCTTGCCACCGGGCGCGAGCGGGCTGTGGCGCTGGCGCGCGACATGACGGCGGAGCTGCGCGCCACGCGCGATGATCTGGAAAGCACGCTCAACGCCATCCCCGACCTGCTCTTTGAGCTGGGCCTGGACGGACGCATTCACCACTACCGATCGGCACGCTCTGAAGAGCTGGCCGTGCCCCCCGACATGCTTCTCGGACGGCTGCTGCGAGACGTTGTGCCCCCCGAAGCCGCCGCCGGTTGCCATGCAGCGCTGGAGGCCGCGCACCGCACGGGCTATTCGGCAGGCCACCAGTACCGGCTGGAACTCCATGGCGCCACACACTGGTTCGAGCTGTCCATTGCCCGCAAGGAAAGCGCTGCGCCCGGCGACGCCCCCCGGTTCATCGCGCTCTCGCGCGACATCACCGAGCGCAAGCGGGCCGAGGCGCGCACGCACCAGCTGGCCTATTTCGACGCGCTCACTGGCCTGCCCAACCGGCGCATGCTGCTCGACCGCATGGAGCACGCTTTGTTCAGCGCCCAGCAAACGGCGCAGGTCGGCGCCGTGCTGTACATCGACCTCGACAACTTCAAGCAGATCAACGACGCGCGTGGGCATACGCTGGGCGACACGCTGCTCATGCAGGTGGCGCACCGCCTCACGCAGCAATTGCGCCCCGGCGACACCGTGGCCCGCCTGGGCGGGGACGAGTTTGTGGTGCTGGCGCACAACGTGGCGTCCGACATGGAGGCCGCTGGGCGCCAGGCCTTGCTGGTGGCCGAGGAGATCCGTACCGCGCTGGAGGCCCCGTACACCATCGACACCCACCTCTACAGCACCACGGGCAGCATTGGCATCACGCTGTTCCCCAAGCGCGGCGAGGGTGTGGAAGACCTGCTGCGCGAGGCCGACACCGCCATGTACCGCGCCAAGGACCTGGGCCGCAACCGCATCCGCTTTTATGAAGCGGCCATGCAGGCCGACGTGCAGGAGCGCCTGGCGCTGGAGCAGGACCTGAAGAAAGCCCACGCCCTGGGCCAGTTGGCCGCCTTTGTGCAAAACCAGGTGGACGCTGCGGGCACCGTGGTGGGCGGCGAGCTGTTGATGCGCTGGGACCACCCCGTGCGCGGCAACGTGCCGCCCAGCCGCTTCATCCCCATCGCCGAGGCCTCGGGCCTGATCCTGCGCATGGGCGACTGGATGATCCAACAGGCCTGCGAAACCCTGGCGCGCTTGCAGGCTGCGGGGCGCGAGCTGTCGCTGTCGGTCAACGTCAGCGAACGGCAGTTCCGCCAGGACGATTTTGTCGAGCGCGTGCGCCATGTGCTGGCCCACACCGGCGCCCATCCTGCCAACCTGATCCTGGAAGTGACCGAAAGCCTGCTGATCGAAAACCTGGACGACACCATTGCCCGCATGACCGAGATCGTGGGCCTGGGCGTGCGGTTTTCCATCGATGACTTTGGCACCGGCTATTCGAGCCTGGCCTACCTCAAGCGGCTGCCACTGTACGAGCTCAAGATCGACAAGAGCTTTGTGGATGACACCCCCGACGACCCGAGCGACACCGCCATCGTGCAGTCCATCATCTCGGTGGCCCGCCATCTGCACCTGCGTGTGGTGGCAGAGGGCGTGGAGACACGCGCCCAGGCGGATTTTTTGGTGGAGAGCCAGTGCGAATGCCTGCAGGGCTACCTGTTCGGTCGGCCGGAGCCGCTGGCGGTATGGCTGGGGCGATTGACCCCACCACCCTGAGCCGCAGAGCGCGCTGAATGAGGGGCTACACCGTGCGATCAGATGTGCGAAGTGGCCCCATCGGCCACGATGGCCCAGCGCTCATGGTCGCGCCAGCGGCCGTTGATCTTGAGATAACGGCGCGAAAAGCCTTCTTGTAGAAACCCACAGGCTCGAACCAGCGCGATGGACGCTTCGTTGCCGGGCTGGATGTTCGCCTCCAGCCGGTGCAGCTTCAATGGTCCAAAGGCGTGGCGCAGCAGCTGTTGCAAGCCTGCACGCATCACACCTTGGCGCTCGTAGCCTGCAAAGACGTAGTAGCCCAGGTAGGCGCTGCGAAAGTTGCCCATCACGATCTGTGAGAGATGGAAGGCTCCCGCGATCTGATCCCCACCGCCATCCTTGTCCGGCAGGCACACCAAAAACCCCTGGTTCGCAGGCGCGTCCATTTGCGCCAGGTAGGCGGCAAACGCCTCGGGGGTTGATGGCGCCGAGGTCCAGGTCGCATGCAGCACGCGGCTGCGCTGGGCCAGCGCGATAAAACGCTCTTCATCGGCCGCCACGGGGGCGCGCAGGGAGATAGGCACGGGGGGTTTTACGCGCATCTTCTCGCGCTTGTGCATTTGCTCTGTACCTCGGTGGCCACCGCAGGGCGGCGTCAGACCGGCAAGGCCTGGGCTGTTTGCTCGGACGCAGACTCAGGTGCAGCGCTGGCATACGACTGCACCGCCAGCGCATGCACCTCGCGCGCAGGGCGGTCCTTGAGCAGATGGTTGCTCCAGACCTGGCGCCAGATGCGGGCGCCGGGCAGGCTGTGGCGCAGGCCCAGCATATGGCGGGCAATGTGGGGCCAGGGCGTGCCGTATTGGGCGGCCTCACGTTCCATGTATTCGACCATTGCCAGCTCCACCTCCTCGCGGGTCAGAGGGCAGGGGGCGCCGCCGTAGTAGAGCTGGTCCCAGCGGGCCAGCCACCAGGGGTTGTGGTACGCCTCGCGGCCGATCATCACGCCGTCGAGATGCTCCAGCTGCTCCTGCACCACGGCATCGGTCGCGATACCGCCATTGATGGCGATGGTGAATTGCGGAAACTCGGCCTTGAGCTGGTGCACCACTTCATACCGCAGCGGCGGGATGTCGCGGTTTTCCTTGGGGCTCAGACCTTGCAGCCAGGCATTGCGCGCATGCACGATGAACACGGTGCAGCCAGCGTCGGCCACGGTGCCGATGAAGTCGCGCACAAAGCCGTAGTCCTCCACCTTGTCGATGCCGATGCGGTGCTTGACTGTGACGGGCACGTCGACCACGTCCTTCATGGCCTTCACGCAGTCGGCCACCAACTGGGGCGACTTCATCAGGCTGGCACCAAACGCGCCACGCTGCACGCGGTCGCTCGGGCAGCCGCAGTTGAGATTGATCTCGCCGTAGCCCCACTGCGCACCCAGGCGCGCGGCCTCGGCCAGCCTGTCGGGCTCGTTGCCGCCAAGTTGCAGGGCCACGGGATGCTCTTCGGCGTTGAAACGCAGGTGCCGTTCGGTGCCGCCATGAATGATGGCACCCGCGTTCACCATCTCGGTGTACAGCAGGGTCTGGCGGGTCAGCAGCCGGTGAAAATAGCGGCAGTGGCGGTCGGTCCAGTCCATCATCGGGGCGACGGACATGCGCCAGGGGCTCAAAACGGGGGATTCCACAGCAGGCAAAGGGGGCAAACGAAAGACAAGTACGGGCTGCAGCGGCGCGCCCTGGTCGGGCCCGCCACGAGGCTGCAGGGGGAGGAGGGCGCGATTATCCCATCGACCCACAAGCTGCGCCAGCCTGTGGATATGGGGGAAATAGGCCATTTCGCTTGATGGATAAGCGCTGATAGCTATAAAAATAATAGTAATGCAGTGTGCTCGTTCTGGGAATGGCGCCAGCCCTTGTCCTGCCGCAAGGCAGGGCCAAGGCGGCATCGGCGATACTCGCGGCGCTTTTCTGATGTGCGACCCGATGCCGATGTGGCCGGTCGTGCTGCCGCGTCCTGCGGGCCCTGTCTGCCGCTGTATCCCCCATGCACCACACGATTTTTGACACGCCGGTTGTCAACACCTTGCTGCGCGCCTTGTCGCGCGCCACCTTGCGCCTGACGGGCTGGACGGTGGAAGGCACCTTGCCCGCCCACGCCGCCAAAAGCGTGCTGATCGCCGCCCCGCACACCAGCAACTGGGACCTGCCGTACACGCTGATGCTGGCGTTTTCGCTGCGCCTGCGGGTGTACTGGATGGGCAAGCAGAGCCTGTTCCGTGCGCCGTTTGGCGGGGTGATGCGCTGGCTGGGCGGCATTCCGGTGAATCGGGAGCAGGCGAACAACCTGGTGGCCAGCTCCGCCCAGGCCATGCGGGATGCGGACGGGCCCATGCAGCTCATCGTGCCGCCCGAAGGCACACGCGGCAAGACGCGGCATTGGAAGACGGGCTTCTATTTCATCGCCCAGCAGGCGGGCGTGCCCATCGTGCTGGCCTTTGTGGACTACGGCCGCAAGGTGGGCGGCCTGGGCCCGGTGTTCGAGCCCACGGGCGACCTGGACGGCGACATGGTGCGCATCAAGGCGTTTTATGCGCCGATCCAAGGGAAAAACCCGAAGCAGTTCGAGGCCTGAGTTTGTCAGTCAAAGTTTTCAATAAAATTGGGCTCTAGCGCTTATCTATAAAGCGCTAGCAGCTATGAAAAATGAAGTGAATGCGTTGGCGGCAGACGGTTTCACGCGCCCACACTGCGCCGGTCGATCTTGCGGCTGAGCACGATGCTGGTCTGGGTCTGGTGCACGCCGTCGAGTTGCCCCACCTTGTCGAGCAGCGCATCAAGCTGCTCATGGCTCGTGCAGCGCAAGAACACCAGGTAGTCAAACGGCCCGCTCACGGCAGACACCTCTTCGACCTCGGCCATGGCCTCCAGCGCGCGCAGCACGGCGGGCGCAGTTTTGGGCAACACGCTGATGGAACACCACGCGCGCACGGTGGTGGCGTCGAGCCGGGCGCCCAGCCGCACCCCATATCCAGCGACCACGCCCGAGCGCTCCAGCCGTGCGATGCGCGCCACCACGGTGGTGCGGGCCAGTCCCAGCTTGCGCGCCAGCTGTGCCGTGCCCTCGCGGGCGTTGGCCTGCAGCAGGCTCAGCAGTTGGCGGTCGGTGTCGTCCAGGGCCTGGGTCATGGGCAATTCCTCAAAAAGTCATAACGGCCATCATATTCGCCGTTGTGGCGAGACAAAGAGCGGTTTTCGACGTTATAGGTGCTACACATTGACAGCATCATTGCTTAGCATCAAGGCATCTACAACACCTATCACCGCTGCACGCAGTGAGCACTACCGGGAGCTCCGCCATGACCACCTTTTCCACCCAATCCCACAAGACTGTCCGCCGCGCCATCACCATCCTGGGCGCAGGCCACATCGGCTTTGCCATGGCATTGCTGCTGCAGCAGGCCGGCGACTACGACACCCTGGTGGTGGACCGCGACCCTGCACGCCTGGCCGAAGTGGCGGCTCTGGGCGTATCTACCCAGTTGGCCACCGACGATGCGAGCCTGCAGGCCGCTATCGACGGCCGTTTTGCCGTGCTCAATGCACTGCCGTTTCACCGCGCTGTGCCGGTTGCGACGCTTTGCGCCGCAGCGGGAGTGCATTACTTTGACCTGACCGAAGACGTGGCCAGCACCCAGGCCATCCGCGCCCTGGCCGCCAACGCCCGCAGCGTGCTTATGCCGCAATGTGGCCTCGCCCCGGGCTTCATCGGCATCGTGGGCAATGACCTGGCCCGCCGTTTTGACACGCTGCACACTTTGCGCATGCGCGTGGGGGCGCTCCCACGCTACCCACAAGGTGCCTTGCGCTACAACCTGACCTGGAGCACCGAAGGCCTCATCAATGAATACTGCAACCCCTGCGAGGCGATTGTGGACGGCGTGCGCACCACGGTGCCCGCGCTGGAGGGGCTGGAGACCTTTGCCCTGGACGGCGTGGAATACGAGGCCTTCAATACCTCGGGCGGGCTGGGCACGCTGACAGAAACGTTGGCAGGCAAGGCGCGGCAGGTGGACTACCAGTCCATTCGCTACCCGGGCCACAACGCCATCCTCAAGCTGCTGCTCAACGACCTGCGCCTGCGCGACCGGCGCGATCTGCTCAAGGACATTCTCGAAACCGCCATCCCCACCACGGACCAGGACGTGATCGTGGTGTTTGCCACCGCATCGGGCCTCAAGGGCGGGCGGCTGGTGCAGGACTCGTATTCGGCCCATATCGTGGGCACCCAGGTGGCGGGGCACACGCTGAGCGCCATCCAGCTCACCACGGCCGCGGGCATCTGCACGGCGCTGGATCTGGTGGCACAGGGGCAGTTGCCGCAGCAGGGGTTTGTGGGGCAGGAGGCGGTGGGGCTGGCGGATTTTGTGGCGAACCGGTTTGGGGTGGTGTATGCGGGAGAGGGCGAGCTGGTGCTTTGACTTGACACCCCGGGGTTCAGCGCCCCGGCTTCTGGTACATCCCGTCAATCGCTTGCGCAAAGTTCGCCATCAGGTTGTTGCGCTTGAGCTTGAGCGTCGGCGTCATGAAGGTGTTCTCAATCGTCCAAGGGTCCAGCGTCAGGTGCACGGCGCGCGGCACGGCATAGCGGGCAAAGCTGGCGGTGTTCTTCTCGATGCGGGCCAGCACGGCGCGGTGCACGCTGGGGTGGTTCAGGCCGTCGGTATCTTGCGCAGACAGGCCCAGGTCCGCCGCCAGACGCTGCCATTCACCCGCATTGAGCACCGCCACGCAGGCGATGAACGGGCGGTTTTCGCCCACCACGAAGGCCTGCTCCAGCAGCGGGTCGGCCAGCAGTGCCAGCTCCAGGTCGCCCGGAGGGATCTTTTCGCCGGTGGATGTGACGATGATTTCCTTGATGCGGCCCTTGATATAGATGCGGCCGTTCACGAGCTCAGCCTGGTCGCCCGTGCCCAGCCAGCCGTCGGGGCTCAGGATCTTGGCCGTGTCTTCGGGGCGCTTCCAGTAGCCCTTCATCACGATGGGGCCACGCACCTGCAGCTCGTGGTTCTCGCCGATGCGCACGTCCACGCCCGGCAGGGCCTTGCCCACGCAGGCCGGGTCGTTGTCATCGAGAGAATTCACCGACACCACGGGCGCGGTTTCGGTCATGCCGTAGCCCTGGATGAGCGGCAGGCCCAGGCCCAGGAAGCACTTGGCAATGGTGGGTGACAGCGGCGCGCCACCGCTGACCGCCACGCGCACGCGGCCGCCAAACTGCGCCAGCAGCGGCTTTGCCACCAAAGCCTGCAGCACCGGCCAGGGCAGGGCGGCCATCCAGCCCGCGGCGCGGCCGTCCTCGGCCGCAGGAGCGGGCAGCCCTTGCATGGTGCAAAAACGCGCCCAGCCCCTGTGCTGTGCGGCTTCATACAACTGCATCTTCCAGGGCATGGGCGATAGCTTTTCCAGCAGCTTGGCGTGGATGCGTTCGTAAATGCGTGGTACTGACACCAGCACCGTGGGGCGCACGGTCTTCAGGTCTTCGGCCAACTGGGGCACTGAACGGGCATAGGCCACGCAGCTGCCGGCGGCAATCGGCAGGTAATAGCCGCCCGTGCGTTCAAAGGTGTGCGACAGCGGCAGGAACGACAGGAACACGTCGTCCACCGTGGGTGCAATGCGGTCGAGCACGGCCTTCACGTCGCTGACCACATTGTGATGCGTCAGCATCACGCCCTTGGGTTTGCCGGTGGTGCCGGACGTGTAGACGATGGCAGCCAGGTCGTCCGCATCCGGGGCCTTGGGTGCTGGAGCGCCGTCTGCATGTGCCGCGCCCGCCAGCCACTGGGCGAGCGAGCCCACCGCAGGGTCTTCACCAGAGCCGGCTGCGGCCTTGAAAGATGGCGTGTCGTCATCGGTGATCACCACCGCGCGCAAGGCCGGAAACCGCGTGCCCACGGCGCGGATCTTTTCCCACTGCTCGGCGTGACTCACGATCAGCATCGATGCTTCGCAGTCGGCCAGGATGTAGGCGATGCTGCCGGGGTTGTCGATGGCATGCAGGGGCACGGGCACGCAGCCCGTGGCCAGCGCAGACTGGTCGGCGCACATGGCGTTCAGCCCATTGGGCAGCAGGATGGCTACGCGCGCCGCAGCCGGAAGCTGCATGGCCGCCAAGGCCTGTGCCCAGGTGCCGACGTGCTGTGCAGCTTGCGCCCAGGTCAGGCTCATCCAGGATTGGGTGGTGGGGTCGAAGGCGCGGTACGCCTCGGCATTGGGGGTGCAGGCAGCGCGGTAGGCAAGGAGCTGGGGCAGCGTGTGGACGCTGGCGATATCGGAGGGGATGGGAGACATGGAACCTGCGGTGAAGGCTGTGCGCGCCAAAGGCGCACAGCCTCAGTGAAAACCCGCAGAATCATACCGATCGAACCTGCTGGAAACGCCCGCGCCGAGACCTCTTGTGTTGCAAATGGTGCGTTCCGATTTTCGGAATGCTCCGCGCCTGTGCTTTGGCGCGCTGTGGGGCGGGTCGCTGCGCTTTCTCCGCAGTGCGTTGGGTGACGCCAAGGGGTTCGGTCGACCCCCGGAGCCGGGCTGCCGAAGGGCATTCGCACGATGCGCGGGCTGATTGCAAGCCGGGTCAGCCACAATGTCCCACTTTCCGCCGATATCAAAAGGGGAAGCCACCTCGTCGTTCGCCACCCCGCCGCAAACTGCCATTTCGCTCCCGCCGCCATGGATCCCGTCACCATCTTCATTGTTGCCACGCTGATGATGCTGGCCAACGGGTGGGTGCTGGGCCTGATGCGCAAGAGCTTCCCTGTGGCCTTGCGCACCTGCACCGAAACCTGGCGCATCGCTACGCTGCTGCTGGCGGGCAGTGCCGTGATGTACGCGTCGCGCGACCATATGCCTCTGGGGCTGGCGTCGCCGCTGGCCAACGGGCTGGTGCTGCTGGGGTGCACGGGCTACTGGCGTGCGCTGCGGCAGTTTTATGGCCTGCCGGATCTGCGCTGGATGTTGGCCCCGGCTGCGGTGGGCATCCTGGGAATACTCTGGTTCGCGGTGCTCCGGCCGGACACGCGCATGCGTGTGTTCATTCTTTCGACCTGCTGCGTGTTCTTGCTGCTGGCAAGCTTTGTGTTGCTGGTGTCGCAGAAATCACCTGATGGTGCGCACAGCCGCCGCGTGATGGCGAGCCTGTTTGCCTTTGTGGCGGGGTTCACAGTGTTTCGGGCGGCTTATTTTTTGGGGCGTGGCATCAGTCCGTCCTTTGACATCACGGGCGATGGGGCCTGGATCAACATGGCCAGCCCCATGATCACCGCATTGCTGCCCGTGGTGGGGACGACGGCCTTTTTGCTCATGTGCTCCGAACGCATTGGCCGCCAGTGGGAGCTGGCAGCCTCCACCGACTACCTCACGGGCCTTCCCAACCGCCGCACGCTGGTCACGGTGGGGGAGCGGCGATTTGCCGAGAGGCCGCAACAGGCACGCGGTCTGGCCCTGGCTGTGATCGATATCGATCACTTCAAGGCCATCAACGACTGCCACGGACATGAAGTGGGGGACGTGGCGCTGCGGCATGTGGCCGTACACCTGCGCACAGCATGCCGGGGCAGCGATCTGGCGGCACGCCACGGTGGCGAGGAGTTTGTGGTGCTGTGGGAGGGGCTGGACACTGCTGCCGCCCTGACGGCTGGCGAGCGCCTGCGCGCGCTGGTGGCTGGGGAGCCTCTGTATGCGGGCGGGGTGTTCATCCCCATGACCATTTCCTTGGGGGTGGCCGCGGCGGGCGAAGGGGACCGCAGCTTTCACGACCTGCTGCGCCGCGCCGACGAGGCGCTCTATGCCGCCAAGGCCGGTGGGCGCAACCGCGTGGAGCCGGCCAAAAACTGAGCCGATACAGCACAAGCCCGCGACAAGCCGGCTTGTGCTGGTGGCTTTCAATCAGGTCGCCGCTTCCAGCCCCTGCGCAAAATGCGCCTGCATGGCCTTCACCGTGCCCTTGGCATCGCGTGCCACCATCGCAGCCAGGATGGTGCGGTGTTCGTTCAGCGAGTCTTCAATCCGCCCCTGCTTGAGCAGCGAGTTGTGGCGGTTGAGCTTCATCACCTTGCGCAGGTCGGCCACCATCTGGCTGCGCCAGCGGTTGTCGGCCAGCTCCAGCAGCAGCATGTGAAAACGCTCGTTCACCGCAAAAAAACGCTCGCGTTCGCCAGCGGCGGCCTCCAGTTCAGCATGCAGGTCTTGCAGCGTTTGCAGCTGGGCCGGTGTGGCGGTGGTGGCCACCACGCCTGCTGCATCACTCTCCAGCAGGCTGAGCAGGTGGTACACGTCGCGCAGGTCTTTTTCGCTCATTTCGGTCACATAGGCGCCACGGCGCACCTTCATCGTGACCAGGCCTTCGGCCGCCAGCACCTTGAGCGCCTCGCGCAGGGGGGTGCGGCTGATGCCGAATTCTTCGGCAATCTTCAATTCGTCGATCCAGCTGCCGGGCTCCAGTTCGCGGCGGAAGATGCGCTGGCGCAATTGCTCCGCCACTTCTTCGTAGAGTGCACGGGGCGTGAGGGTGAGGGCAGACATGGGCGGATTGTAAGCTGTGTGGAATATTTTGAATCAATAATTATGAATGATGTAAACTCGCCGCCACATCAATGCAAGTGGGCGGCAGCCGCCCGCGCGTCGTGTTTGACGCACTAACTTGACGCACCAACGCCATCTTCGGAGAAGCCTTCGCCATGAGTGACACGCCCCCCAACAATGCTCCCGAGTTCGCTGCCGCTTCGCTGGAGGCATGGGCCAAGGCCGCAGCCAAGTCCGCCCCTGGTGGCAATGTCGAAGCGCTCAACTGGGTGACACCCGACGGCATCACCGTCAAGCCGCTATACACAGCCGAAGACACCGCCGGCCTGCCGTACGCCAACACGCTGCCGGGTTTCGAGCCCTACCTGCGCGGCCCCCAGGCCACGATGTACGCGGTGCGGCCCTGGACGATTCGCCAATACGCTGGCTTTTCGACTGCGGAAGAGTCCAACGCGTTCTACCGCAAGGCCCTGGCTGCAGGCGGGCAGGGTGTGAGCGTGGCGTTCGACCTGGCTACACACCGTGGCTACGACAGCGACCATCCGCGCGTGACCGGCGACGTGGGCAAGGCCGGCGTCGCCATCGATTCGGTGGAGGACATGAAGATCCTGTTCGACCAGATACCGCTGGACAAAGTGTCGGTCTCCATGACCATGAACGGCGCTGTACTGCCCGTGCTGGCGGGCTACGTGGTGGCGGCGGAAGAGCAGGGCGTGTCGCAAGACCAGCTCTCGGGAACCATTCAGAACGACATTCTGAAAGAGTTCATGGTGCGCAACACCTACATCTACCCGCCCAAGCCGAGCATGCGCATCATCGGCGACATCATTGGCTACACGGCCAAGAACATGCCCAAGTTCAACTCGATTTCGATCTCGGGCTACCACATGCAGGAGGCGGGCGCCAACCAGGCGCTGGAGCTGGCCTTCACCCTGGCTGACGGCAAGGAATACGTGAAGACTGCCATCGCCTCGGGCCTGGACGTGGACGAGTTCGCCGGGCGCCTGAGCTTCTTCTGGGCCATCGGCATGAACTTCTACCTCGAAGTCGCCAAGATGCGCGCCGCGCGCCTGCTGTGGTGCCGCATCATGAAAGCGACCGGCGCCAAGAACCCCAAGAGCCTGATGCTGCGCACGCACTGCCAGACCTCGGGCTGGTCGCTGACGGAGCAAGACCCCTACAACAACATCGTGCGCACCACCATCGAGGCCATGGCCGCGGTGTTTGGCGGCACGCAGAGCCTGCACACCAATGCGCTCGACGAAGCCATCGCGCTGCCCACCGAGTTCAGCTCGCGCATCGCGCGCAACACCCAGCTCATCATCCAGGAAGAGACGCACATCACCAACGTGGTCGACCCCTGGGCCGGCAGCTACATGATGGAAAAGCTCACCCAGGACATGATGGATGCCGCCTGGAAGATCATCGAAGAGGTCGAGGCCATGGGTGGCATGACCCAGGCCGTGGACAGCGGCTGGGCCAAGCTCAAGATCGAGGCTGCTGCGGCAGAGAAGCAGGCGCGCATCGACAGCGGCAAGGACGTGATCGTCGGCGTCAACAAATACAAGCTGGCCAAGGAAGACCCGGTCGACATCCTGCAGATCGACAATGTGAAGGTGCGCGACGGGCAGATCGAACGCCTGAAAAATATCAGGGAAAAGCGCGACTCCGCGCTTGTGCAGCAAGCGCTGGATGCTCTCACTTCTGCAGCAGAAGACGGCAGTGGCAACCTGCTGGACTTGGCCATCAAGGCGGTGCGCTTGCGCGCCACCGTGGGCGAAGTGTCTGACGCGCTCGAAAAGGTTTTTGGGCGCCACCGCGCCGATACGCAAAAGGTGACCGGTGTGTACGCAGCCGCTTATGACTCGGCCGAAGGCTGGGACAAACTCAAGACCGAGATCAACGCATTTGCCGAAACCGAGGGCCGCCGCCCGCGCGTCATGATCGCCAAGCTGGGCCAGGACGGCCACGACCGCGGCGCTAAGGTGGTGGCCACGGCGTTTGCCGACCTGGGCTTTGACGTGGACATGGGCCCGCTGTTCCAGACGCCCGAAGAATGCGCGCGCCAGGCCATCGAGAACGACGTGCACGCCGTGGGCGTGAGCACGCTGGCGGCAGGCCACAAGACGCTGGTGCCCGCCATCATCCAGTCGCTCAAGGACCAGGGGGCGGACGACATCATCGTCTTCGTGGGCGGGGTGATCCCGGCGCAGGACTATGAGCACCTGTACGAAGCGGGTGTGAAGGGCATATACGGCCCCGGCACGCCCATCCCGGCCAGTGCGAAGGATGTGCTGGAGCAGATTCGCAAGGCTGTGGCTGCTTGAGTTCGTGCAAATTTCGTCTATCAAGCAGGTTCAGTACGAGTGCTGTTGCGTCGCACAGAAGGAGTGGCATGAAGAAGTCGAACCCGGGGGGGCGTGCAATGTCGGCGGCCATGGAGTGCCTCAGCATCGGCGGGATAGGCGCCACGTTGATTTGGAACGGCTGGCGATTTCTCGGCGTTTGCATCATCTTGGCCGGGGTTGCCATAGCGGTGTGGATCATGTTGGCGGCTGCCGAATAGCACGAATGGAATATGCAACCACGACCATCCTCCCGCGCAACAGCACGCTGGTTGGAGTCACAGAGACAACGCGCCACGCGATCCTGGTTCAGGATGGCAGTGGGTCACCGCTCTCTGCTCACGTGCCGCAGAAAAATGCCTAACCTGATGTTCAGTTTTGAAGACGTCCAGGACACGGACTTCGAGGCAATGGCTGAGTTGCGCGCACAGGCGTTGCAAGAGAGCCTGGAGCGCCTCGGCCGGTTTGACCCGGTGCGCGTGCGAGAGCGTTTGCGCAGCGCATTTGTGCCTACCTGCATGCGGCATATCGTGCGCAGCGGCGAGCGCATTGGCTATCTCACCCTCATACCGAATGCGACGCTGCCGCAGGCGCGGCTGCATCACCTCTACATCCGCCCGGGTCAGCAGGGCTGCGGTGCGGGTGCGTGGGCCCTGAATTGGGCGAAAGAACAGGCCAGGGCAGAGGCACGTGACATCACCCTGAGCGCCTTGCGCGGTAGCGATGCCAACCGCTTTTACCTGCGCCATGGCTTTCAGCTGGTGGAGGAGCAAGAGTTCGACCTGGAATACCTGTGGAACCCGGCGTTCGAGAAGGCCGCAGTGGAGGTGTTGGCATGAACCTCTACCCAGGTGTGCTCGGTCAACCCGGCCCCACGCAGCGTCGCGCCGTGTCCAAGGCCATCACCCTGCTCGAGTCCACACGGGCAGACCATCGCGCGCAGGCCGATGAGCTACTCACCCAATTGCTCCCCCACACCGGCAAGGCCTTCCGCCTCGGCATCAGCGGTGTACCCGGCGTGGGCAAATCCACCTTCATCGAAGCCCTGGGCCTGTACCTGATCGGCCAGGGCCACCGCGTGGCCGTGCTCACCATCGACCCCTCCAGCACCGTCTCGGGCGGCTCCATCCTGGGCGACAAGACGCGCATGGAACACCTGTCGGTGCACGAAAAAGCCTACATCCGCCCCAGCCCGTCGAGCGGCACCCTGGGCGGAGTCGCAGAGAAGACCCGCGAGGCCATGCTGGTCTGCGAGGCCGCAGGCTACGACGTGGTCATCGTCGAGACTGTGGGCGTGGGCCAGAGCGAGATTGCAGTGGCAGGCATGACGGACATGTTTGTGCTGATGCAGCTGCCCAACGCGGGCGACGACCTGCAGGCCATCAAGAAGGGCGTGATGGAAATAGCGGACCTGGTGGTCATTAACAAGGCCGACATCGACAAGAATGCCGCCACGCGCGCCGAGGCGCAGATCACATCGAGCCTGCGCCTGCTCAGCCAACACGGCAACCCGGAAAACGCTCACCACGACGAAACGCTGTGGCACCCGAAAGTAGTGCAAATCAGCGCGTTGCTGGGGCAGGGCGTGGACAGCTTCTGGGCCGCCGTCACGCAGTTCCGCCAGTTGCAATCCGCCAATGGCCGCCTGGCCACGCGGCGCGAAAAGCAGGCGCTGTCCTGGATGTGGGAGCGCATCGACGCGGGCCTCAAGCTCGCGTTTCGCCAGCATCCGCAGGTGCGTGAGCTGCTGCCCCAGATGCAGGCCGATGTGGCAGCCGGGCGCATCGCGGCATCGACTGCAGCACGAAATCTGCTGTTGGCGCAATCCCATCAAGCGCAAGCAGCTATCAAATAAGTAGTAAACAAACCCATTCACCAAAGGACGACCATGCAAGACATCCTGGATCAACTGGAGAAAAAGCGTGCGCTGGCACGCCTGGGCGGCGGGCAAAAGCGCATCGATGCGCAGCACGCCAAGGGCAAGCTCACGGCGCGCGAGCGCATCGAGCTGCTGCTGGACGACGGCACGTTCGAGGAATGGGACATGTTCGTCGAGCACCGCTGCACCGACTTTGGCATGGAGGACAACAAGATCCCCGGCGACGGTGTGGTGACGGGCTACGGCATGATCAATGGCCGCCTGGTGTTCGTTTTCAGCCAGGACTTCACGGTGTTCGGCGGCGCACTCAGCGAAACCCACGCCGAGAAGATCTGCAAGGTGATGGACCAGGCCATGAAGGTCGGCGCGCCTGTCATCGGCTTGAACGACTCGGGCGGCGCGCGCATCCAGGAAGGCGTGGCGTCCCTCGGCGGCTATGCTGATGTGTTCCAGAAGAACGTGCTGGCCAGCGGCGTGATTCCGCAGATCAGCATGATCATGGGCCCGAGCGCCGGTGGCGCCGTGTACTCGCCCGCCATGACGGACTTCATCTTCATGGTGAAAGACAGCTCGTACATGTTCGTGACCGGCCCCGAGGTCGTGAAGACCGTGACGCACGAAGAAGTCACCGCCGAGGAACTGGGCGGCGCCGTGACCCACACCACCAAGAGCGGTGTGGCCGACATGGCGTTTGAGAACGACGTGGAGGCGCTGATGATGCTGCGCCGCCTGTATAACTACCTGCCGCTCAACAACCGCGAAAAAGCCCCCGTGCGCCCCAGCAACGACCCGGCCGACCGCATGGACCTGAGCCTGGACACCCTGGTGCCCGAGAACCCCAACAAGCCCTACGACATGAAGGAGCTGATCCTCAAGACCGTGGACGACGGGGATTTCTTCGAGCTGCAGCCCGAGTACGCCAAGAACATCCTGATCGGCTTTGCCCGCATGGAAGGCCAGACTGTGGGCATCGTGGCCAACCAGCCGCTGGTGCTGGCGGGCTGCCTGGACATCAAGTCGAGCATCAAGGCCGCGCGCTTTGTGCGCTTCTGCGATGCGTTCAACATCCCGGTCGTCACGTTTGTGGACGTGCCCGGCTTCATGCCCGGCACCAGCCAGGAGTACGGCGGCATCATCAAACACGGCGCCAAGCTGCTGTACGCGTACGCCGAGTGCACCGTGCCCAAGATCACCGTCATCACCCGCAAGGCCTACGGCGGCGCGTACGACGTGATGAGCTCCAAGCATTTGCGCGGCGACGTCAATCTTGCCTGGCCCAACGCCGAAATCGCGGTGATGGGCGCCAAGGGCGCGGTGGAGATCATCTTCCGCGAAGACAAGAACGACCCGGTGAAGCTGGCCGCCCGGGAGGCGGAATACAAGCAGCGTTTTGCCAACCCATTTGTGGCAGGTGCTCGCGGCTTTATCGACGACGTGATCCTGCCGCACGAGACACGCAAGCGCATCTGCCGCTCGCTGGTGATGCTGCGCGACAAGAAGCTCGAGAACCCGTGGCGCAAGCACGGCAACATCCCACTGTGAGCGGACAAGGAGCATAAGAACATGTTTACGAAAATCCTGATCGCCAACCGTGGCGAAATCGCCTGCCGCGTCATCGCTACTGCCCGCAAGATGGGCATCAAGACTGTGGCCGTCTACTCCGACGCCGACAAGGAAGCCCGCCACGTCAAGCTGGCCGACGAGGCCGTGCACATTGGCGCCGCGCCTTCGCGCGAGTCGTACCTGCTGGCTGACAAGATCATTGCCGCCTGCAAACAAACCGGCGCACAGGCCGTGCACCCCGGCTACGGCTTCCTCTCCGAGAACGAGGCCTTTGCCAAGCGCTGCGAAGACGAGGGCATTGCGTTCATCGGCCCCAAGGCGCATTCGATTGCCGCCATGGGCGACAAGATCGCGTCCAAGAAGCTGGCCAACGAAGCCAAGGTCAACACCATCCCGGGCTACAACGACGCCATCGCTGGCCCCGAGCAGGCGGTGGAGATCGCCAAGGGCATTGGCTACCCCGTGATGATCAAGGCCTCGGCCGGTGGCGGGGGCAAGGGTCTGCGCGTGGCGTTCAACGACAAGGAAGCGTTCGAGGGCTTCACCAGCTGCCAGAACGAGGCGCGCAACAGCTTTGGCGATGACCGCATCTTCATCGAGAAGTTTGTGCAGGAGCCGCGCCACATCGAAATCCAGGTGCTGGGCGACAGCCACGGCAACGTGATCTACCTGAACGAGCGCGAATGCTCCATCCAGCGCCGCCACCAGAAGGTGATTGAAGAGGCGCCATCGCCCTTCATCAGCGATGCCACCCGCAAGGCCATGGGTGAGCAGGCCGTGCAACTGGCCAAGGCCGTGAAGTACCAGAGCGCGGGCACGGTGGAGTTCGTGGTCGGCAAGGACCAGGACTTCTACTTCCTCGAAATGAACACCCGTCTGCAGGTGGAGCACCCGGTGACGGAATGCATCACCGGCCTGGACCTGGTGGAGCTGATGATTCGCGTGGCGGCGGGCGAGAAGCTGCCCCTCACGCAAGCCGACGTGAAACGCGAGGGCTGGGCCATCGAGTGCCGCATCAATGCGGAAGACCCGTTCCGCAACTTTTTGCCGTCCACGGGTCGCCTCGTGCGCTTTCAGCCACCCGAGGAGAGCATGTTCCAGGGCGACACCGACAAGAAGCACGGTGTGCGTGTTGACACTGGCGTGTACGAAGGCGGCGAAATCCCCATGTACTACGACTCGATGATCGCCAAGCTCATCGTGCACGGCACGGACCGCAACCATGCGATCGCCAAGATGCGCGCGGCGCTCAATGGCTTCGTGATCCGCGGCATCAGCAGCAATATTCCGTTCCAGGCGGCCCTGTTGGCCCACCCTAAATTTGTGACCGGCGAGTTCAACACAGGCTTCATCGCCGAACACTACGGCAAGGGCTTTCACTCTGAAGACGTGCCCCACGAGGACCCTTTGTTCCTGGTGGCGCTGGCGGCCTTCATGAACCGCCGCTACCGCGCGCGCGCCTCGGGCATCAGCGGGCAGCTGGCAGGGCACGAAGTGAAGGTGGGCGAGCAATTTGTGGTGGTCACGCTGGGGGCCGAGGGCCAGAACGAGCACCATGCGGTGTCGGTCACCGACTTCCAGGACAAGTCGGGCTCCAGTGTGGTGGCCGTGGGCAACAAGAGCTACCAGATCAGCAGCGCCGCCACGCTGGGCCAGATCCGTGTGCAGGGGCAGTGCAATGGCGCGGGTTTCACCGCCCAGGTGGAGCGGGGCGCTGGCAAGAACCCACTGGCCCTGCGCGTTGCGCACAACGGCACGCAGATCGACACCATCGTGCTGTCGCCGCTGGGCGCACGCCTGCACCAATTGATGCCTTTCAAGGCACCGCCAGATCTGTCCAAGTTTCTGCTGTCGCCCATGCCTGGCCTGCTGGTGGATGTGGCGGTGCAGCCCGGCCAGAAGGTGCAGGCTGGCGAGAAGCTGGCCGTGATCGAAGCCATGAAGATGGAGAACATCCTCTTTGCCGCGCAAGATGGCGTGGTGGGCAAGGTGGTGGCGGGCAAGGGCGAGTCGCTGGCGGTGGACGACGTGATCATTGAGTTCCAGTGATGCGGCAACGCACTGCGGCTGCGGCCCGAACAATCCGTCACCTGGGTCCATTCCCGCAATGACGAGGGGCTTGCGCATGCTGCTCGCGCTGGCTGGCGGCGCGCTGTTGCTGGATGGTGCGGTGCTGATGGTTCTGGGGCACTTCAACCTGGGCACCATGCTGCCCGTTGCGCTGGGAGCCCTTTTTCTGGCTTTGGCGGTGTGGTGGGCTCCGCTGGCGCGCTGGCGGCACCATGACCGGCGGCGCCAGCAGTGGTGGTATGCCGGCTGGTGTGGTCTGGCGGCATGGATGCTCAGCGTGGCGGTTTTCTGGGCCTTTTTGCTGGATGCTGGCGTGTCTCCGGCGGAGGCGCCGCCGGTGCAGGCCATTGTGGTGCTGGGGGCTGGCATCCAGAACGGGCAACCGCGCCCGGCGCTGGCAGCGCGGCTGGACACGGCGGCCGCGCTGGCGCGATTGCAGCCCGCCGCCCTGATCGCGGTGTGTGGTGGCCAGGTCTGGGGCGCAACGGACACGGAAGCCGAGGTGATGGCGCGCTACCTGCAAGAACACCACGGTATCTCACCTGAACGCCTGGTGCTGGAAAAGGCAAGCACCAGCACCGAACTGAACCTGGCATGGAGTCGCCCCTTGCTGCAGGCGCGCGGTGTGGCCGTCACGGCCCCCTTGGCGCTGGTGACCAGCGACTTCCACCTGCCGCGCGCCCTGCGCATTGCCCAGCGCCACGGCTTTACCCACATGGTGCCGGTGGCAGCACCCACGCCCCTGGCCACACGCTACAACGCCTGGCTGCGCGAATACTTCGCCACGCTGAGCAGTTGGGTGTTGCGCGAGGGGTAGGCGGCAGGTCGCAAGCCACTCAAGTCGACCATTTTTTGAATGAAATTGGCCCCTGGCGCTTAATGGGACTCTATTTTTAGCTATCAATCAAGGAGCAATCAGCATGACCGCATCCCACAGGCCCTTCCGAGTCCTGGGTATCCAGCAGGTCGCCATTGGCGGCACCGACAAGCAGCGCATGAAAACCCTGTGGGTGGACATGCTGGGCCTGACGCAGACCGGCACGTTCCAGAGCGAGCGCGAGAACGTGGACGAAGACATCCTGGCCATGGGGCAGGGCGTCCACAAGGTCGAGGTGGACATCATGCAGCCGCTCGACATCGAAAAAAAACCCGCCGTGCACGCCACGCCGCTCAACCACATCGGCCTGTGGATCGACGATCTGCCCCGGGCTGTGGAATGGCTCACTGCACAAGGGGTGCGGTTTGCGCCCGGCGGCATCCGCAAGGGCGCGGCGGGTTACGACATCACGTTTTTGCACCCCAAGAGCAATGACGAGTTTCCGATTGCGGGCGAGGGCGTGCTGATCGAGCTGGTCCAGGCCCCGGCCGACGTGATTGCTGCGCTGGGCTGACGGAGGGCTGCAGGCAAACGCCTGAACGTCGGCCATCTTCAGGCGTATGTCCGGCAGATCGCGCGCCTGTTAGGTACAGATAACGACCGCTGCCGGAATTTTGATGCAGGCAAAAAATTCAACGCACGAAAACCTGGTAAATATCTCCAAATCACCGTCTTCTGTGCTCAAAAAATTCTGAATTTGACGGCTATTGGCACCACGTTTTTCTTGGCACCTTTTGTGACCCTGTGGCGTGTGTTTGTGCCTTTTTCTCGTCCAGAATCCGCCCACCTCGCTGCGTACCGTGTGGGACCACCCCGTTTCGGGCGGTGCGCGCTGTGTAACCAACCTCTTGCTCCCTCGCGGCCCCGTGCCACTGTGGGGCAGACGCCTTGAAGGGAATTGACCGCCATGTCCTCCACGACCCTTGCCGCTCCCGCCGCGCAACCTGTGCAACCCCTTCACCTGCACCGGCGCGCCACACCCGTCCCCGCGCCGCAAGGCCCCTGGACGGTGAACGCTATCCAGGCGTTGCTGGACAAGCCGCTGATGGACCTGCTTTTTGAGGCGCAGACGGTGCACCGCCAGCATTGGCCCGCAGGAGACATCGAGCTGGCCACGCTGCTGTCCGTGAAGACCGGCGGCTGCCCAGAGAACTGCGGCTACTGCCCACAAGCCGCCGAGTTCGACACCGGCGTGAAGGCCGACAAGCTGATGGAGGTGGACGAAGTGGTGCGCGCCGCCCAGGCGGCCAAAGATGCCGGTGCCACACGGTTTTGCATGGGGGCCGCCTGGCGTGCGCCCAAGGACCGCGACATCGAAAAAGTCAGCGCCTTGATCGGCGCCGTGAAGGGCCTGGGCCTGCAGACCTGCGCCACGCTGGGCATGCTCGAATCGCACCAGGCGCAGGCGCTCAAGGACGCGGGCCTGGACTACTACAACCACAACCTGGACACCGCCCCCGAGTACTACACCGATGTGGTCAGCACCCGCGCCTACCAGGACCGGCTGGACACGCTGCAGCATGTGCGCAGCGCGGGCATCAGCGTGTGCTGCGGCGGCATTGTGGGCATGGGCGAGGCGCCAGTGCACCGCGCTGGCCTGATCGCCCAGCTGGCCAACCTGCAGCCGTACCCCGAGTCGGTGCCCATCAACAGCCTGGTGCGGGTGCCCGGCACGCCGCTGGCTGACAGCGAACCCATCGACCCGCTGGACTTTGTGCGCATGATTGCCGTGGCCCGCATCACCATGCCCAAGGCCCGGGTACGCCTCTCTGCCGGGCGCCAGCAGATGGGTGAAGCGGTGCAGGCGCTGTGTTTCCTGGCTGGTGCCAATTCGATCTTTTATGGTGACAAGCTGCTGGTGACCGGTAACCCTGATGTGGAAGCCGACTTGCAACTGCTGGCCAAGCTGGGCCTCAACGGACACCGCACCACCACCACCTCGGAGGGTGGGGCGGTAGAAAGCGCCGCAGGCGCCTGCGGCTAACCGCCGCTGCCATGGTTGCCGCTGCTGTCGCCGATGACCGCACTGTCGGTGGAGAGGTCTTGGGCAATGCGGTCGAGCTGCGCTTGCAGGGCATGTTCCCCGTCGGCAAAACGCTGCGCGATGCGCCGGAACTCTTCGGACAGTGCCAGGAAGGCGTCCACCATGTCGGGGTCGAAGTGGCTGCCCCGGCCGTCGCGGATGATATCGACCGCGTGTTCGTGGGTGAAGGCGGGCTTGTACACGCGCTCGGAGATCAGCGCGTCGTACACATCGGCCACGGCCATGAGCCGTGCCGACAGAGGGATCGTGTTGCCCACCAGCCCTTCGGGATAACCTGAGCCGTCCCACTTTTCCTGGTGGCTGTAGGCGATCTCCTTGGCGTAGCGAAAGAACGGGTTGTTTTGCGTGGTTTCGGTTTCTGCCGCCACGATGGCGTCCCGGCCCAGCGTGGTGTGCGTCTTCATGATCTCGAACTCCTCCACCGTGAGCTTGCCCGGCTTGAGCAGGATGCGGTCGGGGATGCCCACCTTGCCAATATCGTGCAGCGGGGCGGACTTGAAGATCACCTGGATGGCGTCTTCCGTGAGTTCGTCGCGAAAGCGCGGATGGTCTTGCAGCTTGCGGGCCAGCGCCTCCACATAGTGCTGGGTCCGACGGATGTGGTTGCCCGTCTCGTTGTCGCGCGTTTCGGCCAGCGATGCCATGGCGCGGATGGTGGCGTCCTGCAGCTCGGCCAGGGCGCGCGTGCGGTTGGCCACTTCCTGCTCCAGAAAGTGGTTGTGGTGGGCCAGCAGATCCCGGGCACGCTTGAGCTGCAGGTGGTTGCGCACCCGCGCCATGGTGATGGCGGGGTTGACGGGTTTTGTGATGTAGTCCACGGCGCCCAGCTCCAGCCCCACGGTTTCGTCGTCGGTGGCACTCATGGCCGTCAGGAAGATCACCGGGATGTCCTCGGTGTCGGGGTTGAACTGCAGGCGCCGCAGCACCTCGTAGCCGTCCATGTCCGGCATCATGATGTCGAGCAGGATCAGGTCGGGTTTTTCGGCCGCCACGATTTGCAGCGCACGCTCGCCGGTGGGGGCCAGCTTGACCTTGTAGTCGGGGCGCAGCAGGTCGCTCATCAGCGACAAATTGCCGGGTGTGTCATCCACCACCAGCACCGTACATTTGCCGCTCAATTCCAATGGACTATTCATGAACTGGGTCCTCCTTGTGTTGTGTGTTGTTGTTCCCCGCCTTGCGCAGCACGTCCAGCGCATCGGCAAAGAGGTAGTTGTCCAGCCGCTGTTTCATGTCGACGTAGGCGGGGCCCAGCAGGGCCTTCAGGCTGGGGCCGGAGTCCTTGAACAGCTCTACGGCTTCGGAATCACTGTCTGCCAGCAAGGCGTCCAGGCGGGCTACCAGCTCTCGGGTGCGCGCCTCGTCCACCAGGGCTCCCGCAGCTCCCGCCGCGTGCTGTGTGTCAGGCTCGGGAGGCAAGGCTCCTTGCAGGGCAACCACCAGGGCCCGGCAGGCATCGTCCACAGGCTGCAGCAGGGCATCCAGGGCCTCGGTCACCGCCTTGTGCGCAATGGCCTGCTCCGCAGCATTGGCCAGTTCGGCCAGACGCAGCGCGCCAATGGTGCCTGCCGCGCCTTTCAAGGTATGCATGGCCCGCTGCGCTGCCTGCGGCCGGCCTGAGGCCAGATGCGCCTGCGCTTCCTGCACTGCTTTGGCCTGGCCGGTGACGAACGTGCGCAGCAGGCCTTCGTAGGCGGCGCGTTTGCCCAGCACGCGCCGCAGCCCGATGGCCGCATTCAGGCCTTCGATGTGTGCAAGCGGGTCTGCTGTACCCCGCGTCGCCACTGAAGGGGCGTCAGCCACCGCAGGCTGCGCTGCAGCGGTCATGCCGCCGGAGTCTGTGCCGGTGTGCGGCAGCGCAATCCACTGCAGCAGGGCGGCAAACAGGGCCTCGGGGTCAATGGGTTTGGCGATGTGCCCGTTCATGCCCGCGTCCAGGCACTGCTCGCGGTCGCTGCTCATCGCGTTGGCCGTCATCGCCAGCACCGGCAGGCGCGCCCAGGTGGGGTTTTGGCGCAGGTGGCGGGTGGCGGTAAGGCCATCCATCACTGGCATCTGCATGTCCATGAGCACTATGTCGTAGGTACCACGGGCCAGCATGTCAAGCGCGGCCTGGCCATTGTCGGCCACGTCCACCACCAGCCCGGCGCTGGCCAGCAGTTCGCGGCCCACTTGCTGGTTCAGATCGTTGTCGTCCACCAGCAGCACCCGCGCACCCCGGATCGACGCCAGCTCCGCACCCCGTGGTGGGGCCGGCAGGCGCCGCCCATCGTCCACCCGCTGCGCCCCGCCCAACGCACGCATCGCAGCATCAAAAAGCTGCGATGGGTTGACAGGCTTGGTCAGCATCAGCCCGATGCCTGAGCGTGTGAGTTCGTTCAGAACGTCGTCGCGGCCATGCGCGGTGACGATGACGGGGCGGGGTGGGTGGGGCAGTTGGGCCAGCTGGCGGGCGGTTTCAAAACCGTCCATGCCGGGCATCTTCCAGTCCAGAAAGGCAATTTCGCAGGGCCGGCCGGCCTGATCGGCGGCTCGCGCCAGGTCCACGGCCTGTGCTCCTGAGCTGGCCAGCGTCACCGAAAAGCTCATGCTGGACAGTAGCTCCGCCAGGATCTGCCGCGCCTGTTCGCTGTCGTCTACCACCAGCACGCGGCGGCCGCGCAGGTCCGGCTCCGGCAACAGCGGCCGCTGTGTGGAAGCGCCCAGGCCCAGCCGGGCCGTGAACCAGAACGTGCTGCCCCGGCCCGGCGCGCTTTGCACACCCACGTCCCCGCCCATCAGACTGGCCAGTTTTTTGGAAATGGCCAATCCCAGGCCGGTGCCGCCGTACTTGCGTGTGGTGGAGGTGTCAGCTTGCTCGAACGAGCGAAACAGCCGCGATTGCTGTTCGTCGGTGAGGCCAATGCCGGTGTCTTGCACCTCGAAACGCAGCAGGACGCCCTGCGCATCCCGCGCGGCTTCGCGGACCCGCACGATGATCTCGCCCTCGTCCGTGAACTTGACGGCGTTGTTGGCGTAATTGACCAAAATCTGCCCCAACCGCAGGGGGTCTCCGCGCAAGTCGGCGGGCAGGTGGGAGTCCACGTCAAACATCAGCTCCAGCCCTTTGCTGGCGCACTTTTCGCCGAGCAGGTTGGCCACGTTATCGAGCACGCCGTGCAGGTCGAAATCGACCACCTCGACTTCCAGCTTCCCCGCTTCGATCTTGCTGAAGTCCAGGATGTCGTTGATCAGGCCCAGCAGGTGCTGACCGGACCGCTGGATCTTTTGGATGTAGTCGCGCTGGCGCACGGTCAACTCCGTGGCCAGCGCCAGGTGGCTCATGCCAATCACGGCGTTCATGGGCGTGCGGATTTCGTGGCTCATGTTGGCCAGAAAGTCCGACTTCATGCGCGAGGCATCTTCGGCCTTAGCCTGGGCCACCACCAGTTCGTCCTCATGTTCCCGCAGTGCGGCGTTGACCTGCTGCAGTTCTGTAGTGCGCTGGGCCACCCGGGCCTCCAGGGCCTCTTCGCTGCGCTTGAGGGCATCCACCAGTTCGGCCTGTGCCTCCATGGCCTGGGAGGTGGCCTTTTCACGCTGAAGAAACTGGCGCGCCATCGCAAAGGCCAACAGGAAGGTCAGAATGGCCTGGAAGGCGGTCAGCCCGGTGGTCAGCAGGGTCTGGTGCTTGACCTCTTCGTTGCGCCGGTCGCCCAGCAGAGCGGAGATGCGCGACGCCTGGAGCGACAGTTCCTGAACGATGTCGCGCAGTTTGTTCAGCTCGGCCCGCAGGAGCCGCATGTTCATGCGGCTGGACACCGTATCCACGCTTTGCCCGAAATGCTCATCGCCTGCGGCAACAAATTTCTGCAACGCGTCGAGGGCGGTGCTGTAGATTGGCTCCTCCTGCATCAGCGTGCGGGCGGTGCCACTTTCGAGCGCACTGAAGCGGCTCAGGAACAGGTCGTAACGCAGCTCCAGCCGGTCCATGGGCAGGCTGGCCGGGTCCATCTCGAACTGGTGAAGCGCGTGGTCCAGCTTCTCGTACTCCACGTTGAGCTGCAGGAAAGACCACAAGGCATTGACGTCGCCCCGGCGCATGACCGCTTCCACGCTGCGGTATTGGTGGTATTGCACTCCCGCAATGGCCACATACGCCACCACCAGGCCCGCAATGATCAGTCGCAGAACGTTTTTGCCCCGGATCATGGTGGAGTGCCTGTAAGGAGTGCGTGTGGGCTAGCGGATCCGCAGGATGTGCAGTTGCCAGGCCGCGCGGTTGTAATACAGCTCGCTGCGCAGCTCGGCCTTGGTATCAAACGGGTAGACGATGAAAAGCGGCCCTTTTTCGCGCACACGCATGGGGCGGTTGTTCATGAGCCGGGCAACGATGACGTCGTGGCGTGTGGCGTCGTCAATGGGAATTTCTGTCTTGTAATCATTGAGCGCCACCGCCGTGATGTTCTTGCCCTTGGCACCGACGGCCGCCAGCACATCACGCAGCAGCGGGCCTGTGAAAGTGACTGCGCTGGGGTACCAAGGGGTCTGCGTGGAAAAGCTGTGTTGGGGCAGTTTCTCCAGCATCGCCATGTCGAACTGGGCTTGTGAGCCGTTGTTCGTCTGGCTGATCGCACCATCGATGGTGAGCACCACGGTGCCCGTGGGTTTGTCCAGGGCTTGGGCCTGGGGCAGGGTCATCGCAACAGCAATAACCGCCATTGCCAGCCCTCGGGCGACGAGGCGTGCCACTGAAAGACTCGTGTGCATATCGACCCTCTCTTTTTGCAACAGTCTCACAGACAGTTGCTCAAAATGTAAATAGGTTTATAGCAGGACTGGTCTTGTGGTGCGGCTACGACGGAGCGGCGCGCCCCATATTGAGGGAGAACCACGGGTATCCCGGCATTGCAGGAGGGGACACCATGCGCACTCGCGGCAATGTCGTGACAACCGGCAACTGGATAGGTACAGTGGGCCGCAGACTCGACGCTCCAGGGCAGGCGGGCAAACTGCGCAAATGAATCGGGAGGAGGCCACTGGCCGACGGAAAGCCCTGCAACCATCGACACCATTCTTCGCAACGCAGCGCCACAGGGGTGAAGGCAGAGGCGGCCCAAGGCAAGCCTGAAGCCCCGCCATCGATGGGCTTCGTTGCATCATTTCCGTGTTAGCCAAGGCTTATCACAATGGATAGTCACGATACTGAAGACCGGTCGTTTGAACAGGAGATCGCGCTGTCTGAAGCCGACTATCGGCTGCTGGTGGAGCAGGTGCAAGCGGCCGTCTTTGTGATTCAAAAGGGTCGATTCCTTTTTGTGAATCCAAAGCTTCTGGAACTGTTTGGGTACACGCAGGAAGAAATGCTGGGAGGCATGGACCCCATGCTGCTGTGCGTGCCCGAGCATCGGGACATGGTGCGGGAGCAGGCCAGCGCGCGGGTGGCGGGCGTTCCTGGCAAAGCCTATGAGATCGAATGCCAGCGCAAGAATGGCGAACGGTTCGGCGCCCAGGTCTGGGGGGCGCGAATTTTTCTCTCGGCGCAAGCTGCAGATCTGGTCACGCTGCATGACGTCAGTGCCATCCAGGCGGCGACACGCTACGCCCAGCAGCGCGTCCAGTTGTTTCGCAACGCCGAAGAGCTTGCTCGCATAGGTTCTGCCGAGGTGGACCTGGTTTCTGGCTCCGTCACCTTGTCGTCCGGCATGCACGCCATCTTCGGCATCCCGCAAACCGAGGACCCCCCCGACAAAGACTGGCTGCTGGCCAAAGTTCCCCCCGTGGAGCGGCCGTATGTTCAGGCCATCAGCGAAGGCGTTTCTCCCGATGACGTCTGCGAGTTTCAGCACCGCATTGTTCACGCCGACGGCAGCTTGCGCACGGTACTGCACCGGGTCCTGGCCGAAGCCGATGAAGATGGCAAAGTAGTCAGAACGGTTACGCTTTTGCAGGACATCACGCTGCAGCGCGCGGCGGAACAGAAACTTGACAAGCTCGCCAACACCGACGAAATCACCGGACTGCCCAACCGCAACGCACTGACGGAGTATCTGGATACAAAAATGCGCGAGGCGGCGCGGCAAGGGCGGCAAATTGCGGTCCTGAGTGTCGAGATCGACCGACTCAAGCTCGTCAGTGAATCACTGGGCTACGCAGCCGGGGACCAGTTGCTCATGGAGGTAGGAAGACGGCTGCAGCCCCAGGTGTCGCAGGACGATTTGCTGGCGCATTTTGGCAGCGGCGAGTTTTTGCTGGTGCTGGCGCGGGAAGAGACCGTGGACGAGACCCTGGCTCGGGGCATCGCGGCCTCATGGGTGGACGCACTGTCTCTGCCGATCGCCATCGGTGACAACGAGATCAAGGTGACGTGCGATATCGGAATATCGATCTATCCCGTGCACGGGGAAGACCCGGAAAAGCTGCTCCAGCAGGCTCAGGCGGCCATGTATCGTGCCCACGAACTGGGCAAGAACCAGATCTGCGTTTTCAGCTCGGGCATGCATTCGAAGGCGATCTCCAGGCTCGCCATGGAATCTGGGTTGCGCCGGGCGCTGGAGCGCAACGAGTTCGAACTGCATTTTCAGCCCAAGCTCGAATTGGTCAGCGGCACCGTTATTGGTGCCGAGGCGTTCCTGGAATGGAATTCCCCCGATGGCACCTTGATACCCCGGTCCAGCTACATCCGGGTTGCAGAAGAAACGGGCCTGATCGTACCCATTGGCGAGTGGGTTTTGCGTGCGGCTTGCCTCCAGGCCCTGGAGTGGCAGCGCGCGGGCCATGTCATGTGCCGGGTTGCCGTCAACCTGTCGGCTCGCCAGCTTCAGCAGCCTGATCTGACCCAGAAAATACAGAAAATTCTTATTGAAACCGGCCTGGACCCCAGGCTGCTGGGGCTGGAGATTACCGAGGGTGCACTGATGGGAGAAAGTGCCCGCATAGCGCGCATTCTGGGCGACCTCAAGGCGCTGGGCATTGAAATTTCGCTCGATGATTTTGGTACCGGCTATTCCAGCCTGAGCTACCTTCGCACCCTGCCCATTGACGTGGTGAAAGTGGACCGCTCGTTTGTTCATGACGTCACGGCGGCATCGCAGGATGTGTCCATCACGCGCGCGATCATCAACATGGCGCACAGCCTTCAGATGAAGGTGCTGGCGGAAGGCGTGGAGACTGAGGGGCAACTGGCATTGCTCATCGCCAACGGCTGCGACCAGATGCAGGGCTACTATTTCAGCGGCTTGCTCACAGCCGATGCCATGGGGGGGCTATTGCGTGAGAGCAAGGCGCTGCCAGAGCACTTGCTGCTGCGCCGCACCCACCAACGCACCTTGTTGCTGGTTGATGACGAAGACAGCATTGTTTCTGCGCTGCGCAGATTGCTGCGCAGGGATGGTTATCACATCGTGACGGCCAACAGCGGAGCGCAAGGTTTGCAAAGGCTGGCCGAAAACTCGGTGGATGTGATTGTTTCGGATCAGCGAATGCCCGGTATGACCGGGGTGGAGTTTCTGCGCCGGGCCAAGGAGCTGTATCCGGACACCGTGCGGATGGTGCTGTCTGGCTACACGGAATTGCAGTCCATCACCGACGCGATCAATGAGGGTGCCATCTACAAGTTCCTCACGAAACCGTGGGATGACGAACGGCTTCGCGGCCACGTCGCCGAAGCATTCACTCAAAAAGGGATGGCTGATGACAATCGGCGCCTTGCGAATGCCGTTCTCAGTGCCAACGAGGAACTCAGTGCCGTGAACGACCGCTTGCAACAGTTGCTCACGAATCAACGGGAGCAAATTCACCGCGAAGAGAGTAGCCTGAGTGTTGCACGGGAGGTCTTGGACCATATTCCTGCTGCGGTCATCGGGGTAGACCTGGAAGGCATGGTGGCCTTTGTGAATGCAGACGCTGAAGTCCTGTTTGGCAGAAACACGGCGTTGTTGGGACAGGATGCTGACGAGGTATTACCGGCCGATTTGCGCCATGTGTGGCGGGCCGCGGACCAGAGCTATCACGACGTGCAACTGGCTGGAGGGACTTTTCGCGTTGTTTGCCGCTCGGTAGGAGGGGAGAATCATTCACGAGGTCGTCTGCTGGTCCTGGTCCCCAGCAGTGTGGCCTGAACCATATGGGCGCCCATGCAAGCTCTTGCCACAACGACTGAACTGCTCCCCGAGGGGCTGCTTCTGGCGCAGCCAGTGCTGGATGCGCATGCACAGCTTCTGTTGCCAGCAGGTACGCCTGTCACGCGCGGGATTCTGAACAGCTTGCAGCACCGGGGAATCGACACCATCTTTGTGAATGCCCCCGAAGAGGTAGAACACCGGGGCGAGACGCTGGACCCTGCCGCTCAGCAGGCACAGACTGAAAAGCGTTTGCTGCATCTGTTCAGGCCCGCCATGCAGGTCGGGCAACTCAACCCGTTGCTGCACCTCATCTTGAGGTATCGGTCCGGGGAGAGGCCATGAAGCAACTCACTACGGATGCCATCCTGCGCAGCGTCCACGAACTGCCGGCGCTGCCAGCGGTGGTGTTGGAGTTGATCCAGTCCTTTGGCGACAGCCATATTTCTGCCGAGCAACTGGCCGTGAAGATATCGCACGACCAGGCCATTGCCGCCAAAACCCTTCGGCTTGCGAATTCGTCTTTCTATGGCCTGCCGCGTCAGGTCACCTCCATCGCCGAGGCAACTGCGATCCTGGGACTGCGCACGTTGCGCAGCGTGGCAACTGCCGCTGGCCTGGTCGGCGGGTTTTCCAAGTCACGCTGCCAAGGTTTCGACTTTGATGCGTTCTGGCGCCACTCGATCGGTACCGCGCTTACCTGCCGAGCCCTGGCGCAGCGCACCCGACTGGACGAGGACGCTGCATTTACGCTGGGTCTGGTACACGACATCGGGCGCCTGGTCCTGGTCAGTTCCTATGAGGAGGAATATGCCCACGCCATTGCCTACCGGGCAGAACATGACTGTCTTATGCATGCCGCGGAGCGGCACCATTTTGGTGTGGATCACGCGGAGGTCGGTGGTGTTATTGCAGAGCATTGGCACTTTGCCCCAGAGATCGTCACCGCCATCGCATGCCATCACCGGCCGCCTTCCACGCGCAACAGGGGGCTCGCAGACCTCGTCCATGTTGCCGACAACATTGCACACGGCCTCGATCTTTCGCACAAGGAAGACGATATGGTGCCGCTGCTGTCCCTGGATGCATGGGGCAGGCTGGCACTGGGCGACAAGGACTATGCAGAAGTTTTTGATGCGGTGGCTGAACAACACGAAGTGGTCTGCCACGCATTGCTGGCCTGAAGAGGGGTTGATATGAGTTCTCACGATCCACTATTGGCTGATGCCATGAACACCACATCCTCGCTCTCTGCCATCGATGTCACGGCGGACAGGGTCAAGGAGCTGTTGCGCTCCAATGAAGAGCTGATGCAGCTCAACGCCAAGCTTTCGGATGCGCAGGACAAGTTGATGCAATCTGAAAAAATGGCCTCCATCGGGCAATTGGCCGCAGGGGTTGCCCATGAAATCAACAACCCGATTGGATTCATATTTTCAAATTTCGGAACCCTTGAGCGCTATTTGGGCGATCTGTTTCAGATGCTTGCCGCTTACGAAGAGGCCGAGTCCGCCTTGGCGGGCACTCCCGTAGCCGCACGCTTGAAGGCCTTGCGCGAGAAGATTGAACTCGACTTCCTGAAAGAGGACATTCCCTCGTTGATGACGGAGTCCAAAGACGGCATTACCCGGGTGCGCAATATTGTCCAGAACCTGAAGGACTTCTCCCGTGTGGACACCTCGCAAAAGTGGGTTCTGGCCGATTTGCACCACGGCATCGATTCCACGCTGAACATCGTCAACAACGAAATCAAATACAAGGCAGAGGTCGTGAAGGCGTATGGAGAAATCCCGGATATCGAGTGCTTGCCCTCTGAACTCAACCAGGTGTTCATGAACCTTCTGGTCAACGCCGCACATGCCATCCAGGCAGACCGAGGCACTATCACCATTCGCACCGGCGCTGATGACAACCAGGTGTGGGTGGAAATACAGGACACAGGGGAGGGCATCGCCAAGGAAAATCTGGGAAGAATCTTTGATCCGTTCTTCACCACCAAAGCGGTGGGCAAAGGCACAGGTCTCGGACTGTCTCTTTCCTATGGGATCGTCAAGAAGCACCTTGGAAGCATTGACGTGTTCAGTGAGCAGGGGGTTGGGACACGTTTTCGTGTCACGCTGCCGATTCGTCACCCGCAGGAGGCTTGAGGTGTGAATTCCCCTATCGACGTCACCGCCTTGTCAGGGGCGGCTTTGCAAGAGGAGGGCGCCAGCCTAAAGCAGGACGGTGGCCAGCGCGTCTGGCGCATTCTCTGCGTGGACGACGAGCCCAATATTGTGGCTTCGCTCAGGCGGCTGTTCCGTGGCAGCGGATACCAGGTGGCAACGGCCACGAGTGGTGCAGAAGCCATTGCGCACCTGGAGCAAGAGCCTGTGGACCTGGTCTTTTCCGACATGAGAATGCCCGGCATGAGCGGGGCCCAGTTGCTGGAGCAGATACGGGAGCGGTGGCCCAAAACGACGCGCGTACTGCTCACGGGCTACGCGGACATTGGTTCAACCATCGCGGCCATCAACAGCGGGGAAGTCTATCGGTACATCACCAAGCCGTGGGATGACGGTGAGGTGCTTGCCACGGCGCACCAGATTTTTGAGCGCCATGCCCTGGAAGACGAAAAGGCCCGGTTGGAGGAACTGCTCAGGTCCAAAAACCAGGCCTTGATGGAATTGAATGAAACCCTGGAGGAAAAGGTCGCGGCGCGCACCAGCGAATTGCTCCAGCTCAGTCAAAAAATCAAGAAGAACTATCTCACTTCCATCAAGGTGTTTTCAAACCTCATGGAGTGGCGAGGCGGGCAACTCTCCGGTCATTCACGCCGTGTGGCGGACCTGGCCCGCCGCACCGCACGGGCTATGAACATGGCGGAGGCGGATCAGCAAGACGCATTTATCGCAGGGCTCATGCATGACATAGGGCAGATTGCCTTGCCCGACACCTTGCTGGCCAAGCCCGTGCCCAAGCTTTCCGAAGAAGAAACGGCGCAGTACCGACGGCATGCCGTGTTGGGGGAGCAGGCACTGATGGCCCTCGACGACATGCAGACGGTCTCCAACATTATCCGAAGCCACCACGAGCGGCACGATGGACTGGGTTATCCAGATGGCTTGGTCGGCGAGATGATTCCCATGGGGGCCTGCATCCTCGCGGTGGCAGACACCTACGACGATCTGCAAATCGGTCACCTCAGCTCCACCCCCTTGAGTGCTGCGGATGCCCGGTCGATGATTGCCCGGGGCCGGGGAACCCAGTTTCATCCTGAGGTGGTGGACGTGTTCCTGCAGATGCTTCTGAAGGCCGCGCCCGGAGCAGAAACTCCGCCGCGCATGCTGCGCACCGAGCAACTTCGACCCGGCATGGTCTTGGCGCGAGACCTGCTGTCCAGTGAAGGTGCGGTGTTGCTGGCTGCCGACCACGTGCTCACTGCCGAACTGATCAAGCGGCTGCGATTGCGCGAAGGACGGGACGACGTGGAAATGATCTTGCCGATAAAACCGTAACGGAGGGAGCCGTCCATGCAGAGAATTCTTTTACTGGATGATGAACACCATGTCCTGGCAGCGATCAAGCGGAGCCTTCGTGCCGGACTTGGTTCCGACCTTCGCATTGAAGAGACCGCCGATCCAGAAGTCGCTTTGGCCAGACTGAGGGAGGTTGCTTTTGATGTGGTGATCTCGGACTTTCGAATGCCGCTCATGACCGGCGTGGAGTTTCTGGGCTTGGTCCGGGCCATTCAACCCAAGGCCGTCAGGATGGTTTTAAGTGCATCCTCCGATTCGGAGAACCTGATGCGCGCAGTCAATGACGCCGAAGTTTTCCGTTATCTGTTGAAACCCTGGGACGAAAAAGACCTGCTTGGCCATGTCCGCTCTGCCCTCGAAAGGGCGGACCAACTGCGCCATGAAAGCGAACTGGCTGACGTCGGGCGCCATGAATTCGGGAAGCTGAATGCGACGGAACTAGAGCGCCGCCGTCTGGAAGCGCTGGAACCGGGGCTGACCCAGGTAACGTGGGGACCCAATGGCGAAGTCTTGGGACCCGATGGCTAAGAAATCGCACAGCTAGAAAATTACGCCTTTTTGCGCTGTGCTGCATCATGGTGCCTAAACGCTTCGCGAATATTGTCCCGCAGCAACTCATCATCCCAGGGTTTTGTCAGAAATTTATAGATTGCACCCCTGTTAATGGCATCTGAGATAGATTCCAGGTCGGTGTATCCCGAAAGCACTATTCGGATGGTGTCGGGATAAAGCTCGCGCGCCCTGGAGAGGAACTCTGTTCCTGACATCTCAGGCATTCGTTGGTCCGAGAGGATGACCTGAACTTCATGCTGCGCTAGGATCTCGAACCCTTCTTTTGCACTGTTGGCCGTCAATATTTCATATCCATCGCGCCTCAATAGTCGTCGCATGGATGAAAGAATGCTTGGTTCATCATCTACGATCAAAATTCTCTTGGCACCTGCAGAGGGCTGCACTGCAATTTTCAGCGCAGTCCCATCTGCAAGCAGTTGACCAAGATTCGTAGCCGATATCGGCTTGCTAAAGAAATACCCCTGAATTTCATCGCAATTCTTGCGGTGCAAGTAATTCATTTGCGCTTCAGTTTCCACACCTTCTGCGATCACTTTTAATTTGAGATTATGGGCAAGATCAATGATTGCGCTACAAATTGCAGCCGCATCGGGATCGTAGATTATTTCCCTCACAAAACTTTGGTCGATTTTCAGAAAATCTATAGGAAATCGTTTTAAATATGCGAGTGAAGAATAACCGGTTCCAAAATCGTCAATGGACAAGCGGACACCCATTGCACGGATGTCGTGGAGCCGCTGGATGTTGATGTCCACATCCTCCATGAAAAGGCTTTCGGTGATTTCAATATCAAGAGGCACCTCCGACCCTTGATAACCTTTCAGGCAGGATTTCAAAACACTGGCGAATTCTGATCGGCGTATCTGGACTGCCGAAACGTTGACAGCGATCCGTGATGGGGCCAGACCCTGGCTGCGCCATTTCTCATAGTCCTGAATAGCTTTTTGTAGAACCCATTGCCCAACGTCGATGATCAAACCGGTTTTTTCCAGAATGGGGATGAAAACCGCAGGCGACACAAGCCCGGCATCGGGATCGTTCCATCGAATAAGCGCTTCCATTCCGGTAATTTTTCCGTCCCAAAGCGAAACTTTAGGTTGGTAGTGCAATACGAACTCTTCATTTTCGAGCGCCTTGTGAAGCTTGCTCTCCATGTTGAGTTGATTGTGCACTTGGGAATTCATGGACGGCGTGTAGAACTGGTAACGGCCACTGGCCGCACCGGCCTCACGCGAAGCCGCTTCAGCGTGTGCGAACAATGTGTCTGCATCTTTTCCATCGTCGGGAAAAAGGGATATCCCAGTCCGGAAAGACAAATACAGCTCTTTCCCTTCAAAGATGAAAGGACGCTCCATCAAGGGAAATATTTTTTCAGCCAGAAGGTGGGCTATTTCTGCAGGAACGCTCCGATACGTTGCGATGATTCCAAACTGATCTGATCCCATTCGTGCAATTTTGTCGCTGGAGCCCAGTGCTTCAATCAATCGCCTGGCGACCGATTGAATCATCGCATCTCCGGCATGCCGTCCCAAAGTATCATTGATATTTTTGAATCTCTCGATATTCATCCATATCAATGCAATGTAGCCGTCATCTTCTTCTCGAATGGTATTTTTAATCAGCTGGTGAAAGCGATCCTGCAGCAGGCTTCGATTGGGAAGTCCTGTCAGTGCATCATAGTAAGCCAGATAGTTGAGCCGTTCTGATTTTTCGAGATGATCTACGGAGAAGGCGATGTCAGATGCGAGTTCCTGGAGCAACTGAATTTCGGCTTCATCAAAAAAATCCTGATCTGAGGCGTATAGGGCCATGAGCCCGATAGGTTTTTTTTTGACAGAAAGTGGAAAAAGGCCAAAACTCTGAAAACCTCGGGCGATTGCCTGCTGTCGCAATAAAATCCTGGTGTCACTCTTGATGTCTTGAACTAAAATGGTTTTTGCATTTTCAATGCATTCGCCAATAAGCCCATAGTCCTGCCGATCGGAATCGATTCCCATCGGTATGTGATCAATATAATCCTCTCCCGCACCTGCCCATGCGACAGCGGTAATTTTTTGCACCTCAATGTCGATAATTCCAATCCATGCCAGGCAAAAGCCCCCGGCATTCACAGCAATTTGACAGGCCTCCTGAAATAAATCCTTGCGATCTTGTGTCCTTACAATCAAAGAATTGATGCTACTCAATACCGCATAAATCCGGTTGAGGCGCTTGACTTTGAGTTCTGCATTCTTTCGCTCGGTGATGTCAACGACAGAGCCGGCCATATAGGTCGCCAAGCCATTGGCATCCCATACCGCCTGGCCCTTGGCATGTGACCAGCGGTAGGAGCCGTCTTTGGCCAATGCCCGGTATTCCACATCGTACGGAGCACGGTTTTTGATGTGGGCGGCAAAAGCGCTCAGGACCATCTGTCGATCGTTGGGCTCCAATAGACCGAGCCATGCCGTTGCCGTATTTTCGATTTCCTCGTCCGCATAACCCAGGCGAAACTTCCACTGCGCTGAAATCTGTGCAATACCCGTGTCGATATTCCAGTCCCAGACATCGCCCGTGGAGGCCGCCAGACGAAACCGCAATTCGCTATGCCGCAAAGCTTCCTGGGTGCGTTTTTGCTCCCGCGCCAACTCGGCATCGTTGAGAGCGCGATGGATTGCCGGGGCAAGACGCCCCAGGTCATGCTTCAGGATGTAGTCCGTTGCACCGCTTTTGAGAGCGCTGATGGCGTTCTCTTCTCCAATCGTTCCAGATACGAAGATGAAAGGAACGTCTGGGCACATCTCCCTGACCACTGACAGCGCGTCGATGCCATTGAAGCGGGGCATGCTGAAATCTGAAAGGACGATGTCCGGCACGCTCGCACGCAGCTCGTGGCGCAGCCGTTCTTCGTTGTCTACCCGGCGGCTTGTAAAGTGCAACGATGCACGCCGCAAGGTATGTGCGACGAGTTCTGCATCGTTGGGCTCATCCTCGACCATCAGGATGTTCAGGGGGGCGGCTTGCAAGTATTCCTCCTTCCGCAGACGATGCCTGCGGAACACTGCCGTGCTGAAAGTAGTCTAGGGTGCAGCACCCTGGGCATCAAGAAATTCTTAATTTCCGTCGTTTGGATGCGCAACCCCCGTTGAAAGGTTTGCACCAAAAGGTTTTCAACCTACCATGCTTTGAATGGCTGGCTACGAAAGCTTGCCACGCAAACATGGGGGAGGCTGGCCGTGATACAGATCCGAACATACCTGACAGCGTGGTTGACCCTGTCTTTGCTGCCTTTGTCTTCTGTGCAGGCACAGGATAACAAGGCCTCCTTGCTTGCCGAGCTTTCCATCGAAGAGCTGGCCAACATTCAGATCACTTCCGCTGCGAGGCATCCCGAGTTTCTGGGGGACGCTTCCGCCGCGATTTTTGTGATCACTTCCGACAGTATCCGCCGTTCGGGCGCTGCCACCCTTCCGGAAGCTTTGCGCTTGGCGCCCAATCTTCAGGTCGCCCGCCTTGACGCAAGCCAATATGCAATCAGTGCACGTGGCTTTAACAATGCCATTGGGAACAAACTCCTGGTCTTGATCGATGGGCGCACGGTCTACACACCTTTTTTCTCAGGGGTTTTTTGGGACCAGCAGGACGTCATGCTGGAAGACGTCGATCGAATAGAAGTCATCAGCGGGCCTGGCGCCACCCTGTGGGGCGCCAACGCAGTCAACGGTGTGATCAACGTGATCACCAAATCCTCTGCCCACACCCAAGGGGGACTTTTGGTGGTTGGCGCGGGCAATCAGGGGCGGGAAGCGTCTTTCAGATACGGTGGCGTGCTGGGCGAGGGCGCTACTTTTCGCGTCTATGCAAAAGGGGATGTGACGCGCCCGGTTGTGTCGATAGGGAACGCAGCAGCCACGGATGGCCGTTCGCGTGGGCAACTGGGGTGGAGGGCTGATTGGGCGGATAAAAACACCGAGCTGACCTTGCAAGGCGACGTGTACGAGGGCGCCACAGACAACCGCGGGTTCTTTGGGCGTTTTGATATAGGACGGGTGGAAGCATCCGGTGCCAACATCCTCGGCCGCCTGACGCGAAAGCTGGAAGCAGGGCAGGACGTTCGCCTGCAGGCCTACTACGACTACACGGACCGGAAAGACGCGTTTCTGTACCAACCACGGCAGCGTGTTCTTGATGTGGAGTTTCAGCACGGTGTGCCACTGGAGTCGCACCGGCTGCTCTGGGGCGGCGGTTACAGGCAGGCCAGTGATGTCATTCGTCCGGGCGTGATTTTCGGGTTTGCTCCGGCACAAGCGTCGCTGCACTGGGCGAATCTGTTTGTGCAAGACGAATTCAAGGTGACCGAGCATCTCAACCTGACGGTTGGCACCAAACTGGAAAGAAATGATTTCACAGGAATGGAGTCCCTTCCAAGCGCGCGCTTTGAGTGGAAACCTTCTCCACACCAGCTTTGGTGGGGCGCTGTGTCACGGGCAGTGCGGGCGCCAGCGCGCCTGGACCGCGACATACGGCTGCCGCCCAACCCCCCATTCATCATCGCTGGAGGACCTGACTTCGAGTCTGAAGTCGCCAAGGTCCTGGAGCTTGGATACCGATCCCAGCCATCGTCAACATTGTCCTATTCGGTCACTGCATTTCAGCACCATTGGGACAAATTGCGCAGCGGGCAGCGAGCGCCTGGTGCGCAGGTGCAGAACATGATCGAAGGAAAGACCTGGGGATTGGAAGCCTGGGGCGAGTGGCACGCGGCACGCAATCTGCGGTTGGCGGGCGGATTGTCGGTATTGCGCAAGAACCTGCGCGTCATGCCCGGGAGTACCGATCCAGAAGGGCCCCGCGCGCTGGGCAACGATCCTGGCCACCAGTGGATGTTGCGTGCCGGATTCAATCTGCCCCATCGCCAGGAACTCGACGTCATTGTGCGAAGGGTAGGGGCGTTGCCCGACCCCGCAGTGCCTGCATACACGGCCTTGGATGTGCGTTTTGGCTGGACAGTGCGGCCCGGGGTCGAATTTTCGATCGTGGGTCAGAATCTGTTTGATGGCGCTCACCCGGAGTTCAATGCGCCGATGAACCGCAAAGAAATCCCCCGCAACGTTGCCTTGCGAATCAGGTGGACTTTGTGAAAACCTGGCTGTCTTCGCTGCCGTTGAAGCGGGGCTTGGTCCTTGCATTGCTGCTGCTCGGTGTGCTCATCAACCCGTGTGCAGCTCAGCCAGACTGGCCGAACGATGAGTTCCAAATCAAAGCAGCTTTTCTCTATAAATTTGCAGGCTACGTTGAGTGGCCTGAAGGATCTCCGGGCCCCGTGGATGCACCTCTCACGATTGGCGTCCTGGGAGCCGATCCCATTGCCGAGGAACTGATGCAAATCGTTCAGGGCCGCAAGATTCAATCTCGGGGCCTTGCGGTTCGCCGCCTCAAAGCTGGAGACTCCCTGGACGATGTCGCCATCCTGTTCGTTGGCAAGGGTGATGCCACACAGCTGAAACCCTTGAGGGGCGCCTTGCAAGCCCGGCCGGTACTTGTCGTCACGGAAGAGCCAGCAGGGCTGGCGCTGGGAGGCATGATCAATTTTCTGCCCGTGGATCGAAATGTCCGCTTCGAGGTCTCGCTCGATTCCGTCAAAAAAGGTGGACTGCGCCTGAGCTCCCGATTGCTCGCGGTGGCCCAGAAGGTGCATGGCGAGGGGCGCTAGATGTGGAACGCCATCGCTCGCTCACTCCGCTACAAGTTCGCGTTGGCCATGCTCGCGGCCACGTTCGTTTCACTGACAGTGGCAGGCGCCGCGCTCGCCTGGTATGAACTTCAGACGTACAAACAGAATGTGGTCAGCGATCTACAGACGCAGGCAGAAATCCTGGGCCGAGCGACCGGTCCCGCCTTGGCTTTTGATGATCACAAATCCGCAGAGGAAAACCTCTCCCTGCTGAAAACCCGGCGCCAGATTCGGGCGGCCGCAATCTACAACGCGCGCGGAAAGATGGTGGCGCAATACCGAGGCGAGGGGAGTTTCACGGGGCACAAAATCCCCGAGCTGCCCCAGTCAGATGGGGTGCGTTTGGAAGACAACGAACTGGCGGTTTTCAAGAGAATTCTCGAAAACAACGAGATCGTGGGCACCGTCTATATGAGCGCGGACTACGAACTCGTCCAGCGGTTCTGGAGCTACCTGGGCATCCTCGCCAGCGTGATGGGCCTGAGCTTGCTCGTGGCCGGCGGCATGTCGGTATGGCTGCAGTCGGCCTTGACGAAGCCCATCCTTGCCGTCACAAAACTGGCACGGCAGGTCACTGAGCAAAAGGACTTTTCGCTGCGGGTGAAGAAGACCACGAAGGACGAGCTGAGCTACCTGGCGGATGCGTTCAATGACATGTTGTCGGAAATTGGGCGGCGCGCCGAAGATCTGCAGGCAGCCAACAAGGCCTTGGAACGCGAAGCCCAGGAACGTGAACGGGCTGACCAGGAAATCCGCGAACTCAACGCCGAGTTGGAACAACGCGTCTCCCAGCGCACAATGCAATTGCAGACAGCGAATCAGGAGCTTGAGAGCTTCAGTTATTCCGTCTCTCATGATTTGCGTGCGCCACTTCGATGGATAGTCGGTTTCTCCGAGGCCCTGGTCGAAGACCATGGCGAGAGTCTGGACGATGAAGCCCGGCGAAAAGTCCAGATCATCCAGAACGAGGGGCGGCGCATGGGGGTGCTGATCGATGATTTGCTGGCGTTGTCACGATTGGGCCGCCGGGCACTCAAAGTAGGGGAGTTGGCGATGGGGGAGCTGGCTCTCACCACCTGGAACGCACTGAACGAACACGAGGACTTCAGCCGCGTGAACCTGCATATCGGGGCAATGCCTATCGCGACAGGCGACCGCGTGCTTTTGGGGCAAGTGTGGACAAATCTACTGTCGAACGCCCTCAAGTTCAGTTCGAAGCAGAGCGATCCTCGCATTGAGATCGGGGCTATTTCTGATGACCAGGAACACACTTTTTTCGTGCGTGACAATGGAGCCGGATTCAACCCAAAGTACAAAGACAAGTTGTTTGGGGTTTTTCAGCGGCTGCACGATGCCCAGGAATTCCCAGGAACCGGCGTGGGTCTTGCTTTGGTCCAGCGGATAGTGCACCGCCATGGCGGGCGCGTCTGGGCTGACGGAAATGTGGGTGAAGGCGCCACGTTTTATTTCACCGTCCCACGGGAGGGCTGCAATGAAGCTGTTTGAAGAAGTCGATATTCTCTTGGTGGAGGATAGTCCCAACGACGCAGAACTCGCGATTCGCGCGCTGAAGAAGCGAGGGTTCGCCAGCAAGATGCTGTGGGTCAAAGATGGCGAACAGGCCATCAACTACCTGTTTCGGCTTGGAGAATATTCGCAGCACGATGAAGCCAGCCCGAAGCTGGTGCTTCTCGATCTGAAAATGCCGCGGGTGGATGGCATGCAGGTACTGCGCACCATCAAGGGCGACCAGCGCACACGGCGGATTCCCGTGGTGATACTGACGTCTTCCCAGGAAGAGCGGGACGTGGTGCAGTCGTACGACCTGGGTGCCAACAGCTACGTGGTCAAACCCATGGATTTCGATGTGATGGCGGACATGGTCTGCCAGGCTGGCGCGTACTGGCTTTGTGTCAACAAGACGCCTTGGTGAACTGCTGATCTATATCGGTAGATTTGTCATTTAACATAATATACATCGTATCTACTTGAACAGTGTGGGGCCGCACAGGGCCGTGATCTCCCTCAGCCGCTACCATCCGTGCCCATGACCCTTTCTTCCCAAGCTCCTTCAGCGTCTTCCATCCACTTTGGCCACCAAGGCCGTGTCTGCATCGTCACTGGTGGTGCCCAAGGCATTGGCGAAGCCTGCGTTCGCCGCTTTGCGGTTGAAGGCGCCAAACCGGTGATCGTCGATGTGGACGATGCGCGGGGCCAGGCGCTGGCACAGGAACTGGGCGCGCTGTATGTGCGCTGCGATGTGGGCGACAAGGCGCAGGTGGATGCGCTCGTGGCCCAGACCGTGGCGGCCCACGGCCGCATCGACGTGCTGGTGAACAACGCGGGCATCTTTCGGGCTGCAGACTTTCTGGACGTGACCGAGGCCGACTTTGACGCCGTGCTGCGGGTCAACCTCAAGGGCTCGTTCCTCGTCGGTCAGGCCGTGGCGCGGGCCATGGTGGCACAAAATGGCGGTGGTGGCGGCGGCGCCATCGTCAACATGAGTTCGGTCAACGGCGTGCTCACCATTCCCAACATCTCCAGCTACAACGTGAGCAAAGGCGGCGTGAACCAGCTCACGCGCGTGATGGCCCTGGCGCTGGCCGACAAGAACATCCGGGTGAACGCCGTGGCGCCCGGCACCATCGCCACCGAGCTGGCCGCCAAGGCCGTGCTGACCAGCGACGAGGCCAAGCAGAAGATCATGAGCCGCACCCCCATGAAGCGGTTGGGCGAGCCATCGGAGATTGCCGATGTGGTGGCCTGGCTGGCCAGCGACGCCGCCAGTTATGTGACCGGCGAGATCGTGACCGTGGATGGTGGCCGCATGACGCTGAACTACACCGTTCCGGTTTGATTCAACGAGGTACTACCAAATTGATAGCTGTGAGCGCTTGATAAATAAGCGCTAGCAGCCATTTTGGTTCTATTTCTATGCCTGCGGCATGCGCCGCAGCAAGCCCGCCATGCTGCGCGGCCATCCCACCGGGCCAAACCAGGCACCACCCGCAATCGTCCAGGCGTTGACCACGCCATACAGCACCAGCGCCACGCCCTGTGCGGCGAACACCGCCGCCAAACCACCGCCCCAGCGCAGCGCCAGCCAACCACCGGTGACCGCAATGGCGAGGCGCACGATGTTGCCGATCACCGGCCAGAGCAGGCGCCCTGCCCCTTGCGAGGCAAAGTACAGCACCAGGCCCAGACCGAAAAAGCCGTACACCGGTCCGACGGTGCGCAGATACAGCGCGCCCGCCTCCAGCATCGCCGGATCGCTGTTGAACAGCGACAGCCACGCGTTGGGAAACGCCGCTGCCCACAGGCCGATCGCCTCGGCCATCACAAACGCCATGCCGGCGCCGATCCAGGTGGCGCGCAAGGCGCGCTCGCGCTGGCCCGCGCCAATGCAGGTGCCTACCATGGCCACCAACGGCGCGCCCAGGCCAAATACCAGGGGCACCAGCAGGTACTCAAGCCGCGATGCGGTTCCATACCCGGCAATGGCCGCCGTGCCAAAACCGCCGACCAACGCGGTGGTCACCCCAATCGCCACATTGGTGGCCACGGTCGACACAGTGCCTACCAACCCGACCCGCAGGATGTCCTTGAACAGCACCCAGCGAAACCGGATGTGCGCGAACGATGGCTGCAGCAGGCTGCGCGGCGACCACAAATACGCTGCCAGCACCACGCTGCCGATCAGGTAGTACGCCATCAGCGCGATGGCCCCGCCGGCAATGCCCAGGCCGGGGATGGGACCCCAGCCAAAGATGAACAGTGGCGACAACGGCACCAGCACGAAGGCGCCCAGCACCGTGACATAGGCCGGCACGGCCATGTTGCCCGTGCCCCGGATCACGGCCGACAGCGTGTTGAACAGCCACACCAGAAACGCGCCCGCAAAGACCCAATTGGAATAGACCAGCGCCGCGTCCAGCGCGCCGCCCGTGCCGCCCATGCGGGTGTAAAGCCAGCGCCCTCCTCCCACCACCCCCACGGTGAAGACCAGCGAAAACACCGCCGCAATGGCGAGCGCGTGCAACACCAGCGCATCGGCATCGTCGCGCCGCCGGGCACCCAGAGCGCGGGCGATGGCCGACGCAATACCGCCGCCCATGGCCCCCGCAGAGGTCATCTGCATCAGCATGACGACCGGGAAGACGAGCGCCATGCCCGCCAGCGCATCGGTGCCCAGCTTGCCGACAAAGTAGGTCTCGATGAGCCCTACGCCCGCCTGCGCCAGCATCACCAGCACATTGGGCGCCGCCAGCCGCAGCAGCGTGGGCGCAATCGGCGCCTCCAGCAGCATGCGGGTGCGTGGGTTCAGGGGCTCGGTCACATCAGGCCCCTGCCCCGTTGGCCACAGGCCTGCGTGGCACCACGATGCGGACGGTGGACAGTTGCAGCACATCGCCGTGCTGGTTGCGGGTTTCGCTGCGCACGGTGACCATGCCACGGTCGGGCTTGGATTTGGAGGGCTGGATCTCCAGCACCTCGCTCACCACGTGCAGCACGTCGGTGGCGCGCGTGGGCCGGGGCCAGCTCAACTCGACCCCTGCCCCGATGATGCCGCCCGCAATCGGCAGGCCCGTGGTGACCTGCAGGCGCATGGTCACGGACGCCGTGTGCCAGCCGCTGGCCGCCAGCCCCCCAAACAGCGTGGCGCGGGCAGCAGTGTCATCCAGGTGGAACGGTTGGGGGTCGAATTGCGCAGCAAAGGTGGTGATCTGCGCTTCGTCCATGGCGTGTTCGCCGCTTTTGAACAGGTCACCCACAGCGAGGTCGTCCAGGTACACGGGCTGCATGTCGGTGGGGGCGGATGCGGTGGAAACAAGGTGAGCGGTCATGGCAAAAAAATTAGGAGATGAGGGGATGGTGGACGGGTGTTGGCAGGGTCAGGCGGCTGCAGGGCGCACCAGCCGGGCTTCGCGGATCGGCAGGTTGACCAGGGCCGCGCCCACGGCCAGCACGATGTCGATGTACCAGACCCAGTCATAGCTGCCCGTGGCCTGGAACACGCTGCCGCCCAGGTAGGCACCAAAGAAGCCACCAATCTGGTGCGCCAGCATCACGATGCCAAACAACATGGCCATGTTGGCCGTGCCGAACATCTTGGCCACCAGCCCGACCGTGGGCGGCACGGTGGAGAGAAACGTCACGCCCATCACAGCGGCAAAGACCAGTACCACCGTGGGCGTCTTGGGCGCAAACAAGAAGATCAGCACTGCGAGGCCACGCGTGGCGTACAGCAGTGACAACAACGACTTCATGCGCCAGCGCCCCACGGCCCAGCCCATGGCCAGGCTGCCGACAATGTTGAACAAGCCGATCATGGCCAGCGACCACCCGCCGATCTCAGGCGGCAGACCACATGCGGCGATGACGCCCGGCAGGTGCGTGGCCAGGAATGCCACGTGAAAGCCGCACACCAGAAAGCCCGCCGCCAGATACCGGTAGCTCGGCGTGGCCAGCGCCTGGGCAATGGCCTGGCGCGCCGTCAGCGCCTTCTGGCCCGATGCGGCGGCGGCCTGCGCGGCCAAGGCGTTCGAATTGCCCCTGAGCACCCACACCGCAGGCAGCGCCAGCAGCACCAGCACACCCAGCCACTGCATGGCACTGGCCCAGCCCACCGCGGCGGTCAGGCCAATGGCAACAGGCGCCATCACAAACTGCCCAAACGACCCGCCCGCGTTGACGATGCCGCTGGCCAGCCCGCGCTTGTTGGCGGGTACCAGCCGCGCGGTCGCCGCCATCAGCACCGACGGCCCGGCCATGCCTGCACCGCCTGCAGCCAACACACCAATCGCAAAAATCAGCCCGGCCGTGGTGGTCATGTAGGGCGTGATGAAGGTGCCCAGCGCCACCAGCGCCACGCCCAGAAGGATCACGCGGCCAGTGCCGATGCGGTCGGCCACCGCCCCGGCAAACGGCTGGGTCAGGCCCCACCACAGCTGGCCGAACGCAAAGGCCAGGCTGATGCTGCCAATGCCCAGCGCGGTGGACGTGTTGAGCGCCGACAGGAACAGGCCCATGGTCTGGCGCGTGCCCATGGTGAGCGCTAAAGCACCTGCAGCAGCCAGCAGGACCAGCCACAGGGCCAGCGGTGCGGCGGACTGGGTGGTGGCTGGAGGGGGGTTGCTATTCGTCATGCCCAGCCTCCTGCACTGGCAGCGCTGCCAGCAAATCCAGTGAGTCGTCCACCAGCGCATGCAGCGCCATCACGCGTTCCACGCCCAGCGTTTCATTCAGAGCAAGCTGCGCGGCTTTCCAGTGGCGTTGTGCCTCGGCGCGTTTTACGCGGCCGGTGTCGGTGATGTGGGCCAGGCGGCTGCGGGCATCTGCGCCTGCCTCCAGCGTCACCCAGCCCGCATCGACCAGGGGACGCAGGTTGCGCGTCAACGTGGAGGCATCCATCTTCATGGCCACAGCGAGGTCGCCCGGCCGGATGGGCCCTAGCGTGAGCACATGCGACAGCAGCGAATACTGCGTGGTCTTGAGCCCGCATTTCGCCATTTCGGCGTCGTAGTGGTTGGCCACGCGGCGCATCAGCTGGCGCAGCTTGAAGTTGGTGCACCCCTGTGGCACCGTCCGGGCAACGGGTGGTGCGGCAAAGTCCATGGTGGATGTGTCGGCTTGCATGGATTTAATTGTATCTGCAATAATTGCATATGCAACTCATCCGTTTCGACCCCACCACTGACCCGGAAAAATCATGACCCAACACAACCACCTTGAACACTGGCTGGCCCAAGAGCGCGACATCCTGGCGCGGCTGGATGCAGGCCCTGGCCCGGGCGTGGCGCGGCGTGAACAGATCGCCCATCTGAACGGCCTGGAGCAGATGCAGGCCATGCTGCGTGGCGAACTGCCCTACGCCGCCATCGCCAAAACGCTGGACTTCTTGATCATCGAAGTCGGTGAAGGCACGGCCGTCTTCCAGGGCACGCCCCGCGCCGAGCACCTGAACCCCATGGGCACGGTGCACGGCGGCTGGTTTGCCACCCTGCTCGACTCTGCCCTGGGCTGCTCCATCCATACGCGCATGGAGCCCGGGCGCGGCTACACCACGGCCGAGCTGGGCATCAACCTGGTCAAGGCCATCACGCCCAAGGTGCCGCGCGTGCGCGCTGAAGGCCGCGTGATCCACAGCGGGCGCCAGCTGGCCACGGCCGAGGCGCGCCTGGTGGGGCCCGACGGCACGCTGTATGCCCACGCCACCACCACCTGCCTGGTTTTTGACATCCCTGCACAATCGAAGGGATGAAATTCCTCCACACGATGCTGCGCGTTGGCAACCTTCAACGCTCGATTGATTTCTATACCCAGGTGCTGGGCATGCAACTGCTGCGCCAGTCCGAGAACCCCGAGTACAAATACTCGCTGGCTTTTCTGGGATTTGACGGCGGCAACCCCGGCCAGGCCGAGATCGAGCTGACCTACAACTGGGGCACCGAAAGCTACGAGATGGGCACGGCCTATGGCCACATCGCCCTGGGCGTGCCCGACGCCTACGCCGCATGCGAGAAGATCAAGGCCTCGGGCGGCAACGTGACACGCGAAGCGGGCCCGGTCAAAGGCGGCACCACGGTCATCGCGTTCGTGACGGACCCCGATGGCTACAAGATTGAATTGATCCAGCGCGCCGAGGGGACTGGTGGCGCAGGCCTGCGTTAACCATTTGCTATTAAATGGATAGCTTTTTGCGCATGATGGATAAGCGCTAGAGCCCCGTTTTCCCCATAAAAAAACCCGGCATTGCCGGGTTTTTTATGGGGCGACCTGCTGGAGGTCACTGCACAGGCATTAGGCGCCCAGGGCCACTTCCACGCGGCGCGCTTCGGCGTTGCTGCCGGTGGCGGTGGTTTCTTCGGGCTTCTTCAGCTCGATCTTGTCTTCCGCCACGCCCAGGCCCTTGAGGGCGTCGCGCACCGCAAAAGCGCGCTGCTTGGCCAGCTCGGCGTTCAGGGCAGCGTCGCCCGTGGCGTCATGAAAGCCGGAGATCACAGCCTTCTTGCCTTCGGCCACACCCTTGACCACGTCGGCCAGGGCTTCGCTGGCGCCAGTGGCCAGCTCGGCCTTTGCCGTGGCAAAGTAGAACTTCACCACACCGTTTTCTACACGCACGCTGGCGGCGTCGTCAGCGACTGCTGCCGCTGGCGCGTTGCTTGCAACAGCGGTTGCAGCAGGCTTGGCGGCGCCCGAAGCGCCCACGCGCTTGACCACCACGGTGCCGACCACCACCGAGATCACCAGCGCAATCAGCGCAAACAGGAAACCCAGGGCAAAACGTTGTTGGCTATCGTCGTCAGAACTAGACATTGGAGATTCCTGCAGTGATTAAGAAAGAATGGTGGGACAGCTGCGGGACCTGCAAGCACAAGTCCCCAGGGCGCTGAAGCAAAGCTTTCGATTGTAGAGTGAACCCATGACGAATCTTCCCGCTCCGCTGCGCGATCCGGCCCCCATGCTGGAGCGTGCCCTGAATGAATGGGGTGGCCATGCGGACCTGTGGATCTTTGGCTACGGCTCGCTCATCTGGCGCCCGGATTTCGACTACGCAGAGCGCCGCCCCGCCAAGGTGCACGGCTGGCACCGGGCGCTCAAGATGTGGAGCCGCATCAACCGGGGCACGCCCGAATGCCCGGGCCTGGTGTTCGGCATGCTGTCGGGCGGCAGTTGCCGGGGCATGGTGTTCCGGGTGGACAAGGCACACGCCCGGCAGGTCATGATCAATCTTTGGCAGCGCGAGATGGTCACCGCCGTGTACGACCCGCGCTGGCTCACCTGCCACACCCCGCACGGCCCGGTGCGTGCGCTGGCCTTCACCCTGTCGCGCAAAAGCCCCAACCACACGGGTGAGCTACCCGACCACGAGTACTGCCGTATTTTTGAGCAGGCCTGCGGGAGGTTTGGCACCACGCGGGACTACGCCCAGGCCACCTACGATGAGCTGCGCAGGCACGGCATCCATGACCGGGCCCTCGCCCGTTTGATTGCACTGGCCCAAAAAGAGGCATAGTGCACACTTTCCGCAGCCCGGCAGGGGTGCCTGCGCAGGTCACTGCGCGCGGGCCCGCACAATGCCGCGTCTTTTAACGTGCAAAGGAGTCTGAGTCATGAAGAATGTTCGTCTTGCTGGTGTCCTCTCGATGGTCGCTGTAGCCACACTGGCCGGGTGCGCCGCGTATTCCACCGGCCCCACCGCCACGGCCAAGCTGGAACCCACACGGGGCAACACCGCCGCTGGCGCGGTCACCTTTGTGCAGTCGGGCGACGTGGTGAAGGTGTCGGGCTCCATCACCGGCCTCAAGCCCAATGCCGAACACGGCTTTCATGTGCATGAAAAAGGCGACTGCTCCAGTGGCGATGGCATGAGCACGGGCGGCCACTTCAACCCCGGCGGCAAGTCCCACGGCCACCATGGCATGGGCGACCACCATACGGGCGACCTGCCCAGCCTCAAGGCCGATGCCAACGGCGTGGCCACGTTCAACTTTGAATCCAGCACGATCCGCGTGGGCAGCACCGCCAACGACATCGTCGGCAAGGGCCTGATCGTCCACCGCGACCCCGACGATTACAAGACCCAGCCCACCGGCAATGCGGGCCCGCGCCTGGCCTGTGCCGTGATTGCAGCCAAGTAACGCGGTCTTCGCCGCTACCCGCGCGCTGCCAGCAACTGCGCAGCGCGCTCCAGGTCCTGCACAGTGTCCACATCGGTCACCGTGCCCACATCGTCCACATCCATCCACCGTACCCTGCCCTGCTGCGCTTGCTGGCGCACCACGCTGGCAGCGCCGTGCTCGCCTGTCAATGCCAGCAGCCCCGGTTGGCATTCGGCGGCAAAACCCACGGGGTGACCGCGCTCGCCCTGGTACACCGGCATGGCCACGGCACAGTCCGCCTCCGCAAGGGCGGCAGCAATGGTGCGCAAGGTTTCGGGTAGTACCAGCGGCAGATCCCCCGGCAACACCAGCCAGCCCGGCGCATCCGCTGTGGCGCGCACGGCTGCCGCAATCGAATCCCCCATGCCCGGGTGCCCGGCATCCTCCAGATGCCAGGGCAGCCCGCTGGCACGCACGGCGGCCAGGGTGTGCTCCAGCACCGTTTTGTCACCCAAGGGGGTGCGCAGCTTGTGCACCGTGCCGCCCGATGCTGCAAAACGCTCGCCCCGGCCAGAGGCCAGCACCAGCACCACGGGAGGCGAGGGATTGAGAGACATGGAGATAGAACCTGCGTTGGGCAATGGGCCGTGCGGTGCACAGCGGGCGCGATTCTAGGCCGTTCGCCGCACTGCGACTTGACTCAGGCCAGCGTGTACCCACCATCCACCACCAGGTTGTGCCCGCTCACAAAACTGGCCGCGTCCGACAGCAAAAACAGCACCGGCCCGACCATCTCGGCCGGTGCTGCTGGACGGCCCGCCACCGATGCCTGCAAGGTGCTGCGCATCGCATCCTCATTGCCAAAGGCAGCCAGTGCCATGGGCGTGACCGTGGGCCCTGGGCTCACGGCGTTCACGCGGATGCCTTGCTGAAAATATTCCATCGCCGCGTTGCGCGTGAGGCCGAGGGCCGCGTGTTTGCTGGCGGTATAGGCACTGATGCCGTTGAACCCCACCTGGGACGAGATGGACAGGTTGTTCACGATGGCGCCGCTGCCGGTCTTCAGCATGGCCGCAATCTGGTGCTTCATGGCATAGAAGATGCCCATCGTGTTGGCCTGCAGCACCGCCTGCACATCCGCAGCGTTCAGGGTGTGCAGGGGGCCGGCGACCCCCAGGGCACCTGCGTTGTTGAAGGTGCCGTCCAGGCGGCCAAAGTGCTCCACCGTGGCCTCGACACTGCGCTCCACGCTCGCCTCATCGGTCACGTCCAGGGCCGTGACCCAGGCCTGTCCACCGGCGGCGCGCACCCGCTCGGCCACGGCCTCGCATTCGGCCGTGCGGCGCGCGGCCAGCACCACGTTGGCCTTGTGGCGCCCCAGCGCCAGGGCGGTTTCGGCACCAATGCCCGAGGACGCCCCACTCACCCAATAGGTTTTGCCGGCAAGGTTCCATTCGCTGTTTTGCATGTTCTCTCCTGTGGTTTTGCAAGTCAGCGGGCAGCTTATTGTTGAAGTCAGAATAGATAAATGGCCTGAGAATACACATATCAATGAATGAATTTCACCAATGAGCCTGGACCTCGCCGATCTCAAACTCCTGAGCACCATCGCCCGCCACCTGAGCTTTCGGGCCGCCGCGCAGGACCTGGGCCTGTCGGCTTCGGCCATCAGCCATGCTGTGCGTTCGCTGGAAGAGCGGGTGGGCGTGCGCATGTTCAGCCGCACCACGCGCAGCGTGGCGCTGACCCCAGCGGGGCGCCAGTTGCTGGACCGCGTGGGGCCTGCCCTGCAGGACATTGCTGCGGCCATCGACGACATCAACGCGTTTCGCGACACCCCGCAGGGCCAGCTGCGCATCAACGCGCCGCGCTCCGCGGGCGACCTGGTGCTGGGGCCGCTGATTGCGCAGTTTCTGGCGCAGCACCCGCAGGCCGAGGTCGAGCTGGTGCTGGACGACGGGCTGGTCGATATCGTAGAGAGTGGCTTTGACGCCGGCGTGCGCTATGGCGAACGCCTGCAGCAGGACATGGTGGCCCTGCCGTTGGGGCCACCGCAGCGGCTGATGGTGGTGGCCGCACCCGCCCTGCTGGAGCGCGTGGGCATGCCGCACACCCCGCACGATCTGCTGCAGATGCCCTGCGTGCGCATCCGCTTTCCGAGCGGGGCGCGTTATGCGTGGGAGTTTGAAAAAGCCGGCGAGAAGATTGCCGTCGATGTGCAAGGGCGCCTGACCGTGGGCGACATGCCGCTCATCCTGCAGGCGGCCCTGGCGGGCGTGGGTTTTGCGTACCTGTACGAACCCTACGCGCGCGAAGCCCTGGCCCGCGGCGCACTGGTGAGCGTGCTGGACGATTGGTGCCCGCCCATCCCGGGCTTCTACCTGTACTACCCCAGCCGCAGACAGCCCACGGCCACGCTGCGGGCGTTTCTGGCGCTGGTCAAGACGGCCACCGCATCAGCAGCGCCCGGGGGTGACGCGCCCTCCCCCCGGGTGCGCGCCGCACTCAAGCCAGCTTGAACGGCAGCTCGCGCGGTGTTTTGCCCGTGAGCTGGGCAATGGCATTGGCAAAAGCCGGTGCCAGCGGTGGCAGGCCGGGCTCACCCATGCCCTTGGGTGGGTCGGCACTGGGCACGATGTGCACCGTCACCTGCGGCATGTCGGTGATGCGCGGCACGGCGAAGTCGCCAAAGTTGCTTTGCTCCACCACGCCGTCCTTGAGCGTGATGGCGCCGCCGGGCAGGCACATCGACAGGCCCATCAGCGCCGCGCCCTGCACCTGGGCTTCCACGCTTTTGGGGTTGACCACCAGGTTGCAATGCACGCCGGCCGTGATGCTGTGCAGCTTGGGCGTGCCGTCTTTCACGGACGCTTCCACCACATAGGCCACCACCGACTCAAACGACTCATGCACCGCCACGCCCCAGGCGCGGCCAGCGGCCAGCTTCTTCTTGCCATAGCCCGACTGGGCCACCGCCAGCTGCAGCGCGGCCTTGTGGCGCGGGTGTTTGTCGCCCATCAGGGCCATGCGGTAGGCCACGGGGTCTTGCTTCGTGGTCCGCGCCACTTCGTCGATGAGGGTTTCCATGGCATAGGCCGTGTGGGTGGAGCCCACACTGCGCCACCACAGCACGGGCACGTTCACGTCGGGGTGGTGCACCGACAGCTTCATGGGCACGTTGTACGGCTCGCCCATGCCTTCGGTGGTCGTGGCGTCGATGCCGTTCTTGACCATGAAGGCCTCGAACGGCGAGCCCTTGGTGATGGACTGGCCCACGATGGTGTGGTCCCACGCCAGGATCTTGCCCTGTGCGTCGAACCCGATTTCGGCGCGGTGCACGTGCATGGGGCGGTAGTAGCCGCCCTTGATGTCGTCCTCGCGGCTCCACAGGGTGCGCACCGGGGCGGTGATGCCCGCCGTGCGCGCGGCCTTGGCCACGCCGCAGGCTTCCACCACGTAGTCGCTGGTGGGAATGGCACGGCGGCCAAAGCCACCACCCGCCATCTGCGTGTTCACCTTGATGTTCTGCGGCTGCAGGCCCAGCGTCTTGGCGGCGGCCATGGCGTCAAGGCCGGGCATCTGCGTGCCCATCCATAGCTCGGCCTTGTCACCATCCAGCTTCACGGTGCAGTTGAGCGGCTCCATGGGCGCGTGCGCCAGGTACGGGAACACGAATTCGGCGCTGATCTTGTGGGCAGCGCTCGCCAGCGGCGCCATGTCGGCCTGCATGGCCACGTTGCCGGGCTTGGTGGCCAGTTCGCGGTACTGCGCCAGCAGTGCCGTGGTGTCGGGCTTGCCCACCGCGCTGGTGTCCCATTCCACCTTCAGCGCATCGCGCCCCTGCTTGGCGGGCCAGTAACCATCGGCCACGATGGCCACACCTTCGCCACCCCGGTCGGTGGGCACGCGCAGCACGGCTTTCACGCCCTTGATGGCTTTGGCGGCGCTGTCGTCCAGCGACTTCAGCTTGGCGCCAAACACCGGCGGGCGCGCCACCACGGCCGTCAGCATGCCAGGCAAGCGCACGTCAATGCCGTAGTCCTGCTGGCCGCTCGACTTGGCCTTGGCGTCCAGCCGCCCGGTGGGCTTGCCGATGAGGCGGAACTGCTTCGGGTCCTTCAAGGTGACCTTTTCGGGCACCGGCTGCTTCATGGCCGCTTCGGCCAGCGCGCCGTAGCCCAGCTTCTTGCCCCCGGGGCCGACGACGAAGCCGTTGTTGGTGCGTAGTGCCGAGGCATCCACGCCCCACTGCGCGGCAGCGGCCGAGACCAGCATGGCCCGGGTGCGCGCACCCAGTTCGCGGTACTGGGTGTACGAGTTCTTGATGGAGTTGGAGCCGCCCGTGAGGTGCATGCCCATCATCGGATCGGCATAGGCCTGGTTGGCATCGCCGTGCACGCTGCGCACCTTGCTCCAGTCGGCATCCAGCTCCTCGGCCAGGATCATGGGCAGGCCGGTCTGCACGCCCTGGCCAAAGTCCAGGCGGTTGATGGTGACGGTGACCGTGCCATCGGCGTCGATGCGGACAAAGGCTGAAGGCTGCTCGAACGGCTTGAGGCCTGCGGGGGCTGCTGCTGCGGCACCCTGCGCGGCAGCCACCAGCGGAAACGCGCCCAGGGCAAAGCCCGACGCCGCCGACACCTTGAGGAAGGTGCGGCGAGCCAGGCCTTCAATACCCTGTATTGCATCGTTTACTCCTGAATTGGTAGCTGCTTGCGCTTTATCCATAAGCGCTAGCAGGTGTTTTGGCATAAAAATATGGGCTTGGCCCTGCAGGGCATGAGCATCAAAGTGCATGGTGTTCTCCTTCAATCAAGCCAGGGTTTTGGCTGCGTCATGGATGGCCGCACGGATGCGCACATAGGTGCCGCAGCGGCACACGTTGCCTGCCATGGCCGCGTCGATGTCGGCGTCACTGGGCTTCTTCTTGCCCTTGAGCAAGGCGGTGGCGCTCATGATCTGGCCGCTCTGGCAGTAGCCGCATTGCGCCACATCGTGTTTCACCCAGGCCGCGTGCACGGCCTTGCCCACCTTGTCGCTGGCCGTCACAGCCTCGATGGTGGTGATCTTCTGGCCCGCTGCCGCCGAAATCGGCGTGATGCACGAGCGCACTGGCGCGCCGTTCAGGTGCACCGTGCAAGCCCCGCACAAAGCCTGGCCACAGCCAAATTTGGTGCCGGTCATGCCCAGCGTGTCGCGCAGGGCCCAGAGGATGGGGGTGGATTCATCGGCATCCACAGCCGTGTCTTTGCCATTGATGTTGAGGGTGGGCATCGTGGGGTTCTCCGTGGGAAAGGTGTTGTTGTGTTGGGGGCGGTTGGGTAGACAGGGATGGCGTCAGCGACGCCATCGGCCATGAAAGGGTTGGAGCGTGGTGCGTGGCATTTTTAAGAGAATATAAATTCGATTAAAAGATCAACCTCGGGCAAAAAAAGCTTCGCTGTCTCCCACTCAGGCCTTCAATGCGTCCCAGCACAGCCCAAAAGCCATCTGGTGTACGGCTTCTTCGTCGGGCAGCACCTTGGTGCGGATCAGGTTGCCCGTCTCGCGCACCGACCCCACCAGGCTGGCCGTGAGCAGCGGGATCGGCACGGCCTTCAATATTTCTTGCTGCTGGCCTTCTTCCATCAACGCAAAAAAACCGGCCATCAGGCGGGTCGAGAATTCGCGGTTCCCATCGGTGAACCAGGGCGAGTTGTAGTACTGCTCCTGGAACACCACTTCGGCATACTGGTCCAGCCGGTGCCGCAACAGGTTGCCCCAAGCACGCCGCACGCGGGCGCGGTAGGGCATACCAGGCGCGATGCCCTCCATGATGCGGGCGGCCGTGACCGTCTTGGCATCTTGGTAGAGCTGGCTGATGAGTTCATCCTTGGACGGGTAATACACATACAGCGTGCTGGTGGCAATGCCCGCTGCGCGGGCGATGTCGGCCAGGGTCAGGCCGCTCAGGCCCGTCTGAGCCACCAGCTCGAAGGTGGCCTGGGCGATGGCACGCTGTTTTTCGTCGTCTTTGGGTTTCATCGATGCAGCAATATAAGCGAATAGTTATTCGGCGACAACCGGGGTCATCGAAGACCCCACGTTACCCAGATCCCGCCTAGCCGTCACGCTCTTTGCAGCGTGCCCACCCTTGCTGGCAAGCGCCCTGCCCCCGCATGCACAATCGGCCCATGACCACCTCCATCGCCGACCTTCGCAAGAGCTACGAGCGCGCCGAACTCAACGAAGACGCCTCGCACGCCGCCCCCCAGCAGCAGTTTGACCAGTGGCTCAAAGAAGCCATCAGCGCCGAAGTGCCCGAGCCCAACGCCATGACCCTGGCCACCGTGGGCAGCGACCTTCGCCCCAGCACCCGCATCGTGCTGATCAAGGGTTATGACGAGCGCGGCATCGTCTGGTTCACCAACTACGACAGCCGCAAGGGCCGCCAGATCGCGGGCAACCCCTACGCAGCCCTGCAGTTCCACTGGGTGGAGCTGGAACGTGTGGTGCGCATCGAAGGCGTTGTGGAAAAGGTCAGCGATGAAGAGAGCGACGAGTACTTTGCCAGCCGCCCGCTGGACTCCCGCATCGGCGCCTGGGCCAGCCCGCAAAGCCAGGTGATCTCCGGGCGGGGCGTGCTGGTGGCCAATGCGGCCAAGTACGGCGCGCAGTTTTTGCTCAAGCCACCCCGCCCACCGCATTGGGGCGGGTATCGCCTGAAGCCTGATCAGTGGGAATTCTGGCAAGGGCGCAAGAGCCGGTTGCATGACCGGCTGCGGTACCGGATGGACGGCGGCGAGTGGGTGCGGGAGCGGCTGGCGCCCTGAGCGCCGCTTCTGGCGGCACAAGCACGGACGAGGAACAGCATGTTTTCGCACATCTTTGTGGGCGTGGCGGATTTTGATCGCGCCATGGCGTTCTACCGGCCAGTCATGGCTACCCTGGGTATCGCGCAGCGCTTTGTGGACCCATCCCGTCCTTGGGCCGGCTGGCAAAGCAGCCCCGACCCGCGCCCCCTCTTCCTTATCGGCCGCCCTTTTGAAGGTGAGCACGCGCCGGGCAATGGCCCAATGACGGCCTTTGCCGCCAGCAGCCGTGCGCAGGTGGATGCCGTGCACGCTGCGGCCTTGGCGCACGGTGGCCATTGCGACGGGCCACCCGGCCTGCGGCCGGAGTACCACGCCAACTACTACGGCGCGTACTTCCGAGATCCCGACGGGAACAAACTCTGCGTGGCCTTCCATGGGGCCGTAGACGCCTGAGCCGAAGGCGCCCCCGGCGTTTTTTTGACTATCTCGTCGCCACGAAATCTCTCGACCCAGCAGTCCGGAGCGTTGGGCGCTGGACGCCGCAGTCGTTCCCAAGAATGATCCGTGGACGAACAAGGCTTAGAAAATATGATGATCGTAATAATTTCTGTTATAGTTGCGGTGTGAAAAACGCTGTCCCCTCTCGCAAAGAACTGAGCCACGAGCGCATCGTGGCGGCTGCTGCACGCGCCATCCGGCGCAATGGATTCAGCGGAGCGGGAGTGGCGGACATCATGAAGGACGCAGGCCTCACGCATGGTGGCTTCTATTCCCACTTCCCTTCTCGGGAAGCGATGCTTGCGGAAGCCACAGACAGAGCGGGCGCAGAAACCGTTGGGCTCGCCGAGTCTGCAGCTGCGTCGGTTCCAGCCGATCAAGCGCTGGAGGCCATGCTAGAGGCCTATTTGTCGGAACAGCATATCAACAATCCGGATGTTGGTTGCCCTATGGCAGCCCTCAGTTCGGAGCTGGCCCGCCAAGCCCCCGAGGTGCGGCGTGCAGCCACCCGGCGAATGAAAGAAATGGTGGATGTGATCGCACGACAGTTGCCCACCTGGGGAACACCAGAAGCCCACGAGCGAGCACTTTTTCTGGTTGCCACCATGGTGGGAGCCGTTTCCCTGGCGCGCGCCGTAGACGATCCTTCGCTGGCTGGAAGGCTCAGCAAAGCTGCTTTCAAGTACGCCCGCTCCAGTGGTGAAGAGTCGCAAAAATAGCTTCCATTTTTTTTGGGGTTAAATTATGATGAATATCATATTATAAACTGAGATGAATTGGAAAAGTCGAAAATCAGCCTATCGATGGCTTGTTCTCTGGCCTGTTTCGGCGTTCTTGTTTGCACAGAAATATGATGATCATCATGAAATTTTTCAGCCGTCGAACTTTGAAACGCCCTATTGATTGCCTTGACCACCAACCCTTCCACAGCAAACCACGCTGAGTGACTCGCCGAAAAGCCTGGCATTCAGCATTTTCCGAGGCGCCTGAGCCTCATTTCCTAGGAGATATCCACCATGAACACCTTCTCTCGCTTTCTCTCCCTCGCAGTAGTCGCAACGCTCACCTCAGTCGGCGCACAAGCTGCTGAGTTGGATCCAGCGCAATTTGCCACCCAGTTTGAGGGCAACCGCACGCGGGCTGAAGTCGCCGCAGAAGCTGCACAAGTACCCATGACCCGAAGCCAGATCCCTTCGGGCTCCAAAGCCGAGTCTTACAAGTCTGTGGCTGACCGCGCAGCCATCCGGTCACAGGCGGCAGATGCAGTCCGTACTGGCCAGATCTCCTCTGGCGAGACTGGCGCGCGCTAACTTGACGAAGGTGATGCGGTCCTTGTCTCGATTTGAAATATGACGAAAATCATATAAACACAATTTGACCGTCGCCAGTGGGCCGTTCACCAACCTGGATACGCCAGGAGTAAGGAAAACCATGAAAGCATTTGTCATTGATCGCTACAGCAAAAAAGGGGATCTTCGATTGGCCGAGCTGCCAACCCCGGAGCTGCGCGACGACGAAGTCCTGGTCCAGGTCCACGCTGCGGGTGTGAATCTTCTGGACTCGAAGATCCGCAGTGGAGAGTTCAAGCTCATCCTGCCTTACAAACTGCCCCTCGTCTTGGGCCACGACGTGGCTGGCGTGGTCACCCAGGTGGGCCCCCGCGTGCGGCAGTTCAAAGTGGGTGATGAGGTCTACGCACGGCCGGACGACTTTCGCATCGGTACGTTTGCTGAATTTGTGCCGGTGAAAGAGGCCTCGCTGGCGCTCAAGCCGAAGAACATCACCATGGAAGAAGCAGCGTCCCTTCCCTTGGTGGCGCTGACGGCCTGGCAGGCGCTGGTCGAGAAGGCCCAAATCAAAAAGGGCCAGAAGGTCTTTATCCAGGCGGGCTCTGGCGGCGTGGGGACCTTTGCCATCCAGCTGGCCAAGCATCTTGGTGCCACGGTGGCCACGACCACCAGCACGGCCAATGCCGCACTGGTGAAGGCCCTTGGGGCCGACGTCGCCGTGGACTACAAGACGCAGGATTTTGAGGACGTATTGCGCGACTACGACGTTGTATTGAACAGCCAGGACGGCAAGACCCTCGAAAAATCCCTGCGAGTGCTCAAGGGGGGTGGAAAACTCATTTCCATTTCCGGCCCGCCGGATCCCGATTTCGCAAGCGCGATCAAGGCCCCCTGGTTCGTGAAGCTGGTCGTGCGGCTGCTGAGTGCAGGCGTCAGGCGCAGGGCATTGGCGCGCCGGGTCGGCTATTCGTTTCTCTTCATGAGGGCCAACGGAAGTCAGCTGCGCGAGATCACGCGCCTGGTGGAGGCCGGGGTGATACGGCCTGTGGTGGACCGGGTCTTCTCGTTTGAGTCCACCAATGACGCACTTGCGTACGTCGAGGGGGGCCGCGCCAAAGGCAAGGTCGTGATCAAGGTGCGGTAGTCACCCAAAAAACCAATCAGAGCAAAGCCAAGCAGGGCCAAAGGCAGACATGGCTCGCCTGGTTTGGCTTTGCCCTGCGCAACGAATTCTTGATTTTTGGACTGGAGTTTTTTATGAAGATTGAAAACGCTGTAGCCCTCGTGACGGGCGCCAACCGTGGCATCGGCCTGGCCTTTGCTCGTGAACTGTTGAACCGTGGTGCGCGCAAAGTCTATGCCGCCGCCCGGGACCCCGCCTCTGTCACCCTGCCCGGTGTGCATGCGCTGAAGCTCGACGTGACCAAGCCCGACGAAGTCGCAAACGCTGTCGCCCAGGCCGGGGACGTGACCTTGCTCATCAACAACGCGGGCATCGCCCAGCCAGGGGGATTTCTCGCTGACGACAGCGAAGAGGTCGCACGCCGCATCTTCGAGACCAATTTCTTCTCCGTGCTGCGCATGAGCAAGGCCTTTGCGCCCATCCTGAAGAGCAATGGCGGCGGCGCCCTGCTGAATGTGCTGTCCGTTGCCTCCTGGGTGAACGGCGGAGAGCTGGCCGCCTACTCCGCCAGCAAATCTGCCGCCTGGTCGCTCACCAATGCCCTGCGCAACGAGTTGCTGGCCCAGAAAACCCAGGTGCTCGGCCTGCACATGGCGTACGTGGACACCGACCTCACCCGGGGATTCGATGTGCCCAAGTCAAGCCCTGAAAAAATCGTTCAGCGTGCGCTGGATGGACTCGAGGCGGGTCTCGATGAAGTCCTTGCGGACGAACTCACCATGCTGGTCAAAAACGGCATGACGGCAGCCAGGCCGAGCTACCTCCACCCACTGGGCTGAGCATGCCCCGATACCCCGCCCTTGTGTCTTTGGCCTAGCGAAAGCCCTCCCATGACTCCACTGCTGAAAAAAGCGGCCGCCACGCTGCTTGCGCTGGCCGCCCCTTTTGCCTCCACCCCATCGCATGCCCAACAGGCTGCGCCCGATGGCACAAGCCGTGCCGTGCCAGTCGCAAGCCAAGAGCGGCCGACCTGGGTCAAGGTTCCCACGCAGACCATCTCGGCGGGCGGGGTTGACTTTGCCTACCGTGAACTGGGCAAGCACCACGGCGGGACACCTCTGATTCTGCTGGTCCATCTGGCTGCGGTCTTGGACAACTGGGACCCACGGGTCGTGGACGGGCTGGCAGCGCAGCGCCATGTGATCGCATTCGACAACCGGGGGGTGGGCGCATCCAGCGGCGCGCCATCGACCACCGTGGAGCAGATGGCCGACGATGCGATCACCTTCATCAAGGCCAAGGGCTACCAGCAGGTCGATCTGTTCGGTTTCTCGATGGGCGGAATGATTGCCCAGGAGATTGCCTTGAAGGAGCCAGATCTGGTTCGCAAGATGATCCTCGCCGGCACGGGCCCAGCGGGTGGTGAAGGCATCAGCTCCGTTGCGGGGGTCGCCAATCTGGATCTCTTGCGAGGCCTTCTCACGGGCCAAGATCCCAAACAGTTCCTGTTCTTCACCCGCACGCCGGGCGGCATCGAAGCCGGCAAGGCATTCCTGAAACGGCTGTCGGAGCGCATAGACGATCGTGACAAGGACATCACGGTGAGTGCCTACGTGGCCCAGTTACAGGCCCTGAGCGCCTGGGGCAAGAAGGCGCCCGCCGATCTCTCCCGGATCAGACAGCCGGTGCTCGTCGCCAACGGAGACAACGACCGGATGGTCCCGACGATCAACTCGCACGACCTGGCCCGGCGCCTACCGAACAGCCAACTGATCATCTATCCAGACGCGGGTCATGGAGGGGTCTTCCAGTTCCATGCTGACTTCGTATCCAGCTCGCTCGAATTCCTTGCCCGATAGATCAGATCGAAGCATTCGCTGGTCAAACGCTCAAATCAAATCAATTCAATTGGAAAGCTATCAATGACAAATCACCATCCTAGAAAATTCGCCCTTGTCACCGGGGCCTCCTCCGGCATCGGGGCCGTCTATGCAGACCGCCTCGCCGCGCGTGGATACGACCTCATTCTTGTCGCCCGGCGCGCCGACCGCCTGGAAGCCCTCTGCGCCCAGATCGCAAAGGCGCATGGCGTCACGGCCGAGCCCATCGTGGCCGATCTGACCCAAGATCACGATGTGGCGCGCATCGAAACGGTTCTGGCCACCAATGGGGATGTGCAAATCCTGGTGAACAACGCCGGCCTTGCGCGCCTGGCACCGGCCGCCCAGATGGAGGCAAACGACGTGCTGTCCCAAATTGCCCTCAACATCACAGCCCTGACGCGCCTGACGCAAGCTGCGGTGCCTGCCTTCGTGGCGAGGAAGCAGGGCCTGATCATCAATATCGCATCCGCCCTCGCCGTCCACGCGCTACCGATCAGCGCCATCTACAGCGGCACCAAGGCCTTCGTATTGCAATACAGCAGAGGCCTGCAGCAAGAACTGGCGGAAACTGGAGTGAAGGTTCAGTTGCTCCTGCCCGCATCGACAGCCACCGAGATCTGGGATCTTTCAGGCGTCCCGCTGGCTGCCCTCAACAAGGAGACCTTGATGACGACCGAACACATGGTCGATGCGGCGCTCGCGGGCCTGGACCAGGGCGAAACGATCACCTGGCCATCCGTCGCCGATGCCAGTCTGTGGGAAAAGTACGAGGCCGCTCGCTCCGCACTGTTTGCTGGCACCCAAGCTGGAAAGCCCGCCCCTCGTTACCAGATCGCTTGATGCCAGCGAACTGACCGCTGGCTGCTTTTCCCCTTCTCTCTCCCTTCCGCTCTTTGCATTTTCCAAGGACAGCCCATGCTTTTTGAAGCCTTCTCCCTGCGTGCCACCCCGCTCAGCAATCGCACGGTGATGTCGCCACTCACGCGCAGCCGCGCGAGCGACAGCAACACAGCCAATAGCCTGATGGCCACCTACTACGCCCAGCGTGCAAGCGCTGGCCTCATCATCACGGAAGGAACCTCACCGTCACCCAACGGCTTGGGCTATGCCCGCATACCGGGGCTGTTCAATGACGCCCAGGTACAAGGCTGGAAGTTGGTGACCGATGCGGTTCATGCAAAGGGCGGCAAGATCGTCGTGCAGCTGATGCACACCGGCCGGGTGTCGCATCAGGCCAACCTGCCGGCAGGTGCCGAGGTGCTTGGACCATCGCCCGAAACCTGCCCTGGCGAAATGTGGACCGATGCGCAAGGCAGCCAGCCACACACGCCGCCGCGCGCCATGACAGAGGCCGACATTCAGACCGTGGTCGGCGAGTACGCCACGGCCGCGCGCCTTGCCATCCAGGCTGGCTTCGACGGCATCGAATTGCACGCAGCCAACGGCTATCTGCTGGAGCAATTCCTGAACGCCAATGTCAACCGCCGCACCGATGGTTACGGCGGCACGGCCGAAGGGCGCAACCGGCTGGTGCTGGAGGTCGCCCACGCGGCCGTGAAGGAGATCGGTGCTGAGCGCGTCGGCATCCGCCTTTCGCCCCATGGTGTGGTCAATAGCACTGGCGCATTCGAGGGCGTGGACGAGCAGTACCTGGCGCTGGCCAAGCAACTCTCCGCCCTCGGCCTCATGTACGTTCACGTTCTGGACCATTCGGCCATGGGTGCCCCGCCGGTTCCGTCGCAGCTAAAGGCCAATTTGAGGGCTGCGTTCGACGGCCCTTTCATCCTCGCAGGCGGACAGGACAAGGCGAGCGCACAACAGTCTCTGCACGAGGGCCGCGCAGACCTTGTCGCCATGGGCAGGCCTTTTATCGCCAACCCAGACCTGGTCGAACGCATGCGCCAAGACGCGCCTTTGAACGCACCCGACCCCGCCTCGTTCTACACGCCCGGTGCCAAGGGCTACACGGACTATCCGACGCTCGCAGGTTGAGCATCGCATCCAGCGTTCCCGACTGCGCTGGCAGGCCGTTGGATTCCTGGGCCGTTCTACACGACAAGGAGAAGGCTTTGGGTACCTGCTCAACCAGCAACATCGGGAAATGGGCGCTGGTGACCGGAGCGTCCAGCCGCATTCGTGCGGCCTGCTGTGGTTTCAGCGCCTGATGGACCTCCTGCTGCCGCAAAAGTGAGGGCAGCATGAACCGCCTGAATGCGCAGAGTTTCCCGGAGGCAAGGGGCAGCGGAAAACCGCCGTGCAGATCATCCCCTCAAATTCAGTTCGCTACCCAGCGCGTCACTGCCAAGATCACCACCGGCATCGTCACCAGCCCCAATGCCGTAGACACCGCCACACTCGCCGTCACTTCATCCTCGGCCACCGCGTAACGCTGCGCAAACAGGAACACGTTGGCCCCCACCGGCAGCGAGGCCGCCACGATCATGACCGCCAGCGGCATGCCTGACAGGCCCAGTGCCCAGCCCAGCGCGGCCAGCACGATGGGGTGCAGGACGCATTTGACGAGTGCAATGCGCAGGGCGGCCTTGAAGTGGTGGCCGACCTTGGTAAACGCCAGCGTCACCCCCACCAGCAGCAGTGCAATCGGCCCCAGCGCCTGGCCCAGCAGCAGCAAGGGTTTGTCCACCACCTGTGGCACGACCAGACCGGTCTGTGCAAACAGCAGGCCCGCAATGATGGGAAGTGGCACCGGGTGCACGATGCCGTTGCGCATGGCCTGCAGCACGGTCCGCCACAGGGGCTGCTGCGCCCCGCCCTCGCGGCCTGCATGTTCGCGTGCGGCGGCCAGTTCAAACACCACGGTGGCAGCGGTCAGCAGGATGAGCGAGTGCACCGAGATCAGCGTGAACAGCGTGACCAGCCCCGCGTCGCCAAACACCAGGCCCACCAGCGGCACGCCGATCATCAGCGTGTTGCTGAAGGTGTTGGCCAGCGCTCGCGCCGCTGCCAGCGTGTTAAAGCCCTGCAGTGCCAGCGTGGCCGCGTACACCATGCCAAATGCCACAAAGTAGATGCCCACAGGGCCGAAGTCGAGGTCCTGGATGTGCACCGTGCTCATGGTGCGAAACAGCAGCGCGGGTGTGAGCACCATGAACACCAGGTTGGCCAGGTCCTTCACCGCCGCCGCCCGGATCCAGCCGCGCCGTCCCACGTAAAAGCCGATGGCGATGAACAGGATGACGGGGATCAGCGAGGTGAAGACAGCGGAGTTCAAGGTACAAACCGGCAGGCGAACAATGGGCGGGCCCCTATTGTGGCTTGACTGGCGAAGCACCGCCTCCATTTGCTATTATTTTAATAGCTATTGGCGCAATACCATAAAGCGCTGGGCGGCTATTTTCTTCCAATTCAATCCAATCCAATCCTCTTCGAACTGGAAGCAGGACCCGCTGGCACTTGCACCGATGGCAGCCGATGTGGCGCTGTGAGGTATTCTGAAACACCGCCCTGTTCCTTCCGCCCATGAAGTTCGCCGCCTTCTTCCGCAATCTGAACCTGGGCCATGGCAATGCGCCGTCGCGTGCCGCGCTGGAAAGCGCATTTGTGCAAGCCGGGGCCGATGAAGCCGCCTCGTTCCAGACCAATGGCACGGTCGCCTTCAGCGCGCGCGGCGTACGGCCCGCGCGCAAGATTGCACGGACGGTGCAGCAGGCGTTGGCCAACGCGCATGGATTTGACGAACCCGTATTTGTGCGGACCATGGCCTACCTGCACACGCTGATGGCTCGCGATCCGTTTGTGGGCATGGACAAGGCGCCGCCCATCTACGACTTCTACGTGACCTTTCTGCACGACGACGCGAAGGTATTGCCCGCGCTGCCTACCTGCAATGCCCGCAGAGACGTCCAGGTGCTGCTCTACACCGACGCCGAGCTGCTGTCGCTGAGCCACCTGACCGGCAAGACTCCGGGAAACCCGAACGTGTTTGCCGAACAGCTGCTGGGCCTGCCCGCCACCACGCGCACCTGGGGCACGGTGGCCCGGCTGGTCCGCAAATTTGGCTGAGGCAGGGCCTGCGTTTGCGCGATGGCCGCTGCGTTCAGGCCCGCGCGGGCAAGGCGTCCGCCTGCCGTTGGCTGGCCGGCGACAACAGCTTCAACACGCCTTCCAGCCCTTCCACCTGGTGGTCGGCCAGCTCCCAGGGCTGCACACCGGGCCGCACGGTCTGCACGGTGGTGGCCCCCAGAGCGCGTCCGGCTGCCAGTTCGGACAGAGGGTTGTCTCCAATCACCAGGGCCTGCTGCGGTGTGCAGCCTTCGCGCGCCAGGATCTGCTCGAAGAGGGGCCGTTTGCCGTGCAGGGCACCGACTTTGTCCAGGGGGTCATCAATGGCGTCGATGAGCACCTGTTCAAACCACGGCCGGATGCCGAGCGCATCGATCTTGCTGTCCTGCAGGCGCCGAAATCCACTGGTGACCAGGTAGCGCCGCAAGGGAATCCGCGGCAGCAGACCGACGTCGGGGTAGCCCTGCAGCGGCGCGCGCACCTGCATCTGGCTGAACTGCTGCCAGCCCGCCGCGCGCATGGCCGGCGTGAAGCGGTAGCGCTCCGCCACCAGGTCAAACGCCGTGAACCAGCATTGGTGCAGGGCCTGCTCCAGCACGGCGGGGGTCAGCGTGTGCCGATTGGCCTGCCGGATGGCTTCAAAAGCAGGCTCGAACAACGGCCCCACGGCCCGCGCGTCGAGCAGGCAGTTGTCCAGGTCAAAGATCGCAACGGCGTAGTGCATGCGGATAGCGCTCCAATAGAAAAATGGAATGGACGAATGGCACTGCGCCTCACCTGCCGACCACGGAGACACCGTGGTCGGCCAGCGTCAGGCTCACGGGGGCCCCCACATCCAGCTCCAATTGCACCTGGGGCGAGACCACGAAGATCTCGCCCAGCGCGCTGGCAAATGTGTATTCCATGATGCTGCCCAGGTAGGTGCGTTTGGTCAGCCGCGCCGCCACCCCGGTAGACGTGGCAGGCCCGATGACCCAGGCCTCAGGCCGCACCGCGATCTTGACGGGGCCAGGCGCCAGCGCGGCGGACGACGGCACGCGCAAGGGGCCGAGCTGGGCATAGCTGCCGCCTGCCGGGTTTACCGTATCTGCCGCGTGGTTGTGGCCCTCGAACAGCATGGCCTCGCCCATGAAGCCCGCCACAAACTCGGACGCAGGCTGCTCATACAGCTCACTGGGCGCGCCGCGCTGGGCGATGGCGCCCTTGTTCATCACCACAATCTGGTCGCTGACCGCCAGCGCCTCGCTCTGGTCGTGGGTGACATAGGCCACGGTCAACCGCAGGCGCTGCTGCAGTGCGCGGATTTCCTCGCGCATGGAGCGCCGCAGCCGGGCGTCCAGGTTGGACAGCGGTTCGTCAAACAGCAGCACGGCGGGTTCCAGCGCCAGTGCCCGCGCCAGCGCCACGCGCTGTTGCTGCCCGCCGGACAGTTCGTGGGGCCTGCGCAGGTCCAGGCCATGCAGGCCCACGGTGTCGAGCATGGCGCGGGCCTTGTCGCGCACCTGCTCTTTGTCGGAGTGGGCCGTTTGCAGCCCGTAACACACGTTGTCGATCACATTCATGTGCGGAAACAGTGCATAGCTCTGGAACACCAGGCTCACATTGCGTTGCGCCGGACCGAGGGTGGTGACCTCCTGGCCGTCGATGAAGATGCGGCCCGCCGTGGGTGATTCGAGCCCGGCAATCATGCGCAACGTGGTGGTCTTGCCGCAGCCCGACGGCCCCAGGATGGTGGTGAGCGTGCCACGCGGCACCGTGAAGCTGATGTGGTCCACCACCAGCGGGTCGCTTTCAGAAGCGCCGTAGCGTTTGCACACGCCCTGGAATTCAATGCCGTAGGAAGCAGCGGGGTTCGTCATGGGGCACGCGGTGAATGCGTCAAACACGGAAGGGTAAAAAGCGGTGGATGAAAAACGGACTTGAAATGCGGGGCGGCATGCTGCGGATGGGTTCTGTGAGTGAATGGGGCTTAGTTCCACGCCACCACCGCGTCCACGCCAATGACCTGGCCTCCATCAAGGCGGTTGAACAGCGTGACCTCGGCACCCATCGACTCCGCGATCTGCCGACAGATCGACAGCCCCAGGCCCACGCCGCCCTTGCCCGCAGAAAACGGCTGGAACAACCGCTGCCGCACGGCATCGTCTATGCCAGGGCCTTCGTCCCACACCAGCACCTCCCGCCGGCCGGTGCAATTGCGCAGCAGCACCCCCAGCCGCCCGTGCGCGGGCGTGTGGTGGATGGCGTTGGCCAGCAGGTTGCGCATCAGCTCCCCCAGCAAGGCCGCATCGCCGGGGGCCGACAGTTCGGGGCCTTCCAGCGCAAAGTCGAGCCGCTTGGCGGCGATCAGCGGCGCCAGCTCCATCACGGCCTCGCGCGCAATGGCGTTCAGGTCCACGCTGGGCAGCTCGCCCATGCGCTTGAGCTGCTCCACCTTGCTCAGGCTCAGCAGCTGGTTGGCCAGGCCCGAGGCCCGGTCCACCGTGTGCAGCATCTGGTGCAGGGCATCGGCCACCAGCATGTCGCCAGAAATGGCCGACTGCAGCTGTGTGCGTAGCACCGCCATGGGGGTGCGCAGCTGGTGCGTGGCATCGGCCAGAAAGCGCCGCTGCTCCTCGATCCAGCGGTTCTGGCTTTGCTGCAGCTCGCCAAAATGCTGCACGGCCGGCGCAAGTTCGGACGGGCCTTCATACCCATGGCCCGGGCTGCCTGCACCCGGCTGGGTCAGTGACACATCCGCGTGCCGCAACCATCCCGAGGCCGTGCGTGCCAGCACCACCACCACGGCGGTCATGGCCAGCGCCAGCAGGTACACCGTGCGCAAACCGGCGCTGCCGCCCAGCAGGCGGGACACGCTGGGCACCCGTTCGCTCAATGGGCGGGCGACCTGGCGCACCACGGGCTCGTCGGCGCCCTGCCCGTCCCCAGTTGCCTCAGGCTGGTGCAGCGTGACCGCCACCCGCACCAGTTGATCCCCCACTTGCGCAAGGTAGAAATGCACACTGCCCTGCCCTTGCGCCGCCTCGGTGGGTGGCACACGCGGCAAGGCGGCGCTGCCGGCCAGGCGCTCGCCATCCACGCGGCTTTCGCGAAACCACGCCGCAGGGGCCGGCCCCAGGAGGGATTCATCGGATGCACCGGGCGAGACCTCTGGCCAGTGCGCCAATGCGGTGCGCAGGGCTTCGTCCTGCGCTGCGGCGCCATGCCGCACCTGCTGCACCACGTGCGCGGCGGTGATCAGGGCCACCAGCGTCCACAGCGGCCCCAGCAGCCACACCAGCAGCAGCCGTTGCAGCGAGCCGCCACGCGGGTGCCAGTGCCTCCAATGCACGCTCACCGGGGGGACCCTCCTTTTTCGGCTTTGTCGCCCTTGTCGCTTTTCTCCCCTTTTTGCGCGGCCATGCTGTCGGCATCGCACAGCAGGTAGCCCACGCCGCGCAGCGTGACGATTTCGGCATTGGTGCCCACCAGTTTCTTGCGCAGCCGGTGCACCACCACCTCCACCGCATCGGCCTGCACCTGCTCATCCGTGTTGGCAAACACCTGGGTGCGCAGCTCTTCCTTGCTGACGACCCGGTCGATGCGCGACATCAGGAGCCGCAGCAATTCGGCCTCGCGCTGCGACAGCTCCAGCGGCAGCGCATCGTTGTAGAACACGCCACTGGCCGGGTCGCGGTACAGCGTGCCGCAGCGCAATTGCCCGTCGCGCCCCACCCGGCGCGTGAGCGCCCGCAGGCGCGCCACCAGCTCGTCCAGATCAAAAGGTTTGGCCAGATAGTCGTCGGCCCCCGCCTCCAGCCCCGCCACACGGTCGGTCACCGCGGCGCGGGCCGTCAGCGCCAGCACGGGCGTGGTGCTGCCGCCATCGCGCAGGCGCCGCAGCACCTCCAGACCATCCAGGCCCGGCAAGGACAGGTCGAGCGTGATCACATCAAAAGCCGTGCGCCGCGCCGCCGCCAGGGCCTCTTTGCCGTCGGCACAGCACAGCACTTCAAAACCGCGCGCCACCAGGCTGCGGCTCAAGGCACCGGCCAGATCAAAATCGTCTTCGACCAACAGCAGTTTCATGCTGCGATCATGCCGCCTGCGGGCGGGCTCCGGCCACTGTGCTTTTACCGAGGGGGGATGAAAGCAAGTCGAAAGCCGCAGTGCGCCGAGGCCAGACTCTCGGGTCACACCACCGAATCTGGTAGCCGCCAAACCGGGTGCACCACCGCATGGGACGGTGCGGAGAAGCGCTTTGTCCAGTGGCTGATCTCTCGCAGGCGCAGGCTTTCACGCAATGCATCACCCGCATGGCGGACGTTCTGGGCGCATTGCACGGGGTTGTTTTCGAAAAGATGGAGTTCAGAGGCGATGTGCCCGGCATCTCGAAGCAGCGCGGTGGCGGCCCCTTTGCGATAGGCCTTGTGGAGCATGCGAAGGTCGATGACCACGCACCGATGGCCTGCGCGGAGCTTGGAGACCAGGCCTGTGTAGTGCCTGGAATCCCTGAAATGGGGAGAATCCCCCGCCGCCTGATCCTGAAAGTCGTCGTAGAGCATCCAGCCCAGAGCCTCCAGGCGCCTGGCTGCATGAGACTTGCCTGAACCTGGGAGCCCTCCAAAAAGCACAAGGCGCGTAGCCCCGTGGGGGGAAATCCTGGCACTCTGCGCACCGATCACCACAGACCCCTCCATCAGCGCGACATCCTGCATTGCCGGGCGAACCAATTATTCTTGGCCACGCTGGTTTGGGGAAAGGTCGCCAAAGATATTCGGAGTGAAAGATTAATCATCGACGTTGATCAACACAATCACCGAAAGATATTGTATTTTACGATGCAGTAGAGGGCTCTTACACCGTCCTTCCATCCGATTTTCTTGCCTTCATCGTAGGTTCTTCCGAAATAGGAAATTCCCACCTCGTAGATGCGGCAGCGCAATTTCGAGACTTTGGCCACGATCTCCGGCTCGAATCCGAATCTGTTTTCTTCAATGCGGATGGATTGGATTATTTCGCGTCGGAAAGCCTTGTAGCAGGACTCCATGTCCGTCAGATTCAAGTTGGTGAATACGTTGGAGGCCAATGTCAGGAACCCATTGCCCACGCGATGCCAGAAGTACAAAACGCGGTGGCAATTTCCACCGATGAAACGCGAGCTGAACACTACGTCAGCCCTGTTGGATAAAATGGGTTCTATCAAAATAGGATATTCATCTGGGTTGTATTCAAGATCGGCATCCTGAATGATGACGATATCCCCGGTGGCATGTTGGATGCCAGACCTGAGCGCCGCCCCCTTGCCTTGATTGGTTTCATGAAGGACAAGCCTGTCAATCTTGCCAGCCAAATCATTCGCAAGTATCTCTCTGGTTCCGTCCGTTGAAAAATCATCGACAACAATGATTTCTTTCAACGGAAAAGGTGCCGCGCGGACCGCATCCACAATGGCCCGAATTGTGTTTTTCTCGTTAAAGCACGGAATGACAATCGTCAGCTTCGTCGAGGAAGGCATGCGTTGCATTTTTGAGATTATTTTTGTTTGCACGTTATTTTCATTGGCAACAATAGGCCATTACCAAAAATGGCAGCGATTTTTTTACGCCAAAATCACAAAAACGACCATGCCGATGCCGATGCCCGCGTAAAGCACGCGATAGCGCGCCTGTAGGCGACGCACAGCCTCGAACGTGAGGCCTTCGTGCAGCGCCTGCAGCATCCAATACAAATGCACGGGGTAGATCGCTGCAACAAGAAGGGCCAGCAACTGCGGGACCGTCCCCTTCATGGCCAGCGCGATCAACAGGGCATCGGCCAGCGTGAAAAGCACGAAGCTGGCAATGAAACTCTGTTTCTTGCCAAATTTCACGGCATTGGTTTGAATGCCGTTGCGGAAATCTGCATCGCAGTCGCGTACTTCTTGCGTCAGGTGTCCTGCACTGAATATGGTGGCAAAAAATAATCCGATCTGCAGGCCATTCATGTCAGGGTTTTTAAATACCGAGTAGCCCAGCAAAAAGTGCAGCAACCCACTGACCACATGGAGCAGTGAGTTCGCAAGCGGGATGCCCTTCATGTAGACATGGGGGACGGAATACAGTGCGCTCGCGACCGCGATCATCAGCCCAATCACCAGCGTTGTACGGCCCAACTGGTTGAAAGCCATCAGGCTCAGCAAGAGCAGGATGAGCAGCAACGCCCCGATCTCATTGCGCCGGATACCACGATTCAGAAAAACCCCTGCCGATCGGGTCGGGTCCCGAAGATCCTGGTGAACGCCAGACCAATCGTTGAGCATGAAGACGTGGGCCACCAGGAAGGCGTTTCCAGCAGCCAGCAGCAACAGCAGCGCCGCGCTCTGGTGCGTGAAGTGGCCCATGGCAAACACGGCGCCCAGCAAGGGCGCACCCTGGAGCACCAGCACCTCGTCGAATCGAATGCACGACAACAAGCGCAAAAACCACCGGGCTCTTTTGGGACTGTCCATCATGGCGTTTTCTGAACCGTGCGCTCGCCATCGGCTGCGTTGCTGTTGTTGTTGCTGTCATTGGCGGCCAGAAGGCCCAGGCGCACGCTTTCCAGATACAGCCTCAGCCAGATCGCATACCCCACGTCTTCCGACCAATAGAACCTGCGTACCGAGGCGGTGAGATCGTTGTGGTACAGCAAGGGTGGATTCAGCTTGACCAGCGAGAAGTCATTTTTCGACAGCTCCTGCAACAACCCAAGAACCTCCGCTGACGTGGGTGCCTTGCCGGTGCCTTCCTCCAGCCGCTGCAGCATGTGGCCCGCGTTCAACCAGATTTCTTGCCCTGGTACGGCCGTTTGCAAACGCGATGGGGGCAGTTGCACATCACAGCCAACGGCTTTCATGTCGGCCTGGCGCATGGCGGGTACCAGCGGAGCCCTTCGGTAATAAACCCAGAGGCGGTCCTGGTCGATGGCGTGGCGAAGTGCGCTGCACAGCGACTGGGCCGCCGGTGGGTCGGCCTGCGCCAGCCACATCAGCACATGCATCTGGATGGCCACGTCGGTGGGATTCGGGTCGACGCCCGGGTCGATGCACCGGTATTCATTGCGTTGCCCCAGCCAGGTTTTGTACAGGCCTTCGGCGGTACGGTACTGCATCAGCGCCGCCAGGGCGGGTGATCGCAGTGCATCGGCGCCGGGCGCCAGCCTCCAAACCAGGGCGGTATCGTCGGAATCGGGCGTGATGGGGCACAGCCCGTGTGCGGTCATGGCAGCGCCGTCAGGCCGGCCGTGGTACCGAACGAGTCCGTTGGCCTCGATCTGGTTGCGCAGATGGGTGCGTGCCCGTTCCAGGCTTCCTCCCAGCCCGGCGGGGCCAGGCTTTGGGCCGAGAACATCGACCACCATCGATGTGACGTAGGTGTTCATCTCCAGCTTCGTCTTTTCAAAGCGCTCTTCGCTGGTGTAGGAGGTCAGCCAGTAGCCTTCAACCTGCTGGCGGCGGCTGATCAGGCCCACCGCCTTGAGCGCGCTGTGTGCCAATTCGCCGTGGCGCGTGGGGCTGGGGTCTTGCCCCCCTCTGTCGGGCGAAGTTGACCGCGTCGCGCCCGCGGCCGCAACTTGCGCCTGTTCGATGCGAATCTCGTGAAGGCCGATCACCAGGTTCCGGGTATCTCCATTGGGCAGCGGCTTGATCGTGGCGGTATCCGTTGCAAAGAAACTGAGGGTGTTCCGCCCCGCATGGAGACGGGTGCGTGCCACGACGGAAGCCTTCCCCCGGAAGGTGTGTTCACCACCCACAGGGATGCCGCCATGCAGCACCATGACCCGGCGGTCGGGCGCCGTCAGTCCGTGGCCCGGGGATACATCGAACCGGATGTCCACATCGCGGTCTTCCCGGGACCACAGCGCGAACTCGATGCCCTCGGCATGCCCCTGCCCCATCCACAGGAACCCATGCTCTCTGCGCCCAAGATTCTCAATGGGCCACGGTGTCTCCAGTGAGGCTGGGTCGATCCCCACCTTGGTTTTGAGGGCGTCGTCGATCCTGATCAATGGCGCAGCGGGGGGGGCTTCCGCCGTCTGGAAGGGCCGCTCGTTCACCAAAGCGGTGCCGCTGACTTCGAACAACCGCATGCGGGGTGTCTTGAGGGGGATGGCCTTCAGTCCGGCTTGTACGGTCAGCCACTTCACCATTTCGCGGGTATCGACGGTCGGGAACCACTCGAAGAACACTTGGTTGTCGTTCTGGATCAAGACGTGGGTCACTTTTTCCGCTGCAATCAACCGGCCCATTCGTTCCGGATCAAAAGGCCCCGTGCCCCAAGGGATCACCGCATTGGAAAAACCTGTTTCTGGTGAAAAGAGTGAATAGTCGCGGGCATCCTGGTTTCCTACGAAAAGAATGCGGGAGCCCGTCGGCATCATCGACCCGGTAATTTCCTCGAAAGGCTCGCTGCGCAGTTTTTCCGACGCGGGTGCTGCAATCGCCTGTACGGCGTCGTAAGCCAGAGCCCTCATGGGTTGGTATGCAGAATAGGCGACCACCATCGCAACGAGGGCCTGGGCAAATTTCTTTGTCGAAAGGTGCGGTGCGACCAAGGCAATGCCGATGGGCAGCAGCAATGCATAAGGGCCGATGAGAAATCGCCCAGGCACTTCAGACTGGGCCATCCACCGCGCGCCAAAAAGAACGGCTCCCAGCAACGGAACGGCCAGCAGCGTTTGTGCTGAAACCGCAGTCAGCCTCACGTGTGGCCAGGTTGTCACCACGTTGCGAATCAGAAGCGGCGCGGCGATCAGCAACACAGGAATCCACAGCAGCCCCCACAACGAAAACCGTGTGGAGTGCTCTGGCAACGAATACACGAAACTACCTGGCCACGAGCCCTTGTTTTCACCCGCCAGGGGGGCGCCTGCGCCCACGGAATAAATGAATTGGTTGGCTGCGCTGCTGATGCGGGACCGTGTTTCGGACGAAGCCGGAACGTCCGGCAATTCCAGGAGCAAGAATACAAAACGAACGGCGTGCGTGTAAATCACCTGCGGTGTGATATCCGCCTGCACAACCCGCCGGACTTCCTGGGGGCCCAGGGGATGCTGGTAAAGCGCCGTGTTGAATGCCAATGGAATGAGCAGCGAACTCAAAACACCCGCACACACCCATCCTGCGGCGAGGGCCTTGAATCGCACCGTGAATGAAAATGGACCCGGTGCCCACCACAAGATCAGCAGCAAGCTGGGGATGATCGATACAGGAAAAGACCGGACATTGATGCTCAATACCGTAAAAATCCCCAGGAAAAAATACTTGAGCTTCGATCCGTCAGGCTGGGTGCAAATGGAAACCACCCAATAGGCAACACCCAGCAAGGTGACGATGGACCAGATTTCTGGCTTGAGCCCCGTTGCACTGAATGCTACAAGCGGCGTGGATATCAAAATCAGCACACCCACCAGAGCAACCGTCTGGCTTAATTTCAACGCACGCAATAGGTAATATTGGCCCATTGCGGCCAGCGGGAATGCCAGCCAAAACACAAGGCGGCCCACGGCCTCGGCTTTCGTCAGCAGCACCGGCCACAGAAAAAACAACTCACTGCCAAAGGGAATCATCGTCTGCCGGATGTTGTGCGTGTCAAACGGGAATACCGTCTGGTGCTGAATCCAGTAGATGACCCGTGAGGCGTGGTACATCCTGTCGTCGTAATTTTGAATAGGGGCTGCGGCCTGCATCACCAGCGACACGAAGAGGATCGCGCAAATGGCAACCAGTGTTATCACTCCCCGCTGTGACAATCCCATCCAAAATGCTGCCAGCCTTGCGCGCTGCCCTCCCCACGCCTCCAGAAAACCACGAAGCGTGGGCCGGCCCATACTCTTGGTGAATTGCAAGGTGGCAATACAAACAAGCACTTGAAGCAGCATCCACGCCGCTGGATTCAATTTGTGAACCAGGGAAGTCAGGCTTGCAAGCGCGCCAACCTGAAGCATCACGCTTGCAATAAAAATCCAGAAACCGTCGGCCGGCGACCTGGCAAAGCATGAGGCCCAACGCTGCGAAGGCCATATAATCAACAAGAAAGAAATGAAGAAAATCATATATTCATGCGATATTTATATCAATTCGCATTAATATAAAATTATCAATCAGCATTGTTGATTTTATAAAACAGATAGTTACCAGTGTGAATATAACATGCCGCCTCACTGCAGATCATCTCTTGGTTATCCGAAAGATCGGCGCAAATACTCCGAAAACATGCAGTGAGCGGGTGCGAAAGGCCATGCCCGTGGGGGAAACCCACTCCATCGGTCCCGCAATTTGGCACTGGCGCATGAACGAAACGGCCGATCTGCGCCAACCGTCCCCGGGAAAGCACTTCCTTGCGTCGCACCCGGTCTGCAAGGCCGCGCCGCTCAGCCGGTGTAGGGTCCTTTGACTTCGCCCCATCCCCACCGGGGCATCGGGGCGTTCTCGTCGACGGATGCGCCCGGCTGCGAATTGATCACGGCCAAGCGCGAACCCCATTCCAGGTAGCCCACCAGCGCGGACCGGAACTCCGGGTCTTCCGGCATGCCCAACTCGTCTGCCGTGTCCAGCAGAAGGCCCACCCATTGCCGCCGCTGCGCCTGCGTGAGGTGCCGGTTCAGGTGCTGCTGGATCATGTGGGGGTGCCCGCCGTGGTGCGCCGAATAGGCCGCCGGGCCACCCAGCACCTCCGCCAGAAATGCCGCCACATGGGCCGGATGCTCGGCCCCCATGTGTGCGAAGACCGGCGCCAGCACCGCATCGTCGTGAACACGCTCGTAGAAACGGGTGGTCAAGCGGGTGAGTGCCTCCATGCCGCCAAGCCATTCATAGAGGGTGGGGATCTGTGGATCGGTCATGTGCGGAAATGGGTGGTGGTGAGGACGAACGGGGGAGATCGCTTAACAGGCCGGGACAGCCTCTCCGAAACATGGCGTTTTTGGGCGAGGTACGGCGGGATCGCTCCGCCGAGCTTCGATGATTTGCACCTGTCGAGCCACCAGCTCCGCCAAAAGAGGTGCGCTGAACGGATGTGCGACCAGCACCGTGTTGTTGTTGTTGTTGTCAGTGCTGTCCATGCGCCAAGCGCTTTCCGTCACGGCGCTGCAGCCGCTGAAATGCAACTATCACCATCCACCCCGCCATGGCCATCAACGCCCACTCGGAAAGGGTCGGTATGGAGGAAGCTGCCACCGCAGCAGACCACACCAGCGAAACAGGGATTGCAGAAGAGGTGCTGGTATCGCTGCCGGCGAAGCCGCATGAATCTGCCACGCCGGCGGTGGAAACAGCGATCCCACTGCAGAACATGTTGTGCCTTGCAGCTGTGGTGCTGGTCTCGAAGAAGGAAAACCGGTCGCCGATGTTGTGGGGCGCTGCGCCCGAAATCCAGCGCTGGATAAGAATGTTCACACCCGTAATTGCCCCGCTCGCATCGGTCGTGACCCGGAAGTTCCAGACCCGGGTATTCGGGTCTGTATGGGTGTATGTGGTCAGGCCATCTGAAAAACTGAAGGCCGACACCAAGGCGCCCAACTGCGCAGACGCCAGGTTGGCTGCCAGCGGCGCGGTGGTGGTGAACGAGCCAGACGTGCTCATCGCCGCGGTGAAGTTCTGGCACGGTGGCGTGCCGCACACCGTGAAGTTGGTGAAACCCGTGTAGTTGCCTGCAGCGGTGGCCACGTAAGTGGTGGACTGCGCTTGGGCAGCCCCCACTGCGCCCAGCAAACAAGCAAGTGATCCCAGCCACTTCCAGACACTTTTTTTGAACATTTTTTGGTTTCCACGGTTGTGAGCACGTTGCGCCGCCCCGGGTACTTGGTCCCCGTTGACTGCTCCGATCGCTGCCCCTGCCAGCCTCGGCGCCTCAATATGTTACCCGTGCGGGCCGCGCGCGTGCCCCTCCGGATTCGGGCTCGGCGTATCCCGCTTGACCCGCCTCTGCTCTGGGCATCGTGACCGGGCTTCCAACCAGCATCTTTGAATTCGTCACAGACGTGCTGGTATTCAGGTGTCAGCGCGCCAAACTCTGGAAGCCCGTTTTGTTCTGATCAAGGCAAGGCCCCTTGGGTTGACTGGCGCCAAGCGTGCCCCATCCGTCAAGGCCTGCCACGGTCAACGCAAAGCCGGGGTACTATTGTTTGCTATGTTTACGATAGCTAATGGCGCTTGATGAACAAGCGCAGAAGTCCAAAAACATGTTCGATTACCGGCATCCAATGGAGGCAGCAGCCATCGACCAGCAATAACCCCCTGGTCCCAGGCACAAGCGCACTGGAAGCACCCCAGCGAAACCACCGAAAACCAGAAGGGGATGAGGAAGGCAAGCCATGCGACAGCCTCGCAGGCAATTGTCCCTGACACGCTTTATTGAAACACGCACACGCCCAATGACTGACTTTTGGCCCGGTACATGGCGGTGTCTGCAGCGCGCAGGTAGTCGTCGACCGTCGCCAGCCTGGATGCGCTGCTGGCCAATCCGATACTCGCACCACTGATCACGGTGTGCCTGCCAATCACGTAAGGCACTTCCAGGGCGGCGGCAATCTGCCCAGCGCGTTGGCTGGCTTCAGCGGGATCAATGGACTCCAACAGCACATTGAACTCGTCGCCACCCATGCGGGCGACCAGATCCACCGCCCGCACGCAGGATTCGAGCCGCCGTGCCACCTGTTGCAACAGCTGGTCGCCCACATGGTGCCCGTAGCTGTCATTGACGGCTTTGAAACTGTTGAGATCCAGCAGCAGCACGGCGAACATCGTGGCTCCATCGCGTGCCGGCACGCCATCACCGTTCACCACCTCGTTCTGGTGCAGTGCGATGAGATGCGCGAGGCGATCGCGGAACAACGGCCGGCCGGGCAAGTTGGTCAGCGCATCGTAGGAACTGCCACGTTCGGCCAGATCGCTCAACGACCCTGCCATGCGCACCGCAACGCCGTCTTCGAACTCGGCGAGCCCGCGCCAATTGACCCACACCAGCCGCCCCGCCCCGTGGAACGCGCGGAAATCCACCGAAAAGTTCGGGCTGTTCCCCGATAGGTGCCTGCGGTAGGCCTCCTGCACGCGCACGCGATCCTCGGGATCGATAAGCTGCTCGAGAAAGCGCCAGCCTCCGTCATGCACATGATCGCGGCTACCCAGCCCGACGATCTGGAGAAAACGCCCGGACACATGCAGGGCGTCCGTTCGCAAGTCCCAATCCCAGATGCCGTCATTGGATCCGCGCGTCGCCAGCGAATAGCGGTTTTCGGAGCGCAACAACTCGAGTTCGGTGTTCTTCTGCTGGGTGACGTCGATCATCAGGCCGATCATGCGGTTCGGCCGCCCCGGCTCGACCACTGCACGGCACAGATCACGCACCCACACGACCTTGCCGGACTTGGCAATCAGCCGATAACTCATCTCGTAGGCATGGCTGTGCGTGGCGTTGTATGCGGCATCGTCGATCAGCAGGGCCTGCTCCAGATCATCGGGATGCACATGCGCCCGCCAGAAGCCCGGGTCAGACCGCCACTCCTCCACGGAGTAACCGAACAACCGTTCGACCTGCGGGCTCAGGAAGGTATTGCCCACGCCGATTTCAGCTTCCCACACCACGCCATCAATGGTTTCCAGCAAGCGCAGAAAGCGCTGGCGAATTTCCACCAGCACCTGCTCGGTGACCTCGGTGATCTCGATCAGGACACCCTGGCGGCTTATCACCCGATCCGCCGCATCCGTCTCCGGGTGGAGCTGCAGACGCACCCAGCGATAGTCCGCGTCGGCAAAGCGCAAGCGGAATACTGGCATGCCCGAGCGCATGGTGCCGATGTCGTCGGGATGCACGAATTCAAGCAATGATCTGCCAAGCGCCGACGCCACCGAATGGCCGGTGAGCTTGTGCCACGCCGGATTCAGATAAGTGATCTCCCACAGCGCATCGGTTTGCACCACCGCCTCGGGTAACAATTGCAGCAGTTTTGCGGACGGCGTGGGAGTGGTGGGCATGCAGGGCTATTGCAAATGGGTCAGATTCATGCAGGGCCGCGCCGAACAAGTCCTTCGCGCGTCGCGCAACCCGGCGTTGGGCGGCCTGCTGCGGTGCCAATCCCATTTCCGAATCGGGTGCGCGTCATCACCGGGACTGAGGCAGCGTCGCCTTGGCGGATCGAAAAATCAACCACGTCAAAGCGAGTATGGCATGCATCCAAGTCACCTTTGGACTCGGTGGCTTGGGTGGTTTGGGGCCGGGAGGCGTGCGAGCCAGTAACGCCCTCCTCCGCCGCTGGCTCGCTCACATCACGACGGCATCCCCGTCAAAACGCCACCTTCACCCCCACCGTCAAATTCCGCCCCATCAACGGCGCAGCATTCTTGATGAAGGAGGTGTGCGCATACGCCAGGCGGTCCGTCAGGTTGTTGGCCTTCAGGTACACCTGCCACGGCGTGCCACTGCTGAACTGGCCGTTGTAGCTGACGCCCAGGTTGAGCATGCCGTAGCCGGGTGTGGCGGTTTCAAACTCTGCCACGCGGTTCTGGCGGGCCACTTGCACCCATTCGACCTGGCCTTCCCAGGCGTTCCAGTTGCCGTCCAGGCGGAGACCGGCGCGGGTGGCGGGGATGCGGGGCAGCAGCCCGCCGCCAACCAGACGGGCGCGCACGGTGTCGCCGAACAGGGTGATTCCCAGGTTGCGGTTCAGGCGCTGGCGCACCTGGCCTTCGATGCCGGTGAAGGTGGCGTCCGCCTGGCTGTACTGCAGCAGTTGCAGGCCCTCCACTTCATCGAGCGTGCGGCCGTAGATGTAGTTGTTGATGCGGTTGCGGAAGACGCTGACGCCGAAGGTGGTGTCGCCGCTCGTTTTCTTCAGGCTCAAGTCGATGTTTTGCGAGATCTCGGACTTCAGGTCCGCGTTGCCGCGTTCGTACGTGCTGGTGGCCATGTGCAGGCCGTTGGCGTACAGCTCTTCGGCCGACGGCGCGCGGCTGGCGCGGGTGAACGAGGTGCCGACCTGGTAGCCGGGCGTGAACTTCCACACCGCGCCCAGCGACGCGGACGTTCCGTTGTGGCTGCGTTCGATGCTGCTGGTTTGGGCTTCTGCCGTCTGGCGGTCGTGGCGCAGGGCGGCTTCGAAGCGCCAGTCGCCCAGGCGGTATTCCTCCAGCGCAAAGAAGCCCAGCTTGCGGGTGATGGTGGGCTCCACATAGGCCTCTTCGCCCTCGGCGCTGAACTTGCGCTGCGAGGTCTGCAGGCCGATCAGGCCCTTGAAGCCACCAATGGGCTCGTGCTGCAGCTCGATGCGGGTGTCGTAGGCCTTGTTCTTGAAGGTGGTGCTGATGGCGCCGTCCTCGACCTCGTCGTGCACGTAGTCGGTGACGCCGGCGCGCAGGCGCAGGGCCGAAAAGCCAGCGAACGGGTTGCGCAGCTCGCCGCGGATGTCAAAGCGTTCGCTGCGCAGGTCGACCACGGGCACATCGCCCGCCTCGGCGCCGTGGTCGTGGCCGTCTTCCTCGTCACCTGCATGCGCACCGCAGTGCAGGTGGTCGCCGTGCGTGTGGCAGCCTTCAAAGCTGTGGTTGTGGCCCGGCAGGCCGTACTTGGCGGTCTGGCGGGTGTAGGCGGCGCCCAGGTAGCCCTGGTCGCCCACCCACGACAGGCCCACGCTGCCGGTGTCTGTGCGGTTGAAGCTGCCCAGCACCTTGCGGGTGGGTTCGCCCTCGGGCGCCCAGCCTTTGCCGACGCGGTAGTCACCGGCGTCGCGCGCCACGCCTTCCACGTGCACGGCCAGGTTGCCGGTGCCGCCGGTCAGTGAGAAGGCGCCCGCTTTTTCACCCGCGCCGGTGTTGGCGCGCAGCTCGGCACTGCCCTCGTAGCCCTTCTGGGGGATGGCGGTGGGGATTTTTCCGTCGAGCACATTGACCACGCCGCCCACGGCACCGTTGCCATACACCAGGGCCGAGGGGCCGCGCAGCACTTCGATCTGCGTGGCCAGCAGCGGCTCGGACACCACGGCGTGGTCGGGGCTGATGGTGGAGGCGTCATGCAGCTCGGCACCGTCGCTCAGCACCTTGACGCGCGGGCCGTCCATGCCGCGAATGATGGGGCGGCTGGCGCCCGCGCCGAAGTGGCTGCTGGTGATACCGGGCTCGCTGTTGAGCGTCTCACCCAGCGTGGCCTCGCGGCGGCGCACGAGTTCGTCGCCCTCCAGCACGGTGACGGGGGTGGTCATGTCGTTGGCACCCAGTTGCAGGCCGCTGGCAGAGACGGTGACGGGAGGCAGGCTGGGCGCGGCGGCACTATTGTCGGCAGGCGCGGCACCCGGTGCGGCCTGCGCGTGCGCCACGCCGGTGCCAGACAGCGCCAGCATGGCAGCCAGGGCCACGGGGTGGAGGGCGGGACGGCCGCGAAGAACTGCAGCCAGGTGGCGGGAAGTGCGGATGGTGCGGGTGGCATTGCGCGCGGTATCGGGAGCGGTGTGTGTCATGGTGCGGTGTCGCAACGGGTGCGTGTACGTCGATGGGGTCGGGTGGGGCGTGGCGCATGGGCCGGTGCTGGCGGGGCCAGGCAGGCACATGGTTTCCACGCACGGGGCGCAAAAATAGGAATGAAAATGACTTCCAGCGCTTTTCCATAAAGCGCTGATAGCTATTAATTCAGGAGCAATTCAGGGGCGGGTGCGCAATGCGCCGCAGGCGCCACGGGCTCCTTACGCAGCCCTGCAAGGCGGCGAAAAGGGGGGGCCAGCCGGCGCTGGACTCGGATGCGGCTTTGTCAGGCCGTGGGCGGGCCACGCGCCTGGAACAGCGCAACGTGCGGGGCTGTAGAGCGCCCGGCATGTTGTACCGGTGGTGCCTGCGCGGGCACCTGTGCGGGCAGCGCCTGGGGTGCGCTGTGCAGGGCATCGCCCAGCGCAAGCTGGTCGAGCAAAAGGCAATCCACCGGGGCGTGGGGCGCCAAGAGCAGTGAGAGCAGCCCGTGGGCGTGGCCTGTCTCTGGGGATGCAGCGGCGGGCGTTGCCGCTTCTGCGAGGGAAACGGCAGAGAGCCCGTGGCGCACGGTGGCTTGTTGCGCACCCTGCAGCGCGTGGCCTGCGCGCATCTGCTCCAGCGCCCCCGCATGCTCCACCTGGTGCAGGCGCCCCAGCGTGGGCACCACGACCAGGGCCAGCAGCAGCCAGGCCAGGGCCGCCTGCGCGGGCAGCTGCTGGCGCAAGCGGCGCCACAGCGCGGTCAGCCGGGGGGGGAGCAACGGGTTCACGGGTGGAAAAAAGACTTTGAGCAGGCTCTAGGAGAGCTACTTCACCGGCACGGCTTCCACCACGCGGTAGTACAGGCCGTATTGGTCGTTCGTGAGCACGGAGAACTTGCCCTCCACCACCACAGGCTCCAGCGAGTAGCGCACGGGGGTCTTGGCCTTGACCTCGACCATGCTCTCGGGCCCGCCGGGCAGGCAGAACGAGCAGGTCAGCGGCACGGAGGTGAGTAAAAAGTGCGTCTGCGTGCCCTTGGCATCCAGCGGCACCATGAAACCCTGGATGCGCTGCGTGGTCTTGTCCATGCCCTTTTGTGCGTCGTTGAACACGGGCAGGATGCCATCCTTTGTGGTCTTTTTGGTCAGGTCGGTCAGCACGGACCAAGGCACCACGTCATTGCGCTGGGGCAGCGGGGCAATCGGGCTGTTGGGGCTGTGGTAGCCCGCGCCGGAGCCCGATGGCATGGCGGTGCCCGCGCCCGCAGGCAAGGGTGAAGAGAGCGCGGGTGCGGTGGTGGAGGCCGGGGCCGCAGCGGGGGTCTTGCCCGTGGCACGCTCGAAAGCGCCGGGCTCCGGCTTGGTGGGCTGCTGCTGGGCCAGTGCCGCACCGGCCCATGCCAGCACCACCATCGCCCAGGCGCGCCGTGCAGCGCGGGGCCGGCTGGCTTCGGAATCGGGCGATGCGGCGGGGTGACGGTGGATGCGGGGGATTGCCATGGCGGTAAACCTGACCTGTTGCGTTCTCAGAAATGGTAGCGGGCCGGGAGGCCTATCGCCTCAGTGACCTGTGCCGTGACCTGTAAGTCGTGCTCAGTGCGCGTGCTTCATGCCGCAGTATTTGCCAATCCCAAGACCCTTGCAGGCAGTCTGGAGTTCCTTCTGGCAGATGTCCTCGCCCTTGCCGGATTCCAGGCACTTGGCAGCAGCCTCGTGCGCGGCGGCCATGGCGCGGTGGCGGGCGATGTCCTCTTTGGTCTCTTTGTCGTTGTGGGCCTGGGCGTGCGCCAGGGCACCGACGAGGAGCATGGGGGCCAGGGCGAGTGCGGTGAGGAGTTTTTTCATGGAAGGCTTTCAGGTTGAGTCGGTGGATGGTTTTTAGAGGTCGGAAGTCAATGGTTGTGTCAGGGCTGGCCTAGCAGGTCGGCAACATCGGTGCGGTACGCCTGCATGGCCGGCAACAATGCTGCCAGCGCCGCCACACCCGCCGCCAGCAGGGGCACACCCGCCTCGGCAGGCAGCCAGACCCAGCCAGTGACGGGCAGCAGCCCTTGCGCCTGCAGCGCCCAGCCCAGGCCATGGGCCAGGCCGTGACCCAGCAGCAGGCCCAAAACAGACGCCATTGCGGCCAACCACAGGGCCTCCCACAGCACCAGCCCCGCCACGCGGCCCGGGGGAGCGCCCAGCATGCGCAGCATGGCCAGGTCGGCCCGGCGCTCGCGCACGGCGTTCCACAGGGCGATGAACACACTCAGCGCGGCCACGGCCAGCAGCACGCCGCCGAAGGCGCGCAGCACATCGGCGCCCACGCCCAGCAAGCGCAGCAGGCGCGTGACCTCGATGGCGGGCGCCGCTGCCTGCATGGCGGTGTCGGCATTGATCTGGCGCGGCAGTGTGATGGCGGCCATGGGCGTGCGGTAGCGCACCAGGGCCACGGTCACTTCGCGCTCTTCTTTCAGGATCTCCAGGTCCTCGGCGTCGTTGGCTGTGGCCGTCTCGTGCACCATCCAGACGGATTCGGTGCTGGTGAGGATCAGCCGGTCGAGCACGCAGCCGCAGGGCGCCAGCACGCCACTCACGCGGTAGGGGTGGTCGCCGTGTGCATGCCCTCCTCCCCCCAGCCCATGGCTGCCGACGAACGGGGCCCCCACCAGCGGCGTACCGCCATGGTCGGCCTTGACGATGCTGCGGGCCACCATGGCGCCCAGCACCGCATCCATGGGCTGCTGCCACAACGCGCCCTTGGCAAATTGGACTTCGTAGTGCAACAGATAGTCGGGCGTGGTGCCCACGATGCGAAAGCCCTGGTAACTGTCGCCCAGGCTTAAGGGGATGACCTGCGCCACCAGCGGGTTCTTCTGCAGCGCTTGCACCTCCTGCAGCGGGATATTGCCCGTGGGCACGTCGATGTGGAACACGCCCGCCAGGATGAGCTGCAGCGGGCTGCCCTTGGCGCCCACCACCAGGTCGATGCCCGAGAGGTCGCGCTCGAACGCCTTGTCGAGCTGCGTGGCCACCAGCAGCACCAGGGTGATGGCGGCCAGGCCCAGCGTGAGCACCAGCAGGTTCAGCACCGCCGCCAGCGGGCGGGACCACAAGTAGCGCCATGACAGGCGCGCCAGTTTGAAGACTCCTGAATTCATAGCTGCTCGCGCTTATCTATCAAGCGCTGGACGCCCATTTCATTCAAATCCAGCGTCTGCACATCGGCCAGGGCTTGCACCACACGCTGGTCGTGCGTGGCAATCACCAGGCTGGCATCACAGGCGGCAGCGCTTTGCTGCAGCAGCATTAGCGCGTCGGCAGCGGCCTCGTCGTCCAGGCTGGCCGTGGGCTCGTCGGCCAGCAGCAGTTGTGGCGCCAGCAGCACGGCCCGCGCCAGCGCCACACGCTGCGCCTGCCCGCCCGAAAGCTGGTGCGGCTTGCGTGCCGCCAGCTCGGCTACGCCCACCTGCGCCAGAGCGCGGCGGATGGCTGCATCGTCGCGCGGCAACCCGGCCGCAAAGTAGACCAGCGCCAGGTTGTCGGCCACCGAAAGCGCGCTGCTGAGGTACAGCTTCTGCGGCAGAAAACCAATGTTGCGCGCGCGCCAGGCATCGATCTCGGCCCCGCGCTGCGTGCCCAGCTGGGTGCCCGCCACAAACAGGTCGCCCCCGCTGGCACCGCGCAGCCCGGCCATCAGCGAAAGCCAGGTCGATTTGCCCGAGCCAGAACGCCCGCGCAGCAGCAAGGTGCCGCCTTGGCGCAAGTCCACGTCGGGGAAGCGCAGCGGCGCAGCGCCGCCCGTGGCGTAGGTATAAGCAAGGCCCCGGGTGCGGATCATGCGGCGGCGCTCTCGGAAGGGTGCGCGCAGTCTGCACAGCGCCCGTGGACCGCAATGTCCACGGCCAGGCTCTCATGCCCGGCCGTGGCCAGCGCCTGCAGCACCTGCTTGAGAGCGGTCTGCACCTTGGCGGAGCCCTGCGACAGGCGGAACTGGCGGTGGCAGTCGTCGCATTCAAAACGTGGGGCGGCGCCCTCTTCACCTTGGGGGGCCCGTGCGTATCGGGTGACGCGGGCGGCATCGACCTGCTTGTGAAGCAGGCCCGCAGCGGCAAAACGGTCGAGCATGCGGTACACGGTGACCTTGTTGATGGGGGCGCCAGCCATGGCGAGGGCGGTCTCTACCTCGGGTTCGGAGAGCGCTGCGTCAGGACGCGCTTCGTACAGCGCCGCCAGCGCCCGCGTGGCGCGGGTGGCGCGCATACCGGGCGGGAGCGACCAGGGCTGGCGGTGTGGGGATGAAGAGGTTGGGGCGAGGGGCATGGCGGGATGCAGCGAGCAGGCAAGGCCTGTAACGCAATTGGGTTGCATTATGCCCGGACCCACCCGGTCTCTGCGGAGCCAATCAATTGAACGAACGTACGCTACGCGCCAAGTTGACGTTCGCGCATGGTCCCCGCGGTCTGGTGAGCGACTGTCGACACGAAGAATCGCGTCCTCTGGCTTTGTCCGCCGGCCTCTCGGAGCAATATACTGCCCAGCCCTTGGTGTATAGGCGGCAATCCTTTGAGGCGGATCGAGATGGTTTTGAAATCCTGGTTTCTGCTCTATAGCGCATCCAAAAAGGGGCGCATCGCCGCCTTTTCCGGACTGGTGGCCGTACTTGTCGTAGTGCTGCATTTTTTCAGCGGCCCTCCTCCCTTGGCCCGGCTCACCGTGCTGGACGCAAAGGTCGAGCAACTAGGAATCGAGAACAACGTGAAGTCGAGCTACGCGGTGCGGCTCACCCTTCGCGGCGAAGACCGGACGGTTACCCAGGCGCAATACTTTGTGAACAAAGGGGATGCCGCCGGGGAATCGCTTCAGCAGTTGAACGGCCAAAGCGTCAGGGTCTGGTTTGAGCCGGACTACCTCAACACCATTTACCAGCTGGAATCCGGTGGCCGGCGAGTCATTGACTACGACACCCGCCGAGCCCAACTCACGGGCAGCCCGGTAGCGGTCTCGCTCTATTTCGCCATGGCAGTCGCGGTCTTCGTGGTGTTGACCGTGGGCCTGCTGCGGGAGCGCCGGGCAGCCAGTGCCTGAGTCGGATTGTTAGCAGGCCACGGCACGCCAGATGACAAGATGGCTGGCCGATGCCACTGGCTGTTGGCTGTTGGATATGCAGTTTGCACTTGGGAACCAGGGATGGTTGTCGCCACCCTGCGGGCGTGGCGGAGCAGCCGGCTGCCACCAGTGCAGTCATTGGTCCTTCAAATACCGCACAAACGTCTTCCTGAACTTCTCCACCTTCGGCCCCACCACAAACGCGCAATATCCTGCGTTGGGGTTGTTGGCAAAGTAATCCTGGTGGTAGGCCTCGGCCGTGCTGTAGTTGGCCAGCGGCTTCACCTCAGTGGTGATGGGCGCGCCAAACAACTTGTCTTGTGACATCTGGCGGACCATGTCGTTGGCGATGTCGCCGTGCTCGGGGGTTTCGTAATAGATACCGCTGCGGTACTGCGTGCCCACGTCGTTGCCCTGGCGGTTGAGGGTGGTCGGGTCGTGGGTATGGAAGAAGATCTCCAGGATCTCCTCCAGGCTGATCTCATCGGCATCGAACGTCAGCCGCACCACCTCGGCGTGGCCGGTGTCGCCCTGGCAGATCTGTTCGTAGCTGGGATTGAGGGTGTGGCCATTGGTGTAGCCGCTTTCCACGTCGGTGACGCCGCGCACGCGGTCGAACACGGCTTCGGTGCACCAGAAGCAGCCGCCGCCCAGGGTGATGGTTTGCAAAGTCATGGTGGTCCTTGGGTACAAAACCTGAAGATTATGAATTGACGCTCCAGTTCATGCTTGCTACATTACTAACCGGTCAGTCATTAACGAAATTCACCCCTTGTCCCCCACATCCACCCCACCCAATGCCCCTGCTGGCACCAAACGCGAGCGCCGCAAGGAAGCCCGCCCGGGTGAGCTGCTGGAGGCCGCGCTGGATCTTTTTGTGGAAAAGGGGTTTGCTGCGACGCGGGTGGATGAAGTGGCGGCGCGGGCCGGGGTGTCCAAAGGCACGCTGTTTCTGTATTTCCCCAGCAAGGAAGAGCTGTTCAAAGCCGTGGTGCGCCACAACATCGCGGGCCGCTTTGAAGAGTGGCGTGGGGAGCTGGAGTCCTTTGAGGGCAACACAAGCGAACTGCTGCAGTATTGCTACCAGGTGTGGTGGGAACGCATCGGCGCCACCAAGGCCTCGGGCATCACCAAGCTGATGTTCAGCGAGGCCCAGAATTTCCCGGAGATTACCGAGTTCTACCAGCAGGAAGTGATTTTGCCGGGGCAGGCGCTGATCCGCCGCATCGTCGAGCGCGGCATCGAGCGCGGCGAGTTCCGCCCCGTGCCACTGGACTACATCGTGCACGTGGTGCTGGCGCCCATGATCTTCCTCATGATGTGGAAGCACTCGGTGGGGGCCTGCATTCCAGACTCGCTGGGCCTGCGGCCTGAGTTGTATATCGAGGCGCAGATCGACAACGTGCTGCATGGGCTGCTGGTGCGGCCCCCGGCGTCGCCTCCCATCCCCTCCCCTTCCTCTCCTTCTTTGCCGCCCTCACGCGGTACCTGACCATGAAACGCTGGATTCTCTGGATGGCGGCAGCCGTCGTTGTTGTCTTGCTCGGTGGCGGCGTGTGGCGTGCCATGGCGGCGCGGCAGGCGCAGCAAAAGGCGCTGACCGAAGCCACGGCGCAGCGCGCCCAGGCGCCGCTGCAAGTGGCCGCCGACGAGGTGTTGCCAGTGCGGCGGCAGAACCTCTCTCTCGGGGTGCCGGTGTCCGGGGCCTTGCGGGCGGTGGATTCGGCCATGGTCAAGGCCCGCGTGGGCGGTGAATTGCAAGGTCTCACGGTGCGCGAGGGCGACAGCGTGAAGGCCGGGCAGGAAGTGGCCCGCATCGACCCCACCGAAGCCCGCGCACGGTTGCGCCAGGCGCAGCAGCAGGCCGACGCCGCCAAATCCCAGGTGGAGATCAACCAGCGCCAGTACACCAACAACCGGGCACTGGTGGACCAGGGATTTATCTCGGCCACAGCACTGGTCACCTCGCAGGCCAGCCTCGAGGCGGCCCAATCCAGCTACCAGGCCACCGTGGCAGCGGCCGACGTGGCACGCAAGGCGCTGGAGGACACGGTGCTCAAGAGCCCCATCAGCGGGCTGGTGGCGCAGCGCCTGGCCCAGCCGGGCGAGCGCGTGGCGGTGGACGCCCGCATCATCGAGGTGGTGGACCTGTCGCGGCTGGAGCTCGAGGCACTGCTCAATCCGGCGGATTCGGTCGCGGTGCGGGTGGGCCAAAAGGCGCAACTCACCATCGAGGGCATCGCGGCCCCGGTGCCTGCCACCGTGGTGCGCATCAACCCCAGCGCCCAGGCCGGCAGCCGCACGGTGCCCGTCTACCTGCGGGTGGAGCAGGCCCCCGGCGCCACGCCACTGCGACAAGGCCTGTTCGTGCAGGGCACGCTGGATACCGGGCGGGCCGACGTGCTGGCCGTGCCGCTGGATGCCGTGCGCACCGACAAGCCCGCGCCCTATCTGCAAACACTGAAGGATGGCCGCGTGGCCTATGCAGAGGTCAAGACCGGCACGCGTGCCGTGGTGGGCGGCCAGACCCTGGTGGCGGTGGAAGGTGTGCCCGAAGGCACGGTGGTCATTGCGGGCCGGATCGGCCAATTGCGCGAGGGCACGGCCGTGGCGGTGGCTGCCGCAGCGGTCCCCACGGCGTTGCCAGCAGCATCCCGCGCAGCCCCCTGATAGCACTGACGCACCATGTGGTTCACCAAAGTCAGCCTGAAAAACCCCGTGTTCGCCACGATGGTGATGCTCGCCATCGTCGTGCTGGGCCTGTTCTCCTACCAGCGCCTCAAGGTCGATCAGTTTCCGAACATCGACTTCCCGGTGGTGGTGGTCACCGTGGACTACCCCGGTGCGTCGCCTGAAATCGTCGAGAGCGAAGTCACCAAGAAGATCGAGGAAGGCGTCAACTCGATTGCGGGCATCAACGCTCTCACCTCGCGCAGCTATGAGGGCACGGCCGTTGTCATCATCGAGTTCCAGCTCCACATCGATGGCCGCAAGGCCGCTGAAGACGTGCGCGAGAAGGTCGCCACCGTGCGCCCCTTGCTGCGCACCGAGGTCAAGGAGCCGCGTGTGCTGCGCTTTGACCCCGCCAGCAGGGCCGTGTGGTCGTTGGCCGTGCTGCCAGAAGACACGGCGGGTGTCAAGCCGCGCAGCGCCGTCGAACTGACCACCTGGGCCGAGCAGATCTTGAAGAAACGCCTGGAGAACGTGCGCGGCGTGGGCGCCGTGAACCTGGTGGGCGCCACCAAGCGCGAGATCAACATCTACCTGAACCCGCAGGCGCTCGAAGCCTTTGGCGTGACACCCGACCAGGTGGCCACCGCCGTGCGCAACGAGAACCAGGACCTGCCCGTAGGCTCCATCCGGTCTCTCGCGCAGGAGCGCGTGGTGCAGATCGATGCGCGCATGGAGCGCCCTGAAGATTTCGGCAAGATCATTGTGGCCCGCAAAAACGGGGCCCCTGTGCGGCTGGACCAGGTCGCCCGTGTGAACGATGGCGCGCAGGAGGTCGAGAGCCTGGCCCTGTACAACGGCCAGCGCACGCTGCTGCTGTCGGTGCAGAAGTCGCAGGGCGAAAACACCATTGAAGTGGTGGATGGCCTGAGCGCCGCCGTGGTGGAGCTGAAAAACCAGCTGCCCCCTGGCGTGCGGCTGGAGACCATTGGCGACAGCGCCCGCCCCATCCGCGTGGCGGTGAACAACGTGCGCCAGACGCTGATCGAGGGCGCCATCCTCACGGTGTTGATCGTCTTCCTGTTCCTGAACTCCTGGCGCTCCACCGTGATCACCGGGCTGACGCTGCCGATTGCACTGATCGGCACGTTTTTGTTCATGAACATGTTTGGCTTCACCATCAACATGATCACGCTGATGGCGCTCTCGCTGTGCGTGGGCCTGTTGATCGACGATGCCATCGTGGTGCGCGAGAACATCGTGCGCCATGTGCAGATGGGCAAAGGCGCCTACGCCGCCGCCATGGACGGAACGCAGGAGATTGGCCTGGCGGTGCTGGCCACCACGCTGTCCATCGTGGCGGTGTTCATGCCCATCGGCTTCATGGGCGGCATCATCGGCAAGTTTTTCCACGAGTTCGGCATCACCATCGTCGCGGCTGTGATGATCTCGATGTTTGTGAGTTTCACGCTCGACCCCATGCTGTCGAGCATCTGGCATGACCCGAGCATCCACGCCCACGGCCAGAAGACAGAGCCTGTCACCTTCTACGACAAGACCATCGGCCGCGTCACCGGCTGGTTCGACCGAGCCACCGACGCGCTGGCAGAGGGCTACCAGCGCATCCTGCGCTGGTCGCTGGTGCACAAGCTGGCCACGATGGGCATTGCGCTGGCCATTTTTGTGCTGAGCGTCTTCATGGTGCCGCTGCTGGGCACCGAGTTCGTGCCCAAGGCCGATTTCTCGGAAACATCGCTCAATTTCTATACCCCCGTGGGCTCGTCGCTCGAAACCACCGAGGCCAAAGCGCGGCAGGTGGAAGGTATCTTGCGCGAGATGCCCGAGGTGCGCTACACGCTGGCCACCATCAACACGGGCAATGCCCAGGGCAAGATCTACGCCAATATCTATGTGCGCCTGGTGGACCGCAAGGACCGCAGCCGCAGCGTGGACCAGATGTCTGACGTGCTGCGCGAGCGCCTCAAGACGGTACCGGGCATCACCATCACCCACGTGGGCCTGCTCGATGCGGTGGGTGGCCAGAAGCAGGTGGAGTTTTCGCTGCAGGGGTCTGACCTGCAGGAGCTGGAGCGCCTGACGAAGGTGGTCACCGAAAAGATCCGCGACATCCCCGGCCTGGTGGACCTGGACACCAGCGCAAAGCCCGATAAGCCCGTGATCGCCCTCGACGTGCGGCGCGAAGTGGCATCCGACCTGGGCCTTTCCGTGGCACCCATGGCCGCATCGCTGCGCACCTTGGTGGCAGGCACCACGGTGGGCAACTGGCGTGCTCCGGACGACCAGACCTATGACGTGAATGTGCGCCTGGCCCCCGAGGCCCGCACCGCCCCGGCCGACCTGGAGCGCCTGCCCTTTGCCCTGACGGCCACCGATGGCACCACCCGCATCGTGCGCCTGAACCAGGTGGCCCGCGTGACCGAATCCACTGGTGCCAACCAGATCAACCGGCGCGACCTGACCCGCGAAGTGGCCGTGAACGCCAATGTGGCCCAGCGCTCGGCGGGCGAGGTGTCCAATGACATCAAGAAGGCGCTGGAGAGCGTGAGCTTTCCGCCCGGCTACCGCTACCAGTTCAGCGGCTCCACCAAGAACATGGCGGAATCGTTTGGCTACGCCATCTCGGCGCTGGCCATGGCCATCATCTTCATCTACATGATCCTGGCGAGCCAGTTCAAGAGCTTCCTGCAGCCGCTGGCGCTCATGACCTCGCTGCCGCTCACGCTGATCGGCGTGGTGCTGGCGCTCCTGATGTTCCGCTCCACGCTGTCGATGTTCTCCATCATCGGCGTGGTGATGCTGATGGGCCTGGTGACCAAGAACGCCATCCTGCTGGTGGACTTTGCGATCCGTGCCCGCGAGGAACATGTGGACGACGAGGGCCGCACCGTGCCCGGCCTGCCCCGCGCGGACGCCCTGCTGCTGGCCGCGCGTGTGCGCCTGCGCCCTATCCTCATGACCACGCTGGCCATGATCTTCGGCATGGTGCCGCTTGCTTTTGCGCTATCGGAAGGCTCGGAGCAGCGCGCGCCCATGGGCCAGGCCGTGATTGGCGGGGTGATCACCTCATCTTTGCTGACGCTGGTGGTGGTGCCGGTGGTGTATTGCTACATGGACGACTTGGCACAGTGGGCGCTGCGCAAGTTCGGCCGGGCCCCGGCAGCGCCTAAAATCAAGGGTTTGTCCTGATCGTCCCGACACCTGCCTCCCACGGAGAAATTCCATGAACATGCCCCTGAACACGTCCGCCAACATCAGCGATCCTATTGCGCAGGCCCGCTACAACATGATCGAGCAGCAGATCCGCCCCTGGAACGTGCTCGACGCCGATGTGCTCGACCTGCTGGCCGTGGTGCGCCGCGAAGACTTTGTGCCCCCGGCCTACCGCAGCCTGGCGTTCATGGACATTGAAGTGCCCCTGCTGGGCAACGACGCCGAAGAGGCCGTGCGCCTGGGCCACAGCATGCTGCAGCCGCGCGTGGAAGCCCGCATCCTGCAGGACCTGCAGATCAAACCGACCGACCGAGTGCTGGAGATTGGCTCCGGCTCGGGTTACATGGCCGCCCTGCTGGCCCACCGCGCCGAACGTGTGGTATCCCTCGAAATCAACCCCGAACTGGCCGAAATGGCCCGCGAGAACCTGCGCGATGCGGGCATCCAGAACGCCGATGTGCGCCTGAACGACGGCGCCCGTGACGCCATTCCCGACGGCCCTTTTGACGTGATCGTGCTCAGCGGATCGGTGGCCCAAGTGCCCACCGCCCTGCTCTCACTGCTGCGCGACGGTGGCCGCCTGGGCGGCATTGTGGGTGGCGAACCCGTGATGCGCTTCACGCTGACCCGCCGCACCGGTGACCGTTTCGAGACCACGTCGCCCTGGGACACCATCGCACCACGCCTGGTGAACTTCCCCGAGCCGTCCGGCTTCACGTTCTGAGTCTGATTTCATCCTTCGGAGTTCTGCATGATCGATCACGTCCGCCCCGCCCAGCTGTCTGCCTGGTTTGCCGCCGCACCCGAAGGCAGCCAGCCCCTGGTGCTGGACGTGCGCGAACCCTGGGAGCTGCAGACGGCCAGCGTGCGCGCGGACGGCTTTGAGCTGGTGGCCATCCCCATGGGGGAGCTGGCAGCGCGCCTGGCCGAGCTGGACCCTGCCCGCCCCATTGCCTGCCTGTGCCACCACGGCGCACGCAGCCTGCGCGTGGCCGCGTTCCTGCAGCACAACGGTTTTGAGCAGCTGGCCAATATCACGGGCGGCATCGATGCGTGGTCGCATGAAAACGACCCCGCCGTACCCCGCTACTGATGGAGGGTCGCACGTGCCGCCTCGCCACCCTCTGACCTGTTTCGCTCCCATTTCGAACCGCAGACTCTCCCGAAGGACCCCCATGACACCGCACCGGCCCCGCTCCCTGTCCCTTCTGTCCCTGGCGCTCGGCGCGGCGCTGAGCGCCCCGGTGCACGCCCAGAGCCTGGTGGACCTCGTGGAATCGGCCCGCACTTATGACACGACCTGGCAGTCGGCCCGCGCCCAGCTCGATGCGGCGTCCCGCCGCGCCGACCAGGCCCGCGCAGGCCTGCTGCCCAGCGCCGGGCTCACGGCCGGACTCAGCCGCGCCAATGTGGAGCTGAGCCGCCCGCCCATCGAAAACACCGGCACCACACAGACCCTGGGCGTGCAGGCATCGCAGCCGCTGTACCGTCCCGCCAACCGCATCACGCTGGAGCAAGGCCAGCGCGGCATCGATGTGGCGCAGGCGCAGCTCGACGCCGCCACGCAGGACCTGCTGGTGCGTGTGAGCCAGGCTTACTTTGACGTGCTGGCGGCGCAAGACACCCTGGCCTTCGTGCAGGCACAAAAAGCTGCCGTGTCGGAACAGCTCGCCTCCGCCAAGCGCAACTTCGAGGTGGGCACCACCACCGTCACCGACTCGCGCGAGGCCCAGGCCCGCTACGATCTGGTGGTTGCACAGGAAATCGCCGCTGAAAACGACTTGCGCGTGAAGCGCCTGGCCCTGGACCAGTTGGTGGGCATCACGGGCACCAAGCCCCAGCCACTGGCGCTGCCCGTGCAATTGCCCACGGCGCAGCCCGATAACGTGGCGACCTGGGTCGATACAGCACGCGACCAGCAGCCCGGTGTGCGCCAGGCCGCGATCGCGCTGGACATTGCCCGGCTGGAAACCAAGAAGGCCGAAACCGGCCACCTGCCCACCCTGGACCTGCAGGTGGGCTACAACATCACGCGCAACCCGAACGGCACCATCACCTCGCCCGGCGTGAACAACCGCACCAACAGCGCCAGTGTGGGCGTGGCCTTCAACCTGCCGCTGTTCGCTGGGTTCTCGGTGCAAAACCGTGTCAAGGAAACGCTGGCGCTGGAAGAAAAAGCCGCAGCCGACCTCGAAACCACCCGCCGCAACGTGGCCCAGGCCACGCGCGCCGCCTTCTTTGGCGTGCAGTCCGGCCAGGGCCAGGTGCAGGCCCTGGAAGCGGCCGAAGCCTCCAGCCAGAGCGCGCTCGATGCCAACAAGCTCGGTTACCAGGTGGGTGTGCGCATCAACATCGACGTGCTGAACGCCCAAAGCCAGCTGTTCCAGACCAAGCGTGACCTGGCCCAGGCCCGCTACAACGTGCTGCTGGGCACGCTCAAGCTGCGCCAGGCAGCAGGCACGCTGACGCAGCAGGACGTCGAGGCGATCAACGCGCTGCTGGTCAAATAAAGGGGCTATAGGGCGGCACGGCGCGGGGCGAGAGAAGGCCGCTTGCCGGCCCCCGGCTATCCGCTGCCTGTAGCGAGGAACCTCGCCACAAAGTCCGCATGCCCCCGAACCCCGGGCGCTGATTCAGCCAAGCCCAAGCGTTTTTCGCAGGCTTGAATCGACGGGGCCTGTGGGCATGCGGTCTTTGCAAGATTGCGGGCGGTGCCAAAAACCCAGCAGCCTTGCTCTGAGAATTTGGTGGCCACGGCGCGGCCAATGCCCGATGAGACACCGGCCACAACGACAACTGGGGAGTTCGACACAGCGCTGGCTCCTTGGGGGGGGGTTATGCAGACGGCTCAGCGGCACACGAGGGCCGTTGGGCACAGTTTCCGGGTCTGCCGACGGGCGCTTTCGCCCGTTCACACCGGCGTCTCCCTGGCCACAAGGGGTTTGTTGTCGTCGGGCCGAATCCGGAACCAGATGGAATACATGGCGGGCAGGAATACAAGCGTCAGAACCGTCCCGGCCAATGTGCCCCCAATCAGCGTGTACGCAAGAGCCCCCCAGAACACCGAATGGGTCAGAGGGATGAAGGCCAGGATCGCCGCGAGTGCCGTCAGGATCACCGGGCGGGCACGCTGCACGGTCGCCTCAACCACCGCTTGGAACGGTTCCAGTCCCTCTTGCTGGTTGTGATCGATTTGTCCTATCAGGATGAGCGTATTGCGCATCAGGATGCCTGACAGCGCAATCAGGCCCACCAGCGCATTGATGCCGAACGGCTGGCCGAAGACCAGCAGGGTGGGTACTACGCCAATCAGACCTAGCGGGCTCGTCAAAAAGACCATGACCATCGCGGAGATCGAGCGCACCTGGAAGATGATGATGAGCAACGTGGCCGCCAGCATGATGGGAAAGAGGGGCAACATGGCTTGGGTCGCCTTGCCCGACTCCTCGATGGAGCCGGCTTCTTCGATGCGGTAGCCGCCTGGCAACTTGTCCATGACGGGCCGCAGCTGCGCGGTGATGGAGGTGGAAACATCTGGAGGCTGCACGCCATCGGCGATATCGCCATGCACGGTGATCGTCGGCATCCGGTCGCGCCGGCGCAGGACGGGCTCCTCCATGCGCACATCGACTTTCCCAACCTGAGACAGTGGTATGCGTTGGCCATTGGCGCCAGACAGCGTGAAATCCGCAATCCTTGCAGGGTCGAGCCGGACGTCACCCACCGAGCGGGCTACCACCTGCACCGTGCGAATGTCCTCGCGCACGGCGGTGACAGGCACACCGTTCAGGAAGAACTGCAGTTGCTGCGCCACCGCGCTGGAGGTCAGGCCTAGCGCTTGCAGCCGGTCCTGGTTCAAAGTGAAGTGCAGAGTGGGCGTGCGCGTACCCCAGTCGGTATTGACTGTGCGCATCATCGGACTGGTGGTCATGACCTGTTGCACTTCGGCCGCTATTTCGCGAAGCTTGTCGGTGTCGGGGCCTATGACCCGGTAGGCGACCGGAAACGGTGAATACGGGCCGAACACGAGCTGAGTAACTCGCACCCGCGCCTCAGGGGCCAGCCCGTCGGCAACTGCCTGGCGCAGCCGGTGCTTCAACGCATCACGCTCTTCCTGGCTGCCCGTGCTGACCACGATCTTGGCAAACGAAGGGTCGGGAAGCTCTGGGCTCATCGCCAAGTAAAAACGCGGCGCGCCCTGTCCGACATAGGCTGTGACGATGCTGGCTTCTGCCTGCTTCGCCAGCCATGCCTCCACCTTTGCGGTTGCGTCGCTGGTCTGCGTGATCGATGTGCCGTAGGGCATCTGTACCTCGACCAGAACTTCTGGCCGGTCCGAGATCGGGAAGAACTGTTTTTTGACGATACCCATGCCCAGGATGGCCACCACGAAAAGACCGACCACGGCGCTGGCGACGAGCCATTTGCGGGCGATCACGCGCCCCAACACCTGGCGCAAGCGGTTGTAGCGCTGCGTGTCATAGATCGCGGCATGGCCTCCCTCGACCTTTTTGAAGTCGGGTAGCAGCTTGACACCCAGGTAGGGCGTGAAAACCACCGCAACGACCCAAGACGCGATGAGCGCAATGCCGACGATCCAGAACATGTTGCTGGTGTATTCGCCCGCAGTCGATGCTGCGAAGCCATTGGGCATGAAACCAACCGCCGTGACCAGTGTGCCGGAGAGCATGGGGGCAGCGGTGTGGCTCCAGGCGTAAGCGGACGCGGCCACACGGCTGTAGCCCTCTTCCATCTTCACGACCATCATTTCGATCGCGATGATGGCGTCATCCACCAAGAGTCCGAGTGCCAGAATCAACGACCCCAGCGTGATGCGGTCGAAGTTCTTGCCCGTCGCAGCCATCACCACGAAGACGATCGCCAAGGTCAGTGGCACGGCAGCCGCGACCACCAGGCCTGCGCGCCAGCCCATGCTGACAAAGCTCACCAGCATGACCACGAGCAGTGCGGCAAAGAACTTGACCATGAACTCATCGACCGAGGCGCTGATGTTGACGGCCTGGTCCGTGACCTTGGTCAGGCCCATACCCAACGGCAGGTCAGCGTTGATGGCGCTCACCTCACCATCCAGCGCCTTGCCCAGGTCCAGCCCATTCCAGCCCTCGCGCATGACAACGCCGAGCAGCAACGCAGGCTCGCCACCATTGCGGATCATGAAGGTCGCCGGGTCTTCATAGCCGCGCTGGACCGTGGCTATGTCCGACAGCTTGAGGGTACGGCCTTGCGCTGACACCGGCGTGTCGCGGATCTTCTGGAGTTCGTCGAACGGGCCATCCAGGCGGATGAACACTTGCGGGCCCTTGGTGTCAACGGACCCTGCAGGTGTCAGGGCGTTCTGGCTGTGGAGTGCCGCGAACACGTCCTGCGGGCTGATGCCCAGAGTGCCCAGGCGTTCGTGCGAAAACTCGACATAGATGCGCTCGGATTGTTCGCCCGTAATGTTGACCTTCTTCACCCCAGGCACATGCAAAAGCCGCTGGCGCAGCGTCTCGGCGTCCCGCACCAGCAGGCGCTGTGCTTCGCCCTTCGCCTTGAGCGCGTACAGCGCAAACGTCACATCCGCGTATTCGTCGTTGACCATGGGCCCGATCACACCCAACGGTAGGTTGCCCGCTTCATCCCCCACCTTCTTGCGGGCTTGGTAGAACTGCTCCTGCACCAGTGAAGGCGGTGTGCTGTCGAGCAACGTCAGCGTCGTGAACGCCAGGCCAGGCCGGGTGTAAGTTTCGGAGCGGTCGTACCAACGCAACTCTTGCAGCCGCTTTTCGATCTTTTCGGCGACCTGGTCCTGCATTTCCTGCGCGGAGGCGCCGGGCCACGCGGTCACGATGGTCATCACCTTCACGGTGAAGGCTGGGTCTTCCGCCCGGCCCAGTTGGAGAAACGCCACCAGTCCCGCCAGTGTGATGAGGGCGATCAGGAACAGGGTGATGGAGCGTTCGCGCACCGCGAGCGCCGACAGGTTGAAGCGGCTTGCGCTCACGGGCGGACTCCTGCTGCAGCGGCATCGGCCCGGTCGGCCACCGTCACTTGATCACCTTCGTGCAACAAATGCGCACCCAGCGCAACGATTTGCTCCCCTTGCTGGAGTTTGCCGGTGATGCGCGCGCCACTGTCCGTCAGGTGGCCGACCGCAACGGGCTGCCAGTAGACTTTGGCGGGCGCGCCGCGGATGACCCAGACTCCCGGGCCCTTGCCCATGTCGATCAGCGCGCCAATAGGCACCAGTAGATCGTCAGGCGCAGCAGACGCTGCATCCAGAATCCGGACACTGACCGTGGCGCCCAGGGGGGCGTTGGCGAGTTCGCCTTTGAGCACATAGCGCGCCTCAAAGGTGCGGGTCAACCGGTCGGCGGCATCCGAAAGCTGCCGCAGTGTGGTGGGCACCACCACGCCCTCTTTGCCAAACAATGTGGCCTGCCCGGCGGAACCGACTGCGGGGCGCACGGTTTCCGGGAGTTGTACGACGGCTTCGCGCGGACCTCCCCGCGCCATTCGCACCACCACTTGAGCGGCGTTCACGACCTGGCCGGGTTCGGCCAGCGTTTCCACGACCACGCCATCGCTGTCTGCCACCAGCTCTGCATAGCGGCGCGCGTTGAGAGCCAGGTCGGCCTGCGCCTCGGCGGCACTGAGTTGGGCTTTCGCAGCGTCCGCCGCCGCCTTGGCCTGATCGTAGGCCGTGGCCGATATCGCGCCCGTGCCCCGCAGATCGCGGTAGCGGGCCTCGTCGCCTTCCGTCTGCAGAGCACGTGCCCGGGCTGCAGCCACCGCCTCCTGCTGCGCATGGACGGCGAGCCTCAGATCAGCGGGGTCGATGCGCATCAGCACCTGGCCCCGTTTGACGGCCTGCCCTGTGTCGACCAGCCGCTCCAGCACCTTGCCTGGCACGCGAAAGCCCAGGTCGCTCTGAACCCGGGCCGCTACGGTTCCGGTGAAGGTTCGCGACGAGGCGCCGGCCTCTTGGACCGTGGCGACGCGTACTTGCGGTGATTGAGTGCGCGGATCGGGCGGCGACTCATGGCCGCAAGCGATCAGCGCAAACGGCAATGCGCAGAGGACGGCAGAGATAGAAAGGCGGCGCCAAAGCATGAAAGTCCCAGTGACGAAGTGATCAGGACTTTCATTTTGTTTCTTGTGACTAATTTAGTCAATAGTCACAAGCGGATTTTTGGATCAAGGGGACAAACTTCGCAGAACCAAGCTCGACAAATGTGCCGGCGCCTCCTGGTTGTAGTCAAAACTGTGCTGCAACAGCAGAGGGTTGAGATAGGGCCGGATCACGAGGTAGACCGCTAGCGCCGTTTCGTCCACGGGCGTCTTGCGCTCAAAGTCTCCGCTCTGCCGCCCCTCCTGAAGGATGTCCTGAATCAGCTTCTGCGTGCGCTCCTCATAGGCCACGACCGAAGGCCACCGCTCGCTGGCGGCCGACGTGGCAATCTCAAACAGTTTGCGGTCCTGAAAAAACAGGCGCAGGCTTGCCTCAATGATGGTCTTGAACATCCGCCTCAGTTTTTCGGGGGGCAGATCGGTTTGTGCCACCGCCGCCCTCACCTCCCCTTCGATCTCGCGCAGGCAATTGGCGCAAATCATCTCGCCAATGGCCTGCTTCGATTCGAAGAATTTGTAGATGTAGGCCTTGGAGAAGCCGATGGCTCTGGCAAGGTCCGAGACGGTAGTCTTCTCATAGCCGTACCGGCTGAAGTGCTGGGTGGCTGCTGCGACGACTTGGTCTCTCACTTCATGGTCGGCCGGGCCGCGGGTCAGGACAGCCGGGGTGTCTGATTTTTTCATGGATGCAGCTTAGCCGTAGTTTCCTCAATGAACAACCAGTGACCATTTGGTATTATGGTCACAAATTCACACTTGGAAACTGCCATGCCAACCAAACACACCCTCGCCGCACTCACTGCTGCCTGCCTTTTGGCCGGTTGCGCGGTGGGCCCGAACTACGCGCGCCCTCACTGGCACGCGCCGGAACGGTACCCTGGCCAGACGACCGTCGAGCAACGGGCTGCGGCTGGCACGGTGGATCTTGCCGTCTGGTGGGATGGCTTCGGTGATGCGCAGCTGAGCCGGTTTGTGTCACTGGCGCTCGATCAGAACCTTGATGTCGCGCAGGCGTTCGCCCGCGTCACACAGGCGCGTGCAGGGCTGGGGGCTGCGAACGCTGCGCTGCTACCGTCCGGCTACGCCAGCGGCCAGGCCGCCAAGGCATACCAATCCGTGGAGACACCTCTTGGACAAGTCTTGGATTCCACGCCGGATTTCAACCGCCATGGCAGCGCTTACGAAATGAACGGTGGCGCCAGCTGGGAGCTGGACTTGTCCGGAGGCCTGCGCCGTGGGCGCGAAGCCGCACTGGCCGAGTACCAGGCGTCAGAAGCGGCCGCAGTGGCGGTACGGTTGGCTGTGGCCGCGCAGACAGCCGATGTCTACATCACCGTCCGAGGACTTCAAATGCGCCTTGACCTCGCACGGCGGCAGATTCAGACCCAGGAAGAGCTGTTTTCGACGGTCTCGCTCTTGCACAGCAAAGGGCTGGCGGCCGAACTTCAGCGCAGGCAGGCCGAAGGTGCGCTTGCCCAAGTCCGGGCGGCCTTGCCAGTGCTGGAGGCGGGGCTGGACACGGCCATGAACGCCCTGGATGTCATGCTGGGTTCACACCCCGGAACCCACCGAGCCGACCTGGCGGCCGCTGGGGCCCTTCCCGCCGCTCCGCGAATTGTCAGCACCGGATCGCCGGGCGAATTGCTCACGCGCCGGCCTGACCTGATTGCGGCCGAGCGCCGCCTTGCGGGATCGAACGCGCGCATCGGTATCGCGATGGCCGAGTACTACCCCAAGCTTTCGTTGAGTGGCTTGATTGGCAGTGCGACCTCCCTTTCCGGGGGCAACCTTTTCAGCAGCGGTGCCACGCAGTCCGCCGGCGTGCTGGGCCTGCGCTGGCGATTGTTTGATTTCGGGCGCATCAACGCACAAATCGAGTTGGCCAAAGGCCGGGAAGCCGAGCTGCTGGCCGCATACCGCTTGGCCGCCCTGCGCGCAACACAAGAAGTGGAGGATGCGTTTTCGGCGCTCGTGAAACGCGAAGAGCACGCGGCGGCGCTGAGCCAAGGGGTTGACTCGCTGGGCCAGGCGCGAGCCGCTTCATTTGCTGCGTATCAGAAAGGTGTGGTGAGCCGGATCGAAGTCCTGCAAGCCGACGAAAGCCTGCTGCGCGTGTCGGATGCGCGGGTACAGGCACGCACAGAGTCCGCCCGTGCTGCGGTGGCGGTGTTCAGGGCCCTCGGTGGGGGCTGGCAGCCTCACCAATCCTGAAGTGGCATGTCCGGTTGCACGATGCCCAAAATGGCCTGCACCGTGGCCCGTGCGGCCCCCCGGTGCGCCGTGGCAAAACGGGTGGCGCGGCCGCTGGCGGCGGCCTGCTGCGTGGCATCCGTCGCCAGCCTGCCCGCCAGGGCCATGCCCGCGGCCATGTCGGGCACGCGCTGGGCGGCCCCCGCCGCACAGGCCAGCTCGGCCGCCTCGGCAAAATTGAAGGTATGGGGGCCCAGCACCACGGGGCAGCCACAGGCGGCGGCCTCGATCAGGTTCTGACCGCCCAGGGGCGCAAAACTGCCGCCCAGCAAGGCCACATCGGCCAGGCCGTAGTACAGCGCCATTTCTCCCAGTGAATCGCCCAGCCACACGTCGGCCGCCTCGGGCTCTGCCGACCAGTGGGTGCGGCGCGACACGGTGAGCCCGGCGCGCAGGAGCAACTGCTGCACCTCGTCAAACCGCTGGGGGTGGCGCGGCACAATGAGCCACTGCACGCCGCTTGCTTCACTATTGATAGCATTTGGCGCTTTTCCATCAAGCGCTAGAGCCTGTTCTTGCTTGAAATTCTCGATCCACATCGCCTCCTCGCCCTCGCGGCTGCTCGCCAGCAGGACCACGGGGCGCCCGGTGTGGGAGCGCCAGGCCCGGCCCTGGGCAATTTGGGTGGCATCGGGCACCACGTCGAATTTGAGGTTGCCAAACACGCCGCGCACCGGGGCACCGATGGCCCGCAGGCGGGTGGCGTCGTCCTCGGTCTGCGCCCAGACAGCGGCAAGACCCCCATAGGCGGGCCGGGCCAGCGCTGCCAGCCGCAGGGCCTTGTGCAGCGACTTGGCGTTGAAACGCGCATTGGCCAGTACCAGCGGCACGCCACGCTGCTGGCAGCCTGCCACCAGGTTGGGCCAGACCTCGGTTTCCATGAGGATGCCGATGGCCGGGCGAAAGGTGCGTAGAAACCGCGCCACGGCGCCGGGCGTATCCCAGGGCTGCCACACCTGCACATCGCCGGGCATCAGCAGCTTTTCGCCCTCGGCCCGTCCGGTGGCCGTGCCATGGGTGAGCAGCAGGCGCATGCCCGGAAGCTGCTCCCGCAGCTGGGTCAGCAAGATCGCGGCGGCACGGGTTTCGCCCAGCGACACGGCATGGACCCAGACAAATTGCCCCAGCGGGTCGATGCTGTGGTGCGAGACCATGCTGTCCATGGGCACCGGATACCGGCCAAACCGCTCGCCCACCGCATGGGCATAACCGGGCTCGGCCATGGCGCGGCGGCGCAGCTTGCGGCGCAGCAAGGGCTGCGCGCACCAGGTCACCAGCGAATACAGGGCGCGGGCAGCGTTCATTCGGAAAGGATCAGCCGATCAGCTCCACCACGCCGCCCGTCCAGCCACTGTCGCCCCGCGCAGCCCACACCAGGCAGGCGCTGTCATCGGGCGCGGCTGCCACGCAGTGGCCACCGGGCGCCCAGAAGGCGCTGCGGCCCGCGCTCACATAGCCGCCGGACGGCCCGCTGTAGTTGGCTGCCAGCACCGCCATGTCGTGGTCGCGGGCGTAGCCCTGCAGCAGGGCCGATTCGGCCCCGTAGGCTTTTTCGGAAATCAGCACACCCGCCGCGTACAGCCCAGCGCCCGCATTGCTGGCGGCCAGGGCGTGCTCGGGGTGCGTGATGTCGGCACACACGGCCAGACCCGTGGGTTCACCGGCCAGCAGCAGCACCTGGACGTCGTCGGTGCCGGCACTGGCGAACTGCTCCTCGCTGGCGTGCAGGTGGCGCTTGCGGTATAGCGCCGCACTGCCGTCGGCCCCCAGCACCCAGGCGCCAATGGCAGGCAATGCGCCCTCCACCACCGGTGCGGCCGGGGCGCCGACCACCAGGGTGATGCCGTGGTGCTGGGCCGCCTGCCGCAAAGGGGCCAGCGCGGGGTGGTCGGCCGACAGCACATTGGCCGCCAGCAGCTTCGGCTCATACCCCGTAAGCGACAGCTCGGGAAACACCAGCACCAACACACGTTCGTGCACCGCCGCCCGTACAAAGGCCAGGTGGGTCTGCACGTTGCGCGCCACATCGCCCGGCGCCGAGGGCGACTGGGCAGCGGCGACACGCAAAGGGGTGGACAAGGTCGGCTTCATGCGGGGTGTTTTGATGGGGAGACAGAGGGTTGCGGGGCGGCGGGTTCGGGGATGCGCCGCGTCAGTGGCTGGCAGCGCCCACGTGGGCGTCGGGTTTGACCCGGTGCAGCAGGGCGAGCATGGCGGCTTCGATGCGGGCCAGGGCCTCGGTGGTGTGGCCCTCAAAACGCAGCACCAGCACCGGCGTGGTGTTGCTGGCGCGGATCAGGCCAAAGCCGTCCGGCCAGTCCACGCGCAGGCCGTCGATGGTGCTGATGGTGGCGGGCGCGGCGAAGGTATCGGTCGCCAGGGCCTGCAGCTCGGCGGTGAGGCGGTGCGGCTCGCCCTCGGCGCAGGCCACGTTCAGCTCGGGGGTGGAAAAACTGGTGGGCAGCGCGTTGAGCACGGCGCTCGGGTCGCGGCTCTTGCTCAGGATTTCCAGCAGGCGGCAGCCTGCATAGGTGCCGTCGTCAAAGCCATACCAGCGCTCCTTGAAGAAGATGTGGCCGCTCATCTCGCCGCCCAGCGGGGAGTTGGTCTCTTTCATGCGGGCCTTGATGAGCGAGTGGCCGGTCTTGAACATCACCGGCACGCCGCCTGCCGCCGCAATGGCGGGCGCCAGGCGCTGGGTGCACTTCACGTCGAAGATGATCTCGCCGCCGGGCACACGCGAGAGCACGTCTTGCGCAAACAGCATCATCTGGCGGTCCGGGAAGATGTTGGTGCCGCCCTTGGTCACGATGCCCAGGCGGTCCCCGTCGCCGTCGAAGGCCAGGCCCAGTTCGGCGTCGCTGGTCTTCAGGGCGTCGATCAGGTCGCGCAGGTTCTCGGGCTTGCTGGGGTCGGGATGGTGGTTGGGGAAGTTGCCATCCACCTCCGAGAACAGCTCGATCACCTCGCAGCCCAGTGCGCGGAAGATGTCCGGCGCCGACGCACCGGCAATGCCGTTGCCGCAGTCCACCACGATCTTGATCGGGCGGGCCAGCTTCACATCGCCCACGATGCGCTCGCGGTAGGCAGGCAGCACGTCCACATGGCGCACCGAGCCGCCGGGCAGCAGCTGCCAGGTTTCGTGCTCCATGGTGCGGCGAAGCTGCTGGATTTCTTCGCCATAGATGGCGCGGCCGTTCAGCACCATCTTGAAGCCGTTGTAGTCCCTGGGGTTGTGGCTTCCGGTGACCTGGATGCCGCTGGCACACAGCGTGCTGGCTGCAAAGTACAGCAGCGGCGTGGTCACCAGGCCCACATCGATCACCTCAATGCCCGCCTCCACCAGCCCCTGGATCAGCGCACCCGAGATGGCCGGGCCCGACAGGCGCCCGTCGCGCCCCACCGCCACGGTGGTCTGCCCCTCGGCGCGGGCTGCCGTGCCAAAGGCCCGGCCCAGGCCGAGAGCAACTTCTTCGTTGAGCGTGGACGGCACAATGCCGCGGATATCGTAGGCTTTGAAAATGGCGGGTGTGGGCTGCACGCAGGGGCCTTTCGCGTAGGGAGTTGGGCTGTTTTCGGAAGTCCGCTGCATTGTAGGCGCGCCCTCCGGGGGTACTGGGGGCAAACCCTCGCGTTGGGCTGAGGCACATGTCCGAAAACGGCCAGTGAAAACACCCCCGGCTCCTATGATCCAGCCCATGAATCGGCCCTCCCCCCCCACCCCATCCGTTGCCCAGGCCCCTGACACCGCCTTGGACGAAGGCCGCTACCTGGCGGTGCTGGCGCGGGATGCACGGTTTGACGGGCATTTTTTCACGGCGGTGACCTCCACCGGCATCTATTGCCGCCCCGTGTGCGCCGTGCGCACGCCCCGGCGCGAGAACTGCCGCTTTTTTGTGCTGGCCGCACAGGCCGAGAACGCGGGCTTTCGCCCCTGCCTGCGCTGCCGGCCCGAGCTGGCGCCGCAGGCGCTGGTGTGGTCGGTGCAGGACGCCAGTGGCATCCTGGTCCAGCAGGCCGTGCGCCTGCTGGATGCGCCCGACCTGTGGCCCGCCCCGTCCGCGCCCGGCGAAGGCAGCGCCACCGTGGCCCGGCTGGCCGAGCGCCTGGGCGTGAGCGACCGGCACCTGCGCCGCATTTTTGAGGCGGCCCTGGGCGTTTCGCCCCTGCAATACCTGCAGACGCGCCGGCTCCTGACCGCCAAGCAGCTGCTCACCGACACCCGCATGCCCGTCACCCAGGTGGCCTTGGCCAGCGGTTTTGCGAGCGTGCGGCGATTCAATGCGGCGTTTTCGGGGCACTACGGTCTGAACCCCACACAGCTGCGGCGCAGCGGCGCCACCGCCGGGGAGCAGCCCACCAGCACCTTGCGACTGGCCTGGCGCCCCCCCTTTGACGTGCTCGCGCTGCTGGCCTTTTTTGAACGGCGGCAGTTCCACGGGGTGGAATGGGTGCTCCCGGAGGAGGCCACGCTGCGGCGCACGGTGCGCCTGCGGCATTCCGGTCCGGCCCACACCGGCCTGCCCGGCGAGACCACGGGCTGGTTCAGCGCACGCTTTGACATGGCCCGCCACCAGGTGCTGCTGCAGACCAGCGACAGCCTGTACCCGGTGCTGCCGCTCGTGATCCGCCGCGTCCGTGCCATGCTTGACCTGGACGCCGACCCCGCTGCTATCAACGCCGTGCTGCACCCGTATTTCCCGGACGGGGACGGGCTGCGTGTGCCCGGCGCGTTCGATGGCTTCGAGCTGGCCGTGCGTGCCGTGCTGGGCCAGCAGATCACCGTGGCCGCTGCGCGCACCCTGGGCCAGCGGCTGGTGGAACGGCTCGGTGAGCCCATCGCCACGCCCTGGCCCGGACTGAGCCGCTTGTTCCCCACTGCTGCCACGCTGGCTGCGGCCGACGGCGACACCCTGGGCCAGCTGGGCATCGTGCGCCAGCGCCAGGCCGCCATCGTGGCGCTGGCCCGCGCGGTGGACAGCGGGGGCCTGGCGCTGCATGCGGGCGCCGACGTGGCAGCCACCACGGCCGCGCTGTGTGCCCTGCCCGGCATTGGTGACTGGACCGCGCAGTACATCGCCATGCGCGTGCTGCGCTGGCCCGATGCGTTCCCGGCCGGGGACGTGGCGCTGCACAAGGCTTTGGGTGTGCAAGGGCACAAGAACCCGGCCCGCGCCGCTGCCGAGGCCTCGCAGGCATGGCGGCCCTGGCGCAGCTACGCGGTGCTGCGCGCCTGGGCGGCAGGCACTCTGGTGGGTGCAGTGCCACCAGCCTCTCCACTATCAAAATAATAGCTTTTAGCGCTTATCCACCAAGCGCTGGCTGCCGAATTTATCCAAAAAACTATCCAATTCAGCCATGCAATTCCATCCCCATACCGTGCAGATGCGCACCTCCACCGCGCTGGGGCCCGTGCGCCTGGCGGCGTCGCCCACCGGCCTGGCCGGTGTCTGGTTTGAAGGACAGCGCCACGAGCCCAGCCTGCAGCTTCATGGTCCCGCCGCCTGGGCTGATGCGGTCGGCCACCCGCTGCTGCAGGAAGCAGCACGCCAGCTTCAGCAATACCTTCGCGCCGAACGCGCCGGGTTTGACCTGCCGCTGGACCTCTCAGGTGGCACGCCGTTCCAGCAGGAGGTGTGGCGCGCCTTGCTGGCCATCGGCCGTGGCGCCACCACCAGCTACGGCACCTTGAGCCGCCAGCTGGGCCGTCCCCTGGCCGTGCGCGCAGTGGGCGCCGCCGTGGGGCGCAACCCGGTCAGCGTGATCGTGCCCTGCCACCGGGTGGTGGGCACGGACGGCAGCCTTACCGGCTACGCCGGTGGCCTCGACCGCAAAAGGGCCTTGCTGACCCTGGAGAATGCGTACGCAACCGCCACCGGCGCAAGCCACTCCAAAGGAAATGCATGAACAGCCCGGGAACCCAGCCTGTATCGACCTGGATCGGAGAATTCATCCTGCTGGCGGCTTTGTGGGGCGCATCGTTTCTTTTCATGCGAATGGGCGCTGCCGAGTTCAGCCCCCTGCCCATGGTTGGTTTGCGCGTGGCACTGGCCACCGTGTTCCTGTGGCCCATCATGCTGCGCCAGGGCCACTGGCCCGCGCTGCGCCAGCACTGGCGGCCGATCCTGTTTGCCGGGGTCATCAACTCTGCCATTCCGTTTGCGCTGTTTGCCTGGGCCGTGATGCACATCCAGACCGGGCTGGCCTCCATCCTGAATGCCACAGTGCCACTGTTTGGCGCGCTGGTGGCCTGGGTGTGGCTGGGTGACCGCATCAATCGCCTGCGCTGGGTGGGCCTGGCGCTGGGTTTTGTGGGCGTGGCATTGCTGGCCTGGCGCGCGCCGGCGGGCACCGGCTTCAAGAGCGACAGCGCCGGCTGGGCCATTGCGGCCTGCCTGCTGGCATCGTGCTTCTACGGCCTGTCGGCCAGCTTTGCGCGGCGCTACCTCACGGGCATTCCGCCGCTGGCCACGGCCACCGGCAGCCAGCTGGGCGCGGCGCTGGGCCTGGCCGTGCCCACGTTGTGGTTCTGGCCGGCGCAAATGCCCGGCCTGCACGCCTGGGGCGCCATTGTCGCCATCGCCGTGCTGTGCACGGGCATTGGCTACATCCTGTATTTTCGGCTCATCGAGAGCGCCGGGCCCAGCCGGGCGCTGGCCGTGACCTTCATCGCGCCGGTGTTTGCCGTGCTGTATGGCGCACTGTTCCTGGGGGAGCGCATCACGCCGTGGATGGTTGGCTGCGCCCTGGTGATCGTGTGCGGCACCCTGTTGTCAACGGGACTTATCAGGACACTCAGGCTGGCCCGGCCCGCTTCAGAACGGCCCTAAACTTGGCCCATGGGGTTTTCATCGGGCTTTTGCCATCTGACCAAGTCCGTCAACGGCACGCGGCGCTGTATTGCCACACACATTCCCGGCCGCGCGCCCTGTCCCCCCGGGCCTCAAGCCACCCCACCGCAGGTGGGTGCACAGGCACATTGCCATGGGTAACAACACCCTTCTGGCTGCCACAGCGCTCATGTCGCTGCTGCTGTTGCTGGCCTGGCTGCCGCCGCACGAGTCCTTGCACCCATCGCGCCGCACCTTGCTGCTGCTGGGGTTGGCAGGCGGCCTCGTGTCCTGGATTTCTTTTGAGGCACTGCGCTGGAACGCCCCTGAACTGCGGGTGGTGGCTTACCCCACTGCTGCTGCGTTCCTGGCACTTTTTTTCCGCGTCCCTGCGGCCATCGTCACGGCGCTGATCGCCCTGGTGGCGGCGCTGTCGGCCGATGTGTCCGATGTGGTGCCCGCCAGCGCCGTGCTGGCGGCGGCCGTGGCCACCGGGGTGCTGTGGCGCAAGGTGGGGCACCGCCTGCATGTGCCCAAATGGGCCGCGCTCATCGGGCTGACGCTGACCCTGCCCCTGGCGGTGGCCGGCAGCCTCTGGGCCGCCGGCAGCGCGCCCGACCTGACTCGCAACCTGCCATGGCACCATGGCGCCGGGGTGTTCATGCTGGGCGTTGGCCGGTTGCTGCTGGCCAGCAAGGCGCGCTCCGAGCTTTCGCGCAGCGACATTCAGCAGACACTCGCGCAGCAGGAGCAGCGATTGCGGCTGGTGCTGGACTCCATGGGGGGCGGGCACTGGGAATGGGATGTCGTCAGGCGCGAATTTCGCTGCCACGGCAGCTTCTACGAGACCTTCGGCATCACCGCCGCCGATCTGGCCGCACCGGACCTGTGGCAGCGCTGGTACGCCCGGCGCCACCCGCAGGATGCCGAACGCAATGCCCCCAAGCTGGCGCGGGCCATGGACGGGCTGGAAGACAACTACGAAGCCGAGTTCCGGGTGATGGACACCGAGGGCCAGTGGCGATGGCTCATGTCGCGTGGCACGGTGGCGCGGCGCGACGCGAAGGGCCGCCCGGCGGCCCTCATCGGCATGGACGTGGACATCACCGCCCACCGGGCGGCCGAGGACGCGTTGCGCTCGTCCGAGGCCAAGTACACGACCTTCTACCAGACGCTGCCTGATCCTGCAGGCATCTCCCGCATCTCGGACGGCCGCTACATCGACGTGAACCCCGCGTTCTGCGAGGTGCTGGGCCGCCCGCGCGAAGAGGTGATCGGCCGTACCTCCACCGAGCTGAACATCTGGGCCTCCGAGCAGGAGCGCAAGCGGCTGGTGGAAACCTTCCGCCGCGATGGCAAGGTGGACCGGCTGCCCCTGGTGGCGCAGCGCGCAGGTGGCCGCATCCCGGGGTTGATGTCGGCACGCTCCGTGCTTGTGGATGGCGAGAACTGTTTTGTTTTCGTTTTCCACGACATGACCGAAGCCCACCGCGCCAGCGACGAGCTGCGTGCCCTCAACGGCCTGCTGCAGCAGGCTGGCCGGCTGGCCCGGCTGGGGGCCTGGGAGGATGAGCGCGGCAAGGGCCTAGTCTACTGGTCGGACGTGTGTTTTGACATCCACGGCCTGCCCCCCGGATCGCCGCTGCCCAGCGACTACATCGACCGCCACGTGGCCCCCGCCTACCGCGAGCCGCTGCGCGAGCGCTTTCGCCAGAGCATTCTGGAACGCTCCGAGTGGAGCATGGAGATGGAGGTGCAGCACACCGACGGCCGCCTGGTCTGGGTGCGTGCGCGCGGCGAGCCCGTGGTCGAAAACGGCAGGGTCACCCGGGTGCGCGGCGTGATGCAGGACATCGACGAGGCCAAACGCGCCGAACAGCGCCTGCGCCAGTCCGAAGAGCGCTTCTCGCGCATCTTCCACCTCATGCCCTACCCCATGGGCCTGTCGCACCGCAGTGACGGGCGCTATGTGGACATCAACCCAGCCTGGGTGGAGATGCTGGGCATCCCGCGCGAGGAGGCGATCGGCAGCACCGCCATCGAGCTGGGCATCTTCACCGAGGTCGACCGCGCGCGCCTGCTGGAGGCCGAGGGTGGCACGGGGCACCTGAGCAGCTACGAAATCACCTTGAACGTGCGCGGCGGCCCACCCCGCACGGTGCTGCAATCCATGCGCGCCACCGAATTCGATGGTGAGCCGTGCTGGCTGTTCTCGGTGCACGACATCACCGACCGCAAACGCAACGAAGAGCAGGTGCGCGAGCGCGAGGAACTGCTCTCGCTCACCATCTCGGCCGCATCGCTGGGCCTGTGGGACTGGAACCTGCAGACCGGCACCGTCACCGGCGACAGCCGCTGGCGGGCCATGCGGGGCCTGGACACGCCGCGCACCCCGCTGGCACCCATGCAATGGACGGCAGGCATTGCGCCCGACGACATCGACCGCATCACCAGCGAACTGGCCCGCCACACCGCCCACCCGGGCACCCCGTTTGACGCCACCTTGCGCGTGAACCAGGCGGGCGACCCCGCGCGGTGGCTGCGCAATCTGGGCAAGATCGTGGGCTTTGACGAGGCGGGCCGCCCCGCCCGCATGCTGGGAGTGGCCATTGACGTGACGCCCCAGCGCGAGCAAGAGGTGCTGCTGCAGCGGCTGGCCCTGTTCGATGCGCTCACCGGCCTGCCCAACCGCGTGCTGCTGGCCCGCAAGCTGCAGGAATGCATGGACCAGGCCCGCCAGAGCGGCCGGCAGCTGGGCGTGGCCTACCTGGACCTGGATGGCTTCAAGCCCGTGAACGACCGCCTGGGCCACGGGGCGGGCGATCGCCTGCTGGTGGTGGTGGCGGGCCGCTTGACGCGTGCGCTACGTCCCATGGACACGGTGGCGCGCCTGGGCGGAGACGAGTTCGTGATCCTCATGCCCGAGCTGGAATCCGTGGACGGCTGCGAGCGCATGCTGCACCGGGTGATGGAAAGCATCTCGGCCCCTTACACGCTGGATACCGAGCGTGTGGTGGTCACCGCCAGCATCGGTTTTACGGTGTTCCCGCAGGACGAAGCCGACGCCGACGCCCTGCTGCGCCACGCCGACCAGGCCATGTATGCCGCCAAGCAGGCCGGGCGCAACCGTTTCCACCAGTTCGACGCTGCACAGGAACGCGCTTTGCAGCTGCTGCGCGAGCAAGGCCGCCACCTGCGCGATGCACTGGCGGCTGCGCAGTTCACCCTGTACCTGCAACCCAAGGTGGACATGCGCAGCGGCGCCGTGGTGGGCGTCGAAGCGCTGACCCGCTGGCAGCACCCCGAGCGCGGCCTGGTGTCACCGGGCGAGTTCCTGCCGCTGCTGGAAGGCACCGAGCTGGAGATCGACTTTGGCGAATGGGTGATCGAGGCCGCCCTCACTGTCCTGGAGCAGTTGCAGGCGCATGGTTTGCCCCTGCCGCTGAGCGTCAACATCGCCGCCCAGCACCTGCAGAACCCTGACTTTGCCGACTGGATGGCCCAGTGCATCGCGCGCCACCCCAGCGTGCCCGGCCACTTGGTGGAGATCGAGATCACCGAAAGCGCTGCGCTCTATGACCTGACCGCCGTGGCGCAAACCCTGACGGCGCTGCGTGCGCTGGGGGTGGTGGTGTCGCTGGACGACTTTGGCACCGGCTACTCGTCGCTGACCTACCTGCGCCGCCTGCCCATGGACACGCTCAAGATCGACCAGAGTTTTGTGCACGGCATGATGGGCGACCCCGGCGACCTGGCCATCGTGCAGGGCGTGATCGGCCTGGCCCGCTCCTTCGGCTACCGCGTGATCGCCGAGGGGGTGGAGACCGTGGAGCAAGGGCAGATGCTGCTGCAGCTTGGCTGCATGCAGGCCCAGGGCTATTGCATTGCCCGGCCCATGCCGCTGGAAGAGTTCATTGGCTGGACGCCAAGGTGGCAGCCGCCGGTGGGGTGGCAGCGGCAGCGGCCGGTGTAAATTTTGATTTAAAACAGGCTCTACCGCTTATCCATAAAGCGTTAGCAGCTATCTTTTTAATACCGCTCCAGATTTTCATGCACCGCCGAGGGACCCCCATGAGCATTCGCGAACTGCATGCCCACGAACTGACGCAGCTGCTCACCCTGTACCAGCATCTGCACGAACACGATGACCCGCTACCTCCGGTGCATGAAGTCGAAGCCGTGTGGGCGGAGGCGCTTGCGAATCCGCGTATTCAATACTTTGGGGCCTACGTGGACGGTGCGCTGGTTTCCACCTGCACTCTCACCGTCATTCCAAATCTCACACGCGCCTGCCGACCCTACGGTGTCATCGAAAACGTGGTCACGCATGCGTCACACCGTGGCCAAGGTTGGGGGCACGCGATCCTGACACATGCGCTCGGGCAGGCCTGGCAGCGGTGTTGCTACAAGGTGATGCTGATGACCGGCCGAAAAGACGAAAGCACGCTGCGGTTTTACGAAAAAGCCGGGTTTGACCGGCACGGCAAACAGGCTTTTGTCGCCAAACCGGCAACTTAGCCCGTCGCTGTTACCGCTTCACCCCGCAATCCGCAGGGCACTGGCAGGTCCTGTCCGGTTACCCCACCAGATCCTTCACCTGCTGCAGGGCCGCCGGGTCTTCCATCGTCGTCAGATCGCCGGGATCGCGCCGCTCGGCCACGGCCTGCAGCGCGCGGCGCAGCAGCTTTCCGCTGCGGGTCTTGGGCAGCACAGAGACAAAATACACGCGCGACGGACGGGCCACGGCGCCGAGCTGGCTGTCCACCTGCTTCATCACCTCGCCTTCGAGCTTGAGGCGTGCAGCCTCATGGGTCAGGCCCGAGGCATCGCGCGCCACCGCAAACGCCATCGCCACTTGGCCCTTGAGGCTGTCGGCCACGCCCACCACGGCCACTTCGGCGATGTTGGGGTGGGAGGCAATGCTCTCCTCGATCTCCCGCGTACCCAAGCGGTGGCCAGCCACGTTGATCACGTCGTCGGTGCGGCCCAGGATGAAGTGGTAGCCGTCGGCATCGCGGATGCCCCAGTCAAAGGTGCTGTAGATCAGGCGGCCGGGAATGCTCTTCCAGTACGTGTTCACAAACCGCGCATCGTCGCGCCACACGGTCTGCATGCAGCCGGGGGGCAGCGGGCCTTCGATGGCTACCACGCCTTTCTGGTTGGGCGCTGTCAGTTCCTCGCCGTTGCTCTCGTCGATGAGCTTGACGTGGTAGCCGTACATGGCCTTGCCGGGGCTGCCGAAGCGCGTGGTTTGCTGGTGCACACCATTGGCCAGGGTCAGGATGGGCCAGCCGGTTTCGGTCTGCCAGTAGTTGTCGATGATGGGCACCGAGAGCGCGTCGCTGATCCACTGCGCCGTGGGTTCGTCCAGCGGCTCGCCCGCCAGCCACAGGGCCTTGAGGCTTTTCACGTTGTACTTGGCAAGGTAGGCCGGGTCCTGCTTCTTGAGCACCCGCACCGCCGTGGGCGCCGAGAACATGTGGGTGACCTGGTACTTCTCGACAATGCTCCACCACACGCCCGCGTCGGGCCGCGTAGGCAGGCCCTCGTACATGATGGTGGTCATGCCCGCAATCAGCGGGCCGTAGACGATGTAGCTGTGCCCCACCACCCAGCCGATGTCGCTGGTAGCGAAATACACGTCGCCCGCTTTCGCATCAAAGATGTGCTTCATGCTGGCGGCCAGCGCCACGGTGTAGCCGCCCGTGTCGCGCTGCACGCCCTTGGGCTTGCCGGTGGTGCCGCTGGTGTACAGCGTGTAGCTGGGGTGGGTGGATTCAACCCATTCGCAGGGCACCACGGTGTTCAGGTGCTGCTCGCGCAGCGCCGCCCAGTCGTGGTCGCGGCGCGGTTGCAGGTGCATGGGCGCCAGGCCCCGGTTGATCATGAGCACGGCGGCGGGCTTGTGTTTGGAGAGCGCAATAGCCTCGTCCAACAGCGGCTTGTAGGGCACCACCTTGCCGCCACGTGACCCGGCATCGGCGCTGACCACGGCCACCGGCTCGGCATCTTCAATGCGCGAGGCCAGCGAGCCCGAGGCAAAACCGCCAAACACCACCGAATGCAGCGCACCGATGCGCACGCAGGCCAGCATGGCAAAGGCGGCCTCGGCAATCATGGGCATGTAGATGAGCACACGGTCGCCCTTCTTCACGCCTAGCGACAACAACACGGCTGCCATGCGCTGCACCTCGGCATGCAGCTCGGCAAAGCTGTAGCTGCGCTCGGTGTCGGTTTCGGTGGAGATCGCCACCAGCGCACTTTGGCCGGCGCGCGTTGCCAGGTGCCGGTCGACCGCGTTGTGGCACAGGTTGGTGGTGCCGCCGACAAACCATTTGGCAAACGGTGGGTTGCTGTAGTCGCACACCTGCTGGGGCGGGGTCTTCCATTCAATCAACCCGGCCTGCTCGCGCCAGAAAGTGTCTGGCTGGTCGATGGACTGGCGGTAGAAGTCGGCGTATGCGGTCATTGTGGGTGTCTCCTCGGCATCTCTCTCTCGCCCTGCCACGGCAGCAGGTTTTGAATTCATAATTATTCATAACGGGCTTGCGGCAAACTGACGCTGGCCTTCGCACTTGCCATGAATCCACTGCGCTTAGCGGCCTGGTGCCCGCTGCAGTAAAGCGCATGCATCCGGCATCGCTGCCGCTTCTTGCACGCGACCCATCCCCTCCCATCGTTCTCTTGTATGCCCTGAAGCACTCGGCATGCAAGGATTCTTTGGTGACAACGATATTAAAAATAGAAATAACTATTTCAATAAACAACGCATATACTTCAAATCATGTGGTCCACCCTCATCATGACGCTGCCCACGCAGCCCAACGCCGTGCGGCTGCGCATCTGGCGCAATCTCAAGGCACTGGGCTGCGCCGCCCTGCGCGACGGCGCCTACCTGTTGCCTGAAGAACACGCGGGCCTGCTGGCCCCCATTGCCACCGAGGTGCGAGAACACGGCGGGACGGCCATGCTGCTGACTCTTACTGCGCCGGACAGCGCACAGCGCCAGGAGATCGAAGCGTTGTTCGACCGCACAGAAGCCTTCACTCAGTGGCGCGACACGGCCACGGCCTTGCAGGCGGAGCTGGCACAGCTCACGGAAACCGAAGCGCGCCGCCGCTTGCGTGGCATTGCCGACGCCCTGCAGGCCTTGCACCGCACCGACTACTACCCCAGCGGCGCCGCCGCGCAGGCCGATGCCGACCTGGCCACCCTGCGGCAGGCCCTGGACGCCTGCTTTTCACGCGGGGAGCCCGCCGCCCTGCCCGCCCATGGCATCGCGCGCCTTCACACCGCCCAGTTCCAGAACCAGCGCTGGGCCACGCGGGCGCGGCCCTGGGTGGACCGCCTGGCCTGCGCCTGGCTGATCCGCCGCTTCATCGACCCGGGCGCGCGGTTCGTATGGCTGGCCGATCCGGCGTCGCCGCCTGCTGATGTCCTGGGCTTTGACTTTGACGGCGCCCGGTTCACCCACGTGGGCGCCCTGGTGACCTTTGAGGTGCTCATTGCCAGCTTTGGGCTCGAAGCCGACCCCCGACTGCAGCGCTTGGCCCGCGCCGTGCACTACCTGGACACGGGCGGCATGCCCGTGCCCGAGGCTGCGGGGCTGGAGGCCGTGCTGGCCGGCCTGCGCGAAGTGCATGCCGATGACGACGCCCTCACCCAGGCCGCCGCGCAGGTGTTCGACGCCTTGTACGCCGTGCCGTCCGCCCTCCCTTCCTCGCAGGCCCCGCTGCCCAGCACCGCACCATGACCACCCCCACCTCTGCGCCCGCCACCTCCTCTCTGGACCGCCCCGCCCCCGTCGGCTTTGGCGAGGCTTTCCTGTTCTGGCTCAAGCTCGGTTTCATCAGCTTTGGCGGCCCGGCCGGCCAGATCGCGATCATGCATACCGAGCTGGTGGAGCGCCGCCGCTGGATCAGCGAAAAGCGCTTTCTGCACGCCCTCAACTACTGCATGCTGCTGCCCGGCCCCGAGGCGCAGCAGCTGGCCACCTACATCGGCTGGCTCATGCACCGCACCTGGGGTGGCATCGTGGCCGGGGCGCTGTTTGTGCTGCCCTCGCTGTTCATCCTGATCGCACTGTCGTGGGTGTACCTGCGGTTTGGCGATGTGCCGGTGGTGGCGGGCATCTTCTACGGCATCAAACCCGCCGTGACCGCGCTGGTGCTGCACGCAGCGCACCGCATCGGCACGCGCGCGCTCAAGAACGGCTGGATGTGGGGCATTGCCGCTGCGTCTTTTGTGGCCATCTTTGCGTTCGACACGCCCTTCCCTGCCATCGTGCTTGTGGCAGGCCTCATTGGCTACTTTGGCGCACAGCACTGGCCGGCCGTGTTTGCCCCGGGGGGCGGCCATGCCAACGGCCACAAGGGCTACGGCCCGGCGTTGATCGACGACGACACTCCCACGCCCGCCCACGCGCGCTTCTCACGCAGCCACCTGGCCAAGGTGCTCGCAGCCGGGCTGGCGCTGTGGCTCGCAGCCATGGCCGCGCTGGTGGCCACGCAGGGCTGGCAAGGCACGCTCACGCAGATGGGCTGGTTCTTCACCAAGGCCGCGCTGCTCACTTTTGGCGGCGCCTATGCCGTGCTGCCCTATGTGTACCAGGGCGCGGTGGAGCAATACCAGTGGCTCAGCGGCCCGCAGATGATCGACGGCCTGGCGCTGGGCGAGACCACCCCCGGCCCGCTGATCATGGTGGTGGCGTTTGTGGGTTTTGTGGGCGGCTGGCTGCAGCAGGTGTGGGGGCCAGATGCGCTGTTTGCGGGCGCCGCTGCCGCAGCCGCCGTGGTGACCTTTGTGACCTTCCTGCCCTCGTTCATCTTCATCCTCGCGGGTGGCCCGGTGGTGGAGGCCACCCACGGCAAGCTCGGTTTCACCGCGCCACTGTCGGCCATCACCGCCGCCGTGGTGGGCGTAATCCTGAACCTGGCGCTGTTTTTTGCCTACCACCTGCTGTGGCCCAAGGGTTTTGGCGGGGCGTTTGATGCGATCTCCGCGGTGATTGCACTCGGGGCGGGCGTTGCGTTGTTCCGCTTCAAGGTCGGCGTGCTGCCTTTGCTGGGCACGTGCGCAGCCGTCGGACTGGCGGTGACTTTTCTCAAACCGTGGCTTGCCTGAGCCGCCATTCACCCACCTTCGCAGGAGTCTCACCATGCAAGCACACCCTCAAGCCCTTCCCTTTGACCCGGCCACACTGCCCGGCCTGTCTGAAAAGCTGCTGCGCAGCCACCACCAGAACAACTATGGCGGCGCGGTGGCGCGGCTCAACGCCATCCGGTCACAGCTGGCGGGTGTGGACTTTGCTTCGGCCCCCGGCTTTGCACTCAACGGGCTCAAGCGCGAAGAGCTGATCGCCAGCAACTCCATGCTGCTGCACGAGCTGTACTTCGCCAGCCTGGGCGGCCAGGGCGCGGCACCGGCGCCCGGCATGGCACTGGCCCTGGCGGCCAGCTTTGGCAGCCCGGAGCGCTGGCGCGAGGAATTCGTCGCCATGGGCAAGGCCCTGGGCGGCGGCTCTGGCTGGGTGTTGCTGGTGTTCCAGCCGCGCGAGGGCACGCTCTCCAACCAGTGGGCCAGCGATCACACCCAGGTGGCAGCGGGAGGTGTGCCCATCCTCGCGCTGGACATGTACGAGCATGCCTACCACCTCGACCACGGCGCAGCAGCGGGTGCCTATGTGGATGCCTTCATGGCAAACATCCACTGGGCCGCCGTCTATGAGCGCTACCAGCATGCGGTACACGCCGCGAGTGAAGGGCTGCAAGCGTCCATTCAAGACGCGCAAGCAGCGGCACAACTGATTGATGTGCGCCGCGCCGGTGTGTACGAGGCGGCCACCACGGCCATCCCCAACGCCCGCTGGCGCGACCCTGCCGCCATCGAAACGTGGGCCCCCGAGCTGTCTGCCAGCGAAGGCGTGGTGGTGTATTGCGTCTATGGCCATGAAGTCGGCCGCTCGACCGCGTTGCGCTTGCGCGCAGCGGGCTTCAACGCGCGTTTTCTGCAAGGTGGCATGGACGGCTGGGTCGCTTCGGGCCAGCCCGTGCAGCCCAAAACGGCGGTGGCGCCGGCCGTTTAGTGCGCGGTCTGCGGCGCCATGCGCCGCTGCACCTCGGCCGACAGGTGGGCGAGTGCGGGCAGCGGCCGCACAAACACTTCCAGGGTGGTGATGCGGCCCTGCCCATCCAATTGCAGACGGTCCACACCCCGGGCGGTGTGGGGCCCCATTTGGCCTTCAAAGGCCAGGGCCAGCTGCCGCCCGTCCTCGCTCCACAGGCAATCACCATAGGCAAACCGGTCGTACAGGCTGAAGGCCAGACCCAAGACCCCGCCCACGGCGCCTGCGCCGTGCAGTGGTTGGTCGTCCAGCGGCGAATGCAGCAGCACCTCGGGGTGCAGCAGGCTCCCCACTGCACTGAAGTCGCCCGAGGCAAACATATGGCGCCATGCAGCCAGGGTGCGCACGGTGGCTGGGGCTGAAGAAGGAGAAATCCCCGGATTCAGGGATGGCAGAGAGGTTGTCATGGCAGTGTCCTTGGGCTGGGGTGGAAAGAGCCGTGAATCCTCGCGGTGCCGGGTCATGCGCGCAATCACCTCCGAGGTCATAAAACCCATGGCACCTTGTGCCACCATCGGTGTCCATGTCACCCGTCTCCCCTGCAGCCTCCGACACCACCCCTGCGCGCATCGGCAGTCTGCTGCGGGCACTGCGCGTGCGGCGGCGCCAGAGCCAGTTGGCGCTGGCCATGGACACGGGTGTGTCCCAGCGCCACCTGAGTTGCCTGGAGACCGGCAAGGCCCAGCCCAGCCAGCCCATGCTGCTGGCGTTGCTGGATGCGCTGGGCGTGCCTTTGGCGGAACGCAACCAGGCACTGATGGCGGCAGGGTTTGCGCCCCGCTACCCCCGCAGCGACTGGTCCGCCCAAGGCCTGGCCCCGGTGCGCGAGGCCCTGCACCGCCTGCTGGTGGCCCACGAGCCCGCGCCCGCAATGCTGCTGGACGCGCAATGGAACCTGCTGGAAATCAACGCCGCCGTGCCTGCGCTGATGCGCCTCATCGGTTTTTCGCCCCCAGCCGCCGAAGGCTCGGAGCCCTTGAACTTGCTGGATCTTCTGCTCGGGCCGCAGGGGCTGAAGCCCTGGCTGGTCGACGCCCCGCGCATTGCCCAGGCGGTGCGTCGGCGTGCGGGCGCCGAGGCGCCATTCAACCCTGCACTGGCCCACCGCCTTCAGGCGCTGCCCGAAGAAACCCGGCACCGCAGCGGCCAGCCCAGTGCCGAGCCATCACCACCGGACTCGCCCGTGCTCCTGCTGCAATTACGCTCCCAGGCAGGCGTATTGAGCTTCATCTCCGCCACTACCACCCTCGGATCACCGCTGGACGTGACGCTGGACTCATTGCGCATCGACCACCTGCTGCCAGCGGACAGCACCACCCGCACAGCGCTGGAGCGGGCTCTCACGTAAGCGAGGAATTCCGCTCGCCCGTACCTTTTGCTGCTATTTTTATAGCTGCCAGCGCTTTATAGACAAGCGCTAGATGCCAAAAAGACCAAAAATTCGGCTACTTGATCAGCCCAAGCACGTCCTTGAATGCCGGGTGTTCACAGCTGCCCAGCCATTCAAACGCGACCATCTCGGTCGTCACCAGCTCGGCGCCCGCGCGCAGCAGGCACCAAGGCTCTAATTTTCTGCAAGGTGGCCTGGACGGCTGGGTCACGCCGGGACAGCCGGTGCTGCCAAAAGATTGCGGCGCCGCCTGTTTGAATTGGGTGCCGCGCCTGCGCGCGTGCATCGGCGCCAGCCGCTAACATCCATGTCAAAAGCGAGGGACACTGGGACGACCCAGCGTCATCGACCGCCCCATGGAGGAGCGCAAACAACACATGGCGAAGAACCATCCAGATGCAGTTGCAGATACGGACGATGGAGCAATACACCCCGACACGCGTACATCGCTATTCCTGCCTTCAACCTTGCTGGCAGATTGCGTGTGTGCTTATGTGGGGCGCGACACCTTGGGCGCCCAACTGAGTCCCAAACAGAGCTTCAGTCATTTGCCGGTGTCTCCCCTGGTCAGTATTGTTTGGTTGATTCAGGGCGGTAGATCGTCAATGCACATTGAGGGCGATGAACTCCCCCCATCGTCAAGGCGGGTGGTCTTGCGCGGCCCTCGCGCACGACCCAGTGTTTGGCAGGACCGCGGCCCTGCCGCAGTATTTTCACTGACCCTATTCCCCGACGCATTTCATGCGCTGACCAAGCTGAATGTAGCCAGTTTGCTGGACCAGGCGAAGAGCTTGCAATCTGTACTTGACAAAGAGTGGCAGAAGATGGCCGTCGCAGTTTTGAAGGCCAGCAATGACTTGGCACGCATTCAAATTGTCGAAGCATTTTTAATGCCGCGCTGGACACCGTTGCGTGTTCAGCAGCCCGAGACAATGCTGTCGGATGGATTGACGTTGTTCAATGACTGGGTTGACGCTGCAGCATTGCGTGCGTCTGCATCAATGCCCACGCACAGCACGCGCCAGCGGGAGCGGCTGACAAAAGGAAAACTGGGACTTCCCCTGCGAGCACTCCACGGACTGGTGCGCATGGAGTCAACGTTGACCCGAGGGCACGCGTCCAACGCGTTTGGTGGCCAGTCTTTGGTGGATGTGGCCCACACAATGGGATTCTCTGACCAAGCGCATTTTTCCCGAGAAGTGAAGCGTTTTTCAGGTTTGAGCCCCACCGAATTGCAACGGGCCATCGAGACCCAGGAATCCTACTGGCCCTACCGCTTGAGGCAGGCGCTGAAGCTGCGTTGATAGCCCAGGGCCCTGCCCGCTGGCGTGTACGTGCGCCGCAAATGTCGTTTCGATTCAAGACCGCATTCCCGCAGCTCCGTAGCATCCGTGGCTTTTGTTTGACCAACGAACAAAAGGTGTTCGGTCATGCGCCCATATTCGGCCGCGTTGGTTTTGAGAAATTGAAAATTGCATTGCTGCTATTCACCAACCAGACCATGGTCGGCGCCAGATCCGTCGGGGCCGCATATCCATTGCGCGTGCACGCTCGCAATCCCCCACCCATTTCCAAAAAATTCACCTCAAAAGGGTACTGATGCAGCGCGCTTTCGCTTTCGTTAAACCGGCATGGACCATGGCTTTGGGAATCAGTGTCCTTCTGATGACAGGCTGCGGCGGCGGCAGCGGTCCTTCTGATACGGGCACTCCACCCCCGCCTACCGTTGTGGTGTCTCCCGACCCTTCCGCAGTGCCCGGCAGCCCGGCAGCACCAGATACGGCGGACACCACTGCACCGAGCGCTCCGGGAGCATTCACTGCAAGCAGCACCAGCGAAAGCATATCCATAGGCTGGCTGGCCAGCACCGACAACGTCGGAGTCATCGGCTACGAGATTTGGCGCAACGGTAGGCGCCTTCAGGCCACCCCAGGGGATCAGACCACCTTTCAGGATAACGGGTTGACAGCCGGCACCACCTACACCTACGCGGTGCGCGCGGTGGATGCCGCAGGCAATTTTTCCGCGTTTGGTGGGAATCTGAATGTGAGCACACTGGCCCCCGCCAGCCCTGTCGATACCGACCCGCCCAGCGCACCTACTGCGCCCGCGGCTAGCCAAGTCACCGCGACAAGCCTGACTCTCAGTTGGGGGGCGAGCAGCGACAACACAGGCGTCGTTCGCTACGAGGTGTACCGCAATGGCACCACCTTGCTCGGCAGCACAGCCCAAACATTCCTTGTATTGACCGGCTTGACGGCCAACACGACATATTCTTTGACCGTCAAGGCCTTTGATGCTGCAGGCAATGCCTCGGTCGCCAGCATCACAGTCGTGGTCAGTACGGCAGCAGCACCAGCAAAACCCGTAACGCCTGTAACCCCGGTGCCTGACACCACGGCCCCGAGCGTGCCGGCTGGTTTGGCGGCAAGCAATGTCGCCAGCACCAGCCTGACGGTCAGCTGGACGGCCAGTACGGACAATGTTGGTGTAGTGGCTTACAAGGTATACCGCGACGGCGCGCTGGTCGGCTCAACCAATGTCACCAGCTTCACGTTGACCGGTCTGACTGCCTCCACCAGTTATGCGATTGCAGTTAGAGCGGTCGATGCGGCAGCCAATGCGTCTGCGGCAAGTGCTGCGCTCAACGTCAGCACAGGCTCGGCCACACCCCCAACCGGCCCAACCGGCGGCTATCCCGTGTCGGTGATTGGTCCGGTGGAGATCATCAGCTGGGCACCGGCTACAGCCTACCCTGGCGTGCCCTACCGCTACCGCGTCGGGGTCATAGGGGGGCAGGCACCGTACACCTATTCGGTCGTCACCGCACCGTCAGGTGTGACCATCGCAGCAAGCACGGGAGAGCTGTCGTGGACAGCACCCGCCAGTGCGGCAACTCCTGTTTCCATCAAGCTGCGGGCCACCGATTCGCTGGGCGCGGCTGTCGACCAAACGTTCAGTGTGCAAGTCACCAGCAGCGGCTTTTACTTTGTATCGCCCACCGGCAATGACAGCACCGGCACCGGAACACTGGCCTCTCCCTGGAAGACCATCGCCCATGCCCTTACAAAAGGAGCGACTGGCGACACCTTGTATGTGCGTGGTGGCAGCTATACCGGCGGCTTTGACTTTGTGGCCGGCAAGATCACGCGCATCGTGGGCTACCCCGGCGATGCCATGCCAGCCATCGACTTGAACTTCACCAATATCAACCCGCGTTCCTCGCGCACCTGGGTGGAAGGACTGGAGATTTTCAACTTCAGCCACCACGGCTTCCATGTCGACGGCAGCCAGAGCGACCTTGTCTTTCGGCGCAACCACATGCACCACCTGTACGACCCCAGCCAGTCCGAGAACCCGTCATTCATTTTCTTTGCGGACAACCAGTACTACGACCGCATCATCATCCAGGACAACATCTTCCACGACCTGTTTGACCGCGGATCGGGCCTTCACGGCGACACCACGGCCAACTACCACGGCGGCGCGTCCGTCATGTACAACGTACGCAGTGCACTGGTTGAAAACAACGAGGTCTGGGCAATTGACGGTCCCTGCTTCAAGGACAAGGACAACGGCCAGCGCAACACCTTCCGGGGCAACTACTTCCACGACTGCGCGTCGGGCGCGATCCATTTGGCCAGCCAATACACGCAGGACCGCATAGAGGTGTCCTGGAATGTGCTGATCGGCGGCGTGTCGATTGGACAGCAGCCCGGCTACATACGCGACATCGACATACGCCACAACACCCTGTTGGGAAGCATTGAATTCGGATGCGTGGTGGGCGATCCGAATAGCAAGAATTTCATCGTTCGGGACAATATTCTCGTTCCCGACAATTTCTTTGCCTACGCATCCATCAACTGCAAGTTCCCTGACAACACCCTGGATCTGTCGTCACAAAACAAGACGCTGAGCGCGGAAGGCCGCTTTGACTACAACCTTGTTGACTCGTCATATGCCCATGTATTTGGCTATGGCTGGTATGCCACCAATCTGGACTGGTCTACGTGGCGCACCACCTACGGCAAAGACGCGCACTCCAAAAAAACCACCGCGCAACTCACCAGTGTGAGCCTTAAAGACTATCGCCCCAAGGCCACTTCGGCCGCTTGCGGCGCCGCATCTGACGGACGCGCAATGGGTGCGTTGGCGTGCGCGCCTTGACGGGCCATGGTTTTGGGCATCCGTTCTTCTGTTAACAACCAGACTGAACAGCCCGCCCACATACCGAAAGACCGAAAGCAATCCCATGACACCAACCCTCACCTATCTGGCCTGGATGGCCGTCATCACCTGGCTTCTGCTGGTGGCGGCAAGCCTGATCCGTGCACGCATCTGGTCGGCCGGTGGTTTGCAAGTGGCCACCGGCAACCGTGAAGGTCTGCCTGAGCCTACGGGCCTGGCTGGCCGTGCCGAGCGCACCGCGCGCAACACGCTGGAGAACTTCGTCTTGTTTGCAGCCATTGCACTCGGTGCACATGTGGCCGGCCTCGTCAGCCCGCGCATCGAGGCCGGGGCCGCGCTGTTCTTCTGGGCCCGCGTTGTCTATGTGCCCGTGTACTACGCTGGTCTTCCTTATCTGCGCACGGGCGTGTGGCTGGTGAGCATCGCCGGGCTGGGCTTGATGCTGAGCGCGATGCTCTGAGCTCGCTGCCAACGTGCGGTGCCAATCCCGGCGCCCTTGAGTTCTAGGTTTTGCGTTGAGCCCAAAAGAGCAGTGGCGCAGAGGGCGGATGGCTCCAGTCACCCTCACTCAGTCGCTACTATTTTTGTAGCTAATGGCGCTTGATAGAAAAGCGCCCGTGGTCAAAAACACCAGAACTCCGGTTTACTTGACCAACCCCAGCACATCCTTGAAGGCCGGATGCTCACAGCTGCCCAGCCATTCAAACGCCACCATCTCGGTCGTCACCAGCTCGGCGCCCGCGCCGGCCAGGCGGTCGAATGCGGCATCGCGGTTGCGCTCAGTGCGCGAGCCGCAGGCGTCGGTCACCACCCACACTTCGAACTCGTCTTCCAGCAGGTCGAGCGCGGTTTGCAGCAGGCAGATATGGGCTTCGCAACCGGCTATCACGATGGTGCCGCGCTCGTCGCCCTGGGCTGCGGCAGGTTTTTGCAGGTGTTTGGGCAGGCTGCGCGCGTTGCCGCCCTGCTGGGGCTTTGCCGGCGGGCGCAGCCATTCGCCCAGACCTTCCTCGGCGGCGCTGAAGTGCATCTTGGCCAGGGTTTTCTGGCACAGGGCACGCAGCGCGGCGTCGTTGGCCCCAAGGCGCGAAGGGTTCTGCTCGGTGCCCCACACGGGCACGTCCAGCATGCGGGCGATCTCGGCCAGGCGGCGGGCGTTGGCCAGCACGGCGGGGCCTTCATGGATGGCAGGCATCAGGCGCTCCTGGTAATCGACCAGGACGAGTTGGGATTCGGTGGCGTCAAGCAGCATGGTGGGACCGTTTCTGTGTTCGTTGAATCGCTGTGCGGGCGCAGCGTTGGAGGCAATGGTGCATTGTCGCAGCCCGTGCCCGGGGTTTTCAGGTGCGAAGGATCGACTGCAGCGCCTTGGCCAGCGGCCCGGCCATGGCCACGGCATTGCTCGGGTGCGGAATGCAGTCCGTGCTCCACACCTCCCCCACCCCGGCTTCATGCAGCACCTGCAGCGCATCGCCCGCAAACAGTGCATGCGTCACCGCCACATCCACCGAGGCGGCGCCAGCCTGCAGCAGCAGCCGGGCGGCCAGCGCCAGCGTGCGGCCCGTGCTGGCCATGTCGTCCAGCAGCACCACCGCCCGGTCCTGGGCGTTGAGCGCGGGCAGTTCGATGGCCACATGGCGGTCGCCATGGCGCACCTTGGTGCACACGGCATGGTCAAAGCCGTGGCGCGCGGCGGCCTGGGCGATCCACTGGGCGGATTCACCGTCCGGCCCCACCAGCAGCGCGTTCGAGCGGCGTTCAGCAATCAGATCGGCCAGCGGCTCGGCACCGCTGAGCACCACCGCCCGTGACACGGGGATGGCCTGCTCCAGCCGGTCGATGCGGTGCAGGTGCGGGTCCACGGTGACCACCGCGTCGAACAGTCCGGCCAGAAACCCGCCCACCACCTGCTGGCTCACGGCCTCGCCGGGGTGGAAGGCGATGTCCTGCCGCATATAGGCCAGGTACGGCGCCACCAGCGTGAGGTGCTGCACACCCAGGCTGCGGGCCGTGCGCGCGGCCAGCAGCAGTTCCACCAGCTTTTCATTGGGCTGGTGCAGGCTGCGCAGCAGCACCACCCGCCGGGGCAGGCGGCCCGCCGCGTTGACGGGCAAACGCAGCTTGAGTTCACCATCGGGGAAACGGTGGCGCTCGATGGCCTGGGCAGTCATGCCAGCTGCCTGCGCCAGGCGCAGCGCAGGGGCCTCCTCGTCGGCAAAGTACAGCAGACACGCTTGGTGGGGGGCAACAGTCACTGTCAGAACTCCACAAAAACCTTGGGCACCTCGTCGGCGGTCCCCAGGCGGTAGCCGCTGTCCCCCTCGCACGCGTGGCGCGCGAACTCCAGGTCGGCTGGGTAGCTGGCGTGTACGCGGTACAGCAAGTCCCCCGCCGCCACGGTTTCGCCCAGCTTGTGCATCAGGTCCACCCCGGCGCCGGGCACCTTGGGCGCCCCGGCCAGCCGGGCCACGCGGGCGATCTGGTAGTTGTCGATGCCTGCCACCACGCCGCTGGCGGGGGCCACCACGTCCAGCGTCAGCACACCCAGTGCCGGATGGTTGTGGTCAAACCCCGTGCTACCTTGGGCGGCGATGATGGCGTTCATGCGCGCCAGCGCCCGGCCCGAGTCGAGGATGTCACGCGCAATCGCGTAGCCGTCGCCGCCGCGCACATCGGGGTCGCACTCGATCAGGCGCCCGGCCAGGCGCAGCGCCTTTTGCCGCAGGTCGTCGGGTGCGCGCGGATCGTTCTGCAGCACGCGCATCACGTCGCGCGCCTCCAGCACCGGGCCCACGCCGTTGCCCACGGGCTGGCGGCCATCGGTGATGACCACGTCCAGCGACAGACCCATGCGCCGCGCCACATATTCAAACAGCCGCCGCAGACGCTGCGCCTCGGGCATGGACCGCACCTTGGCCGTGGGGCCGATGGGAATGTCGAGTACGAGGTGCGTGGCCCCCGCCGCCACCTTTTTGGACAGGATGGACGCCACCATCTGCCCGGCCGAGTCGATGGACAGCGGCCGCTCCACCGAGATCAGCACATCGTCGGCAGGCGACAGTTGGGCCGTGCCGCCCCAGGCCAGGCAGCCCCGGTAATCGCGCACGATATCGGCCAGTTGCTCCAGTGGCAGCTCCACCTTGGCCAGTACCTCCATGGTGTCGGCCGTGCCGGCGGGGGATGTGATGGCGCGTGAAGACGTCTTGGGGCACAACATGCCGTGCGCCGCGACGATGGGCACGACCAGCATGGTGGTGCGGTTGCCGGGAATGCCGCCGATGCAGTGCTTGTCCACCACCAGCGGTTCGTGCCAGTCCAGCCGCCGGCCGCTGGCCACCATGGCATCGGTCAGGAAGAAGACCTCCTCCCGGTCCAGCTCGTTGCGGTGGCAAGCCACCACAAAGGCGGTGAGCTCGATCTTGGAATACCGGTGGTCGGCAATGTCGCGCACGATGGCACCGAAGTCCTCGCGCGTGAGGCGCTCGCTGGCGATCTTGCGGAACAGCGCGCCCATGGACTCGGGCGGCTCGGCCTGGGCCACCGACACGGTGTGGCCGTTGCCCACGCCGAGCTGGGCAAACGCGTCTTCCGACAGGCCCAGCTCGTGGCAGCCCACGATGGCGGGGTCGTCCACCACGTTCACCGTGGCCAGGATGCGGCGGCCGTTGGCGCGCACCTCGATCTTGGACAGGGCCTGGAAGCCCTCGGCCCGGTATACGGCGCAGTCGCGGTGCAGGTAGGCGACGTTTTCGCGCCAGGTGTCGATCGCCACACGGCGCAGGGCCAATTGAGACCGGGGCGGCGCATCGGCAGTGGCGACGAACACGGGTGGCGGGGATGCAGGTGAAGAGGAAGACGGCTCGGCATGCATCACGCCAGCCTAACCCCAAAGCGCGCGCCCACGCCTCAGGAAGACCCCGCGCCACCGCGTTGACCGGGCGGAAATTTCAGGCGGCATGACCTGGGTCAAGTTTCCCGTCGTCCGTTGTCCGTCACCCCGGCTGCAAGCGCAGCAGCTGCCCCTGCGGGCTGTCGGTCACCAGATAGAGCAAACCATCGGGGCCCTGGCGCACGTCGCGCAGGCGCTCACCATGGCCTTGCAGCAGTTTTTCCTCACGCTGCACCTTGCCGCCCGCCACTTCCAGCCGGTGCAGGGTTCCAAATTTGAGCGAACCCACAAACAGGCTGCCCTGCCACGCTGGGCCATAGCGCGTGCTGGTCAGAAAAGCCATGCCCGATGGCGCAATGGACGGCACCCAGTAGTGCAGCGGCTGCTCCATCCCCGCCTTGGCGGTGCCCTCGCCCATCTTGCCGCCGCCGTAGTTCTCGCCATAAGTAATCACCGGCCACCCGTAGTTGCGGCCCGGCTGGGGCAGATTGATCTCGTCGCCGCCTTGTGGGCCGTGTTCGTGCATCCACAACTTGCCGTCCGGCCCCAGCGTGGCGCCCTGGGGGTTGCGGTGGCCGTAGCTCCAGATCTCGGGCAAGGCGCCGGGCTGTTTGGCGAACGGGTTGTCGGGCGGCACGGCGCCGTCGGGGGTGATGCGGACGATCTTGCCGTGGTGGTTGTCGAGTTTTTGCGCGTCGTCCTTGCGCTGGTAGCGCTCGCCCAGCGCCAGGAACAGGTTGCCATCCGCCGCCTGCACAATGCGGCAGCCGAAATGTTGGGCGCTTTCCACCTTGGGCTGCTGGCTGAAGATCACCTTGACGTCCTGGAGGCTGCGCGTGTCTTCCGACAGCGTGGCCCGGGCCAGCGCCGTGCTGTTGCCGCGCGCGCCACCCGCCGCGGGTTCGGAAAAACAAAAGAAGATGCGGCGGTTGCGGGCAAAGCCCGTGTCCGTCACCAGGTCCAGCAGGCCCCCCTGGCCGCCGGCAGCCACTGCGGGCACGCCTGACAGCGCGGGGCCGACCTGCCCGCTGGCACTGACGACCCGCATCCTCCCCGGCCGCTCGGTGACAAGAAACTGCCCCTGCGGCAAAAAGGCCACCGCCCAAGGGTGGTCCAGCCCCTTGGCCACCGGCACCAGCGACACGGCCGGTGAAGTGTTTTGGGCACCACTGTTGCCGTGGACACCCAGCACTATCAAAAAGATAGCTATTTGCGCTTTATGAGCAAGCGACAGCGGCATTTTTCTCTTGAAATCCATCAACCTGTGCTCCTGAAAAGCAATAAAAATCGAACGTAACAGATGCCACCTGATGGACCCCATTTCAGGGGGCATGTGCGCCGCATCCAGGGCCTTCCAATGATCGGGTGGAGCCGGGGCATTTGATTTACTTCAACGAAATCAACAGCTTGCAAAAGTGATTATTTTCGATAAGTAAGCATTGCGTGTTACCCTTCGCCCCCATGTCCCGATGGCTTTGCATACTCCTCCTGGCCTGCGCCACCTCCGCCCAGGCTGCGCCGCAAGCGGCAAACCCTGACGATATGGACCGTTTCATCACGGACAAAGGCCTGCTGACGCGGCTGGAAGACGTGAGCCACAAGGTCGCTGACAAGGCCCACACGGTGGCTGACCGGGCATCCGGCTTGGTGGTCAACGCCATGGGGTTCCTGGGCGTGCCCTACAAGCGCGGTGGCAACAGCGCTGAAACCGGCTTTGACTGCAGCGGCTTCGTGCGCGCCATGTATGAGCAGACCGTGGGCCTCTTGCTGCCCCGCCGGGCTGACCAGCAGGCCGCCGCCACCCAGGTCATCGACAAAAAAGAACTCCAGCCCGGCGATCTGGTATTTTTCAACACCATGCGCCGCAACTTCAGCCATGTGGGTATTTACGTGGGGGACAACAAGTTCATCCACGCCCCCCGCAGTGGTGCCGAGATTCGCGTGGAAGACATGGGCGTGTCCTACTGGGCCCGCCGCTTCAACGGCGCACGCCGCGTGGCAGGATCTGCCAGCGACGATACGGCGCCATCCAAGTAGTACCGGCCGACGGCCGCCCCACCGTCCAGCCCGCGATATCTGGCCTAGCCGGAGGCCGTGCGAACTGCTTCGCAGAGATGGCCCCTGATGTCTTGTAGCAAGCTGCTCGATGCGCAGGTTGCTGCCCGGCCTATTTCTTGATTTCGTACACCGTTTCAGTGCTGCGGATGGGGCCACCCACCACATTCACCGGCCGGACGGACGGGTCGCGCAGCATGGCCTTGGCGGTGGCCATGTCCGCCTGATAGCGTGCCCGGGCCTGGGATTCGCAGCTCCTGCGCTCGGCCGAGCCCATGGCGCGGCATTCCTCCAGGCTGACCTTGAGGCCACCTCCGGCCTCACGAATGGCCGTCTGGTAGCGCTGCTGGGGCGTGGTGTCCGGCGCTGCCCCGCGCGCCAGCGACGCCTCGTCTCCATTTTGCGCAGCGGCTGTGGTGGGCACCACGGCGGCACCGCCCAGCGCCAGAGCGGCCACAAACACCAGGGAGAAAGAGCGGGTCTTGAGGTTTTTTGTCATCGGTCTTCCTTTCAGTGCAGACGCTCCAATGTACGACCCCACCACGCGCTGGCATGGCAAGCACCCGCCGCGCTACGATGTCGGACACCGCCCACAACCTGCTGCCATGACCGCCGTCCCACACACACCGCACGACAAGGCCAGGCTGCGCCGCCTGCTGTCGCAGCGCAACCAGGAGCCCGGCAACACAGCGGCCATTGATGCCGCCATCGAGCAGGCCTTTGTGCGCAATGTCGCGATTCTGGTGCTGGATATGTGTGGCTTCTCGCGCATCACGGCGCGCCATGGCGTCATCCATTTTTTGGCCATGGTGCACCAGATGGAGCAAGCCGCGCGCCCCGCCATCAGTGGCAACGGCGGCGAGGTCATCAAGCAGGAGGCGGACAACCTCTTTGCAGTGTTCGCCACGGCCGAGCAGGCGCTGGAAGCAGCCCTGGACACGCTGCGCGCCCTGGAGGCCATGAATGCCGTACTACCGCCCGAGCGCGCGCTATTGGTCAGCGCAGGCATTGGCTACGGCCCCACGCTCGTCATTGCCAGCGAAGACCTGTTTGGTCCAGAAATGAATTGCGCCTGCAAGCTGGGCGAGGACATCGCCGGCGCAGGCGACATCCTGCTCACCCATGCTGCCCATGCCAGCCTTCCAGCCAACCGCTACGCCTGCTCTGAGGAAGCCCACGAAATCTCGGGCCTGGTGCTGCAGTCCTACCGTTTTGGGCAGTGCCTGTTCGACCGCCCCTGGCGCAGCGCATGACCAAGGGGCTGACGGAGGGGACGCTTACAGGGCGCTTTGTCCGACAAGTCCACCGCTGCCCCGTCTTTAGAGTCAGCGCATCGCCGTCGTAGCAACAACACAGGGGAAAAAAATCATGGTGTCATTGATAGGAACGCTGGTGGTCGGTTTGGTGGTGGGTCTTCTGGCCCGCGCATTCAAGCCGGGGGATGACAAGCTGGGGTGGATCATGACCGCGCTGTTGGGGGTGGCGGGTTCATTTCTTGCCACCTACCTGGGTATGGCCATGGGCTGGTACCAGCAGGGCGAGGCAGCGGGATGGATTGCCTCGGTGGTGGGCGCCATGCTGCTGCTGGCGGTATACAGCTTGGTAAAAGGCAAAAGCTTATGAAATGATGGCCCACGGCCACCGTGGGTTGCCGGCCCTGTTTCACCCCAATCTCATCCGATACACCTGATCCATGCCCACTTCCTTGCAGATGGCGGCCGGCAATCCGGCCTTGGCCGCAGCCGTGCAACGCAGCCGCAAACTGCTGCACCGGCGTGCCCTGGTGGCCGCTGCCGCCAGCGCCTTGCCCGTACCTGGCCTTGACTGGGCGGTGGATGCCGCCCTGCTCTCCCGCCTGCTGCCGCAGATCAATTCCGAGTTCGGCCTGTCGGCCGCACAAATTGACCAGCTCGACCCCAACAAGCGCGAACAGGTGCAAAAGGCTGTGGGGTTGGTGGGCTCGGTGCTCATTGGCAAGCTGATCACGCGCGAGCTGGTCATCCGGGCCACGCAGACCGTGGGCCTTCGCCTGACCACCAAACAGGCGGCCAAATATGTCCCCATCGCGGGCCAGGCCGTGGCGGCCACCATTGGCTATGCCACGCTGCGCTACCTGGGCGAACAGCACCTGAAGGACTGCGTTCGCGTCGTGCAGGAGGCGCACCTGCAACTGCCCGCACCGAAGCGCTCCCGTTAAGAAATGGAGAGGGGGCCACACCGGCAGCCATTTTTTGCCGCGGTGTGGCTCCTGGGTCGCGCCCGGCTACTCCGCTGCGCAGACGAAGCTGCTCGCCTCCTCCACACTGCCTGATCCCTTGTAGCGCGCAAACTTGGGATATGCACACAGCGGACGGGTGCGGTGGGGAAAATCGGCGCTCGTGGGGAGTGCCTTTGCGGTGATCGAATCGGGCGCAATGCCCTTCTCCACCCAATCCACCATGGCCTGCACCGAGTCGAAATTGTCGGTCGCCGGTCCGCCTGAGCAATGGTTCATCCCTGGAACCATGAAGGCCCGCGCAAAACCCTGCGTGGCGGCCACGCCCCCATTGTTGGCAGCCAGGCGTTCGTAGTAGTCGATGGTGTCGAACGCCGAGAAGATCGGGTCGGACATGCCATGGATGAAGAGGAGCTTGCCACCCCGCTGTTGGTAGGCCGCCAGCTTGTCGTCGGCGTAGGTGTCGTAGATGGCTGAATACGCTGCCATGCGCGATGGGTCCGTGTCGAAATTGAACGTCAGCGGGTTGAACGTGAGGTCGGGCGGTGTGAAGAACTCATTGATCAGCGCATCGACCATCAGCGTGACGTAACGCGCATCGGGCGTCGCCGTGGACGAGTTGCCCAAGGTCCAGGAACGCCAACCGGGCGCGCCCAGTCCGGCATCCCAGGGTTGGCCGGTGTACAACGCCGTGCCTGCCGAGTTGCGGGGGCCCGCAAACACCTTCTTGAGCGCCCCCACCTGTGCGGACGACAGACAACTGTCCGTCTTGTCGCCACTGCATTGCAACGCTGCCGGGTCGAACGCCTTGCAGGCGCGGATGTTCTGGGCTAGGCCGTCCACCACCCCATCGGCCGCATCGCAGGTGGCGTTGACGGCGTTGGCCACCAGCTTGAGGTCGCTGTTGCTCAACGCCTTCGACAGGATGCGCTTGCCGCCCGCATCCTCTGGCGCAATGGCCGTGAACTGGATGGTGTTCCACATGGCCGCCACGGTGGCGCCGCTTGATACGCGCATGGCAGGCGCACCGGCCGTGATTCCGTCGAAATAGTCGGGGAACCGCTGCGAGAACATCATTGCCTGGCGCCCTCCGCCTGAGCAGCCCGAAAAGTACGAACGGTCCGGCTTGCGGCCATACAGCGCACTGATGAGCGACTTGGAGGCCACGGCCGTCTTGTCATAGGAGTTGTAGGCATGGTCGATGCGGGCCTGCGGGTCGGCCCCGAAGCTGGCCGAGGTGCCGGTGTGCCCCGCATCGGTGGAAACCACCGCAAAGCCCTGGCCCAGTGGCGACGGCGTGCCGCCCGAGATGCTGGAGCTGAGCGAGGTGTCGCGCAGGATGCCGTCATTGCCCCCACCCCCGATGAACAGGAACCGCCCGTTCCACTGGTCGGGCAGGCTCAGTTGAAAGCCGATGGCGTAGTTCTTGCCGTCCACCCCCAGGCGGGGATTGATGCTGCCGGTGACCACGCAGTGCCCGGGCAGGAAGGCCCCTGTGGCGGCATCGCCCGGGCGCTTGGTGCCCGGCTCTACGTAGCTCGTCACGAGCGTGGTGGCCGCCAGCCCCGCTTTGGAGGGCAGCGCGGCGCAGGCGGCTGCCGACGAGACCGGTTGGGCCTGCGCATCACCGTGGCCACCACCGCAGGCGGCCATCAGCAGGGGCATGGCGAGTGCGGCAGGGCCAATGTTGCGGCGCAGTCGGGCGATGGGGGCTGTTGCAGATGCAGGCGGCAGAGCCCGCCGGGCATGGTCAAAGGGCATGGTCGATGTCTCCTGAAGCTGTTGTGATTGCGAGGGGCGTTGCGAGCATTCGCCGGGCATGGCTGCGCCCGGGCACCTGCCGCCGGTGCGGGTGCTGTGGGAACGGCAGGTCGTGCTTGGGGCGGCGTCAGCCGCTCCATCGGCGGTCAGCCCATCAATCCGCCTTGAAACCCGTCGCCGCCACCGCTTTGCCCCAGGTCACGGTGTCCGCGGCGATGGTGCGGGCAAAGTCCTGCTGGCTAGTGCCCGTCACGCGGAAACCCGCCTCTTCCATCTTGGCCTTGCCCTCTGGCGATTGCACGGCCCGCACGATGTCGGCATTGAGCTTGGCGACGATCTCCGGCGGTGTCTTGGCTGGCGCCACGATGCCGAACCACGACGAGAACTCCAGGTTGGCGTAGCCCTGCTCCTTGATGGTGGGCACGTCCGGCAGCGTGTTGGTGCGTGTGGCACCCGTGGTGCCCAGCGCGGCCAGCTTGCCGGCCTTCACATTGGGGGCGGCCAGGCCCACGCTGGCGAACACCCCCTGCACGTCGCCGCTGAACAGGCCGCCCAGCGCATCCGCCGTGTTCTTGTAGTGCACCGGCTCGGGCTTGAGCTTGACCGCATCGCCAAACATGAAGGCGCCGAAATGCCCGGGCGTGCCCGCTCCGAAGGTGGCCAGGAACAGGCCCTTTTGCTGCTTAGTCCAGTCCACGAACTCCTTCACGTTGCGCGCCGGCACCTTTTGCGGGTTGACCAGCAGCACAAAGTCGGAGGTAACCACCTGGCTCACGGCCGTGAAGTCCTTGGCCGGGTCGTAGGGCAGCTTGTTGTAGCTGCTGGGTGCAATGCTGAGCTGGCCCGTTTCGCCCAGCATCAGCGTGTACCCGTCTGGCGCGGCGCGCGCGGCTTCGCTGGCGGCGATCAGGCCGCCGGCGCCGGGCTTGTTGTCCACGATCACGCCGGCGTTGCCCCAGCCCTCGGAGAGCTTTTGTGCCAGCAGGCGCGCCACGATGTCCGGGCCTGTGCCCGCAGGAAAGCCGACGATGATGCGCACGGGCTTGCTGGGGTACGTGGCTGCCCCCTGCGCCTGGGCGCCGGCCCAGGGCGCGAGCCCGGCGAGCAGGGCGGCGGCCAGAAGAGCGCGGCGTGGCGTGGCGATGAAAGAGGTGGGCTTGGCGGTGGTCTTCATGGATGTCTCCAGGGTTCTTGTACGTTGGGAAGATTCAAAAATTCAGAAATTGCCCGGGGTGCCGGGCGCTAGCGCAGCTCAAAAAAGCGCATGGCCACCGCATCCGGGTAGCGCGCGCCGGTGCCCACAAACATGCGCTCGGCAATCCAGCCAAGCGCCGTGGAGGCGGTCTCGAAGCTCGGGCTGCAGCGGAAATAGACTTGCGCCGGGTCCACCGGCTCGCCGCGCACCAGGCGGGCGATCAGTTCGGCCGGGCCGGAGCGCACCGCCCGGTTCTGCACATAGATGAGATCGCCGCCATCGGTTTCGAGCACGTAGCGGGCGTCCAGCTCCGACAGCCGGTCGTTCACGATGAGCTGGAAGTCCGCGCCACCGGGCAGCACCCGGGCACTCCAGCCATCGCCGGTGGCGGTGCCGCCCAGGATGGGGATCAATCGCCGCAACCCGTGCACGGTGTGGCCCACCTCCTGGGGGGTGCCGACCTCCACGCGCAGGTCGGCAAAAAATCGGAATTGCGGTTCGGGCAGGGGGATGAGGTCAGACATGGGACCTAGCGTAAGTCCCGTTGCCACCCAAGCCTGTCATCCCAGAGGATGACGGGATAACCCGGGCTTTCGGCAACAGAATCGGGGGCGTTTTCAGCGCACACTCCACGCTTTCGGCAACGAACACTCCAATTTCCGACTTTTCCCATGCGGCAGTGGCTCCCCCCTTCCCTGCAGAAAACACCCGGCCGACAGGTGCTGCAAAACCCCGCCAGCGAAACCCTGGCGAGCATGGTCCACCGCCTGGGCGGCAATGGCTTTGCAACCGGGCTGCTGCAGGACCTGGAGCCCGTGTTGCCTGCGGCCTCGTGGTCGGTGTACCGCACAGGCCACCGCTGCAAGCCCACGCTGTTCATGTCGGCCAGCCGGGGCGTGCCCGACACCACGCAGGACTGTTGGTGGGCCTATCTGTCGGGCCCCTACCGCAGCGATAGCACCTGGGGCCGGGCTTTTGATGAAGCGCCGTTTGCCCAGCCCGAGACGCGGCTGTGCCACGTCACGGCCACCGAGGTGGAGGGCGAACACCGTGCCCGGGTGTATGAGGCCCACGGCGTGGCCGAGCGTGTGTCGGTGGTCGAATACGAAAGCGATGGCTCGGTGTTCGCCGTCAACTTCTACCGCCACCAGCACCAGCGGGCGTTCAGCGACCGGCAGATCGGCGCGTTCGAGTCCGTGGCGCCCGTGCTGCTGGCCCTCACGCGCAAACACATTGTTCTGTCGCACCCGTTTCCCCCCACTGCCACGGCTGCCTGGCGAACAGAGGACAGTTGCCCGGGCCCGGCAACGTTGACCGTGAATACATCGGGCGCCCCCGCACTCCTGCCAGCCGGCGCCGCACTCGCCCCGCTGGCCGCCGATGGGCTGCCGGTGCTCCGCATGCGCCTGATGCGCCTGCAGTCCGAACTGACCGACCGCGAACTGGACGTGTGCGCCCGGTTGCTGCAGGGCATGACGCACGAGGGCATCGCCAGCGACCTTGGCCTGAGCGTGCCCACCGTCAAGACCTACCGCAACCGCGCCTTTGCGCGCCTGGGCATCCACTTTCGCAACGAGCTGTTTGCGCGGGTGCTGGGCGGATAGAAAGGGCCTCCCCCGCTCTCACAATCTCAGACGCCCGGCGACCATGGCGGTGGTCGCCGCCGGATGGTCTGCGCCTTCACGATGGCCGTGCTCGTCTGCGCCTTGTCGGCAATGCGGTCCAGCACGCCGTCGAGCTGCTCGATGGAACGCACATACACCCGGGCGACAAAGCAGTCGTCGCCGGTGACCTTGTCGCACTCGCAGAACTCGGGCGTCTCCTGGATCAACTTCTCCACCGCCGCCAACTGGCCCGGCAGCGGCTTGATACGCACGATGGCCTGCAGCTGATAGCCCAGAGCGCGCGGTTCGATGTCCACCGTGAATGCGCGGACCACCCCGCGCTCCTCGAGCCGCCGCAGTCGCTCGGACACGCTGGGCGACGACAGGCCCACACGTTCGCCCAGCACCTTGAGTGAAGTGCGGGAGTCCTGGTGCAGCACGGTCAGGATGGCCTGGTCGATGGAATCCATGGCAAGCAGCTCCTCAAAGTCAATGGTTGCCTCAGATTATGAGGGTTTACTGAATAAATGCCTTTCTTCATCCATTCCACGCACAGGCCCGTTTTCCTATAGTCATTCCATCAACTCACGGATGGAGTGACCCCATGGACAAGAAAACGCAAGGCACGCTGGAGATGGGCACCGCCATGGCCATATCGGGCACCATCGGCTGGTTTGTCGTGGAATCCGGCCTGCCGGCGCTGAACGTGGTGTTCTGGCGCTGCGTGTTCGGCGCGGCCACGCTGGCGGCCGTGTGCGCCGCCATGGGCCTGCTGCACGGCGTGTTGACCTGGCGCACGGCAGCGTGGGCGGCCCTGGGGGGCGTGGCCATCGTCACCAACTGGCTCCTGCTGTTTGGGGCGTATGCGCATGCTTCCATTTCGATCGCCACGGCGGTCTACAACACCCAGCCCTTCATGCTGGTGGTGTTTGGCGCCCTGCTCTTTGGCGAGCGCATCACCCCAGCCAAGCTCGGCTGGCTGGCCCTGGCATTCGGCGGCATGCTGCTCATCGTGCAGGCCCGGCCCGGCGCGAGCCAGGGCGGCACACACTATGCGCTGGGCATCGCCATGGCGCTCGGTGCTGCCTTCTTCTGGGCCATAGCCTCGGTGATCGCCAAACGCCTCACCGGCACGCCGCCCCACCTCATTGCCCTGGTACAGGTCTGCGTGGGTGTGCTCCTGCTGGCGCCGTTTGCCAACCTGGGTGCCCCCCCGCAAGGTGCCCGCACCTGGCTGCTGCTGATCACGGTGGGCGTGGTGCACACGGGCCTCATGTACATCCTGCTGTACGGCGCCGTGCAGAAGCTGCCCACCTACCTGCAGGGCGCGCTGTCCTTCATCTATCCAGTGGTGGCGATTGGCGTGGACTTTGTCGCGTTTGGTCACCGGCTGCAGCCTGCCCAGTGGCTGGGAGCCGCCGCCATCCTGCTCGCTGCGGCCGCCATGCACCTGCAAGGCAGCCGGCCCCGGGCGACGACCGCCGCGCAACCGGCGCCACAAGGCGCCAAATAGCGCCGCATCCTGCCAGGCCCAGCCCACGGGCACGGCACAATCACCGGCCAGTGACACACCCCGGTGACCTCCCTTCCCCCGCCGAGCCGCCCGCGCCGCCGCGATCCGACCGCCAGGCGGTGATCGCCGCCTGGGTGACCGCCCTGCGCCGCCAGGCCAATGCAGCAGCGCTGAAGGCCCTGCCCCCGCTGACGGACGCCGAGGCTGCACGCGTGATGGGGTTGATGCGGGGCGACGAGACCGACACAGAGACTGCCACGCCACGCACCCAGCGGACCGCGCCACCGCCCGGCATCGCCACCGGGCACTTCCGCCCGCGCATCACACTGATGACGCTGGGCCGTGGCGACGGCCTGCTGGGCCTCAAGCCCCAGGGCAAGATGGGGCCGCGTGGCGACAGCGTGACGCTGGCCCAGATCGACTGGACCTACCGCACCCAAGAAACGCCGCCGGGGGCCATCGCCTGGCAAACACCCGCCCCTACCTCCATCCTCAACTCGCGCCCCGCCCCACTGCAGGACCTGTACGACACCGGCGGTCCCGTGGTGCGCATGCAGCGCGACGTGGCGGCCGAGTCGGACGCCATGGACTTGGTGTGGGACCTGGGCCTGCTGCCCGTGGACGCCCGCTCGCTGCAATGGCGCAACCGCGATGCCGCAGCCAGCCTGGGCCCGCTGTGGACGCTGGCGCAGGAGGCCTTCTTTGGCGACTTCTGGGCCGAGCAGATCCCCAAACTCCGCGCCAGAGGCTGGAGCGTGGTGGTGCAGCCCGGCTTTGCGCACGAAAGCGTGCCCGTGTTGCGCTGGAAGCTGCACATTGCCCCCGACACCGGCGAACTGCTGGGCAAGGAAGTGGATGGCCCACTCGGCCCACGCGAGCGCCCCGTGCAAAAACTGCAGCTGCCCGAGCGCGAAGGCGCCTGGTTGCTCAGCCTGGGTATCGAGATCGACGGCGAAACGCTGGACCTGGCCCCCATGCTGGCCGACCTGCTGCGCCGCGACGCACGCTGGCTCAATGCCCGGCAGATGGCCGCCATTGACGACATCGCCATCATTTCGCTGCGCGCCCCGGGCGGCAAACGCATCGACGCGCCCGCCGGCCCGCTCAAGGCCATCGTGGGGGCCATGGTCGATCTGCTGACCGACCCGACCCGCAAGCAGCGCAAGGACGGCGACCCACTGCACCTGGGCGCCTGGGAGGCCCGCCGTGTCGAAGCCCTGCGCGCCGGACTGGTGCTGGCCCACCGCGTGGGCACGGTCAATGGCTGGAACAACGATTGGCAGTTGCAGGGTGATCTGGGCTTGGCGCAGCTGGCCCGGCGCCTGCGCACCATCGGCACGCCCCAGCCCGTGGCCGCACCGCAGGGTTTGCAGGTGCAACTGCGCCCCTATCAACTGGAAGGCCTGGCCTGGTTGCAGTATCTGCGCGCCCAGGGGCTGGGCGGCATCCTGGCCGACGACATGGGCCTGGGCAAAACCGCGCAGGCCCTGGCCCATGTGCTGGCCGAAAAGGAGGCCGGGCGCCTCACCCGACCGGCCCTGGTGGTGCTGCCCACCTCGCTGCTCTTCAACTGGCAGGCCGAGGCCGCGCGCATGGCCCCCGGCCTGCGCGTGCTGGCACTGCATGGCGCCAGCCGGGGCCAGCGCTATCTGCAGATGGCCGACCACGACCTGGTGCTGACTACCTACCCGCTGCTCTGGCGCGATGTGGAGGCGCTGGCCGCACAGCCGTTCCACCTGCTGATCCTGGACGAAGCGCAGATGGTGAAAAACGCCGGCAGCCGCAGCGCCCGCGCCTTGCGCAAGCTGCAGGCCCCGCACCTGCTGTGCCTGACGGGCACGCCACTGGAAAACCACCTGGGCGAGCTGTGGGCCCAGTTCGACTTTTTGATGCCCGGCTTTCTGGGCGATGTGCGCAGCTTCAACGCCCGCTGGCGCAAGCCCATCGAGGAAAACGGTGAAACCCTGCGCGCCCAGCTCCTGTCGCAGCGCGTGCGCCCCTTCATCCTGCGCCGCCGCAAGCAGGACGTGGCCACCGAACTGCCGCCGCGCACCGAAGTCATCCAGCGCGTGCAGCTACAAGGCAAGCAGCGCGAGCTGTACGAGGCCGTGCGCACCACCGCCGACAAGCAGGTGCGCCGCGCGCTGGAGCGCCGGAGCTTTGACGGCGCGCAGATCACCATCCTCGACGCCCTGCTCAAGCTGCGCCAGGTCTGCTGCGACCCGCGCTTGGTGAAAGGCACCACGAAGACCGCGCAAACGATGGAACGCGCCAAGCTCGAACTGCTGGCCGACATGCTGCCCGCCTTGGTCGAGGAAGGGCGCCGCGTGCTGGTGTTCTCGCAGTTCACTGAAATGCTCGCGCTGGCGGCCGAGTTGCTCGATACCCTGGCCCTGCCCTACCTCACCCTCACGGGCCAGACACCGCCGGGCCAGCGCGGCGCGGTGGTGCGGCAGTTCCAGGCGCAGGACGCAACCAGCGCGCCCATCCTGCTCGTCAGCCTCAAGGCCGGTGGTCTGGGCCTGAACTTGACCGCAGCCGACACTGTGATCCACCTCGACCCCTGGTGGAACCCCGCCGTGGAAGAACAAGCCACGGCCCGCGCCCACCGCATCGGGCAGGACCAGCCCGTGTTTGTCTACAAGCTGGTGGTGGAAGGCAGCATCGAAGAACGCATGCTGGAGCTGCAAGCCCGCAAGGCCGCGCTGGCCCAGGGCGTGCTGGGCCATGACGCCGAGGGTGCGGTCAAATTCAGCGAGGCCGACCTGCGCGCCCTGCTGGCGCCACTCACCGAACCGGCCAACAATCCGCTGGGCATTCCGGGTGAAGACGCGCTGCGCTGGGGCGGCACGGGCAAACGGCGGCCCCGGCCACTGCAGCCGCCTGAAGTTTGATTGTTTTTGGCCGCTAGCGCTTATTGATAAAGCGCTAATAGCTATCAAAATAGAAGCAAATCAGATCTGAGGCCCTTGGCCTCCGAAAAGCGCAGAATTCAAAAGCAAGCTTCGGAGTGCGCCCCGCCCACCCCGTCCCTAGAGTGCATGGCATCGCAATCCACCTTGTGAGCCATCCACCATGAACCTGAACACCATTCACCGCAGCGCCGACGCCCTGGCCCAACCTTTCACCGCCATGCCCAGCCGTGCTACCCCCTCCGCCAAGGCGGCACAGGCCGCTGCCACCCAGGCCGACCCGCGCTGGGCGGCGGTGGTGGCGCGCAGCGCGGCGGCGGACGGCCGCTTCTGGTATTCGGTGCAGACCACGGGCGTGTACTGCCGCCCCAGTTGCGCGGCGCGCGCCCCCCGGCCTGAGAACGTGCGGTTCCATGCCAGCTGCGCAGAGGCTGAAGCCGCCGGCTTTCGCCCCTGCCAGCGCTGCAGGCCCCAGCAGCCCACGGCGCTGTCGCACCATGCCGCGCTGGTCACCGAAGCCTGCCGCCTCATCGAAGGCGCTGCGGCGGGCGGTGCGCCCACCCTCGATGCACTGGCCGCGCAAGTGGGCCTGAGCGCATCGCACCTGCACCGCATCTTCAAGCAGGCCACGGGACTCACGCCCAAGGCCTATGCAGCCGCCCAGCGCGCGCAGCGCCTGCGCAGCGCGCTCGGCGAGCAGCCCACAGCCTCGGTGACGGATGCGATCTACGGCGCGGGCTACCAGTCCAGCAGCCGCTTTTATGAACAGTCGGCCCAGGTACTGGGCATGACGCCCAGCCACTACCGTGCAGGCGGTGCGGCGCAGGACATCCGGTTTGCCATTGGCCAGTGCTCGCTGGGTGCCATCTTGGTGGCGCAAAGCGACCGGGGCATCTGCGCGATCTTGCTGGGGGACGATGCCGACACCCTGGCGCGCGACCTGCAGGACCGGTTTGCGCACGCCAACCTGATCGGTGGCGATGCCGCGTTTGAAACGCTGGTGGCGCAGGTGGTGGCGTTTGTCGAGGCCCCGGGCCTGGGGCTGCACCTGCCGCTGGATGTGCGCGGCACGGCGTTTCAGCAGCGGGTGTGGCAGGCGCTGCAGGCCATTCCTCCAGGGCGGACCGCCAGCTATGCCGAGGTGGCCCAGCGCATCGGCGCGCCCACTGCCGTGCGGGCCGTGGCGCAGGCCTGTGCGGCCAATGCGCTGGCGGTGGCCATTCCCTGCCACCGGGTGGTGAAAAGTGATGGTGCGTTGTCAGGCTACCGCTGGGGCGTGGAGCGCAAACGTGCATTGCTCACGCGCGAATCCGCCACGGAGCCCGCACAGCAGCGGGTGGAGAAGGTGGCATGAGCGCTATCCCACGGCCCACCTCACCTGCCTTGCAAAACAGCGAATGGGTACAACGCGCGGCCGCCATAGACTGGCATGTGGCCGCCGAGGCCCTGCACCAACAGGGCAACGCCGTGCTGCCCCAACTGCTGGGCGCCGCCGAATGTGCAGCCGTGGCCGGGCTGTATGGCAGCGCCGACGCCACCACCTTCCGCAGCCGCGTGGTGATGCAGCGCCACGGATTTGGCCAGGGCGAATACCGGTATTTCAGCTACCCCCTGCCCAGCCTGGTCGCCGGGTTGCGCGAGGCGCTGTACCCCCACCTGGCGCCCATCGCCAACCAGTGGAACACCGCCATGGGCATCGATGTGCGCTACCCGGCGCGGCATCCCGAGTTCATCGCCCGCTGCCACGCCGCAGGCCAGGTGCGCCCCACCCCGCTGCTGCTGCAGTACGCCGCTGGCGACTACAACTGCCTGCACCAGGACCTGTATGGCGAGCATGTGTTCCCGCTGCAGGTGGCGATTCTGCTGTCGGAGCCAGGGCGCGACTTCACCGGCGGCGAATTCGTGCTGACCGAGCAGCGCCCGCGCATGCAGTCGCGGGCCGAGGTCGTGCCGCTGCAGCGGGGTGACGCCGTGGTGTTTGCCGTGCACCACCGCCCCGTACAGGGCACGCGCGGGCCGTACCGCGTGCAGATGCGCCATGGCGTGAGCCGGTTGCGCAGCGGGCAGCGGCACACGCTGGGCGTGATCTTTCACGATGCTGAATGATGCTCCCCCTGTGCCGCTTCGCATTTTCCCCTCCGGGGACGCCACCGGTGGCCCGGCAAAGCCGGTTCCACGGTGGCACTGGCATGGCGCGTGCCAGTGGCGACGGCTGCAGGCAACACTGCCACCATGGATTGCCACCTCTATGAGCCTCAGTCTTTTCGACGATCCACCCCAACCCATTCAGCCGTCCGAGGTGCTGGAGCCCGGCGCCGTGGTGCTGCGCGGTTTTGCGCTGGCGCAGGCTGCCGACCTGCTTGCGGCGGTGCAGCAGGTCACGGCCCAGGCGCCCTTCAGGCACCTCATCACGCCGGGCGGCCTGCGCATGTCGGTGGCGATGACCAACTGCGGGAAATTGGGCTGGGTCAGCGACCGCCGCGGCTACCGCTACGACCCCACCGACCCCGACAGCGGCCAGCCCTGGCCGGCCATGCCACCGCTGTTTCGCCAGTTGGCGCTTGAAGCGGCTGAAGCAGCGGGTTTCCCTGGCTTTGCGCCCGATGCCTGCCTGGTCAACCGCTATGCGCCCGGCACCCGGTTGTCGCTGCACCAGGACCGGGACGAGGGCAACTATGCGCACCCCATCGTGTCCGTGTCGCTGGGCATTCCGGCCGTGTTCCTGTGGGGCGGTGCCCAGCGGGCCGATAAGGCACGGCGCATTGCGCTGGTGCACGGCGATGTGGTGGTGTGGGGCGGCCCGGCACGGCTGCGGTTTCACGGCGTGCTGCCGCTGCCCGAGGGCGTGCACCCGCTGACAGGCGCGCACCGCACCAACCTCACGTTTCGCAAGGCGGGCTAAGAACCTGTTCAAAATCTTTTCGGGGATCACATTGGAGTGCCATCGTGATGGACGTGGATGCTTCGGATGCGCCGCATGGGCTCGTGCCCATACAAGCAGCCGAGGCATCCAATCGCCCGATTTCACTCCAACCCTTCGGGCAAGTGCCTTGTCGGGCGGTCTGCTGTGTTGCGACGCTTGCCAATAGCACGGGCTATTGGCTGCACCCCGCGCCTTGCATCCCATCCCGGCAAGGCACTTGTGCGACCCTGAAAAGATTTTGAACAGGTTCTAAGGGCGGTGAATTTCAGCGGATGGGGTAACCCGTCCAGCCGCCGATGGACGCCAGCATGCGGTCGGCCTCCGCGCGCCCTTGCAGGTCCTGGGCAATGGTGATCTTTTTGCCGCTGCGCAGTGCAGCCTCGATGCGGAAATACACCTGGCGCCGGCCATTGGTCTCCACCGCATAGCTCTCCACCACGTTCAGCCGGGCAATGTCGTGTGCGGGCACCTGGTGCCACTGCAGCATCAGGCCCAGCAGGCGCCGCTCGGTGCGCAGGCCGTCGTGGTCCAGCCGCACCCGCAGGCTGTTGGCCAGCGCATAAAAGCTGCTGATCAGCACTGCCCCACCCATGCCCCCAAAAAGCAGGCGGAACAGCCAGGGCGCCACATCCGCGTGGGCCTCCTGTTCCCAGGGCACCAGCAGGCCCACGGCCAGAAACACACACCCGACCAACCCCAGGGCCAGCTTGAGCCCCCACCACCGCCCCGCCGGAAAATACATCTGCACGCCACCCGGAATGCGTTCCACCTTGCCGGGTGTGCCCCCAGCCACGGCGCGCTGCGCCGACGTTTTGCGCCCTGCCCGCGACGGTGCACGCAGCAGGTGCACCAGCATGCCCACGCCAAAGCCACCAAACACCACCACAAACACCATCTGGAATGCCAGCAGGCCGGGTCGCAGGCTGCGGTCGATCACGGCCTCTGCGGGGTTGGAGGCACTCACCCAGATGGGCACCGGCTGCCCGTTCTGCAGCGCATGCTCCAGCCGCTCACCCAGCGCCTCCTGAAAATCCCCCAAGTTGTCCCCACCACTGCCGATGGCCACGCGGTCGCCCTCGTACTCGCGGCCCGCCACTTGGTACCGGTAGCGCGCCGTGACGTGGTACGTGGTGGACTTGCTGCTGCGGCTGGTGTTGAGCTGCGCAGAGACCAGAGTGGCCTGCGCCGGTTGCCAGAACTGCATGCGCGACCAGTCGTACAAGGTGGGCAACACGCCCAGCAGCAGCATGCCCACGCCCACGGCGGCAAAGGGCAGTGCAAACAGGCCGAACCACCACGAGCCCGCCCGCTTGCGGTCCGAGCCAGAGGCAACAGGGGTTTCGTTGCGGGTGCTTTTGGAGGTGTTTCTTGCCATTGTTTTAATGCGTGGGTGCCATTGCGCTGAACCCGGCTGAACGGCCAACTCGGGCCACCTTATCTTGGCGGACTGGCAGGCAGACGAGGTTGCAGCCAGATTCTGCTGCGCACATTTCGCCTGTGCAATCCCTGGCACGATCCATGTTTTGAAGATAAATTTGGCCTCCAGCGCTTGCTGAATAAGCGCCATTAGCTACCAAAAATGTAGCATAACTCCACCATGTTGCACGCACCAGGTGGATGCCGGGCATTGCGGTGTTTGCCAAAATGTCGCCATGGCACAACCCCATCCCGCTGCAACACCGCCCTCGGCGCCCTCACCCCTGTCGGCCCGCCCCCCACGCTTTTGGCTCATGAAGTCGGAACCCGAGGAGTGCTCCATCGACGACGCCTTGTCTGCCCCGGGCGCCACCGTGCCCTGGACCGGTGTGCGCAACTACCAAGCCCGCAACTTCATGCGCGACGGCATGCAGGTGGGTGATGGCGTGCTGTTCTACCACTCCAGCTGCCCCGAACCAGGCATTGCCGGCATTGCGCGTGTGGCCAGCGGCACGCGGGCCGACCCCACGCAGTTTGACCCTGCGTCGCCTTACTACGACCCCAAATCCCCCGCCGACACACCCCGCTGGCTGCTTCTGGATGTGCAGGCGCAGCGCAAGACGCGGGTGGTGGGCCTGGCGGAGCTGCGGGAACACCCGGATCTGGCGCAGATGCGGGTGCTGCAGCGCGGAAACCGCCTGTCGATCACCCCGGTGGAGCCCGCCGAGTGGGCTGTGATCATGAAGATGCTGGGCTGAGGCTACCAGCTGACTTGCCGTGCTTCGGGCCAGCCCTGGGGCCACCCCGCTTCACTGCGGCCGTTGAACGGCCACCGCAGCGCGTGCCTGGGCGTGGAGCTTGGCCAGAAACTCCCGGTCCAGCAGCAGCCAGAGCATCACCGGGGCCAGCGCGGTAAAGATGAACAGGTTGAAGTGGTACAAGAACGCCACCACGTCGGCCACCCAGCCGGGCAACCCCGTCTGCACAAACACCTCGGGCCCCGCCCGGTTGAAGACATCGTTGCACCACTGCAGGGCCACGTTGAGTGCCTGGATCGGCAGCATGGCCAAGGAGCCTATGAGCAGCTTGCGCCCCCAGTGACGGGGAAACGATGCCAGCACCAGAGCCCAGAAGATCACGATGCCGTAGCCCAGCAAGCGGTAGTCCACCAAAGGAGCCAGCTTGCCCGACTTGAACTGGCCGTTTTGCACGGAGACCACCTTGAGCGTGGTGTTCAACAACGCCGTGGTCTCTTTCTGGGTGTAGCTCAATGCCCAGTGAAACAGGGTGGAAGCCGCCTCACCCGCCATGAAAAACACGGGCTTGGAGAGCTGTGGCGACAGGTAGTACCACAGCGGCATCAGGCACAGCAGGCTGACGATGGCAACCAGCAGGAAACGTCCGACCGAACTAAGCTGCATTTGGAATGGCGGGTTGGGGAGGTTGTTGCCGGGCGATCCAGCGAATCCAGAGCATCCAGACCACCAGCACATCCAGCATGATGAGTGCCTGCCAGAGGTACAGGTGGGCAAACTCGAACACGGTCATGTTCCACTTGCCCAGGTAATACAGGCTGATGATGCGCAGCAGATTGACGACCTGCACCGCCGCAATGCCCATGGCGATGCCAGCGAGCTTGTGTTTCCAGTTCGAGGGAAACGCGATCATGCCGGCGATGAGGATGATCGCTGCCTCCACCCCGTTGCAGCCCGCCTCGATGGACACCGCAAAGCCCGTGGCCTTGCTCATCAGGATGCGGCCGTGGTGCGCCACATCCGAGTCGAGCGGGGTCATGAGCGCCGCGCTGGCGGTTGCGAGCAGGCTGGTCCAGGGCTCGATGGCGACCCGTTGCACGTCATCGAGCATGTCGATGCGAAAGAGGACCGCCAATACGGCGATGAAAATCAGAAAAAATCGGACCATACGTCGATGAGAAGAACCTGGTGAAGCGCGCACCAAAGCGCCAGGAATGCGGCAGGCGGCAAGGCCGTGGGAATGCGGACCTGTTCACACAGGCGCCGCAAAGAATATCAGAAGCCACCGGCAATCCACAAAGCCTAAATGGCACTGGCAAGCGGCCCTGAGAACCTGTTCAAAGATTCGGGGCGGCGTACACCAGCACCTTGAGGGCGCGTTCCGGGTCCACGTCCGCAAACGCGGCCGGGTTGGCCACCCGTTCCACAAATTGCAGCTCAGGCGCCAGCTCCTGCATCTGCTCTTGCAGGAAGCCCACGCCCAGCTCGGGCGCGTTCAGGCACAGCAGCGCGTGGCCACCGGGTGCCAGCAGGTCGGGCAGGCGGCGCATCAGCCGTGCGTAGTCCTTGGTGGCCACGAAGCTGCCCTTCTGGTAGCTGGGCGGGTCCACGATGACCAGGCCATACGGCCCGCTGCGGGTGATCTTGCCCCAGCTGCTGAAAATGTCATGCGCCAGAAAGCTGGCGCCGGTGGTGAGGCCGTTGAGCTGGTGGTTCTGCTGGCCCACGGCAATGGCGCCATGGCTCATGTCCACATTGACGACCTGCCTGGCCCCTGCCTGCAGCGCCACCACCGAGAACGCGCAGGTGTAGGCAAACAGGTTCAGCACCTTGAGGCCATAGCGGTCCGTGCTGCGTGCAGCGGCAAAGGCGTCCACCCAGCGGCGGCCTTCGGCCATGTCAAGGAACAGGCCATGGTTCTGGCCGCGCAGCACATGCACCTTGAATGTCAGGCCGTGCTCCGTCACCGCATGCGGCTCGGGCACGGCGCCCGCCATCAACCGTGTCTCGGTGCGGCCCTGGGTGCGAAGTTGTTCGTTGCGGCACTGGAACACCCAGTTCAGCGGCTGGCCGGGGGCAAGCTGCTCGCAGCGCGCGGCCAGTGCAGCGCCCACCGTCGCAAGCTGGGTTTCAGTGTCCTCGCCCGCAGGCAGGAAGCTGGTGAGCACGTAGACCGGCGGATAGGCGTCCAGCGTCCATTGCTCACAACCGGGGTGGCGCCCGCCCCGGCCGTGGAAGATGCGCTGTGCATCCGTGGGCAAAGGCATGTGGGCGATGGCGTCGAGCAGGGCTTGCATGGGGATCAAAGGCGTGTGTTGGGGCTGCGGCAGAGTGGCTTCGGCACATCGGCCGCCACGGGGCCGGCCAACGTGCGTTGCGAGGGTGCCGAGGTTACCCGCTTGTGGCGCCCCCTTGCAGCATCAGCGCCACATGCAACAGCAGCATCACCGTCTTGCCGTCCTGGATGGTGCCCGCATGAATGCCCGCGATGGCGTCGGCGAGGGGCATTTCAATGACCTCGATGTCCTCCCCTTCCTGGGCCAGGCCGCCGCCCTCGCGGATGCGGTCCTGCGGTTCGTACTCGGCCACAAAAAAGTGCACTTTCTCGGTGACCGAGCCTGGGCTCATGTAGGCCTCGAACACCTTGCGCGGCTGGCGGATGCGGTAGCCCGTTTCTTCTTCCGCTTCACGGCGGATGCAGGTCTCGGGGTCGTCGCCATCCAGCAAGCCCGCGCAGGCCTCAATCAGATAGCCGTCGGCGCCTCCGTTGATGAACGCAGGCAGGCGGAACTGGCGCGTCAGCACCACGGTGTGGCGCTGCGGGTCATACAGCAGCAGCGTGGCGCCGTTGCCCCGGTCGTAGGCCTCGCGGCTCTGGCGCTGCCACTGGCCGTCGCGGCGGCGCAGTTCAAACGTGATCTTGCGCAGCACATACCAGTCGTTGGAGAGCAGTTGCACATCCAGCAGCCGCACATGGTCCGCCTGCGCGGCGATGGGAGGTGGTGGTGGACGGCTCATGCGGCAGCCCCTTCGCCAGCGGCCAGCCGCATCGGCAGTTCATCCACGTGGTGGACCACGGGCAGGCCCCGCGCCCGGGCCCGCTCCACGTCCATGTCTGCGCCGCGCGATGCGCCAGGCAGCCGCAACACGGCGTCGCAGCGGGCCAGCAGCCGCTCGGCCACGGGGTATTGGTAGGCGTGGAACACCGCGTCGCCAGGCTCTTGCCCACCCGCCGCATGGATGATGGGCAGGGCCAGCCACTCTCCCAGCAGCGGCAAATGGCCACGTTCGTAGATGGGCAGCGCTGCGGCTTCAAGCCGTTCGCGGTTGGCGGCGATCCGGGCGGGGTCGCCGTCGGTGCCCGAGAGATAAGGACCGGCGATCAGAACGAGCCAAGGAGAGTCGGCCGGGGGCGCAATGGACATGGTTTCTCCGAAAAATTGCAATCGTGCAGTATCATGCACTTTCAGGCAGTTTCACGCAACCACTGACACCCATCCGCACCACAATACGGGCCCATATGCTCACCACCCAACGCAAGCAACTCATCCTCCACCGGCTTCAGCAGGACGGCCAGATCGTGGCCCGCGCGCTCAGCGAAGAGCTGGGCATCTCCGAAGACACGGTGCGGCGCGACCTGCGTGAACTGGCGGCCGAAGGGCGGTTGCAACGGGTGCATGGCGGCGCCCTGCCCGCTTCTGCCGCCGTGGGCAGCCTGCAAGTGCGCGCGCAACTTGCCACCGACGAAAAGCGTGAGCTGGGCCGCGCCGGGGCCGGGCTGGTGCAGCCTGGGCAGGTGGTGATCATCGATGGCGGCACCACATCGCTGCAGGTGGTGCAGCACCTTCCGCTGGACCTGCGCGCCACCGTGGTCACCCACAGCCCCAGCGTGGCCGTGGCGCTGGCAGACCACCTGCAGGTGGAGGTGCTGATGCTGGGCGGCCGCCTGTTCCGCCACTCGATGGTGAACGTGGGCGCCAGCGTGACCGAAGCCGCCATGAGGCTGCGCGCAGACCTGTACCTGATGGGCGTGACGGGTGTGCATGCCGACGCTGGCTTGACCACCGGCGATTTCGAGGAGGCCGCCGTCAAGCGCACGCTGCATGCGCGCGCCGCAGAAACCGTGGTGCTGGCCTCCATCGACAAGCTCGGAACCGCCTCCCCCTTCGGCATTGCGGCGCTCAAGGAGCTGGCGACGCTGGTCGTGCCAGCGGCCACCCCGGGCAAGGTTGTCGCCGGCCTGCGGGCGGCGGGGGCCAAGGTCGTCAGCGCCCGGCCGTGATGGCCGTCTGCTTCCCGACAGGAGCAGCCAACAGCATGGCCATGCCGAACTCGAAGGATTCCCCAAATTCGTGGCCAACGGTCGGATGCGCAGATTCAGGTTGGTGATCAGCCGAATGCCTGAAAAACCTCGTGTGTTCATGCCACCCACACGATCCATGCAAGCTTTGGACTGTTCGACGCGACCCTGTGTCGCTAGCCTTTGGTTCTTCCCAACACCGGCTGATAAGCGCGAAGCAGCGCCAACCAAGCCGACTACCAGGAGAACCTCATGGACATCAAAGTCAATCAACCGCTCGGTCCGGATCAGACGCAGCAGCAATCTCGCAAGGTTCCGATGCGCTTTCGCACACGCACAGCACTTGCTGGTGGACGTAGGCCAGGGGTGGCTTTTTTCGGTAGCGCCGAGCACTGGTCGGTCGTGGATGGGCTCAGGCTCACGCTGGCGGATGGCAGCTCACACGATGCCGCTCATCTCGAATTCACACTGGAAAACGGCTGCCGACTGAGTTTCGGCCAGATCGTCGCGCTGGCTGGCGATTTTTATGCCCTTCCGCACAAGCCCATCTCCGATCAGCCGGACAAGCCCGCTGCGTTTCGCGAAACCTTCGCCGAGCTCGACAAGGCAGACCCGCAGGAGGTCAAAAAAATTTTGGGAATCATGGAGGAAGAGTTTCAGGCCATCGCCAACGCGATCGCGAAGGGCGAAGACCCCCACGAAGCTTACGCACGCAACAGCGACCACTGGGACCTGCAATACAACATCGCCACCGGAGGGGCGGACAAAAAAGTCTATCCCTATGACACCAGTTTGTGGGGCCGCTACATGTGGATTGCCAGCTTCAACTGGGACCATTTCGGTGCCCACGCCCAGGATGTCTGCCGCGCAGGTCTTCAAGTAGCAATGGAGACCGCCGCTTCAGCCAGTGCCCAGCAGGGGATGCATCGCAGCAACGGATTGTTGAAGGCGTATGCGTACCTGGCATTCGCCAGCCACTATCTGACCGACGGTTTCGCCAGCGGACATCTGCGCACGCCGCGGCGTCACCTGCACGACTTCAAGAGCTCTCAGACCCACTCGATCGACTTTGCGCCGGATGCATGCGCCAAGGCGATGCATGACGAGGATGGTTTCAACGGTTTGTGGGTAAGCAATGCGGCTGGCGACCACTGGATCACCTACGGCGATGGGCGCTACTTTGACACCGTGAATGCGGCCAACCGAAATGTGATGCGCGCTGCCCTTCGCGCGGCTATTGCCGATGTGTATCGCGCGTTCACCGATGGCAAGGCCGTGGCCGCTCCCACTTACCTGCGACTGCTTCCCAAGCTCCCGCTCGACCCTCAGGCTACCGACAATTTTTCACCACTGTTTGTCGCAAAACCGGGTGAAGCCTTGGCTCGGGTCCGTGTCCCAACTGCAAACCCCAATTCGCGCATGTGGATGCGCGCGGGAATACTAGGCGTTGCGCCTTGGTGGGTACTGGCGGCAGAGCTCAATGGTGCGCTGCGCCCCCCAAAAATAGGCGTACCACCCGGCAAAGGCCAGGCCACAGGCCCAAACACCGGTTCTGGCAGCGCCACAAACTGGATAGTGCAAGCCCGTCTGCTGGAGCGTCTGGGCAAACCGCTGACCACGCAGTCTTCACCTGCCATCGCCGAGTTCAAGGGTGAACGGTGGGTGTGCGTCAAACAAGGAAACCAGTTTTTGATCGGGCGCCACCGCACGCAGTGGACCGACTTTCAACTGCTGAAGGTGTCCGGCGATCCGGTGCAGACATCCACCCCTGCGACACTGGTTGTTCATGGCGACGTGCTGCATTGCTTCTATGCCGACTTCGAGGGCTGTCTACAGTGGCTGCAATGGAACGGCGACCGTTGGATGAAACATGGCACCGTGCAAGTCAACGGCAGTGCCGCCAAAACCGATCGCGCCCCTTGTGCGGTTTCACTGCCCAACGCACGCCACCTTGTGCTGTTTTTCAAGGGATATCAGTCGAGTGACCTCTACTACGCATGGCGCTTTGAAAAGGAAACCAAGTGGTTGGGAAACACACCGGTTCAGACGGGCCAGGGCTACGCAGCAATGACAGATGAACAGCCTTGCGCTGCCTGCACGCGCGAGGGTGCTTTCGTGTACTTCCGCGCCCATGGCGGACGCAGTGTGTACTCCATCTGGGTCAGCGACAACGACCCCGCTAGAAACTTCTACTTCTACGGCAACGAGCCCATCCGCCTGATCGACAAAAGCGTCGCGTGGTCGTCAGCAGCCATAGCGGCTGCCGCACACCCCACTGACAGCCAGGTGTTGCTGGTCGTGCCGCACGATGACAACGCACTTCGCAGCATCACCCAGCAGACCCTTGGCGACACAACACAACGCCAGTACCTTCCTGGTGATGTGGATGCAGCTGACGGCGAGCAGCTTTTAAGCAACATCACCCCTGCCCTGGCCCTGATTGATGGACGCTACTGGATGTTGAGCGTGGAGCCAGAGGGGCATCAAGTGATGTTGAGCTTCGGGCAACCTTAGCCCTGATGCAGTGCGGCACCCAGCGGCCATGAAAACCGAGCGCCTTATCCATGGCCACCGTGGTGCCAAGGCAAGGCAGCGTCAACTTTGCCGGTGGATGATTACTTTTCTTCCATCGCGGGCGTGCCCTGCGCCTGCCCAGGCCAGGTTCAACGCAACCCCAGCCGCGTCAGCTTCTTGATCAACCCCACCCGCGAAATCCCCAGCCGCCGTGCCGCCTCCGACTGATTGCCCGCCACCGCCACCATGGTGTCGCGCACCATGCGCACTTCCAGCTCCATCAGCGCGGCGTCCAGGGGGCCGGTGCTGCCGGATGGCGCCACTGCAGGAGTTTTTTGATCCACCGCACTCTCGCTCATATCCCCGCTGGCCAGTTGCAGCAGCTCGGCATCCACCTCGCGCTGGTCGGGCATCAGCAGTGCCCCGGCGGACTCCACCACGGCTTTGAGCTCGCGCACATTGCCCGGCCACTCGCGCGCCATCAGCCACGCCAGGGCGCTGGCCGACAGGCTGGCGCGGTGTGCCACGCGGTGCAGAAAGCGCGTGGCCAGCAGCGGGATGTCGGCGGGCCGCTCGGCCAGCGACGGGGTGCGCAGCACCACGCCCTTGAGGCGGTAGAACAGATCCTCGCGGAACGTACCGTCGCGCACCATCGCTTCCAGGTCGCGGTGGGTGGCGGCCACCACACGGGTGTCGGCGCGCTTCGGCACACGCCCGCCCACGGGCACAAAAGTGCCCTCTTGTAAAAAGCGCAGCAGCTTGACCTGCATGGGTGGCGGCATTTCGCCCACCTCGTCCAGAAACAGCGTGCCGCCGTGTGCGGCCTCCACCAAACCGGGCTGGTCGCGGTAGGCGCCGGTGAAGCTGCCCTTCAGGTGCCCGAAGAGCTCGCTCTCCAGCAGCTCGGCCGACAAGGCGCCGCAGTGGATGGCGACAAAGGGCTCGCTGCGGCGGGCGCTGCAGGCGTGCAGGGCGCGGGCCACCAGTTCTTTGCCCGTGCCCGTGGGACCGAGCACCAGCACGCTGACGTGGGTGGGCGCTACGCGGCGCACCAGGGCGCGGAGTTGCACCGTGGCCGCCGCCTGCCCCACCATGCCCAGATCGTCCAGCGACTGCCCTGCGCGCAAGGCGGCCAGTTCGGCATCCAGCCGCGCCTTGCGCAGCCCGCGCGCCACCACAAACCGCAGCATGTCGGGGTCGATGGGCTTGGTCAGAAAGTCCCAGGCGCCCAGCTCGGTGGCGCGCAGGGCCAGCGCGTGGTCGCCGTGGCCGGTCAACACCACCACCGGCACGCGTGCAAAACGTGGGATCAGCTCCAGGCCGATCTCCGGGTCCATGTGGGGCGGCATGGCCAGGTCCAGCAGCACCAACTCGGGCTGCTGTTTGGCAAACGCCGCCAGGGCTTGGTCGCCATCGCCCGCCAGCGCGACGGTGTGGCCCAGGTTGCGCAAAAAGGCACCGCCCAGCCGCTGGAAGGCTGCCTCGTCATCGACCAGCAGCACGTGGCCGTTGACATGGTCGCTTATCGGCTCGCCCGCTGGCGCGGCGTCTTGCCCTGCACCCGGCGGGGCGTCAGCTGCGTTGTCTGTGGTGTTGGCGGTCATGGCAGGCGTTGCGTCGTCGTCAAAGGAAAGCGCAGCGTGAAGCAGGTGCTCCACGGCGGCCGTTCGGTGAGTGCCACCGAACCACCGTGTGCAGCCATGATGCGGGCCACGATGGCCAGCCCCAGCCCGGTGCCGCCGGGGCTGCGCGATGCAAAGGGCTCGAACAGGCGGCTACGGATTTCGTCGGGTACGCCGGGGCCGGCGTCGCAGATGTGCAGCAGCACGGCGTCGGCGGTGGTTTCTGCGTCGATGTGCACAGGGCTGTGCGTTGCTGACGCTGTTGGGTCACCACCGGCATCGGTATCCACGGCATCAGACGCCATCGCGATGCGCGCGTTCTCGAGCAAATTGGTCAGCGCCTGGTCCAAGCGGCGCGGGTCAGCCTGCAAAACCAGCGGCTGGGCCAGGCCCGCGCCCAGGGTCACATCGGGCAACCGCATGGCCGCGTTGCGCACGTGGGCGGCCAGGTCCAGCTCACGGGGCACCAGCTTCCAGGGCTTGGCAAAGTCCAGCAGGTCGTGCGTCAGGTTCGCAATACGCGCCACCTGGTCGGCCACCTCGCGCCGCGCCTCGCCGGGCGCAGCAGCCACGGCCATCGAGATGATGTTGAGCGGGTTGCGAATGTCGTGCGCCACCGTGGCGGCCAGCGCGCCCAGCTCGGCCAGCCGCGCCTGCAGCTGGCGCTCGCGTTCGCGGGCGGCAAACTGCTGGGCCTGCTCCACGCGCGCCGCCGCTTCGGCCACCACCGTGCCAAACAGCTCGGCCACGTGGCGCGGCCCGGGCGGCGCGGCGTCCCAGCCGTGCAGCGTGGTTTGCCAGCCTTGCTCGCCCGGGGTGCACACCAGTTGCGGGGTGCTGCCGGGTAGCGTTGATGGCGCTGATGACGTTGAAGGTGTTGTTGATGCGGACGGAGCGCCAATCTGCACCTCCACCTGCGTGCCAATGCGCGCACTCAGCAGCGTGGCGGCCTGCTGCGCCAGGGCCTCGGGTGTCTCCGCCGACAGCAGCGCGCTGCGCCAGGCGCCCAGGTCGGCAATCGATACCTCGCCCCCCGGGTACACCAGCCGCTCGGCCACGCGGCGCACCGGGCCGTTGAGCGCCAGCACACTGGCGGCCACGGCCAGTCCACCCAGCCAGCGCGACTCGAACGGCAGCAGCGGCGTGAGCGCCAGTACCACCGCGCCCAGCGCCAGCAGCAGCGCCCACACCAGCGCGCGGCGTGCCCAGGCGTTGGCCACAAACACGCCATAACGCAAGATGCCGTAGACCAGAATCAACGAGTACAGCGGCAGGCCCAGCAGCGGAAACGGGTAAATCGGCAAATCCAGCACCGCAATGCCATAGCCCGCCAAGCACAGCAGCCCCCACAGGCACGACGCGGTGACGGCGGCAATCTGCCGAAACTTCTGCCCATCACCCGACCGGCGTGCGCGCAGCAAGGCCAGCAGCAGCACCGCCACACCGCCAATGCCCAAAATCACCCAGGCCATGCTGGCGATGGTGCCCACCGGGTCGGCCACCGCAATAAAGCCAATGTCGCGGTGCTCAATCAGGTGCCCCGGCACCAGGATGATGGAAACCACCGACGCAGTCGCGCCCAGCGCATAGGCCACTGCAACGCCCCAGCGCCCCAGGTCGACACGGCAAAACACCGTGCAGAAATGAAAGAACAGCGCAGAGGTGAACGGCGCCGTAGCCAGCAAGCGCATCGCCACCGGTTCGGTCTCAGGCCCCAGCCAGTTGGGCAGCTCGTTGCCCACCATCCACAGCGAAATACCGATCAAAAAAGCCGCCAACAGGCGGGCCCCCGCCACGCGGTCAGCCCAGGCCAGCAGCAGGGCTGCCAGCACCAGCGTTTCGAGCACCGAAAACCCGAGGACGGCGTGGATCAGCATGCGCAGGCTGCGATTTGGGTGTTGGTGATGGGGGCGCTACGCATGTCGGTGACCTGTTCCTGGGGTTAACGGTAGGGGCTGCGCGCACTGTAAACCAAGTATGCAGCCAGCCAAGCAAATTCCAATGAAATCAACCACTTGCAGCGGCCGCTAAGCCTGGCCCGGGTTTCGCAATAGAGAGTGCAACCGCCACTCTTGCAAGCCCGCCATGTTTGCCCTTTTCACCCCAGCGCCCCGCCACTGCACCGCCAACCCAGCACACGCAACGCCAGTGTTGGACTTGCCCGCCCTGGCCGGCGCCGCAGCGTGGGCACGCCTGCCGGCCGCAGTGCAACGCCGCTTTGGCACCGCCCACGCCGACGTGAGCTACCACGGCCACATGGACCTGCGCTGCTCGCTGATCGGCCACGTGTACGCCGCGCTGACCCGGGCCTGGGGCGGCCCGCTGACCCACATCAACACCACCGCCCTGCCCGCCACCGTCAACGTCAGCCACAACGGGCGCGGCGGTGTGGTGTGGGAGCGGCGCTTTCACACCGGCACCGACGCCAATAACGGAACCCACCACGGCGCAGACCGCACCGTGCGGTCCACCAAGGAGCTGGGCACCGACGGCACCCTGCTGGAGCGCACCGACGGCGGCCTGGCGATGTCGCTGGACGTGCTGGAAGAAGACGGCGCGCTGGTGTTCCGCAGCCGCTGCTTCTGGTGGGTGCTGGCAGGCCTGCGCATCCCCGTGCCGACCTTGCTGACGCCCGGCACCTGCCGCGTTGCCCACACCGACCTGGGCGCAGGCCAGTTCCGCTTCACGCTGAGCATGGTGCACCCGCTGTGGGGCGAAACCTTCCACCAGTCCGGCGTGTTCACCGATCCCGTGGTGGATTGACCCACCGCACCCGTCGGCATCGATTCTTCATCACACTGAGCCCACACCATGACCGCCATGAACACCATCTTTCTGCTGCTCTCCATCCAGGCCGCCTTGGGCGCGTTTGACAACCTGTGGCACCACGAGCTGCAGGCCCGGCTGCCGCAGCGCAGCTCGGCACGGTACGAGCTCTCGCTGCACGCCGCGCGCGAGGCCATCTACGGCGTCGTCTTTGTCGGCCTGGCCTGGTTTGAATGGCGCGGCGCCTTTGCCGCCGTGCTGGCCGGGTTGCTGCTCATCGAAGTGGGCATCACCCTGGCGGATTTTCTGGAAGAAGACCGCACCCGCCGCCTGCCGCCGTTCGAGCGTGTGCTGCACACCGTGCTGACCATCAGCTACGGCCTCTTCCTGGGCCTCGTCGCCCCCGTGCTGTGGGCATGGGGGCAGCAGCCCAGCGCCATGGTGCTGGCCCCGCACGGCTGGGTGTCGTGGCTGTTTACGGCCTACGCCATCGGCGTGTGGGCCTGGAGCGTGCGCAACACGCTGGCCGCCATCAGGCTCTATCGCACGGCCCCGCCTGCGCCACAGCCCAGCGCCCTGCACGCCCGTAGCCTCCAACCCCAGCCCGCCACCCTGGTCACCGGCGCCACCGGCTTTGTGGGCAGCGCCCTGGTGGCCGACCTGGTGCGCGACGGCCAGCGGGTGATCGTGTTGACCCGCGACGCCCTGCAGGCCCGCGCCAGCTTTGGCCCCGGCGTGTGGGTGGTGGACACGCTGGACGCCATCCCGTCCGAAACGACCATCGACGCGGTGGTCAACCTGGCAGGCGCCCGCGTGCTGGGCATGCCGTGGACCCAGGCGCGCAGGCACCAACTGCTGGCCAGCCGCGTGGACACCGCCGTGGCGGTAGTCAGCCTGATGCGCCGCCTGCACAAGGCCCCGCGCGTGCTGGTCAGCGCATCGGCCGTGGGCTTCTACGGCGCATCGCCCAACGCGTCGATGGAGCCGTTGGACGAATCCGCCCCACCCCGCCCGGGCGAGTTCCAGTCCGACCTGTGCGCCGCCATTGAGCACGAGGCACGCCGCGCCGAAGCCCTGGGCGTGCGGGTGGTGCGCATGCGGTTTGGTGTGGTGCTGGGGCGCGGCGGGGGCGCCTACCCGATGCAAGCGTTGAGCGCCCGCCTGGGCTTGGGCGCTGTGCTGGGCCATGGTCGCCAGCCTGCGCCTTGGGTTCACTTGGCTGACGCAGTAGGACTGGTGCGGTTTGCGATGGGGCACCCCCACCTGCAAGGCCCCGTGAATGCCGTAGCACCTGAGGCAGCGACACAGGCTAGGTTTGCGCAGGCGCTGGCTGCATCGTTTGGGCGACGTGCCTGGCTGCGCATTCCTGAGTTGCCCTTGCGGGTCTTGTTGGGAGAAATGTCCTCCCTGTTGCTGGAGGGGCAGAACCCAGTGCCGAGTGCCGCGCTGGCTCGGGGCTACCGATTTTTGCACCCGCGACTGAGTTGCGCACTGGAAGATCTTGCTGGGATGGAAAGGAGCGAAGAAGGGATGGCCCCCGGAAAATATGAGTCAAAATAGCTGCTAGCGCTTATTGGTAAAGCGGTAGCAGCTATCATAAGAGTAGCAAAAAATTCTTGCAGTGCTTGGCAACAGAACCCACCTTTCAGCCAGCGCTGCGTAGCCACTCATAGCGACCGTACGTTCGTCAATTTGTCCCAAATCCAATCCTCAGAGCCCAAGTAGACTGCCACCCACCTTGAGCGACAGCCGCCCATCTCAACGACTCGCGCTCTCGACAACGCTCAGAGGCCCAAAGCTCGCCATGTCTGCACCACCGTATCGAAACAAGAACAAACCATGACCAGCATCGAACAACGCAAAGAACTCCAACGCCGTATCTGGCAAATCGCCAACGATGTTCGTGGTGCCGTAGATGGGTGGGACTTCAAGCAATACGTGCTTGGCGCTCTGTTCTACCGCTTCATCAGTGAAAACTTTGCGGCCTACATCGAAGGCGGGGACGACAGCGTTAACTATGCAGCGCTGGGCGATATCGTCATCACCCCCGAAATCCGCGACGACGCAGTCAAGACCAAGGGCTACTTCATCTACCCCAGCCAGCTGTTCGTCAATGTCGCAGCCAAAGCCAGCACCAACGACAGCCTGAACACCGACCTGGCCAAAATCTTTTCTCTCATCGAAGCCTCAGCCATCGGCTACCCCTCAGAGCGCGACATCCGGGGGCTGTTTGCCGACTTTGACACCACCAGCAATCGCCTGGGCAATACCGTCAAAGACAAAAACGCCCGCCTGGCTGCCGTGCTTAAAGGCGTGGCCGACCTGGACTTTGGTACCTTTGGCGACAGTGGTTTTGAAGCCCACAAAATCGACCTGTTTGGCGACGCCTACGAATTTCTCATCTCCAACTATGCCGCCAACGCGGGCAAATCGGGCGGCGAGTTTTTTACACCGCAGCAAGTCTCCAAGCTGATTGCCCAGCTGGCCATGCACGGGCAAACCAGCATCAACAAGATTTACGACCCGGCCTGCGGGTCTGGGTCGCTGCTGCTGCAAGCCAAAAGGCAGTTTGACGACCACATCATCGAAGACGGTTTTTTTGGCCAGGAACTCAACCACACCACGTACAACTTGGCGCGGATGAACATGTTCCTGCACAACGTCAACTACGACAAATTCAACATTCAGCTGGGCGACACCCTGACCGAGCCGCACTTTGGCGACGACAAGCCGTTTGACGCCATCGTCTCCAACCCGCCCTACTCAGTGAAGTGGAAGGGCTCCGACGACCCCACCCTCATCAACGACGACCGCTTTGCCCCGGCTGGCGTGCTGGCACCCAAATCCAAAGCCGACTTTGCCTTTGTGCTGCACGCGCTCAGCTACCTCTCAGCCAAAGGCCGCGCCGCCATCGTCTGCTTTCCTGGCATCTTTTACCGCAGCGGCGCCGAGCAGAAGATTCGCCAATATCTGGTGGACAACAACTATGTGGAGACGGTGATTGCGCTAGCCTCCAACCTTTTCTATGGCACCACCATTGCCGTGAATATTTTGGTGCTGTCCAAACGCAAGACCGACACCACCATTCAGTTCGTAGATGCCAGTGGTCTATTCAAAAAAGAAACCAATAACAACATCCTCACCGATAACGACGACGAGAACAGCCCCGGCCATATCCAGCAAATCATTGCAGTGTTCGACAGCAAGGCGAATGTAGAGCACTTCGCCAAGTCCATACCGTTTGAGAGGGTCGCTGCCAACGACTACAACCTGTCGGTTAGCAGCTATATCGATGCCAAGGACAACCGCGAGGTGGTGGATATTGCTCAGATCAATGCCAAGCTTAAAACCACTGTGGTTCGAATTGACCAGCTCCGCAAAGATATTGATGCCATCGTGGCAGAAATTGAAGACCAGGAGCAGGAGGTATGAATGACAGTAATTTTTTGGAAAAACTGCTAGATGAATTTTTAGTGGAGTGGCTGGCGCTGGGTAGCCTGGGGGAGTTGATTCGCGGCAACGGATTGCAAAAAAGTGACTTTACCGAAACTGGTGTCCCCGCGATTCACTATGGCCAAATCTATACCTACTACGAGTTATCCACAAAAGAAACAAAATCTTTCGTGTCGCCCGAGTTGGCCAAACAATTAAAGAAAGTTGATCAGGGTGATGTTGTAATTACCAATACAAGTGAAAACCTTGAGGATGTAGGTAAGGCATTAGTTTATCTTGGTGAGCGCCAAGCAGTCACAGGTGGACATGCGACCATCTTGAAGCCCGGAGAACTTCTGCTGGGTAAGTACTTTGCATATTTTTCACAGACTAATGAGTTTTTCAACAAAAAGCGAAAATACGCAAAAGGAGCAAAGGTAATTGATATTTCGGCTACGGATATGGCCAAAATCAAAATACCTATCCCCTGCCCAGATAATCCAAAAAAATCGCTTGAAATTCAAGCAAAAATAGTTCGAATACTAGATTCCTTTACCGAGCTTACAGCCGAGCTTACAGCCGAGCTTACAGCGCGAAAAATACAATACAAGCACTATCGCGACAGCTTTTTGCGTTTTGAAAACAAAAAAGTCGCATGGAAGCCGTTGGGCGAAATTGGAAAGTTTATTCGTGGAAAGCGCTTTACCAAGGCTGATTTTGTAGAAAATGGCATCCCTGCTATTCACTACGGCGAGATATACACCAAGTACGGCGTTTTTGCAGACAAAGCCTTTTCTCAAGTGGATAGTGATTTGGCTGATTCACTGCGTTATGCAGAACCCGGAGATGTGGTGATTGCAGGCGTTGGGGAGACTGTCGAGGACGTCGGCAAGGCTGTCGCATGGGTTGGAGCAGAGCAAGTTGCCATTCATGACGATAGCTATGCTTTTCGTCATTCGATGAATCCAAAGTTTATTTCTTATGTAATGCAAACCGCTGCATTCATTGATGAAAAAGCCAAACATGTATCACGAGGAAAGATTAATAGGCTGTTGATCAATGGACTTGAAAAAGTCAGAATCCCCGTTCCATTCCCGGACGATCCCGAAAAGTCAGTTGCAGAGCAGGCCAGAATCGTCGCCATCCTTGACAAGTTTGATGCGCTGACGAACTCCATTACTGAAGGTCTGCCCCGTGAAATAGAGTTGCGCCAAAAGCAATACGAGCACTACCGCAACCTGCTGTTGAACTTCCCGAAGCCCGAAGAAGTGGCGATGTGACATGAGCAAGACGCTGACCGAAATTGCTCAGCAACTGAGCACGCCCAAGACTGTCAGAAAGACGGTTCCTGAAAAAACCAAGGACGTTGACGAAACTAAACCGGTACCAAAGGTGCAACTGATCTATGCCTTTAACGGCACGGGAAAAACGCGCCTTTCGCGGGAATTCAAGCAGCTTATAGTTCCCAAAGCCAATGGTGAAGAGGACGATGAAGAAGCTGATGAGTCCGAGTTGTCACGTAACAAAATTCTCTATTACAACGCCTTCACCGAGGACCTGTTTTATTGGGATAACGATTTGGCGGAGGATGCTGAGCACAAGCTGAAAATACAACCTAATTCATACACGGATTGGTTGCTCACTCTGCTTAAGGATTTGGGTCAAGACGGGAACATCGTCAAGTATTTCCAGCGCTACACGAATGACAAGCTGACGCCACATTTCAGCGAGGATTTTGCGGAGGTCAGCTTTTCACTGGAGCGCGGGGACAACGAGCGCTCCGGGAGTATCAAGATTTCCAAGGGCGAGGAAAGCAATTTCATCTGGAGTGTTTTTTATGCGCTATTGGATCAAGTGATAGCAATCCTCAACGTCGCCGAGCCTGAGAGCCGTGAAACCCGGCAGTTTGATCAACTGGAATATGTGTTTATTGATGATCCGGTCAGCTCGCTGGACGACAACCACCTTATTGAGGTGGCAGTCAATTTGGCAGGAATCATCAAATCCAGCAAATCCGATCTCAAGTTCATCATCACCACGCACAATCCACTGTTCTACAACGTTCTGTTCAACGAGTTTAATAACAAGACCTGCTATATGCTGGAGCGTTTCGAAGATGGCAGCTTCACACTCACTGAAAAACATGGAGACTCTAACAAGAGTTTTTCCTATCATCTGCACCTGTTGGAGACTATAGAGCAGGCGATTGCGGATCAAAAAGTCGAGCGTTACCACTTCACGCTACTGCGCAATCTTTACGAAAAAGCGGCCAGCTTTCTGGGCTATCCGAAGTGGTCGGAGCTCTTGCCCGACGACAAACAGCTCTATCTGAGCAGAATCATTAATTTCACAAGCCACAGCACGCTGTCCAATGAGGCTATTGCAGAGCCAACACCAGCAGAAAAAGCAACGGTGAAGTTGTTGCTCGATCATTTGAAAAACAACTATGGTTTTTGGCAGCAAGAGGCGGTCTGAAGGAATGATCGAGCCGATTCACGAGGATGAGAACAAACAAAATGAATGACTACACGACCATTGCCGAATCCAGAAACTTCATCGTTCTGGACAAATACAACAAGGAATGGCAGGTCAATGAGAGCTACCAGAGTGAAGGCGATCTGGAGCGAGAGTTCATTCAGGATTTGGTCCATCAGGGCTATGAGTCCCCGCTTGGCCTGAATACGGGTGACGCTTTGCTAGCTAACGTGCGCGTGCAGTTGCAAGCGCTTAACAACGTGCAGTTTGCTGATGCCGAGTGGCAGCGCTTTGTGGAGACTTGGCTGGACAAGCCCAGTGATGGCATTGTTGAGAGGACTCGCAAGGTTCACGAAGACTACGTGCACGACTTCGTGTTTGACGATGGTCGCATCCAGAACATTTACCTGCTGGACAAAAAGAACATCGCCTGCAACAAGGTGCAGGTCATCAAGCAGTTTGAGCAAACTGGCTCGCATGCCAACCGCTATGACGTGACCATTCTGGTCAACGGCCTGCCGCTGGTGCAGGTGGAATTGAAGAAGCGCGGTGTGGCGATTCGTGAAGCCTTTAACCAGGTGCACCGCTACAGCAAGGAGAGCTTTAACAGCGAGCAATCCTTGTTCAAGTATTTGCAGCTGTTCGTGATCTCCAACGGCACAGACAGCCGTTACTTTGCGAACACTACCCAGCGCAACAAGAACAGCTTCGACTTCACAATGAATTGGGCGAAGGCGGACAACAGCCTGATCAAGGACCTGAAGGACTTTACGGCCACCTTCTTCCAGAAGCACACCCTGCTCAACGTGCTGCTGCACTACTCGGTGTTCGACACCAGCAACACGCTGCTGGTGAAGCGGCCGTACCAGATTGCCGCCACCGAGCGCATTTTGTGGAAGATCAACTGCGCATATCAGGCAAAGAACTGGAGTAATACCGAAAGCGGTGGTTTCATCTGGCATACCACTGGCTCGGGCAAGACGCTGACCAGTTTCAAAGCGGCGCGTCTTGCCACCGAGCTGGAGTTCATCGACAAGGTATTTTTTGTGGTGGACCGCAAGGATCTGGACTACCAGACCATGAAGGAATACCAGCGCTTTTCACCTGACAGTGTGAATGGCTCTGACAGCACTGCGGGCCTGAAGCGCAACCTTGAGAAAGACGACAATAAAATCGTCGTCACCACCATCCAAAAGCTCAACAACCTAATGAAGAGCGAGACCGACCTGCCTATTTACGGAAAGCAGGTGGTTTTCATTTTCGATGAGTGCCACCGCAGCCAGTTTGGTGAAGCACAGAAGAACCTGAAGAAGAAGTTCAAGCGCTTTTACCAGTTTGGATTTACTGGCACACCAATTTTTCCGCAGAATGCCGCTGGCGCGGAAACGACTTCCAGCGTGTTTGGCCGCGAATTGCATTCGTATGTAATTACCGATGCCATTCGCGACGAGAAGGTGCTGAAGTTCAAGGTGGACTACAACGATGTGCGCCCGCAGTTCAAAGCCATCGAAACCGAGCAGGACGAGCAGAAGCTCAGTGCCGCAGAGAATAGGCAAGTACTTCTGCACCCCGACCGCATCCGCGAGATTACCCAGTACATCCTGAATAGCTACAGGCAAAAAACCCATCGTCTACAGCCCAACGCAAAAGGCTTCAATGCCATGTTTGCAGTGAGTAGCGTAGATGCTGCCAAGCTGTATTACGAGTCGTTCAAAGAACTGCAAAAGGGCAAAGAAAGGCCTTTGAAGGTAGCCACAATCTTCTCGTTCGCAGCGAACGAAGAGCAGGACGCGGTGGGCGAGATTCAAGACGAGAGTTTTGACGTGTCGGCCATGAACAGCAGCGCCAAAGAGTTTTTGAGCGCAGCGATTACCGACTACAACGCGCTGTTCAAAACCAACTTTAGCGTCGATAGCAACGGCTTCCAGAACTATTACCGCGACTTGGCCAAGCAGGTCAAAGCCAAGGAAATCGACCTGTTGATTGTGGTGGGCATGTTCCTGACTGGCTTTGATGCCCCGACGCTAAACACCTTGTTCGTGGACAAAAACCTGCGCTACCACGGGTTGATGCAGGCCTACTCGCGCACTAACCGCATTTTTGATGCGACCAAAACCTTCGGCAATATCGTTACCTTCCGCGATCTGGAGCAACCAACCATTGACGCCATCACCTTGTTTGGCAACAACAGCACCAAAAACGTGGTGCTGGAGAAGAGCTACAAGGAATACATGGAAGGCTTTACCGATCTGATGACAGGTGAAGCACGGCGTGGTTTTGTGGCAGTAGTCACAGAGCTAGAGCAGCGTTTTCCGGACCCTGCAGCCATTGAAAAAGAATCCGACAAAAAGGCATTTGCAAAACTGTTTGGGGAGTATTTGCGCGTTGAGAACGTTCTGCAAAACTACGACGAATTTGCCAGCTTGAAGGCCTTGCAAACCGTGGATATTAATGACCCGGCAGCAGTCGAAGCATTCAAAGCGAAGCACTATCTGGATGATGCTGCACTGGCAGATCTCCAAGAGATTCACATTCCACCAGAGCGAAAGATTCAAGACTACCGCTCTACCTACAACGATGTTCGTGACTGGCTGCGACGGGAAAAATCGTCTGCAGAAAAGGAAAAATCTACCATCGACTGGGACGATGTAGTCTTTGAAGTTGACCTGCTGAAGTCGCAAGAAATCAATCTGGACTACATCCTCGAACTGATTTTTGAGAACAATAAAAAGGTGAAGGACAAAGCGGCGCTGGTTGAGGATATGCGAAGGGTGATTCGCGCTAGCCTGGGTCACCGTGCCAAAGAAAGTTTGCTGGTTGATTTCATTAACCAGACCGATCTGGACCAGATTGGCGACGCGGCCAGTGTGATTGAAGCGTTCTATGGTTTTGCCCGTGCAGAGCAACAACAGGAATTCGACGAACTGATCGAAGCAGAAAACCTGAATGTTGATGCAGCCAAACGCTACATCATGTCATCCCTAAAGCGGGAATTTGCCAGCGATAGCGGCACTGAACTCAATGCCGTGCTACCAAAAATGAGCCCGCTGAATCCGCAATACCTCACAAAAAAGCAGAGCGTCTTTCAGAAAATTGCCGCCTTCGTTGAAAAGTTCAAGGGTGTTGGTGGGCAGATTTGAAAGCAGTGTCTTGATATAGACAGGAACAAGGTTCTTCTGGTTTGTCGGTAGACCACTTCGCCAAACGAGCTAACGGGTAGCTACTTATCAAATGGAAATGCTTGCCGCCCTGACGACATTCAGCGGATTCTGCGATCACCCCTAAGGCAAATTCTCCCGAAATATCACCTGACTCCGTGTCGTCTCCACCCCACTCGTCGGCTCCCGCCCATCCCTCAGGTTGGCAAAGATCCGCACGCAGTTCATCACCGCCCCCTGTGGGTTCTGCGTGATCACCGCATCCATCGTCCCGTCGATCAGCAGCGCCCGCGTATCCGGCGTGAGGCCGTGGCCGATGAACACGATCTTGCGGTCTGCACCGGCTTCTTTCAGGGCCCGGCCAATGCCTTCGGCGCCACCGCCGATGTTGTAGATGCCTGCCAAGTCGTCGTGCTGCTCCAGCAGCGCGCGGGCCTGGCGGTAGTTGCGTTCGGCGTCGTCCTGGCCTTCGCGCACGCCCACCACCTGCACCAGGGGGAACTGTTCTTCGAACAGGTGCAAAAAGCCCGCCTCGCGCTCCTCGTGGGCGCGGTAGCGCAGTGATCCAACAATCATCGCCACATGCGCCTTGCGGCTGTGGGCCAGCGGGCCCATGAAGCGGGCGATGAGGTAGGCGGCGGTGCGGCCTGCGGCGCGGTTGTCCAGGCCCACGTAGGCCACGCGGCGTGAGTTGGATAAATCGGAGATGAGCGTGACGGTGGGCACGCCCTGCTCTGCCAGCTGGGCCACGGCCTCACGCACCACGGGGTGCTCCAGCGCCATGAAGGCGATGCCGTCGCAGCGCTTGCCGTAGTGCAGCAGCGCTTTGGCCAGCGCGTCGGGGTTAAAGCTTTCGATATACGCCGCCTGGCAGCGCACGTTGAACGGGGCCCAGTGGTCCTGCGCGTAGCCGATCACGTCGCCCAGCATTTGCAGAAAGCGGTTGCTGCCCTCGGGGATCAGCACCATCAGGCGCAGGGGCTGGGGTTGCAGCGCTGCGTGCAGCTCGGCCTGCGGCAGGTAGCCCAGGGTGGCAGCGGCCTGCAGCACCCGCTGCGCGGTGGCGTTGCGCACGCCCGAGCGCTGGTTGAGCACCCGGTCGACCGTGGCCGTGGAGACGCCGGACAGCTGGGCGATGTCGGGTATGCGGGGGCTGCGTGGACTGCTGGGATTGCTGGGACTAGGCGGGTTTTGGGCCATATGAATTCAATCAAAAACCATCATCTAGTTTGCTGGTATTTGATGGATTCCGCGGATAGTATCACTGGGCGTTCGGTGCTGAAAGGCATCAGAAACCATCAGTACAAACCCTAGGTTGTGACGGTGGCCCCTCTGCCAAACCGATCACACAGGAGACAAAGACATGCTTGGTATTTCCGCTCACGCTCGCCTGCGCCCACAGGGCAAGCCGCCAGCTTTTGGCCGCCGCGCCAGCACTCGCTGATTGACGCGCACGGCTGCCCTACCCATGACGTACGAGTTCGACTTTGCCAGCGTGCTGGCCAACTGGCCCCAGTTTCTGGAAGGGGCGTGGATGACCATCTTGCTGTCGTTCCCGGCCACGGTGATTGGTTTTTTGGGCGGCACGCTGCTGGCCATTGGCCGGCGCGGCGACAGGCGCTGGGTGGTGAAGGCCTGCGGTGCGTATGTAGAGGTGCTGCGCAACACGCCGCTGCTGGTGCAGGTGTTTCTGGTGTTCTTTGGCCTGGCCAGCCTGGGCTTCAAGGTGTCGGCGTTTGCTGCGGCGCTGCTGACGCTGGTGATCAACGTGGCGGCCTACACCTGCGAAATCATGCGGGCGGGCATGGATTCGATCCACAAGGGCCAGATCGAGGCGGCCGAGTGTCTGGGCCTCACGCGCCGACAGGTGTACTGGCATGTGGTGCTGCGCCCGGCGATGGAGAAGGTGTACCCCGCGCTCACCAGCCAGTTCGTGCTGCTGATGCTGGCCTCGTCCATCACCTCGCAGATCTCGGTGGAGGAACTCACCGCCGTGGCGGCGCGGGTGCAGTCGGAGACCTTCCGCCCGTTTGAGGCTTACATCCTGGTGGCGGTGGCGTATCTGGCGCTGTCGCTGCTGATGCGGCTGGGGCTGTGGGTGTTCGGGCAGATCGTGTTCACGCGCCAACGCAAATTGGGGAGCGCCAAATGATTGACGGTGGACTGAACTCGTATCACCTGCAGTACCTGCTGTTTGGCGCGCTGTGGACCGTCGGCCTGTCGCTGATTGCGTTTGTGGGCGGTGGCCTTGCCGGGGGCGTGATTGCGCTGTGCCGCGTCAGCCCGATCAAGGCGGTGCGCTGGGCGACGATTGCGTGGATTCAGATCATCCAGGGTACGCCGCTGCTGGTGGTGCTATTCCTGTGCTACTTCGGCCTGTCCATCGCGGGCCTGGAGCTGCCCGCCATCGTGGCGGCCAGCATCGCGATGATTGTTTACGTCAGCGCGTACCTGGGTGAGATCTGGCGCGGGTGCATCGAGTCGGTGCCGCGCACGCAGTGGGAGGCGGCCGAGTGCCTGGCGCTGTCGCGCACCCAGCGCATGCGGCTGGTGGTGCTGCCGCAGGCGGTGCGCATTGCCACGCCGCCCACGGTGGGCTTCATGGTGCAGATCGTGAAGAACACCTCGCTGGCGTCCATCGTGGGGTTTATTGAGCTGGTGCGTGCGGGGCAGCTCATCAACAACTCCATTTTTCAGCCTTTTACCGTGTACCTGCTGATCGCCATCGTCTACTTTGCGATGTGCTACCCGCTGTCGGTGTGGAGCCGCAAGCTGGAGCAGCGCCAGCAGTTTGGCAACCGTGGCGCAGCCACTGTGCCTGTGACCACCGCATGAAACGAGAAGACACCATGAACCTCGCCCAAGACGCTGCCGTGCACCCTTTTGCGCAAGCGGCTCTGTCTGCACAACAACTACGACAACAACAACAGCCCGTGGTCGAACTGAAAGACGTGCACAAAAGCTTTGGCAGCAACCAGGTGCTCAAGGGCGTGTCCTTTGCCATTCCCCGGGGCCAGGTGGTGGCCATCATCGGCAAGAGCGGCTCAGGCAAGAGCACGGCGCTGCGCTGCATCGACCGGCTGGAGATCATCGACAGCGGCACCATCAATGTCTGCGGCCACGCGGTGCACGACCCGGCCATCGACCTGCGCCAGTTGCGCCAGGACGTGGGCATCGTGTTCCAGAGCTACAACCTCTTCCCGCACCTGACGGTGGAGCAGAACGTGACCCTGGCCCCCAGGGCCGTGAAGAACCTGCCCACGGCCAAGGCGCGCGAGATTGCCGCCCGCACGCTGCAGCAGGTGGGCCTGGCGGACAAGGCGCAGGCCTACCCCGAGCAACTGTCGGGCGGGCAGCAGCAGCGCGTGGCCATTGCCCGGTCGCTGGCGATGGAGCCGCAGGTGATGCTGTTCGACGAGGTGACTTCGGCCCTGGACCCGCAGCTCACCGGCGAGGTGCTGCGCGTGATCGAAGCCCTGGCCCAGGGCGGCATGACCATGGTGCTGGTCACGCACGAGATGGAGTTTGCCGCCCGGGTGGCCGACACCATCATCTACATGCACGAAGGCAAGGTCTGGGAGACGGGCCCGGGCGACATGCTCAAGCACCCGCAGACCGCCGAGCTGCGCGACTTTCTGTCGCACGGGCTGTGATGACGGTGCGCCGCATTGAGAGACGACATGAACCCACTAGAACCGTTCACGCTGAGCCTGTCGAAGCGCCGCGCGAGGCTTCGACAAGCTCAGCCCGAACGGATGTTGAGATTTCAAAGGGCCGGATAGCGAAAGCCCTGCCCTCTTCGATTCCTTACCAAAAAACCACCAGGAGACAACCACCATGACCGCTTCCCTCATCTTCCGCCGCACCCTGCTGGCCTTCAGCGCCGCCGCCCTGTGCGTGCCCGCCATGGCCGAGCTGGCCGACATCAAGTCCGCCGGCAAGCTGCGCGTGGGCATCGACTTTGGCGCGCCGTTCTACGGCTACGTGGACGAAAAAATGAAGCCCGTGGGCTCGGACGTGGAAGCCGCCGAGCTGCTGGCCAAGGACCTGGGCCTGACGCTGGAGATCGTGAACACGACCAACTCCTCACGCATCCCCAACCTGCTGTCCAACAAGGTGGACCTGATCATCTCGTCGCTGTCGATCACGCCCGAGCGCCAGAAGGCGGTGGACTTCTCCATCCCGTACGGCGCCATCCAGGCCGCGGTGGGCGCGCCCAAGGGCCTGAAGCTCACCAGCATTGAAGACCTGGCCGGCAAGACCGTGGCCGTGACGCGCGGTGGCCCGCAGGACAAGATCCTGACCGAGCGCGCACCGCAGGCCAAGGTGGTGCGGTTCGACGACGAATCCGCATCCATCACCGCGGCCGCCACCGGCCAGGCCGACATCGTGGCCATCACCCCGCCAATCATCGCGGCCATCGCCAAGAAGAACCCGTCGCGCGACTTCGAGACCAAATTCATCCTGCAGTCGTACCAGCTGGGCGTGGCCATGCGCAAGGGCCAACCCGAGCTGATGGCCGCCGTCAACGGCTGGATCAAGACCAACCTGGCCAACGGCAAGCTCAACGACATCCATGTGAAGTACGCCGGCGTGCCGATCCCCAAAGAAATCATCGACGGCGCGAAGTAAGCCAACAAGCAAGCCAAGCGTGCAACTTGGGCGGCGCCTGATGGGCCCGCCCGGCTGCGCCCTGCTCTGACGCATCACCACCAAAGGAAATTTTTATGAGTCGTCATTTCGGCGCCATCCGCCAACTTGGCTATGTGGTCCACGACATCGAAGCCGCCATGGACTACTGGAGCAAGACCCTGGGCGTGGGCCCGTGGTTCTACAACCCCAAGGTTCCGATCAAGAACTACGTTTACAAGGGCGAGCAATACGAGCCGCACAACTCGGTGGCGCTGGCCAACTCGGGCTATGTGCAGGTCGAGCTGATCCAGACGCGCAACGACGTGCCGTCGATGTACCGCGACTTTTTGCAAGCCGGGCGCACGGGGCTGCAGCACGTGGCGTACTGGACGAGCGACTACGACGCCGACCTGGCGCGCCTGACGGCCCAGGGCTTCAAGACGGTGATGAGCGGCGAGGTGGGCGAGAAAGGCCGCTTTGTCTACTTCGACACCGAGTACCACCCCGGCACCGTGATCGAGCTGTCGGAAGTGGCCGGCCCCAAGGGACGGATGTTCGACCTGATCCGTGCGGAGTCGGAAACGTGGGACGGGACGACGGACCCGGTGCGGCCTTTTCCTGATCTGTCGAAGATTTGATTTTTAAGGGCCGTCCATCTCTACCCCCAAACGTCTGGGTTGAGCCTGTCGAAGCCTGTGCGCATGAGCCAAGTCCGCCTCACCGTTCAGGCTGAGCTGGTCGAAGCTTCTGCGCGCACGGCAAGTCCTTCGTCAGGCTCACTACGACCGGGAGTAACGCATTAAGTGCGTGCAATTTTCAAGCCAAATAGGCCTCTACCGCTTGATCCATAAGCGCTAGCAGCTATCAAAACAGTAGTAAACCGACTTATGTCTCCAGACCGCTTTGAAGCCACCTACCTGATCGAAACCCCGCTAGACCCCGCCCACGTGGCCGAAGTGCTGGCGGGCGAGCAGTCGTGCGGCACCTTCACCCGGGTCGAGGGCGAGACCGACGCGCTGCGCGAGCGTGCGCGCGCCACGGTCGAGTCGGTCGAGCTGCTGGACGTGGCGCCCGCCCCTTCGCTGCCCAACGGCTGGATGCAGCGGCGCGGCATGTTCGACACACCGCAGACCTGGCAGCGGGCCCGGCTGCGCGTGAGCTTTCCGTGTGACAACATCGGCCCCAACCTGCCGACGCTGGCCGCCACGGTGTCGGGCAATCTGTATGACCTGGGCGAGGTCACCGGCCTGCGCCTGGAGTCGATGAAGCTGCCCAGCGCCTACCGCGCCCAGTTCGACATGCCCCGCCACGGCATCGCCGGCACCCGCGCGCTGACCGGCGTGCACGGCCGCCCGCTGATCGGCACCATCATCAAACCCAACGTGGGCTTGTCGGCCGAAGAAACCGGCGACCTGGCCGGCCGCCTGTGCGCTGCGGGGGTGGACTTCATCAAGGACGACGAGGTCTGCGCCAACCCGGTCCACGCGCCGCTGGCCGACCGCGTCAAAGCCGTGATGCGCCGTGTGCGCGCCCACCAGGACAAGACCGGCAAGCGGGTGATGGTGGCCTTCAACATCACCGACGAAACCGACGCCATGCGCCGCCACGCCGACCTGATTGCCGCCGAAGGTGGCAGCTGCATCATGGTCAGCCTGAACTGGTGCGGCTACTCGGCCGTGCAAACCCTGCGCCGCCACAGCCCAATGGCGCTGCATGGCCACCGCAACGGCTACGGCGCGCTGTCGCGCCACCCGCTGCTGGGCTTTTCATTCAACGCCTGGCAAACGCTGTGGCGCTTGGCGGGCGTGGATCACATGCATGTGCACGGCTTGCAGGGCAAGTTCTCGCAGACCGACGAAGAAGTCATTGAGTCGGCCCACGACACCCTGGCCCCGCTGTGCGAAGGGCTGGACGACCGCGTGTTGCCAGCCTTCTCCAACGGCCAGTGGGCCGGCACGGTGCCCGCCACCTGGGACAGCATCCGGTCCAACGACCTGCTGTTCATGTCCGGCGGCGGCATCCTGGCCCACCCGGACGGCCCGGCTGCGGGCGTGGCCAGCCTGCAGCAGGCCTGGGACGCGGTGCAAAAAGGCGAGACCCTGGCCCAGCGCGCCACCCAGGCTTCCGAGCTGCGCCGTGCGATCGAATTCTTCGGCAAGAAATAAACGATGACGACGAGTGCCCCCCAGTACGGCTGGTACGGCGACGATTTCACCGGCGCCACCGACACCCTGGCCGTGCTGGCCCAGGCCGGCCTGCGCTCGATGCTGTTCATGGGCGTGCCCAGCGCAGAGGCCCTGGCCGCTGCCGGGCCGCTCGATGCGGTGGGCATCGCCGGCGCTGCGCGCGCCATGCCGCCAGAGGCCATGCGGGCCGAGATGTCGGCTGTAGGCCGCTTCTTTGAAAAGCTGGCGCCGCCGGTGCTGCACTACAAGGTGTGCTCCACCTTCGACAGCGCCCCGCATGTCGGCAACATCGCTTGTGGCATTCAGACCCTACACCCGTTCGTGAGTAACCGCTGGGTGCCCATCGTGGGCGGGCAGCCCAGCCTGGGGCGCTACTGCGCGTTCAGCAACCTGTTCGCTGCTGCGGGCACGGGCGGCGCCGTGCACCGCATCGACCGCCACCCCACCATGCGCCAGCACCCCGTCACGCCCATGGGCGAGGCTGACCTGCGGCTCCATCTGGCGCTGCAAGGGCTGGACGGCATCACCGCCCTGCACTACCCGCTGTACGACATCAGCGCCGCCGCCGGCACCAGCGCCGGCACCAACGCACTGGACGCTGCACTGCAGGCTCTGCTCGACCATGAGGCCACCCCCCATGCCATGGCACCCACTTTGCTGGACTTGACCACGCCGGATCAGCTGGCCACCGTGGGCCGCTTGCTGTGGCAGCAGTCTCAACAGGCCCGGCTGCTGGCCGTGGGCTCTAGTGCGGTGGCGCAGGCCCTGGTGGCCCACTGGGCAAAACCCGCCCCACCGGCAGCGCCCCCGTTAGTCATGGCAGATGGCCCCATCTTCGCCTGGGCGGGAAGCCTGTCGCCCCTGACCGCAGCCCAGGTGCAAGCCGCCACGGCTTACCAGCGCATCGCTGTAGACGCGCAAAAGCTGGGCAGTGACCCTGCCTATGCGCAGACACTGCAAGACGCGATCTGTACCCAACTGCGGAACGGCCAACACGTGCTGGCGTATACCGGGCCCAACGACGACAGCGCGGCGAACATCACCGCTGCCGCACAAGTCGCCCAGAACAGCGCCGACCTGATCGCCCGCGTGGTGCAAGCCCGCGCAGAACACGGCGCGCCACTGCGCCGGGTTGGCATCGCCGGAGGCGACACCTCCAGCCACGCAGTCCAGGCGCTGCAGCTGTGGGGACTGTCGCACCAGACCACGCTGTGCCCCGGCGTGACCATCAGCCGCGCCCACAGCTCAGACCCCAGCCGCCAGGGGCTGGAGCTGATGCTCAAGGGCGGGCAGATGGGTGGGGTGAATCTGTTTGAGAGGCTGGTAGGCATATAACCAAACCGCACAGCGTGCATGGAAATGCGCTGCTGAAATCCGGCCCCTCGGGCGGACTGGCTGTATGTCAGCCATGACATGTTGTCGGCCCGTTCAGCAGGGCTGCCTTCATCTGAACCTGAGCACCCAACTGATTTTGCAGGCGCTGCGCAACATCATTGAGGACTGGGGATGGGCGGTTCTGCGGGGGGCGCGGGAATCGCAAGCTGCGTCTCCAGTCTTGTCGTGCAGATGGACGGGTCTTGCATGGCTTCGAAATCCGCAATTGGCAGTGGGGGGGCCATTAAATACCCCTGGTAGGCACGGCAGCCGCAGTCGGCCAGAAAGGCCCTCTGCGCCTCCTGCTCCACGCCCTCGGCAATTACGCGCAAGCCCAGGCTTTCCGCCAGGGCAATCACCATGCGGGCGATGGCGGCGTCGTTCGGGTCGACCAGGATGTCTTTGATGAAACCCTTGTCGATCTTCAGCTGGTCCAGCGGCAGGCGCTTCAAGTAGGTCAGCGACGAGTAGCCGGTGCCAAAGTCGTCCAGCGAAAAGCCCACGCCGTGGGCCTTCAGAGCGTCCATCTTGCAGATGGTGTTCTCGACATCGACGACCAGTACGCTCTCGGTCAACTCCATCTTGAGCCTGTGTGGCGGGGCGCCGGTTTCGCGCAGCAACGCCAGCACCTGCGAAACAAAGTCGTCCTGCTGCATTTGCTTGGCGCTGACGTTCACCGCGATGCAGAGCCCCGCCGTTTCCGGGCGCAAGGCCCATCGCGCCAACTGGGCGCAGGCCGTCTGTACCACCCAATAGCCCAGCGGCACGATCAGGCCTGTTTCCTCAGCCAGGGGGATGAAGTCCGACGGGCTCACCATGCCGCGCTGCGGGTGCCGCCAGCGCAGCAAGACCTCGGCCCCGGTAATCTGGCTCTGGCCCTCCACCTGTGGTTGGTAGTGCAGGGCAAACTGCTGCTGCTGCAAGGCTTCGCGCAGATCGGACTCCAGCACCGCGCGCTCGCTTACTGCAGCCTGCATCGCCGTATCGAAAAACCGCAAGGTGTTGCGCCCCGCAGTCTTGGCCTGGTACATCGCTAGATCGGCCTGCTTGAGCAGTTCGTCGATGGAGTCACGCGGCCCGTCGAACCGTGCCACGCCGATGCTGGGGGTGCTGCGCACATCATGCCCAGCCAAGGGGTAAGAGAGATTCAGCGCCGCAAAGATCTTGTCACCCACGACACGGCAGTGCGCGGCCACCTCCTCCGGGCTCTCGCCCAGGTCTTCCAGGATCACTACGAACTCGTCACCGCCCAGGCGGGCCACGGTATCGCCCTCGCGCACGCAGGTCACCAGGCGGCTCGCCACCTGCTGCAGCAGCAGATCGCCTTTGTCATGGCCCAGGGTATCGTTCAGGGTTTTGAAGTGGTCCAGATCAATGAACAGCAAGGCGCCGCACTTGGCGCTGCGGGAGCTGGCGACCAAGGCCTGCTTGAGCCTGTCCATCAGCAGGCGGCGGTTCGGCAACCGGGTTAGAGGGTCGTAGAAGGCCAAGCTGTTGATCTCGTCTTCGGCCGCCTTGCGCGCAGTGAAGTCTTCGATCACCCAGATGCTGCCGGCCTGCGGCAACTGAGGGTCCAGGCTGCGCTTGCGCACATGTGCCCAGAAGTGTGTGCCGTCCTGGCGCTGCAAAAACTGCAATTCCTCGTCCAGCCGGGTGTCGGGCAGCGGGCTGTCTGCCGGATAGAGTGCGCTGGCCGGCAAGCCCACCATGGCGCCATGGCCATAACCAAAGATTTGCTCTGCGTGGCGGTTGGCGATGTGCAGTTTGCCGTCGCGCACGAACAGCACGCCCACCTGCACATTGCTCAAGATGACCTGCTGCTCGGCGAACGAGGTTTTCAGGTCACTGCGCATACGGTCCATCTGATGGGCCAGGTGGCCGATTTCGTCCTGCCGCTCCCAGCCTATGGACTGCTCAAAATCGCCACCGGCCAGCCGGTTCGAAAACAGCGTCAACCTGTGCAACGGCCGCAGCACGCGCAAGTGCAGCGCAACCAGAATACAGCCCAGGGACAGCACAAACTGACCCAGCAGGATGAACGCATAAGCCCTGCGGTCCCGGGCAAACTCCTGCTGCTTCAGGCCGTCATCGACCTCGATCTCGACAAAGCCCGCCAGCTCTTCAGTGCCATTGCCGCGCATCAGCAGCGGCCGCTGAACCACCTGGGACGTCCCCAGCCTGCGCTGGGCTTGCTCCAGCACAACGATAGGCACCTTGTCGGAATCACTCACCGTGATTCGCACCACCTGCGGATCCAGCAAGGCCGACTGCCCGGTGGTGCGCACACTAACGGTGTTGTAGTTCCACACCGGTATCGCCAAGCTGTTGGACAGCTGCAGAGCCCTTTCGTCCAGGTAGGTCGACAGCTCCTTGTTGATCTGCTCCTGGCGCAGGTAGCTGAGGGTCATGATGCCAATCAGGGCGGGCATGAACAAGCCGGCCGCCATGGCAACCACCATGCCGACGCTCAGGCTGCTCAGCCGGTCACCCAGGTTGGACATAGGCCTTCTCGGTCCTGGCCATGGGCAGGAAAAAGTGGACCACTGGACTTGGTTTCAGCAACGGCTGCACATCAGCTTCTGGATATCGGGGGTTTTGTAGTTGGCGCGCGTCACCAGGGTGATGTCGGTAAAAATGGTCCGGGTCTGGATCGCCTGGTTGCGGGCCGCTGCAGCGGCAGCCTGTATGCCCTTGTAGCCCATTTGGGTGGGGTTTTGAATCACCAGTCCATGGATCTCCTGCTGCTCCAGGCCTGTGAGCAGAAAGTCGGTGGAGTCAAAGCCGATAAAGCGCAGCTTGCCGGCCAGGCCTTTGTCGCGCAACGCGCGCAGCATGCCATCGGTGGACGATTCGTTGACCGCAAACACGCCGTCGATGCCCGGATGCGCCGCCAGCAGTTGGGTAGCACTGTGCCGCGCCTTGCCAATCGAGCCGCCGCCATACACGTCGGCTACCAGCGTGATCTTCGGAGCCTTCTCTTTCAGGTAGTCGACAAAGCCCCGGGCTCGCTCATCGGTGGACGCACTGCCGGCTACGGTCCGCAACATCGCCACCTTCCCCCGGTGTTGCAGCAAGCCCGCCAGGGTCTTGGCCGCCAGTTGCCCGCCCGCGTAGTTGTCGGAGGTGACAAAGTTGAGGTGCAGGTTACCGTCCAACCCCGAATCGACCGCAATCACCTGGATGCCCAGGGCCACGGCCTTTTGCACCGACTCGACCAGGCGCGCCCGGTCGGTGGGCGCGATCAGAATCGCATCCACCCCGGGCTTGGTGTAGAGCTGGACGATCTTGATCTGGGAATCGGTGTCGTCGTTGTGCTCCGGGCCGCGCCAAGTGAGCTTGATTTGGCCATCGTCCTTCACAGCTTTATCGACCCCGATGCGCATCAGCTCCCAGAAAACCTGGTCACTGGACTTGGGGATGAAGACGATGTTGACGTCCTTTTCTGCCGCCCGTGCCGTGCACAGTGCGAGCAACCAGCAGCCAACCAACACGGAACGAAAGAACAAGTTCATTTGTATCCCCTCGGTGAGGCTCGCCGCACACTTGTGCCGACCCAAGACGGTGCCCCAATGCGCGTCTTGTAACCAGAAGATACTCGATTCAAGCCCAAGCACCGCAAGAACATACCCTTGCCTGCAAATAACCCAGCAAAGCGCCAACAAGGCGTCCTCAACGCCCTTTTTTGATAGCACCCCGCGTTTTATCTACAAGCGCAGGAGCCCGATTTCGTCGAGAAAAAGGGTTGGAGATGGTCGCTTCTGCATATGCCGGGTGTTTTGATATCGTCGACGATGGCCACGGCCTATGTCGGCGGCCGACCATTGATCTGGCACGCCAAGCACAAAGCCCGAACCGTTACGGGTTCGGGCTCCGATGCAGGCCAGTGCTAAAGCACTTTATTTCTTCTGCGGCGGCACATCCGCGCAGCTGCCATGCGCAATCTCCGCCGCCATGCCGATGCTCTTGCCCAGCGTGGGGTACGAGTGAATGGTCTTGCCAATGGCCACCGCATCCGCGCCCATCTCGATGGCCAGCGCGGCCTCGCCGATCTTGTCTCCCGCATGCGTGCCCACCGTGCCACCGCCCAGGATCTTGCCGTGGCCATGGGCTTCGGGTGAATCGTCGGACAACAGCTTGGTGACGCCTCGGAGCGCATCAATAGAAATAGATCGCGCCCGATTTGGCCGCACCGTTGCTGGTCTTGTCGCCGCCGATGCCCACCGCGTTGCTGCCTTCGCCGTAGGCCCGCACCACCAGCGTGCTGCCGTCGAAGGACAAGGCGAGGAGATGCCGAAAGCCTGGCCCTGCCAGGCTTTGCTGGCCGACTGGGCAAAACCCGCCCCCCGGCAGCGCCCCCTCTGGCCATGGCCGACGGCCCCGTCTACGCGTGGGCGGGAAGCCTGTCCCCCCTCACCGCAGCCCAGGTGCAGGCCGCCACGGCTTACCAGTGCATCCCCGTGGCCGCACAGCGGCTGGGCAGCAAGCCGGCGTATGCGCAGACCGAGCGGGACGCCGTCTGCACCGGCCTGAAAAAAGACCAGCATGTGCTCGCCTACACCCACCCCTCCAACGGCACGGCCGCCAACATCACCTCAGCCGAGCATGTCGCCCAGGCCAGAGCCAACCTGGTGGCCCGCGTGGTGCAAGCCCAAGCGGAGCACGGCACGCCAGCCACTGCGCCGCATCGGTATCGCGGGCGGCGACACCTCCCGCCACGCCGCGCAGGCGCTGCAACTATGGGGGCTGTCGTACATAACCACGATATGCCCCGGGGTCACGCTGAGCAGCGCACACAGTGCAGACCCGTCGCGCCACGGGCTCGAGTTGATGCTCAAGGGTGGACAGATGGGCGGAACGGATCTGTTCGAAAGGCTGCTCGGCACCGCCTGACGGAGACATCCAGGCGACAAAAAGCCCGCGCATGGCGGGCTCCTTATGGAAAGGCTTAGCGGCAAGCATGCCTGCCGCTATTCCTTCAAACGCGTGGAACCGGAGTTCCTGAGTTCACGCACAGCGCCAGGTTCAGCGCCTTGATGGCCGTCTTGTAGTCTTCACGCTCGATCACGAACTGCATGTTCACCTGCCGCAGGGTTTGCGACACGCAGTTCACGTTGACCCGCGCATCGGCCAGCGCCTGTGCGGCCTTGGCCAGCACGCCAGGGATGCCGATGTTGGAGCCGATGGTGCACACAATCGCGCTGGGCTTGATCGTCACGATCTGGTAGCCCTCCTGCAGCTCGGCCACCAGCTCGGGCGTGACTTGGTTGTCCCACACCAGATGGGCGATGGAGTTGGCGTTGGTGGCCTTGAGGATGTAGCTCACATCGTGCTTGCAGAACACGTTCATCAAGCCCGCATCAAAGCCCACGGTGCCCACCATGCTGGGGTCGTGGATCTCGATCAGCGTGACCTTGTCGGTACCGGTCACGATCTCCACACGCGCGCGCTCACCCACGAAGTCCTTGGTGATCAGCGTGCCGGGGTGGTCGGGCTCAAACGTGTTCTTCAGGCGGATCGGGATGCCCGCCAGTTCCATGGGCTTGGCGGCCTTGGGGTGGATGGCTTCCATGCCCACGTCGGCCAGCTGGTCGGCCACGTCGTAGTTGGTGGCGCCCACCACGATGGCGTTTTCCAGACCCACCAGGTTGGGGTCGGCAGACGACAGGTGGAATTCCTTGTGGATCACCGCCTCGGCCGGGCGCACTTCCACGGCGATCTTGCTGAAGGTGACCTCGGAATAACCGCGGTCAAACTCGCGCATGATGCCTTCGGTGCCCTTGGTGTAGCCGGTGGCAACAATCACGCTGTTGGCCAGGTCCAGGTCCTTGAAGCTGTGCGCAATGCGCTCGTCAATCGTCCAGGCCTCGTTGTCGTCAAACCCCGCCAGATCCATCAGCACGGCCTTCACGCCATTGGCCTTGAGGATCTCGACCGAGTTGAATGCGCTGTGCGACTCGCCAATGGAGGCCAGCACTTCGCGCGCCGCGAGCAACACATCCTTGCGGCTGAGATAGCCGCTGGCCAGCACGTGCTGCATGGCGTTCAGATATTCGCGCGCCTGGCCAATGCGCTGGTCGATAAAGGCATCGGCCACATCCAGCGGCAATCCCAGGTCAGCGTAGCCGGCGTTCAGTTTTTTGAGGCTGACCGCCAGTTGGGTCAAGGCGTCTTGGTAGCCCTGGCCTTCTGCAAACAGGGCGTAAATGCCACGCTCGCCGGTCTTCTTGTGCTCCAGCAGCTGGTTGGTCACACCCGAGTAGGCGGACACCACGTAGATCCGGCCGTTAATGCGCTTGGGGTCGTGCAGCACGATGTGGCGCAACACATCGCCAAAAGCGGTCATGGAAGTACCGCCGATTTTCTCGACAGAGATCTTGGAGGAGTTGACGTCTGACATGGGCAAGCTCAGAGGAGCAAAAAAGATTGGAGGCCGGGCGGATGTTCTGCCCCATGGATGGCGGCAGAAAACCCTCTATTTTCCACGACTTTTGTCGGGGCACTTTGGCGCGGGCCTGAAGGACCGCGCCTCAACATGAACGGGTTCTAAGGCCCATGTGGTTTACCGGGCCATCGCGTCCGCCTCGGCCTCAGGCCATAGCCTGGGAAACAAAAAGCGCAGCGCATGTTGCGGCAGCCCAAACCGCACCTTCCCTTGCGGCGAATCGGACACAAGCAGCCCGCGCCGCACCAGCGCACCCAACGCATCGGTGGCGCCCCGGTCGCTCATGCCCAGCATGGACTTGAAGTCACCGCGCGCCATCTCTTCGCCGCTCAGAAACAGGTAGTGCAACCCGCGCAGCGACTCTTGCCGCACGCCCGATTTTTCTACCGTGGCTTCGAACACCAGGCAGGCTTCGATGCGGGCCTTCAAGGTTTTGAAGTCCAGCATGTCGGACATGAAGCCCACCTGGTCCTGACACACATCCAGCACATAGTCGGCCCAGGCGACCAGAGCCTGTTCGCTCAAGTTGCCGCGCCCGTCCAGATCGCCACGGCGCGCGCTGTTGGCGTCGGCAAGCAGCGCGTAATACTGCTCTGTGCTGCGTGCAAAACCTCGCAGGGGCGACCACAGCCCCCCGGTGTAGCCCAGCGCACTCAGCAGCGTGTGCGTGTGCAGCCGCATGACACGCCCATTGCCATCCACAAATGGGTGCACCCAGCCCAGACGCTGGTGCGCGCACGCCATGGCCACCAGCGCGGCTTCGCCCCGGCGCACACCGCTGTAGCAGGCCGCCCATCGCTCAAGAAACTGCGGCACGCTAGCCCAGGCCGGAGCCACATGCTGACCCACCCGCACTTCGCGCTGGCGCAAGGCACCGGGTGCGATGGGTTCGTTTTCCGCCGTTACCAGGTCGGAGGATGGCAGCCGACCAAACAGCTCGCGGTGGAGCACCTGCACCGCATCCACCGAATACAAGGCGCGCCCCCCCTCCACCCCGGCGTAACGTTGCTCCAAGGCGCTCTCCGCCTCTATGTGGGCCACGGCCAGGCGCTGCTTGGCGGCGAGCACTGCGTCTTGCGAAAAATCCTTGCGCAGCGCCTGCTCGATCTCGTGCGGACGCGTGTGCTGGCCCTCGATGCGGTTGGTGTAGTAGGAATTCATGCTGCGCAGCAGAGTGCGCAACTCGGGCGGCACCCGGGTGCCCGCCAACAATGTGGCAGCGCGGGACAGGTCGTGCGCGTTGGTCAGCAAAGGCTCCATCCGCGCATCGGATGGAAGCAAGGGCTCGAACTGATGGGGCGATGTGCACATGGCTTTATTTTGCCAACTTTATGACAATTGTAAATTATTGATTTAATTAAATATTTATCAATTTATGCCAAGAATTTTGCCAACATTTAAGCCAACTAGAATTACCGCCACGCACCCCGTCAAAACAACGCGGCATAGCCAAAGAAAAGCCGCGCAGCCCTTTCGGAATCTGCGCGGCCAGCTACTGAATCAGTAGCAACCTCGAAGGAGGGTCAGCTCACTTCTTTTGCGGCGGCACGTCCGTGCAAGAGCCGTGCGCAATCTCCGCCGCCATGCCGATGCTTTCGCCCAGCGTGGGGTGCGGGTGGATGGTCTTGCCGATGTCCACCGCGTCGGCGCCCATCTCGATGGCCAGGGCGATCTCGCCGATCATGTCGCCCGCATGCGTGCCGACCATACCGCCGCCGAGGATCTTGCCGTGGCCATGGGCCTCGGGCGAGTCGTCGAACAGCAGCTTGGTCACGCCTTCGTCGCGGCCGTTGGCAATGGCGCGGCCGGAAGCCGTCCAGGGGAAAAGGCCCTTCTTGACCTTGATGCCTTGGGCTTTGGCCTGGTCTTCGGTGAGGCCGACCCAGGCCACTTCGGGGTCGGTGTAGGCCACTGATGGGATCACGCGGGCGTTGAAGGCGGCAGCGGCCAGCTCCTTGTTGCCTTGCAGTTCACCGGCGATGACTTCAGCCGCCACGTGCGCTTCATGCACCGCCTTGTGCGCCAGCATGGGCTGGCCCACGATGTCGCCGATGGCGAAGATGTGCGGCACGTTGGTGCGCATCTGGATGTCGACGTTGATGAAGCCACGGTCCGTCACGGCCACGCCAGCCTTCTCGGCAGCGATCTTCTTGCCGTTGGGCGTGCGGCCTACGGCCTGCAGCACGAGGTCGTACACCTGGGGCGTGGGGGCGGTGCCACCCTCTTCCGCGGCGGCAAACGTCACCTCGATGCCTTCGGGCGTGGCCTTGGCGCCCACCGTCTTGGTCTTGAGCATGATGTTGTCAAAACGCTTGGCATTCATCTTCTGCCAGATCTTGACGAGGTCGCGGTCGGCGCCCTGCATCAGGCCGTCCATCATTTCGACCACATCGAGGCGCGCGCCCAGCGTGCTGTACACGGTGCCCATTTCCAGACCGATGATGCCGCCGCCCAGGATGAGCATGCGCTTGGGGACTTCCTTGAGCGCCAGGGCGCCGGTGGAGTCGACCACGCGTGGATCGTCGGGCATGAAAGGCAGGCGCACGGCCTGGCTGCCGGCGGCGATGATGGCCTTCTTGAAGGCGATGACCTTCTTGCTACCCGTCTTTTCTTGCGCAGTGCCAGTGGTTTCTTCCACTTCCAGGTGGTTGGCGCCGACGAAGCTGCCATAGCCGCGCACGGTGGTCACCTTGCGCATCTTGGCCATGGCGGCCAGGCCGCCAGTGAGTTTGCCGATGACCTTTTCCTTGTGGCCGCGCAGCTTGTCGATGTCGAGCGAGGGCGCACCGAAGCTCACTCCCAGGTCCGCCATGTGGCTGACCTCGTCCATGACGGCCGCCACGTGCAGCAGCGCTTTGGAGGGAATGCAGCCCACGTTCAGGCACACGCCACCCAGGGTGGCGTAGCGTTCGACGATGACGACCTTGAGGCCCAGGTCGGCCGCACGGAAGGCAGCACTGTAGCCGCCGGGGCCACCGCCGAGCACGAGCACGTCGCAGTCGAGGTCAGCCGCACCCGCGAAGCTGGATGCTACTGGATTGATAGCTCCTGGAGCTTGACTAGCGGGCGCGGGGGGCGCTTTTTGTTCAGAAACGGCAGGCGCTGGGGCTGCAGCGGGCGCTGGAGTTGCAACGCCTGCGCCCTGCACCTCCAGCGTCAGCACCACCGAGCCTTCGGCGATCTTGTCGCCGAGCTTCACTTTGAGCTCCTTGACCACGCCAGCGTGGCTGGACGGGATCTCCATGGAGGCCTTGTCGGACTCCACGGTGATCAGGCTTTGCTCGGCCTTGATGGTGTCGCCGGGTTTGACCAGCACTTCGATGATGGCCACTTCGGCGAAGTCGCCGATGTCGGGCACCTTGATGTCGATGATTGCCATGGTGTGTCTTGCCCTTTCGTTACATCACGATGCGGCGGAAGTCCGCCAGCAGCGAGGCAAAGTACACGTTGAAGCGCGCGGCGGCAGCGCCGTCGATCACGCGGTGGTCCCAGCTGAGCGACAGGGGCAGCACCAGGCGCGGGGCGAACTGCTTGCCGTCCCACTTGGGTTCGATGCTGCTCTTGCACACGCCCATGATGGCGACTTCAGGCGCGTTGATGATGGGCGTGAAGTAGCGCCCGCCAATGCCGCCCAGCGAGCTGATGGAGAAGCAGCCGCCGGTCATGTCGGCCGGGCCGAGCTTGCCGTCGCGCGCCTTCTTGGCCAGGTCGCCCATCTCTTGCGAGATCTGGACGATGCCCTTCTTGTCGGCGTCGCGGATGACGGGCACAACGAGGCCGTTGGGCGTGTCGGCCGCAAAACCGATGTGAAAGTAGTTCTTGAGAACCAGTTGGTCGCCATCGAGCGAGCTGTTGAACTCGGGGAACTTCTTGAGCGCGGCCACGGCGGCCTTGATCATGAAGGCGAGCATGGTGACCTTGACGCCACTCTTCTCGTTCTCTTTGTTGAACTGCACGCGGAAGGCTTCGAGGTCGGTGATGTCCGCGTCGTCGTGGTTGGTGACGTGCGGGATAACGACCCAGTTGCGGTGCAGGTTGGCGCCGCTGATCTTCTTGATGCGCGAGAGGTCCTTGCGCTCCACGGGGCCGAACTTGGTGAAGTCCACCTTGGGCCAGGGCAGCAGATCGAGGCCGACGCCGGAGCCGCCAGCGCTGGCCACCGGAGCCTTGGCAGCCTGCGCCTTGGTCTGGGCGGCGCCGCTCATCACCTGCTTGGTGAAGGCCTGCACATCGTCTTGCGTGATGCGGCCCTTGTGGCCAGTGCCTTTGAGTTCTTCGAGTGGCACACCGAGTTCGCGGGCAAACTTGCGCACGGACGGGCTGGCGTGGGGCAAGCCGGCCGTGGGCGTACCGGGCTGGTGCGCGGGCACGGCGGCTGTGGCGGCCGCCGGGGCTGCGGCAGCAGCTACCGCAGGGGCCGGCGCAGAGGCGGCAACCGCAGGGCTTGCAGGAGCCACCGCTGCCGGGGCCGGAGCAGCTGCGGGGGCGCTGCCAGCCACGCCTTCCAGCATGGCCACCAGATCACCGATGTTGACGGTGTCGCCGATCTTGACCTTGAGCTCCTTGACCACGCCAGCGGCGGGCGAAGGGATCTCCATCGATGCCTTGTCGGACTCGACGGTGAAGAGCGATTGTTCGAGCTTGATGGTGTCACCCACCTTGACCAGCAGCTCGATGACGGCCACGTCCTTGAAGTCGCCGATGTCGGGCACACGCACTTCCACCGGGCCTGCTGCTGCAGCCGGGGCTGCCGCAGGTGCAGCAGCCACCGGGGCTGGGGCAGCCGCCGATACTGGGGCTGCGGCAGGTGCCGGCGCAGCCGATGCGGGGGCTGGCGCTGGCGCAGCGCCCTGCACTTCCAGCGTCAGCACGACCGAGCCTTGCTTGACCTTGTCACCAATCTGCACGCGCAGTTCCTTGACCACGCCTGCGTGGCTGGAGGGAATCTCCATCGACGCCTTGTCGGACTCCACCGTGATCAGAGATTGCTCAGCCTTGACGGTATCGCCGGGCTTCACGAGCAACTCGATCACGCCGACTTCGTCGAAGTCTCCGATGTCCGGGACCTGAATGTCTACCAATGCCATTGTTGTCTCCGGTTCGATTTATGCGTAAAGGGGGTTGATCTTGTCAGCCTGGATGCCGTATTTCTTGATGGCCTCGGCCACCTTGGTCGCAGGCACCACACCGTCTTCGCTCAGCGCCTTGAGGGCCGCCACCACGATGTAGTGCCGGTTGATCTCGAAGTGCTCGCGCAGCTTGCTGCGGAAGTCGCTGCGGCCAAAGCCGTCGGTGCCCAGCACCTTGTAGGTACGGCCCTTGGGGACGAACGGGCGAATCTGCTCGGCGTAAGCCTTCATGTAGTCGGTGGATGCCACCACGGGGCCGCTGCTGGCGCCCAACTGCTGCGCCACAAATGGCACGCGCGGTGTCTCCAGCGGGTGCAGCAGGTTCCAGCGGTCGGCGTCCTGGCCGTCGCGGGTGAGCTCGTTGAAGCTCGGGCAGCTCCACACGTCGGCCTGCACACCCCAGTCGGTGGCCAGCAGTTCTTGCGCAAAGAATGATTCGCGCAGGATGGTGCCCGAGCCCAGCAGTTGCACGCGGGGTGCGCTGGCGCTGTCCACACCGGGCTTGCACAGGTACATGCCCTTGATGATCTGCTCTTCGGTGCCGGGCGTGAGGCCAGGCATCGCGTAGTTTTCGTTCAGCAGCGTGAGGTAGTAGTACACGTTCTCCTGCAGCTCCACCATGCGCTTGAGGCCATGCTGCATGATCACCGCCACTTCGTGCGCGAAGGTGGGGTCGTAGCTCACGCAGTTCGGGATGGTGTTGGCCAGGATGTGGCTGTGGCCATCTTCGTGCTGCAGGCCTTCGCCGTTGAGCGTGGTGCGGCCCGACGTGCCGCCCAGCAGGAAACCACGGGCCTGCATGTCGCCGGCCGCCCAGGCCAGGTCGCCAATGCGCTGGAACCCGAACATCGAGTAGTACACGTAGAACGGGATCATGATCCGGTTGTTCGTGCTGTACGACGTGGCTGCGGCGATCCAGCTGCTCATGCCACCGGCTTCGTTGATACCTTCCTGCAGGATCTGGCCGGCCTTGTCTTCCTTGTAGTACATGACCTGGTCTTTATCGACCGGGGTGTACTGCTGGCCTGCGGGGTTGTAGATGCCGATCTGGCGGAACAGGCCTTCCATGCCGAAAGTGCGGGCTTCGTCCACGAGGATAGGCACCACACGGGGGCCCAGGGCCTGATCACGCAGCAGCTGGGTGAGGAAGCGCACGTAGGCTTGCGTGGTGGAGATTTCGCGGCCTTCGGGCGTGGGCTCCAGGATGGCCTTGAAGGTGTCCAGTGCGGGCACGGTGAAGCTCTCGTCGGCCTTCACGCGGCGGTGTGGCAGGTAGCCGCCCAAGGCCTTGCGGCGCTCGTGCAGGTACTTCATTTCCGGGGTGTCGTCGGCCGGCTTGTAGAACGGCAGCTCGGCGAGCTGGCTGTCCGGGACCGGGATGTTGAAGCGGTCGCGGAAGGCCTTGATGTCTTCGTCGCTGAGCTTCTTGGTCTGGTGGACGGTGTTCTTGGCCTCGCCAATCTTGCCCATGCCAAAACCCTTGACAGTCTTGATCAGCAGGACGGAAGGCTGGCCGCCATGGTTCTGCGCGGCATGGAAGGCCGCGTACACCTTTTGCGAATCATGGCCGCCACGCTGCAGGTTCCAGATCTCGTCGTCGGTCATGTGCTCGACCATCTTGAGCGTGCGTGGATCGCGGCCGAAGAAGTTCTTGCGGACGTAGGCACCGTCGTTGGCCTTCATGGCCTGGTAGTCGCCGTCGTTCGTGTCCATCATGAGCTTGCGCAGTGCGCCGTCGTGGTCCTTGGCCAGGAGCGCGTCCCAGCCCTTACCCCAGATCAGCTTGATGACGTTCCAGCCAGAACCGCGGAACTCGCCTTCAAGCTCCTGGATGATCTTGCCGTTGCCACGCACGGGGCCGTCCAGCCGCTGCAGGTTGCAGTTGATGACGAACACCAGGTTGTCGAGCTTCTCGCGCGCGGCGAGGCCAATGGCGCCCAGGGATTCGACTTCGTCCATCTCACCGTCGCCGCAGAACACCCAGACCTTGCGGTTTTCGGTATTGGCGATGCCACGAGCGTGCAGGTACTTGAGGAAACGCGCCTGGTAGATGGCCATCAGCGGGCCCAGGCCCATGGACACGGTGGGGAACTGCCAGAACTCGGGCATGAGCTTGGGGTGCGGGTAGCTCGACAGGCCCTTGCCATCCACTTCCTGGCGGAAGTTGAGCAATTGGTCTTCGCTCAGACGGCCCTCGAGGTAGGCGCGGGCATAGATGCCGGGCGACACGTGGCCCTGGATGTAGAGCAGGTCACCGCCGTGGTTCTCGCTCTCGGCATGCCAGAAGTGGTTGAAGCCGGCGCCGAACATGCTGGCCAGCGAAGCAAAGGAGCCGATGTGGCCGCCCAGGTCACCGCCCTCGGGTGGATGGTGGCGGTTGGCCTTGACCACCATGGCCATGGCGTTCCAGCGCATGTAGGCGCGCAAACGCTGTTCGATTTCGAGGTTGCCGGGGCTGCGTGCCTCCATGCCGGGCTCGATGGTGTTGACGTAGCCGGTGTTGGCCGAGAACGGCAGGTCGACGCTGTTCTGGCGGGCATGTTCCAGCAACTGCTCCAGCAGGTAGTGGGCGCGCTCGGCCCCCTCTTTGTCGATGACGGCGGACAGCGCATCCATCCACTCACGGGTTTCCTGCTGGTCGGTGTCGGTGGCGGGCGCGTTACCGTTTCCGGCCTGGGGGTCGGGCTGAGCTGACATGCTTTGTCTCCTGTAGGTGTGGCAGCAATTTAGTACGTTGGCTCTAGTTTCGCATATTTTTCTGTAATTTCAAATGGTGCCCATGCATTTCATATTGCAAGAAAATGCTGCAAACGCACATTACCCATGGCCGCGATGGCGGGCCACGGCTCCCCTACACTCGGAGGATGGATTCCCTGCCCCCCCACCCCTCCTCCACGGCCATGGTCGTGGCAGCGCCCGCCCGCTGGTGGCGCAAGTGGTGGCGCGGGTTGTCGCCCACCCGGCAGGACCGGTTCGCGGCGCTGGCGCCCCTGGCGGCCGTGCTGATGTTTCTGGCCGCCATCGTGGCGGCGTTCTGGTATTTGCGCGCCGAAGAGGCCGAGCGCGAACAAGAAGCCCTACGGCGTGACGTGGAATACGCGCAACAGCGCGTGCGCCTGCGGCTGCTGGAGCGGCAGGAACAGCTCATGCGCATTGCACGCGACCTGTCGAACCAGGAGCTGGAACGCGCGGAGTTTGTAAGCCGTGCCGAAAGCCTGATCAGCCAATACCCCGAACTGCAGGCGATCACCTGGATCGACGAGCGCCGCCGCATCCGTGCCAGCCATGCAGCGCCCACGCTGGCCAGCAGCGAGTTGCGCATTGCCGGTGAAGTGCTCAAACCCGGCGACACGGCCGACACCTTTGGCCTGGCCCGCGACCTGCAACAGCCGGTGTACGCCCAGCCGGCCGCAACCTCGGGCGATTCAACCCCGCTGCTCCAGCTGCAGGTGCCTTTGAACAACCAGGGCAAATTCAGCGGGGTGGTGCTGGGCGAATACTCCATCGACAGCCTGCTGCGCTATGGCACGCCCACCGAGGTGCTGGCGCGCTACGCCGTCACGCTGCTCGATGGCAAGAACCAGGTGCTGGCCGGAACCCCTCTGGGCCCACGCAACACGGCCACCCAGCTTCTGCCGTGGACGACCCGCGCCAACGAATACGAGGTGCCCGTCTCTCCGGTGGGCAACGGGCTGGTGCTCAAGGCACAGGCCTACCGCACCTCGCTGGGCGTGGTGGGCAGCGGGCTGTTCTGGCTGGTGGGCACGCTTTCGGCCATGACGGCCTGGATGCTGATCGCCACCTGGCGCCACACCCGCCGCCGCATGCAGGCCCAGCAGGCCCTGGTGGCCGAGACGAACTTCCGCCGCGCGATGGAGAACTCCATCCTGACAGGCATGCGCGCGCTGGACATGGAAGGCCGCATCACCTACGTGAACGCCGCTTTCTGTCAGATGACCGGCTGGAGCGAGGCCGAATTGGTGGGCCTGAAAGCGCCCTTCCCTTACTGGCCCGACTCCGACCACGAGGCCTTGCACGCCAAGCTGCGCGACGAACTGTCGGGCAAAACCATCGTCGGCGGTTTTCAGGTGCGGGTGCGGCGCAAAAGCGGCACCCTGTTCGATGCGAGGCTTTATGTGTCGCCCTTGATCGATGCGCACGGCCAGCAGACGGGCTGGATGACCTCGATGACCGACATCACCGAGCCCAACCGCATCCGCGAACAGCTTTCCGCATCGCACGAGCGCTTCACCATCGTGCTGGAGTCGCTGGACGCCTCGGTCTCCGTGGCACCGCTGGGCAGCGAAGAACTGCTGTTTGCCAATAAGCTCTACCGCCAATGGTTCGGCTCGCAAACGGGTGGGCACCTGCAGCTGGTGGCGCAGGCCGGCGTGGTGCCCGTGGCGGGCACGGAGCACACGGGCATGGACGACGAAGACGGGCTCATGGGCCTGCCGACCGACCCGCTCACCAGTGCCCGCACCGAGAACGCCGAGATCTACCTGCCCGACCTGGGAAAATGGCTCGAAGTGCGCTCGCGCTACCTCAACTGGGTGGATGGCCGCCTGGCCCAGATGGTGATTGCCACCGACATCACCCCCCGTCGCCAGGCCGAGGAACAGGCGGCGCGGCAGGCCGAGCGCGCCCAATCCGTCAGCCGCCTCATCACCATGGGCGAGATGGCCTCCAGCGTGGCGCACGAACTCAACCAGCCGCTCACGGCCATCAACAATTACTGCAGCGGCATGGTCTCGCGCATCCAGAGCGGCCAGCTGACCGAGGAAGCCCTGCTCACGGCGTTGCAGAAGACCGCCCACCAGGCCCAGCGCGCGGGTCAGATCATCCAGCGCATCCGGGCCTTTGTGAAAAAGAGCGAGCCCAACCGCACCCTGGCCGACGTGCATTCGATGGTCAACGAAGCCGTGGAGCTGGCCGACATCGAGCTTCGCCGGCACAACGTGCGCCTGACGCACTATGTGGCAGCCCGCTTGCCGCCTGTGATGGTGGACACCATCCTGATCGAGCAGGTGCTGGTCAACCTCATGAAGAACGGCGCCGAAGCCATCCAGCACGCCAACCGCCCACCTTCGGGTCGCAGCGTGGAGCTGCGCGTGGTGCCCAAGCACATCGAAGACCGCGAAGTGGTGGAGTTCTCGGTGCAGGACACCGGCAAGGGCCTCGCCCCCGAGGTGCTGGAGCGCCTGTTCGAAGCCTTCTTCTCTACCAAGGAAGAAGGCATGGGCATGGGCCTCAATCTGTGCCGCAGCATCGTCGAGTCACACCAGGGCAGGATGCTGGCGGAGAACCTCTACAATGGATCAGAGGTCACGGGCTGCAGGTTCTCCTTCTGGCTGCCGCTTGCCAAGCCTGCTGATGCCACTACAAATTCTGTAGCAAACAATCAAAAACCAAGGACAATTGCATGAGCTTGATTCCGAAAAAAGGCACTGTCTACGTTGTTGACGACGACGAGGCAGTTCGCGATTCCCTGCAGTGGCTGCTGGAAGGCAAGGACTATCGGGTGCGTTGCTTTGATTCGGCCGAGACGTTTCTCTCACGCTACGACCCGCGCGAAGTCGCCTGCCTGATTGTGGACATCCGCATGGGCGGCATGACGGGCCTGGAGCTGCAGGACCGCCTGATCGAGCGCAAGTCCCCCTTGCCCATCGTGTTCATCACCGGCCACGGCGACGTGCCCATGGCCGTGAACACCATGAAAAAAGGCGCGCTGGATTTCATCCAAAAGCCTTTTGACGAGGAAGAACTGGTGGGCCTCGTCGAGCGCATGCTCGACCACGCCCGCGAAGCCTTCGCCGGCTATCAGCAGGCCGCGAGCCGCGATGCCCTGCTGTCCAAGCTCACCAGCCGCGAAGCCCAGGTGCTCGAACGCATCGTGGCCGGTCGCCTGAACAAGCAGATCGCCGACGACCTGGGCATCAGCATCAAGACGGTGGAGGCGCACCGCGCCAACATCATGGAAAAGCTCAACGCCAACACCGTGGCCGATCTGCTCAAGATCGCTCTCGGCCAGAATGCCCCCAAGGGTTGATACTCATATTTTGATAGCTTCTAGCGCTTATCAATAAAGCGTTAGAGCCCAATTTGATTGATATTTTTTGACATGACAGCCCAACCCATCGACGGCAACGCCCTTTCCCGCCAACTGCGCGCCGACGTGGCGCAACGCGCAGCTGCCCTGGCGGCACGCGGCGTCAAGCCCGGCCTGGCCGTCGTCCTGGTGGGCGACAACCCTGCCAGCCAGGTGTATGTGCGCAACAAAGTCAAGGCCTGCGAAGACAGCGGCTTGTACTCCGTCCTCGAAAAGTACGAGGCCGACATGACCGAAGCCGCGCTGCTGGCCCGCGTGGAAGCACTCAACAACGACCCGGCCATCCACGGCATCCTGGTGCAGTTGCCCCTGCCAAAACACATTGATGCACAGAAAGTGATCGAAGCCATCTCGCCCGCCAAGGACGTGGACGGCTTTCACATCGCCAGCGCCGGGGCCCTGATGACCGGCATGCCCGGCTTCTGGCCCTGCACGCCCTATGGCTGCATGAAGATGCTGGAAAGCATCGGCTACGACCTCAAGGGCAAACACGCCGTGGTCATCGGCCGCAGCAACATCGTGGGCAAGCCCATGGCGCTGATGCTGCTGGGCCAGAATGCCACCGTCACCATTTGCCACAGCGCCACCCAGGATCTCAAGGCACAAACCCTGCAAGCCGATGTGATCGTGGCCGCAGTGGGCAAACGCAATGTGCTGACTGCCGACATGGTCAAGCCTGGCGCCGTGGTGATCGACGTGGGCATGAACCGCAACGACGAAGGCAAACTCTGCGGCGACGTGGACTTTGACGGCGTCAAGGAAGTAGCCGGCTGGATCACCCCCGTGCCTGGCGGGGTTGGCCCCATGACCATTACCATGCTGCTGGTGAACACCATCGAAGCCGCCGAGCGCACCGCAGCGCACTGACCTGGGTCAGTGCCGTCGATGCCGGCTGCTTTGCAACTTGAACCTGCGCCATCTGGCGCCATCTGATTTCGCATGAGCAACGCCCTTCTCGACTTCTCGGACCTCCCCCATTTCGACCGCATCACACCGCAGGACGTGGCGCCTGCGGTGGATGTACTGCTCGAGCGCGCCAACGCGGCGCTGGAGGCCGTTACCGCCCCCGACTTTCCGGCCCGCTGGGACGCGATTGCGAAAGTGCTGGATGTGGCCACCGAACGGCTGGGCACTGCCTGGGGCAGCATCAGCCACCTCAACAGCGTGGCCGACACCCCCGAACTGCGCGCCGCCTACAACGCCGCCTTGCCCCGGGTCACCGAGTTCTGGACGCGCCTGGGTGCCGATGAACGCCTGTACGCCAAATACAAGGCCATCGACCCCGCCACCTTGACGGCGGAACAGCGTCAGGCCCACCTGAACGCGGTGCGCAACTTTGTGTTGAGCGGCGCAGAACTGACCGGTGCCGCCAAGGAACGCTTTGCGCAGATCCAGGAGCGCCAGGCCGAGCTGAGCCAGAAATTCAGCGAAAACGCCCTCGATGCCACCGACGCCTACGCCTACTACGCCACGGCCGAAGAACTGGAAGGCATTCCAGACGATGTGCAACAGGCCGCGCTGGCCGCAGCACAGGCAGACGGCAAGGAAGGCTACAAGCTCACCCTGAAGATGCCTTGCTATCTGCCGGTCATGCAGTTTGCCGCGCGCAGCGAACTGCGCGAGAAGCTCTACCGTGCCTATGTGACCCGTGCCTCCGATCAGGCCGAGGGCGACGCGCGCAAATTCGACAACACAGCACTGATCAGCGAAATCCTGGCACTGCGCCGCGAAGAGGCTCAACTGCTGGGCTACGCCAATTTTGGTGAAGTGTCCGTGGTGCCCAAGATGGCCCAGTCACCGGCGCAGGTGATCACCTTCCTGCGTGACCTGGCCCGCCGCGCCCGCCCCTACGCAGAGAAGGACATCGCCGACCTGCGCGCGTTTGCCGCCGAACACCTGGGTCTGGCCGATCCGAAGGCCTGGGACTGGCCCTACATTTCCGAAAAGCTCAAGGAAGCGCGTTACGCCTTCAGCGAGCAGGAGGTCAAGAAGTACTTCACGGCGCCCAAGGTGCTGGCGGGCCTGTTCAAGATCATCGAAACCCTGTTCGAGGTGTCCATCCGACGCGACACAGCTGCCGTCTGGCACCCGGCCGTCGAGTTTTACCGCATCGAGCGCGCGCATCCGGAAGGTACCCACAAGGGCCCCCAGCTGGTAGGCCAGTTCTACCTCGACCAGCCCGCACGCACCGGCAAGCGTGGCGGCGCCTGGATGGATGATGTGCGCACACGCTGGTTGCGCCCCGACACAGGCGTGCTGCAGACCCCGGTGGCGCACCTGGTGTGCAACTTCGCCAGTGGCGTGGACGGCAAACCGCCACTGCTCACGCACGACGACGTAATCACCCTCTTCCACGAGTTTGGCCACGGCCTGCACCACATGCTGACCCAGGTGAACGAGCGTGACGTCTCGGGCATCGGCGGCGTGGAGTGGGATGCGGTGGAGCTGCCCAGCCAGTTCATGGAGAACTTCTGCTGGGAATGGGATGTGCTCAAGCACATGACGGCCCATGTGGACACGGGAGAGCCCCTGCCCCGCGCGCTCTTCGACAAGATGATTGCCGCCAAGAACTACCAGAGCGGCATGCAGACGCTGCGCCAGATCGAGTTCTCGCTGTTCGACATGCTGCTGCACACCGAACACGACCCGGCCCAGGACATCATGCCTCTGCTGGACCAGGTGCGCCGCGAAGTGGCCGTGCTGCAACCCCCGGCATTCAGCCGCACGGCACACACCTTCAGCCATATTTTTGCGGGCGGGTATGCCGCTGGCTACTACAGCTACAAGTGGGCCGAGGTACTGAGTGCAGACGCCTATGCTGCTTTCGAGGAAACCTCTGGGAGCGATGGCCTGCCCAGCATCGAAACGGGCCGCCGCTATCGCCAGGCCATCCTGGAAGCCGGCGGCAGCCGCCCTGCGATGGAATCGTTCAAGGCCTTCCGGGGCCGCGAGCCCAGCCTGGACGCCCTGCTGCGCCACCAGGGCATGGCCGAAGAGTCAACCGCCTGAACCGAACCATGGCCCTGGCGTGCACACCCTGCGCCCGGGGCCTGATGACCACGAAGGAGTGAGGAGAATGAACATGCACAAGCCGTTGACCGCCCCCCTGCTGGCGTCCTTGCTGATGACGCTGGCGTGCGCCAGCGTGCAGGCGCAAGGCGTTTACCGCATCGTCGGCCCGGATGGCAAGGTGACGTTTTCGGACCGAGCACCCGCCGACGCCAACGCGCAACCTGCCCGCGCGGCCACCGAGCCCCCCCCTGCCGCCAACGGCGCGCTGCCCTACGAACTGCGCCAGATCGCCAACCGCTTTCCTGTCACGATCTATACCGGCAACGACTGCCCGCCTTGCACCTCCGCGCGCAACCTGCTCACTTCTCGGGGTGTTCCCTTCACCGAGCGCACCGTGTCCAGCAACGAGGACATCGCGGCGCTTCAACGGCTGAGCGGCGGTACCGGCCTGCCCTTTGGCACCATCGGCGGCCAGCAGCTCGCAGGCTTCTCCGAAGGCGAATGGGTGCAATACCTGGACGCGGCGGGTTACCCCAAACAATCGGCTCTGCCCAGAAACTACCGCCAACCTGCGCCCACACCGCTGGTTGCCGTGAAAGCTGCAGCAGAACCTGCAGCGACTCCCGCATCGTCAGACTCAGCCACTCCCACCGCGCCTTCCAGGGCGCGTCCGCGTCCCCCCGCACCCGTCAACGATGGACCGACACCCAGCAATCCGGCGGGTATCCGGTTCTAAGCCACGCAATTCGCGGGAAACCTGCCAGCTCCAAACCGGGAACAAGCTGGCGTGGGCTGTCAAATCAAAGGGGCCTTTTCAGGCCCCTTTTCCTTTGCGCGCAAAATGTTTACTGAAGCCAGGAATCAGTATGTGAGCGTCTTGACGCCTTGCGCCGTGCCCAGCAGGCAGACCGACGCCTTCTGGTGGGCAAAGACTCCCACCGTCACCACCCCGGGCCATTGGTTGATATCGGACTCGAACGCCACCGGATCTGTGATCGAGAGCCCGCGGACATCCAGGATGTATTGACCGTTGTCGGTCACCAGGGGCTGCCCGTCCCGCAGCCGCAACTGTGCCTGGCCGCCCATCGCCGCAAAACGCCTCGCAATGTGGTTGGCCGCCATTGGGATCACCTCAACCGGCAAAGGAAACTGCCCCAGCGCCTGAACCAGCTTGGATTCGTCGGCAATGCACACAAAGCGGCTCGCCAGTGCAGCGACGATTTTCTCGCGCGTCAGCGCAGCGCCACCGCCCTTGACCATATGGCCTTTGCCATCGATCTCGTCGGCACCGTCGATGTAGACCGACAGCGCCGCTACATCGTTGGCATCAAACACTGCAATCCCCAGCGCCTTCAACCGCTCCGTGCTGGCCACCGAGCTGGATACAGCTCCCTTGATCTGGTCCTTGATGGTGGCCAGCGCATCGATGAACTTGTTGACGGTGGAGCCGGTGCCTACGCCCACAATCTCGCCAGGCACTACATATTGCAGCGCCGCTTGGCCTACCAGGGTCTTGAGTTCGTCTTGGGTCAGGGAAGGAGTGGTCGTCATGGGAGAAAATCAGGGGTAATCCTTGAATTATCCCTCCATGTCCCTGATCCCCTACGCCCTCACCCGCCCCTTTCTCTTTGGCCTGGATGCCGAGACCGCCCACGAACTCACCATGGACATGCTGGCGCGCGGGCAGCGCACACCGTTGCAGTGGGCCTGGTGCAATGAAACCGTGGACGATCCCGTGGAACTGGCGGGCTTGACCTTTCCCAACCGCGTCGGGATGGCAGCAGGCCTGGACAAGAACGCCCGCTGCATCGACGCCCTGGGCGCCATGGGCTTCGGCTTTGTGGAGGTCGGTACCGTGACACCCAAGGCGCAGCCGGGCAATCCCAAGCCGCGCATGTTCCGCCTGCCCGAAGCCCGCGCGCTGATCAACCGCCTGGGCTTCAACAACGAAGGCCTGGACGCCTTCTTGCACAACGTACAGCAGGCGCGCTTTCGATCACAAAGTCGCAAACATCCCCTCCTGTTGGGCCTCAACATCGGAAAGAACGCCACCACCCCCATCGAGAATGCCACCAGCGACTACCTGGCCTGCCTGGAAGGCGTCTACCCCCACGCAGACTACGTGACGGTCAACATCAGCTCACCCAACACCCAGAACCTACGCGCGCTGCAAAGCGACGCGGCCCTGGATGCCTTGCTGGGTGCCATCGCCGAGCGGCGTGAGGCCCTGGCCACGCAGCATGGCCGCCGCGTGCCGGTGTTTGTGAAGATTGCCCCCGACCTTGATGAAGCACAGGTGTCCGTGATCGCCGCCACGCTGCAGCGCCATGGAATGGACGGCGTGATCGCCACCAACACCACCATCAGCCGCACTGCGGTGCAGGGCCTGCGCCATGCCGGGGAAACCGGCGGCCTGAGCGGAGCCCCGGTGCTGGAGGCAAGCAACCAGGTCATTCGTCAACTGCGCGCCGCGCTGGGCAGCCGCTTTCCCATCATCGGCGTGGGCGGCATCATGAGTGCCGAGGATGCGGTCAGCAAGGTCCGCGCGGGCGCCGACGTGGTGCAGATCTATACCGGACTGATCTATGAAGGCCCTGCATTGGTGGTGAAGGCAGCAAAGGCCATCAAGGCCATGGGTTGAGTCCAGGCTGCCCCATTGACCCGGAAACAAAAAAGAGCCGCTGTGGTCAGCGGCTCTTTTCAATTTACGAGAAGCAGGCGCCTCTGAGCAGAGGCATGCAGCACCCGCCTAGCGTCGGAGCCGCATCAGCATGGGCAGCACCACGCCCGCCCATCGGATCAGGCGGCGCGGCCCTGCCACCAAGGCAACCCCTGCCATGGCCGCAACTGCCAGGGGATGCTCCCGCGCGAACCCTGCGGCGCGAAGCACCAAGGATTCGTCAATGCCGCCCGCCCCCGGTTCACGCTGCACCAAGGCCAGCGACTGTGCCCGCGCAGCCCTGCGGGCGCGCAGGCGGTCTCGCTGCATGGCAATGCGGTCAAGAAGCCTCTGCTGTTCGGCAGTAGGCGGGGGAACGACGGGCTGAGGCGCTACGGAGGGGGACGGATGGGATGTCGCCATTACAAACGCTCCTTGATGTCACGCCAGTCCTGCGCGAGCTCGCGGCGCGTGAGGGCAAAGCCGTTGCCCGCCTTCTGCGCGACGGAAATGAGCGACATCAGTGTGGCAGCCCAACCCACGGTCCAGACAGCCGCAACCAGCCAGGCCACCAGGGTGCGATGGGGCGTATCCCAAAAATGCACGAGCACCGCCAACGAGAGCATGATCAATGCCACCACCGTGAGCCCTGCCACCACAATGGTCAGCACCAGCATCTGCTGCAGCCGCTGTTTTTGATCCTGCCACTCCAGCCGGGCGAGGTCCATGCGGTCTTCGGCAGCGATGGCGCCTTCGATCACATTGGCACGCCAACGGGCCACCAGTGACTCCAGCCCCAGAAGGGAAAGCCAGTTCATGCGCAGCCCCTGTGTTGTGCGACCGAGCCCTGCCAGCCAAGATCAGCGGCGCGCAAGCAGGAAGCCCACCAACGCACCCACGGCCAGCGCGGCACCTGCCACGCGCCATGGTTCATCGTGTGCATAGCGGTCGGCCGCAAGGGCAGCGTCCTTGGCCTGGCGGGCGGCATCTTGCGCCGCACGCACTGCCGACTCGCGCACGTTGTGCATGCCATCGTCAAGGCGCTGGCGCAGCAGCTTGATTTCCGGGACCGCATCAAGATCTTTGTTGGCCAGGAGCCCACGCAGATCAGAAACCAGCTTTTCCAGTTCGCCCTGGGTCGTGGTGGTGTCGGAAGCAGTCATACAAGCCTTTCTTTAAGCAACAAAAAAATCCGTCAGCGCTGTCGGCATGGCCTGGCAGAGCACCGGTTCATCTTAGCCATCCGCCCTGTTCCCCTTCGTAGGACGGGGTCTCAAGAGGTTACCGATTGCAAATGGCTTGCCACAGATCAAACGAGTGCGGCCACATGTTCGGCAATCGCCAGAGAGCTTGTCAACCCCGGGGACTCAATGCCAAACAGGTTGACCAGGCCAGGGATGCCGTGGATTGATGGCCCCTGGATCACAAAGTCCGCTGCGAGCTCATCTGGGCCGTGAATCTTGGGACGTATGCCCGCATAGCCAGGTACGAGCGCTCCATCGCGCAACGCGGGCCAGTACTTGCGGACTTCGGCGTAGAACGCATCCCCACGTGCGGGGTCTACCAGCAGGTCATCTGGCGAATCCACCCACTGCACGTCGGGGCCAAACTTGGCCTGTCCCCCCAGATCGAGTGTCAGATGCACGCCCAGGCCTGCGGCCTCGGGCACAGGGTAGATCAAACGGCTGAAGGGGGCCTTGCCAGACAGCGTGAAATAGCTGCCTTTGGCGTAGCGGGCAGGGGGCACCTGTTCGGCAGCCAACCCCACAAATCGGCGAGCCAGCCCAGGGGCATGCAGACCTGCTGCATTAACCACAGCGCGCGCTCGCAAGCGGGTGCCGTCCAATGCTTCCAAATTTATAGCATCTTGCGCGCATTCTGCTTGCGCCAGGGGCGAATTCAGCACCACAAGTCCCCCTGCGTGCTCCAGATCGCCCTGCAACGCGAGCATCAGGGCGTGGCTGTCCACAATGCCAGTACTGGGCGAAAACAACGCAGCAACACATTCCAGCGCGGGCTCCATGGCCTGGGCGTCATGGCGGCCCAGCCAACGCAGATCCGGCACGCCGTTGGCTTGGGCCCGCGCCTGGATGGACTCAAGGCTTGGTAACTGGCCCGACGAAGTTGCCACCAGGAGCTTGCCGCAGCGGCGATGGGGCACGCTGCGCTCCGCACAGTAGGCATACAACATGTCTCTTCCACGCACGCACAGCGTGGCCTTCAACGAGCCGGTGGGGTAGTACAGCCCGGCATGGATCACCTCACTGTTGCGCGAACTGATACCCGTCCCGATCGCGTCCGCAGACTCCAGCACTATCACTTCACGCCCCTGCAAAGCCAGCGCCCGCGCTACGGCCAGGCCCACCACACCGGCGCCGACCACCACACAATCCACCTGATTTGTCATGGCCTTTCCTTTCAATGCGCTGCGCCCTCAGACCTGCTCGAACCCGTCAAGCACATTGACGGCGTTGGTGCCCAGTTCTGCGGCCGCATAACCACCTTCCAGCACAAAGACGGTGGGCAGGCCCAGCCGCGCGAGGCGCTCACCCAACCGGGTGAAATCGGCGGACGCCAGCGCAAACTTGGAGATGGGGTCGCCCTCAAAGGCGTCGAGCCCGAGGGAGATCACCAGGGCGTCAGCCCCCTGGCGGGCAATCCGCGAGCAGGCACTTTCCAGCGCATCGAACCAGGTGGCTGCACTGGTGCCCGCAGGCAGCGGCAGGTTCAGATTGAAGCCTGCGCCCTCGCCCGCCCCGGTTTCGTCCGCATGGCCCAGATAGAACGGGTACTCGGTGCGTGGATCGCCATGAATGCTGATGAACAGCACATCGGCCCGGTCGTAGAAGATGCTTTGTGTTCCATTGCCATGGTGGTAATCCACATCGAGCACCGCCACACGCTGTGCCCCCTGGTTGCGCAGCACCTGTGCGGCCACGGCGGCATTGTTCAAAAAGCAATAGCCGCCCATGAAGTCCGGTCCGGCATGGTGGCCCGGCGGCCGCGTGCAGCAAAACGCCGCGCGGGCTCCTTGGGCCACCCGTGTCGCAGCGCTGGCGGCAGCATCGGCCCCCGCCTTGGCTGCAGCCCAGGTACCAGACGCCATGGGGGTGCCGTTGTCCATGGAGTACAGACCCAGACGGGCCACAAAGTTCTCAGGCTCCAGATCGCTGCGCAGGGTACGAACGGGCCAGACCGACGGGAACGGCTGCACACCCGCATTGGCAGCGTCAAGTGCCAGCCATTGCTGCCAGGCCGTCTTCAGGAAGGCCAGATAACGCGGCGCATGCACCTGCGACAACACGGGGCCGCTGTCCACGTCCGGGGCCATCAGGCCATGGCCACGCGCCCGCAGCGCCTCTTCGACATAGTCCACGCGTGCCGGTTTCTCAAAACAGGGCACGCGTTCACCGCGAAAGAACTCATGGACGGGGGCATGCCCCTGGTGAAACGGGTTGTGGAAAGTGATCATGGGTCGGAGCGTATCGACAGCGGCAAAAAGGCCAGAGGACAAACAGCGCGGCGCCAGAAAACGCAGCCGCCGTGGCATCAAGTCTGACACTTTAGCCGCCCTGCAAGGTGCAGCCGCTGAAACAGCTGCCTATGCCCACGCCCATGAAAAAACCCCTGCAGACCAAAATCTGCAGGGGTTTTCAAATNATGGATCGAACATGTGACCCCTGCCGTGTGAAGGCAGTGCTCTACCGCTGAGCTAATCACCCGACGTTGGCACCCTGAAGCATGGTGCTTTCGCAAGAAGTCAAAAGCGNATGGATCGAACATGTGACCCCTGCCGTGTGAAGGCAGTGCTCTACCGCTGAGCTAATCACCCGTGTCGCTGTGACAGCCTTCGATTATGGCACAGCTTTTCAGGCTGCCTGAACAGTTCGCCAAATTGTTTTGCCGCCACTGGCCTTGTCAATTTGCGCCAGAAGCTCCGCATGGGCCGTCTGTTCCTGCTCGCTGGCGCGCAGGACAGGGAGGCTCAGCGCTCGCAGGTCGATGGCTGCGACCTTCAGGCCATCGCCACTGTCCTGCGCGTCGTCGGCGATTAACAGGGCGTCCTGGCCGCGCGTGAGATTGATGTACACATCGGCCAGCAGCTCCGCATCCAGCAAGGCGCCGTGCAAGGTCCGGCCGGAGTTGTCCACGCCCAGGCGGTCGCACAGGGCATCGAGCGAATTGCGCTTGCCGGGGTACATCTCCTTGGCCATGGCCAGCGTGTCGGTGACGCTCTCCACATAGGTGCGGAACGCGGGGCGGCCCACCAGTTCCAGCTCCTTGTTCAGAAAGCCCACGTCGAACGCGGCGTTGTGGATGATGATCTCGGCGCCCTGCAGGTACTGCAGGATGTCGTCCACCACCTCGGCAAACTTGGGCTTGTCCTTCAGGAACTCGTTGCTGATGCCGTGCACCTTGAGCGCGTCTTCGTGGCTGTCGCGGCCCGGGTTGAAGTACAGGTGCAGGTTGTTGCCCGTGAGCTTGCGGTTGAGCAGCTCCACACAGCCCAGCTCGATGATGCGGTCCCCGCCCTCGGCCGACAGGCCAGTGGTTTCGGTGTCGAGAACGATCTGCCGTGTCATTTCAGTGGTTTTCCTTGGCGTGGTTGATCGTGTACTTGGGGATTTCCACGGTCACGTCGGTTTGCGCCAGGATGGCCTGGCAGGACAGGCGCGACTGCGGCTCCAGGCCCCAGGCACGGTCGAGCAGGTCTTCTTCCTCTTCTTCCGCCTCGTTGAGCGAATTCAGCCCCTGGCGCACGATGACGTGGCAGGTGGTACAGGCGCAGCTCATGTCGCAGGCATGCTCGATGTTGATGTGGTTGTCGAGCAAGGCTTCGCAGATTGACGTGCCTGCGGGGGCCGTGATTTCGGTGCCTGCAGGGCAGTATTCGGGATGGGGAAGGATTTTGATGACGGGCATGGGGTGTTTTTTTTGTTCGAAGAGATGCGTTCGGCGGGCTCAGAGGGCCTGCACGTTCTTGCCAGCCAGGGCCTGGTGAATGCCCCGGTTCATGCGCAAGGCGGCAAACGCCTCGGTACCCTTGGCCAGGGCATCGGTAGCGGCTTCGATGACGGCGGCATCGTCGGAATCGCGCTGGTGGCGCAGGGCCACCATCAGGGCATCGATGGCGGCGCGCTCCTGCGGGCTCAGCACATCGCCATCCGCATCGAGCGCGCTCTGGGTGGCGATGAGCATGCGGTCGGCGTCCACACGGGCTTCGACCACGGCGCGGGCTTTCATGTCCTGCGCGGCCGTTGCAAACCCGTCCTGCAGCATGCGCGCGATCTGGTCATCGGAGAGGCCATACGACGGCTTCACGTCAATGCGCGCCTCCACACCGCTGCCCTGCTCCTTCGCATTCACGCTCAGCAGGCCATCGGCATCGACGGTGAAGGTCACGCGGATGCGCGCAGCACCTGCGGCCATAGGAGGAATGCCACGCAGCTCGAAGCGCGCGAGGCTGCGACAGTCCTGCACCAGGTCGCGCTCCCCCTGCACCACGTGGACGGCCAAGGCCGTCTGCCCATCCTTGTAGGTGGTGAAATCCTGCGCCTTGGCCGTGGGAATGGTCTCGTTGCGCGCCACGATGCGCTCCACCAGCCCGCCCATGGTTTCGATGCCCAGCGACAGTGGAATCACATCGAGCAGCAGCAGGTCCCCCGCCGTATTGTTGCCCGCCAGCTGGTTGGCCTGGATGGCAGCACCCAGGGCCACTACCTCATCGGGGTTGAGGTTGGTGAGCGGCGGTTTGGCGAAAAATTCCTCCACGGCGCGCTGCACCTGCGGCATGCGGGTGGAGCCTCCCACCATCACCACACCCTGGACCTCGTCGCGGGCCAGATGGGCGTCGCGCAAGGCACGGCGCACTGCGGCCATGGAGCGTGCCGTCAAGTCGGCCGTGATCGCCTCAAAATCCGAACGTTTGACATCAAATCGGGCTTCAGCGCTTGATAGTAAAGCGCTGAATGCTACCGAATCAGTAGCAGTCAAGGCTTCCTTGCAGGCGCGGGCAGCCATGCGCACGGCGGATTTGTCCGCGGCAGTGGTCGCCTGAAGTCCCAGCTGTTGCAGCACCCAGTCGGCCAGCACGGCGTCGTAGTCATCCCCACCCAAGGCCGAGTCGCCCCCCGTGGAAATGACTTCAAAAACGCCCTGCGTCAGACGCAGGATCGAGATGTCGAAAGTGCCCCCGCCCAGGTCATACACGGCGTAGACTCCCTCGCTGGCGTTGTCCAGTCCATAGGCAATCGCAGCCGCCGTAGGCTCGTTGATCAGGCGCAGCAGGTGGATGCCCGCCAGCTTGGCCGCATCCTTGGTGGCCTGGCGCTGGGCGTCGTCGAAGTAGGCGGGCACGGTGATCACCGCGCCATACAGATCATCATTGAAGGTGTCTTCTGCCCGGTAGCGCAGGGTCGCCAGAATCTCGGCGCTGACCTCGACCGGCGACTTGTTGCCATCCACCGTCGCAAGGCTGACCATACCCCCTGCGCCCTCGTCACTGGCGGGAACAAAGTCGTAGGGCAGCTTGCCCGCTTCCGCCACGTCTTTCAGGCCACGCCCCATAAAACGCTTGGCAGAGGCAATGGTGTTGCGTGCATCCTGGGCCTGCGCGGCCACGGCGTCGTATCCGATCTGGCGCCCGCCCTTTTCGAGGTAACGGACTACCGAAGGCAGCAGTACCCTGCCCTGCGCGTCGGGCAGGCATTCGGACACACCATTGCGCACGGCGGCAACCAAAGAATGGGTGGTGCCCAGGTCGATGCCTACGGCGATGCGCCGCTGGTGCGGGTCGGGGGATTGGCCGGGTTCGGAAATCTGCAGAAGCGCCATGAAATTTCGGGTCTCAACGTGGTGGGGCACACCATCACATCAGCAAGCGACATGGGGCCCCAAGGGGAAAGCAAATCCGCTCTATTGTCCCAGTTGCTCTCGGCGGCGTTCAATATCGTCCGCAAATCGCGCAATGAACATGAGGGCTCTGACCTGGCGGGCCGCGCCTGCGTAGTCCTGCTGCTGGTCGATGAGTTGCTCGCACTGTGCCAGCGCGGCGCGGCGGGCCTGGGCGACACCATCGTCCAGCGCATCGAGTTCGCTCTCGGCGCGGGTATCTTCCAACGCCTCGCGCCACTCCATCTGCTGCATCAAAAACGCAGCAGGCATGGCCGTGTTGTCCTCGGCGCGGATGGGCGCACCATGCAGTTCACACAGGTAGGCGGCGCGGCGCATCGGGTCTTTCAGGCGCTGGTAGGCCTCGTTGATGCGCACGGACCACTGCATGGCCACGCGCTGCGCCGCCGCACCCTGCGCCGCAAACTTGTCGGGGTGGGCTTCGCGCTGCAGCTCTTTCCAGCGCGCGTCGATGGCATTGCGCTCCTGTGCAAAGCGGCGCGAGATGCCAAACAGTTCAAAGTCGTCAGATTGCAGGTTCATGCGCGGAGCAACGGGGGTCGAAACATCCAAGAAAAAACCGCCAGCACGCAGCGCGATGGCGGTTTGACGGCACGAAGGCGGCAGGTGCTCAAACGCGGAAACTCTCCCCACAACCGCAGCGGTCACGCTCGTTGGGGTTGTTGAACTTGAAGCCCTCATTGAGGCCCTCGCGCACGAAGTCCAGCTCGGTGCCGTCGATGTAGGCCAGGCTCTTGGGATCGATCAGCACCTTGACGCCGTGGTTTTCAAACACGATGTCCTCGGGCTCGCTGTCGTCCACATATTCGAGCTTGTAGGCAAGCCCCGAGCATCCGGTCGTCTTGACCCCCAGGCGCACGCCCAGGCCCTTGCCTCGGCGGGACAAGTAGCGATTGACGTGCCGGGCAGCGGCTTCTGTCAGCGTGATGGCCATATCTCTCTCGGTTGCTCAGGCAGCGGCTGTTGCCGTGGCTGCGTGCTTGGTCTTGTAGTCGAGCACGGCAGCCTTGATGGCGTCTTCGGCCAGGATGGAGCAGTGGATCTTGACGGGCGGCAGAGCCAGCTCTTCGGCGATCTCGCTGTTCTTGAGGGCCGCCGCCTGATCCAGCGTCTTGCCCTTGACCCACTCGGTCACGAGCGACGACGAGGCGATGGCCGAGCCGCAGCCATAGGTCTTGAAACGCGCATCTTCGATCACGCCGGTTTCAGGGTTCACCTTGATCTGCAGTTTCATCACATCGCCGCAGGCAGGCGCGCCGACCATGCCGGTGCCCACCGAATCGTCACCCTTGTCGAACGAACCCACGTTGCGGGGGTTTTCGTAATGGTCAACCACTTTTTCTGAGTAAGCCATGATGTGTACCTCTTCAATTCTTTCAAAATCTTCAGGGATTCAGTGCGCTGACCACTGGATGGTGCTGATGTCGATGCCGTCCTGGTACATCTCCCACAGCGGGCTGAGTTCACGCAGGCGGGCCACGTTCTCACGGATGGTGGAGATGGCGTAGTCGATCTCTTCTTCGGTCGTGAAACGGCCGATGGTCATGCGCAGGCTGCTGTGGGCCAACTCGTCACTGCGACCCAGGGCGCGCAGCACATAGCTGGGCTCCAGGCTGGCCGAGGTGCAGGCTGAACCCGACGACACCGCCAAACCCTTGATCCCCATGATGAGCGATTCGCCTTCGACGAAATTGAAGCTCATGTTCAGGTTCTGCGGCACGCGGCGCTCCATGCTGCCGTTGATGTAGACCTGCTCGATGTCTTTCAGGCCGTCCAGCAGGCGTTGCTGCAGGGCCTGGGCTTTGGCATTGCTCTCGGCCATTTCTTCCTTGGCGATGCGAAAGGCTTCGCCCATGCCCACGATCTGGTGCGTGGGCAAGGTGCCCGAACGCATGCCACGCTCGTGGCCACCACCGTGCATCTGTGCTTCCAGCCGAACGCGCGGCTTGCGGCGCACATACAGGGCACCGATGCCCTTGGGGCCATAGGTCTTGTGGGCCGTCATGCTCATCAGATCGACGGGCAAGGTGGCCATATCGATGGCAACCCGGCCCGTGGCCTGTGCGGCATCCACATGCAGCAGGATGCCCTTTTCACGGCACAGCGCGCCGATGGCAGGAATGTCCTGGATGACGCCGATTTCGTTGTTCACGAACAGGATGCTGATCAGCACGGTGTCCGGGCGAATGGCGGCCTTGAGCGCATCCATGTTGACCAGCCCGTCTTCCTGCACATCCAGGTAAGTGGCCTCAAAACCCTGGCGCTCCAGCTCGCGCATGGTGTCCAGCACCGCCTTGTGCTCGGTCTTGAGCGTGATGAGATGCTTGCCCTTGCCCTTGTAGAACTGCGCAGCCCCCTTGAGCGCCAGATTGATGGACTCGGTCGCACCGCTAGTCCAAACAATCTCGCGGGGGTCGGCTCCGATCAGGTCGGCCACCTGCACGCGCGCTTTCTCGACCGCTTCTTCAGCCTCCCAGCCCCAGGCGTGGCTGCGCGATGCCGGGTTGCCGAAATGTTCGCGCAACCAGGGAATCATGGCATCCACCACACGGGGATCCACGGGGGTGGTAGCACCATAGTCGAGATAGATGGGGAAGTGCGGGGTCATGTCCATGGCTGGCTCAGTGATGGTTGCTGGCTGGCAAACTCAGTAAGAAACAAAAACGAGGCTTGAAAACTGTTCAGGGCGGTGCCGACCCCAGGGCCGACACAAGCCCTTGGGCTGTCAGGATTTGGCGAAAACGTTGCCCAATGCGAACACGGAGTTCGGAGCATTCACGCGGATGGGCTTGACCACCGGCGTCGTCGAGATGGCGCGGCGCACCACGGGCTTGTCTTCGATCTGCACGCCTTTGGCGATCTGCTCGTCCACAAGCTTTTGCAGGGTGACGGAATCCAGGAACTCCACCATGCGCTGGTTGAGCGATGCCCACAGCTCGTGCGTCATGCAACGGCCGGCTTCGCCCAGGCAGTTTTCCTTGCCGCCGCACTGCGTGGCGTCAATGGGCTCGTCCACCGAGACAATGATGTCAGCCACCGTGATGTCACCGGCCTTGCGAGCAAGTGTGTAACCACCACCAGGACCACGGGTAGATTCCACCAGCTCATGGCGGCGAAGCTTGCCGAAAAGCTGCTCCAGGTACGACAGCGAAATCTGCTGACGCTGGCTGATGGCCGCAAGGGTAACGGGCCCATTGTTCTGGCGCAGGGCCAGGTCAATCATGGCGGTGACCGCAAAACGGCCTTTGGTTGTGAGACGCATCGCAAGCTCCTTGTGCTAAGGCTTGTTCGTTGTAGAAACCGCCTTCGCTGGCTGATGGCCAGCAAGGCACCGTCTCCGCCCCTTACTCCGAACAGTCGCCTGCACGGAGCCCTTCATCGCTGGGCTGTTTTCTTGAGTATTTTGTAGGAGTATAACACAAATCCCTATCGATTCTGTCGGGTTAAAAAACCAACTGGTTTTAAATCGACTTGATAGTTATTTCCAATTGTTTTCTCGCCCATTACAAGGCCACCGAATCATTGCCGTGTGCACCAAATGCCTGGTCCTTGAGCCGCGTGAGTTGGTCCCGTACCCTTGCCGCCTGCTCGAATTCCAAGTTGCGCGCGTGTTCCAGCATGAGTTTTTCGAGCCGCTTGATCTCGCGCGCCACGTCTTTTTCTGACATGTCCTCCACCTTGGCGCGCTGCAGGGCTTCCTGCTCCAGCCGCTGCGCATCCTTTCCGGCCTTCTCGCTATAAACCCCGTCAATCAGGTCTCTTACCCGCTTGACAATGCTGCGCGGCGTGATTCCGTGTGCCTCGTTGTGTGCGATCTGCTTGATGCGCCGACGTTCCGTCTCGCCCATGGCTTTTTTCATGGACTCCGTGATGCGGTCTGCATAAAGGATGGCCCGGCCATTGAGATTGCGCGCCGCGCGGCCAATGGTCTGGATCAGGCTACGCTCGGCCCGCAGAAAGCCTTCCTTGTCGGCATCCAGGATCGCCACCAGGGACACCTCAGGGATATCCAGCCCCTCCCGCAGCAGGTTGATACCCACCAGCACATCAAAAGCACCCAGGCGCAGGTCGCGAATGATCTCCACACGCTCCACCGTGTCCACATCGCTGTGCAGGTAGCGCACCTTCACGCCGTTATCCGTCAGGTAGTCGGTCAGCTGCTCCGCCATGCGCTTCGTGAGGGTAGTAATGAGTACGCGCTCATGCTTTTCGACACGAATGCGTATTTCTTGAAGCACATCATCTACTTGGTGCGTTGCGGGCCGCACTTCCACCTCAGGGTCCACCAGTCCGGTGGGGCGCACCACCTGGTCCACGATCTGCCCGGAGTGAGTGCGCTCGTAGTCCGCGGGCGTGGCGGTGACAAAGATCACCTGCCGCATGCGCTGTTCGAACTCCTCGAACTTGAGCGGCCGGTTGTCCAGCGCCGATGGCAGGCGAAAGCCATACTCCACCAGCGTGGTCTTGCGCGAACGGTCGCCGCTGTACATGGCATTGAGCTGGCCGATCATCTGGTGGCTTTCATCCAGGAACATCAGCGCGTTCTTGGGCATGTAGTCGGTCAGCGTGCTTGGCGGGTCGCCCGGCGCGGCACCCGACAGGTGGCGCGTGTAGTTCTCGATGCCCTTGCAGTGCCCTACTTCGCTGAGCATCTCCAGGTCAAACCGCGTGCGCTGCTCCAGCCGCTGCGCTTCCACCAGCTTGCCGTCGGCCAGCAACTGCTTGAGGCGGTCGGCCAGTTCGATCTTGATGGTCTCCACGGCGGCCAGCACTTTGTCGCGCGGCGTCACGTAGTGGCTGCTGGGATACACGGTGAAACGCGGGATCTTCTGCTTGACGCGGCCCGTGAGCGGGTCGAACAGCTGCAGGCTCTCGATCTCGTCGTCGAACAGCTCGATGCGGATGGCCAGCTCCGAGTGCTCGGCCGGGAACACATCGATGGTGTCACCCCGCACACGGAACTTGCCGCGTGAGAAGTCGGCCTCGTTGCGCTGGTACTGCATGCGGATCAGCTGGGCGATCACGTCGCGCTGGCCCAGCTTATCGCCCGAGCGCAAGGTCATCACCATGCGGTGGTAGCTCTCGGGTTCGCCAATGCCGTAGATGGCCGACACCGTGGCCACGATGACCACATCCGTGCGCTCCATCAGGCTCTTGGTGCACGACAGCCGCATCTGCTCGATGTGCTCGTTGATCGCGCTGTCCTTCTCGATGAACAGGTCGCGCTGGGGCACATACGCCTCGGGCTGGTAGTAGTCGTAGTAGCTCACGAAATACTCCACGGCATTCTTGGGGAAGAACTCGCGGAACTCGCTGTACAGCTGCGCAGCCAGGGTCTTGTTGGGTGCGAAGATGATGGCCGGACGCCCCATGCGGGCGATCACGTTGGCCATGGTGAAGGTCTTGCCAGAGCCCGTCACACCCAGCAGCGTCTGGAAGGTTTCTCCGTCGTTCAAGCCCTCCACCAGCTTGTTGATGGCCTCAGGCTGGTCGCCCGCCGGTGGATACGGCTGGAACAATTCAAAGGGGGAATTGGGGAAATGGACGAATTCGCCGTCTTGCTTTTCCGTTATGACTTCTGTGATATCCGGCATGGGTGCAGTCAACGATTGGGGGGTAGCGGCCGTTAAAATCGGCGGAACCCGGCACAGTACACCACGCCCGGATTCTTCGCTACTGACAACCTTTCAAGGATTTTCATGTCTCTTTTCACCGCCGTCGAAATGGCCCCCCGCGACCCCATCCTGGGCCTCAACGAGCAATTCAACGCAGACACCAACCCCAACAAGGTCAACCTGGGCGTCGGCGTTTATTTCGACGACAACGGCAAGCTGCCCCTGCTGCAATGTGTGCAGGCCGCAGAAAAGACCATGATGTCCACCCCCACGGCCCGTGGCTACCTGCCCATCGACGGCATCGTGGCCTATGACAACGCCGTCAAGGCTTTGGTATTCGGTGCGGACAGCGAACCCGTCACTTCTGGCCGCGTGGCCACCGTGCAAGCCGTGGGTGGTACGGGCGGCCTCAAGATCGGCGCTGACTTTCTCAAGAAACTCAGCCCCAACGCCAAGGTACTGATCTCCGATCCCAGCTGGGAAAACCACCGCGCGCTGTTCACCAATGCCGGCTTCGAAGTCGATACCTATGCCTACTACGACGCCGAAAAGCGCGGCGTGAACTTTGAAGGCTTTCTGGCCAGCCTGAATGCCGCCGCTGCCGGCACCATCGTCGTGCTGCACGCCTGCTGCCACAACCCCACCGGCTACGACATCACGCCCGCCCAGTGGGACCAGGTGATTGCCGCCGTCAAGGCCAAGGGCCTGACGCCTTTCCTCGATATGGCCTACCAGGGCTTCGGCCACGGCATCGCCGAAGACGGCGCCGTGATCGGCAAGTTTGTGGCTGCAGGCCTGAACTTCTTTGTCTCCACATCTTTCAGCAAGAGCTTCAGCCTGTACGGCGAGCGCGTGGGTGGCCTGTCGGTGCTGTGCGCCGACAAGGAAGAAGCCGGCCGCGTGCTGAGCCAGCTCAAGATCGTCATCCGCACCAACTACTCCAACCCACCCATCCACGGTGGCGCAGTGGTGGCCGCCGTGCTGAACAACCCCGAGCTGCGCGCGATGTGGGAACAAGAACTGGCCGAAATGCGCGTGCGCATCAAGGCCATGCGCCAGAAGCTGGTGGACGGCCTGAAAGCCGCTGGCGTCAAGCAGGACATGAGCTTCATCACCACGCAGATCGGCATGTTCAGCTACTCCGGCCTGTCCAAGGACCAGATGGTGCGCCTGCGCAATGAATTCGGCGTGTACGGCACCGACACCGGCCGCATGTGCGTGGCGGCCCTGAACAGCAAGAACATCGACTACGTCTGCCAGGCGATCGCCAAGGTTGTCTGAGCACGATGAAAGAGCGGCGCTCGCGCGCCGCTTTGTGAGCGAAGCGCTCCAGAACCCGCACAACGCGGACCTTCTGGGGCGTTTGCCGTTTCTGGGCCTGCCGGATGTCTGGCTGGTGGCAGGTTGTCTATTCCAGACGGTGTGGAACCTGCGTTCCGGACTGAATCCCACGGCGCACATCAAGGACTACGACCTGTTCTATTTCGATGCGTCGGACCTGTCCGAAGCCGCCGAACATGCAGTGCAAGCCCGCGTCACCGCCCTCTTTTCCGACCTGCCGATCACCGTGGAAGCCAAGAACCAGGCCCGGGTACACCTCTGGTACGAACGCTGGTTTGGTTACCCCTATGCGCCGCTGCAGTCGGCCCGCAACGGCATCGAGCGTTTTCTGGTGCCCTGCACCTGCGTGGGCCTGCAGCCTGCCGCTGACCCGGGTGTTGAGGAGCCCATGCTCTACGCGCCCTACGGGCTTGAAGAGCTGTATGCAGGACTGCTGCGCCCCAACCCTGCCTGTCCACATCTGCCGCTGTTCCAGGCCAAGGCGGAAAGCTACCGCGAACGCTGGCCATGGCTGACGATCCGGGCGGGTGACATGCCTGCCTGATCTGTAACGCCGCTAGTTTTCAAGCTTTTTTGACCTCTAGCGCTTTATCTATATACGCTACCAGCTATCAAAAAAGAAGCAATTCAAACAACCTGGCGCCGTACCCTATCACCCCCAAAGCACCGACCGCATCGAGATCGATGCCGACTGGTAGCCCGTGTTGAAGAAGCGCGGCATCTCGCTGGGCAACACGGCCCCCGCCGCGTACAACAACGGCAGATAGTGCTCGTGCGTGGGGTGCGCCTGTTTGGCCACGGCACCCAGTTTCTGGAAGTCCTGCAGGGCGCCGAGCTGGCCTTGCTTGATCTGCTCCTGTACCACGGTGTCGAACTCGGTGGCCCAGTCGTACGCCTCGTTGGCGGCCGTGCCACGGCGCGTGAGACGCAGGTTGTGCACCACATTGCCGCTGCCCACGATCAACACGCCCCGCTCACGCAGCGCCTTCAATTGCTGGCCCAGCGCGTAATGCTCGGCCGGGGCGCGGCTGTAGTCCATGCTCAGCTGCATCACCGGGATCTGTGCCTTCGGAAACATGGGCTTGAGCACCGACCAGGTGCCGTGGTCCAGGCCCCATTCGCCCTCATCCACGCCCAGAGCGCCTCCGGTGGCAGGCGATTTGAGCTCCCCCGCCAGGCTGCGCGCCACCTGCGGCGCACCAGGCGCGGGGTATTGCTGGTCGAACAGCGCCTGAGGAAAACCACCAAAGTCGTGGATCGTCTTGGGGTTGGCCATGCCGGTCAGCTGCCAGCCGCCGCGCGTGAGCCAGTGGGCCGACACACACAGGATGAGCTGCGGCTGAACGGCGCGGGCCGTCAACTCCGTCCCCAAGGCCTGCCAGCTGCGGCGCCAGGCGTTGTCCTCGATGGCGTTCATGGGGCTGCCGTGGCCCACAAACAGCACCGGCATACGGGGCGAAGGCTTGAGCGCCTGCAACGCGGGTGCCGTGGCGGCGCTGCTCAGGGACGTGGTCATGAAAGCTCCCGGAAAGGCGGCCAAGCCTGTGAGGGCGGCCAAAGAGGTTCTGCGTTGCATGGGTCAGGGAGCGTAACAAATTATGTATAACGCTGGGAGTGAGCCCGCGCGCCCGGCGAAGTTCCAGCGCCGCGCCTTCCATTCAAAACCACAACACCGAGACAACCCTGAGCCCATGACCAACGCCCTGCCCCAGCCCCTGCGCAACACCCGTGTCCTGAGCCTTGCGCTGAACCTGCCCGGCCCCGCCGCCCTGATGCGCTGCGCGCGCATGGGTGCTGAATGCACCAAGCTCGAACCCCCGCCCGCCCCCGGCCATCCCAGCGCCGACCCCATGGGCATCTACAGCCCGGCGGCCTATGCCACGCTGCACAGCGGCGTGCGTGTGGTGCATGCCCACCTCAAGACCACAGAAGGCCAGGCCACGCTGCACGAGGAGCTGGCCCGCACCGATGTGCTGATCACCTCGTTCCGCCCCTCGGCGCTCACCAAGCTGGGCCTCTCCTGGGAGGCGCTGCAGGCGAAGTACCCACGCCTGTCGCTGGTACGCATCGTGGGCGCAGCGGCCGAGCGCGCGGAAGAGCCTGGCCACGACCTCACTTACCTGGCCGATGCGGGCCTGGTGACCGGCACCGAGATGCCCCCTACCCTTTACGCCGACATGGGCGGCGCCCTGATGGCCAGCGAGGCCGTGCTGCAGGCCCTGCTGGAACGCGCGCACACCGGCAGCGGCGCGTGCATTGAAGTGGCGCTGGCCGATGCCGCTGCCTGGCTGGCCCAGCCGCGCGACTGGGGCCTGACCACCCCCGAGGGCGACGTGGGCGGCAACCACGCGGGCTACCGCATCTACCCGTGCGCCGACGGCCGTGTGGCGGTGGCCGCGCTGGAACCCCACTTTGCCGCCAGCCTGTGCGCCGCCGCAGGCCTGCCCGCCACGGGCGACCCGCAGGTGCTGCGCGCCCCTGCCACCCACACGGCTGTGGCGGCGTTCCTGCGCACACAGACACGCGCACAGCTGGATGCGCTGGCGGTGGGCCAGGACATTCCCTTGCACACCCTGGCCTGAGAACCCCTTTCGCCGATGCAGAAACAGGGCACCGTCATCCGCTGGGACGCCACCCGCGCCTTCGGCTTTATCCGCAGCCCGGACACCTCGGCCGATGTGTTCTTTCACGTGCGGGACTACCGTGGCAGCGCTGCGCCCCGCGAAGGGCTGGCCGTGGTGTACGAAGAAATCCATGTGGGCGGCAAAGGGCCTCGGGCCATGGCGGTGCAGCCCATGGCCCAGCAAGGGGCCGCACCCCAGCCCCGCCCATCGGCCAAATCACCCCCACAGCGGGCTCGACACGAACCGGCGCAGCGGGCTACCAAGCCGCGAACCCAACGCCATCGGCGCCCCGCAGACGCCAGCGGCCCGCCAACTCCCGCAGGCCCGGCGCTGGTGCTGATGCTGGGCTGGGTGGCGCTGCTGGCCTGGGGCTTGTGGGCCGGTCAGCTGCCATGGTGGGTGCTGGGAGCGACCCTGGCCGTCAACCTCCTCACCTTTCTGGTCTACGCCATCGACAAAAGCGCCGCGCAAAACGGCCAGTGGCGCACCAAGGAAAGCCACCTGCACCTGCTGAGCCTGGCAGGCGGATGGCCTGGCGCATGGTTTGCCCAGCAATGGCTGCGGCACAAGTCCCGCAAGGTGGAGTTCCGCACGGTCTACTGGGCCACCGTGGTGCTGCACTGTGCGGCGCTTGGGGCCTGGGTGGGCGGGTGGCTTCGATAGATGCGCCGCAACTGGAAAATCGCATATCAATTTTGATAGCTGCTTGCGCTTGATGGATAAGCGCCAGAGGCTGTTTTAATCATTTTTCTAGCACGTCCCCCTGCGCTGCAAGGGGCGCTGACGCGCAGATTGCCCGCTGGCCTACACCACGCGCCGGGGCCACGGGTTTCAATCGAAAAGGTCTGAAACACCTCGGGAGAAGCCCATGAAACCCCTCGTTCTTGATTCCACCATGACCAACATGGGCGGCGTTTTCTACCCCACAGGCCACGTGTTTGCGCTCTTCCCCGACGAAGACTGCGTGCGCCAGGCGGCCACGGCGCTGCAAGCCGCTGGCCACCAAGGCGAAACCGCCTACGCCAGCCCTGAAGTCATCCTGCAGGAGATCGTGCACACGCTGGGCACGGCAGATGCGCCGCTTCCGTCGGTCGGTGCCGAAGGTGACATGGTGCGCCGCATTGCCGACCTGGCCGGCAAGGGCCACCACGGGCTGCTGATCGCCATGGACGACAAGGACGACGCTGAGACCTTGGTCGCCGCCATCGCTCCCGAGGGCGCGGTCACCGCGTTTTACTACCGCACCTTCATCATCGAAGACCTGATCTCGCAGCCCCAAGACGACGGCCCGCAGTCCGTGCTGGTGGGCACCCACGCTGCGGCGCCGTAAACATCGGCGTCAGCCAGGCCCGGCAACACAAAGGCAGCGCCAGCGGTGGCCCGCCGTGCGCGGGTGCGCATCGGCATGGCGCCCATTCCCCGCAGACACAAGGGGTTGCCAAACTTTGCATGCGCTGGCAAATTGATCGCTATATAGTGGGCCGGAAGCGCCGCACCGCAGAATCAGCCACTGATTCCAGGACAACACTGGACCGCAGGCATTGACACAGTGTGCGGACACACCGATGAGGGCGCGCCGGATGGGGCCACCAGGCATCACTGGCGCACGCAGCTTGGCACGAGGCGAGGGACCCATCCATGGATGTATTGCAGCCGGTCGAGCGAAGGCCTGTGCCGTTGACGTTGCGGGTGACCTGGCCTTTCATCACGATGGTGTTGCTGCTGGCGGTGTGCGCCACGGCCAGCCTGCATGTCTTGTCCACGGTGCGTGCCTTCGTCGCCGGCGAAAGCCTGTGGACCAAAGGCCAGAAAGACGCCATCTATTTCCTGAACCAGTACGCCATCAACGGCTCCCCCCAGGCCTTTGAAGGGTTCACCCGCGCCATGGAGATCCCGCTGGGCGACCGGGCAGCCCGGCTGGCCCTGGAGTCAGGCCAGGTGCAGATCGATGTGGCGCGCGACGGTTTTCTGCGCGGTGGCAACCACCCCGATGACATTGACGGCCTGATCTGGCTGTTGCGCTACTTCGACGACTTTGATCTGGTGAAGAAGCCGGTAGACCAATGGCTGGTGGGCGACGAGTACATCCGTGCACTGCGCGAGCTGTCGCACGAGATCCACCAGCGCAACACCGCCGGCACGGCGGATGCCCCGACGCGCGAACGGTGGCAGAACACCATCCGCGAAATCAACGCAGGCGTGACCCCGGCGGCCCGGAACTTCAGCGAGGCCCTGGGCGAAAGCTCGCGCCACATCGTGCTCCTGCTGATGTGGACCAACATGGGCATGGCCCTGGTGCTGATCCTGCTGACCCTGTGGCACACGCGCACGTTGCTGGCCCAGCGCCAGAATGCAGAGCGCGCCCTGGAGGCCGAACGGGAACAGGCGCGCACCACACTGGCCGCCATTGGCGATGCCGTGGTGACGACCAACATCCACGGCGAGGTCACCTACATGAACCCTGCCGCAGAAACCTTGCTGGCCCGCCCGGCCGCCCAGGCGACCGGGCAACCACTGGCGCAGTTGCTGGTCTTTGAGGATGACGCGCCGCCCCTGTCTGCCGACACCCTGGTGCAGACGCTGCTGCGCAGCGATGGTGCCGCCAAGGGCAACATCCACCGCACGCTGGTGCGCCCGGACCAGAGCATCGTTCCGGTGAGGCTGGTGGGCTCTCCCATCCGGCACCGGGGCGTGCTGACCGGGGCGGTGCTGGCGCTGCACGACGTCACGCGCGAGCAGCACTATGTGGAGCAGCTCTCGTGGCAGGCCAGCCATGATGCGCTGACGGGGCTGGTGAACCGGCGCGAATTCGAGCACCGGCTCGAAGCCCTGCTCGGCCACCCGCGCCAGCCGGGCCGCGAAGGCTCTCTGCTCTACGTGGACATGGACCAGTTCAAGCTCATCAACGACACCTGTGGCCACCAGGCCGGTGACGAAATGCTGCGCGAGGTCTGTCGCATGCTGCAAAGCCATCTGCGCGAAGGTGACACGCTGGCGCGGCTGGGCGGGGACGAATTCGGCATTCTGCTCAAGGACTGCCCCGCGGGCCCCTCTGCGCGCATTGCAGAACAATTGCGCCAGGCTGGCCAGGACCTGCGCCTTGCCTGGGAAGGCCAGCAGCTCACCACAGGCCTCAGCATCGGCATGGTGCAGCTCATCCCTGCGCTCACCTCCATCCAGGAAGCCATGCGCGTGGCCGACATGGCCTGCTACCGCGCCAAGGAAGGCGGGCGCAACCGGGTGTTCATCTACCAGCCCGAAGACATCGAGATGACCCGGCGCGAAGGCGACATGGACTGGGTTCGGCGGCTGCGGCTGGCGCTCGAGCACAACCGCTTCCAGCTGCATGCGCAAGCCATCCGTGCGCTGCAAGGCACCGGCGAAGAGGGTCTGCACATGGAGGTGCTGCTGCGGCTGCGTGAGGAGGAAGGGGGCCAGCTGGTGGCGCCCGGCACCTTCATTCCGGCCGCCGAGCACTACGGGATGATGCCGTCCATCGACCGCTGGGTGATCCGGCACACGCTGCTGGCGCTGGCGCAGCACCAGCGCACCCCCGGAGCCCTGCCGCTGCACACCTGCGCCATCAACCTGTCGGGCACCAGCCTGGGGGATGACAGCCTGCTCAAGTTCATCCGCACCGCGCTCACGGAATCCGGGCTGGACCCCGCACTGCTGTGCTTCGAGATCACCGAAACCAGCGCCATCTCGCACCTGCCCAATGCGGTGCGCCTGATGAAAGAGCTCCAGCAACTGGGCTGCCGCTTCGCGCTCGACGACTTCGGCGCGGGCATGTCGTCCTTCACCTACCTCAAGCACCTGCCAGTGAACTACCTCAAGATCGATGGCGCCTTCGTCAAGGACATCTTGCTAGACCCCACCAACCATGCCATGGTGGAAATGATCCACCGCATTGGGCACGTGATGGGCAAGCAGACAATTGCCGAGTTTGCCGAGTCCGAAGCCATCGTGGACGCGTTGCGGATCATCGGTGTGAATTACGCCCAAGGCTATGCGGTGGCAAAGCCCGTGCCACTCTCGGAATGCCTGGCCGGGGGCTACACGACCCCCTGACCACCGCCCGGGCCTGGCGCGCCTGAGTCCGGCCACCCCGCCGATGCCGTTGGCGCGGCATCCCAGCCCGCCGTTTCAGCCTGCAGATGCAATGGGCAAATGGACGCCCTGCCCGCCGCCACGCAGGCAGCGGACTATCGCGCTTTCTTGAACGGTTTGCCGCCAGCCGCCGGCTTGGCCGCGCCCCCGGTCACGCGCGGTGGCAGGCCCGTGTGTTGTGTCAGGATGCGGCCCTTGGTGGGCTGCTGCACCGTGCGCGACGCAGGCGCCACGGCGGGCTTGGCCCCGGTCGGGGTCGAGTTCTTGCGCCGCGCGCTCTGGTAGCCGCCGTCGGTCAGCGGCTGGAAGGTTGGAATCAGGTGGTGCTTGCCATTGCCGATGAGATCGGCACGGCCCATGGTCTTGAGAGCCTCGCGCAGCAGCGGCCAGTTGTTCGGGTCGTGGTAGCGCAGGAAGGCCTTGTGCAGGCGGCGGCGCTTTTCGCCACGCACGATGTCCACCGTCTCGCTCTCGCGCGTGATCTTGCGCAGCGGGTTCTTGTTGCTGTGGTACATGGCCGTGGCGGTGGCCATGGGGCTCGGATAGAAGGTCTGCACCTGGTCGGCGCGAAAGCCGTTCTTTTTCAACCAGACGGCGAGGTTCATCATGTCCTCGTCGCTCGTGCCCGGGTGGGCTGCGATGAAGTACGGGATCAGGAACTGCTTCTTGCCCGCCTCTTCGCTGAACTTCTCGAACATCTGCTTGAACTTGTCATAGCTGCCGATGCCCGGCTTCATCATCTTGGTCAGCGGCCCCTGCTCGGTGTGCTCGGGCGCGATCTTCAGGTAGCCGCCCACGTGGTGCTGCACCAGCTCTTTCACGTATTCGGGCGACTTCACCGCCAGGTCGTAGCGCAGGCCGGAGCCGATCAGGATCTTCTTGATGCCCTTGAGCGCACGGCCACGGCGGTAGATCTTGATCAGCGGGCCGTGGTCGGTGGTGAGGTTCTGGCAGATGCCGGGGTACACGCAGCTCGGCTTGCGGCAGGCCGCCTCGATCTCGGGGCTGCGGCAACCCAGGCGGTACATGTTGGCCGTGGGGCCGCCCAGGTCGCTGATGGTGCCGGTGAAGCCCTTGACCTTGTCGCGGATGTCCTCGATCTCCTGGATGATCGAATCCTCGGACCGGCTCTGGATGATGCGGCCTTCGTGCTCGGTGATGGAGCAGAAGGTGCAGCCGCCAAAGCAGCCACGCATGATGTTGATCGAAAACCGGATCATCTCCCACGCGGGGATCTTGGTCGCACCGTCGTGGCTGCCGTTTTCGTCGGCGTAGCTGGGGTGCGGGCCGCGTGCGTAGGTCAGGTCGAACACGTAGTCCATCTCGGCCGTGGTGAGCGGGATGGGGGGCGGGTTGATCCACACGTCGCGCGCCGTTACGCCCTCGCCGTGCGCCTGCACCAGCGCGCGGGCGTTGCCGGGGTTGGTCTCCAGGTGCAGCACGCGGTTGGCGTGGGCATAGAGCACCGGGTCGCTCTTGACCTGCTCGTAGCTGGGCAGGCGGATCACGCTCTTGTCGCGTGGGGGCACCTTGAGCTTGGCCTTGAGCGCCGGGTTGGCGACAAACAACATGGGCTGGATGGCGGGGTTGGGCTCGGCCGTTTTTGGGTCTTTTTGGTCCCCAGCGCTTGATCCACCTGCGCTACCAGCTACTGAATCAGGAGCATCATCCTTGCTGCAGGTGCTGCCCTGGGCGGCGGCCTGTTCGCTGGTGGTCATGTAGGGGTTGATGTGCGATTCCACGCGGCCCGGCTCGTCCACGCTGGTCGAGTCAATCTCGAACCAGCCCTTGCCGCTTTCGTCATCAGGCCGGCGCACAAAGGCCGTTCCGCGCACATCGGTGATCTGCTCGACCGGCTCACGCGCTGCAATGCGATGCGCCACCTCGACCAGCGCGCGTTCGGCATTGCCATACAGCAGCAGGTCGCACTTGGCATCCACCACGATGGAGCGGCGCACCTTGTCGCTCCAGTAGTCGTAGTGGGCGATGCGGCGCAGGCTGCCTTCGATGCCGCCCAAGATGATGGGCACGTCCTTGAACGCCTCGCGGCAGCGCTGGCTGTAGACGATAGCGGCGCGGTCGGGCCGCTTGCCGCCTACGTCGCCGGGCGTGTAGGCGTCGTCGCTGCGGATCTTCCGGTCGGCGGTGTACCGGTTGATCATCGAATCCATGTTGCCCGCCGTCACGCCCCAGAACAGGTTGGGCTTGCCCAGCACCTTGAAGGGCTCGGCGCTCTGCCAGTCGGGCTGGGCGATGATGCCCACGCGGAAGCCCTGGGCTTCGAGCGTGCGACCGATCACGGCCATGCCGAAGCTCGGGTGGTCCACATACGCATCACCCGTCACCAGGATGATGTCGCAGCTGTCCCAGCCCAGTTTCTCCATCTCGGCGCGGCTCATCGGCAAAAACGGGGCCGTGCCAAAGCGCTTGGCCCAGTACGGTCGGTAGCTGGTCAATGGCTTTGCGGCGCGCGCAAAAAAGGAGACGTCAACGGGGGCGTTCATGCAAAGGAGGGTCGCGGCCGGCCCGATGCGATGGGGCCTCGTGGGGCGCGGCTGTGGTGGTTAACCCACGATTTTACGGCGGCATGCCCTTTTTGTCGCTGCTTGCGTGTTGCCCTTGCACGGTGGAGGTCTTGATAGGCATCAGGCATATACTTGCTAAAGTCAATTAATTGCATGACAGAGGCATTCATGACCACGATCCTCAATACCCCCCAGCCCACCCCCGCAACCGCGCTGCCCCCTGCCAGCGCCGTGAAGGCGGTGCGGCGCTTCAACCGCTTCTTGACCCGCCGCGTGGGTGTGCTGGACCCGTACCTGGGCAGCAACCTGTCGCTCACCGATGTGCGCGTGCTGTACGAGCTGGCCCACCGTGAGGCGCCCGTGGCCAGCGAACTGGCGCGCGACCTGGGCCTGGACGGCGGCTACCTGAGCCGCATCCTGCGCCGGTTTGAAACAGCCGGCTGGATCACCCGCAGTGCCAGCGCCAAGGATGCGCGCCAGAGCGTACTCGCCCTCACGTCGCTTGGGCGCGACGTGTTCGAGCCGCTGCAGCAGCGCTCACGCGACGAGGCCGCTGCTCTGCTGGCCCCCCTGCCCCCTGCACGCCAGCAGGAGCTGGTGGATGCCATGGGACGCATCGAAACCTTGCTCGACCCGACCTTGGCCAACCTATCGGGACCTCGCGTGGCCGTGCTGCGCGACCCGGTTCCCGGCGATATCGGCTGGGTGGTGCAGCAGCACGGCGAAATCTACTGGCGCGAGTACGGCTGGGACAGCCGATTTGAAGCCCTGGTGGCCGACATCGCCGCGCAGTTTGTGCGCAAGTTCCAGCCAGCGTGGGAGCGTTGCTGGGTGGCGGAGCTGGACGGCGAACGCGTGGGCGCCGTGTTCGTGGTGCGCAAATCAGCCACCACGGCCCAGCTGCGCATGCTGATCCTGTCGCCCAAAGCACGTGGACTGGGCCTGGGCGCACGCCTGACCGATGAGTGCATCGCGTTCGCCCGGGCCAAGGGCTACAAGAAGATGGTGCTGTGGACCAACAGTTGCCTGACTGCCGCACGTGGCATCTATGCCAAGCGAGGGTTCAAGCTGGCCAAGTCTGAACCGTATGAGGGATTTGGCCAGCAGCTGGTGGGGGAGACATGGGAGCTCAAGCTGTAAATCACTCCCAGCGGGCTGCATCACGCCACCCGGATGCCCAGCTCACTGATCAGCATTGCGGCCTGCTCGGCCGAGAGAATGGCCCCTTTGAACGACTGTGCCAATTGGGCAATCCGCAGCCCGCCGAGATCCACCGAGCGCAGGTCGGCCCCGTCAAAGCGCGCATTCTTGAGATGTGCATCTCGCAGGCTTCCGCCCTCGAAAACGGCATCGCGAAAATCGCACCCCGCCAGATCGGCGTCCGACAAGTCCAGCTGCTCCACCGCCTGCTTGCGAAACGAAATGCCGCGCAGGTCGGCCCCCACCAGCAACGAATCATGAAAACTCAGCCCCAGTGTTTCGGCCTCCCGAAAATGCGCGCCCGTGAGCTTGACCTCAGCAAAACGAGCCGAAGCGAGGCTGGAACGGACCCACGACGTGTTGTTGAGATCGCAGCGATGAAAGCGCGCATCGGTCAGGTCCGCCAGGTGGAACTGGGTCTGCCCCGCACGGCAGTCGAGCCAGCGCGTGCCTGCGAGGCCCGCCCTCTCCAGCGACACCTCCCGCAGCGAACAGCCGATGAACTGCGCACCCTGGAGCGCTAACCCTGATAAATCCGCGCCATCGAAGACACAGTGTTCAAAGTGCAAAACAGGATGCCCGGCGGCGCAAAGCGCCTGCAACTCTGTCCTGGACAAAGTCTGGCCAGTGATGCATTGGGGCTCAGTTGATGAAGTAAGTCTGAGGTTCATGGCAGTTGCTGGCAACGAATTGGGCGGTCGGCGGGATGGATCGGAACTCGGAAGCAGGGAAAGCGACGCCGTTTTGGCGCGTGCACCGTCAATGGCTGACGCTTTTGGAACACAGGTTCACGACCAGTACGCCCGCCACGATCAACCCCAGCCCCAAGAGGGCGGGCAGATCCAGCCGCTGTCCGTAGTGCAGCCAGCCCACGGTGGATACCAGCACGATGCCCACCCCCGACCAGATCGCGTAGGCAATGCCCACCGGCAGGGTCTTGAGCGTGAGCGAGAGCAGGTAGAAGGACACGGCATATGCCACCACGGTGATCACGCCAGGCACCAGCCGCGTGAATCCATCGGAAGCTTTCAGCGCCGTGGTGCCCAGTACCTCCAGCACGATCGCAGTGCCCAGCAGCAGATAGGCGCTGGCGGATGCGCCCCCGCTCATGGCCGCCCCCCACCGCAAAGCTTCAGAAGAATGTCCAGGATGGCCGCCTTGCGCGGCCCATCCAGCGCATAGACATCGAGCATCTGTGCAAACCAGAACCCATCCCCCGCCAAGCGGCAGGCCATCAACACATTGGCTGCGTGCGGATCTTCCCCATCAGCCTTCAACGCCACCGCCATGGCCGCATGCCAACGCTCCCGGCACGGCGCTGATGTGAGAGCCAGCAAACCGATGGCCCGCTGGGTTTCCACCTGGTGGCTGTCCGAGCCACTGTCAAAACAGGTTCTGATGTAGGCCCGCGCGTGGCGCCCCGGCGTGTCGTCTTCCTGCTTCAGCGCTTTTTCGAAACTCTGCTCGAACTCCTCGAAAAGTTGGTCCGACAGGGCGTCGAGCAATGCCTGTTTGCTGCGGTAGTGATGCTGCAGCCCGCCTTTGGTCACGCCCGCCCGCTGGGCGACAGCATCGAGGGTGACGGCGTGGAGGCCTTCCCTTACCAACAGCTCACGGACCACGCCCAGCAATTGGCTGCGAATGAGTTCAGGTTGCTTCTGTCTACGATGTGCTTCAGTCATTTACAAACCATCTGGATGGATTGTTTATTGTAGCGATGAGCCCATCACAAGATGCACAGGAAGCCCTTGTGCCAACGTGTGGACTTTCCTCGCTTGCATGACCCGCGTGCACCTTAAAGCCGTGGCGTCTGAACAGGGGGGGTGGCATGGCCACCTGGCGCTGAATACATGGCCCACCCGTTCACGTGGGCCGCGGCTGGTAAGGGAGATGTGAGCTGAGGCTGTACGATCGCCAGTTGGCACCTTACGTCGGCAACTACACACAGAAGAACGCATGCACCGCGCAGCCTGGCCTCCATTGATGAACTGAACGCCCGCAGCGTGAGCTGCCGCTGCGCTTTGGGCGCACGCGGTCGCAACGTTGCCCTTGCTGGCCCCCTGCCCGGGCCAGTGCTTTGCTTTTCCCGTTGATTCGCAATGCCCAGGTTCAATGCCGGGGCGCGGAGGGCGGGAAGCAGCACGTTTTTCATTCTGGATACCGACATGCAACTTCTCGACACACTGGTGGCGCGCGCCATCCCTTGGGTGCCTCGCGCCCTGATCCACAAAATCTCTCGCCGCTACATCGCAGGCGACACCCTCGCCGAAGCCCTGGTGCGCGTGCAACAGCTCAACGCGCAAGGTTTCGCCGTGACGCTCGACGTACTGGGCGAAACCATCTCAACCCTGCCGGAGGCACAGGCCACGGCCGATGCCTACATCGAGGTGCTCCATGCCGTCCAGGCCCAGGGACTACAGGCCAACATTTCGATCAAGCCTTCTGCACTTGGGCTGCTGCTCGGTGCGCAGCAGTGCGAACAACTGATTCTGCGCATTCTTGAGATCGCGGAGCGCCATCAGAACTCCGTCTGCCTGGACATGGAGGACGCCAGTTGCACCCAAAAGGAAATCGAATTGTTCGGGCGCTTGAGGGCACGGTTTGGCAACGTCGGGCTGGCATTGCAGGCATATTTACTGCGCACCTACCAGGACCTTGAACCGCTGATGCAAAGGGCCCACACCTTGCGCATCTGCAAGGGCATCTATGTGGAGGATCGCTCGCACCTCGTGCACGATGCATGGAACGACCGCAGCGCCATCAATGAGCACTTCCTGAAGCATGTCGTGCGCTGTTTCGAAGCAGGCAGCTTCGTCGGCATCGCCACACACGACGCTGCATTGATCGCGCGCATCGTCGAGCGGGTGCGCCGCGATGGCATCGACCGGAGCCAGTTTGAATTTCAGATGCTGCTGGGCGTGTGTGAACCCTTGCGCGACAAGCTGCGGGGCATGGGCTTCAATGTGCGCATCTATGTACCCTTTGGCAAGGACTGGTACGGGTACAGCACACGAAGGCTGAACGAGAACCCCCGCATCGCAGGGCATATTGCCAAAGCGCTGATCGGACTCTGACGGTACCCCATAAAAAATGGTCCCTCTGGACCATTTTTTGTGAAACGGTGGTGCGGCCACCGCCGGCTGGCAGACGGGGCGGCTACCACTCCCCCACTTCGCGCACCCGCTGGGCCAGGTCCGGGATGGCATCGTCATCCGTGGCCGCCGTTGCCAGCACGGGCGCAACCACCACATCCGTCACACCTGGCTGCACGCGCTGCGGCATGAAGCGGCCAAATACATGGCTGACAAGGGTGGCGGGCAACGGGGCGGAGAAAGGCGTGGCAAACATGGTGTTCCTCTTTTAATGGCCTGGGTGCTTTCAAATTGGTAGCACGAGCGTAGGCCACATCAACAAGCCGCCAGTGTAGGAACACAAGCCAATGCCATGTGTGACAGAACGCACAAACAACAGCCTGCGCTGGATCAACATTGTTACAAGACGCAGCGGGCGTGAATTCCGTCACGTTTTGGCCCCGCGGGCCGCGCCTTAAACTCGGCGCCCCATGCCCTACACCCTGGCTGTGCCTGCGCACAGTGAACTCATCATCAAGAAGAGCCGCTTCATCGGCTGCGTGCAGCCCATGGCCGACCGCGCCAGTGCTCAGGCTGCCGTGGATGCACTGTGGAAGCAACACCCTGGCGCCGCACACATCTGCTGGGCCTTGCTGGCGGGCGGCCAGTCCGCCGCGGTGGACGACGGCGAACCCGGCGGCACAGCCGGTCGCCCCATGCTCGACGTGCTGCGCCACCAGGACCTGGAAGGCGTGCAAGCGACTGTGGTGCGCTACTTTGGCGGCGTCAAGCTGGGCGCGGGTGGACTGGTGCGCGCCTACACCGACACTATTGCCCAGGCACTGCTCACCGCCCCCAAGGTCACGCTGCAGCGCATGAAAACGCTGCAATGCCATGTGCCCTATGCGCTGGAGGGCCTGCTGCGCCGAGAGATCGAAACGGCTGCTGCCGAGCTGGTAGGCGTACAGCACGGCACGCTTGTCACGCTGCAGCTACGGCTGCCCGAGGCCCGGGCCACTGCCTTTGTGCTGCGCATCAACAACCAGGGCCAGGGCCGTGTGGGCTGGACCGAGCCCGAGGCCTGAACCCGCCAGCAAAGCCCGGGCAGACCCGGGGCAGCGTCCAGAACAAATGCCTTTGCGCCTACAAGCACTCCGCCGGCAGGCCGCCACACTCAGAGTTTTACCGGGCTTCCAAGGAGAACCCCCATGAGCCAACCGCTCGACACCATCATCATTGGCGCAGGCACTGCAGGCTTGGCCGCCCTGCGCGAAGTGCGCAAACGCACGGACCGCTACCTCATCGTCAACGAAGGCCCCTGGGGCACCACCTGCGCGCGCGTGGGCTGCATGCCCTCCAAGGCGCTGATCGAGGCGGCCAACGCCTTTCACCTGCGCCACGCCTTTGAAGAATTCGGACTGCGGGGCGCCAACGCCTTGACGGCCGACCTGCCCGCAGTGCTGCAGCGTGTGCGTGCCCTGCGCGATAACTTTGTGGCCGGCGCCATCAAGGCCACCGACGACCTGGGGAGCGCCCGCATTGCAGGCCGCGCAAGCCTCCTGGGGGCCAATTCCGTGGACATCGACGGCACCGCCTACCCCACCCGCAGCATCATCATCGCCACCGGGTCACGCCCCAGCGTGCCAGAAGAATGGCTGGCATTCGGCGACCGCATGCTCACCACCGACACCCTGTTCGAGCAACCCACCCTCGGCCCCCGCATTGCCGTGATCGGCATGGGCCCCATCGGCGTAGAGATCTCCCAGGCGCTGGCCCGGCTAGGATTGCAGGTGGCCGCCTTCACCACCAGCCACACCCTGGCGGGCCTGGGCAACCCCGCCCTCAACACCGAATTGACGGCGTTGCTCAAGCAAGAAATGGTGCTGCACATGGGCGCCAAAGCACAACTGCGCGAAGTGCCCGGCGGCATCGAAGTGAGCAGCGGCCCCCACCGCGTTGTGGTGGACCAGGTCATCGCCGCCATGGGCCGGGTGCCCAATATCGAGCACCTGGGCCTGGACACTCTGGGCGTGCCACTGGACAAACGCGGCATGCCCTCCGTAGACCCACAAACCCAGCAGATCGGCAACCTGCCCGTGTTTCTGGCGGGAGACGCCACCACCCGCGCGCCCCTGCTGCACGAGGCTGCCGACGAGGGCCACATTGCAGGCATGAACGCCCTGGCCGCCTCCCCCACTCGCTTTCGGCGCCGCACCCCGCTGGGCATTGTGTTCTGCGACCCCAACATCGCCACCGTGGGCCAGCGCTTTGCCGACATGGATCCCGCCCACACAGTCACTGGCACCACCAGCTTTGACAACCAGGGCCGCGCCCGCACATCGCAGCAGAACCACGGGCGCATCTGCATCCACGCAGACCAGGCCACCGGCCGCCTGCTCGGCGCCGAAATGTGCGCCCCGCAAGGTGAACACATGGCCCACCTGCTCGCGCTGGCCATCCAGCAAAAACTTACCGTGCACGACCTCCTGGGGATGCCGTTCTACCACCCCACGCTGGAAGAAGGCTTGCGCACCGCGCTGCGGGATACAGCGCGGCAATTGCCCGAGGGGCGCGAGTCTGATTTGGCTGCGTGTACAGCCATTGGTGTGGCGGCACTGGAGTAAGTGCTACTGCGACGGCCCCAAGATGTAACACCCCTTAAGCCCGCTACCCAAACTGCCGATACCAAACCACCACCCCAAGGAATCACCATGGACGTCGCCCTTGCCAACAGCATCGTCAACACCGCCACCGCGCTGGCCAGTGCCAAGACGTCGGATGCCCTGAACATGGTGGTGCTCAAAAAGGCGCTCGACATGCAGGCCGTATCTGCCGCCACCATGATCGACGCCATGCAGCAATCCATGCCCCAGCCCGGCTTGGCCACCAGTGGGACCCTGGGCACCAACGTCAACACTTTCGCCTGAGCGCCTTTTCTTCAAGGCCCCAAGCATCCTCCGTTTGCGCAGGTAGATCAACGCAAACGCGCAGGCGAGAGCCCTTCCAGCACCACACCCTCGCGCACCAGCTCCTCGGCCAACGGCTCGCGGCGCAATAGCTGGCGGGCCAGCAGCGAGGCACCCGCCGCGCTTTGAATCCCATACCCGCCCTGCCCGGCCAGCCAGAAGAAACCGTGCACGTGATTGTCCCAGCCGATCACCATGTCCCCGTCGGGCACAAACGAACGCAGGCCTGCCCAGGTATGGGAGGGGCGGCGGATCTGGAAGATCGTTTTTTCCTCAATGTGATAAATGCCCGTGGCCACGTCCAGCTCTTCGGGCACCACGTCGTGCGGGTGCGTCGGGTCGGCGTTGGCGGGCGAGCCCAGCAGCTGGCCCGCATCGGGCTTGAAGTAAAAACTCTCGTCAATGCCGATTACGGCAGGCCAGTGGGTGGCGTCCATGCCCTCGGGCACGGCAAAGGTGAAGGCGGTGCGGCGGCGCGGCTCCAGGCCAATGGGCGGCACGCCTGCCAAGCCCGCCACCACGTCGGCCCAGGCGCCTGCGGCGTTCACGATGGTTGTGGCTTGCAGCACCCGGCCATCGGCCAGCGTCACCAACCAGCCGTCGCCCTCACGCTGCAGGGCCGTGACCTCGGCATTCGTCAGCACCTGGCCGCCGCGCTGGCGCAGGCCACGCAGGTAGCCTTGGTGCAGCGCGTGCACGTCGATGTCAGAGGCTTCGGGCTCGCTCATGCCTGCGGCCACGGCCTCGGGTTTCAGGCACGGTAGCTGGGCCAGCAATGCGCCCTGCTCCACCCATTCCACGTTGGGGGAGATGGCATGGGCTTCTGCATAGGCCTGTTTCAGCAGGTCGAGCTGGTCAGGCCCGGCCACATAGACCACGCCACGGGGCGAGAGGATGGGGTCGGCGCCAAATTCGGGCGGCGGTGCGTCGTAGAACGCACGGCTCGCCCGCGTCAGCGCCTGGATGTTCGGCGTGCCGTAGGTGGCCATGTACAACGCTGCCGAACGGCCGGTGGTGTGGTAGCCGGGTTGCGATTCGCGCTCCAGCAGCAGCACGCTGGCGCCCTCACCCCCAACTAAGTCCTGCACCAGCTGCCAAGCCACCGAGGCCCCCGCAATGCCCGCGCCAATGACGATGGTGTCCACTGATTGCATGGTTTGTCTCCTGGCTCGATTTACACAGCTGACACTTGCACCGCCGACACCGCCCGGTCGTCGCGCGGCAGGCTGCGGGCATCGCGCGGATCCGGCGCACCGGTGACGATGGAGGTCAGCGCGGGCTCGGCGTGTGTTTGCATCAATTTGGCCAGGTCAGGCCGTGGGCGGGCCAGCCCGGCAATGCCTTTGAAAGCTTGCTCCATCGCATGGCCCACGCCCAGCGTGTGGCGGTCGGCGCGAAAGCGCCCCACGATCTGCAGGCCAAACGGCAAACCCTCGTCGTCCAGCCCGCACGGCAGGCTCAGCGCGGGGTGGGTGGTGAGCGTGGTCACATAGGTCAGCGCCAGCCAGCGGTAGTAGTTGGCCTGCGGCTCGCCGTTGATGTGGCTGGCGAACAGCTGCGTCCAGGCAAAGGGCGATACGGGCGTGGTGGGCGCCAGGATCACGTCGTAGTCTTCGTACAGCCTCTGGAACCGCGCCAGGATGCGCGTCTGCTCGGCCTGCGCCCAGGCGCTGTCGAGCAGCGTCATGGCAGCGCCCATTTCGTAGTTGGCGCGGGTGTTGGGGCCCAGGCTGGTGGGGTCGCGCTCATAGGCCTCGCGCGTGCTGGCCACAAAGGCTTCGGCGCGCAGCACGTCAAAGCAGCGGTGCACGTCGCCCAGGTCGATGTCGATAGCATCGCAGCGGGCAAACAGGTGCTTCATGGCCTGCACCTTCTGGCGGAACACGGCGCGGATGCTGTTGTCCACCGCGCAGGCGCCAAAGTCTTCGGTATAAGCCACGCGCAGGTGGCTCAGGTCTACCGTGTCGGGCAACAAGAAGCTCATCGGGTCCAGCGGGTAGCTCAGCGGGTCGCCCGCCGACATGCCCGCAGTGGCGGCCAGTTGCAGGCAGGCTTCTTCCACCGTGCGGCCCATGGGGCCCACCACCGAAATCGGGGTCCAGCCCAGCAGCTTGCGTGAGCTGGGCACCACGCCGGGCGATGGCCGGAAGCCCACCACCCCGCAAATGGATGCCGGGATGCGCAACGATCCGCCCGTGTCCGACCCCGTGCACACCGGCAGCATGTCGCACGCCAGCGCAGCGGCCGAGCCGCCCGACGAGCCTCCGGCATTCAGATTGGGGTTGAACGGGTTGCCCGTGGCGCCCCACACCGTGTTGCGCGAATTGGCGCCCGCCCCCATCTCGGGGATGTTGGTCTTGCCCGCCACGATGGCACCCGCCGCGCGCAGGCGTGCCACCAGCACGTTGTCCTCCGCTGGTATGTTGCTGCGGTAGATCTCCGAGCCATAGGTGGTCAGCAGCCCGGCCGTGGCTTCGAGGTCCTTCACGCCCAGCGGCAGGCCATGCAGCAAGCCCAGGGGCTCGCCGCGCAGCACCGCCTGCTCGGCCGCCTTGGCCTCGGTGCGGGCGCGGTCGTAGCAGGTGGCGGTGATGGCATTCACATATGGATTGACGGCCTCAATGCGTTCAATGCAGGCATCCAGCAGTTCCACCGGAGAAATTTCGCGCGTAGCGATGCGGTGGCGCAGTTCGTTGGTAGTCAGCTCGACCAGGGTGCTAGGTGCAGTCGTCATGTCGGATTTGTCTCCTTTTTCTTGCTGGCCTTGTGGGGATCGATCAGTCTGCCGTGATGGCCGCACGCTGCGCGACGGCGCGCATCAACGGCAGTTCCTTGTCGATCAGCTCGCTCACGGCCTTGGCAGAAGCATAGGTCGGTTCAAACCCCACGGCGATCAGTTTGTCGCGGGTTTCGGGGTCTGCCACCACCTGCGCCAGCGTCAGCTCCAGCCGCGCCTTCACCGCTGGCGGCAATCCGCGTGGCGCCATCATGGCCAGCCAGGTGTCCATCTCCACGCCGGGGTAGCCACTTTCGGCCAGGGTGGGCACCTTGGGCAGCAGGGCCGAACGCTTGCCCGCTGTCACGGCAATGGCCTTGATCTTGCCGTCCTTGAGCTGTGGCAGCGCGGCCGACACCGTATCGACCGTGAACGGGATCTGCCCGCCCATCAGGTCCACCATGGCGGGCGAGCTGCCCTTGTAGGGCACATGCTGGATCTTGAGGCCCGCCGCGTGGAAGAACATCTCGCCCGCAAACTGCGACGTGGTGCCCGCGCCATACGAGCCGTACGAATACTTGTCGGGCGCGGCCTTCACCATGGCCACAAACTGCTTCACGTCGCTGACCGGCACATCCTTGTTGGCCAGCAGGATCAGGCTGGTGCGCCCTGCAATGCCGATGGGCTCAAAACTCTTGACCGGGTCGTACGGCAGCTTGGCGCGCACGGCGGGGTTCACGGTGAAGGTGGTGCCCGAACTCATCAGCAGCGTGTAGCCATCGGGCGCGGCCTTGGCCACATACGCCGCGCCAATGGTGGTGCCTGCCCCCGCGCGGTTGTCGATGACCACGCTCTGGCCCAGCTTGTCGCCCAGCTTCTTGCCGATGAGGCGGCCCAGCACGTCGGTGGCTCCACCGGGCGGGAACGGAATCACCAGCGTGATGGGCTTGGAAGGGAACGTAGCCTCTTGCGCCATGGCAGGGCCCCATGCAGCGCCCCACAAAGCACAGAGGATGGCGGACGACAAAAGCAGTTGCTTGCGGTTCATGGGGAGCTCTCCAAAGGTGACAAAGGTTGGGGGATAGACGAATCAGGGAATGACAACAATCAGCCTTGCGCCGCGAGCACGGCCCGCCCACGCTGCACAAAGCCCTGGTACTGCGCATCGGGCACCAGCAGGCCGCCCGTGGTCCACACCAGGTGTGTGGCGTTGTGCAGCACCGCGTCGATGCCCGTGCTGCGCAGCCAGGCCTGCCCGGCGGTAGTGCCCGTCAGCATGGCCGGGCCGCTGAAGCCTGCCGCAGCCGAGGGCTCGATGCGCTCGCCCAGGGCATCGAGCACCAGCACCAGCTGCGCAAACAAGGTGTCATCGGCCACAGTAAACACGCCCGACAGCAGCGGCTGCATCAGCTCGGCGGCCAGCAGCGACGCACGCGGCACGGCCAGGCCATCTGCCTCGGTGCGGTTGGTCAGGCCCCAGTCGTACACCGAGGGGTGGTCGCCCATCCCTGGTGTGGTGTCGGCCAGCATTTGCACCATGAAGCATGGCGACTGCACCGGCTCGGCAAAAAAACAAAACACATGCGGCCCCAGCAACTGCCGCAGGCCAAACGTGATGCCTGCTGGCGCGCCACCCACCCCGCAAGGCAGGTACACGATGAGCGGGTGCTCGGCATCCACCGCCACGCCCTGTTCTGCCAACTGTTTTTGCAGGCGCAGCGCTGCCGCGCTGTAGCCCAGCAGCAGCGAGAACGATTGCTCGTCATCCACAAAGTGGCACAGCGGGTTGCTTGCCGCCTCGGCGCGGCCTGCGGCTACGGCGCGTTCGTAGTCGCCGGTGTGCTCCACCACCTGCACACCGCGCTGGCGCAGGCGGTCTTTCTTCCACTCCTTGGCGTCGGCCGACATGTGCACCGTGGCCTGAAAGCCCAGGGCCGATGCCACGACGCCGATGCTCATCCCCAGGTTGCCCGTGGAGCCCACCGCCACTTGGTAACGGCCCAGCACCTCGCGCGCCGCCGGGGTGGCCAGCGCGCGGTAGTCGCCACCGGGCAACACCAGCCCGTGCTCCAGCGCCAGCCGCTCGGCAAACTCCAGCACCTCGTGCATGCCACCCCGGGCCTTGATGGAGCCCGCCACGGGCAGGCTGTGGTCGGCCTTGATGAACAAGCGTCCCTGCCCCTCGGCCACACCCAGCGCGGGTTGCAGTGCGGCGGCGGGCAACAGGGGCGACTCCACCACGCCCCCGGTGGCCGCCAGCTCGGGAAACACGTCCGCCAGCAACCCGGCAAATCGGGCCAGCCGGGCGGCGGCGGCCTGCGTATCATCCAGACTAATGCTGCGCCCCAGTGCCTGCAAAGCGGCCGGGAGGTACGCCTGCCGGGCCGGGTTGGTCCACAGCGCGGGCTGGGCATTGCGCAGATGGTTGGCCAGCATCGCATCCATAGCAGGCGTTCGTTCAGCAGGCGTCATACAGATTCATTCAGTTCGTTGAAGTCTTGCCTGCATTCTTCGCCGGTCATGCCACTGTCACAAGCCATTTATAGTGAGCGCAGCATTAGTATTAATAATGGACATTCGCCTCTCCCCTTCCCTGCTGGCCTGGCTGCGCAGTTTTGATGCAGCGGCCCGCCACGGCAGCTTTACCAAGGCGGCAGCCGAGCTGTGCATCACCCAGGGCGCCGTCAGCCAGCAGGTCAAGCAGCTCGAAGACTGGCTGCGCCGCCCGCTGTTCTTGCGCACCCCGCGCGCCCTGGTGCCCACGCCCGAGGGCAAATGGCTGGCCGTGGTGCTGCGCGAAAGTTTTGACGCCATCGAAGGCACCCTGGCCCAGATGCGCCAGCCGCCCGAGGCCGCCACCGCCACCTTGAGCTGCTCACCCTCCTTCGCCATGAGCTGGCTCACGCCCCGCCTGGGCGACTTCTTTCGCCAGCACCCGCACACCGGCCTGCGCGTGTTTGGCGAATTCCACACGCTGGACCGCACCCGCATGGTGCGCGATGGCATCGAGGCCGCCGTGCGCTTTGACCTGGGCGGCTACCGCGACCTGAACGCCACCGTGTTCCTGGACGAATGGCTCATCCCCGTGGCCAGCCCCGAATTCCTGGCCCGCCACCCGCCCATCACCCAGCCGCAAGACCTGCACGGCGACTGGCTGCTGCACGATGGCAGCGCCTGGGACGGCGCCGAAACGTATGAAGAATGGCAACACTGGTTTGCCCAGGTGGGCGCCACACCGCCGCCCTGGGCAGGCGGGCAGCAGTTCAACCTGTCGCAACTGGCCCTGGGCGCCGCCCTGGCCGGCCAAGGCATTGCCATGGGCCGCGCGGCGCTGGTGCTGCAGGACGTGAAAGCGGGGCGCTTGGTGCCGCTGCTGGGGCACAGCGTGTTGTCGCGGGCGGCGTATTCGTTTGTGACTACCGCACATCCCAGCCCGGCGATGGAACTGGTGCGGGAATGGTTAGGGGATGAGGCGCTGCGGTTTTGTGGGGAACGGGCGCAGGTGCTGCCCGCGCCAAAGGAGTGACATATGCACGCCCAGGGCGCCGCTGGTTCGTCAATTTAGGACGTTTTTGGCCTCTAGCGCTTGATGGATAAGCGCTAGAAGCTATCATTTTTGAATAATTTTATGGAAGCGCTGACGTGGCTCAGAACCTCGGGGTCTTTCCGCTGAAGGACGGGTCGTACTTGCGCATTTGCGTCAAATCGTCACGGTTACGCACGCCACAGGTCTTGTACTGCTCGTGCAATATGGCCATGGCGCCACGGTCCAGTTCCACGCCCAGGCCGGGGGTCGTCGGCACCACCACCGAGCCTTTGTTGAAACGGATGCGCCCGCCCTTGACGACTTCTTCCTCTTGCCAGGGGTAGTGGGTGTCGCAGGCGTAGGTCAGGTTGGGGACGCTCGCTGCCACATGGGTCATGGCCATCAGGCTGATGCCCAGGTGGGAATTGGAGTGCATCGACATGCCCAGCCCCCACAGCCGGCACATGCGCGCCAGCGTCTGGGTGGCGCGCAGGCCGCCCCAGTAGTGGTGGTCGGACAGCAGCACTTTCACCGAACCCATTTCGCAGCCCTTGCGAAAGTCCTCCATGGTGGTGATGACCATGTTGGTCGCCAGCGGCAGCTTGGTGTGTTTCGCCAGTTCGGCCATGCCTGCAAGGCCCGGCGTGGGGTCTTCGTAATACTCCAGGATGTCGTCCAGTGCCGGGGCGGCAGCGATGCTGGTCGCCAGCGACCAGTTGGCGTTCGGGTCCAGCCGCAGCGGCACGCCGGGGAAGGCCTTGGCCAGGGCCTGCATGCAGGCCACCTCGTGCGCGGGCTCGAACACGCCGCCCTTGAGTTTGATGCTCTGAAAGCCATACAAGTCGATCATGCGCTGCGCCTGCGCCACGATCTGCGCGGGGCTGATGCCTTCGCCCCAGGCGTCGGGGGCATACGGCGTGTCGATGTGTTCGGCGTACTTGAAGAACAGGTAGGCGCTGTACGGAACGGCATCGCGCACCTTGCCGCCCAGCAGGTCCACCACCGGCGCGCCAACAATCTGCCCCTGCAGATCGAGCATGCCGACCTCGAAGGTGCTGATCACTTTGGGTACGTTCTTGATGGCGTGGGAGCCCGGCGCCAGCTCAAACTCGATGGCGCCGGGCACCGCCTTGACGGTGGCGCGCACGCGCTCTTCCATGGTGTTGAGGGCGAAGGGCGACAGGCCGATCAGCAGCGGCGTGGCCTGCGCCAGGATCTGGAGCATCGGTTCATCGCCATAGGTCTCGGAGATGCCAACCCGGCCGTCGCTGGTTTCGATCTCGACGATGGCGCGCAACGCCCAGGGTTCGTGGATACCGGCTGCGTTGAGCAACGGACCGTCGCGAAAAGCGATGGGCGTGACCAAAACGCTGGTGATAGTGGTGTCGCGTGCCATGAAAACGTGTTCTTTCAACAGGGCTGGGTGGTTCGATCAAAAAAGCCGTGGAGCGGCAGCTTTGAAGCGCCCGCACAATCGGTTGTGCTGTGCTGTGCGGCCGGGTTACTGGGCAACCGGCGCAGTCCGCGCAGCCTGGGGCGAGCCATCAATCGACGGTGGCGCCGACTTTCTGGACGAGGTCGCCCAGGCGGGTGACATCTTTTTGGGTGACGGCGGCCAGCTCGGCGGGAGTGCTGCCCACCACCTGCATCCCGAACTGGGTCTCCAGCTTGTTCTTGAGTTCGGGGGCGTTCAGCGCCTTGTTGATCGCGGTGTTCAGCCGGGTGATCACGTCCTTGGGGGTGCCCTTGGGCGCGTACACGGCCTGCCAGGACACCAGGTCCAGGCCGGGGAAACCCGCCTCTGCGGTGGTGGACACGTCCGGTGCCAGCGGCGAGCGCGCCTTGGTGGTGACGGCCAAAAACTTCAGCTTTCCGGCTTTTACCAACGGCATGCCGGCGGTGAGTTGGTCAAACAGAAATGGCACGTTGCCAGCGGCCACGTCCTGCAACGCCTGCGGACTGCCCTTGTAGGCGATGTGCTGCATGGGCACCTTGATCAGCTCGGCCATCTGCGCACCGGTCAAGTGGGTGGAGGTGCCCGCACCGGACGACGCATAGGAGGCCTTGTCAGGGTTCTTCTTGATCCAGGCCACCAGCTCTTGCACCGAGTTCACGCCCAGGTCGCTGTTGACCATCAGCACATTGGGCACATAGGCAATCAAGGTGATCGGCTCAAAGTCCTTCACCGGGTCATACGGCAGCTTCTTGTACAGCCCGGCATTGATGGCATGGGTGCTGATCGTTCCGCCAATGAGGGTGTAGCCGTCTGCGGGCGACTTGGCGACGGACTGAACGCCGATCACGCCGCCCGCGCCGGGGCGATTGTCGACCACCACCGACTGCTTCAAGGCCAGCGACAGCTCTTGCCCCACCACACGGGCCACCACATCGGTGGAGCCCCCCGCAGCGAAAGGAACCACCCAGGTGATGGGCTTGGCGGTAGGCCAGTCGGCAGCCTGCGCGCCGATGGCGGCCAGGCTAAGGGCGCTGCAGGCAGCAAGCAGGGTCAGGCGACGGGTGGCACGGTGCATGGTTTGTCTCCATAGGGATGTGGTTTTATCGGCGCATTAAAGCACTAATGTATTAGTGCGTCAATTTTGCCTCCCTCTAAAATCTCGCATCGGCTCTTATCCCCATGAAAACATTCCACAAGTTCGACCGGACCCGCCAAGCAGCCCCTCAGGTCTTTGAATGGCTGCGCGAGGTCATCCTCTCTCTGGAACTGGCACCGGGAACGCCGCTGTCGCGGGCCGAATTGGCCGAACGTTTTGCGCTGAGCCAGACCCCCGTGCGTGACGCCCTGATCAAACTGAGCGAGGAAGGCCTGGTGGACATCTATCCCCAGCACGCTACCTTGGTCAGCCGCATCGACATCGCATCGGCCACTCAGGCGCACTTCCTACGCTGCGCCATCGAACTGGAAGTGGTTCGCACGCTAGCCTTGGCCAACGACGCCGTGCTGCGCGCCAAACTCTCCGCCCAGGTGGATCTGCAGGCGGCCTTGGCAACGGCCGATACCGAAGACTTCATCGCGTCGGACCAAGCGTTCCACCGCCTGATGTACGACGCCGCCGGGGTGCCGGATCTGTACGAACTGGTGCGCCAGCGCAGTGGCCACCTGGACCGGCTGCGCCGGCTCGATCTACCGTCACCGGGCAAAGCGGCGCGGGTGGTGCGCGACCACCGCGCGATCGTGGAGGCCCTGGCCGCACACGACCCCGACGCCGCGCAGGCAGCGCTGCGTGCGCACCTCTCGGGCACCCTGGGCCATGTGGCCGACATCCGGGCACGGTATCCCCACTACGTGGCTGCGTAACTCCGTCGTCACCGCCTGGCTGATGCAGCACGCTCGCAGGCTTTGCCAAAGCAGCAGACACTGGCAGCCCACTGCACGGTTCAACGCTCCCTGCAGGATGGGTCGGCGCACATGGCACTGGGCCGTCGAGCACTGACCGGGACGCAACGAGGGGTGCCTCCCCGCTCTGTCGATTCCCAAGGCAAAAGGACCACAGCCTTCCCCTTCGCTCACGGTGGTTTCTCAAAAGCCAAGAGCGCATTCAGTATGGGATTTTGATTATTAAAATACTCTTATTTAATAAAAAGAGTATAAATAGCATCATGTCTACTGATCTTATCCCCACCCTCGCCGCCGCCCGCAAGGCCCACCAGATGACCCAGGCCCAGCTCGCCGAGAGCGCTGGCCTCAGCCGCATGACGGTGCAGCGCACCGAAGGCGGCGACCTGGACCCGCGCTACTCCACCCTGGCCGAGATGGCCCGCGTGCTGGGCATGGACATCATTGCAGTGCCCAGCAGCCTGCGGCCCAGCCTGGAGGCATTCATCCAGTCGGGGGGCAAGTTTCTGGGCCAGCCGGAGGGTGTGGATGCACCGCCCTCGGTGGTGGACGGCCTGCGGCGCTGACCGCAGCGGCAACCCGCACATCCCTCCGGCCCGCACCCCATGAGCACCTCCATCCGCTACCTGCGCCTGTACCTGCACCGGCCTGCGCAGGCAGACGGCGCGCCGGGCGATTCAAGTACGACAGCAAGCCGCCGTGAGGCCATTGGCTACCTCTCGCAATACGGCGACATCCTGCGCGTGTCGTTTGACGAGAGCTATATCCGCAACCCGCAGCGCCCCACCCTGTCGCTCAGCTACCAGGGCGCGGACGAGGCAGCCACGCAGCAGATCCTGGCATCAGCACGCGATGCGCGGCTGGTGCGCACCGATGGGCGCTGGCCCGTGTACTTCCAGAACCTGCTGCCCGAAGGCCACAACCGCGACCGCCTGGCGCGCGAGCGCGGCTGCAGCCCCGACGACGAGTTCGAGCTGCTGGCCGCCGCGGGCCACGACCTGATGGGCGCGCTGGAAGTGGAGCCCGTGCCTGCGCAAGACGGCATCCCGGACGTGGTGCGGCACTGGCACACCACCCAGGGGCTGGACGTGCTGGAGCCGGGGTTTGTCGAATTCCCCGTCGAAGACGCGGCGTCCCTGCCCGGCGTGGTCACCAAGTTCAGCGCGGTGCAGGACGGCCGCCGCTACACGGTGCACCGCCAGGGCGCAGCGGGCAGCGTGATTTTGAAGCTGCCCACCACCGCCCACCCCGACCTGGTGGCCAACGAGTACACGGGCTACCAGCTGTGCCAGGCGCTCGGCCTGCACTGTGCTGACGTGCGCGTCATCACCCGCGCCGAGGCGGACCTGCCCGACACCCTGCCCTTCAACGAAATTTTGGCCGTGCAGCGTTTTGACCACCTGCCCGGCGGCGCCCGCGTGCACATGGAAGAGTTCAACCAGGTGCTGGGCTACACCCCCCGGCAGAAATACGGCAAGGGCGCTCTGCAAGACTGGGCCACCATGCTGCGCGTGCTCAACCGCCTGAGCCGCCAGCCGGTGCTGGACACGCGCGAGTTCCTGGCGCGCATGGTGGCCTTCATCCTGATGGGCAACACCGACGCCCACCTGAAGAACTGGGCCCTGGTGTACCCCGACGGGCGCGTGCCCCAGCTGGCGCCGGTGTACGACCCGGTGTGTGTGGCCGCGTTTTTTGATGGTGTGCCCGACCACCAGTACGCGGTGAACCGCGCCATCGACAAAACGCTGCGGGCGCTGACCTGGGATGACATGGAGGGCCTGATGAAATCCGCCGGACTGCTGCGCGTGCCCCGGCACCTGGCCTTGTTGCGCGATACGGTGGCGCGTGCCAAAGAAGACTGGCCGAGCCTGCTGGAGAACGCCCCGGAGTCTGTGCGCAACGTGGTGGCGCAGCGGCTTGCAGGCGGTGTTGCCTTGGCCCGGTGATGGCGGGCCACCCTGCAAAATCGGCAGGCCTGCGGGCAGGGTTCGGCCCGGGCCGCACCTTTTGACCCCGACCAGTTTTTGGATTCGTTGCACCCATGCTCCCCCACATCCCGCCAGCCACCACGCCACCTGCTTCTGGCTCCTTGCCGCCCGATGCGGAGAGGGGCGCCCTGCAGGTGCCACACCTCAAACGCTGCTGGTCACGCTGGATGGCCGCGCGCCAGGGCGTGGTGTTCGAGGGCGCCCAGGGAGAAGCCCACCGAACGCAGATCGTGCTGGCTGCGCTGGGCGTGGGACTGGAGCAGACCATGCACCACGTGCTGCGCGAGGCCCCGGAGTTCGCCGCCTTCGAGGACTGGATCGTGCGCACAGCGGGCGCACCCAATGCCGCCACCGTGGCGAGGATTCAAGCGCTTGTGGATGGCGGGCCGCCCCCTGAAGCGGCGCTGCAGCTGCAGGCCCGGATCGACGCGATGGAACCCGTGCTGGATGCGGACGACCTGGCGCATTGGGACGAGCATGGCTATGTGGTGGTGCGCCAGGCCGTCACGCCAGAACACAGCGCCGCCGCCGCGCAGGCGGTGTGGCAGGCCGTGCGCGCTGCCCCTGCAGATGCGGCGTCCTGGTACGCCCACGCCCCGCGCAACACCATGGTGCAGCTGTTCCAGCACCCGGCGTTCGAGGCCAACCGGCGCTCCCTGCGCATCCACAAGGCATTTGCGCAGCTGTGGGGCACGGCAGACCTGTGGCGCAGCACCGACCGCTGCGGCTTCAACCCGCCGGAGCGCCCCGGCCACCCCTACGGGGGCCAGGGTATGCACTGGGATGTGAGCCTGCACCCGCCCATCCCCTTTGCCACCCAGGGCATCCTGTACCTGACGGACACGCCGCCCGAACAAGGCGCCCTCACCCTGGTGCCGGGCTTTCACCGCCGGGCGGGCGACTGGCTGGCCCACCTGCCCTCTGCTGCCGACCCACGCCAGCAAGACCTGCATGCGCTGGGCGCCACACCCGTCGGCGCAGGCGCGGGTGACCTGGTGATCTGGCACCAGGCCCTGCCCCATGGACCCAGCCCCAACCGGGGCACACGGCCCCGGTTGGTGCAGTACATCAACCTGTCACCAGCCCACGTGCCCTGTCACGACATCTGGGTCTGAGAGGCTGAGAGTCTTTTATCCATGCCCGCCTTGCACGCGAAAACGCTCCGGCTCGGCAAAAAAACTCTCAGCCTCTGAGCTGCGGCGAGAGGGGGTGCACCGCCCCCAACAACCACAAAACTCATAGCAACAAAGCCATGCAGGTTAAGCGCTGGTGGCCATTTTTGTTTGAATACAGCGGGCAGACTCACCGTGGCCGCTGTGCCTTGGCCTTTCGGCGCGTCTCGTAGCGCCGCATCAGCGGCGTCACCGACACCCCGTGCAGCAGCACCGACGCCACCACCACCGCCAGCGTGATCGCCAGCAGGCGCTGCGCAATCACCGGGTGCAGGTCGTGCGTGATGGCGTACATGAGGTAGTAGATGGAGCCAATGCCCCGGATGCCAAACCAGGCGATGAGGCGGCGCTGCGAGCGCTCTACCTTGGCGCCCACCAGCCCCATATACACGGCGAGTGGGCGGATGACGAGCAGCAGCACGGGCACAAACCACAGCACCTCGGCACCAAAGTCCACCACCGAGAGCAGCGCGCCCACCACCAGCACCACGGTCACTTCGGCCAGGCGTTCCAACTGGGCGTTGAAGCGCTCGACAGACTCCATCATGTGGCCCGGCGCCTGTGCGGCCAGGGGGGCTGCGCCATCGGTGTTGTCGCCTTGAGCAGGCGATGCCACGGATACCAGCGGCTCCGCCGCCGCGCGCCGCAGCGCGAGCCCGGCAGCAAACACGGCCAGGAAGCCGTAGGTGTGGCACAACAAGGCCACGCCATAGGCCAGCGCGATGAGCCCCAGCACCATGAACTCGTCCGGGCCCAGTGCCTCGCGGTGGCGGATGCGCAGGTACAGAATGGCCCGTCCCACCGCCACACCCAGCGCGTAGCCGATCCCCAGGCCGCCCACCACGGCCCAGAGCACGTCAACCGCCCACCAGCGCCAGCCACTCTCGCCCAGGTCGTGCAGCGACATCAGCCCCAGGCCCAGCATCACCAGCGGAAACGCCGCCCCGTCGTTCAGGCCGCCTTCGCCCGTCAGACCAAAACGCAGGCGGTCGCGGTCTTGCGGGTCTGACACCTGCACATCGGACGCGAGCACCGGATCGGTGGGTGCCAGGATGGCTCCCAGCAGCACGGCAGCGCCCAGCGGCAGATGCAGCAGCCACACGCCCACGGCGGTGATGGCGCCCACGGTGATCAGCATCGAGACGGTAGCCAGCTGCAGCGGAATGCGCCAGCGCCGGTCCCGCAGCGGCAGCTCCAGCTTCAGGCCCACGGTAAACAGCGAGATGAGCACGGCGATCTCGGTCAGCCGCTCCAGCAGCGGGGCATCGCCCACCGGGTCCAGCACCAGCAGGCCCAGCCCCCAAGGGCCAATGCCCACGCCTACTGCCAGGTACAGGATGGCAGAGCTGAGCGGCACGCGCGCGATGAAGGAGCTGGTCAGCGTCATCACGACCAGCAGCAGGCCGACCAGCACAAAGCCCAGGGCGGGAAGCAGTTCAGCGGTCATGGGACACGGACTGAAGGTGGGAAGGGTGGCATTCGCATCCGGCCACTGTGCGCGCCACCCGCGCCCACCACTGCCGGGGTGCCGCCCCCCGGGCTGTCAGCGGATGTCGCCAATCGGAGCAACGTTTTTGTCGTGTCCCTTGGCATCCCATGAACTTCTGAACCCTCTTCAAGGCGTGGCTCCGTCGCCACCCTATTTACTTCAAAATTAATAGCTGCCAGCGCTTTACCATCCAGCGCCAGGCCCTGTTTTTATGAAAAATCTTACATCTCTACAGGGCAACCCGGGGCTGGCGCGCCCAAAGTCTGGGTACCCTTGGCCGGTAGGACCGCAGGTTTCGGGGTGAATACCTCGCCCCGAAAACCCCCTTCCCCGAACGACCGCCAAAAAGGACGCCCATGGCCAAGATCCTGGAAGTGAAATACGAGAACCAGGCCGACGCCCGCGTGTGCGAGGTCGCGCACGAGAGCCAGGCCGACCTGTGCTGGCACGAGGTGGCCTACGCCACGCAGGCCAGTGGTGATGCCATCTGGTTCTTTGTGGCCTATGCCAACCAGGCCAGCTTCAAGGTCTACCGCGTCAAGCACTCCAGCCAGGCAGACCTGAAGCTCTTCAAGGTGAGCACCCCGGAGCAGGCCGGCTGGCGCACCAAGGACCACCTGCTGATCGGCAAGCTGGGCAAATAAGCGCGGCCCATCCAGAGCCTGTTCAGGCGCTGCTGGCGCCGTTGCCAGGCGTTGCCGGATGGTGGCGCCTCATCCCCCCACGCACTTTTGCACCTGCTCACCCAGGCCCGTGGCGCCCAGGCGCATCACGTCGCCGGGCTTGAGGAACCAGGGTGTGGGCTTTTGCCCCAGCCCGACGCCTGCGGGCGTGCCGGTCAGGACCACGTCGCCCGGCTCCAGCGTCATGAACTGGCTGATGTAGGACACCACGGTGGGCACGCCAAAGATGAAGTTGCGGGTGCTGCCGTTCTGCACACGCTGGCCGTTCACTTCCAGCCACAGGTCGATGGCGTGCGGGTCGGGCACCTCATCGGCAGTCACCAGCCAGGGGCCAAGGGGCGCAAAGGTGTCGTAGCCCTTGCCCTTGTCCCACTGGCCGCCGCGCTCGATCTGCCAGGCGCGTTCGGACACATCGTTGGCCAGCACATAGCCCGCCACATGCTGCAGCGCATCGGCCTCGGCCACCTGGCGCGCGCGGGTGCCGATGACGATGCCCAGCTCCACCTCCCAGTCGGTCTTGGTGGCGCCGGGCGGAATGCGCACGTCGTCATTGGGGCCGCTGAGCGCCGTCACGGCCTTCATGAACAACACGGGCTCGGCGGGCGGCTGCATACCCGCCTCTTTGGCGTGGTCGGCGTAGTTGAGCCCCACACACACGATCTTGCCCACGCCCCCCACCGGGCTGCCCAGTCGCGGCGTGCCGTAGACGGCCGGCAGGCGGCTCGCATCCAGCGCGGCCAGCGCAGACAGGGTGCGCGGGTTGAGCTGGGCCGGGCCCAGGTCGGGCAGCAGCATCGACAGGTCGCGCAGCGTGCCGGTGGCATCGATCAGCCCGGGGCGCTCTGCGCCGGGCTGGCCATAGCGGATGAGTTTCATGGCGGGAAATCCTTTGGGAGGTCGATAAAAGGTGGCAGCGGCCGCAAGCGCCGAGCTGCGCCGACACGCAGCATAACGACACGCGCCCCTCGGCGCTGACGCCAATCACCGGCCCCGCCTTGCCGCAATGCGAGGCCCGCAACCCTGCGCAGGCCGCGTGGCCCGCGTAACATGGCGCGAATGCGCCGCACCACCGGCCGCGCATCTCAAAAACTCCTGATTTAATAGCTGCTAGCGCTTGCCAGATAAGCGCTAGCGGCCATTTTTACCAAATTTCTCCATGGCCACTGCCACCGATCTGCCCTCCCCGCCCCCCGAATCCCCACACCGGCCCCAGCCCCACAACCCGGCCGACCTGTTCTGGTCCTTCACCTGGCTGGCCCTGCAAGGTTTTGGCGGCGTGCTGGCCGTGGTGCAGCGTGAGCTGGTGGAGAAAAAGCGCTGGATGACGAACGAGGAGTTCGTCGAGGACTGGGCCGTGGCGCAGATCATGCCCGGGCCCAACGTGGTCAACCTCAGCATCATGATCGGCGACCGCTACTTTGGCCTGCGCGGCGCTTTCGCGGCGCTGGCGGGCATGCTGACCTTTCCGTTGGTCCTGGTGCTGGCCCTGGCCGTGGTCTATGCCGAGTTCTCCAGCCACCCGGCCGTGGCCGGTGCGCTGCGCGGCATGGGCGCCGTGGCAGCGGGGCTGATCGCCGGGGTGGGCATCAAGCTGTTTGTCTCGATCAGGAACCACCCGCTGGGCCGCCCGCTGTGTGTGGCGTTTGCGGCGCTGACCATCGTGGCCATGGCGTGGCTGAGGCTGCCGCTGCTCTGGATTCTGCCGGTGATCGGTGGTGCGGCCTGCCTGCTGACCTGGAGAAAGCTCGCGCCATGAACGCTGCCACCACCCTCACCACGCCGTTGCTGACCCTGAGCGCGGGCGACTGGCTCAACCTGTTCCTGTACTACATGTCGCTGTCGCTGCTGGCCGTGGGCGGCGCCATCGCCACCGCGCCCGACATGCACCGCTTCCTGGTCGAGCGCCAGGCCTGGCTGACCGACCCGCAGTTCAACGCGTCGATCGCCATCGCCCAGGCCGCACCCGGCCCCAACGTGCTGTTCATTGCCTTGCTGGGCTGGAACGTGGGCATCAACGCAGGCGGCCCCGGCCTGGCCGGCTGGCTGCTGGGCGCTTTGGGCATGGCGGTGTGCATGCTGGGCGTGATGCTGCCCAGCAGCCTGCTCACCTGGACCGCCACCCGCTGGGGCCACCGCAACCGAGAGCGGCGCGGCGTGCGCGCCTTCAAGCAGGGCATGGCGCCGGTGGTCATCGGCCTGCTGCTGGCCACCTCGTGGGTGCTGGCCCGCGCCCACGGCGAGTGGACGACCGACTGGCCCCTGTGGCTGCTGACCGCCGTGACCGTGGTGCTGGTATGGCGCACCAAACTGCACCTGCTGTGGATGCTGGGGGCGGGGGCTGTGCTGGGGGCGGTGGGATGGGTATGAAACGCTCAGCACGGCCGGGGGCATTGACATTGAGCGCAGCCCCATATTGAGCGCAGCCCCCATTTTCGGACATGGCCCATGGTTTTTGCCCGCGGTGGCGCCCACCCGCCGTGTCGTGGAATGATCAGCAGCGGGGCCGCGAGGTGGTGAGCCCTGGCACGGCCTCGATTTCGCTTTCCAGGTAGTCCATGAAGGCTCTTGCACGCATGGGTTGGTATCTCCGCGAGGGATACACAAGACGCAGCGTCTGGGCCGCCGCCTGCCAGCGCGGCAGTATGCGTACCAGCGTGCCGTCATCCAGCAGGTCTTGCACCAGCCAGGCTGGGGTCATCGCGATGCCCCAGCCGTCGCACACGGACTGGCGAATCGACAAGGCACTGTTGATCGAATACCGCCCTCTCAATGCGATGTGGCGCGACCCGTCAGGACCGGCTACTTCCACGGTCGCGCCAGACTCCAACCAGGCAAAGCGGATGAACTCGTGCCTTTGCAGGTCGTCGATATGCTCAATCGCGCCGTGCTGCGCCAGGTAGTCGGGTGATGCAACGAAGAAGCGCTCCGATGTCGCCAGATCCCGCGCAACGGCACTGGCCGGCAGTGCACCACCGAGGCGGATGGCCAGATCGACCCCCTCTTCCACCAGATCGACGAAGCGGTCATTGAGGACCAACTCAACTTCGACTTTGGGGTGCAGGCGAACGAAGCATTGCGTTATCCGGTGGAGGTGCATTTCTCCCAGCCCAAGCGGCGCGTTGACCCGCAACAGGCCTGCCACCTGAGCGCTCAACCCGCAGGCGTCGGCGCGGGCATCGGCGTACTCTTCGAGGATCTGTTTGGCGCGCTCGTAGAAACGCTGGCCCGCCTCGGTGGGCGTGAACTTCGTGGTGGTTCTCTCGATCAGCCGCACCGCGAGGTCGCGTTCCAATGCCGCAATGATCTTGCTGACTGTGGGCTGGGTAACGCCCAACTCACGCGCAGCTGCTGACAGATTTCCCAACTCGATGGCGCGCACCATGATCTGCATGCTGCGAAAAACGTCCATGGTCATTCCATTTTCGAATGAGACTAGGTCGATTTTATCTTCTACCAACCACAGACGAATGAGCAAATACTTTGTGGACGGTGCGCTTGAGACGCATGTTTTGAATCCACAAGGTGCATTGAATGAAATTCCACCCTCGCTACGCTCCGGTCATCTTTGGAGGCCTGTTGTCCACCATCATGGTGTCCGTCGTGTCGGGCCTGCTGTTGTTTCTGAACGAAGGCTTTCATCCAGGATTCGCGGCGGTATGGCTGAAAAACTTCCTGTCCACCTGGCCAGTGGCTTTTCCCACTGCCCTCGTCGTAGCACCCTGGGTGCGTCGCATCGTTGCGAACCTGACCCTGCCCATTCCTTAATCTTGACGCCATGCCATGACACACAACCCTGAAATTTCCACTGTTCCCGTGATCAGGAAACTCGCCCGCATCACTGGAAAACCGCAGCACGCCGTCGCTTTGCGCGAGGCGCTGCAGACGCTGGAAACCCACACCCGTACGGAGGTCGGTTGTCTTGAGTTCACATTCTTTCAGGCGCTGTCGAATCCCGATGCATTTGTGCTGATCGAGACTTTCTCCAGCCAGGAGGCGCTGGATCTGCACATGAGACTGCCCCATACGCAGGCGTTCTTCAAAGCGCAGCTGGTGATCGGCGTTGATGTGGAGAGCCTGGGCTGATACCGCCCGTCGGAAACCGATACTTACCAGCTTTGCGACAAGCAGCTAGCTCCGGACAACCGGGATGACGGGGAAGGCGTTGGCAGCGCCGAAGGCTGGCCAGGCTCTTGCGCTCCTGCCCAGCAGCACGCTCAGACAACCCGCTCAGCTGATCCGGCGCCCGTTTTCCGCGTACACGGCCAGGTAGATCGCGTCCGAGCCGATGTAGGGTGCCTTGTTGCCAAAGCCCACGTTGAAGTCGCCAAACGACAGCGACCGGATGCTGGCCAGGCCTGCGCGCAGGCGGTCGCGCGTGAGGTCCTTGCCTGCGTTCTTGAGGCCCTCGATCATGATCTGGCCGTTGAGCCAGCCTTCGAGCGCGCTGCCGCTGTTCATGAACGCCACGTTCGCGCCCGTGGCTTTCAGGGTGCTCTGGAACCTGCGCACCACCACCGATTTCTGGGAGTTGGCATCCGGGAACACCTGCACCAGTGCCAGGCCACGCGTGGACGCGGCCAGCTTGGGCAGCTCGGAAGAGATCACCGTGACCGACAGGCCCGCCAGCGGCACGCCCTGCGCCTTGGCGCGAAAAGCCTGCACAAACGCAGTGTTGGCCGTGCCCGTGGTGGCCAGCAGCACGGCGCCCGGGCGCTCGGCGGCCACCTTGTCGGCCAGTTCAGCGCCGTTCTTACCGTCCACGGCCAGTGCAAACTCGCCGCCGCGCTCGACCTTGATCTCGTCCAGTGCGCGGGACATGTCCTTGAGCACTTCCTTGCCAAAGGGGTTGTCCAGGTACACCACGGCAATGCGCTTGAGGCCCATGTCCACGATCTGCTTGACCAGGCGCTGCGTCTCTTCGCGGTAGGTCGGCCGCAGGAAGAACACATGCCGGTTCTCGGGCGCACGCAGCGAGGTGGCGCCAGTCACCGGCCCCACGGTAGGAATGCCCTTGGATTCAATCAGAGGCAGGATGGCCGCGGTGTTGGCCGTGCCCAACGGCGAGATCAGCGCGAACACAGATTGGGCCTCCACCATGTCGGTCACGTTCTTGAGAGTGCGACTGGCCACGTAGCCGTCGTCCTTGGGGTCCATGCGGATCTCGCGGCCGTGCACGCCACCGGCGGCATTCACCTCGGCGAACGCGGCCTTCATGCCCGCCACCTGCTCGATACCTGCCTGGCCCAGGGGCCCGGTCAGTGCGATGGAGCAACCCAGGTTGATGGTCCGGGCGGTCAACGCCTCTTCGGCCGCCACGGCAGTGTGGGCCCAGGCAGGCAGACCGGTGGCAGCAACGGCCTGGGTGGCACGCAAGAGAAAGTGACGACGGCTCATGGTATGGGATGCCCCGAGAAAAGAACGATGGGGGAGCCTAGCGGCACATTGGACATTTTGCTGTCAGTTCTGCGACAGAAAATGCACCAAAAAAGTGCAACAAAATCCGGAAGCTACCTGGCAACAAACATCCAACGGCGCCCAGGGCCACCGCGCGGCGCGGCCCCCCACCACGACGGACAGTCCACACACGCTGCACGCTCTTGGACTCACAGTGAGTCAGCAAATCACCCCGTAACACCGGTTGAGCTTTGCGTCGCTGCGCCCACCACAAAAAAAGGGGCGCTTACGCGCCCCCACCATCTGTGCTTGGTCCATTGCGATTGCGCGACCTACATGCCCTTGCGACGCATACCCAGGCCGACGATGGCCATCAGCCCAGCCAGCAAGATCATCGCCCATTCGGAAAGCGTCGGGATCGAAGTCGTGGGCGGCACGAATCCATCCATGTTGTTGGTGAAGGTACACGCGATAGCCGCCCCTGCTGCGGTGGCCGCTGCATCCAGCGTGACCGTGCGCGTCCCCAGGTTGTTCGCCTGTGTTCCACCTGCACCGAGGCCGGTGCAACTGATGGAGGCCAGGGTATAGCCTATCGGAGGCGCTGCTTCTGTGATCGTGGTGCTGGTACCTGCTGAAGCCAGTGTCTGCGCACTTCCAGATACGGCCACGCCGGACATCACGGTCGTAATGGATTGGTTGGCAAACCCGTTGCTGCCGCTGAAATCGAAGGTACCTGCGCCACCGTTGGAGATTTTCGTGACCCGGATCACCGGCAAAGCAGCAGTTGGAGTGCATGCACCGGGGATGGCAATTGCATTCGCATTGGTGGTGACGGTACCGCCCGCAGCCAAGGCTCGGCCTGACAAGGTAGCACCCGCGCCCATGGTGATGCCCGCAACATCAACGATTGTTCCGAAGAAAGTGGAGTTCGCACCCAGTGTCGTCGCGGCGGTGGGCGCCCAAAAGACATCGCCCGCGCAAGCGCCATTCAGGGTGACAATGGATCCAGCAGCGGTGTTCAGCGCCGCAGTTGCCGCACCCGCTCCGGGTCTGAAGACGTAGACACCGCCACCATTGAGGGTCAGTGTTGACCCAATGCTCATGGCGCCCGTACTGGAATAGCAACCAGGCGGGATGACGCCAGGCGTACCTCCGCCGACAACGGCCGCACTCAGATCCACTGACGAGCCAAGAGAGATGCATGTACCCAGCTGCGCATCCAAATCCGCCAATGCGGTGTTTTGGTCGCTGATCTCTGTCGTGCACGGGGTCTTTGTAATGCCGCTGAAGGCAGGCAATGTCCCAGAGGCGGTCGAGTAACACACCGAGCCTGTGACAACCGTCGGAGCGCCAGTGCCGGAGAGCGTACTGGAGACAATTCCGAAATTTGCGGCAGTTCCAAGCGGCGGCGCTGTCGCAGCCCATGCGACATTGCTGCACGCCATTGAAAGCAGCGAAACAAGTCCCAGGCACAACAGCAAGGCGGGATTTTTTCGACCGGATTTGGACTGAAGGAGGGCAGCATCGCATGTGGCGTACCCTGAATTGGTGAGGGTGGCAGTGCTGTCGGATGGCATGGTGTTAAACCTTCTGTGGTGACTTCAAAGTCCTTGATCAACCAAGTAGTTACTTAGTCGGACCACAGTACTGCGCTTCGCTGCCCAGCGGTGCGATTTCCCAGACTTATGCCCGCTGCGCCCGTTATTCGGGCTATTGGCCTACACCCGTTACCCGGTAGCGTTACAAATGGGCGCGACCTTGGGGAAGCCTTTCACGAATCGGTTCTGGTTGTGCCACAGCGATGCCTGAAGCAAAACAGCGCGCTTGTTCAAAAAGCAATACGGTTCAACGCCGAGCGACTACCGCTATCAACCGCACTTGTGGCTTGCCGCCCAACATCAGCAAAATATGCATGCAAAGCCAGAGACTGGCAGCATGCCCCTTTGAGGTATCAAGCGTTGATCATGCGTGCGAAGGAACAGACTGCTTGACTGGCCGCAGACTCATGCGGTGTATCTAAAGCGCCCACTCATACTGCATACACCTCGGCACGATGCCGGGAAAAATTTTGAGCAGCGGCTTAGGGACTGTGCGGCACAGCCACCCAGCCCCGCGAATCGCACAGGGGTTGGCACTTCGACCATCCAGACAATGAACCAGGGAGACCCACGCATGTCCGACGGACTACCCGCGTATCGCCGCCACAGTACCCTTGGCGTCGTCATGGCATTGAGCGCATTTGTGGGGCTGGGCGCGGCTCCACAGGCCTGGGCGGAGGGCAGCCGTACGCTGTATCCGTCCACCTACCCTACCAGCGGCGGCACCTGCGCCAACACGCTCAACCGGGGATGCCGCGCCAATCTGGACCTGCAGCCAGGCAACCGCTACGTGGGCAAGGTCCAGCGCCGCACCTTTCTGTATGTCTACGCCGAGGCGGGCGAATATGTGCTGCTGGGCTCCAGCAACCGCACCACCGGGGGCGACATCCTGGTGTACAACCCGCAGGATTTCGGCACGCCGGGTGATGAGACATTGCCAGCCGTGGCGGATTTTTCGTGTGCGTCCAGCAGCCCGCCCTCGGGTAGTTTTGGTGGTGGCAGCCTGGGTCAGCTGAACACGCGCACTCAGGAGCTGGCCGGGCCCCACAGCGCCGATGGCAGCGCCACTGTCACCAATGGGTTCGCACCCTGCGCCTACCGCGTTCCATCGTCCGGGGTCTACGGCGTGCAGTTCATGCCCGCCAGCAGTGGCCCCACCAACCTCAATGGCGACGTTTTCAACCCCCGCGTCAGCAGCAGCACTGCCGCTGCATGGGACGTCACGGTACGTGCGTCCGCCAGCAGCCTCAGCGACCTCAATGGCCGCCTGTTCACCTACGCCTGGGTGGGCTTCACGGGGGTGAACAACCGCCCGGTCTATTCGCGCCACGACTACGTGACGCTCGACGGTTACCGCTACTCGCAGGCACTGGAGGGGCTCGATCCCAATGGCTTTGCGCTGTATGCCAACCGGCTGGGGTTTCTGGACAACGGGCAGCCCCTGTACAAGGGCGTGCGCGGCAGCGACTCGTTTGTGACGAACCTGGCGGCGGGCCTGTCGGCCCAGCGGCCGGAGTTTCCGATTTTCTTCAGCAGCATCGCCCCCGCAGCCCCCCACTCGGCCGAGGTGGACAAGGTGCTCACAGCGCTGCGCATTCCGCTCACGCCCCAGCCACCTTCGCTGTCGGCCGCCACATTCACCGGGCGCCTGCCCGGCGTGGGTTCACGCACCCTGCCGGGTGCGGGCGGCACGTTCCGGCTTTCGATCACCGGTGCCTCCACCTTCCAGATCGTCGTGAGCCGCGACGGTGTGGATTTCAGCCCCTCCAATACGGTCAACGCGATCATCACGGGTATCGCCGCCACGGGCACACAGGATGTGCCGTGGGATGGCAACGATGCCGCGGGCACCCCCTTTCCCGCCAGCGCCACGCCCTACGCCTACCGGGCATTTGCGCGTGCTGGCGAGATTCACCTGCCCATGATCGATACCGAGAACAACGGCAATGGCACCAGCACCGCCACGGCGACCTTTGGCGGAGGCCCCACCATCACCAAGCTCAACGGGCCGCAGGCTGGCAATACCACCGTCTATTTTGATGACCGGGGTTATGTCACCCAGAGTGGCACCCTGGTGGGTCAGGTGAACGGAACCCTCTGCCCCGGCTCCCCGCCACCCGCCTCAGACCCTGCGCAGGCCCTGGGCGGAGCGGATTCAACACTGGTCTATGGCGCTTCGCCACAGCTGTACCGCTGGTGGCCGCCCGGCGCCAATGCCAACGCCGACTGTGCAGCCACCGGCGGGTGGGGCGATGCCAAGGGGCTGGACCTCTGGACCTACATCACATCCCCGGCCGGCAATGGCGTGCTCTGGATTGACCCGCTCCTGCGGGACACCGCCGCATCCATCTTTGTGCCTGCTGCGGCCAGGCCGGGCAGCGTGGTGCAGGGGCGCCTGGCGTTTGCGAACCGAGGCGCGGACACGGCCACGGGGCTGCAATACACCCTGACCCTGGACCGCAGCTGTACCGACACCGTGGTGAGCTTTGCCAATCTGCCCACCGGCGCGTCCGCATCGTGCGTGGACACGCTGGGCCAAGGCCGCTACGTGTTCTCGGGCTTCCCGGCCACGCTCGCGGGTGGCGCGTCGGTGCTCGGTGCCGACCCTGCGGCGCCCCTGGTGTTCTCGTACGCCGCTCCGGCGGGAGGAACCGTGACCGCCGTCGCCACGGTAGCCGGCCCCGCGCCCGACGACGTGCCCGCCAACAATTCGGCCACAGGCACCACGGTGATCAGCCCGGTGGATCTGCAAACCACCGCCAGCGCGCCCCTGACGGCGCTGGCTGGCGAATCGATAACGGTCCTGGCAACGTTTGCCAACCTGAGCGGTACCGCAGCGACCCCCTGGACCCCCGCGATCGCCATCGGGGCTGCGCTGAACTGCCCCGCTGCCGTGCAACTGGTGAGCGCTCCGCCCGGGGTGACCATGGCCGGCTTCGACACTGCAACCTGTGCCGTGGCCCTTTTGGGCCTGCCCCCCACCTTGGCCGACGGGCAGATCCTGTCGCTGAGCTTCCGCTACCAGGCACCCGCCCTGGGGCAAGTGCCCATCACCACCACGGTGGTCACCCCGGGGGATGCACACACCGGCAACAACAGTGCCACGGCCACTACCACCATCGCGGTGGTGAATATGGTCATCAGCCTGTCGGGCATGCCTTTGCAAGCAATCTCCGGGCAGCCCTATTCCGGGACGTTTTCTTGCACCAATGCCGGACTTCTGGATGCCGTGGGCGGCACGCGCTGCGCAATCGACTCCGGGTTGCCCCCTGGCTTGAGCCAGACAGGCTGTGTGCTGGACCGCACGAATGCGGCCTGGTTGGCGGGGGACATGGTGCCGGCGGGCGCCACCGTGATCTGCCGCGTGGCGGGTACGCCCGTGACCATCGGGCAGATGGTGATTGTGGCCAGCACCGCTGCCGTGGGCGAGGCCATCCTGTCTGACAACACCGCCACCCAGGGCCTGGCCGTGGTGCCCTTGCAATCAATCCCCACACTCACGCAGCCTGCAACCGTGGTGCTGGCGGCGCTGCTTTTCCTGATGGCGGTGCGCCTGCGCCCCCGGCGCAAAGAACAATGACCGGGCACCCCAGAAAGATGGGAGTGCCCCAGCAATTGAGGATGTGTCAGGTGCGCTGGCGCAGCGCCTCGTACAGGCACACGCCGCTGGCCACCGACACGTTCAGGCTCTCCACAGCGCCCTTCATGGGAATGCTGACCAGCTCATCACAGGTCTTGCGCGTGAGCTGGCGCATACCGTCGCCTTCGGCGCCCAGCACCAGGGCGACGGGGCCTTTCAAGTCCACCTGGTAGACGGTCTTGGGCGCGTCGTCGCTGGTGCCAATGCACCAGATGTTGCGCTCCTTCAATTCGCCCAGCGTGCGCGCCAGGTTGGTGACCATGAAGTACGGCATGGTCTCGGCGGCGCCACTGGCCACCTTGGCCACCGTGGCATTGATGCCCACGGCATGGTCCTTGGGGGCAATCACGGCATGCGCGCCCGCGCCATCGGCCACGCGCAGGCAGGCGCCCAGGTTGTGCGGGTCGGTCACGCCGTCGAGCACCAGCAGCAAAGGCTGTTCGATACCGGCGGCTTCAAGGTTTTCCAGCAATTCGTCGAGGGAGGTGACCTGGGCCACGGGCTCCACGCGCGCGGCCACCCCCTGGTGGCCATGGCTGCCAGCCAGCTTGGCGATGCGCACGCTGTCGGCTTCGATCAGGCGGGCACCGGCTTCGCGGGCGCGGTCGAGGAACTGGCGCATGCGGGCATCGCGCCGCGTGACCTCGTAGTAAATCTCGATGATGGATTTCGGCGCGGTCTTCAAACGCACGCCCACGGCGTGAAAGCCGAAGAGAACTTTGGGGCTGGACATGGACGGATTATCCGCTGGCGCAGGGCACTGGCTTCAGGAAACTATCAATTTGATAGCTATTAGCGCTTGATGGATAAGCGCCAGAGGCCAAAAACACTCAAAAACCTGGCTTTCCCCATCCCTCTCAGCGCTGCAAATGGCGCTTACACCACCCGCCCGGCCTCGATGGTGATGCGCCGCTCGCACTGCTCGGCGATGGCGCGATCATGGGTGACCAGCACCAGCGTTGTGCCCTGTTCCCGGTTCAGGTCGAACATGAGCTTCATGATGGTCTCGCCGGTGGCAAAGTCGAGACTGCCGGTCGGCTCGTCGGCCAGCAGCACGGCCGGCTGGACCACAAAGGCCCGCGCCAGCGCCACGCGCTGTTGCTCGCCACCCGAGAGCACCTTGGGGTAGTGCGAAAGGCGCTGGCCCAGCCCCACGCGGGCCAGCATGTCGGCGGCGGCCTTGCGGGCATCGCGGCGGTTGGCCAGCTCCAGCGGCAGCATCACGTTCTCCAGCGCCGTGAGGTTGCCCATGAGCTGAAAGCTCTGGAACACAAAGCCCACCTTTTGGGCGCGCAGCGCCGCGCGGGCATCCTCGTCAATGGCAAAGAGGTCATGGCCATCAAGCCGCACCGTGCCACGGCTGGGGGTGTCGAGCCCCGCGATGATGGACAGCAAGGTGCTCTTGCCCGAGCCCGAGGCGCCCACGATGGCGGCAGTTTCCCTGGCAGCCAGGCGGAAATCGATATCCCGCAGAATGTCGAGGGTTCCGGTGGAATCCGTCACCGACTTGAAGACATGCTCCACGGCAATGATGGGTGTGGCGGGCGGTGTCTTGGGCAATGGGAAGGATTCGGACATGAAAGGCTCTTTACTTTGATTCGATATCTGCAGCAACGGCGCCACTTTATCCTGAGCGCATCGGTCGGCCTGGTGGTGGGGCTTTCGGCGCCGCACGCCTTCGCCCAGGCGGCCCCGAAGACGGCAGCTGCGCAGGCACGGCAGCCGGTGGTTCTGGTGCTGGGGGATTCTCTGAGCGCCGAATATGGCCTTGCGCGCGGCACGGGCTGGGTGGCCTTGCTCGAAAAACAGCTGGCCCAGGAAAAACTGACGGCCACCGTGGTCAACGCCAGCGTGAGCGGCGAAACCACCTCGGGTGGCCGCGCGCGTCTGGCGGCGCTGCTGGCGCAGCACAAGCCGAGCCATGTGGTGATTGAACTGGGGGGCAACGATGCCCTGCGCGGGCTGCCGCTCAAGAATACCGAGGAGAATCTGGTCTGGATGACCCAGGCAGCCCAGAACGCGGGGGCCAAGGTGCTGTTGGTGGGAATGCAGGTGCCGCCCAACTATGGCACCGACTATGCGAACCGGTTCGCGGGCCTGTTTACCACGGTGGCCAAGGCCCAGAAGGTAGCCGTGGTGCCTTTCTTCCTGAAAGGTGTGGCCGACGGGCCCGATCCGACCCGCCTGTTCCAGCCTGACCGCATCCATCCGCGCGCCGAGGCGCATCCGCAGATGCTGGCCAATGTGTGGCCGGAACTCAAAAAACTGCTGCGCTGAAGCGCAGCGGACGCGTCAGCCGCCAGGGGCGCTTGCAGGCTGATCGGGTGCCCCCGCTTCGCCCGCTGGCTGGTCGTCTGCGGGCTGGTTACCCTGCGGATCGTCCGACCTTTGTTGTGTTTTGGATCTCAGCTTCTCTTCCTTTTTTTTCTTTTTGGCGAGTTCGCGCTGGCGTTTTTCGTATCCGTAGTTGGGTGTTGCCAAGGTAATTGCTTCCTGAAGTAGAGACTCACTGTAACAGGATGGGCCTTTTTCAAGCTCCCGCCGAGATGGTATTGGGTGGGGTTACTGATGCGCGGTACGCATGCCAGCTGGCAAAGCCCAGCACCGGGCCGGCCAGAAGCAGCCCGACACCCCAGAACCAGAGCGAAAGCGCCACGATGGTGGTGATGAGGGCTCCCCAGAGCAACATGACCAAGGGGTTCTCCAGCACCACACGCATGCTGGTAATGCCGGCGGTCAGGGCGTCGGTATCGCGGTCCAGAATCATCGGGATGGACACCACGGAGGTGGAAAACACCAGCGCGGCAAACATACCGCCCACCAAGGCGTACACCGCCACAAAGCTCCAGTTCTGCGGGTTGAAAATCGCTTGCAGCACGCCCGTGGTGGAGGGCATGCCGGTGTTGAAAAACACGGCAAACACCACCAGCGACGCGCGCCCCCACAGCAGCTCCAGCACCACCAGCACGAGCACCAGCATGCCCATGCTGCCCATGTGGCTGTCCCAGCACGTGAGCGACTCGCTCAGCGCGGGCTGGAGCCCCGCCTCGCGCCTGCGACTGGTGTCGTAAAGCCCCATGGCCAGAAAAGGACCGAGCAGCAGGCAACCACTGGCCAGCGACATGGTGTATTCGGGCCGTGTGCGGAACACCCAGCCCAACACCAGCGCCATGCCCCAGAAGCACACGCCATAGAACACGGCAATGCCGGGGGCGGCGCGCACATCCTGCAAGCCCTTGGCCAGCCAGCGGAACGGATCGGCCAACCCCAGCCGCCGCAGGGTGACGGGCTGGGCCGCCTGGGCATCCGGTGCAGGTGGCCTGGCCGGGTCGGCAGACTCAGGGACGGGGTTGGAGGGTGTGGCGTTCATGCAGGCTGGACGTTGAAATGGCTGCGGCAAAACCGCTATCCCTCACACTAAGCCAGCCCTGGGCCCTGCGCCACTGCGGAAACTACCACCCCGCCCCCAAAGACAGGACTCACACCACCGGAAAGGCGTGCTCCATGGCTTGCTGGAGATCCCGCCGCAGGTCTTCCACCGCTTCCAGTCCAATCGAAAACCGCACCAGCGTGCCTGGTTTGAGATGGGTGGGCGGGCGGCTGCGCATGCCAGCGATGTTGTAGGGCACCACCAGGCTCATGGGGCCGCCCCAGCTGTAGCCCAGCTTGAACAGGCGCAGGCTGTCGCAGAAAGCATCCACCTGCTGCTGCGTATAGCGCGCATCGATCATCACGCTGAAAAGCCCCGCCGCAGCGCCCTGCCCCGCACGCGCTGCACCGCACAGCGCTTTCCAGTGCGCGTGGCCAGGCGCTCCCTCCAGCGCGGGGTGCAACACCTGCGCGATGGCAGGCTGGTGCTGCAGCCACAGCGCCAGGCTGCGGGCCGCCTCGTCATGGGCACGGTAGCGCAGGCCGATGCTGGGCAGCGAGCGCAACACGGCTTCCACATCGTTCACGCCCACGCCCAGGCCCAGCCGCATGTGGGTGAGCTTGATCTTCATGTGCAGGCCCGGGTCCCGCGTCACGACACTTCCCATGAGCACATCGCCCCCGCCGCTCGGGTATTTGGTGAGCGCGTGGGCCGAGATATCCACCCCAAGGCTGCCGTCACCAGTTAGGTCAAACGGCGCAAACGCCAGCCCTGCGCCCCAGGTGTTGTCCAGCGCCGTGGTCACGCCCCGCGCGCGGCAGATGCGCACCTGCTCGCACAGGTCCGGAAACTCCATGCTGACGGAACCTGGTGCCTCCAGCCACACCAGCCGGGTGGCGGGCGTGATGCGGACCGCCAGGTCGGTCGGGTCCAGCGGGTCATAGAACACATGGGTAATACCAAAACGCGCCAATTCGCCGTTGGCGAGGTCCTTGCCCGGACCGTAGGCGTTGTCGGGAATCAGCACTTCATCCCCGGGCTTGAGCAACGCCAGGGCCACGTTGGCAATGGCCGCCAGGCCGCTGGGCACGAGCAGGCACTGAAGGCCGCCCTCCAGCGCACACAGGCGCTCTTCCAGGATGAAGGTGGTGGGCGTGCCATGCAGCCCGTAGGTGTAGCCGCTTTTGTCCTTCCATTCGCGTGAGCGCATGGCCGCGACGTTGGGGAAGATGACCGTGGAGGCCTTGTAGACCCCCGGCTGAGGTGCTACGAACCCTGCAGGCGGAACGTAGTCGTGGTGGACGATGCGGGTGGCGAGGTCGGTGTCATGCTCTTTCATGCCAGCCATGGTAGCGCGCCGCCAGGGCGTGAACCCGGGCGGCGCGTGGCGTCTGCAGTGTGGACTGCAGCGCTGGGGCAGAGGTCAGCCCGCGTTTCAGCTGGCGCTCACCACCAGCTGGTTGTTCACAGAACTCACGCCATTCACGGCCTTGGCGATGCCTTCGGCGCGCTCACGGGCCACGGTGGAGGGTGCGGGGCCCTTCAAGGTGACACGGCCATTGGCCGTATCGACATTGATCTTCACCGCGCTCAGGTCGGGGTCCTTGGCAAGGCTGGCGCTGATCTGCGCGGTGATTTCTGCGTCGCTCAGAAAAACCATGCCCTTGTTGGCGGCTTCCTTCACCGAAGATTCGGCGTTCGCAGCACCCTGCTCCACCTTGGTTTCGGCGTTCTGCATGGCGCTTTCTGCCTTGGCACGGGCTTCGGCGGCGGCCTGCTCGGTTTTTGCGACGGCAGAGTCCAGGCGCTGGCCCGCAGTGGGCTCTTCCTTCTTGCCGCAGGCAGACAGCCCCAGGGCCAGGGCGCTCACGGCCAGGATGGTTGCAATACGGTGTGCAGGACGCTGGGAAATCATCAGGTTGTTCATGCGGAAACTCCTTGCGGTAAAAACATGGCGAGACTGTAAACGCTGGCCGGTAGGCGCTAGGTCGGATGCGACCTAGGCGCCTGTAGGACGATGCCGACAATTTCGAGAATCTGGCAGCAGCGGCCCAGGCGCGACAATGTACCCATGTTTTTTCCCGCTGTGTCGTTGACCCGTTGGCTTCCGTTTCTTTCCTGGCCGCGGCCCGACCGCACCTTGATCAAAGGCGAATTCTGGGCTGGCATGACGGTGGGGCTGATGCTCGTCCCGCAGGGGGTTGCCTATGCGGCGCTGGCCGGCATGCCTTTGGTGACGGGCATCTATGCCTCGCTGATCCCCGCGCTGGTGGCGGTGCTGTTCAGCGCCTCCACACGCCTGGGCGTGGGCCCCACCGCGCTCACCAGCCTGCTGATTGGGGCCTCGCTCACCGGGCTGGCCGAGCCTGGCAGCGTGCAATGGGTGGCCATGGCGGCATGGATCGCCCTCCTGTCGGGGTTGCTGCAGCTGGTGATGGGGCTGGCGCGCTTTGGCTGGCTGCTCAATCTGGTGACGTCTCCGGTGCTCAGCGGGTTCACCCAGGCCGCAGCGCTGTTGATCCTGGGCTCACAACTGGCTGCACTCACCGGGTTGCGCTCAGACTGGGGGGCATTGCTGTCCACGCCCTCGCCTGGACTGTTTGATCTGACTGCGGCCGCCTTTGGCCTGGGCAGCCTAGCGCTGCTGATGCTAGCGCGCCGCTGGCGGCCGAACTTTCCTGCGGCCATCTTAGTGGTTGGGGCGGCAGGCGCGTTGAGCTGGGCGCTAGACTACGCCAGCGCTGGCGGGGCCGTGGTGGGCACAGTGCCCTCGGGCCTGCCTGCCCCTTATTGGCCCGGTGCTCTGCCGTGGTCCAGCTTCTCCGCACTGGTGATGCCGGTGCTGGTCGTCACGCTGGTGAGTTTTCTGGAGACCGCATCGAGCGCCAAGGTAGAAAGCCAGCGGTCCGGCGAGCGCTGGAACGAAAACCAGGATCTGATCGGGCAGGGTTTGGCCAAGATCAGCAGCGGGCTGTGCGGCAGCTTTGCGACCAGTGCCTCGTTCTCACGCTCGGCCATCAACCTGTATGCGGGTGCCAAGAGTGGCTGGGCCACGCTGTTTGCGATTGCCCTGGTGCTGGTGGTGCTGTTGTGGCTGACCCCGGCGCTGTACCACGTGCCGCAGTCGGTGCTGGCCGCCGTGGTGGTGACCGCCGTGACCAGCCTCATCAAACCAGGCACGCTGCTGCGCCTGTGGCGGGTTTCGCGGGTGGAGGCCGTGATCGGCGGCGTGACCTTCGCGCTGACGCTGGCCACGGCCCCGCGCATGTACTGGGGCGTGCTGGTGGGCCTGCTGATGAACCTGAGCCACTTCCTGTACCAGCGGCTGCACCCCCGCATCATCGAGGTGGGCCTGCACCCGGATGGCAGCCTGCGCGACCGCCACCTGTGGCATCTGCCCGCCCTTGCCCCCCGGCTGCTGGCCCTGCGCATGGATGCCGAGCTGGATTTTGCGTCCGCCAGCGCCCTCGAGCGGCGTGTCACCGAACACCTGGCCAGCCATCCCGATGTGGTGCACCTGTGCCTGATGGCCCAGCCCATCAACCGCATCGACGTGACGGGCGTAGAGACTTTTGCGCAGTTGCTGGCACTGCTGCAATCGCGGGGTGGCACGCTGCACCTCAGTGGCCTCAAACTGCCTGCGGAGCAGGTGCTGCGCCAGGCAGGTTTGCTGGAGCCCAATATCGGCCTGGCGATGTACCGCACGGACGGCGAAGCGCTGGTGGCGTTGCAGCAGTTGCCGCAGCCCGTGGAACGGGTTTGAAGCCGGGGCCTTCCACCCCCTTTTCCCAGCGCTGCTGCGGGTTTCACCTAGACCTGGGGCCAGGGGCTTTCTTACCGGCGCACTGGTACACTTCATCAACTTTCTTTGCTCCATTTGTGTCTGACTCTGCGGCCTCTCATCTGGTAGATCTGCGCGACCTTCGCCTGGATACTGCCCACGCGCTGGTGGCTCAGGCCGGCGGCAGCGAAGCAGCATTGCACCGCGAGGTGCCCTCGCGCTACCTGCAAGGCCTGATCGACGGCCTGTGCGAACTCTCCCTCAAAGACCCTCTCACCGGCCTGGCCAACCGTCGGCACTTCCGTGCCGTGCTGGAACGCGAAATCGACCGTGTCACCCGCTCGGGCGAGGCAGCGTTGCTGCTGATGCTGGACATCGACCACTTCAAGAAAGTGAACGATACGCACGGCCATCTGGCCGGCGACATCGTGCTGCAGTCGGTGGCGCGCACGCTCAGTGCCTGCGTGCGCCCCATGGACACGCTGGCGCGGTACGGCGGCGAAGAATTTGCCGTGGTGCTCCCTGCATGCCAGGCTGGCTTTGGCCGCGTGGTGGCCGAGCGCATCCGGCGCGCAGTGGCCAACACACCCATCAAGGTCTCCGGCTCTGTGGAGCTCAATGTTTCAGTCAGCATTGGCGGTGCCTTTGCCATGCAGTGGATCCGCTCCACCACCTTGCTGTGGACCGACCGCGCCGACCACCAGCTCTACCAAGCCAAGGCAGAAGGCCGCAACCGCGTCAGCATCGAGGAGCAACCCGACAGCACGGTCAGTGCCGAAGAGAAAAGCCTGTTGTTTGGCCCGCTCTACACCCCCTCGGGTTGGGGCGACCTGCCCCCGCTGGACCCCAACCCAACAGGCAGCGCCTACTGAAAGTTAGATGATGAGCGACGCGCTGTCCCCTCCCCCACCCACATCGCCAGCAGCCCCTGCAGGCTCGGCCACGCCACACGCCCCCAGTCCTGGGGGGGCCCGCATCATTGCCGTCACCAGCGGCAAGGGCGGGGTTGGCAAGACCTTCGTTTCGGCCAACCTGGCAGCAGCCCTCACCCGGCGTGGCCAGCGCGTGCTGGTGCTCGACGCCGACTTGGGCCTGGCCAACCTGGATGTGGTGCTGAACCTGCACCCCAAGATCACCCTGCACGACGTCTTCACCGGCAAAGCCACCCTCGAAGATGCCGTGATCCAGGCCCCGGGCGGCTTCGACGTGCTGCTGGCGGGCTCGGGCATGGTCGAGTATTCGCGCCTGACGCCGGAGGTGCGCAACCAGTTCCTGAGCGTGATCCAGGCGCTCACACCCCAGTACGACGTGGTGCTGCTGGACACCGGCGCCGGTATCTCCGACGTGGTGCTGTTCTCCATTTCGCTGGCCTCCGAGGTGCTCATCGTGGCCACGCCCGAACCCACCTCGCTGACCGACGCCTACGCCGCCATCAAGGTGCTGGCCATGCAGCAAAAACGCCAGCATGTGCGCATGGTCATCAACCAGGCCGCACGCCCGGGCGACGGCCGTGCCATCACCAGCCAGCTGCAGCAGGTGCTGGACCGCTTTGTGACCACTGAATCCGGCCGCCCCATGCGCCTGATTCACATGGGCGACATTCCGGCCGACCCTTCGGTACGCGATGCCGTGATGCGCCGGCAGTTGCTGCTGCTGCAAACCCCGGGCTGCCCTGCGGCCCTGGCCATCGCCCAGCTGGCCAACAAAATCGAAACCACGCTGCTGACACCGGCAGCCTGAGAAACCCGCAGGCACCGGCGCTCCACAGCGGCGCGGTGCGCTGCGCGGAATCCCAAGAAGTTGCCTTGATCCGAGTGGAAACGCGACCCCATTGCGCTGATTTGCCGTGAACCCCATCGACACCGTCCTGAATATCTCCTGCTACAAGTTCGTGCCTTTGCCCGATGCGGCAGCGTTGCGCGAGGTGCTGCATGGGCGCGCCACTGCGGCAGGCCTCAAGGGCACCATCCTGTTGGCCGAGGAAGGTATCAATTTCTTTCTGGCAGGACCGGCCGAGGCCGTGCACGGTTTTGTCGATGCGCTGCGCACCGATGCCCGTTTTGCCGATCTGGAACCCAAGGAGAGCTGGTCGGCCACGGTTCCGTTTCGCAAGATGCTGGTCAAGGTCAAGCGCGAGATCATTCGCATGGATCACCCCACCATCCAGCCCGCCCAGGGCCGGGCGCCGTCGGTGGACCCCGTCACCCTGCACCGCTGGCTGGCACAAGGGCATGACGACGAAGGGCGCGAGGTGGTGACGCTCGACACGCGCAACGCCTTCGAGGTGGACCGCGGCACTTTCGACAACGCCATCGACTGGCGCATCGACAAGTTCACCGAGTTCCCGCCCGCCCTACGGGCACACAAGAGCGAGCTGCAGGACAAAACCGTGGTGAGCTTCTGCACCGGCGGCATCCGCTGCGAGAAGGCGGCGATCCTGATGCGCGAAGAAGGCCTCTCGCATGTCTACCAGCTCGAAGGCGGGATTCTCAAGTACTTTGAGCTCACCGATGGCGCGCACTACCACGGCGGCTGTTTTGTGTTCGATGAACGCAGGGTGCTGGGGGCAGACCTTTCGACCGACCCCGAGCCTGCCAGCAGCGAAAACGCTATCAATAAGTGAGCTACCAGCGCTTATCCATCAAGCGCCAGATGCCAATTTTGCTTGAAATTTCAAAAATTCAAGCCAACAACCTTGCCCAGGTCAGGCCTTGAAGCGGCGCTCCGGCAACGGAATCCACTCCACCTCGCCCGGCACCTGCCCCATGGCCTGCGCATCCCAGTCACTGGCCGCCTGCACGATGCGGTCCTTGCGGCTGGAGACAAAGTTCCACCACATGTGGCGCGGCGCATCCAGTGCATCGCCACCAATCACCATCAGGCGCACGGCGCTGTCACCCGCAGCAAGGTGTGTGGCCCGCCCTGGTTCCACCACTGCCAGAAGCTGTGGGGCCACTGTGTCCCCGTTTAGCTGGACCGGTGCATCCACGGTGTAGACCGCCATCTCCGGGACGAGCGCGGGGATCTCCAGTGTGGCGCCCGCAGGCAACTGCACATCGAGGTACAGCGTGCGCGAATAGGTGGCAACAGGAGAGGTCTGCCCGAAGGCTTCCCCAATCAGCACCCGCACGGTGGCATCTCCCACCTGCACCTGCGGAATGGCAGCGGCAGGCGTGTGCACAAACGAAGGGTCGGCCTCTTCATGGGCCACCGGCAAAGCAGCCCACAGCTGGATGCCATGGTTCACATAAGCCTGGTTTGCGAGATTCTGCGGACGGCGCTCGGAATGCACGATGCCGCGCCCCGCCGTCATCCAGTTGATGGCCCCGGGCTCGATCTGCTGTACGTAGCCCAGGCTGTCGCGGTGCATGATGGCGCCCGAGAACAGGTAGGTCACCGTGGCCAGGCCGATGTGGGGGTGGGGCCGCACATCGTGGCCCGCATCGGGCTCCACCGTCACCGGCCCAAAGTGGTCAAAGAACAGGAAAGGCCCCACGGCCTGGCGCTGCACCGCCGGCAAAAGGCGCCGCACCGTGAAACCACCGCCCAGGTCCTTGGCGTGGCCCGAAAGACGCAGGGGCGCGTTCATGACAACACTCCCATCGCATCCATGGCAGGGACAAGGCAAAAACAGTGATTCATCGGGGGTTCCTTGAGGGCTGGACAACAACGTCGCCAGCCTACCAGCTTCAGCTGCCCAGCTTGGCGGCCATGTCCGCAACACGCTGGCCAAACTGCTTGCCGGTCTCCAGATCGCCAGGGAACATCTCGGCGGCCGAGGCATCCGACGGCGACTGCGACATGGCGCCACTGAAGGAGCCAATCCAGTTCACGTCGTTGCGCGTGGCGGCCTTGGAATTGGCGGGCATCATGCCGTTGCCCACCCAGACACCGCCGTGCTGCATGGCCAGGTGGAACAGGTAGTCCAGCGTGATCTGCTTGTCGCCATTGGTGCTGGCGCTGTTGGTGAAGCCCGCAAACAGCTTGTTCTTCCAGGCCTGGCTGAACCAGGGCTTGGACGACGCATCGGCAAACTTCTTGAACTGCCAGCTGGGGCCGGCCATGTAGGTGGGGGTGCCAAAGATGATGGCGCTGGCATCGGCCAGCGTTTCCCAGCCGCCTTCGGGCAGGTTGCCCTCGGCATCAATGGCGATCAACTGGGCGCCAGCGCCCTCTGCCACGGCCTGCGCCAGGCGCTGTGTGTGACCGTAACCCGAGTGATAAACAACTGCGATGTGTGCCATGAGAGAACTCCTGTGGAAACAAGTGGTAACGAGGGAAAAACAGACCTACGGAAAAACGGATGGGACGCCTGCAGTGGCCGTCCCGCAGTCAACAACAGGCTCTTCGCCTCAGATCAGCGGCCAGACTGGCGCGCATCCAGGCTCCAGCCGCCCGCGCCAAACGCTGCGAGCGCCAGCAGGCCGCCGGTCACGCCCACGTTCTTGAAGAACAGGAGCTGCTGCATCATTTGTTTGTCGGCGGGCAAATTCCAGAACGCATGGAAGAAGAAGCTCGCCACCAGCGTGAAGAACGCCAGTGCCAGGGCCGCAAAACGTGTACCAAAGCCAAAGATCAGCGCCAGGCTGCCCAGCACTTCCACCGCTGCGGCCACGGCGGCGGCCACGGTGGGCATAGGCAGGCCTACGGATGTGATGTAGCCGACGGTGCCAGCAAAGCCGGTGAGCTTGCTGATGCCCGCAGGCAGAAACAGGGCGGCCAGCAGCAAGCGCGATGCCAGGGCCAGGGGGTTTTGCAAAGATGTGAACATGGTGAAGAACTCCGGTGAAGGGGGTTGAAAAATGAATGTCGAATGTCAGGCGGCCAGATCAAACACCAGCACCTCGGCGTCGTGGCCATCGGTCAACGACAAGGCGGTTTCTTGCTCCATCAGCACGGCATCGCCGCCCGACAGCACATTGCCATTGGCCCGCAGCGCCCCGCGCACCAGGTGCACATAGGTCTTGCGTGCCGGGTCCAGTGTCAGCGCGACAGCCTCTTCGCCATCGAGCAGGCCAGCATACAAGGCTGCATCGGCATGGATCGTCACCGAGTCTTGCGCCCCATCGGGCGAGGCCACCAGGCGCAGCGCGCCGCGTTTTTGCGCTTCGGCGAACGTCTTTTGCTCATAGCTGGGTGGAATGCCACGCACATTCGGCTCGATCCAGATCTGCAGGAAGTGTGTGGTCTGCCCAGCCGCGTGGTTGAACTCGCTGTGCTGCACCCCGGTGCCCGCGCTCATGCGCTGCACATCGCCAGGCGGGATGCCCTTGATATTGCCCATGCTGTCCTTATGGGCCAGTTCGCCCGACAGCACGTAGCTGATGATTTCCATGTCGCGGTGGCCATGGGTGCCAAAGCCGGTGCCAGGGGCAATGCGGTCTTCGTTGATGACGCGCAGATTGCCAAAGCCCATGTGGGCCGGGTCGTAGTAGCCGGCGAACGAGAAGCTGTGGAAAGAGTTGAGCCAGCCATGGTCGGCGTGGCCCCGGTCTTGGGATTTGCGAACAGTCAGCATGTGAGTGCTCCTTTCAAGCCCCGACTGTAGAACTGCAGGGTGCTGCGCGGGGGCTGATGAATTGATGGCAATGTTCAAATAATCTGAACTAACATGGCGCCACCATGCAAAACGCACGCGATGTCCTCACCCCCGATGCGCTGACCATGCTGCAGGTGATTGCGGAGGCGGGCAGCTTTGCCGCCGCCGCCCGGCAACTGGGTCTGGTGCCCAGCGCCCTCACCTACCGCGTGCGCCAGATCGAAGATGCGCTGGATGTGCTGCTGTTCGACCGCAGTGCACGCCAGGCCAAGCCCACCGAAGCCGGTGCGGAGCTGCTGCGCGAGGGCGTGCGGCTGCTGCAGGAGATTGATGCCGTGGCCCATCGTGTGCGCCGCGTGGCCACGGGCTGGGAGCCCCAGCTCACCATTTCGGTCGATGGCGCGGTCTCGCCCCATACCATGCTGGAACTGGTGGACGCGTTCTATGCCATGGCGCCCCCCACGCGGCTGAAGCTGCGCGATGGCATCATGACCGGCACGCTGGAGGCGCTGACCTCGGGCCGGGCCGACCTGGCTATCGGCGTATCGGTGATTGGCGCCAGTGTGGCCGGCCTGCAGCAGGCGCCCCTGGGCGACCTGCTGTTCATCTATGTGGTGGCACCCCACCATCCCCTGGCCTCGGCGCCCGAGCCCATCACCGATGCCATGCTGCTGCAGCACCGTGCCGTGGCCGTGGCCGATTCGGCCACGCGCGGTGGCGCCACGATGGGCCTGCTCGGCGGGCAGGACGTGCTGACCGTGGACACCATGCAGGCCAAGGTGCGTGTGCAGCTGCGCGGCCTGGGCGGCGGCTTTCTGCCCGAGCCCATGGTGCGCCCCTATGTCGAAGCAGGCCGGCTGGTGGCCCGCCGCGTGGCCCGCCCTGACCGCAATGTGCGCGTGAACTACGCCTGGGGCGGTCCCGGCTTCACCGCACCGGGGCGGGCACTGCAGTGGTGGCTCAACCAGCTGCAAAGCCCGGCCACTCGCCGCGCTCTGCTGGAAAACCACCATCATTTCTGACCCAGCGCACGCGCCCGCACGCTGTGGCGCGTGTAGAGTGGTTCCTGTTGGTTTTGCATTGCATTTCACTTGCCGACCGTCACCGAAAGGCCTTCCATGAGCAAACCTGATCCTCTTCCCGCCAAACGGCTCCGACGCAACAGCGCCCCCATGCCTGCAGCCCCTGCGGCACCCACCGCGCGCTCCGGCAAGCCCCAGCGCCATTTCGCCATCATCGGCGCCGGCGTGGCTGGCATAGCCTGCGCACGCACCCTGGTGCAGGCCGGGCACCGCGTGACGGTGTTCGAGAAATCCTCCCAGGCCGGCGGCCGCACCGCCACCATCGACTCCCCTTTTGGCAACTTTGACGCTGGCGCCCAGTACTTCACCGTGCGCGACCCGCGCTTTGCCCGCGCCATCGACACCGTGCCCGGCATCTGCAAGCGCTGGAGCGCCAATTCCGTGCAGGTGCTCGACGCCGCAGGGCGTGTGGCTGCCGCGGGCCTGCCCCACCGCGAAGCGCACTGGGTGGCCAGCCCGGGCATGCAGTCCCTCGTGGGCGCCTGGGCCGAGCCGCTGCTGCAGGCCGGCCAGCTCATCACCCACACCCGTGTCACGGCCATCGAGCCTGATTCCCTGAATGCCCCCGGCTGGCAACTGCGCACCGAGGGACCTGCGGGTGCCCAGCGTGTCTATGCCGGGTTCGACGCGGTGTTGCTGGCCCAGCCTTCGGTGCCCGCACAGGCCCTGCTGGCCAGCTCCGCAGTGGACACCCCGTTGACCGATGCCCTCTCCAAGGTGGCCATTGCCCCTTGCTGGACGCTCATGCTGGCCTACCCGCACGCAGTGCGCCCCGGCCTGACCACGCTGGGTCCGCAGTGGAACGCCGCGCGCAGCACGCACCACCGCATTGCCTGGCTGGCGCGCGAGTCGTCCAAGCCCGGCCGCAACGTCGTGGAGCGCTGGACGGTGCAGGCCAGCCCTGCCTGGTCGGCCGAACACCTGGAAGACGACGAAGCCCGCGTGCAGGCCAAGCTCATCAAGGCCTTTGCCGAAGTCACGGGCATCCGCGCCACCCCCGCGCATGCCGACACGCGCCGCTGGCGCTATGCGCAGACCACCCACCCACTGGGCAAGAGCCACCTGTGGGACGCCACCATGGGCCTGGGCGCCTGTGGCGACTGGTGCCTGGGCCACCGGGTGGAAGATGCCTTCGTGTCGGGACTCGAACTGGCACTCGCCGTGGCATGACGGAGGCCGGCGCGGCCACCGGGGCCCGCTACATCGGACGGTTCGCGCCCTCCCCCACGGGTCCGCTGCACGCGGGCTCACTGGTGGCGGCGCTGGCCAGCTGGCTGGACGCACGGGCCCAGCAAGGGCAATGGCTCGTGCGCATGGAAGATGTGGACGCGCCGCGCTGCGTGCCGGGTGCAGGCGAATTCATCCTGCAGCAGCTGGCCACCTGCGGCCTGGTGCCCGACGCCCCTACCCAATGGCAATCCGCCCGCAGCCCGCTCTACCAGCGGGCCCTGGACCAATTGGTGGCCCAGGGCCACGCCTACCCCTGCGCCTGCTCGCGCAAGGACATCGAAGACGCCCATGCCGCGCAGGGCCACACCCGCGAGCGCCATGCAGCACTGCCCTACCCGGGTACCTGCCGCCAGGGGCTGCAGGGCCGCGCCGGACGTTCGTGGCGGTTCAACGCCACAGATTTCAAGCAAAAACAGGCTCTGGCGCTTGATAGAAATGCGCCATCAGCTACAAATACAGTAGCAAATCACCTGCTGCAATGGCACGACCGCCGACTGGGCGAACAACACCAGGATGTCACGCAGACCGTGGGGGATTTCATCCTGCGCCGGGCCGACGGGCTCTGGGCCTATCAGTTGGCGGTGGTGGTGGACGACGCCGACCAGGGCATCACCGACGTGGTGCGCGGCGAAGACCTGGCAGACAACACCCCGCGCCAGATCCTGCTGCAGCAGGCCCTGGGCGTGCCCACGCCCCGCTACCTGCACACGCCGCTGGTATGTGGCGACAACGGCGAAAAACTCTCCAAGCAGAACGGCGCACGCGCGCTGGACCTGGCCGACCCGCTGCAGGCCCTGGCCAGCGCCGCGCAGGTGCTGGGCCTGCCACCACAGCCAAATCCACACATTCGTTGCATCTCGGACGCGCTAACCCTGTGGGTCGCAGCGTGGCGACGAAACTACAATGGCGCACCGTGACCGAACTGACCACCGCTTCTGCCCCCACCGCTGTGCCCGCTGCAGCCTCCGCGACCACACCTGGCGGGGCTCCCGCTGGCGTGACCCATCCCAAAACCATCAAGAGCTTCGTGCGCCGTGCTGGCCGCACCACCACCGGCCAGGCCAAGGCCTTTGAAGACCTGGGCCCCCGCTTCGTGCTGCCCTATGTGCCCGCGCCGCTCGACGCCACCGCTGCCTTTGGCCGCACGGCCCCGCTGATTCTTGAAATCGGCTTTGGCATGGGCGAGGCCACGGCCCACATCGCCCGCGTGCGCCCTGGTGACAACTTCCTGTGCTGTGAGGTGCATGAGCCCGGCGTGGGCGCGCTGCTCAAACGCATTGGCGAGCAGGAGCTGGCCAACATCCGCATCCTGCAGCACGATGCCGTGGAGGTGATCGACCACATGCTGCCCGAGGGCAGCCTCGATGGTGTGCACATCTTCTTCCCCGACCCCTGGCACAAGACCAAACACAACAAGCGCCGCCTGATCCAGTCCCCCCTGGTGGCCAAGCTGGCCGCCCGCCTCAAGCCCGGCGGCTACCTGCACTGCGCCACCGACTGGCAGCCCTATGCCGAGCAGATGCTGCAGGTGCTGGGCGCCGAACCCCTGCTGCAGAACACCGCCACAGGCTTTGCCCCACAGCCCGACTACCGGCCCCTGACCAAGTTCGAGAACCGTGGCCTGCGGCTGGGACACGGCGTGTGGGACGTTGTGTTCCTACGACGACATTGACAACCAGCCCCCACTGCTCCACCGTACACCCCAATGAAGCCCATTCTCCAGAACCTGGTCGAAATGACTGGCCACCGCGACCACTTGCGGTTGGAGGTGTCGGTGCTGTCCACGCTGCAAACGCTCAGCAGCATTGTTGAAGTGCGTGCGCTGGAGCTGTTCACCGACGGTGGCGTGCCCCATGTGCGCCCCCGCAGCTGGGTTGAGGACGGGCAACTGGTGTCCACCGATTCTGAAGCCGCCGCAGACCCCCGCCGCGAGACACTGGACAAATACCCCGCCCTGCGCGATTGCATTGCCAACCACGGCGACAGTGCCCTGGCATCGCCCCGCCGGGGCCGCCATGTGCTCTGGCTGCCGGTGTGGATGCATGACAAGGTCAACACCTGCCTGGAGATCACGCAGTCCCGCTCTTTCTCGGCGCACAAGCTGGAAGTGCTCAAGGGCGTGTTTCAGGTTTACCAGAACTACCAGAGCCTGCTCGACTACAGCGAACGCGACGCCCTCACGGGCCTGTTCAACCGCAAGACCTTCGACGAACAGTTCTCGCGCCACGCGCTGAACGGTCTGGCCAGTGGCCGCTCGGGCACCGTGACCGAATCGATCGCCCCCGAAGAGGGCTCGCTGCCCGGGGAGCCGGTGCAGCAATGGCTGGCCGTGGTGGACATCGACCACTTCAAGCTGGTCAACGACCGCTTCGGCCATCTGTATGGCGACGAAGTGCTGATCCTGATTGCCAACATCCTGCGCAGCTCGTTCCGCAGCCACGACCGCATCTTCCGCTTTGGCGGCGAAGAATTTGTGGTGCTGCTGCGCTCCACCACACTGAGCACGGCGCACCGGGTGTTCAACCGCTTCCGGCTTGCGGTGCAGGAATACCACTTTCCGCAGGTCGGCCAGGTCACCGTCAGCCTGGGCTTTGTCAGCACCAACCGAGGCTCACCCGTGGAGATTCTGGGCCAGGCCGACCAGGCGCTTTACTACGCCAAGGAACACGGCCGCAATCAGGTCTGTTTTTATGACGACCTGGTGGCCAGCGGGCAACTGGCCGCCAAAGTGGCCAACGACGACGTCGAGCTGTTCTGAACGCCCCCGCCTGACTGCGGCGCCCGCATCGAAACAGGCACGAAACAGGCGCCACTGCCCGCTTTCAGCGCATCAGTTCATCGACGTCAGGATCGCCTCCACGTCCACCGCATCCCGCTGCGCAGCCGGCAGAAACTGCTCCGCATACTCCCGCCAGACCCCGCTGCACAGGAAGAAGCGGAACACCTCAGCATCGATGTGGCGCTCTCGCACCATGTGGCCCATGATCTTGAGCGATTCGGACAGTGTCTTGGGCGGCTTGTAGGGCCGGTCTGACGCCGTCAGCGCCTCGAAGATATCGGCCAGCGTCATCACGCGGTCTGCCAGCGTCAGCTCCGAAGCCTTCAGGCGCCGGGGATAGCCTGTGCCGTCCAGCTTTTCGTGGTGCGAGCCCGCAATCGACGGCACCCGCGCCAGATGCGGCGGGAACGGCAGGCCGCTGAGCATGACGATGGTCTGAACAATGTGGTCGTTGATCTTGAAACGGTCTTCTGCGGTGAGGGTCCCGCGCTGGATCGAAAGGTTGTGCAACTCGCCCAGGTGGGCTTCCTGCGGGGGCAGCACCATGTCAAAACCCCAGAGATTGGCCGGGTTGCCGACCTCCACGGGCGGCTTGCGGGCACCCCAGCGCACGATGTGCTCTGGCCGGTCCGCCAGCAGGGGTTCGTTGGCGGGCAAGGGGCGCACCGGCACGGGGGCCAGCCGCATCTTCTCGGCCGCCGACAGGCCCAGCCGGTCGTCAAAATGCCGCTGCCACACCTGCCGCCCGATGGTGGTCAGCCGCTGGATGTCGGCATCTGCCATGAATTCGCCACCCACATTGCTGCGGGCCACGAAGGCAAACTCTTCCTGCAGCCGGTCGCGCCGCTGCAAAAGCTCACGCTGCAGCCGCACCGGGTCCACGCCGGACACGTACTGCTTCCAGTAGTCCAGCTCCGCATCGCGCCACAGCACTTCAAAGCGCATGCGCACCTCGTGGATGCGGTTGTAGAGCGCCTCCAGCTTGGTGGCCTTGTCGATGATGTGCTCAGGGCTGGTGACCTTGCCGCAGTCGTGCAGCCAGGCGCCCAGGCGGAATTCATAGCGCTCGGCATCGGTCATGGCCACCGGGGCAAACGGCCCCTCCTCGGCCTCGCACATGCGCTGCATCAGGGACTCCGCCAGCTTGGGCACCCGCTCGCAGTGCCCGCCGGTGTAGGGACTCTTGGCGTCGATCGCGTCGGCCAGCAGACGGATGACGGCGTCGAACAGCTTCTTTTGCCCTTCGATCAGGCTGCGCGTCTCGATGGCCACCGACAGCGTGCCCGAGAGCTTCTCGACAAACGCCCGAAAGTGGACATCGTCCTGCTGCTGGTCCGCACGGTAACGGAGCACCAGCAGGCCCAGCGGCTGGCCGTCGCGCGTGCGCAACTGCACGCGCAGCACGCGCTGGGGGGTGGTCTGGTCGTCGTCTTCATGCCGGTCGCCGTCCTGCGGCTCGGCAGGGTTGATGAAAAACACCATGGGCAGGTGCTCCGCGTAGCGCGACTGCTGCTCGGGGTCTTCGCAGTACCGCGCCGTGCGCAGCAGGCCCGCGCGCTGCGCCTCCACCAGGTACACCGCACCGCCAGTGCAGCTGGTGGCGCGCACCAGTTCGTAGAGCACGCTCGACAGCATGAGATCCATGCGCGACTCGGCGCTGATGTGGTGCGTGATGTGCAGGAACTCCTGGATGGTGTCGGACATGCGGTCCATCACCTGGCCCAGCGCACGCACCTCGCGGACCGGCGACATGCGGCGTTGCGCAGGCCGCCGAAAATCAAACCGCGCCAACGCCTGCGCCTGCGTGGCCAACCCCGACAGGCTGCGCCCCACACGCCTCCCGGCCAGCCAGCCAAAGGGCAGCATCAGCGCGATGAGCCCCAGGGACAGCCACACCTGGCGCTGCAGGTTTTCGTTCACGTCCGCCAGCAGCTCCCGGGTGGGGATGGCCATCAGGATGTGCAGCCCCTCCCAGCGCTGCGACTTGAGTGGCATGACCTTGGCCAGCCACTCCTCGCCACCCGCCACAAAGCGGCGCGAAGGCCCCTCCTTCACCCCGAAACTGCGCAGGGCCTGCAGGCTGGGCACCCCCAGGCCATCGAGCGTGCGCAGCTTGAGGCTGGGCTGGTTGCCATCACGCACCAGCACGCGGGACATGTCCGGGTAGGCCAGCACGCGCTGGTCCTGGTCCACCACGGCGATCTCGGTGCGCGGCATCAGCCGCAGCTCGCCAATCTCCCGGCCCAGGTCGGTGAGCGCCACATCCAGGCCGATCACGGCGCGGCCGTCCTCGCTGGGCTGGCTCAGCGTGATGCCCACCTCCTGCGTGGTGAAGAACACATAGGGTGCGGTGAGGACCTGCGCGTTCTTTTCGGCTGCCTCGGCATACCAGGGGCGGGACCGGGGGTCATATCGGTAGCCGGGGCGCACGGCGGAATCGAGCAGGTGCAGTTGTGCGTCGTAGTAGTTCCACCGTCCGACCAGGCCTGCTGGCCCCGCCGCGCTGCGCTCGCGCGCCATCGATTGCACCAGGAACGCAGCCTCCGCAGGCGCCTCCAGCCGCGCACGGAGCGCGGCGTTGCGCAGCGGGCGCATGAGCAAAAACTGACCATCGGAATAGCCGATGAAGACCGCCGACAGCAACGGGTTCTGCTCCAGCAGACGCACAAACACCGGCAGGCGACGCAGCCGCGCCGGGAGGGTGGTGGCCGAAGCAATGGGATCAAACGCCAGCAACCGGATCGTGGCATCCGCCGGGTCCACGATGTGGTGCACCCGTTCGCTGATCAACAGGCTGATGTGCTGCGCACTGTCGTCCGACGCGGCGATGATGGCCTGCCGGGCGCCGGTGCCCACCTGGTACACCAGCAGCACCGTAAGCAGCAGCATGGCAGACACCACCACCGACGCAATCACCACTTCGAACGGAACGGTGATGCGCCGCCACCAGGGCAACTCGGCAGCCCCCGGATCAGACGAGCTCGGCCGGGTGCCATGGGCAGGCACCGGCTCTTGCGGGCTTTCGCGCAGGGGGTCCATGCGCTTGAATGTAGGGGGAAAGCCGGTTTTCCGTCATCCCCTTTTTGGCAGACAAGGCCACCAGCACATCAGTCACACCACAGCGGCCTGCGCCACTGTGACCCTGTGACGACCCGAACGTGTTTACGTTCGGGGATCAGCCCAGTTGTTGCGTGACCCAGCCCGTCACCGAGGCCAGCGCCGCTGGCAGCTTGGAGGCATCGGTGCCGCCGGCCATGGCCATGTCGGGCTTGCCGCCGCCCTTGCCGCCCACTTGCTGGGCCACAAAGTTGACCAGTTCGCCGGCCTTGACCTTGCCCACGCTGTCGGCGGTGACGCCTGCAGCGATCTGCACCTTGTCGCCGTCCACGGCGGCCAGCACGATGGCAGCGGTCTTGAGCTTGTCCTTGAGCTTGTCCATGGTGTCGCGCAGTGTCTTGGCGTCGGCGCCAGGCAGCGCGGCGGCCAGGACCTTCAGGCCCTTCACATCCACGGCCTGGTTCACCAGCTCATCGCCCCGATTGGAGGCCAGCTTGCCCTTCAGGGCCGCCACTTCCTTTTCGAGCGCGCGGGCATTGTCCAGCGCCTGGCTGATGCGGCCATTGAGTTCAGCCACCGGCGCCTTGAGGGTGCTGGCGGCCTGGTTCACGGTGTCTTCCAGGTTCTGCAGATAAGCCAGTGCGTTCGCGCCCGTCACGGCCTCGATGCGGCGGATGCCCGCAGCCACGCCGCCCTCGCCCACCACTTTGAACAGGCCGATGTCGCCCGTGCGTTGCACGTGGGTGCCACCGCACAGTTCGCGGCTGGTGCCGATGTCGAGCACACGCACGGTTTCGCCGTACTTCTCGCCAAACAGCATCATGGCGCCGGTTTTCTGGGCCGATTCGATGTCCATCACGCGGGCCTGCGTGGGCTGGTTGGCCAGGATTTCTTCGTTGACGCGGTGCTCGATCTCGCGGATCTCAGCCGCGGTGACGGCGCCGTTGTGCGTGAAGTCAAAACGCGTGCGATCGGCATTCACCAGGCTGCCCTTTTGCTGCACATGGCTGCCCAGCACTTCGCGCAGCGCCTTGTGCATGATGTGCGTGACCGAGTGGTTGCGCACGGTGGCTGCGCGCACGGCGGTGTTCACCTGGGCCTGCACCGTGTCGCCCACGTTCAGCGTGCCCTCTTCCAGCGTGCCGTGGTGGCCGAACACATCGGCCTTGATCTTGAGCGTGTCGCCCACTGCAAAGCGGGCGGAGCCACTGGTGATGGTGCCTTCGTCACCTACCTGGCCGCCGCTTTCGGCGTAGAACGGGGTGGTGTCCAGCACCACCACACCGTTTTGACCAGCCTTTAGGGCTGCAGCGCTTGTCCCATCTACGTAGATAGCTATGATTTTTGCAGTCTCAGCCAGATTTTCATAGCCGGTGAACGCGTTGGCTGCACCGGTGTACTCCAGCGCCTTGTCCATCTTGAACTTGCCGGCTGCGCGGGCCTGGGCCTTCTGCTTTTCCATGGCGGTCTTGAAACCGGCCTCGTCCACCTCGACGTCGCGTTCGCGGCACACGTCGTTGGTCAGGTCGAGCGGGAAGCCGTAGGTGTCGTGCAGTTTGAACGCCACATCGCCGGGCAGCACCTTGGCGCCGCCGTCCAGGGTGGCGTCCAGGATTTCCATGCCATTGGCCAGCGTTTCAAAGAAGCGCTCTTCTTCCACCTTCAGCACTTCGGTGATGCGCTGTTCCTGCTCGCGCAGGGACGGGTAGGCATCGCCCATCACACGCACCAGGTCGGCCACCAGCTTGTGGAAGAACGGCGTCTTCTTGCCCAGCTTGTAGCCGTGGCGGATGGCGCGGCGCACGATGCGGCGCTGCACATAGCCGCGGCCTTCGTTGCTGGGGATCACGCCGTCGCTCACCAGGAAGGCGGTGGCGCGGATGTGGTCGGCGATCACGCGCAGGCTCTTGTGGTTCAGGTCGGCCACGCCGGTCTCGCGGCCTGCGGCCTTGATCAGCGCATCGAACAGGTCGATCTCATAGTTGCTGTGCACGTGCTGCAGGATGGCGGCCAGGCGCTCCAGGCCCATGCCGGTGTCCACGCAGGGCGCGGGCAGCGGGGTCACGGCGCCGGTTTCGTCCATGTTGAATTGCATGAACACGTTGTTCCAGATCTCGATGAAGCGGTCGCCGTCTTCATCGGGGCTGCCGGGCGGACCACCAGCGATGTGGTCGCCGTGGTCATAGAAAATTTCGCTGCACGGGCCGCAGGGGCCGGTGTCGGCCATCATCCAGAAGTTGTCGGACTTGTAGCGGCCGCCCTTGTTGTCGCCGATGCGGATTACGCGCTCGGGCGGCAGGCCGATCTCCTTGGTCCAGATGTCGTAGGCCTCGTCGTCTTCCTGGTAGACCGTGGCCAGCAGACGCTCGGGCGGCAGCTTGTAGACCTCGGTCAGCAGCTCCCAGGCCCACTTGAGCGACTCGCGCTTGAAGTAGTCGCCAAACGACCAGTTGCCCAGCATCTCGAAGAAGGTGTGGTGGCGCGCCGTGTAGCCCACGTTTTCCAGATCGTTGTGCTTGCCGCCGGCCCGCAGACAGGCTTGCACGGACACCGCCCGGTTGTAGGGGCGCTTGTCGGTGCCCAGGAACACGTCCTTGAACTGCACCATGCCCGAGTTGGTGAACATCAGCGTGGGGTCGTTGCCCGGCACCAGGGGACTCGACGGCACCACGGTGTGGCCCTTGGAGACGAAGAAGTCCAGGAAGGACTTGCGGATGTCAGCGACAGAAAAAGTGGGAGTGCTCATGGTGTTATGGAGTGGTTGCACGGAGCAGGCAGGCCGCAGGACCCGCGCCTGCGCGTTGCCTGTCGCTGCCCCTATGGGGACCAACCTTTCATTATAGGTTTGCAGTCTGGTGGTCCGTGGCGGGAGCGAGACAGGACGGGGATGGACGCCCCGATCCACGCGCCAACGAATGCTGAAAAATCCGCTTGCGCACTTTAAATATCTTGTTAATATATTAATAACTGCAACCCACCCACCGACCCAAGGAGCCCCTCGTGAACCCACAACCCCGCTGGCAAGGCATCTTCCCCGCCATCACCACCAAGTTCCACGCCGACGAGTCCATCGACGCCGAAGGCACGGCCCGCCACATCGACTTCCAGATCCGCAACGGCATCCATGGGCTGGTCACTTGCGGGTCGCTGGGTGAAGCCAGCACGCTCAGCCTGGAAGAAAAACTGCAGGTCGCCAAGATTGCGCTCGAAGCTGCCGATGGCCGCGTGCCCGTGCTGGCCAATGTGTCTGAAACCAGCACCCGCGATGCTCTGCGCTACATCGACGGTGGCAACAAGCTGGGCGTGGCCGGCTACATGGTCATGCCCTCGGTGATCTACGTGGCCGATGCCCGCGAGGCCATGGCCAACGTGCGCGCCATGGCGGGCGCCGCCCAGCGCCCGCTGATGGTCTACAACAACCCCGTGGCCTACCGCGTGGACCTGAAACCCGAGCACATGGTGGAGCTGGCCGACTGCGAGTGGATCGCCGCCATCAAGGAAAGCACCGGCGACATCCGCCGCATCACCGACCTGCGCAACACCGTGGGCGACCGCTACCAGCTCTTTTTGGGCGTGGACGACCTGGCCTACGAAGGCCTGGCCCTGGGCTGCGACGGCCTGCTGGCCGGCGTGGGCTGCGCCTTCCCGCGCGAAACCGTGGCGCTGTACGACCTGATGAAGGCGGGCAAATTTGCCGAGGCGTTGCCGCTGTACCAGTGGATGACGCCCATGCTGCACCTGGATGTATCCAACAAGCTGGTGCAAAACCTCAAGCTCATCGACGCACTGGTGGGTGTGGGCACCGAACACATGCGCCGCCCGCGCCTGCCCTTGGTGGGCGAGGAACGCGCATTTGTCGAGAGTGTGGTGCGCAAGGCCCTGGCCACGCGCCCTACAAAATACCAGTCTGTCGCCTGAGACACTGAGCGCCCTACTCCACCACCACCAGAGCACCATGCAACGCATCCACGTGATCGACTCCCACACCGGCGGCGAGCCGACCCGGCTTGTCATCGATGGTTTTCCGGACCTGGGCACTGGCACTATGGCCGAGCGGCGCACGCTGCTGGCCGAGCGCCACGACGCCTGGCGGGCCGCCACCGTGCTGGAGCCGCGTGGCAGCGATGTGGTGGTGGGGGCCCTTCTGTGTGTGCCACAAGACCCTGCCAACACGGCGGGTGTGATCTTCTTCAACAACAGCGGCTACCTGGGCATGTGTGGCCACGGCACCATCGGGCTGATCGCATCGCTCGCCTACCTGGGCCGCATCACGCCCGGTGAGCACCGCATCGAGACACCCGTGGGCACCGTCACCACCACCCTGCACGCCGATGGATCGGTCAGCGTGCGCAACGTGCCCGCCTACCGGCTGCACCACGCATTGGCCATCGAGGTGCCCGGCTACGGCCGTGTGGTGGGTGATGTGGCCTGGGGCGGCAACTGGTTCTTCCTGATCTCTGACCACGGCCAGCGCGTAGCCAGCGACAACCTGGAGGCGTTGATGGGCTATAGCTGCGCCGTGCAGCAAGCCCTCAAAGACCAGGGCATTCGGGGCGACAACGGCGGCGAGATTGACCACATCGAGTTGTTTGCCGACGACGACCAGGCCGACAGCCGTAACTATGTGCTGTGTCCCGGCAAGGCCTATGACCGCTCGCCCTGTGGCACGGGCACCAGCGCCAAGGTGGCCTGCCTGGCGGCTGACGGCAAGCTCGCACCGGGCGCACTCTGGCGCCAGGCCAGCATCATCGGCAGCCAGTTCGAGGCCAGCTACACGCTGCAGGACGATGGCAAGGTCATCCCCACCTTGCGGGGCCGCGCGCACATGAGCGCCGACGCTACTTTGCTGATTGAAGACAAGGACCCCTTTGGCTGGGGCATCCGGCTTTAACCCGACCCTGCTGCACCCGCGCCCCATGCAACACACCGATGTCCTTGTGATTGGCGCTGGCATCGTGGGTGCCGCCTGCGCCCATGCGCTGGTGTTGGCAGGGCTGTCGGTCCGCGTCATCGATGCGCGCCTCGGCGGTGCCACGGCGGCGGGCATGGGCCATCTGGTGGTGATGGATGACAACCCTGCCGAGCTGGCGCTGAGCCAGACGTCGCTGGACCTCTGGCACACCTGGGCACCCCACATGGATGCGGGCTGTGCGTTCACGCCCTGCGGCACGCTCTGGCTGGCCACCAACGATGCAGAGCTGCAGGCGGCCCATGACAAACGCAGCACCCTGCAAGCACACGGAATCGCCTGCGACATGCTCGACGCGGCCGCCCTGTCCCACGCAGAACCCGCACTGCGCCCCGGTCTGGCGGGTGCGCTCAAGGTGCAGGGGGACAGCGTGGTCTACGCCCCGCGCGCAGCCCAGTGGCTGCTGGACCAGGCCGCAGCCCACGGACACCTTGTGTTGGAGCAGGCTGAAGCGATGCAGATCGACGGCCACACCGTCACCCTGCGCGATGGAAGCCAGCGCAGCGCAGGCGCCATTGTGCTGGCCAGCGGCATCCACGCCCCACAGCTGTGCCCCGGCCTGCCGCTGCGCCCCAAAAAGGGCCACCTCGTCATCACCGACCGCTACCCGGGCACCGTGCACCACCAGCTGGTGGAGCTGGGCTACATCACCAGCGCGCAGCACAGCGACGGTACCTCGGTGGCCTTCAACGTGCAGCCCCGGCCCACAGGGCAGTTGCTGATCGGCTCATCGCGCGAGTTCGACACCACCGACCCCGCCGTCAACAACGCCGTGATGGCGCGCATGCTGCAACGGGCACTCGACTACCTGCCAGGCCTGGCCGAACTCAACGCCATCCGCACCTGGACCGGCTTTCGCGCCGCCACGCCAGACAGCCTGCCGCTGATTGGCGCGCACCCCGAACACCCGCACCTGTGGCTGGCCGTGGGACATGAAGGACTGGGGGTGACCACCGCCCCGGCCACCGCGCAGTTGCTGGCGGCCCAGATCGCAGGGGGCACCCCGGCGATCGACCCCACGCCCTTTGCACCTGCCCGCTTTGCGGGCCTGAGCGCACCATGACCGCATCCAGAACACCCGCCCTGGTGCACATCGTGGTGAATGGCACGTTCCTCCAGGTGCCCGTAGGGACCAGCGTCGCCGCCGCGCTGGCGCAGCAAACACCCGGCACCACACGCACCTCGGTCACCGGCGCGGCGCGGGCACCGCTGTGTGGCATGGGGGTGTGCCACGAATGCAGGGTCCGCATCCACGGCCGCACACGCCTGGCGTGCCAGACGGTCTGCGTCGAGGGCATGCAAATTCACACCGATGTCGGTACAGCCCCTGGGAGCGCAACGCCATGACCGAGCAACACTCGGCGCACGAGCGCTGCGACATCCTCATCATCGGCGCAGGCCCTGCCGGTTTGGCCGCAGCCGTGGCTGCTGCTCCCAGCGGTGCATCGATCACCATCGTGGATGACAACCCGCAACCCGGTGGGCAGATCTGGCGCGCTGGCCCCCAGGTGGTCTTGCCCGCCCTGGCGCAACAGCACCGCGCGGCGCTGGCCCGGCACACCAACATCCGCCTGCTGCCTGGCACCCGCGTGGTGGGCCTGGGTGATTCCCAACCCGGCGACAAGGCCCCGGCCCTGCTGCTGGAAGACGCAGACCGGGGCTGGACGCAGCACAGCCACCGCATCGTGCTGTGCACCGGAGCCCGCGAGCTGTTGCTGCCCTTTCCGGGCTGGACGTTGCCCGGTGTGACGGGTGCGGGCGCCTTGCAGGCCCTCATCAAGGCAGGGCTCGACGTGCGCGGCCAGCGCATCGTCATTGCAGGCACAGGCCCTCTGCTGCTGGCCGCTGCCGCCACCGCCAACAAAGCGGGTGCCACCGTGGTGCGCGTGGCGGAGCAGGCGCCGTGGAGCGCGCTCGCTGGCTTTGCAGCGCAACTGCCGCGCTGGCCTGCCAAGGCGTTGCAAGCTCTCACGCTGCTTCACCCGCAGTTGCGCGCCAGCAGCCATGTGCTGGAAGTCCAAGGCACCACGCAGGTGCAAACAGTGAGGCTGCGCAAAGGCCAACACGCCGAAGAAACCATGGCCTGCGACCGCGTGGCCTGCGGGTTCGGGCTGGTGCCCAACACCCACCTGGGGCAGATGCTGGGCTGCGCACTGGGCGGGCCGCTGAGCGGTGGCCAGGGCCTGGCTGTCGATGCCCACATGCGCACCAGCGTGCCCGGTGTGTTCGCCGCAGGTGAAGCCACCGGCTTTGGCGGCAGCGAACGTGCACTGGTTCAGGGCGCGATGGCAGGCCATGCTGCGGCAGGACAGGTGCAACAGGCCCAGGCGCTGCGCCCCCAGCTGGCGCGCTGGGAGGACTTTGCGCAGGCGCTGCAGGCCTCGTTCGCACTGAACGGGGCACTCAAGACACTGGCACGGCCCGACACCCTGGTATGCCGCTGCGAAGACGTGCCCTACGCTGCATTGGCCGATCGCGACGGCTGGATCGATGCCAAGCTCCACACCCGCTGCGGCATGGGCGCCTGCCAGGGCCGCATCTGCGGCGCGGCCACGCAGCACCTGTTTGGCTGGATGCCCATGCCCCCACGACACCTGCTGGCGCCCGCGCGCATTGGCACGCTGGCCGCGTGCACACCCGCGCCCACCAGCGAGCCCGTCACGCCCTCGGGCTGACGGGCGCACCGCCAGTTTTCCCACGCCATCCTTTTCAGGGCTTACCCGCACCCCGCAGGCATCTATTTTGCTTTTAAATATATTTGTTAGATATTAAACAACACGCGATTGCTTCTTCCATCGGCAAGCCCTCCCCCCGAAACCACACCATGCCCACGCTCACCAGTCCACCAGCCTCGCAAGCTCCATCGCCGCCCGCCCCCGTCCGCTGGGTGCTGGCGTTGTCCACGCAGGTATTGCGCGTCGAGCGGCACCTGCTTACCGCACTGATGACCCTGCTGGTGCTGTTGATCCTGCTCAACGTGGTCACACGCTACTCCGGCATGCCAATCTATTGGATTGACGAGGCGGCGGTGTACACCGTGGTCTGGCTGACATTTGTGGGCGCCTCGGTCATGACGCGCCTGCGCATGGACTTTGCCGTGGGCATGCTCACAGACCAGATGGGCCCCCGGGGTGCCAAGGTGGCCAAGGTGGTCGCTACATCTGGGGTGCTGCTGTTTGGCCTGGCCATGCTGGTGATGTGCTGGGTGTGGATGGACCCCATCGGCATTGCGCGCTACGGATTTGACGCCAAGGAGTTTGCGGCCGACAGCTTCAACTTCATCTACACCGAGCGCACCCAGACACTGAACTGGCCCACCTGGGTGCTGCAGCTGATCCTGCCAGTCTTCTCGGCCACCTTCAGCGTGCATGCGCTGGCCAACCTGCTCGAAGACCTGGGCGCTGCGGAGCGCGTGAAGCACGCAGGCTTTGACGTGGTCAACGCCGACGCCGTGAACTGACCCTCCGCCACACCCGCACCACCCGCCCGGAGCCCCACCATGATCACCACCCTGTTCTTCCTCGCCGCCTTGTTGGTGGGTGTGCCCATTGGGGTGTGCCTGTGCCTGTCGGGTGCGGTGTACATCCTCAGCATCGGCAGCCCGGTGCTGTTCCAGTCGTTCCCCATGCAGATGTTTGGCGGGGTCGACAGCTACGGCCTCATCGCCATTCCGCTGTTCATCCTGATCGGCGAGATCATGAACAGCGGCGGCATCACGCGCCGGCTGGTGGACCTGTCGATGGCCTTCATCGGCTCGGTCAAGGGGGGCCTCGCCTACGTGAACATCCTGGCCAACATGCTGGTGTCTTCCATCATTGGCTCGGCCACCGCGCAGGTGGCCATCATGTCGCAGGTCATGGTGCCCGAGATGGTCAAGCAGGGCTATGACAAGACCTTTGCGGCCGGCCTCACGGTGTATGGCGGCATGCTGGGGCCGATCATCCCGCCCTCGGTGATGTTTGTGGTGTTCAGCGTACTCGCCCAGGTGGCTGTGGGCGACATGCTGATTGCGGGCATCCTGCCCGGTGTGCTGCTCACGCTGATGTTCTTCATCGTGATCGCCCTCATGGGCTTCATCTACGACTACCCCCGCAGCGAAAAGCGCACGCTGGCCCAGCGCGCACGCACCATCGTGCAGGCCAGCCCCACGCTGCTGATTCCCATCGTCATCGTGGGCTCCATCCTGAGCGGCCTGGCCAACCCCACCGAAGCCGCTGCCGTGGGCGCACTGTCCTCGGCCCTGGTGGGCCGCTATGTGACCAAGGAGTTCCGCTTCAGCGCCATGCCCGCCATCCTGCTGCGATCGGCCATCTACTCGGCCATCGTGCTGTTTTTGGTGGCGGCCGCTGCGGTGTTCTCGTGGCTGCTGATCTACGGCAAGGTGCCACAAATGGTGGCCGCATGGGTGCAGACCGTGGCGCACGACCCGGTCACCTTTTTGCTGCTGCTCAACGTGATCCTGCTGGTCATCGGCACCGTCATCGACGGCATCCCCGGGCTCATCATGACCGTGCCCATCCTGCTGCCCATTGCCACCGACGTGTACCACATCGACCCGCGCCACTTTGGCGTGGTGGTGGTGGTCAACCTGGTGCTGGGGCTGATGACGCCTCCGGTGGGCCTGAGCTTCTTTGTCGCGTCCGCCGTGACCGGGGCCAAGCCCGGAAAGATGTTCATCGTCACGCTGCCATTTTTCATCATCAGCTGCGTGGCGCTGGTGGTGCTGTCGTTGTTCCCCAGCCTGTCGCTCGGCTTGCTCAAGTAACCCGCCTTTGCGGCGCCACATACCCCGTTCCCCTCCCGCTGCCCCAACCCTCCCACCGTCCTTCTACCCGGAGATCACCATGACGACCACGCCCGCCCACACTGTCACCCGCCGCCATTTCATCCAGCGCCACGCCGTGGCCGCCGCCACCGTCACGGGGCTGGGCTTTCCGGCGCTGGTGCGCGCAGCCGATGCCAAGGAGTTCCGCCTCGGCCTGATCACGCCCGCAGGACACTCATGGAACCGCGCCGCGCTGCAGTTTGGCGAGGCGCTCAAGAAGGAAACCGACGGACGCCTGAGCGTCACCGTTTTCCACTCGGGCCAGCTGGGCAACGAGGCGGCGATGATGCAGCAGCTGCAGTCGGGCGCGCTCGACATGGGATGGATCCAGGCGGCAGAGCTGGGCTCGCGCGTCTCCAGCATTGCGGCCATCAATGCGCCGTATCTTGTGCGCTCCACGCCCAGCGTGGCCAAGCTGGTCAAGCACCCGGCCGCCACCAAGCTGCTGGAGGCGTTGCCGCGCGAGACTGGCACCATTGGCCTGGGCTGGGGCATCACCGGCATGCGCGCCGTGTTCTCCACCAAGGACATCGCCGTGCCCACCGACATCAAGGGCATGAAGCTGCGCATCAACCCCACGCCCGTGTACCGCGATTTCTATCAAATGCTGGGCGCTGCCCCCACACCCATCCCCACGCCCCAGGTGTTTGACGCGATGAGCAACGGCCAGGTCGATGGGCTGGAGGCGGACATCGAGTTCTCCTGGAACCAGCGTTTCGACAAGGTCGCCAAGACGCTGCTGCAGATGAACGCCCTCTTCATGCCGTTTGCGCCACTGGTGTCGGGCCGCATCTGGCAAGGGCTGGATGCCAAGGACAAAGAGATCATCCGCAGGCTTGTGTCCCAGTCGCTGGATGCGCAGATCAACGACATCGTGACCACCGAAGCCGGCCTCATCGAAAAGTTCAAGGGCACGTCCATCGCCTTCAAGACGGCGTCGTCCTTCAACCCCGACGGCATCATCCAGGAGTTCGACAAGCTGTGGCTGCCCAAGGCGCCGCAGATTGCCGAGCTGCGCAAGGCGGGCGCCGGATTGGCGTGACTCCCCCTGAGTCGCCTTTGGCGCCTGCCCCCTCTCTCGCTGCGCGGGAGGGGGACGCACCCGGTGGCCCTGCCAAGCCGGTTCCACGGGTGCACTGGCTTATGCCGCGCCAGTTTCGCCGGGTGCGGGGCATAGAAGAACGAGGGGCCGGGGGCCTTAAGATGCCGTGCGCAAGCCCCTGCCCTGACCATCAAACAACCCCGCCATGACACTCCGCCGCCCTTCCCCCCTGCAAGACCCCGCGCCCAAGCGGCGCGCGGCGGACGTGGCCTACGACGCCATCGAGACCATGATCTCCACGCTGCAGCTGCAGCCCGGCAGCCCCGTGGTAGAGGCCGAAATCGCCGAGAGCACGGGCCTGGGGCGCACACCGGTGCGCGAGGCGCTGCTGCGCATGGTGTCGATCGGGCTCATCGTGCAGCAGCCCCGGCGCGGGCTGCTGGTGTCGCACATCGACCTGGCCGATCACCTGGACGTGATCCAGACCCGCCGCGTGCTGGAGCGATTGTTGGCCTCCAACGCCGCACGCCGCGCCACCGCGCCGCAGCGCCAGGCCATCGTGCGTTGTGCTGAAAACATGGTGCAGGCCGCGGCGCGTGGCCACCTCGACGGCTACATGCTGGCCGACCATGAGCTGGACCTCGTCACCCACCAGGCCAGCCAGAACCATTCCGCCGTCAAATGCGTGCAACCGCTCATCGTGCAGTGCCGCCGCTTCTGGTACGCCTACCAGCACGAAGGTGAGGTGTCGGAAGGCGCCCGCGCGCACATGCAACTGGCCCAGGGCATCGCCAGTGGTGACGAAGCCCAGGCCATGGCGGGCGCGGAGCAGCTGATGGAATACCTGGAGCGGTTTGCGCGGCGCATCATTGACCGGTAGTAACAGGCGCCGCCACAACGGCAGCTGCAGGGGCAATTCGGGCTTCAGCGGGTTGAGCTATCATTTTTATAGCTTTCAGCGCTTTACCAATAAGCGCTAGCGGCCAAAATAACTTGCAAACTGCTGCTCCAACGGAGGCAGCCAGGCTATTCCGCCACCTGCTGGCCCAGCACGATGCGCTGCTCCAGAAAGCGCCATATGCGCTCGTCCTGGCTGAACGCCACGTTAAACCGCAGCCAGCCTGTGGGGCGCGGCTCCACCAGGAACAGCTGACCGGGGCCGAGCATGATCCCCGCACCGGTAGCCTCTTTCGACAGCTCGGCACTGTCGGGCAGGTCGGGGTGCCGGGCCCACAGGTACATACCCGCCTCGGGCTCGTGGAACAGCTCGAACCCCAGGTTCAGCAAGCGCCGCCCCACCGTGCGGTGCGCCTCGGCCAGGCGTTCGCGCAGCGACTTGAGGTGCTTGCGCCAGCGCCCATCGGTCACCACGCCAAAGGTGATGCGCTCGGTGATCTCTGACGAGGTCAGACCCGAGATCATCTTGAGCTGCACCAGCTCATCGAGCAGATCGCGCCGCGCCGCCAGAAAGCCGGTGCGCAGGTTGGGCGAGATCGTCTTGGAGAAACTGCCCAGGTAAATCACGCGGTTGAGCTGGTCCAGGCTGGCCAGCGAGGGGCGCACGCCCGTGTCCATGTCGGCGTAGATGTCGTTTTCCACCAGCATGAAGTTGTGCTGCTCGGCCAGCTGAAGCAGCCGGTGCAGGTGCGCCACCGACGCCACCGAGCAGGTGGGGCTTTGCAGGCGTGGCTGGGTGAAAAACACCGTGGGCTTGTGCTCGGCCAGCAGGGCCTCCAGCGCCGCCAGGTCGTAGCCCGTGGCGGTGCGTGGCACGCCCACAGGATGCCCCCCCGCAAAACGCAGCATGAACAACAGGTTGGGGTAACCCGGGTCATCCACCAGCACGACATCGCCGGGCTTGACGAGGCGGCGCGCCACCAGGTCCAGCGCCTGGCTGGAGCCCTGGGTCAGCAGCACCTGGTCGGCGTCCACGGCCAGGTGGTGTTCGGCCAACGACTCGGCCACCACCATGCGCAACGCCATGTGGCCGTGCGGCAGACCATAGCCGTCCAGCTCCGGGCCATCGGACGACAGCTGGCGCATGCTGCGTTTGACGGCATCGCCAAACAGCCAGTCGTGCGGCAGCCAGCCGCACCCTGGTTTCATCGGCAGGTTGCGGTTCTCGAAAATCTGCTTGAGGTACCAGCGCGCATCAAAACGGGGCACCGGCCGCTCGGGCGCACCAGCGCCGGGCGCGGCCCCTTCATCGCCCCGCCGCTTCACGAAAAAGCCTGCGTTGGCGCGCGACACCAGCCAGCCCTGTGCCACCAGGCGGTCGTAGGCCTCAACCACCGTGAACACGCTCACGCCGTGGGCGGCCGCAAAAGCTCGGATGGAGGGAAGCTTGGCGCCAGGTTTTAGCACCTGCCCAGCGATGAGGCCGCGCAGGCCATCAACGATCTGGCTGACCAGCGGTGTCTGAAGATCCGGGCTGAGAGTGAGCATCAAAAGAGCAAGAAAAGGGGCCAAATTGTGCACCGGCCCCGCAGATCCCAGCTCAGGGATTGCGTGTACAGGACCGGGCACCTGCACAGCGCGCATCCTTCCGTGGTGCCGAGTGCCTGGAGGGACCGCGGGCAGAGCCCCCATCAGATCCCCTCCAACCTGCCTCTATTGTCCGCCAGCCTCGCATGCCCATCCCGGAGGCCGCCACGCGATTTTTCGGGCCGGTGGCAAGCGGCACATTGCGCAGTTTCAGCGCGATGTTTTCAACCCTTGGGACCAGTCTGCAGGCGCCTTCAGCCCGGGTAGTCCTGCCGGCGAAAAGGCCTGTCCGATGTGAACGGTAGCGCAAGACCGACGGGCGGTATTCAGCCTTTTGTCACCAATAACGGCCATCGGATTGCGCCCACCGTCTGTCCTTTTTCGGCCTTCTGGATATGCACGCACACGTTCCCCAGCGATAGGCTTGCCCCCCAACCCGCCTGGCACCGATCACGCTGAACCGGGTTTGAAAACCAACACCCAACACACTGAGGGACACCCATGCTGACACGGACGCCTGACCGAACTTCTTCACGGATTTTTCAGCCCAAGCCCTGGGCCCTGGCCTTGGGACTTTGCCTGGGCGGAGCCACGGGCCATGCACTGGCAGAAACCGCCCACACCCCACCGGCAGGCTACAAGCCCTGCGCCATCGAGGGGCAGAAATGCAGCTTCAGCGGCACGGCCAATGTGGTTTATGGAGCGGGCACCACCTGGACCAGCCCCCGCAGCTTCACCAACGGTGCGAACTGCAGCAACGCCACATTTGGCGACCCTTTGTGGGGCGTGCAAAAGGCTTGTTATGCCAGTGCCCCAGCGTCACCGCCAGCTCCTGCGCCGGTGCTGGGCGCGCCTCCATCAGGCTACACCTTGTGCGCCGTCGAGGGGCAGCAATGCAGCTTCAGCGGCACCGCCAAGGTGGTCTATGGGGCTGGAACAACCTGGACTGCCGCGCGCCCATTCACCAACAACGTGATGTGCAACAACGCCACTTTTGGCGACCCCCTGAATGGCGTGAAAAAGGCGTGTTACGCCAGCAGCCCCGTCCCAACACCAGCACCACCGGCTCCTCCGCCAACGCCTCCGGCACCGCCGGCTCCACCAGCTCCTCCGCCCGCACCAGCTCCCGGTGGCTCCGTAACGTATTACTTCTCGGACTGCCAGGCAGGCGCCGCCACCGGTTGCGTGCCGGGAAGCAATTCCAACCCCGGCACCCAGGCCGCCCCCAAGCAAAACCTCACAGGAATTAACGTCAACACCCTGCCTGCTGGCGCGGCATTGCGCTTCGCACGCGGTGGTGCGTGGGTGGTGGGCATTACCACGTTCGAGAACATGAACGTCCGCGCAGATGCCCCCCTCACGTTCGATGCATATGGCGCAGGGCCTGCGCCGTTGCTGACCACCAACAACAACGGGATTGCCCCCTTCGAGCTGGGAGGGCGATACAGCAACACATCGAACGACGGCGGGTATGCATTCCGCAATCTCCGAATCCACGGATCCAACAACTCGGCCTGGGGCTTCTGGTTGAACGGCAATGTCCGCGACGTCGTGATCGAGAACGTGGAGATATCCGGCTTCCAGATCGCCATCCACTCGCAGGCACGCGCGCCCCATGGCGTGAACAACGTATTGATCCGCAACAACCACATCCATCACAACGCCAGCATGGGCATCCTGGGCCAGTTCCGGAACAGCGTGATCGAGGGCAACCTGATCGAGGCCAACAACTTCAGCGGCAGCGGTTTCAACCACGGCACCTATCTCTCAGGCAGCAGCGGACTGAGTGGCACCAACGTCACCCTGCGCAACAACCGCTACATCCGCAACTCCGTGGTCAACGGCGTCTGCCAGGGGGGCAACATGACCTTCCACGGCCAGATGGACGGTGTGCTGATTGAAGGCAACCGGATCGAGCAGGATGCTGCGACGGACGGCTGCTGGGAGATGTCGATCACGCAGGGGTACGACTCGGCCGAGTGGTTCCGCAACTTCGTGGTGCGCAACAACAAGCTCATCAATGCCGGCAACACCGGCATGGCCGTGCAGTCGGCACCCGGCATCGTGATCGAGGGCAACGTCGTCATCAACACACAGACGACGTTTCAAGTAGCCATCAACGTGGGCCACACCGAATTCCAGAACGGTGATGTCCCCGATGGAAACGCCGTGGTGCGCAACAACGTAGCGTGTTTTCCAACACCCCACGCAAGCAGCACCGCGGTGCGCGTGATTGCACCGAACAGCGTGGTCACGAACAACACCGTGGTGACAGGAGTGGCTGCAACGACCGGGGTGTGCGCCCGGTAGAGGATAGCTTCGCGCCTCGGTGAGCATGGGCCTCGCAGCACGCTGCGAGGCCTTTTTTGTCTTCATGCACCATTTTGGAAGATGGCAAGCGGCCCGCCGCTGCATCCTGGCTCCAGACCCTCTGTCCTCTGAACGCCTTGGTTTGCCCACTGATCCGCGTGGGGATTGCACTACGGCCGCGCAAACGGGCGCGCATTGTGCACCGACTTGGCGCGCGCCAGATCAGGGATTGCCTGTACAGGACCCAGGCCCTGCACAGTGCACGCAAAACGGCATGCCGGTGTACATGGACGATAGGTTGCGTGACTTTCAGAATTCACCCATTCCTTCATTTCGTGTTCATCACACATGTCCACCGCCATGCAGCAAGACCGCCACTTCACCAACGCCGCCCTCCTCACCCGTCGCCATGCCGCCGTGGCCCGTGGCATCGGTCAGGCCCATGAAATCTTCGTCCAGAAAGCACGCAACGCCGAGCTGTGGGATGTGGAAGGCCGCCGCTTCATCGACTTTGCCGGGGGCATCGCCGTGCTCAACACCGGCCACCTGCACGCCGGCGTGATCGCCGCCGTGAAGGCCCAGCTGGACCTGTACACCCACACCTGCTTTCAAGTGGTGGCGTACGAGCCCTACGTGGAAGTGTGCGAGCGCCTGAACACCCTGGCGCCGGGTGCATTTGCCAAGAAGAGCCTGTTGCTGACCACTGGTGCCGAGGCCGTGGAGAACGCCATCAAGATCGCCCGCGCCTACACCAAGCGTGCTGGCGTGATCGCTTTCACGGGTGGCTACCACGGCCGCACCAACCTCACACTGGGCCTGACGGGCAAGGTGGTGCCGTACAAGACGGGTTTTGGGCCGTTTCCGGGCGAGGTGTACCACGCGCTGTTCCCCAATGCGCTGCATGGCGTCAGCGTGGAGCAGGCGCTGCAATCGGTGGAGCTGATCTTCAAGAACGACATCGAGCCCGAGCGTGTGGCAGCGTTCATCCTTGAGCCCGTGCAGGGCGAAGGCGGCTTTTACGTGGCGCCACCTGAATTCATCACCGGCCTCAAGGCCCTGGCCGACCGCCACGGCATCCTGCTGATCGCCGACGAAGTGCAGACCGGGGCAGGCCGCACCGGCACCTGGTTTGCCTGTGAACAATGGCCGGTGGCACCCGACCTCATCACCACCGCCAAGTCGCTGGCGGGCGGTTTTCCACTGTCGGGGGTGGTGGGCCGCGCCGATGTCATCGACGCCCCTGCGGCCGGTGGCCTGGGCGGCACCTATGCAGGCAGCCCCGTCGCCTGTGCGGCAGCGCTGGCCGTGATCGAAGCCTTTGAAAAAGAAAACCTGCTGGCCCGCAGCCAGGACATGGGCGCTCTGCTGGTCAGGGCACTGAAAGAAATGGCCGCCAAAGTACCCGCCATCGGCGATGTGCGCGGCCTGGGGGCGATGGTGGCGATCGAGCTGTTCGAAGACGGCGATGTCCACCGCCCCGACGCGGCGTTGACCAAGAAAGTCGTTGCCGAAGCGGCCAAGCGTGGCCTCATCTTGCTGTCCTGCGGAACCTATGGCAATGTGATCCGCATCCTGGTGCCGCTGACCGCCTCCAACGAGCTGCTCGACGAGGGCCTGGCCATCCTGGCCGACAGCTTTGCCGCACTGAGCTGATATGCGGCCCGACCTTCATTCTGCTTACAAGGTGCCCCCGACCATGACCCCCTCAGCAGAACCCCTGGTCCGCTTCAGCGGCGTGCAAAAGACGTACGACGGTGAACAACTGGTGGTGCGCGCGCTGGACCTGGACATCCAGCGCGGCGAGTTTCTGAGCCTGCTCGGGCCCTCGGGCTCTGGCAAGACCACCACGCTGATGATGCTGGCGGGTTTTGAATCTCCCACTGCGGGCGACATCCTGCTCGATGGCAAGCAGATCACGCGCACGCCACCCCACAAGCGCAACTTTGGCATGGTGTTCCAGAACTACGCGCTGTTCCCGCACCTCACCGTGGGGCAGAACGTGGCCTACCCGCTCACCGTGCGCAAGGTGCCCAAGGCCGAGCAGGCCGACCGTGTGAAGAAGGCCCTGGACATGGTGCGCCTGACGGGCATGGCAGACCGCCTGCCTGCGCGCCTGTCGGGCGGCCAGCAGCAGCGCGTGGCGCTGGCGCGCGCCCTGGTGTTCAACCCCCAGCTCGTGCTGATGGACGAACCCCTGGGTGCCCTGGACAAGCAGCTGCGCGAACACATGCAGATTGAGTTGAAAGAGCTGCACCGCCAGCTCGGCGTGACCTTTGTGTACGTGACCCACGACCAGGGCGAGGCCCTGACCATGAGCGACCGCGTGGCTGTGTTCAACGAAGGCATCATCCAGCAGCTGGCCGATGTGGAGACGTTGTATGAAGCTCCGTCCAACCGCTTTGTGGCCGGTTTTGTGGGCGACAGCACGGTGCTCACGGGCACCCTGCAAGGCGCAGGCACCGAGGCGGCCATCCAGTTGCCCGGAGGCCACCTGCTGCCTGGCGTCAACGTGAACCAGGCCGCCCGGGGCGCCCCCGTACAAGCCTGCGTGCGGCCCGAGCGCGTGGTGCTGCAACCGCACTCGCAGTACCCCAAGGTCTCAGCCGTTCCGGCGACTGTGGCGCGCACCATTTACTACGGCGACCACCAACGCCTGATGTGCGACCTGGGCCATGGCCAGGAGCAAGCCGTTGTGAAACTGGCCCTCACCCCCACCGGCACGGGCATCCAGCCGCAGCCGGGCGATGCCGTGCTGCTGGAGTTCCCACCGGCCTCCACGCGCATCTATGCCGTGTGAACACCGCCCCATTCCTCTTTTCCGCTCCCCTGTACCCAAGTTCCCTTTCCCTGTTCCTCCACAACCCCAAGGAAAAACTGCACCATGAAAAAGAGCCTTATCGCCTGCGCATCCCTGGCCGCCTGCCTGGCACTGCCCAGCTTTGCGCAGCAGCAACTTACCGTCGTGAACTTTGGTGGCGCCAACGCCAACGCGCAGAAGAAAGCGTTCTATGAGCCCTACGAAAAGCTGGGCAACAAGATCGTGGCCGTGGAATACAACGGCGAGCAGGCCAAGGTCAAAGCCATGGTCGAGGCCAAGAAGGTGACCTGGGACGTGGTGGAGCTGGAGTCGCCAGACGCCGCACGCGGCTGCGACGAAGGCCTGTATGAAAAGCTCGACTACAGCAAGATCGTGAGCAAGTCCGACCTGCTGCCCGCTGCGGTGTCCGACTGCGCCGTGGGCATCTTCGTGTGGTCCACCGTCATGGCCTACAACGGCGACAAGCTCAAGACTGCCCCCACCAGCTGGGCCGACTTCTGGGACACCAAGAAGATCCCCGGCAAGCGTGGCATGCGCAAGGGTGCACGCTACAACCTCGAATTCGCACTGATGGCCGATGGCGTGAAGCCCGCCGACGTGTACAAGGTGCTGGCCACCAAAGACGGTGCCGACCGCGCCTTCAAGAAGCTGACCGAACTCAAGCCCAACATTCAATGGTGGGAAGCCGGTGCCCAGGCACCGCAGTTTCTCGTGGCGGGCGACGTGGTGCTGACCACCGTGTTCAACGGCCGCATCGACGCGGCCAACCGCGAAGGCCGCAACCTCAAGATCTACTGGCCCGGCGGTATCTATGACCTGGACTACTGGGCCATCCCCAAGGGCACGCCGAACAAGGACGCGGCGGTGAAGTTCATCGCCTACACCATGCAGACCGCCAACCAGGCCGCCTACGCGCAGAACATCGCCTACGGCCCGGCCAACACCACCGCCCTCGCCAAGCTGGACAAGAAGGTGCTGGACGACCTGCCCACCTCTGCCATCAATGCCAAGGAAGCTATCCAGTTCGGCGTGAGCTTCTGGGCCGACCAGGGCGAGGCGCTGGAAAAACGCTTCGCCGCCTGGGCCACCCAGTAAGTCAACTGCACCCGGAGCGCAAGACACCATGCAAGCATCTTCTGCCATCGCCCCTGCCGCCCTTGCCCTGGACGCACAGGCACCCGGTGCACTGCGCAAGGCGCTGTCGCGTGCTGAGGCGCGGCGCAAATGGCGGGCCTTTGCCCTGACCCTGCCCTTGCTGGTGTTCTTGCTGCTCACGCTGCTGGTGCCCATTGCCGCACTGCTGCAGCGCGGGGTGGAGAACCCCGAGGTGGCCAACACGTTGCCCGCCACCATCGAGGCGCTGCATGGCTGGGACCGCCACGAGGCACCGGGCCCAGCCGCCTATGCCGCGCTCATGAAAGACCTGTCCCGCCTGCCTGACAGCTCTGACGCTGGCGCGCTGGCGCGCAGACTGAACTCGGAAGTGCCCGGCGCACGCTCGATGGTGATGGGCGCCTTCCGCGCCCTGCCCATGCAAGGCGCACCCGAATCCATCCGCGACCAGCTGATCGACAAGGATGCGCGCTGGGGCGAAGCACCTTTCTGGCGTGCCATTGCCAAAAACGGCGCGCGCTGGACACCCGACTACCTGCTCGCCTCGGTGGACCTGCAGCGCGATGCGCTGGGCCAGGTCGAACGCATGCCCGAGGAGCAGCGCGCGTTTGGCGGCATTTTGCTGCGCACCTTTCACATCAGCTTTGTGGTGACGCTGTTCTGCCTTCTGCTGGGCTACCCGCTGGCCTGGTGGCTGGCCTCGCTGCCCGCACGCCAGGCCAACGTGCTGATGATCCTGGTGCTGGTGCCATTCTGGACCTCGATCCTGGTGCGGGTGGCCGCCTGGATCGTACTGCTGCAGTCCGAAGGCCTCGTCAATCGCGGGTTGATAGGCCTGGGCCTGATCGAGCAGCCGCTTGCGCTGCTGTTCAACCGAACGGGCGTGGTGATTGCGATGGTCCACATCCTGCTGCCTTTCATGGTCCTGCCGCTGTACAGCGTGATGAAAAGCGTGCCCCCCACCTACCTGCGCGCAGCGGTTTCGCTGGGCAGCTCGCCCATCGCAGCGTTCTTTCGGGTGTATGTGCCACAAACCTACCCGGGCGTGGGCGCGGGTGCGCTGCTGGTGTTCATCCTGGCCATCGGCTACTACGTCACCCCCGCGCTGCTGGGCGGCGCCGACGACCAGATGCTGAGCTATTACATCGCCCGCTATACCAATGTGGAAGTGAACTGGGGCATGGCCTGTGCACTGGGCGCCCTGCTGCTGGCCGCCACGCTGGTGCTGTACGGCGTGTACCGCCGCATTGGCAAAGCCGAATTGAGTCTGGGCTGATAACTCCCTCCAAAGCTGAAAGTCGCTGACCATGTTTCGCCTGCCCCAATTCCCCCTGTACGCCACGTTGGCCGACAAGCTCGGCTGGTGGGCCGTGCGCGCCCTGTGCGTGGCCGTGCTGGTGTTCCTGCTGGCCCCCATCCTGGTAATGGTGCCACTGTCGTTCTCCGAAAGCTCGTTCTTGGCCTACCCCATCCCGGGCTGGTCGCTCAAGTGGTACCGCAACCTGTTCGAGTCGGCAGAGTGGGCGCGCGCCACGCGCAACAGCTTCATCGTGGCGCCTGCGGCCACGTTGATCGCCACGGCCCTGGGCACGCTGGCGGCCGTGGGGCTGTCGCGGGCAGACTTCCGCTTCAAAGGCCTGCTCATGAGCATCCTGATTGCCCCCATGGTGGTGCCGATCATCGTGGTGGGCGTGGCGACCTACCTGTACTTCGCGCCGCTGGGCCTGGCCGACAGCTACTTCGGCCTCATCATCGTGCACGCAGCCCTGGGTGCCCCCTTTGTGCTGACCACCGTTCTGGCCACGCTGGCGGGTTTCAACCACAACCTGGTACGCGCCTCGCTGAGCCTGGGTGAAACACCGCTCAACACCTTCTTTCGCGTCACGCTGCCGGTGATTGCACCGGGCGTGATATCCGGCGCACTGTTTGCGTTTGCCACGTCCTTTGATGAAGTGGTGGTCACCCTCTTCCTGGCCGGGGCCGACCAGTCCACGCTGCCGCGCCAGATGTTCAACGGCATCCGCGAGAACATTTCGCCCACCATTGCCGCCGTGGCCACACTGCTCATCCTCTTCACCACCAGCCTGCTGCTGGCGCTGGAATGGCTGCGCACGCGCAGGGGCTGAGCATGCGCAAAGCTTTTATGAAACACGCCCTTGGGGTGCCGTGTTGCCTGGCCTTGGCCGTAAGCCCCACGCTCGGCCAGACGCTGACGGTGGCCAATTTTGGCGGCGCCAATGCCAAAGCCCAGCAATTGGCCTTCTATGCCCCTTTTGAAGCCACCCCCAACGCCAAGGGGGCCAAGGTGCAGGGCGTTGAATACACGGGCGACCTGGCCCAGGTGGGCGCCATGGTCAAGCGCGGCAAGCCTGAATGGGATGTGGTGGAGGTGGAATCCGTCGACCTGGCAAATGGCTGCGCCGCAGGACACTTCGAGCGCATTGACCGCACGAGCGTGCCCCACGCCAGCATGCTGCTACCCGGCACGGTGCAAGACTGCGGACTTGGGGCCTTCGTGTGGTCTACCGTGCTGGCCTTCGACAGCCAGCGTTTTGGCAAGGAAGTGCCCAAAAGCTGGGCCGACTTCTGGGACACCAAACGCTTCCCCGGCAAACGCGGCATGCGCAAAGGCCTGCGCTACAACCTGGAGATCGCACTGCTGGCCGACGGCGTGCACCGCCGCGATGTCTACGCCCAACTGAACAGTGAAGCCGGCTTGGCACGCGCGCTCAAGAAGCTGGAACAACTCAAGCCCCACATCGTGTGGTGGGAGTCGGGTGCACAAGGGCCGCAGAACCTGCTCGACGGCACGGTGAGCATGACAACGGCCTTCAACGGGCGCGTGGCTGCAGCCAATGCAGCCACCCAGTCCTTGCGCCTGTCCATCGTCTGGATGGATGCGATCTATGAGATGGACTACTGGGCCATTGTGCGGGGCACGCCACGGCAGGCGATGGCGCTGGACTTCATTCGCTTTGCCACGTCGGAAGCCGCACAGCTCGCTTTTTCGCAGGCGATTCCCTACGGCCCCACCCACATGGGTGCCATCCTGCGCTATGAAGACAACCGGCCCCGGTCCACAGAACCCGCAGGAGCTGGCCCCTCGCACACACCGTTGGTCGACCTGTCGATGGCCCCCAGCGACCTGCCCTCCGCCCCCGCGAACCTGCGCGGGTCCCTGGCCTTTGACGCCGGTTTCTGGCGCACGCAGGGCGCTTCGGTAGAGCGCCGCTGGGCAGCAGGCGCGCCATGATCCGAAAAACACTACAGGCGGTCAGCGCCATGAAGGTCTGGGTGCGCCTGATGTGCACGCTGGGCTTGCTGCTGGCCCTGCTGGCGGGCGTGGGCCTTGTGGCGGCGCAGCGCATCCTGGTGCTCCATGAAACGCTGGACCACTACACACGCAACACCACGCCATCGTTGCAGGCCGTCAAGTCCTGGCAGGAGAAGCTGGCCGCCATCCGGATCCTGCAGGCACAGCACCTCATGACCGTCTCCGCCGCCGAGATGGACCTTCTGGAAAAGGGCATTGACGAAGCCCATGCCCAGCTGCGCAGCAGCCTCGCCGAACATGAACAGCGCCTGACGGGCGAGGAAGACCGGGCCTTGTGGATGGCGGTGGCCGACGTGACGCAAACGGCCATGGCCTACTGGGACAAGCTGCGCGCCGTATCGCGGGAGTCGCTCTCCGACCCCACCCGGGCAGAAGAAGCGCGGCGCCTGTTCACCGGCCGGTCGCAGCGCTTGTTTGCGGCCAGTGCAGCGGCGGTGGAACAGCAATGGCAGTTCACCACCGACGCGGCGAATGCGCTGGCCGCCAAAGGTCGGGCTACCTATGTGTTCTCCATGGCCCTGCTCGCGGGCAGCTGCACTTTGGCGCTGCTGCTGGGCACAGGCCTGGCCGCGATGGTCATCCGCTCCATCACGCGGCAATTGGGGGGCGAGCCGGTCGATGTGGCGCACATGGCGCTGACCATCGCCCAGGGCGACCTGAGCGCAGCACCCCCCGCCGGGTCGGCGCGCGCCCTGCCGGGCAGTGTCATGGCGGCCATGGCCACCATGCGCGGCCGCCTGGCGGCCCTGGTCGGCGATGTGCGCAACAGCAGCGAGAGCATTGCCACCGGCTCGGCAGAGCTGGCCACCGGCAACCTCCACCTGAGCCAACGCACCGAAGAGCAGGCCAGCCACCTGCAGCAAACCGCCGCTGCCGTGTCCGTCTTGACCGATTCGGTGCGGGACAGCACGGTCAAGGCCGAGCAGGCCCATCGCCTCGCAGACGGGGCCTCTGGCGCTGCGGCAGACAGCGGACACGCTGTGCAGCAGATGGTGTCCACCATGGAAGGCATCTCCACGTCGTCCAAGACCATCAGCGACATCACGGCAGTGATTGACGGTATTGCGTTCCAGACCAACATCCTCGCGCTCAACGCTGCCGTGGAAGCCGCGCGCGCTGGCGAGCAAGGCCGGGGCTTTGCCGTGGTAGCCACCGAAGTGCGCTCGCTGGCCCAGCGCAGTGCCGAGGCAGCCCGAGAGATCAAGCGGCTCATTCACCACAACGTGGACAAGGTGGCGCAGGGCCACCAGCATGTGCAGCAGGCAGGGGCTTCGGTGCGCGCCATCGTCTCGCAGGTGCAGGAGATCAGCGCCATGATCGGCGACATGCACCACGCCATGGCGCGCCAGTACGAAGGCATCCGCGAGATCAGCGGCACCATGGCACGGCTGGACGAAACCACCTTGCAAAACGCGGCCCTGGCGGAACAAGGCACAGCCGCCACCCAGAGCCTGCAAGGCCAGGCGGCACGTCTGGCCGAGCTGGTCAGCATCTTTCAGCTGCCTCAGGGCCCTGCAACGCAGGCGACACCCGCCCGCACCGCCCGTGATAGCCTGCCCGTCGCCCCGCATCCACGCACCGCACTGCCCGCACTTTGGCGCTGACAGCGCCCTCTTTTTGCCGTTATTTCACCTGCATCCGGAGACCCATGGACATGAAGACTTCCCCCCTCGCACTGCTCAACGACCCCACGCTGCTCAAGACCGACGGCCTCATCCATGGCCAGTGGTTGGCAGGCAGCAGCCGCTTTGACGTGAACGACCCGGCCACAGGCCTCAAGCTGGCCGATGTGGCCAACCTGGGCCCCGCCGACGCCGAGGCCGCGATTGCCGCAGCCAATGCGGCCTGGGGCCCCTGGAAGACCAAGACCGCCAAGGAGCGCAGCATCATCCTGCGCAAATGGTTCGACCTGCTGATGGCGAACCAGGACGACCTGGGCCGCATCATGACGGCCGAACAAGGCAAGCCCCTGGCTGAAGCCAAGGGCGAGGTGGCCTACGGTGCGAGTTTTGTGGAATGGTTTGCCGAAGAGGCCAAGCGCGTGAACGGCGAGGTGTTGCCCCAGTTCGACAACAGCCGCCGCCTGATGGTGCTCAAACAACCCATTGGCGTATGTGCCGCCATCACACCGTGGAACTTCCCGCTGGCCATGATCACCCGCAAGGTGGCCCCTGCCCTGGCTGCGGGCTGCACCGTGGTCATCAAGCCCGCCGAGTTGACACCGCTCACCGCCCTGGCCGCCGCAGAGCTGGCCCTGCGTGCGGGCATCCCTGCCGGCGTGTTCAACATCCTGCCCGCCGACAGCGACAACTCCATCGCCATCGGCAAGGTGCTGTGTGCGAGCGACGTGGTGCGCCACATCAGCTTCACCGGCAGCACCGAGGTGGGCCGCATCCTGATGGCGCAGTCCGCCCCCACGGTCAAGAAGATGTCGCTGGAGCTGGGTGGCAACGCGCCCTTCCTGGTGTTTGACGACGCCGACATCGACAGCGCCGTGGAAGGCGCATTCGCCAGCAAATACCGCAACGCGGGCCAGACCTGCGTCTGCACCAACCGCTTTTATGTGCAGGAAGGCGTGTACGACGAGTTCGTGGCCAAGTTCGCCGCCAAGGTCAAGACGGCCAAGGTGGGCAACGGCTTTGAAGCCGGCGTGAACCAGGGCCCTTTGATTGAGGAAGCCGCGCTGGCGAAAGTGCAGCGCCATGTGGATGACGCGCTGGCCAAGGGCGGCCAGGTGGTGGCGGGCGGGCAGCGCCTCACCGCCCTGGGCTCAGGCCAGTTCTTTGAACCCACCGTGGTCGCCAACGCCACGGCCGACATGCTGTGCGCGCGCGAGGAGACCTTTGGCCCCTTTGCGCCGGTCTTCAAGTTCAAGACCGAGCAGGAAGCCATCGACGCGGCCAACAACACCGAGTTCGGCCTGGCCAGCTACTTCTACAGCCGCGACGTGGGCCGCATCTTCCGCGTAACCGAGGCGCTGGAATACGGCATGGTCGGCGCCAACGTGGGCATCCTGGCCACCGAGCATGTGCCCTTTGGTGGCGTCAAGCAGTCGGGCCTGGGCCGCGAGGGCTCGCACTACGGCATGGACGACTACGTGGAGATCAAGTACCTGTGCCTGGGCGACATTCAGAAGTGACCGGCGCCCGGGCGACTTCCCGTTGATATGCTTTTGATAGCTGCTAGCGCTTTATGGATAAGCGCTAGCGGCCAAAAACGCTTCAAAATATTCAGCCTCGTCAGCGACGCAGCACCGCCTTCACACGCAGGCCTGCCCACACTGCGAAGAACACCGCCGCCCCAAACACCCACCCCGACAGCGCCCCAGCCATGCCGCCGGACAACAGCGTGCCAATGGTGCAGCCCAGCCCTGTCATCGCACCCCAGCCCAGCAACACGCCGCCCGACAGGCCGCGCACGGCGTCGCGCCAGGTGGGCCAGCGCGGCGCACACTGGCGGCTGGCCAGGGCGGCTACAAACGCCCCCGTCACCAGCCCCGCCAGCAGCAAGGCATTGGGAGTGAACCAGGTGGACTGCGGCGCGGTGGCGCAGCCCGCAAAACCGTCGAGCCCATCGAGCCGATCGGGAATCCAACCCTGCCCCTGCGCCCACTGGCGGGCCGCACTGCCCAGCGTGGCCGTCACGCCCAATGGCCGCATGCGCACAATCGCGAAGGCGCCAATCAGCCCCACGGCCAGCCCTCCAACCCAGTAGTGCCAGCGCCCGGTCCACAGGTTGCGCCACACGGTGCCTAACCCGGGCACGGCAGGCCCGATACCCGGTGCCGACGTGATGGCGGCGTCCCGTGCAAAGCCACGCCACAGCCAGGCAGCCACCAGGGCCAACCCGCCAAGTTGCACCAGCAAGGCACCGCCATACCCCAGATGGGCGGGCAACCAGACCACGGGCGCATCGGCAACACTCAGGCTGAACAAGGGGTTCCAGGTCTTGAAACCCAGGATGAAGCCCAGCGCCGACCCGACAAGCGCAAACGGCGACACCGTTGACCCCTCGGCCAGTCGGTACCAGTGCGCGCTGATGCACGAGCCCGACACCACCATCCCCGCGCCAAACGACAGCCCAGCCGCTACCAGCACCCAGCTCACGGGGCCGATGTGCATGTCAGGCGGCAGCTTGCCCGGCTGGGGCACCGGCAGCCAGCTGCCCAGCACCACGGTATAGCCCACCACCCCCACCGCCAGCGCCAGCACAATCGCCAGCAGCCCGCGCGGATTGCGGTCTTCCAACCAGTCGCGCGCATGGCAGTAAAAGCAAAAGCGCGAGCGCTGCAGCACCAGCCCCAACACCGCACCCGTGACCAGCGCAAAAACGAGCGTGCGCCCGCCGGGCAGGCCCCGCAGTGCCTGGGCCGCCCAAACCAATACCGCCAGCAGCGCCAAGCTTCCTGCGTGAGAGAAATTGATCTTGTATGTCATTGCACCTCACCCATAAAAAAGCCCGCACAAGGCGGGCTGTAAAGGAGACCCCCTACCAAAAATCAAAAACTCTCTTTGTTCTGCATTGCACCTTCTTCCCAAAAGGTTCTGTCGGTCAACCCATTCACTTCGCAGCCCAGATGGTGCCCGCCGGGTTGGTGATGGGCACGCCCACCGAGTTGCCGTATTCCGTCCACGAGCCGTCGTAGTTCTTCACGCTGTAGCCCAGGATCTTGGACAGCGCAAACCAGGTGTGGCTGGAGCGCTCGCCGATGCGGCAGTAGGTGATGATGGGCTTGCTGCCGTCCAGGCCTGCGCTGGCGTAGAGCTTTTTGAGGTCTTCAGCCGACTTGAAGGTGCCGTCTTCCTTCACTGCCTGGCCCCAGGGCACGTTGGCCGCGCCGGGGATGTGGCCGGCGCGGATACTCAGCTCGGGCACACCCGCCGGGGCAAAAATCTTGCCGGAGTATTCGTCGGCCGAGCGGATGTCCACCAGCTTCGCGTTGCTCTTGCCTTCGGCGGCTGCCAGTGCGTCCGACAGGCGGGCGCGCAGGTCGGTATTCACCTTGGTCACCTTGTAGCTGGTGGCTGCCACATCCGGTACGCGGTTGTTCAGCGGCTGGTTCTCCGCCTCCCACTTCTTGCGGCCGCCGTCGAGCAGCTTCACGTTCTTGACACCATAGATGTCAAACACCCACGCTCCCCACGCGGCAAACCAGTTGTTGGTGTCGCCGTACAGCACCACGGTGGTGTCTTGCGATACGCCCGCCTTGGACAACAGCGCCTCAAAGGCCTCCTTGCCCACGATGTCGCGGCGCACGCGGTCGTTCAAATCCTGGTGCCACGAGAAGTTGACCGCACCCGGCACATGGCCGCGCTCATAAAGGCCCGGGTTCACGCTCACTTCGACGATGCGCACCTGCTGGTTATCGAGGTTCTGTGCCAGCCACTCGGTGGAGACCAGGGGTCCTGCGGGAATGGGGGTGGCGGCAAATACCGCACTGCAGACCAGCATGGCGCCGCCCAGCGCGGAGGCGCGGAGCCACGTGCGCGCCGTTTGCGCAAAAGTGGTTGTGAATGGTGCGGTGAACATCGTCTTCCTTTCCGTGTCGTTGAAATGCCAGGGCTTGCGGCACCCGGTACACGGAATTTAGAAGGGCCCAGTCCTTGGCCCAACCAAACAAAACGACTATGAATATGCGGAATCAACGCTTGCTGGCGAAGCGCCACATGATGGCAGGCAACCCGCGCAATACACGCAGTGCAAAGAGATAAAGCCGGAGGGGAGTTGGGGAAAAGCTGGTCAGCCTGGGAGGGCTGGAGCGGGTGAAGGGAATCGAACCCTCGTATGAAGCTTGGGAAGCTTCCGTTCTACCATTGAACTACACCCGCCTTCTGTAACCCGTTGATTGACAACGGTATTTCAGTCTGGCCATTGAAGACATCCGGTGGGCCTGCGCCGCTTCAGAGTTTCAACTGCAGCCGTATTGTAGCCACGCGGCAGCATGTCCGGACCGGGCTTGGCCGAAGGTCTGCGGCCCCGGGTTTCCACGGCCATCGGCAGGCATCAGACCGGAGGCAGCACAATGGAGCCCTTCACAACTCTCAGCGAAAGAAGGAAAGACCCCATGCAACTGAGCGACGACCGCACGCAGGCCACCCTGGCAATCAACAAAACGCTCACAGCGCCGGAGATCGAAAATCTGATTCGTGAGCTGGCCATGTTGCGCTCGCAGATGACGCCCGAAGTCACCCCGGCTCCCCAAGACAGCAGTGGGAGTGGAGTCCCGGTGATGTCGCAGGACAACCCGGCTCTCGCCATCCAGTACCCGCTGGAGGATGCCCATGTCACCGTGTACCTGCGCAGCATTGGCTTGGGCTGGACCGCCTGGCGGCTGCACCCCGATACCCAGCGGGCGCTGGCCGAATTCTTCAATTCGCGGCTTCCGAAAAGCGCTCCTGCAAAGGGCAAGCCCATTCCGTTTCGCTGATCCTGCCGTGGCAAAGCCGCCCGCAGCCCGCGGGCGTTTGGCCTTCTAGGCCATTCAGCCGGAAATTGCCCGGTTGCGGGAGGCCCCACCCGCCAGGGCTGGCAAACCGGTGTTGGCACCAGCCCCCCCCAGGTTGAACTGCGCAATCGCAGACACCATCTGGTGCGCCTGCGTCTGCAGGCTGCTGGCCGCAGCGGCCATTTCTTCCACCAACGCGGCATTCTGCTGCGTGGTCTGGTCCAGTTGCGTCACCGCTTCTCCCACCTGGCCCACACCAGCGGTCTGCTCGCTGCTGGCGGCGCTGATTTCGGAAACCATGTCGGCCACGCGCTGGATAGAGCTGACAACCTCCTGCATCGTGGTGCCCGCCTGATCGGCCAGCACCGAGCCCTGCTGCACCATGGCGTTGCTGGCACCGATCAGTTCCTTGATGGCCTTGGCTTCTGCGGCCGTGCGCTGGGCCAGGTTGCGCACTTCGGCAGCCACCACGGCAAAACCCCGCCCCTGCTCGCCCGCACGCGCGGCTTCGACTGCCGCATTGAGTGCCAGGATGTTGGTCTGAAAGGCAATGCCATCAATCACACCGATGATGTCGGCAATCTTCTGGCTGCTGGTGTTGATGTTCTGCATGGTGCTGACCACTTTGGACACCACGTCACCGCCCTGGGCGGCCACTCGGCTGGCACCCACGGCCAGCTGGTTGGCCTGGCTGGCGCTGTCGGCGTTGTGGCGGATGGTGGCACCCAGCTGCTCCATGCTGGCCGCCGTTTCCTCCAGCGAGCTGGCCTGGCTTTCGGTGCGGCCCGACAGGTCCTGGTTGCCCTGCGCGATTTCAGTGCTGGCGGCGGACACACTTTCCGCGCTGGTGCGCACGGTGCTCAGGCTATCGACCAAGCGAACGCGAAAGCCCTCCATGGCCTGGGCCAGGCTGCCGATTTCGTCACGGGATTTCAGGGACACGGCGTGCGTGAGGTCGCCCTGCGCCAGGTAACCCAGCGCCGTGCTCAGTTGTTGCACGGGTGCCCCCACCAGGCGGCGTGTGGCCACCACGAGCACCACGGCGAGCAATACCAAGGCCACCAACACCCCCAGCCACAACCAGGTCAGCACACTGCGGGCTTCGCCCATCATTTCAGACTGCGGCGCCTCGGCCACGATGGCCCAACTCCAAGGCTTGTAGCGCTGCACCGCCACAAAACGCGTGGCATTGTCGCCATCGCCGCTGCGGCGTGGCGACCAGGCCGATTCAAAATCCCCGCTTTGCTCCACGCCCGTCAGCGACGCCAGCCAGGCTTTGGCATCGTCCACTTTCTCATCGATCTTGAGTGCCGCATTGGCGCCCGGCAGCCCGAAAACACTGCCCCGTGCAGGGCCGGAGGAAATGTTGACCGCGTAGACAGCGCCTGTGGCAAATAGTTTTTGCCCCGCCATCACGGTGTTGAGCTTGCCCAGGATGGGGGCGATGTCCGAACCAATGAACAGGATGCCGATGGTCCGGTTGCCCTCGCGAATGGGCTCGTACACCGTCATGTACTCACGGCCGAACAGGTTGGCGCGGCCGATGAAGGTTTTGCCTTCGTTCATCAACTCATAGGCAGGGTGTTTGCGGTCGAGCAGGGTCTTGTAGGCACGGTCGCCGTCCTGCTTCTTGAGCGAGGTGGTCACGCGGATGAAGTCGTCGCCCGAACGCGCGAAGATGGTGGCTACCGCGCCCATGCTGTCCTTGGAAAACCGGTCCACCACCTCGAAGTTGCCGTTGACCGAAGCACCCTGAAACGCCAGCGTCGCCTCAGGCTTGCCGTCGGCCCCGGGTACCTCGCTCAGCGAGAAATTGCCCGGAAAGTTGGCCTTGAACAGCGTGAAATCCCGCTTGGCCTGCTCTTGTGCGGTTTCATCGAACATCTGCACCTGCGTGCGCAGCTGGGCCGCGTATTGCTGCGCATCACCACGCGCAAGGTGCCCAAAGTTCTGCCAGAGCAAGGCGCTGACGATGCCCATCGTGATGATGAGCACCAGAAGAAGGCTGAGCAGTGCCGTCAGCGAAAGCTTGAACGCGACCGAGCGATGGGGGGTGGTGGGGTTCACTGTTGTTTTCATTTTTCAGCTCCCAGGCCCTCTGCCCAGAATGGGTAACCAAGTTACCTTATCTGTGTTCAAAACCAAAATTCCACCCAATGCCCTGCCCGCGCAAGGGACTCCCGGAATGGGCGGGCATGCGCCAACAGCGGTGATCTGGCCTAAGCCGGCAAATCGAGCCGCTGCGCGCTCTCAAACGCGCGGGGCTCGCGCGTGACAGGGTCCACGAACTCCAGCGACCGCGCCAAAAGCTGCAGCGGCCGCGAATAATCTCCTTCAGGCGGATCGTTCACGACCGGATAGAACGGGTCGTTGCGCAGCGGCAGCCCCAGGGCCGCCATATGCACGCGCAACTGGTGGCGCTTGCCCGTGACGGGCGACAGGCGATAACGCGCCCAATCGCCTGCCCTGGCCACCTGCAGCACGTGCATCTGCGTGTGGCTGTTGGGTTCGCCAGGTACTTCCTGCATGCGGAAGAACTGCGGGCTTTCCTCCAAACGGCTGAGGTGCTCGCGCGGAAACAGAAGGTCTTCGCGCCAGGGCGCAATCGCGTCGTAATGTTTGGTGATCTGGCGGTCGCGGAATAGGGCCTGGTAGGCCCCGCGTGTGCGCTGCTGCACCGACAGCAGCACCAGCCCCGCCGTGTCCCGGTCAATGCGATGCAAGGGCGACAGTTCTGGCAGCCCCAGCTGACGCTTGAGGCGCACCAGCAGTGTGTTGTGCAGATAGCGGCCGGACGGTGTTACCGGCATGAAATGGGGCTTGTCGGCCACCACGAGATGCTCGTCCTGGTACAGCACCGTTTCTGCGAACGGCAAGGCGGGTTCGGCAGGCAGGCTGCGGTAGTAGTACACCCGCAGGCTGCCTTCAAACGGGCGCCCAGGCGCCACGGGTTCGCCACGTTCGTCCACCACGTCGCCCGCCTCCATGCGTTGCAACCATTCGTCGCGGGTGACCACCGGCAGACGCTGCGCCAGAAAATCCAGCATGCTGCCGTGCCCGTGGGTGGGCAGCACCACGCAGCTGGGCCCCACGCCATCGCGCATGGGCGGGGCGTGGGCATGGCGGGGGTTGTGCATATTGCGCGGATTTTAGGGCGCGCTGGCGCGGGTATCGCCCTGTAGGACAAGGGCGGCAGTTGCTGCTACACCGCCACATCGCACGCCGATGCGGGCTAGCATGAACCCAAGAGGCCCTGTGCCGCGTGAACCAACGCTGCACCCACGCATTCCCCGTGCAACGAATCGTTCTGCGGAACGCGGCCATAACCCATTCGCCTTTCATGCCATCACCACCTGCCCCGCCTTCTGCCGATCTGCCGAGCGCTGCCGCGACCATCGGCCACACCGTGCCTGCCCCGGGCGTTGGGCAACGTTGCGCACGGTGGGTGCTGATGGCTCTGGGGCTGGTGGCGGTGTTGCTGCTGGTGCTCGGCGCCTTGCTGGCCGTGATCGACTGGAACCGCGCAAAACCCTGGGTCAACGACAAAGTCAGCGAAGCCACGGGCCGGCACTTTGCCATTGAGGGCGACTTGTCGGCAGCGTGGCGCTGGCCCCAACCCCTGGAAGAAGGATGGCACCGATGGATACCCGGCGTGACGGTCAAGGCCGAGCGCCTGGTGATGGATCACCCCGTGGGGTTTGCGCCGCCATTTCAGCGCGCCGATGGTAAAGCGCCTTCCAAGGGCAAAGCGGATCTGCCTGATGCTTCCACCATGGCCCGCATTGGCAGCGCCACTGCCACGGTGCGCCTGCTGCCCCTTCTGGGGCGGCACCTGTCGATCGATACCGTAGCACTCATCGACCCCCAGGTGGCTCTGGCCCGCACGGCCGAAGGCACCAACAACTGGACCTTTGAGCGCAAGGATGGCCCCAGGAGCGGGTGGAGCGTTGATGTAGACCAGCTGGTGGTGCACCAGGGCGTGCTGGCCTATGCCGACGCCGTCAAAGACCTGGACCTGAAGGCGCGTATTGACACGACGGGGCCCGTTGCCCCTGCAAGCGCGGTCGCAAGGGCCCCGGCCAGTGCGGCCGATCAGGCTGCAACACCACCTGCAGTCGCCACCACAGAGGCCACACCCTATGGCCTGCGCTTTGAACTGCAAGGCCGCTATGCCAAGGCCCAGATCGAGGGACGGGGACGAGCGGGCCAGGTGATCAGCCTGCGCAACAAGGTGGTGAATTACCCGCTGCAGATCGATGCCAGCGCAGGCAGCGTGGCACTCTCGGCCGAGGGGGTGCTGGCCAACCCCGGGGCGCTCTCGGGGCTGGATTTTCAGGTGTTCCTCAAAGGCGGCAGCATGGCCGACCTGTACGACCTGACCGGGCTGGTGCTGCCGAATACCCCGGCGTTCGAAACACGCGGACGGCTGACCGGCAGCCTGGCGCCCGAACGCGCGGTGTGGGAGTACAGCGATTTTCGCGGCAAGGTGGGCCAGAGTGATCTGCAGGGGTCGCTGAAATACACCTCGGGCAAACCACGCCCCCGGCTCACCGGCACCATGACATCCAACCAGCTGCGCCTGGCAGACCTGGGGCCGACGCTGGGCACCCGCCAGTCCGGCAACACACCACGCAGCCGCAGCCAGGGCGGCAAGGTGCTGCCAGACTCGCAATTTGCGGCTGAGCGTTGGAATGCCATGGACATGGACATCGTGTTCAAGGGCCGCCACATCATCCGCCCCGAGAGCCTGCCGCTGCAGGACTTGAGCACGCGCGCTGTGATGGAGAACGCGCAGCTCAGGCTGGCGCCCCTCACGTTTGGCGTGGCAGACGGCAAGATCGAATCGCAGGTCACCATCGATGGACGCACAGCCCCCCTCAAGGCGCAGATACGCGGCACCGTGCAGGGCTTGCAACTGTCTGCGCTGTTCCCCAAGGTGCAGCTCATGAAGAAGAGCCTTGGACGCATGGACGGAGCCATCGCCCTGGAGAGCACCGGCAACAGCATGGCCGGGCTGCTGGGCCACGGCACGGGCGAGATGCGCCTGTATGTGCGCGAGGGCACGCTGAGCAAGCAGATGCTGGACCTGGCCGCCCTCAACGTGGGCAGCATCATTGTGGGCAAGCTCTTTGGGGAAAACAAGGAAGTGCACCTGCGCTGCGCGGTGGCGGACTTCACCGTGGTGGACGGCCTGGCCACCACACGCATCGTGAAGATGAGCACCGACGATGCCGTGGTGGAGGCCACGGGCACCATCGACCTGGGGACCGAGGCCCTGGACCTGCGCATCAAGCCCGAGTCATTGCAATGGAAGTTCTTTTCGCTGCGTTCACCCCTGTATGTGAGGGGCACGTTTGGCAACCCGGATGTGGGCGTCGAAGCCGGCCCGCTGCTGCTGCGTGCGGGCGCTGCGGTGGTAGCCGCCGTGGTGGCTCCCGCCGCGCTGGCCCTGGTACCCATCACCGTGCCTGCAGCGGACGACGACACCCATTGCAAGCCGCTGCTGAACTTGGCCCAGCAGCCTGTCAAGCCCGGCGTACAGGGGGCAGCCGGCACGGCCTCGCAGCCCGCGCGGCAGGCCGCCAGCAAGACAGACCCTTCGCGCTGATCGGTATCGGCTACAACGTTTGGGGCGCGGAATAATCGCGTTCATGAAAATTGCAAAGATTCTGGGCCTCACCCTGCTGGCGGCGCTCGTGGCGGGCCTGCTGCTTCCGGAGCGTATCCAGATCCCGGTGGCCTGGGCATTGGCGAAGGACTGGCACCCTCAGTCCTTCTGGTTCGAGCCCTGGGGCAGCTCGGGTGTGCACAAGGGCATCGACATCTTTGGCAAGACGGGCACGCCGGTGCTGAGCACCACGGACGGCGTCGTGCTGTTTACAGGGGAAATCGCCAAAGGCGGCAAGGTGGTACTGATCCTCGGGCCGCGCTGGCGGCTGCATTACTTTGCGCACCTGGACTCGATCCGAACCGGGGCCCTGTCCTTCGTGGCGTCTGGTGAGGCGATTGGCACGCTGGGCGCCAGCGGCAACGCGCAGGGTAAACCGCCACACCTGCACTATTCCATCGTGCGCATGCTGCCCGCACCGTGGAAGGTGGATGGCGCAACGCAGGGCTACAAAAAAGCGTTTTTCATCGACCCCCACGCTTATCTGCGCGAGCGGTAGCCGCTGGAGTCAGGCCTCTCATCTCAACACCTTGTTTTGCGGCGCTTCGCACTCATCACAGACAACCAGCGTAGCCGCTCAGGGGGTTGCCACTTGCCTTCAATGAAAGTCCCGGCTGCCCTGCAGTGCCTGGGCCATGCGCCCAAGCAGCGGGGTGAGGTCCTTGAAACGCTGGGCCACCAGGTGGCGGACCACCGTCGGCACCGGGTTCTCTGAGGGAGGCGATGGGGTGCGACCGGGGGTGGCATCCCCCCCCTCCGGCGCGCTGCACTGCCACATGCCTTCCACCGCCAGCAGCTGTGAGCGCAGCAGCGCATTGCGCCAAGTGTCCACCAGCGCAGGCCACACGATCACGTTGACGGGGCCCGTCTCGTCTTCCAGCGTGACGAACATCGTGCCTTTGGCGGTACCGGGGCGCTGGCGCACGGTGACGATGCCGCAGGCGCGCACCTTGCGGCCGTGGGGCACGGTGTTCAACTGCAGGGCGGTCTGCAGGCGCCAGCGGTCCAGGCGCGGGCGCAGCAGGGCCAACGGGTGGCGGCGCAGGGTGAGACCGGTGGCGGCGTAGTCGAACAGGATTTCCTCCCCCTCGGGCGCGGCTGGCAAGGCCAGCAGCGCTTCGTGCACGGGCACATCGCGCAGCAGCGCGGGTGCGGTGTGCTGCGCGGCTGCGTCCCACATCTGTTGGCGCCGGTGGCCCGAAAGGCTGACCAAGGCATCGGCAGCGGCCAGGGCCTGCAGGTCTTGCTGGCTCAGGTGGGCACGCAGGGCCAGGTCTTCGGCGGTGGTGAAGGGCGAAGAGGCACGGGCCTGCTCAAGGCGTTCCGCTGCGCCCTTGCCCAGACTACCGACCAGGCACAGGCCCAGGCGCACGGCAGGCTGCGGTAGCAGTGGCGTGGGCAACCCCTTGGCAGGCCGCAGGTATTCAGCCGGGCCTTCCAGCGTGCAATCGTGGTTGCTGTGGGTCACGTCGATGGGCAGCACACGCACGCCGTGGCGTCGTGCGTCCTGCACCAGTTGCGAGGCGGTGTAAAAGCCCATGGGCAGCGAGTTGAGCAACGCGACCAGAAAACACGCGGGCTCGTGGCATTTGAGCCAGCTGCTGGCATAGGCCAGCAAGGCAAAGCTGTGCGCGTGGCTTTCGGGAAAGCCGTATTCGCCGAAGCCCAACATCTGCTGGAAGATGCGGTCGGCGAATTCGGCGGCATAACCATGGGCGACCATGCCGTCTTTCAACGGCTTTTCAAACCGGTGCACGCCCCCTTTGCGCTTCCAGGCCGCCATTGAGCGGCGCAGGTCATCGGCTTGGCCCGGCGTGAAACCGGCGGCATCGATGGAGATCTGCATCACCTGTTCCTGGAAGATAGGCACACCCAGCGTGCGTTCGAGTGCGTTGCGCAGCTCCGGGTACTCCAACGGAAAAGGCTCCGTGCTGCCCGCACTGCGCATCTGCCGCTCGACCTCTCGCGCCTTCAGATAAGGATGCACCATGCCACCCTGGATAGGCCCGGGCCGCACGATGGCCACCTCCACCACCAGATCGTAGAACTTGCGGGGCCGCAGGCGCGGCAGCATGCTCATCTGCGCGCGGCTCTCGATCTGGAACACGCCCACGGTGTCGGCGGCGCAGATCATGTCGTAGGTGGCAGGGTCTTCGGGCGGAATGCCCTTGAGGTCCCAGCGCTCACCGCGCAAGGCATCGCGCAGATCCAGGCAGCGGCGCAAGGCACTGAGCATGCCCAGGGCCAGCACATCGACCTTGAGCAAGCCCATGGTATCCAGGTCGTCCTTGTCCCACTGGATGACGGAACGATCCTCCATGCTCGCCGGCTCCACCGGCACCAGGCGCGTGAGCTTGCCCTGCGTGAGCACAAAACCGCCCACATGCTGGCTCAGGTGGCGCGGAAAGCCTTTCAGGTCCGCCGCCAGCTCCAGCCACAGCTGGGCCGTGTGCCGGTGCAGCGGTGCGCCCAGGCTTTCAGCCAGTTCCTGCAGCCGGTCGGTGGCGAACTGTTCGTCAAACCAGTGGTGGTCCTTGGCAAAGGCATCGACCAAGGCCGGCGCCACACCCAGTGCCTTGCCCACATCGCGCAGGGCACTGCGCGTGCGGTAGGTGGTGACCACCGCAGCGATGGCGGCGCGCTCGCGGCCGTATTTTTCGTAGATGTACTGGATGACCTCCTCGCGCCGGTCGTGCTCGAAGTCCACGTCAATGTCGGGCGGCTCCTTGCGCTCCTTGCTGATGAAGCGCTCGAACAGCAGGTTGGTGTTCTCGGGCGGGACGGCCGTGATGCCCAGCATGTAGCAGACCACCGAATTCGCAGCCGAGCCACGGCCCTGGCACAGGATGTTCTGGCTGCGTGCGTAGCGCACGATGTCATGCACCGTGAGGAAGTACATCTCGTACTGGCAGTGTGCGATCAGATCCAGCTCTTTGCGGATCTGCACCCACACCTTCTCTGGCGCGCCTTGCGGGTATTCGCCCTGCACGCCCACATCCACCAGCCAGGCCAGGGCCTGTGCGGGTGTCATGCCGGCGGGCACCGTCTCCAGCGGGTACTGGTACTTGATTTCATCCAGGCGGAAAGTGCAGCGCCCCGCCACCGTGAGCGTGGCGTCCAGCAACTCGGGCGGGTAGATGCCCGCCAGTCGCACGCGCCGGCGCAGGTGGCGCTCGGCATTGGGCTGCAGCGCAAAACCACATTCGCCCACGCTGCAGCCCAGGCGCACGGCGGTGATCACGTCCTGCAGCGGCTTGCGCGAACGGGCGTGCATGTGCACATCACCCGCTGCCACCAGTGGCAAGCCCAGCGCCGCGCCCGCACGCTGCAGCGTGGCCAGCCACAGGCTGTCGTCCGGTGCCAGGTGCAGCTCGACCGCCAGCCAGAGGTGGCCGTCAAAATATGAGTCAAATTGGCCCCTAGCGCTTGATAGACAAGCGCTAATAGCTATCAAATCAGAAGCATCAAAGCCCTGCCGACATGGGGACAGCAACAATTCGCACCCCTTCAAAGCCGCCCATGGGCTGGCCGTGCCCACGTGGTACTGCCCTTTGGGTGCGGCCGCGCGGGCGGCGGTGATGAACTCGCACAGGTTGCCCCAGCCCTCGGCATCCCGCGCCAGCACCACCACCCGCAGATCGCCCCACACAAACTCGCTGCCCACGATGAGGTGCAAGCCGCATTCCAGGGCCGCTTCCCAGGCACGTACCACGCCTGCCACCGAGCATTCGTCCGTCAGCGCCAGGGCCTGGTAGCCCAGCGCCAGTGCGCGCTCCACGAGTTCTTGGGGGTGCGATGCCCCCCGCTGGAAGCTGAAGTTGGACAGGCAGTGCAGCTCGGCATAGCCCGGCAGTACGGCTGGGGTCGGCCGCGCAGGCGGGGCCGCAGTGGAACGCCCCGCCAAGGCAGTTGCAGAAGATGCGGAAGATGCAGAGGACGGTATCAGCCCCATAAAAGCTCCGCTGGCATCACCCAAACACCCCATGCAGGAACCAGCGATGGGGCCGCACGGCGGCTGGGGGGCCATCAGACCCGGTTGGCTCCGGCGCCAGCCGCTCGCGGAACACCCACACCAGCCCCGCGACGTCGTTGTGCGCCACAAAGTAGTCGCGCAAGGCCAGCGCCCCCCCACCGGGGGCTGGGCCTGCGCCCTCCTCGGCCGCAGACCACCAGCCAGCCTCAAAGCGGTGGGGCCCGGCGAGCAGGCGCAGCAGGCCATGGTGGCAGGGGCGGTTGCCCTGCACGGCCAGCCGCCGGGGCGGATTCAGCAGCCAGGTGGGCAGCAGCAGGGCATCGGGGGCCGCATCGAGGAGCCTGTCGGAAACGCTGGCGAGGGCATTCCGGGCTGCAGCGTGCTTTGTCACCGCTGCCGTGAGACGCAGCACCTCGGCCGCAGGGCGCCATTGCTGCATGCATTCGGGGCGGTGGTCGGCCTGCAGCACCGGGGCCTGCACATGGTCAGTCCCCAGGCGGGCTGACAGGCGCTCTAGCAGTTGGTGCAAGGCCTCACCCTGAACGCCGGTGGGATCACCCCCGCCAAGATCATCGGGCGGCAGCAGGCTCGCGCTGCGGTGTGGAAGTGGTGCCGCCTCCAGCAGGCGCAGCGTGATCTGGTTGGCTGGCGCGGCCAGCGTGGTGCGCGCCAGGTTCTCAGACAGCAGGCGCCGCAGGTGCCCCATGTCCTGCGTGGCCTGGGCCGTGCGAACCTGCAGCGCTTGCGTGGGGGCGATGGCCACGCCATCGATGCGCCGCAGGTCGTGGCGCCAGGCCAGTTCCAGGCCCAGCACGCCCTGCTGCCGCGCTTGCAGCCAGCCTTGCAGGGCGCAAAGGCAGCGGCTGGTACTCCAGAGCAAGGCATCGGCCGACTCTGCCAGCGCAGGCAGCTCGCCCGTCAGCACAAACTGCTCAGGCAGCTCCACCCAGGCGTGGGCCTCGGGGGCATCCCCCAGGGCCTGGTCCAGCACCCGAAGCACCGCCGCACCAAAACGCCGCGACACCCCGGCGCGCGGCAGCGCCCGCAGTGCCCCCCAGGTGCGGCAGCCCATGCGCTCCAGGCTGGCCACATGCGGGCGCACGGCCGTCAGCGTGTGCAGGGGCAGGCCCAGCGGCCCCTGCGCAGGAAGCGCATGCCCCGCCAAGGCCATCCGCAGCCGGGCGTGCGCCACCAGGGCTGTGGGGCCACTGCCCCAAGCCACCGGCGCGCCAGGCGATTGGGCGCCCGCCACCAACCCTGCTCTTGCAGGCCCACGTTCGACTGCGCCCTTGGTAGCTGTGGGGTCCATGCCCCTGACAGATGCCTCGACCCAGGCCTGCAGCACCTGGGCCAGCAGCACCTCGCGCCCACCCCACAGCCGCTCGGTGGAGGACACCTCCAGCAGCACGGCCTCTGCATCCACCAGTGCCACACGCGGGGTAAAGCGCAAAGCCCACCAGCCTGCCGCGGCAGCTTGCACCGACGCCCCGGGCGACAGTGAAGACTCATCGCACCAGGGCCATGGCAGCGCGATCCAGTGCATGCCCCCTCCCCTCTGGCCTTATACCCAGCGCCCCCAGCGCCCCCAGCGGTGGGCGCATGGCTAACACCCCGGGGGCCTTGGCTGCAGCGAAAGTGCTGGCCACCACCTGCGCTGAGCGTCGGCGCTCGGCCTGTGCCGCCAGCACCTGGGCCAACCGGGAATGGCAACCCGGTAGATCCAGCCCCTGCGCCAGGGGCGGCCCCCGGCGCTTGAGGATGTGCACCTGCATACCGGGGAATGTGGATACACCTCCCGGCATGGCCATCCCCAGCACCTGCAGCCGCAGCAAGGCTGGTGAGGCCTGGTGCGCAGCACTGGCCGGGCGAAACACCCACAGCAGTTGCCGTTGCTGTGCTGCTGCCAGTTGCAGCCTGCGCAGGGCTGCGGGCTGCACCTGCGGCAGCCAGGCCATCACGGCCAGCACCTCCCGGCAGCGCAGCGCCTGTTCTGCAGCCCACAGTGCGGTGGCGGCATCGGCCCGCACCACACACAGCCGGTCGGCCGCCAGCCCCTGGGCCTGCAGCGCGGGTCCAAAAGGCTCACAAGGCGGCGCGACCACCACCACCGCACCCGAGCGCCGGGCCGTGGCCTGCACCAGGGCGGGCAGCACCAACTGCCATTCGTGCAGGCCCGCCACGGGCTGCAGCACCTCGTTCAGCGCCCCGACCGGCCAGCCCCCGCCAGGCAACTGCGCATCCAGAGGACCATAGCCCGTGGACTGCGCCGACTGCTGGCCCGCACCCAATGCGTCCGCATGCCAGACACCGGGCACGGCGAATGGCAGATCGGACGCGACAACCCGCAGGGAGTGGCGTGGCGCAGACATGGTGAAGACAAAGAGGAGAACGATTTGAATACTGTAAATATAACCAGTATTTTGAAGCCATGGGGTACCTGGCGAGGAAGACTTTGGGGTGAGAGGCTTTGCACACCGGTGCATCCCCGGCCATATAAATCTGGGCCAATGCACGCCACGCTCCCTACAATGGGCCGGACAAAAAAAGAGAGGGTCCGTTGAATGAAAACAATCCAATCGGCAGCAGTCGCCCTGTTGCTGCTCCTGTCCGGCAACACGTTCGCAGCCTATACGCTCTACTTTTTTGAAAGCGGTGGCAATGTGGTCGCCAGTGGCAGCGGCAGCATGAATCTGGGGGCCCTCTTGCCTGCGGGCAGCGGGCCTCTGTTCCCCGGAGTCATTGCCTCGGCTGGGTTGGTCTTCACCGGCACGGCAGGTACAGTGGACGCCTACCTGGGGATATCCGGCCCGCCAGCGTTCGGAGGCGGAGGCCCCGTCGGGGCGGATGCAGGATCTGGCAACATGGTGGGCCTGGACAGCACAGGGCCCGGGTTTGTCTTCGCCCCGACAGGCTACGTCTCGGGCTCTGCGCTGACGTCCTCGGCCACCTGGACTGCGACCTCACTCGCCAGTCTGGGACTCACACCGGGCACCTATCTCTGGACCTGGGATGCTGGCCCTACAGCGGATTCCTTCACGATTCACATCGGCATCGCACCGCCTGCATCCATCCCTACGCTGTCTGAGTGGGGGCTGCTGATCCTCGCGGTGCTCATGGCTGGTTGGGCGACGCGCCATCGACTCTCGCGGCGAAACGTAGTGGGCTGACCACTCTCTTCAAAGCCTCCGAACGGCCCAATCACACCAATCCGCCACCGCCGCATCCGCAGGCGTGGCGCGGTCTGCCAGTTGCGGCCAGCGGCGATGGCTGGCATTCAGGATGCTTTGCAGTTGCCACAGCGCCTCGCGCCCCACCAGCGCCACTTCGGCCATGCCGATGGCATCACCCTGCAACTGGGCCATGAGCTCGCCCTGCTGCCGGGGATGTGAGCCAGCCTCCAGCAAGGCCTTTTGCAGAGCCAACAGCCGCGCGTCGAGGAATACAAAGGCGCTTCCCGGCAGTGCCTTGGCGCTGGTTTCGGGGGGCAGTGCGACCTTGAGCTGGTCCCAGCATTCAAAAGCTTCGGCCAGCAAGTCGATCTGGCGCGAGGCGTCGTTGCCCAGCGGCATGAGGGCGGACTCCCGGGCGACCTCTTCCTGCAGCAGGGGCAGGATGTGCGCCACCAGGGCCGCAGGGAACTTGCGGTGGTTCAGCCGCAGCACCAGCGACAGGCGCTGCGCGGGCATGTCTTCGTATTTTTCGTAGAACGCAGCCACCACCTCGGCCAGCAGCAAGATACGTCCCAGGGCGGAGATATCGGCACCTGCCAGGCCACGCGGGTAGCCGCTTCCATCCATGCGCTCGTGATGCTCCAGCACAGCGACCTCAACGGCCTTGGGGTAGACCTGGGTATCGCGAATCATGAGCATGGCGGTGATGGGGTGTGCCACCAGATGCTTGCGCTGCGCACCAACCACCTTGTGGTCGGGATCGATCCAGGCCGGGTCCATGTGCAGCACACCCAGGTCGTGCAGCAAGGCCGCAGCGGCGAGGTTGGCGCAATCGCGCTCCGCCAGCCCGCTCTTGATGCCCAGAAACACGGCCACGGCCATCATCTGGAGGCTGTGCTGAAAAAGCTCTGGCCGCTGGTCGCGCATCACGGTGAGCTTGCAGGCCATGGATGAAGGCAAGGGCAGCGAACGCAGCGGCGCCAGCAGCCGGGCTGCAGAACCCAACGCTTCTGCCAGCAGATTGAACAGCACTTCCTGCTCGCTCATGGCCTGCCCTGCCACCAGCAAAGCGGGTACGTCTACGGGATTCTCGATGGACAGATGGCGATCAATGGGCTCGCGCAGCTTGTGCTGCACCAGGCGGTCGTATAGGCGGCTGTCAATGCGTGTGCCTTTTTCAACCAGCTTGATGCCGTTGTCGGTGTAAATGGCTGCGTCAGCGACCACGGTGCGCTGGTCGGCCATATCGGTCAACGCACGCAAGTAGTGGGGGCTGTCCACAACGTCGATGCCCGCGGGCACAAGAGGATCTGTCATGCAGGAAACACAAAAGCTTACCTTGGACTATATGACGTTCCCCTTCGAAGCACCCACGAAAAATGCCAGGCACGCATGCAGCCTTGAGCCATATCAAGACCTCTGCAACAGCCCGCTGATCACCCAGGCCAAGGACTCAAAGATCAGGCATTCACCTGTGCTAGTCATTTCCAAAACGATTGAGCACTATTTCTGATAAACGCCCCATTCATCGGATGCAAACGATGCCCCAGGCCCCGTTTTGCCATTTTTATTTGGGTAAACCCTCAAGATCGCCGAGAAG